>NZ_MLYO01000078.1 GCF_001866665.1 Streptomyces monashensis | reverse complement strand
CGCGCTTCCTAAAACACGGCCTAGGGGGGAACCAAGATGGTGAGGAACAGGCTTCGTGCTGTACTGGCCATGACGTCGGTCGTTGCTGCGACCGGCACTACGGTGCTGACGGGCTCGGCTGCGGCTCTCGCCAACAACGGCCAGCCCTGGAACGGGTTGCCCGGACGGAGACGTGTGCACCTCTGTTGAAGGCCCCCGCGACGATATCGGCACCGAACAACCAGAACGGCGCGTCTGTGCCGCCGTGCAGCGGCCTCAGTGGGACCGGTGACTGCAGTGTTGTCTGGGTCCCGCCATAGCTGACGAACCGCTGGATGCGAGGCTCGAACAAGCGGAATGACATGTCGGTATATCCAGGCAGCTCGGAATACCTTGTGTGTCTTCCTGTCCTGACCCTCCTCAAAGAGTCAGAACAGGCTCGGTCCTCTTCGAACCTGGAATACAGGAGAAGTTGATGCGGAAACCCAGACTCGTCCTTGCCATGGCCGTGCTGGCCTTGACGACCGCAGGTGTGCAGGCCGGTACGGCGAGCGCGGCCACCAAGTCGCCGGCGTCGTTCGTCGAGATGACCGAGGCGTGGCACGGCAACGCGGTGGTGCGTCTGTGGTGGAACACGAGCAATGGCGGTATCCATGCCGAGTACTACGACCCGGACAACACCACCCAACCGGTATGGGTCGGGATCTACAACGCGGCGACGAGGCAGATAGTGACTCAGGCGGAGACCGCTGGTCCCGGTCCGATCAACACGGACGAGGTGTTCACCCCGGGGTCCATCTTCGCCTGCGGTGGGGGCGGCCGCATAGCGCAGTTCTGCACGGGCAACACGTGATCCGATCAGCCGTGTGACACGGATCAGCCGGTCGCTGTGGGAGCGGTCGGTAGGCCGGTCACGCCATGTTGAGCCGAGGCCGAATGCTGTTCGCAGCGCCGGAGATCCGCCGGCGCACATATGGTCCCGGCACCCGGCCTGGGGCCGGGTGCCGGGACCAGCTACCTCACCGGCGGACCAGCGCAGGATGAAATCTCAGAATGCCTTGCTGTTGCATCCCATGGTCGAGCCCATGTGCGTGGCCTGGCCGCCCGGGTTGCCCTCGCCGTTCAGGGCGTTGCCCAGCACGCCGTTGAGCAGACCGACTTCACCAAGGACATCGAGGTTCAGGTCGTGCGACTTGCATCGGGCGCTCTGGGTGATGTTGAACTTGTCCCCGTGGCCGCCGCCCTCGCCGGCGTGGGCCGTGCCGCTGACGAGGCCGATGCTGCCGAGCGCGGCGACCAGGACGGCAAAGTTGCGAAGCTTGCGCATGTCATCTCCGGCAAGTGAGTTGATGCGATCTACAGCAGATCGACTTTTCACAGTTGTGGAGTTTATTGGCAATTACGCAAAAATCGATGCATTGCGTTCATGGTCGTGCGGCAGAAACACCCGAACGTCGCATCGTCCGTGCATGGCCCCTGCGTTCGTAGTCTTCGAAAGGCCCATGTGCCGAGGCATCGTTGTCGGTCCGTCAGACGAGTAGTGCGGGTTTTGCGGCCGTGCCGAGCGCTGCGCGCCTGGAGCGGTCGTTGAGAGGCGGTGCCGGCCGTGTGCAGGCCCGGACACGGAGCTACGGGACGCCCTTGCGGTGCACTGTCCTGCACTTCGGGGGTCAGGCAGCGCGTCGGCCGACAGGCGAAGGTGTCGATGAGCCGTCGCATGGGACTGGGCCGGCCGCCTGTGTGGGTGGGGCGGGGGTGAGGTCGGGTTCGGCGGCTTGTGCCTTGATGAGGTGCCAGGGGAGCCGGTCGGCTCGGATCGCCGGTATTTCTCGGTGTCGGACGGCTGGTTGGCATCGGCGCGGAAGGGCCGCGGGCGCCTGGCGCGATGCGGGTCGGGGCACAGGCTCCCGCGCTGTCAGATGGCTTCGGCGGCTTGGCCGTGGTGGATGCGGTCGAGCAGTTGCCGGCGGTAGGCGGCCAGGTCGCCGTCGGGGAGTGGGCGGGGCTGCCGGTGACGGTGTAACACTCCTCGGCGTCGGTGTACCGGACGGTGACGTGTGCGGTGCGCTCCTCGCCGCCGACCACAGTGCGGACGGTGAGGTCGCCGGTGATGACGCCGATGTCGTCGGTCGCGCCCATCCACAGCTCCAGGCTCACGGGCGCCGGCGTGATGCGGCCCTTGACGTTGAAGTGTTTGCCGTGAAAGTCGAGTTCCTCGCCCTCCCACGCGCGCTGCACGATCGCGACGCCCTCCTCGTACCGCGACACCTGGTGTTTCGCATCGAGTACGAAAAGCTCGAACTCCGACGGGAAATTGCCCAGGCCGACGCCGAGACGGAGGCGGCCGTTGGACAGAATGTCGACCATCGCGCCGTGCTCGGCGACGTGGATCGGGTGTTCAAACGGGAGTAGTTGGACCGTGGTGCCGATGTCGACCCGTTCGGTACCGCGTGCAGGGCGTGCTGCACGTCTGTCAACTTGGTCACTGCGTGCTCCCACTTGTTGGGGAGCCGGCCGTCCCGAGGGATGTGAGTGTCCACCACGGCAGTGACAGGCGGCGGGCCCAGGGGACAGCCTTGCACCCTTAGGGTTCGGATGGAGTTCGTGCCGTTCAATGACGCTGTGGCCCCCGCCGTCACGCGGTGGCTGGTTGCCGATCGTTCCTGCCGGGCGGACGGCCACGATGCGTTCGGCTTCACCCGTGGCGCTGTGCAGCACTTGGCCTTCGGCCACGGCCCGCACCACTGCCTCGCCCGGTCACTCGCCCGGACCGAACTCCAGATCACGCTGCCGATGCTCTTCCGCCGACGGGCGGACCTACGCCTCTGTGCTCTCGCGCCGGAGGAAGCGCGTTCGCCGAGCGTGCGGTCCACGGGGTACGGGAACTGCCCGTGACCCGGCGGATGTTGTCGAGGTCGGTGACTTCCCCTGACCTGAAGGAAGCCACCGGCCTGGGTCTATTTTCCGTAGCCGGCTGCTGCGACGCTGGCCTGCACTGCGTTCTCGGTGGCGTCCGACGGGTAGCCGGAGGTCATGACGCCTTCGTAGAAGGTGCCGGCGGAGCTGTGGCTGTTGTCGCCGCCGATGCCGAGGATGATGGCGCCTTCCTTCTTCATGGGGTTGTAGCCGGCGACGTTGGGGCGGGTGCCGCTGTAGAAGGTGGACAGGCCGCCGGACTGGGCGTTGCCGCCGCGGATGGCCCAGTGATTGGACTCGCCCTTGACGACGGCGGTGAGATAGCGGTGGCTTATGGACGGGTCGCCCGCGTTGTAGTGCTGGTTCACGCCGGAGAACAGGCCGTTTTCGAGGTCGGCCATGATCCAGGGGCCGTTGCCCGATCCGTAGCCCCAGACCTTGATGTTTCCGAAGTAGATGGCTTCCATGGTGCCGTTTCCGTTGTCCCGGCTGTTGGTCTCGGCGTTGCCGTAGTCGAAGCAGCAGCCGCCGTTGTAGTGCGTGCCGTCGAGGACGGCGTACATCCCCTCCGGCTGGTCCCCCTTCGCGACACCGTTGGTGGAGTTGTTGCGGTATCCGGTGCCCGGGGCCACGTAGACGCCGTACGCCTTGTGGCCGCCGATCGTGGTCGGTGCCGCGGTCGCGTTGGCGAGGTTGTCGTACCCGCCCGCGGCAGGGCCCGAGAACCCGCCGGGAGGTGCCTGGGTGAGGCGGTTGTTGCGGCCGGACTGGTCGTAGACGACGGTGATGAGGCAGGTGGTTCTGGCGCAGAAGGAGTCCTGGGCGGCGGCGTTGGCGTATCCGCCCCGGCTCAGGACGCCGATGTCGCGGGTGGCGTTGTCGGAGGCGCGGCGGACCTGGTAGAGCGGACCGTTGTATGAGGCGTACAGCGCCCGTGTCGTGCTGTGCGCCGCCACGCAGGGGGTGCCTGCGGCGGCGTAGAGGTCGCACGGCAGCGAGGCGGCGGCCGGAGTGGGGGAGGTGGCCGGGGCCGCGGGCGCCGTGCCGGTGAGCACGCCGACGCTGAGTGCGGCGGCCGCTCCGGTTGCGAGCAGTGCGCGCTGCCAGGGCCGCAGTTGTGGTCGGACGGTCATGAGTGAGCTCCTTCGATGGTGGGGGGTGACTCACGCGGTACCGGTGGTGCGGTGACTCAGGGGGTTGGTGGAGAACTTCCGGTCCTCACACGGCGCTCAGGCTGGAGGGGGACGATCGGTGCACGTGTGTGCGGTATATCGAACTATGCTCGGTACTTCGGACTCTCTGGATGATAGAAGTCCGGTCGTCATGGTCAATGCCTGTAACGGGCTTGGCTCGATGTGCACCTTCTGCCCGACGGTTCGGTCCTGGCTGACCCGGGCGTGCTCGCCTGCGTCGTATCACCGACCCTCACCGGAGACAGCACCCTGCGTGTGCAGTGACGGGAACGGCGTTGTCGGGCAGGACGGTGGGCAGGGGCATCGGGGAGAGGGGCGTACCCGGTGCTGAGGATGGCACCCACCAGGCGCCAACTCGGCCGTCAGCCGCTCGACGGTGCAGTGTGCTCCCGCGTGATCGTCGGCTGGCAGATCGCGAACCACACGCGAACCGAACTCCCGCCGCATATCACGTGATTGGCGGTTCTTCCCAGGTCAGAGGGATTGCAGGCCCTCGGGCGTCAGTGAAAGGTCAGCATCGGACGCGAGGAGTCAGCACAACGTGGCGGCACGCGCGCTGGCCCGCGGTATGGGTACTTTCTTCAGATCGGCCATAACCCATGCTCGTATGCTCCGCCGTGCCCTGGAACTGGCCGCTGCCGAGTGTCACCGGCTCAAGAAGATGGGTTGCGGCTCGCGAATTATGCGAGAGGTATTGACGCTGTTCACCGAATCCCTATCATCCACTTTGCTCGATACTTCGACCTGTATTCGCTATCTCGAACACGCCGCGTCGCATCGAGGCCCGCACAGCCTGCGACGGGGCCGACCGGAAACCCGCTCACTCAAGGAATACGAGGTCCCCATGCGCAGACGTAGTTCCCGCCGCACACATCGGTCTGTGATGCTCGCCGCCGTGGCCGCGGCCCTGGTCTCGTTGGCGGCGATGCCCGTCGCCAGTCCGGCTCAGGCGGCCACCAGCGGTGCTTTACGCGGTGTTGGTTCCGGACGGTGTCTCGATGTGCCGGGCGCCGGCCAGACCGACGGCACGTCCCCGCAGATCCGGACGTGCCACGGTGCCGGTAACCAGAAGTGGACCGGCCTGTCCGGAACGGGCAGCACGTGTTCTCTTCCGTCGACGTACCGGTGGACGTCGACGGGTGCGCTGGCGCAGCCGGCCAACGGGTGGGTCTCGGTGAAGGACTTCACCGACGTGGTCTACAACGGCAGGCACCTGGTCTACGCGTCGAACGTGTCAGGGTCGGGGTACGGCTCGATGGCGTTCGCGCCCTTCACGAACTGGTCGGACATGGCGTCGGTCGGACAGACCGGGATGAGCCAGTCCGCGGTGGCGCCCACGCTGTTCTACTTCGCGCCCAAGAAGATCTGGGTGCTGGCGTCCCAGTGGGGCGCGTCGCCCTTCATCTACCGCACGTCGAGCGACCCCACCAACCCCAACGGCTGGTCCGCGCCGCAGCCGCTGTTCACCGGCAGCGTCCCGGGCTCCGCCCCGATCGACCAGACCCTGATCGCCGACGGCCAGAACATGTACCTGTTCTTCGCCGGTGACAACGGCAACATCTACCGGGCGAGCATGCCGATCGGGAACTTCCCGGGCAACTTCGGCTCGTCGTACACGACGGTCATGAGCGACTCGGTGAAGAACCTGTTCGAGGCACCGCAGGTCTACAAGGTTCAGGGCCAGAACCAGTACCTCATGATCGTCGAGGCCCGGGGTGCGAACGAGCAGCGCTACTTCCGCTCCTTCACGGCCTCCAGCCTGAGCGGCCCGTGGACCCCGCAGGCCGCCAGCGAGAGCAACCCCTTCGCGGGCAAGGCCAACAGCGGCGCCACCTGGACCGACGACATCAGCCACGGCGACCTGGTCCGCACCAACCCCGACCAGACCATGACCATCGACCCCTGCAACCTGCAGTTCCTCTACCAGGGCAAGTCCCCCACCGCGAGCGGCCCCTACGACCAACTGCCGTGGCGGCCGGGTCTCCTCACCCTGCAGCGCTGAGCCGCCTGATCCACGGTGACCGCGATGCGGTGCGGTGTGCCGAGACGTGGACGAGCGGTCCACGGCCTGGACAACTCCACCTGCTGACCGGTACTCACCGCCCCGAGGAGCCTCAGCCGTACGTCGGCTGGGGTTCCTAATCCTTGAGTAAGCGGTTCC
>NZ_MLYO01000077.1 GCF_001866665.1 Streptomyces monashensis | reverse complement strand
CGGCAAGACGATCATCGTGCTGTCCGAGGGCCGTCTGCTGAACCTGGGCAACGCCACCGGTCACCCGTCGTTCGTGATGTCCAACTCCTTCGCGGACCAGACGCTGGCCCAGATCGAGCTGTTCACCAAGCCGGACGCGTACCCGGTCGGTGTGTACACGCTGCCCAAGCACCTGGACGAGAAGGTGGCCCGTCTCCACCTGGACTCCCTCGGTGTGAAGCTGACGACGCTGCGTCCGGAGCAGGCCGCGTACATCGGCGTCGAGGTCGAGGGCCCGTACAAGCCCGACCACTACCGCTACTGACGGCGGCGCGCCCGGCCTCCCGGGTCACGGGATCGCCGGGCGTTCCGGGTGCAGCGCCAGCTCCTCGAAGAGGTCGACGTACTCGCGGAGCAGCTCCGTTATCCGTTCGTCGGAGAAGAGGCCCGAGCGGTACGCGACGATCACGCGGGCGCTCGCGTCGTCGTGGCGCAGGCGGACGCTGAGCGGGCGCGCGACGGTGGTGGCCGTGGGGGAGAACGGCTCGGCGCTCATCGGGCCGAGCCGCTGGGCCGCGCTGACGTCGTGCTCGCGTTCCGCGGTGAACTGCACGTGGAACAGCCGCTCCAGCAGGCCCGGGTCGGCCATGTGCGCGGCCACCAGGTGCGGGGGCACGTCGTGGTGGGCGAAGTCGCGCGCCGTGCTCACCCGCACCTGTTCCACGGTCTCGCCGAGTGTCGTACGGCCCGACAGGTCGGCGCGCACCACCACGTCGTTGGAGAAGTCGGCGACCAGGTCGTGCACGTCGCTGCGGTCGCGGTAGGAGACGGGGGCCCGTACACAGATGTCGCGCTCGCCCGACCGGCGTGCCAGCAGGATCTGGAAGGCGGCGAGCCCGACCACGTAGAAGGTGGTGCGGTGGCGGGCCGCCACCTCGCGCAGGTGGGCGAAGGTGTCGGACGACAGTGAGAAGGAGCGGGTACGGCCCGCGATGTCCGGGGAGCTCGCGGGCGCGCCCGACCGGTCGCACGGCAGTACCGCGGGCTGCGCCCCGGCGAGGCGGTCCACCCAGTACGCGACGGTACGCGCGCCGTGCTCGCCCTCGACCCGGTCCCGGTGCCACTGCGCGAAATCCGCGTACTGGACCGGGAGCCGGGGGAGCGCCGGCCCGGCGCCGGTGACGGTGGCGGCGTAGTGCGCCGTGAGCTCGGCGGTGACCACCTCGAGGGCGCGGGCGTCGCCGATCATGTGGTGCAGGCAGACGACCACGAGATGTTCGCCGGGCGCGCGCCGCAGCACGCGCAGCCGGGCCGCCGGGCCCCGGTCGAAGTCGAAGGGCCGGGCCAGTTCGTCGTCGGCGACGGAGGCGACCCGTGCCCCGTCCGCGTCGGCCGTCTCCATGAGCGGGTCCGCGCACGGCGACACCACCTGGGTGAGCGCGCCGTCCACCACGCGGTAGGCGCTGCGCAGCGTCTCGTGCCGCTCCGCGATCGCCCGCCACGCCTCGCGCAGCGCCCCGGTGTCCAACGGCCCCGACACCCTGAGTCCGCCGACGATGAGTGGCTGGCGGGGCGTCGATGCCAGTGAGGCCCACATGCCCTCCTGGCCGAGCGAGGCGGCGAACCGCCACGGGGATCCGGCCGGGCGGTCCAGCAGTGGCAGCGGCGTGCCGCCCCTGCGCCGGCCGAGCAGCCGCGCCTCCAGGCGGGCCCGCTCGGCGAAGTCGTCCTTGAGCGTCGCGGCCATGGGCCGGTGTTTCCCTTCGTACGTGGACATCGGTTCGTGGGTGAAGACGTCGGCGGCAGCGCGCGCTCGGGCACGCCGGACGCCGGCAGTGTCTGACGCGGGCTCGCTCAGCCCTCCTCCCGGAGCAGGGCGGCCACTTCGGCGTCCGACAGCCCGGACAGCTCGTCGAGAAGGCGGGCCACCTGGTCCGGATCGCTCTGCTCCACCTGGCGTTCCGTCAACAGCTGGGCGGTCTGCTCCACCGTCGGCGCCCCGCTCAGCAGGTCAGTGACGGAGAACGCCACCCCGAACGCCTCGCGCAGTCGCAGCGCGATCCGGGTCGCCTGCAGCGAGTGTCCGCCGAGCACGAAGAAGTCCGTGGTCACCGAGATCTCCTGAAGACCCAGGACTTCGCACCACGCCTCGGCGACCGCCTGCTCGGCCGCGTTGCGAGGCGCCACGTACGCGCCCGTCGAGAGGTCCTCGTCCGGCTCCGGCAGCGCGTCGCGGTCCAGCTTTCCGTTGGCGCTCGTCGGCAGTGCGTCCAGCCACACGTACGCCGTCGGGATCATCGCCGGCGGCAGGCTGTCCGCCAGATGCTCCCGCAGCCGCGCCGACGTCGGCCGTTCGGCGCCGCCCGCGGCCACCAGGTAGGCGGCCAGGTACGTCTCGCCGTTTCGCCGGCGGGGCACGACGGCGGCGCTGCCGACGGCCGGGTGCCGGGCCAGCAGCGTCTCCGACTCGCCGGGCTCCACCCGCTGCCCGCGGATCTTGACCTGGTGGTCGATGCGGCCGAGGTAGTCGAGCGTGCCCTCCTCGGTCCAGGCCGCCCGGTCACCGGTGCGGTACAGCCGCCCGCCGGAGCCGAACGGGTCGGGGACGAAGGCGGCCGCCGTCAGCGCGGGCCGGCCGAAGTAGCCGCGGGCCACCTGGAGGCCGCCGATGTGCAACTCGCCGGGGACGCCCACAGGCTGGGGGTTGCCGCGCTCGTCGAGCACGTACAGGCGGACCCCGGGCACCGGGCGTCCGATCGGAAGCCGCGGTCGGTCGGTCGCGCCGGGCAGGACCGGCTGCGCGGTGACGTCGATGGCGGCCTCGGTCGGACCGTACAGGTTGTGCAGCTCCACTCCCGGCAGCAGCCGGTGGAAGCGGTCCGCCACGTCCGGCGGCAGCGCCTCGCCGCTGCAGACCACGCGCCGCAGGATGCCCGCGGCCGTCGTGGCCGTGGGCTCGTCGAGGAAGGCGCGCAGCATGGACGGCACGAAGTGGCAGGTCGTCACCGCGTGGTCGACGACGGACCGCACCAGATAGCCGGGGTCCTGGTGGCCCCCCGGCCGGGCGAGCGCGATCGTCGCGCCGGAGCGCAGCGGCCACCAGATCTCCCAGCCGGACACGTCGAACCCGATGGGCGTCTTGTGCAGCACACGTTCCCCGGCCGACAGCGGATACATCGCCTGCATCCAGGCCATCCGGTTGGCCACCCCGGCGTGCTGGTTCATCGCGCCCTTGGGGGTGCCCGTCGTCCCGGAGGTGTGCAGGACGTACAGCAGGTTCTCCGGCCGTGCCACCTCCTCGAGGGGGCCGTCAGCAAGACCGTCCAGGGCGGGGTCGTCGACCTCGACGATCGTCAACCCGGACTGGCCGGCGGCGAGTTCGCCCGCGCCGCCGTGCGCGCCCTCGCGCGAGGTCACGAGGAGGGACGGACGTACGTCCGCGAGCTGCAGGGCGAGCCGGGGGCGGGGATGGTCCGGGTCGAGCGGCAGGTAGGCGCCACCCGCCTTGACGACCGCGAGGAGTGCGGTGACCAGTTCGGGCGAGCGCGGCAGGTGTACCGCCACCACCTGGTCGGGGGCCGTGCCGAGGGCGCGCAGCCGTCGGGCCAACCGGTTCGCGCGGGCGTCCAGAGCGGCGTACGACAGCTCGCCCCCGTCCCACACGACGGCCGGTGCGTCGGGGGTGAGCCGGGCCTGCCGCTCGACGGCGGTGTGCACCAGACCGTCGTCGAGCGGGGCGTCCGAGCAGCTGAACTCCCTCACCACACGGTCGAGTTCGGCCGACCGCAGGGTCGGCAGGTCCGTCGCCGCCGCGCCCGGAGGCCCCGGCACGGCTTCGAGGGCCAGCGCCAGCGCCTCCAGGAGGCGGCGCGCGCTCTGTGCGGACAGCAGGTCGGCGGCGTACACGGCGTGGCCCGTCAGGCTGCCGTCGCTCTCCTCCGCCAGATGCAGCGACAGTTCGAACTGGGCGCCCGGTGCGGGCAGTTCGAAGGGTTCGGCGCGCACCTCGCCGGACTGCCAGGGCGCCAGCGGCAGGTTCTGCAGCGCGAGCGCCACCCGCACCAGCGGGGCCCGCCCGTCGGCGCGGTCCGTGCCGGCCAGCCGGACGATCTCCTCCAGCGGGACGTCCTGGTGTGCGTAGGCGGCCAGGCACGAGGAGCGTACCCGGGACAGGAGCTCGCCGAAGGCGGGGGCGCCGGAGGCGTCGATACGCAGCGGCAGTGTGTTGACGAGCAGCCCTATCCGGTCGCCGGTGCCGGGGCGGTGGCGTCCGGCCGCGACGGCGCCGACCACCAGGTCCTGCTGACCGGTCCATCTGCTCAGCACGGCGGACAGCCCGGTGAGGACCACCATGAACAGAGTGGAGCGGCGCACCGCCCCGTAGCGCTTGAGCCGGGCCACCAGGGGCGCCGGCAGAGCGAAGGGCAGGGCGGCGCCGCGGAAGGCGTTCGGGTGCGGGGTGGCGTCCAGCGGCAGCGCCACCGCGTGCGCCCCGGCCAGGGTCTGCCGCCAGAACTCGGTGGCCGCCGCGTCGTCGCCGGCGTGCGGTTGCGCAGCCTCGACGACGGCACGGGACGGGGTGCGCCCCGCGAGGCGTTCGCGGTAGCAGACCCCGAGCTCGCGCAGCAGCAGGCCGAGCGACCAGCCGTCCACGGCGATGTGGTGCGCGGCCAGCGCCAGGGTCCACTCGGTCGCTCCGGCCCGCACGAGGACCGCCCTCAGCAGCGGCCCCGCCGCCAGGTCGAACGCCGCGTCGGCGAGGTCGGCCGCCACGTCACGGGCGTCCCGGTCCGACGTCCGCTCCACCACCGGCAGCTCGAAGCGGCGCGGCGCCAGCGGGGTGCGCAGCAGCGTGCCGTCGGTGTCGGAGGTGAAGCCGCAGTGCAGCGCGGGGTGGCGCGCCACCAGGTCCTCCAGGCTCGCCCGCAGCAGCTCCGGGTCGACGGGGCCGTGCAGGTCGATGCCGCCCGCCACGTGGTAGGCGGCGCCGCCGCCCATGGCGTTCAGGAGCCACATCCACTCCTGCGCGCGGCTCGCGGGTGCGACGGCGGTGGTGTCCGGGCCGGGGACGTCCGGCGCGGCACCGGCGTCCTCCCCGGTGGACGCGGCACGGCCGGCGGCCACGGCGTCCTCGCCCTCGGCGCCGGCCGATCCCCCTCGGGCACCGATCAGCGCGCTGAGACCGGCCACGGTCAGCCCGTCGAGCAACTCGGTGGGGGACACGAGCACCCCGAAGCGTTCGCGCACCGCGTCGGCGAGCCGCACCGCCCGCAGCGAGTCCAGGGCCATGACCACCAGCGGGACGCGCGGCGATATCTGCTCGGCGGACAGGTCGAGTTCGAGGGCGACCGCCTCCACGACCGCCGCTGCCACCGGGGCCGCCTCCGCGCCGTCCCCGGCTGCCTCCGTGTCCGCGCCGCCGGTCGCGACGGCCTCCAGGGCACCGGCCAGCCACCGCTCGCGGCAGGTACTGCGGCGGATCTTGCCGCTCGTGGTGCGCGGGATGGCCCCCGGCCGCACCAGCACCACCTCGTGCAGGGACAGCCCGTGTTCGACCGCCACCGCCTTGCGCACCGCGCTGATCACGGCGGGCGCCTGCTCGGCGTCGAAGCCGCGCACCACCTCGTGGACCAGGACGGCCCGCTCCTCGGTGCCGTCGTCGTACGAGAACACCGCGGCCCGGGTGGGCTGCAGCATCGGGTGGGCGTGCTCGGCGCTCTGCTCGACGTCCTGCGGGTAGTGGTTGCGGCCACGCACCACCAGGAGGTCCTTGGCGCGGCCGGTGACGAACAGCTCCCCGTCCAGGGCGAAACCGAGGTCGCCGGTGCGCAGGAAGTGCCGGCCCGGGTGGGAGTCCAGCGTGGCGTGGAAGACCTCCTCCGTCAGCTCCGGCTTGTTCCAGTAGCCGCCGGTGACGGTCGGGCCGCTCACCCACACCTCGCCCGTCTCGCCGGGCAGGCACGCGCGCCCCTCGGCCGGGTCCACCACCACGACGACGTCGTCGCTGCGCGGGCGGCCGCAGCCGGTCAGCACCGCAGCGGCCGCTTCGCCCGAGGAGGCCAGCGCGGCCTGCCCCAGCTCCAGTTCGCGGCGGTCGGCGCGCAGCACCCGGGGCTCGCCCCGCTCGGGCGCGCCACCGGTGACGAACAGCGTCGCCTCGGCGAGCCCGTAGCAGGGGTGGAAGGCCGACCGGTCGAACCCGCTGTCGGCGAAGGCGCGGGCGAAGGCGTCCAGCGTCGCGGGCCGCACCGGCTCGGCTCCCACCATGGCGTGCTGCCAACTGCTCAGGTCGAGTTCGGCACGCTTGTCCTCGGGGATGCGGCGCACGCACTCGCCGTACGCGAAGTCGGGCGCCGCCGACACCGTGGCCCGGTGCCTGCTGATCGCGTCCAGCCAGCGGTACGGGCTGCGCATGAACCCCATGGGGGAGATCAGGGTGCAGGGGAAACCCGCGTAGAGGGGCTGCAGGATGCCGCCGATCAGTCCCATGTCATGGTACGGCGGCAGCCAGCTCACGCCCCGGCTGTCCGGCCCGACGCCCAGAGCGGTGCTGATGGACGCCGAGTTGTGCACCAGGTTGTCGTGGCGCACCATCACGCCCTTGGGAGTTCCCGTGGACCCGGACGTGTACTGCAGGAACGCGAGGTCGTCCGGGGCCGGGCCCGGGCCCGCCCAGTCGTCGGCCGCCGCGTCCGGGATGTCCTCGGTGATCAGCCACTGGATCAGCCCCGACGTCGTCAGCTCCGGGTAGGAGGCCGCGATCGCCTCCGTCACCTCCCGGCTGCTCAGCGCGAGCACGGTGCCCGCGTCCGCCGCGGTGGCCAGCACCGCGGACAGGCCGCGTCTGCCGGTCGGCACGTACACGGGCACGGCGACGGCGCCCGCGTAGAGGCAGCCGAGGAAGGCGGTCACATAGTCCTCGCCCGGCGGGAAGAGCAGCAGGACACGCTCCCCGCGCAGGCCGCGTTCGGTGAGCGCGGCGGCGACCGCGCGGACCCGGCGGTCCAACGCCGCGTAGCCGAGGGCGTGTTCGCTGCCGTCGTCGAGCACGAACTCCAGGGCGGTGCGGTGCGGAGTGGTGTCCGCCCGGTCGCGCAGGATGCCGACCAGTGTGCCGCCGACGGGACGGACGTGAGTGTGCACGGTTGCCCTCCTGGCAAAGTCCTGCGGTGAGTTCCGGGCCCGCGCCGCGGGCGCGGGCGGGGGTGTACGAAGGCGCTGTCAGATGCCGGTGACGGGGCGTGTCGTCACCGCGATGCGGCACCTTGCAACGACCGGGCGGCGCAGGCCGCGACGAACGCCGCGAACAGCTCCGGGTCGCCCGAGACCTCGGGGTGCCACTGCACACCGAGGACGAACGGCAGGGACGGGTCCTCGGCCGCCTCCACCACGCCGTCGTCGGCCCGCCCGGTCACGTGCAGCGCGCCCGGGTCGAGCACGGCCTGGTGGTGGTGCGAGTTGACGACGGTCCGCTCCCCGTACACCGCGGCCGCCCGGCTGCCGGGAACCAGGTGCACGGGGTGCTCGCCGAAGACGCCCTCGGCCGGGCAGTGGCTGCTGTGCCCGACCAGGTCGGGCAGGTGCTGGTGCAGGGTGCCGCCGTAGGCGAGGGCGAGCAGCTGGAGGCCGCGGCACACCCCGAGGACGGGCAGGCCGGCCGCGAGCGCGGCGTCGAGCAGCAACAGCTCCCCGGCGTCCCGGTCGGCACTCGGGGTGTCGGTGTGCGCATGGCGGGCGGCGCCGTAGCGCGCCGGATCGATGTCGGCGCCGCCGGGCAGCAGGAGCCCGTCGAGGCGGGCCAGCACGTCGGCGTCGGTGTCGTCGGGCGGCAGCACGACGGCGCGTCCGCCCGCCCGGTGCACCCCGTCGACGTAACCCTGCTGCAGCACGGTCGCGTCCGTGTCCCAGATGTTCCAGCGCGCGCGGTCGCGGTAGGAGGCGATGCCGATGACGGGACGGCTCACCGGGCCGCCTCCGTCAGGATGCGCTCCGCGGCCGTGCCGGTGCGCCGCAGGGCGCCCTCGCACAGTTCGAGTGCCGCGGCGAGCAGCGGGCTGCCCTCGGTCGCGCGGGCGCCGTACGGGGTACGCCTGCGCAGCGCGGCGGTGCGCTCGGCGAGCAGGGCGGGCGGCTCGGTGTCGCGCACGGCCGCGACGAAGACGTCGGCGAGCTCGTCGATGTCGTCGCCCGAGAGACCTTCGTACGTCGCCTCGTTGAGGCCGATGCGCACACCCTGCCCGGTGAAGCCCGGCAGCCCGGACATGAAGTTGACCTTGAGGCTGGCGGCGGAGAGCCGGGCGGCCGCGGTCTTCGCCGGGATGCCGTCGGCCTCGGTGTCCAGCCACAGCTGGTGCCCCGCGGAATGGCCGCGGTCGGCGGCGGCCAGGGTCAGGCCACGCTCGGTCAGGAGCCGGCCGAAGCGGCGGGTGTGCTCGAGGACCGCCCGGGTGTAGTCGGGGCCGAAGTCACGGAACTCGAGCAGGGCGATGCCCAGCCCGATGGTGGCGGCGAAGTGGTGGTTGCTGATGAGGAAGTCCTGGGTGTCGCGGATGAGCTGCTCCACGGCCGGGTCCCGGGTCAGCACGACTGCCTTCTGCGGGCCGGGGAACGTCTTGTGGGTCGAACCGCCCCAGCTGTCCGCGCCCTGGTCCAGGGGGTTCGGGAACGCCCCGCCGAGCACCAGCCCGAGCCAGTGGCTGGCGTCCACGTGCACCAGCGTCCCCGGCGAGGCCGCCCGCACCGTGTCCACCAGGGCCTTCACGTCGACGGGGAACAGGCAGTGCGACTGGTCCACGTACACCAGCGAAGGCCTTGTCCGGGCGAGCAGTTCGGCGGCGTGCGCGAGGTCCAGGGTGTGCGGGTCCGGGCCGCGCAGGTACTCCACCCGGAGCCCGAGCCGGCCGGCCACCTTGGGCGTCGCGTAGTGGCCGCCCAGCTCCGGGGCGATGGTGACCACCGTGGAACCCGGATCGCCGCCGAGCGCCGCGAGCACCAGCGTCATCCCGTTCAGACCGCTCAGCGGCCGCACCGAGGCGTACGACGCCCGGCCCAGCTCCCGCAGCAGCGGGACGGTCAGCTCCATCTCCAGGTCGCGGAGCCGCTGGGCGCCGCGGAAGTGCCAGCGGTCGGGGTCGTCGTCCTCGTTGAAGAAGTAGCGGTGGTACGGGTCGAGGAGCATGGGCAGTTTGGCCAGGCCCGACATGGAGGTTTCCGAAGGCACCATGCTCAGGGTCTGCCGTGCGCTCGCCTCGTTCTCACTCAGCAGGCGCACGACCGTGTCCAGGGTCAGATCTGTGGTCCACATCGGGCAGTGCCTCCGTCGTCGGTCGAGCAGGGGTCGGTCATGCGGGCGTCGGGGTGTCGCGCAGCCGGGCGTTGGCCACCATCACCTGGCCGAGCGCGATCCCACCGTCGTTGGTGGGCACCAGCCGGTGAGCGTGGGCGTCGAAGCCCGCCCTGCGCAGCTCTACGAGGCAGTTGACCTGGAGGAACTCGTTGAGGAACACGCCGCCGGAGAGCACCACCTGGCGGATGCCGGTGCGCTCGCGCAGCGCGGTGCACCGCTTGACGACCATGTCGACCACCGCGGAGTGGAAGCGGCGGCTGATGTCCGCCACGGCGGTTCCGCGCGACAGGTCCGCGGCGATGGCCCGCACCACCGGCCTCGGGTCGAGGACGTCGGCGTCGCCGCCCGTGTCGACACCGAAGGCGTACGGCGCGGTCAGGGTGAGGTCGCGGTCGAGCAGTCCCTCCAGTTCGATGGGGCCGTGCGCCTCGTACTCGGCGTAGGCGCAGACGCCGAGCAGGGCGGCCACGCCGTCGAAGAGCCGGCCCATGCTGGACACCGGCGGGGCCTGGATGCCGCGAGCGGCCATCGTGGCGAACACGGTGCGTTTTCGTTCGTCGAGAACCTCCAGGGCGGGGAAGGCGGCGACGGCCCTCTCCGGTGTGTCGAGGGCCTGCAGTGCCAGCGCGTAGCCGGTGCGCACCGGTTCCGCCACGGCCTTGTCGCCGCCGAGCAGCGGGATCGCCCGCAGATGGGCCGCCCGGCGCACCGCGGTGAAGTCACCGACGAGGAACTCGCCACCCCAGATGGTCCCGTCCTCGCCGTAGCCCGCGCCGTCGAAGACGACACCGATGGTGGGGCCCGAGAGCCGGTTCTCGGCCATGCAGGACGCCATGTGGGCATGGTGGTGCTGGACCTCGACGACGTCGTCGGGCCGGTCGGTACCGGCCAGCACCCGGGCCCGGAAGGCGGGGTGCAGGTCGCAGGCGGCGTGCCGGGGTTTCAGCTCGTACAGTTCGCACAGGTGGGCCGCGGCCTCGCGGTGCGAGGCGTAGGTCTCGTCGTTCTTCAGGTCGCCGATGTGCTGGCTGACGTACACCTCGTTGCCGTCGCCGAGGGCGACCGTGGTCTTGAGCTCCGCGCCGTAGGCGATGACCGGTCCGCAGATGTCGTCGACCTTCACCGGGTAGGGGGCGTAGCCGCGCGAGCGCCGCAGGAAGGTGACGACCGGCTCGTCCAGGGCGGGGTGCACGGAGCTGCGCACCACCGAGTCGTCCACGCGGACGTGGATGTCCCGGTCGTGGTGCAGGACAAGGTCGGCGACCTCGAAGAGCTGGGCCAGCGCGTCCTCGTTGCGGTAGGCGATCGGGTGGCCGGAGATGTTCCCGCTGGTCATCACGAGGACGTCCAGCCCGGGCCGGTCGAGCAGCAGATGGTGCAGCGGTGCGGACGGCAGCATCACGCCGAGGTTCGGGTTGCGCGGGGCGACCTCCTCGGGCAGGGCGCCCGGCAGCTTGCGCAGCAGCACGATGGGCCGGGCCGGGGAGCGCAGCAACTCCTGCTCGGCGTCGGTGATCCGGGCGATCCGGGCCGCCTCCGCGAGGCCCGCGGTCATCACCGCGAACGGCTTGGAGTCCCGCTTCTTGCGCGTGCGCAGCCGGGCCACGGCCGCCGCGTCGCGCGCGTTCACCGCGAGGTGGAAGCCGCCGACGCTCTTGACGGCGACGATCTTTCCCTCGGCGAGCGCCCGCGTGGTGCGCGTCAGCGCCTCCTCGGCCCCGGCCAGCACCCCCTCGGGGCCGGAAAGGGTCACCTGGGGACCGCACCGCGGGCAGGCGGTGGGCTGCGCGTGGTAGCGGCGGTCCGCGGGGTCCACGTACTCGGCGCGGCAGTCCTCGCACATGACGAAGACGGCCATCGTGGTCTGCTCCCGGTCGTAGGGCAGCGCCTTGATCAGAGAGTAACGGGGGCCGCAGTGCGTGCAGTTGGAGAACGGATAGCGGTGGCGGCGGTCGGCGGGGTCGAACACCTCGCGCAGGCAGTCGTCGCACACGTGCGAGTCAGGAGCCACGATGGTGTTCGCCCGACCGGTGCGCCGGCTCTCGCGGATCTCGAAGCCCGCCGGCGGCTTCGTGCCGGGCCGGGGTGTCCGCCGCTCCACGCGTACCTCGTCCACACGGGCGAGCAGCGGGGCGCGGTCCTTGAGAGCCGTCGTGAACGCGGCGAGCGTGTCGGGTGCGCCGCACACCTCGGTCTGGACGCCCAACGTGTCGTTGAGGACCCAGCCGGTCAGGTCGAGGGACGTGGCCAGGGTGTGGACGAAGGGCCGGTAGCCCACGCCCTGGACCACGCCGGACACGCGGATCAGCCACTGCTCGATGTCTGCCATGACTCCTCGTCCCACTCGTCAGATCAGCACAGGCGGGGGAGCTCGGCGCCCTGCAGTTCCTCGACCTCGCTGACCCGGCCGTCCTTTCCGGTCAGCTCCACGACGGGATCGGGGCGTTCGGTCACCTCACCGATGACGACGGCGCCCTTGCCGTAGGGGTGGGCGCGCAGCGTGCGCAGGACGTCGTCCGCGTGCTCGGGGGCCACGAACAGCGCCAGGCAGCCCTCGTTGGCGCAGTTGATCGGGTTGATGCCGAGCATGTCCGCGGCCATCGCCGTCTCGAAGCTGATCGGCAGCGCCTCCTCCTCGACGCGCAGCGCATGGCCGACGGCGGACGCGTACTCGTGCAGCACCGCGTTGAGGCCGCCGCGGGTCACGTCACGCATGGAACGCACCGCGGACTCGGGCACCGCGCCGCGCACCGCGTCGATCATGCCGTTCAGCGGGGCGCAGTCGCTGAGCACGTTGGACTCGAAGCCGAGGCCCTCGCGCACCGACAGAAGGTGGATGGTGTGGTCGCCGATCGGCCCGCTGAGCAGGATCTTGTCGCCGACGGTGACGTCCTTCATGCGCTTGGGCGGGGAGGTGAAGACGCCGACGCCCGTGGTGTTGAGGAAGATGCCGTCGGCTTCGCCCGCCCCGACGACCTTGGTGTCACCGGCGACGATCTTGATGCCCGCCTCGCGCGCGGTGTCCCGGACGGACTCCAGGGCCCGGTGCAGCTGCGCGAGGGGAAGCCCGCTCTCCAGGATCATGGCGAGGGTGAGATAGCGGGGCTGGGCACCGGCCACCGCGAGGTCGTTGACGGTGCCGCACACCGCGATCTTGCCGATGTCGCCGTTGCCGAAGAACGGCGGGTCCACCACGAACGAGTCGGTGGTCATGGCGAGCGCGCCGTCCAGCGGCGGGAGGATGGCGCTGTCCTCCATCTCGCCGAGGTAGACGTCTGCGAGCACCTCCACGACGAACTCGACGAGCTCCCGGCTGAGCCGGGCCCCGGTCCCGTGGTCAAGGACGATCTGCTGGTCCAGAAAGGACGTCGTGGCCGTCGGCAACGTGACTCCCGGTGGGGTCGAGGACGTACGCGCGTCACAGGGATCGGGCGTACGCGGATGAGGGGTGAGATGCGGTGCGGGGCGACGCCGGGCGGGCCCGGGGGAGCGGACCCGCCCAGGTCGCGGAGGCCGCCCGGCGAGGGCGGGACGAGCGCGGGCTCAGGGGGTGCGGAACACCTTGCGCGGCAGGTCGCCGTCGGTGTCGAGGATGCGCACGATCTCCTCGGAGGGCGCCACGGTCGCGCAGTAGCCGTCCAGCCAGTCCAGGGCGCGCACCTTGTCGTGCTCGCGGGCCGAGACCACGCAGTCGCTGGGGACCCAGACGTTGTAGCCGCGGAAGAAGGCGTCGGCGGCCGTGGTCTGCACGCAGATCTGCCCCTGCATGCCGGTCACGATGACGGTCTCGACGCCGAGCGCCTGCAGCCGGTCGTGCAGGTCGGTCTCGTAGAACCCGCTGTCCTTGTTCTTCTCGACGAGGATGTCGGTCTCGTCCAGGAAGACGGGCAGGATCTCGGCGCCCTGGGTGCCCTTCTGCGCCGGCAGCCGGCCGCCCTCGTAGCGCTCGGCGACCGGGTCGTCGGGCTTGTTGATCAGCTGCAGGTGGACCACGTGGTGGCCGCGCTCGCGCATGTCCTTGAGGAAGGCCGAGAAGCTGGGCGTGGCCTCCGTCACGGCGTCGATGCGCTCCTGGTTCTTGTTGACCAGGTCGTACTGGAGGTCATTGGTGAGGACCGCGACCTTGCTCATGAACAACTCCTCGGGTCGGTGTCAGGTCTCGAACATCCCGCCGCCGGCGGCGTCCTGGACAGTCGGGCAAAGCCCTTACACGGCTCGGTCAGGCGCTTCTCGCCTGGTCCGCGGGGGCCACGGAGGCGGCTTCGGCCAGCGCGGACGGGGTGCGCAGCCGGTACACGTCGCGCACGTCGACGCGGATGCCCGCGTCGCGCAGCAGGTGCACGACGCGCAGCGCGCGCAGCGAGTTGCCGCCCAGGTCGAAGAAGTTGGCGTCGGGTGTCACCGGTTCCCCGAACGTGACGCGCCAGGCCGCGAGCACGGCGGCCAGCGGTCCCTGCCCGAACTCGCCCTCCACGGCCGCGGGTTCACCCCCGTCGGCCAGGGCACGCGGCTCGGGCAGCGAGGCCACGTCCACCTTGCCGTTGACGGTGAGCGGCAGCTGGGCGAGCGCGGTGACGGTGGCGGGCACCATGTACTCGGGCAGCAGCCGGGCCGCGTGCCGGCGGACCTCGAGCGTCTCCGCCCCGTCCAGGACGACGTACGCGTCGAGGGTGGCGTCCTCGTCCGCGGGCCGCGTCAGCACGACCGCGGCGGCGCGCACCGCCGGGTGGGCCAGCAGCACCGAGCGGATCTCGTCGAGTTCGATGCGGTGGCCGCGCACCTTGATCTGGCTGTCGAGGCGCCCCAGGTGTTCCAGCTGGCCGTCGGGCAGCAGCCGCCCCTTGTCGCCGCTGAGGTAGAGGCGGCCGTCGCCGTCCGGGTCGTCGACGAACCGCTCGGCGGTCAGTTCCGGGCGTCCCAGGTACTCCAGGGCGGGGCCGTCCCCGCCGACGGCTATCTCGCCCGCGCAGCCGGGCGGCAGCAGCCTGCCGCGCGCGTCGAGGACGCGCACGCTCCAGCCGGGCAGCGCGCGGCCCACCGACTGCGCGGCGGCGAGTGCGTCGGCGCGGGTGACGGTGCGGGCCGTCACATGCACCGTGGTCTCGGTGATGCCGAACATGTTGACCATCCGGCAGGTGGACTCGGGGTGCGTGTCGAACCACGGCAGCAGGGCGCGGGTGTCGAGTGTCTCCCCGCCGAAGACGACGATCCGCAGGGCGAGAGGCGCGGGGTCCGCGACCTCCAGGCGCAGCAGCCGGGAGAAGGCCGACGGGGTCTGGTTGAGCACCGTCACCCGTTCCTGGAGCAGCAGGGCGCGGAAGTCCTCGGGGGAGCGGCAGGTCCAGTACGGTACGACGACCAGGCGCCCGCCGGTGCCCAGGCAGCCCCAGATCTCCCAGACGGAGAAGTCGAACGCCGCCGAGTGGAACCACGTCCACACATCCTGCGGGCCGAGGCGGAAGTCGTCGGCGGTGGCGTCGAGGAGGCGGCCCACGTTCCGGTGCGGCACCACGACGCCCTTGGGGCGGCCGGTGGAGCCCGAGGTGTAGATGACGTACGCCGGATCGTCCGGCCCCACCGCCGGTGCGGGCGCCAACGCCCGCTGTGCGGAGGCGAGTTCGCGCAGCCGCGACAGCGTCACGGTGGAGCGGCCGGCGAAGGCGTCGCCGTGCTCGCCGTCGTCCTCGACCACCACCAGGGACAGATCCGCGTCCCGCGCGGTGTAGGCGAGGCGGTCCGCCGGATAGGTGGGGTCCAGCGGCACGTAGGCGGCGCCCGCCGTCATCACCGCGAGCAGCACCGCCACGAGCCGCGCCGAACGGTCCAGGCACACCCCGACCCGGTCGCCCGGGCGCACGCCGAGTTCGTGGAGCGCGGCCGCGAACCGTTCGCCGGTGTCGACGAGTTCGCGGTACGTCCAGGTGGCGGATTCCTGCGGGTCGGTGAGGGCGATGGCGTCCGGGGCCTGCTCGGCGCGCGCCCGGACCAGCTGGTCGATGCGGCGCGGCCCGCTGTCCGTGCCGCGCGGGGTGCGGCCGAGGGCCAGCAGGCGCGCCCGCTCGGCCGGGTCGTGCAGCGTGATCGCGGCCAGCGGAACGTCCTGGTCCCCGGTCAGCAGCTGCCGTGCCACCGTGGTCAGCCGGTGCCGCAGGTCCGCGGCCCGCCCGTCCGGCGGCGTTCCGGGCGCAGTCCAGCACTGCACCTGCGGGGCGCCGTCCGGGCCCCCCGCGGAGACCCGTACGGTGACCGGGCGGCCGGCGTCCAGCGCGGGCACGCGCAGCAGCGCGGGCACCGCCCGCGGCCGCAGGTCCACCTCGAGGGCGAGCCGCGGCCCGGTGCCGCCGGCCGTGGCGAGGGGCCGTGCCAGTTCCTCCCGCACCCACGTCCGGTAGGCGGCCACCGGCTGGTCCTCGTCCAGCGCGTCCGTGCCCAGCGACACCCGGTGCACCCCGTCGGCGGTGTGCACGGCGACGTCCAGGACCGGCTCGTCCTCGTGCGTGCGGGCGGCCACGAGGAGCAGCGCGCCGGCCAGGTCCGCGGCCGTGTCCCCGGCCCCGTCGAGCCCGGGAACCGTCACGGTCCGGCACCGGGGCCACGGCGCGGTGCCGTCCTCGGCCTCGGGCACCCGCACCGCGGGGAAACCGGTGTCCGACCGGGCCGCCGTGCCGCCGAGTACGGCCAGCGCGGCGCGGTCCAGGGTGTCGGGGCCGTCGTCGCCGGGCCCGGTGACGGCCACCAACTCCCGTACGCCGTCGGTGTATTCGAGCAGGGTGAGCCGCACGGCCGGGCCGCTGTGACGGCCGTACAGTTCGCGCTCGCGGCGGCGCAGGGCGGCCGGGCTGCCACAGGCCGCCGGCACCGACTCGGTCCACAGGCGCGGCCGGCCGGGGCCGGACCACGGGTCGGCGGCCAGCGCGGCGCGGCAGTCCTCGGCCGTGTATCCGGCCGCGACCGGATACACGGCCGCGTGCCGGGCGGTGACCGAGGTGGGGTTGGGCGACACGTGCGTCTCCTGACCGGTCCGGGTCAACGGGCGCTGTAGCCGGCGTCGACGGTGATCACGCCCCCGGTGGCGTGGCGGGACTCGTCGGAGGCCAGCCACAGGGCGGCTCCCGCCACGTCGTCCGCCTCCACCAGGGCGTTCATGGGCATCTGTGTGATGAACTCGGCCTCGTGGTCGGCGGGCGCGATCTCCATGCTGCGGCCGATCTCGACCAGCATCCGGCCCTCCCACTCCTCGCTGTCGCGGACCGAGCCGGGACAGACCGCGTTCACCCGCACCCGGTACGGCGCGTAGTCGAGCGCGGCGGCCCTCGTCAGACCGACCAGTCCGTGCTTGGAGGCCACGTAGCCCGCGAAGTTGCGGTATCCGACGAGGCCCGCAGTGGAGGCGACGTTGACGACGGAGCCGGAGCGCTGCGCCACCATCATGGCCCCCACGGCCTTGAGCATCCGCCAGGCGCCGTTCAGGTTGACGTCGATCATCACCGCCCACTCGTCCTCGGTGACCTCGTGCACGATCCGCCCCGAAGGGCCCGCGATCCCGGCGTTGTTGACCAGCACGTCCAGCGAGCCGAAGCGCTCGACGGCATCGGCCGCCACGCGTGCGCACGCGGCCGGGTCGCGCACGTCGGCCTTGACGGTGAGCACGGCGGCTCCCCGCTCGCGGCACAGCTCGGCCGTGTGGTCGAGCTGGCTGGGCGTGGCCGCGGGGTAGGGGACACCGGGAAGGTCACCGGCGATGTCGACGAGGACCAGGTCGGCGCCCTGTGCGGCGAACGCGACGGCGCAGGCCCGCCCGATGCCCCGCCCGGCGCCGGTGACGACCGCCGTCCTGCCCGCGAGCCGTCCGCTCATGACGACGCCCTGGCGGTCGACAGCCGCCCTGCGATGAGGTCGAGCAGCGCGGGCCACTCCTCCACCAGGTACATGTGCGCGCCCGTCAGCTCCGCGACGGTCAGCGGGCCGGAGGTGACCCGCTGCCACTCGGCGAGGTCGGCGGCCGACACCAGGTCGTCGGCGTCGCCGCGCACCGCGAGGACCGGCACGTCGAGGGGCTCGTGCGCGCGGTACACGTAGCCCTCGTGCATCGCCACGTCGGTGCGCAGCGGGGGCAGCACCAGATCGCGCAGCTCGGGCTCGTCGAGGGCCGGGTGGTGGTACCCGGCGATCGACTGGACGCCGGCGATGAACTCCTCGTCGCCCAGGCCGGTGATGCGTCCGCGCCGCTGTGCGCCCGGCCACGTCGCACCGGAGACCACCAGGGTCAGCCCGTCCCGCTCGGCGGCGAGGACCCGGGTCGCCTCGTACGCGAGCAGCCCGCCGAAACTGTGGCCGAAGACGGCGACCTCGTCGAAGGCGGCGGTGGCGGACCGCAGCTCGGGCAGGATCGTGTCCATCAGGGCGCCCAGCTCGGTGCACTCCGGCTCGGAGTACCGCTTCTCCCGTCCGGGCAGTTCCACCGGGAGCACCGTCAGCCCTTCGCGCTGCCCGAGCCACGAGTGGAAGAAGCCCGCGCCCGCGCCGGCGGGCGGGAAGCACACAACCGCCGCACTCAACATGTCTCTCCAAAATCCTTGGGTCCGCTGGGTGGTGGGGAACGGATGCCGTCGGCTCAGGCGCTCGCCTGCTCCTCGTCGGCGGTCATCCGCTGCAGGACGGTCCAGGCGACCGCCTCGACGGTGAAGTCGGCGTACAGGTCACGCGTCGTCAGTTCGACGCCGAACTCGTCGCGCAGCCGGGCCGCGAGTCGCACCGCGATCAGGGACTGGCCGCCGAGGTCGAAGAAGTTGTCGCGCACGCCGACGCGTTCCTTGCCGAGCAGCGCGGACCAGACGGCGGCGACCTCCTCCTCCAGCGGGGTGCGCGGCGCGACGTACGCGGGTGCGGGCGCGGCGGGCCCGCCGGTGTCCGCGGCGCCGGCCCGCACCGTGGGGATCTCCCCGTCCGGGACGGCGGTCGCGAGCAGGTGGTCCAGGGGTGCCTCGGGCCGTGCGCAGACCGCCTCCAGGACCGCGACGAAGTGGCGCGCCATGCGTTCGGCGGTCGCGGCGTCGTACAGCGCGGTGCGGTACTCCAGGACCGCCGCGCAGCCGCCGTCCGCCTCGGGACGCACCTCCAGCACCAGGTCCGACTTGGCGTTCGACGTGTCGGCGGGGATCAGCTCGAAGTCGAGGCCGGCGCTGTGCCAGTGACTCGGCCGGGCGCCCTGCAGCACCAGCATCACCTGCGAGCGCAGGCCCTCGGCGCCGGGCCCGCCGTGCCGGCGCAGCAGCTCGACGGCCTGCTCGAAGGGCAGTTCCTGATGGTCGAACGCGTCCAGGGTGGCGGCGCGGGCCTCGCCGACCAGAGAGGTGAAGCCCGCGGTGCCGGACACCCGGGTGCGCAGCAGCAGGGGATTGACGAAGTAGCCGATCAGCCCCTCCAGTTCGGGGCGGGTGCGACCGGACACGGGGGAGACGATCGTGATGTCGTCCTGCCCGCAGTAGCGCGCGAGCAGCGCGTCGAGACCGGCGAGCAGCACCATGAACAAGGTGGCCCGCTCGGCGCGGGCCAGCTCCTCCAGGCGCGCGGTGAGCCCGGCGGGCAGCGCGAAGTGGTGCACGGCGCCGTGCCCCGCGTCATCGGCGGAGCGCGGCCGGTCCGCGGGCAGCGCGAGCGGTGCGGCGTCCGCCAGGACCCGCGACCAGTGCCCGGTCAGCCGTGCCAGGGCGGAGCCGGCGAGCGCGTCGCGCTGCCACGCCGCGAAGTCCGCGTACTGGATGGGCAGTTCCTCCCACAGCGGGTCCACCTGGGCCAGTTCGGCGGCGTAGGCGTGGGACAGCTCCTGCAGCAGGATCGCCGAGGACGTCCCGTCGGTCACGATGTGGTGCAGCGCCAGGAGCGCGATGTGGTGCTCCGGTTCGAGCCGGAGCAGCTCCAGCCGCAGCAACGGCCCCCGACGCAGGTCGAACGGCGCGAACAGCACGTCGTCGGCGTACGCGTCGAAACGGTCGGGCCCGGCCTCGTGCACCGGAACCGTCAGCGCGCGGACCGGCCCGATCACCTGCACCGGGTCCGCACCCTCCAGTGCGAAGACCGTGCGCAGCACCTCGTGCCGCGCCACCACCGCGTTCAGCGCCCGCTCCAGGGCGGGCACGTCCAGCGGACCGCGCAGCCGGACCGCCGCGGTGATGTTGTACGCGGCGCGCTCGGGGTCCACCTCGTGCTGCAGCCACAGGCTCTGCTGGGCGAACGAGGTCACCACTGTCAGCGAATCGTCGGCCGTCACCGTCCACCCTCCCTGTCCGACTGCCAGGGCAGCCCTTTCTCGGATGGTGGGCCCGTCCGGCGCGCGGGGGCAGTCAGGCAATGTCCTGACTGCCGCACGGGCGCGGGGGCCTGTTGCATCCAAGGACGGCTCGCGGGGCCATACCCAAAAGACGCATGCCGATGCGATCCGACCGTGCCGCCGTGGCACCGGGCCGTCCACCGAAAGGGGACCGGACGCCGTGTCCGACACCACTACGGCCACCTCTCAGGCAGTGACCGCCGCCGTCGACGGCCTGTCCGGGTGGGGTGGCCATCTGCTGACCGCGCCCGAGGTGCGCCGGATGACCGGCACCGGTCCCGAGGACTGGGAGCGCTTCGCCCGCCACTGGGACGACCTCACCCTCGACACCTTCATGAAGGACGGGGGCACCTACCGGTACCGGCGCTACGGGCACTTCCACCTCGACGCCGGGAACGGCCGGCTGACCGGGCAGCCGCACGCCCCCTACTACCAGGACAGCGCCGTCAACCCGCTCAACGGCGGGGTGCGGCGCCACTTCGACCCGCTCACCGAGGCGTTCCTGGCGGACCCGCTGACGTTCGCCGTCGTGCGCCGCCTCGGCGACGTGTTCTCCCGCGTCGAAGGGGTGCGGCACTGGGACGTCAAGCTGCACCCGTTCCGCATCGTGACCAGCCGCGACCAGCTCGGCAGGCCCGCCCCGCAGGGCCGCCACCGCGACGGTTCGACGTACGTCACCTCGCTCCTGGTCTCCCGCGCCAACATCACCGGCGGCGAGAGCTCCCTGTACGACGACGACGGCACCCGGCTGTTCGCCACGACCCTCGGCGAACCCGGCGACCAGCTGCTGGTGGACGACCGTCGGCTGCTGCACGACGTGACACCGCTGACCCCCGTCGACCCGGACCGCCCCAGCCACCGCGACGTACTGATCGTCGACTTCGACCCCGCTCCGGCCGCCGTGGAGGAACAGCGATGACCGAGACCCTCTCCCCGGAGCCCTCCGGCCTGCAGCGCGCCGTGGCCGACCTCAGCCCCGAGCGGCGCGCCCTGCTCGCCCGCCGCCTCGCCCAGGGCCGGGCCGCCTCACACGTCCCCGTCACCGCCGTGCCGCGCACCGGCGGAACCCAGCGTTTCGTGGCCGCCCCGGGCCAGCAGCAGCTCTACTACCAGTACGAACTCGACCCGACCGCGGTGAACTACCTGCTGCCGATCGCGGTCCGGCTGCGCGGCGACCTGGACGCCGGGGCGCTGGAGCGGTCGCTCGCCGCGGTCGTCGCCCGCCACGAGGCGCTGCGCACCGGCTTCGAACTCGACTCGGAACGCGGCGTGATACAGGTCGTCCGCGCCCCTGACGAGGTGGACGTCACCCTCGGCACCGGACGGGCCCGCGCCGACGAGGTGCCCGCGCTCCTCGGCCGGATCGCCCGTCCTTCCTTCGACCTGTCCGCGGCGCCGCTGCTGCGTGCCACGCTGTGGCGGCTGACCGACGATCCCGAGGCCCCCGACGGGCGCTCCTGGCTGCTGACCCTGTGCGTCCACCACATCGTCGTGGACGGCTGGTCGCTCGGAGTCCTCGTCGACGAACTCACCGAGTGCTACGCGGCGCAGGTCGCCTCCCGCCCCGCCGACCTGCCCGAACTGACGGTCAATTTCCCGGAGTTCGCCGCCGCCCAGCACGCCTGGCTGGCCGGCGACGAGGCCGCCCGGCAGCTCGCCCACTGGCGCGAGCGGCTCGACGGGGTGGCTCCCCTGGAGCTCGCGGGCGACCGGCCCCGCCCGGCCAGACCGACCTTCCACGGTGCCGCCGTCCGCATCGACCTGGACGCCCAGCTGGTCGAGCGGGCGGGCCGGTTCGGCCGCAGCGAGAAGGCCACCCCGTTCATGGTGCTGCTCGCCGCCTACGCCGTGGTGCTGCACCGCTGGTCGGCCGCGCGAGACCTGGTCATCGGCACCGCCGTGGCCGGCCGCAACCGGCCCGAGTGGGAGCCGCTCATCGGCTTCTTCGTCAACACCCTCCCGTTGCGTGTGCCCGTCGACGGCGCCGCGTCCTTCCGGGAGCTGCTGCGCGCCGCCCGCGACAGCAGCCTGGACGCCTTCGCCCACCAGGAAGTGCCCTTCCCGCGGATCGTGCGCGAGGCGGGAGGCGAACGCAGCAGCGGCCGCTCGGCCCTGGTGCGCGCCCTGTTCGCGTTGCGCAACGTGCCCCTGAGCCGGCTGGAGCTGCCCGGCGTCCGCACCGAGACGCTCAACCTGCCCAAGACCGGGTCCGACATCGACCTGTCCCTGGAGTTCTCGCCCGCCGAGCAGGGCGGCGGCCTGACCGGCTGGCTGTCGTACTCCTTCGACCTGTTCGACACGGAGACCGCCGAACGCATCGCCCGCGCCGTCCGTCAGGTCCTGGTCGCGGCGCTCGCCGCCGACGGCGACGTCGCCGTGCGCGACCTTCCGGTCATGACCGAGGAGGAGCACACCCGGCTCACCCTGCACTGGTCGGGCCGCGGTGTGCCCGCTGTGGCCGACGGCGGTCTCCTCGACGCCTTCCACGCCCACGCGGCGGCCACACCCGAGGCCACGGCCGCCGTCGCCGACGCCCCGCCGCCCGCCACCGCGCACCACCTCACGTACCGCGAACTGGACGAGCGGGCCAACCGGGTGGCGCACCTGCTGCGTGCCCGCGGCATCGGCCCCGAGGACCGGGTGGCCGTCCTGCTGCCGCGCGGTCTCGACCTGATCGTGTCCGTTCTCGCCGTCCTCAAGGCCGGCGCCGTCCTGCTGCCGTTGGAGAGCGAGCATCCCGCCGGGCGTCTGGCCGGCATCGTCACCGACGCCGTGCCCCGCCTCGCCCTCACGGACACCCGGCTCGCGGCCCGGCTGCCCGAGGGCACCGCGGTGCTCGCCGTCGAGGACCTGCCGGCCCTCACCGCAGACCTGCCGACCCACCGGCCCGACGTGCGCGAACTGCCCGCCGGCGGCGCGTACGTGCTCTACACCTCGGGCTCCACGGGCGCCCCCAAGGGGGTGCTCGTCAGCCGCGCGGGACTCGCGAACCGGCTCGCCGGCATGTGCGCAGACCTCGCCCTCGACGAGGACGAGCGCGTCCTGCACAAGACCCCGCTGAGCGCCGACACCTCGATGTGGGAGCTCCTGGTCGCGCTCTGCTCGGGGGGCCGCGTGGTGCTGGCCGAGCCGGGCAGGGGCAGCGACGCCGACTATCTGTACTCCGTGCTCACCCGGCACTCCGTCACCACCTGCTTCTTCGTGCCCTCGGCGCTGCGCCCCGTCCTCGCCCTCGGCGGCCTGTCCCGCGCGGCGACCGCCCTGAAGCTCGTGATCAGCGCGGGCGAGGAACTCCCCGCCGACCTCGCCGACGAACTGCTCGCCCAGGCACCGCACATCCGCCTGGTCAACTCCTACGGTCCGACCGAGACCACCATCAACATCGCCGAGTACACCGTCACCGCGCCCGCCGAGGCCCCCGTGCCCATCGGACGGCCCGTGCCGGGCAGCGAGCTCTACGTCCTGGACGGCGCCGGCCGGCTGCAGCCCGTCGGCGTTCCCGGCGAACTCCACGCGGGCGGCGTACAGGTGGCGCGCGGCTATCTGGACCGCCCCGGCCAGACCGCGGAGGTCTACGTCCCCCACCCCTTCGTCCCCGGCGCCCGCCTCTACCGCACCGGCGACCGGGCCCGCTGGCGCGGCGACGGGACGCTGGAGTTCCTCGGCCGCGCCGACCACCAGGTCAAGATCCGCGGTTTCCGGGTCGAACCCGCCGAGGTGGAGAGTGCGTTGCGCGCCCACCCCCAGGTCGCCGAGGCGGTGGTCCTCGCCGCCGCGGCGCCCGACGGCGGCACCCGCCTCGTCGGCTACGTCACCGTGCCGCCCGGACCGGACGCGCCGGACACCGCGGTGCTCCGTGCCCACCTGCGCGCCCTGCTGCCCTCGCCGATGGTCCCGGATCTCTTCGTCGTGCTCGACGCCCTCCCGCTCACCCCCTACGGCAAGGTCGACCGCGCCGCGCTGCCCGAGCCCGGCCCCGTCGCCGCCCCGGAGCGCCGGGCACCCGCCGACGACCTCCAGCACGTCCTGGCCGGCATCTGGGAGCAGACGCTGGAGATCACCGACGTCTCGGTCGACGACGACTTCTTCGAACGCGGCGGCCACTCGGTGCTCGCCACCATCGTCGTCTCCCGGATCCGCGAGCTGTTCCGGCTCGAACTGCCCCTGCACTTCTTCGTCGAGGCACCCACCCTCGCCACCCTCGCGACGCTGATGCGCGCTGAGGGCGCCGAGGCGGGCATCGACGTGGACCGGGTGGCCGCCCTGGTGCGGCAGGTGCAGGCCATGTCGCACAGCGAGGTCCGGCAGAAGCTGGAGGGCTGACCCGTGGGGCTGCTCAGGTCGCGCTTCGCGTACGGGTACGGGCGGCTGTGGGCGGCCACCACCGCCTCCGGGGTCGGCGACGGCACGCGCACCGCGGCGCTCGCCCTGTACGCGGCCACCCTCACCCACGACCCGTTCGCGGTCGCGCTGGTGGCGGTGGCGGGGAAGCTGCCGTGGACGTGTGTGGGCCCGTTCGCCGGCGCCCTGGTCGACCGGCTCGACCGGTGGCGCACCCTGTGGATCTGCGATGTGGCCCGAGCCCTCGTCACCGGTTCGCTGGTGCTGGTGATCCTCACCGGCCAGGCGGGTGTCACCGTGCTCGCCGTCGTCTCGTTCGTGCTCACCTCGATCACGACGCTCGCCGAGAACCTGTCGCAGGCCGTCGTGTCCGACGTGGTGGGCGACGGCTCCCTGGAGTCGGCCAACAGCCGCCTGATGGGCGGCCAGTTGGTGAGCAGCGAGTTCCTGGGGGCTCCGCTGGGCACCGCGCTGTTCGCGCTCGGCCACCCGGTTCCGTTCGCCCTGGACACCCTGTCCTTCGCCGTCTCGGCGGTCCTGGTGTGCAGCGTCCGGCTGCCCGGCGCCCGACCCGCGACGCCCGGGGACGGCGGGCTGACCGCGCGCGCCGTGGTGTCCGAGACGGCCGAGGGCATCCGCTGGCTGTGGCGTCATCGGGTGCTGCGTACGGTGTGCGTGCTGGTCGGCGCGCTCAACTTCGCCGTCGTCGCCGTTCTCGGCATCGCCGTCCTGTACGCGCTGAACGTGCTGCACATCAGCCAGCGCGCGTACGGCATGCTCCTGGTCGTCCTCGCGGTGGGCGGCCTCGCCGGGGCGCTGCTCGCCCCCCTCGTCACCCGGGCCCTGGGCCGCGCCCGCACCCTCCAACTGGCCCTCGCCCTGTGCCCGTTGCCGTTCCTGATCGCCGGCACCACCTCGCACCCGCTGCTCGCCGCGGGAGCCCTGGCCTTCGTCGGTGCCGCCATCTCGCTGGCGACGGTGGTGACCACCTCGCTGCGGCAGGCGCTGGTGCCCGCCGACCTGTTCGGCCGGGTCAACGGCGGCTACCGGTTCGTCGTCAACGGGGTGTCGCCGCTGGGCGGCCTGGCCGGCGGCGCGCTCGCCGGGGTGGCGGGGCTGCGCGCGCCGTTCCTGTTCGCCGCTGCCCTGCTCGCCGCGGCCACCGTGACGGCGCTGCTGCGGCTGTCCCCGGCCGCCCTCGACGCGGCAGGGCAGGACGCGGGAGACGAGCGCGGCGAGCACACCGTCACACGGCCGCCGCGCGCCGCGCACGCCACGCGCGCCGACGCGGCGGCGGGCGAGCGGACCGAAGCGCCGGAACGGACGTGAGTGTCCCCATGACAAGGAAGCAGTCGACCGATGGCCGATACCCGTACTGACCCGGCGGACCTCACCGCCCTCCGGGCCCCGCGACCGTCCGTGCCCGGCCCGCACAGCCCGGCACGGACGGTGCGGGTTCTCGCCCGTCTCCTGGTGCCGGTACTCGCCCTGGCCGCCGCCCTCGGCGGCGTGCTGTGGACGAGCCTGACACCTGCCCCGGCGCCGACGTCCGCGCCGGTGGACTCCTTCTCCGCGGCGCGCGCCTACGTACACGTCGCCGCCGTGGCGGGCAGCCCGCACGCCACCGGCACGGCGGAACACGACCGGGTACGCGACGAACTGCTGCGCCGGCTCCGACAGGTGGGGCTCGACGCCCGGATCGAGCCGGGCACCAGCAGCGCCACGGGGCACGGCGCGGCCGTCGCCGCCTGGACGCAGAACATCAGCGCCACCCTGCACGGCACCCACCCCAGCGGCCGGTTGCTGATCGTCGCCCACTACGACTCGGAGAAGAACAGCCACGGCGCGTCCGACGACGGCATCGGCTTCGCCACCCTCCTGGAGGTGGCCCGCGCCCTGAAGGCGGGCCCGGCACCCCGCAACGACATCACCTTCCTCATCACCGACGGCGAGGAGCCCGGCCTGCTCGGGTCCCGCGCCTTCGTGGCCCGCGACACGGCAGCGGCGGCCTCCACCGTCGTACTCAACCTGGAGGCCCGCGGCACCTCGGGCCGGACGGTGATGTTCGAGTCGGGAACCGGGAACGCCGCTCTGGTCCCGGCACTCGGTGACCGTCCTGCGGTGGCCACCTCGCTGTCCGACGAGGTGTACCGGATGCTGCCCAACGACACCGACTTCACCGTGCTGCGCAAGGCCGGTATGACCGGTATGAACTTCGCGGTGATCGGCACCTCCGCGAACTACCACACCCCGCAGGACGACCTCGCCAACTTCAGCCGCGCGAGCCTGCAGGACATGGGCGACACCGTCCTGGCCGCGGCCCGCCGGCTGGACGGCGCCGACCTGCGCAGCGCCCGGCACGCGGGCCGGGCGACGTACTTCACCCTGGGACCGGTCCTCGTCCGCTACCCGATGGGTCTGGTGCTGCCCGGCGCGGGCCTCGCCGTCGTCGTCCTGGGCGCCGCCCTCCGGTACGCGGTCCGACGCGGCGCCCTGCGGCCCGCGAGGACCGCGACGAGCGCGGCCGCGCTGGCCCTCGCCCTGCTGGGCACGGCCGGCGCGGTGAGCCTGGTGTGGCCCGTCGCGACGTGGCTGCGGCCGCAGTGGACCGGGTTCGCGCTGGGCAGCCCCTACCGGCCCGGACCGCTCCATCTGGCGGCCGTCCTGCTGACGGCGACCGCCCTGTGGGTGTGGGCGGTGGTGCTGCGCCGCCGGGCGACCGCCCTGGAGGTGAGCGCCGCGGCGACCGTGTCGCTGACCCTGTGCGCGGTGCTGACCGCCGTGTGGCTGCCGGGTGCCTCGTACCTGTTCCTGTGGCCCGCGGTCACCGGGGCGGCGGGCCTCGCGGCCGCGGCCCGCGCCGGCTCCGGCTCGGTGTGGCGCGGTGCCCTCGCCACGGCGCCCCTGGTGCCGTGCGCGGCGCTGCTGGTGCCGGTGGGCGTGCTGCTCTTCGACACCGTGCCCGTCGCCCTCGCCGCCGCCCCGGCGCTCCTGCTCGCCCTCGCGTTCGCCCCCGCGCTGCCCGCCGTGCCCGGCCGGACCCGGCGCCGGTGGGCCGTCGGTGCCACCGCGCTCGGTACGGCCGGTGCCCTGTCCGCGCTCGGCGTGGCGGTGCTGTCCGGCGCGCCCACCGCCTCCCGGCCCGCGCAGGTGAGCCTCGTCTACGCCCTGGACGCCGACACCGGCCAGGCCCGTTGGGCCTCCAGCGGTGCGGGCAGCTCCAGCTGGCTGGACCACTACGTCGGCACCGCCAGGGGCTCCGTGGAGGACGTCTTCCCGTCGCTGGACCAGCCGGCTCGCTGGCGCACCGGCTCCGCGCCCGCCGCGACCGTCCCCGTCCCCGTGGTGAAGGTCGTCGCCGCCACACGCACGGGCGACGTCCGCCGCATCACGCTCTCCGTGGCCGCCACGGGCCCGCGGGCCGCCGAGATCGACCTGTACGCGGACGCCGGCGGCGCCACCGTGGTGCGGGCCACGGCCGCCGGGCAGCGCATCCCCGGCGGCGTCAACCGGCCTTTCGCGCACGGCGGTTGGTGCTGGGGGCTGCTGCTGGCGGCGCCGCCCGCCGGGCCGGGCACCCAGGTGCAGCTGGAGGTCCGCGGCACGCAGCCGTTGCGGCTGCGCGCCGTCACCCAGACGCCTGGGCTGCCCGAGGGCACCCTGAGCGTGCCGCGCCCGGCCGCGGTGACCTGGGCCGCGGACAACGCGGGACTGACCCTGGTGTCCCGCCGCTACGTGCTGTGAACGGCGGCGGCGCGGCCTCGACCGCGCCGCCGCCGGGCATGAGGAAGGCCCCGGATCACCCACTCCGGGGCCTTCCTCATGCCGCTGCCCGGTCCGTCACAGGCCCTCGGGGATGCGCTCGTTCACGATGACCTGCTCGATGCTCTGGCGGGCCCGGATCAGGTCGAAGCTGCCGTCGGCGCGGCGCAGCACCTCGGCGGCCTCCGGGTAGGAGTTGAAGTTCTTCATCGACATCGAGGAGCAGTAGCTGCCCGCCCGCTCGACGACCACGTAGTCGCCGATCTCGGTGCGCCCCAGCGCAACCGGCGCCAGCTGCTCCTGCTTCGCGGTGAGAATGTCACCGGCGATGCAGCAGTGGCCGACCACGTTGAACTCCTCGGCGTCGTCGGCCGGCCGCTCGACGTCGCCCGTGGCGGGGACGGACACGATGGGGTGCTGCACGCCGTAGTACGACGGGCGGGCGATCTCCGTCAGACCGCTGTTGATCTTGAGGAAGGAGTTGCCGTTCGCGCCGGTGTCCGTCTTGTCGATCACCTTGGTGACGAGCGAACCGGCCAGCGCCGTCAGGTAGGTGCCGGGCTCCACCTCCGTGTGCAGCCGCCGGCCGGTCTCCTCGGCGAACTGCTTGAGCTCGTCGGCGACGACCCGTGCCCACTCGGTGTGGTCGTAGACCGGGTCGCTCCGCAGGGCCGAGACCCGGTAGCCGCCGCCGAGGTCCAGGGTGTGCACGTCCTGGAAGTCACGGGCGAAGGACAGCATCGTGCGCACGGCGTCGACGAGGATGTCCCAGTGGTGACCGGAGCCGATGTGCGACTGGAGCCGCACCAGGCGCAGACCGTACTGCTCCACGATCTGCTTGACCTCGGGCAGCTGCTCGTGCCAGATGCCGAAACTCGACTGCGGGCCACCGCTGTTGAGGCGTCCGACCAGGCCCGAGCCGAAGCCCGGGTTGATGCGGATCGCGACCTCGCCGCCCGGGTAGGCGCGACCGTACTCCTCCAGCTGGTGCAGCGAACCGGCGTCGAACTGCAGGCCCTGGTCGATGAGTTCGCGCAGGTTCTCGTCGAACACCGCCTCCTGCGCGGTCATCGAGATCCGCTCCGGACCCACCCCGGCCAGCACCGCACGGCGGGCCTCCCACACCGAGCTGGCGTCGAAGGAGAATCCCTGGCGGTCGAAGAGCCGGATGATCGCCTGGCTGGGGCACGCCTTGAGGGAGTAGCGCACCGTCAGGCCGAAGGCGTTGGGGAGGGTGGACATCGTGGTGGCGGAGGCACGCACGGTGGCCTCGTCGTACACGAAGACCGGCGTGCCGAACTGCGCGGCGACGGCGCGCACGTCCTCCGGCTCAAGAAACTTCAGCTGCTCCATTGCGACCTCGCTCATGTCAGGCTCATTCCTCGAAGGTGGGTCAGAACAGGGGTCAGGGGCGTGCGTGCCTCGATCACGGCGCGCGAGACCTCGCGCGCGTGCGGGGTCACGAGCGCGGCAAGGTCGTCCTGGGCGCGGACCATGAGGGCGTCGGGGACCGCCGCGCGCGAGACGCGCTCGAGCAGGAAGACGACGTCCCGGGAGTCCTCGGTGACCTTGCTGATGTCGGAGTCACGGTGGTTCCAGTGCCGGGTCAGCACCTGGCTGCCCTGGGCGTACACCACCTCGCCGGGACCCGGGTGCTCCGCGCCGTCCGTGCCGTCCGCGCCGAGCGGCACGAACACGTCGCCGTCGACCGCGTGACGGATCGTCACGGGGCCGCTGAGGCGGGCGAGGTCGAAGGCCCCGGCCGGCAGCGCGTGGCGCACCGAGACCAGGTTGTACGCGTCGACGGCCGGGTTGATCCGGGGCAGGCGCCCCGTGCGCCGCAGCCGTCGGATCAGCGCGTCCACGCTGGGGCGGCTGCGGCGCGGGTTGGTGCCGAAGGCGCGGTACGCGGTGAACCAGGAGGCGATCGCCGGGTGCTGCTCGTCGGGCAGGTCGTGGAGGCCGGCGGACACCTGCTGCTCCAGCGCCGCCGTCTCCCGTGCGGCGTCCGGCCAGGGCACGTCGCCCGCGAGGCCGCGGGCGACGACGAACCGCACCTGTGCCTCCGGGTGGGCGGCCAGGACGTCCGGGTCGAGCGCGAAGGTCACGTCCATGGTGTGCTCCCGGGCGGCGTGAGGGGGGAGGGCTCGGCCACGATCCGGCGCCGGATGCGCAGCCGCCCGGCGAAGCCCTGTGGGTCGTCGGCCGTCAACTTGTCGTGCAACAGCCGAAGTTGGTGGTGCGGAGCGCCGGGCCACAGGTGGTGGACCGTGTGGTAGCCGTCGCTGTGCGGGTGGATGAGCCGGCGCTGCAGCGGACCGAGGTTGGTGACAGTGGAGTCGAAGACGGTGTCCGCGTCGTGGTAGCTGTGCTCGCTCGACTCCCCGATGAACCGCAGCACGGGGAGCACCAGCGCGAACCCGGCCAGCCACACCGCGGCGGCCGTCACCGCCGCACCCGTTCCCCACAGCAGGGCCGCGGGGAGCACCGCCACCGCCGCCGCCCAGGCGACCGGGAGCAGCAGCGCCGGCAGATCCGTGGACGTGGACCGGTACCAGCTGCGCTGGTGGGCCGCGAGCCGCACGAGCAGCGAACGGGCGTACCGCGTACGGCTCGTGCGGTCCAGGCCCGTGATGTCCAGCTCCGCGTAGCGCCGCAGGTCGGGGTCGTCGTCGGTGCCGAGCCTGCTGTGGTGCAGCAGGTGCTCGGCCCGGTAGCGGGCGATGCGGATGCCGGTGGGCAGCCCCGCGAGGACCGTCGCGCACCGGTCGTTGGCCCTGCGGTGGTGGCGGCTCCAGTTGAAGTGGCTGGCCTCGTGGACCAGACATTCCAGCGCCCGTATCTGGCGGCCCGACAGCACCAGGGCGGCAAGGACCACCAGGGTCCCGGCGGCGGCCCGCGCGGGACCCGCCCACCAGCCGGGCCAGGCCGCCGCCAACACCCCCGCGATCAGCACGAGTTGGTCACCGGCGGCGACAGCCGCCGTGACGGCGAGGCGGGTGCGGTGGGCCGCGCGCACCGCGGGGCGCACGGCGGCGGGCGCCCGGTAGCCGCGGGCGTAGGGCCGGCCCGCGGGCCCTGGGGGGCCCGGGCGCGCCCTGCGTGGCGAGGCGACGGTCTGCGTCATGATGTGCTCCAAGAGGACACAGCGGATCAGTCGGCCGGGGCCGAGAAGAGCATCCGGATCTGGGTGTTGCGGTAACCGGCACGGGCGAAGGCCGCCGCCATCGGCGCGTTTCCGGTGTCCGTGGTGGCCGTGATCAGCTCGGCGCCGCGCTCCGCGTGGCTCCGGGTGATCTCGGCGAGCAGCTCGTCGACGTGGCCTCGGCCGCGCAGTTCGGGAACGACTCCCAGGTAGCCGACGTTCGGGCCGTACGGAGTGGCCGAGGGGATCGCGAACCCGGCGACGGCGCCGTCGCCGGTGCGCGCCAGGCGCCACCAGGAGCGCTCGCCGGGGCAGCCGAGGTAGAACTCCAGCTCCTTGCGGGCGGTTGCCGCCGGGCCGTGCGCCGCGAGGTTCTTGCGGGTCTCGGCGTCCAGACTGCCCTCGGCGACCCGGCGGAACACGTCGAGGAACGCCTCGTCCGGCGCCTCCTCGAAGACGAGCCGCCCCGCGGCGGCGGGCACCCCGATCTCCGGCGTCCACTCCAGGCGCAGCCGTTCCACCTCCTCGGTCAGCCCGGCGGCGAGGGCCGCCTCACGGCGCCAGGCCAGCGCGGCCGACACCTCGGCGTCGTCGCGCCAGCCGTTGGGCAGCGTCAGGTTGTACAGCGGCGGCTGCGCGGCGCCCGCCTCGGCGAAGGCCCGGTGCCCGGCGCGCAGCAACTCGGTGGCCAGGCCGACCCGGTCGTCCACCGACGGCGCCACGTGCAGGCAGTCCAGGGCGACCGGATGCTCGCTCGTGGCCTGGCCCCACCACAGTGCCCGCGCCACGATCTCGCCGTCCGCCTCGGCGATCCACGACCACTGCGGCCGGTACATGCCCTGGGCGAGCTCGTCCCGGTAGCGGTCGGCGGGGATCCAGCTGATCGGATCCTCGACGGTGAAGGCGGTGACGCGCTCGAGGTCGGCGTCGGTGGTGGGGCGTGGCTGCATGGTTCCTCCGGTGGTGCGGATGGTGCGGTGACGGCCGGCGGCAGCCGTCATCGACCGGCCGGCGACTCGGTGTACAGGTCGGACATGGCGACGAGGATGCGGCGGTCCCCGCGGAACGGCTCCCGGGCGTGGGTGGCGAGGAAGTTGTCCACGACGAGCACGTCGCCGCGCCGCCATGTGAAGGACACGGCGGCCTCCCGGTACAGCGATCGGATCAGCTCGGCGACCTCGTCCTCGATAGGCGCGCCGTCACCGTAGTAGGCGTTGCGGGGCAGACCCTCCTCGCCGTACTCCTCGACGAGGATCTCGGCCACCTCCGGCTCCACGTTGGAGAGGTGGAACAGATGCGCGTGGTTGAACCACACCGTCTCGGCGGTCCGCGGATGCCGTGCCACGGCCTGCCGCACCGACGTGGTGCGCAGCCCGTCGCCGCCGGTCCACTCGAAGTCGGTGCCCGACTGGCGGCAGTACGCCTCCACCTCGGCCCGGTCGGTCGTCTGGAAGGCCTCCTGCCAGGACTCGTTGACGTCCGGGCCGTAGTTGCGCACGTACCGCACCCCGTGCCGGGTGAAGCGCTCCCGCACCTCGGCGGGGATCAGCGGGAACACCCTGCGCTCACTGGCCACCGGTGTGGCACCGCCCACCGGTGCGGGCAGATCGCCGTAGAAGTACAGCAGGCTGGGCCAGTTGTGGGAGTACGACATCTCGTGGTGGAACGGGATCCACTGGTCCTCGCCCAGCTCCGTCGAGGTGAACACCTTGTCGGCGACCTCGGTGCGGGTCGCCGCCCGCTCCAGGTAGCCGAGCAGTTCGGGGGAGAAGGCGCGGGCCGCCCGCCCGAACTCCTGCGGGTCCGCCACGTCGAAGCCGCGCAGCAGCACGGCGCCGCACCGGTCCAGGGCCGTCCGCAGCTCCTCGCGCCGGCCGGCCACCCACCCCGGCAGGGCGAGGCCGGGCTCGCGCGCCTCGATCTCGAGCAGGAACGGCTCCTCGTGCAGCGGACGGACGGTGACCGCCGCGTCGGACAGTGCCGAGGTCACATCGGTGAGCGTCATGCGGGCACCTCGTCGGCGTCGATGGCGTCGGCCATGGCGGTCAGGATCCGTCGCGGGCCTTCGAACGGCTCCCGGGCATGCGCGACCAGCATGTTCTCCACGACGAGGACGTCACCCGGCTCCCAGTCGAAGCCCGTCGTCTCCGCCGTGTAGGCGGCCCGCAGCTCGGCGAGTGTCTCGGCCTCGATCGGGGAGCCGTCCCCGTAGTACGTGTTGTAGGGCAGGTCCTCCTCGTCCAGCGCCTCCAGGAGGCCCGCACTGACCTCCTCGTCCAGCGACGTCACGTGGAAGAACAGCGCGTGGTTGAACCAGCTGCGCTCCCCGGTGACCGGATGCCTGCGCACCGCGGGCCGGGTCTGCACGGTCCGCAGATGGTCCTCGTCCACCCACTCGGGGGTGATGTCGGCGCGCGCGCAGTAGTCGGCGACGTCCTCGGCCCGGTCCGTCTGGAACGCCTCCTGCCACGGCAGGCTGATGCCGGGCAGGTAGTTGCGCACGTACCGCACGCCCAGGCGCTCGAACCTGGCGACGGTCTCCGGGCGCAGCCGCGCCAGGATCCTGCGCGAGTCGGCGAGCGGGGTGCGGCCGCCCCTGGTCGCCGCCCGCTCGCAGAAGAAGACGATCCGCGTCGGCCACCTCGAGGTGTACGACTGCTCGTTGTGCAGCAGGATCGGCTGGTCCGCCGGGTACTCGGTGGACGTGTAGACGCCGTCGGAGACCTGGCTGCGCGGTGAGGACCGCTCCCCGTACGCGAGGACCTGCGGCGACAGGGCGTCCATCACGGCCCGGAAGTCGTCGGCGCCGCGCACGGCGAAGCCGCGGAAGAGGACGGCCCCGGCCCGCCGGGCCAGCGCGTCGACCTCCTCGCGGTGTTCGGCCACCCATGCCGACAGCGACGTGTCGGGGCGTGCGCAGCGCACCAGCGCCGGCAGCGAACGGCCCTCCCATGCCTGGCTGACGGCCACGCCGTCGCGCAGTTCAACGGTCATGCTGAAATCTCCCTCACGATGGGTGGCGGCCGGTCAGCGGCGCAGCGCGCCGCGGTCGATCTTCGGGATCGAGGCCTGCTCGGCCGGCTTCCCCGGCGCGGCCGCCCGCTTCGCCTCGACGGCGTCGGCGAGGCCCGCGAGCGTCGGAGCCTTGAAGAACTGGCCGATCTGCAGCCCCACCCCGAACTCCTTGCGGATGCGGGAGATCGCCCGGATCGCGAGCAGCGAGTGCCCGCCCAGGGTGAAGAACGAGTCCGTCAGACCGACCCGCTCCACCTCCAGCAGCTCCGCGCACAGCGCGGCCAGCCGGATCTGCACATCGGTGACGGGCGCCACGAACTCCGCTGCCGCGGCGGGTCGTTCGTCCGAGGGCCGCGGCAGCGCCGCCACGTCGACCTTCCCGTGCGCGCCGGTCGGCCACTGCCGCAGCACGAACACCTGGGCCGGGACCATCGCGTCGGGCACCCGGTCGCGCAGGAAGTCCCGCAGCTCGGCCGCCGGCGCCCCGGCGTTCGCGGCGCCGTCCGCGTGCTCCGCGTCCGCCGTGACGTAGCCGATCAGACGCGGGCCGGCACCGGTACGGTCCACGGTGACAAGACTGCCCGTCACCCACGGGTGCTCGCGCAGCACCGCCGCGACCTCCGCCGGCTCGACCCGGTTGCCGCGGATCTTGACCTGGTCGTCGGCGCGGCCGAGGAACTCCACGGAGCCGTCCGCCAGCAGGCGGGCCCGGTCCCCGGTGGCGTAGAGCCGCCGTCCGTGCGCGAAGGGATGCGGCACGAACCGTTCGGCGGTCAGCGCCGCGCGGCCCGCGTACCCGCGTGCCACCTGCACCCCGCCGAGGTACAACTCACCTGCCACGCCCAGTGGTTGGGGCCGCAGGCGCGAGTCGAGGACGTACACCTCGGCGCCGGGCACCGGACGCCCGATCGGTACGCGCCGCGGCACGGGCCGGGCGACCCGCCCGGAGGTGACGTCGATGACGGCCTCGGTCGGCCCGTACTGGTTGACGAACTCGGCGTGGGCGAACCGGTCCAGGACACGGTCCGCGAGCCCGGCCGACAACTCCTCGCCGCCGCTGAGCAGCAGCCGGAGCGAGGGATGCGCACCCGCCGGGGCGTTCGCGAACTCCTCGAGGAGGGACGGCACGAAGTGGCAGACGGTCACCTCGCGGCGGTCGATCAGCTCCCGCAGGTACTCCAGGTCACGATGCCCGCCCTCGCGGCACGCCACCACCGTGGCGCCTGTGACCAGCGGCAGCAGCAGCTCCCACACCGCCACGTCGAACCCGAGCGGCGCCTTGCGCAGCACCCGGTCGCCCACGCCCACGGACAGCTGCCGCTCCATGCCCGAGAGCCGGTTGACCAGACCCGCACGCGTGGTGAGCACGCCCTTGGGACGGCCCGACGTGCCGGACGTGAACAGCAGATGAGCACCGGCGTCCGGCAGATCGGCGACGGCGGGCGGCCGGTGCCCGGGACGGGCCGCGACCTCCTCGCCCGTCACGTCCACCACGGCGGCGCCCGGCAGCAGCCGCCCCAGCTCGTCGGTGGTCAGGACCAGCCGCGGTGCCCCGTCCTCGATCAGCTGCGTGAGCCGCGCCGGCGGATAGCCCGGGTCGAGCGGCAGCACCACCGCGCCGGCCTTCAGCACCCCGAGCACGGCGGCCGCGAGCGCGCCGCCCCGCGCGCACAGCACCCCCACCCGGTCCTCGGCGCCGACGCCGCGTGCGGCCAGCAGGTGTGCGACCCGGTTGGAGAACACGTCGAGCTCGCCGTACGTCAACGACTCGCCGTCGTCCTCGACGACCGCGACCGCGTCGGGGCGGGCATCGGCCTGCGCGGCGAACCGCTCCGGCACCCACGGGCCGGTCAGCGCGTCGGTCGCCGCACCCGACAGGTCGCGCACGAGGTGCTCGCGCGCCGCGTCCGTCAGCACCTCCAGCTCGTCCAGCGGGCGGTCCGGAGCGTACGCCGCCGAGGCGAGGAGCGTCTCGAACGCCGACGCCAGAGCCGTCGCGGTGGAGCGGTCGAACAGCTCCGTGGAGAATTCCAGACGGCCGCTGAGGCCGCCGTGCCCGTCCGGCGCCAGCTGCACCGACAGGTCGCAGCGCACCGTGCCGATCAGTGCGGGCAGCGCCTCGCAGTCGAGGCCCGGCATCGTCAGATCGGGTGCGGGCGTGTTGTGCAGCGCCAGCCAGTGCCGGGCGATCGCCGTCTGCCCGGACGCGTCGCGCCCCGACTGCAGCTCCGCCACGATCCGTTCGAACGGCACGTCCTGATGCGCGTACGCCTCGGTGCACACCTCGCGGGTGCGCCGCAGCAGTGTACGGAAGGTGTCGCCGTCCTCGATGCGCACCCGCAGCGGCAGCGTGTTCACGAAGAACCCGACGACGTCCTCCAGCTCGGCGCGCCTGCGCCCCGCCACCGGAGTGCCCACCACCACGTCACGCCGGCCCGCGAACCGGCCGAGCACACTTGCCCAGGCCGCGGTCAGCGCCATGAACAGCGTCGCCTGCCCGCTGTCCGTCAGCGCCCGGACAGCCTCGGTCAGCGGCCGGGCCAGCGAGAGCGGCACCGTGTCGCCCGCGTAGCTCCGCTCCGCGGGACGCGGCCGGTCGGTGGGGATCTCGGTCGCCTCGATCCCCGCCAACTGCTCTTTCCAGTAGGTCAGTTGCTCGGCGATGACGCCCTGTTCCAGCCAGCCGCGCTGCCAGGCCGCGAAATCCGCGTAGGTCAGGGGAAGTTCGGGCAGGGAGGGCTCCTGTCCCTGTACCAACGCGGAGTACAGCACGCCCAGTTCGCCCATCAGCAGCCCGAGGGACCAGCCGTCGACGGCGATGTGGTGCACGGACAGCACCAGTACCCACTCCGGCCCGGCCGCGTCGGAGATCTCGAGCAGCGCCGCGCGCAGCAACGGCGGCGTCGACAGGTCGAAGCCCTCGGCGGCCGCCTCCCGCACCCGGTCCGCCACGGCGCCGGAGGGAGTGGACCGCACCGGCACCTCCACCTGGACCGTCCCGGCCCCGTGGATGCGCTGCTCCAGGACGTCGCCGTCCTCCACCACACCGGTGCGCAGTACCTCGTGCCGGTCCACGAGCAGCGCGACCGCGCGGCGCAGCACCGCCACGTCGAGGGCGCCGCGCAGCCTGAGCGCCCCGGAGCCCACGTACATCGGCGACCCCGGCCGCAGCTTGTCCACGAAGTACAGCCGCTCCTGCCCGAACGACAGGGGCGCCCGGGACAGGTCGCCGGTGCGCCGCGTCACCTGGCCCGCGTTCCTGCCGATGCCGTCCGCGTCCAGCAGCTGGTCGAGCAGTCGCCGCTGTTCGGCCGAGAGCTGAGCTCCCTGGGGAAGCTGGGTCTGCATGAGTCCTCCAGATGTCGATGAGGCGTCGGCGGCCTCAGTTGCCGCTCGCCTGCTCCATCGCGCGCCGCAGGCTCAGCGGCCGCATGTCCGTCCACACCTCGTCGATCCGGGCCAGGCACTCCTCGCGCGGCCCCGTGGTGCCCTCGGCACGCCACCCCGGCGGCAGGTCGGCGTCGGCACGCCAGATCGAGTACTGCTGCTCGTCGTTGACGACCACCGCGTACGCGACGGCGGCGCTGTCCTGGTCGCTCATGTGCTTCCTCCGTGGTGATGGGGAGGCCCAAGCCATGACCGCCCCTCCCGTGTCCGGACCGTCCCAACCTGAACCATCCGGCCCCTGCTTGTGGTGTCGGGAGATTTCCCGACCCCGGTCCGCGCGGGGACCACCGTCCGCCGGACGGCCCCCGCTCAGGAGCCCACGGCCACACCGAGCCGGTCCGAACGGCCCACCATGGCCGCCACTTCGGCCCGCGACTGGACCTGCAGCTTCTGGAATATCCGCCCCAGGTACGTCTCCACGGTCTTGTGGCTCAGCTCCAGGACGCGAGCGATCTGCTGATTGGTGCGGCCCGCGCTGACCAGGAGCGCCACCTCCTTCTCCCGCCGGCTCAGCCCCTCCAGCGCCACCGTGGTGCCGCCCGCCGCGTCGTCCGCCGGCCGCCGCCGGCCGGGCAGCGCGGCGCCGCCCGCTCCCGCGGCGGTCTCCCGGCGCAGCCGCAGCGCCTGCTCCCGCAGGTGCTCGCTGTCCGTCGCCGCCGCGACGGCCTCGGCGCACGCGGCGTGCCGCGCGGCTCCCGCCTCGTCGCCGGTGTGCCGCTGCAGGGCGCTGAGCGCCATCGCGAACAGCGGCACATGAGGGGTGAGGCGGCGCGTCTCGGCGATGCGCAGCCCCCGCTCGTAGTGGGTGCACGCGGCGCCGGGCCGCCCCAGGGCCGCCTCGGCGGTCGCCAGCCAGTACAGGCCCTCCAGTTCCCCGGCGACCTCGCAGTCCGGCGCCGCGTCCAGCAACTGCCGGGCAGAGAGCGCGCGTTGCTCGGCGGGACCCTGCTGGTCGCCCCGGACGGCCGCCACCGCGAGCTGGGCCAGCAGCCTGCCGCGCAACGCGGCGGGTGCCCCCGCGGGTATCGCCGGTTCGCCCTCGTCCTCGCCCGCTCCCTCGCCGGTCGACGGCACCGGGCGGCGGGTGTGCAGGGTCAGCTCGATCACCGCATGCCGCACCTCGTCCCGCAGCACGCTCCCCGGCGCCAACTCGCCCAACAGGGAGTCCAGTTCGGCGTGCGCGCGGTCGGGGCGGCCGAGCAGCCGGTACGCCCGCGCCCGCCACTGTGCCGCCTCCACCCGCAGCCCTGTCTCCTCCGCGCCGCTCTCGCACAGCGGCCCCAGCGTGGTGAGCGACGCGGTGAGCCGGCCGGCGAGCGCCAGCGACTTGCCGAGCAGCAGCTGCTCGCGCGGCTCGGTCCCGCCGCCCGCCCGCGACGCCTGCGCCGCCCTTATCCAGGAGACGGCCTGCGCAGGGTCCTGCCACAGCCGCCGCGCCGCCGCGTCCCAGAGCACCCGTGCGCCGCTCTCGTCCCGCAGCGCGGCGCCGCGCTCCAGGTGCCGCGCCAGGTGCGCGGACGAAGAGCCGGGCCGGTCCAGCATCCGTGCCGCCTGCGCGTGCGCCCCCAGCAGCCAGCCGGGGCCCGCCGACTGGTAGGCGGCCACCCGCAGCAGCGGATTGGCGAATCGCAACTGCCAGGCCAGCTCGTCCGGGCGCAGCAGTTCCTCGTGCATCAGCTCGTCGAGGGCCCGCCACAGTGGCGCGTCGTCGACCTGGGCGATCTCCTTGAGGTCGTCGGGGGCGAACGGCTCGTGCAGCACGGCGGCGGCGCGCACCACCTGCCAGCCTTCCGCACTCAACGAGCGGAAGTCGCGCAGGACGTCGGCGAGCAGGTCCGGCGGCAGCGGCGGGACCCAGGCGCCGGTGAGTCCGGGCACTTGGCGCAGTCTGGCGAAGGCGCGCAGCAGCCCCGGGTTCCCGCGGGACTCGTCGAGGAGTGTCTCGCAGTGCACCCGGCTCAGGTCCTCCGGGAGCAGGGCGATCGCCTCCTCCTCGGTGAGCGGCGCGGGCCGCACCCGCAGCACACCGCCGCGGGCGGAGCGCCGGGCGGGCATGTCGTGCAGGGTGGGATCAGCGGGCCGGTCCCGGCTCGTGAGGGCGATCACGACCGGACCGTCGACGGGGTGTTCCCGCAGGTGGCCGAGGAGTTGCAGCGACGCCCTGTCCGCCTGGTGCACGTCGTCCAGGGCCAGCAGCAGGGGTCCGTCGGCGGCGAGCGTCCTCAGCAGGGCCCGCATCGAGCGCCAGATCCGGTACGTGTCCGCAGGCACGGGAGGAACGACGTCGCGTGCGGTGGCGGCCAGCACCGGGAACAGCGGCGCGAGCCAGGCGGCCTGGCCGGAGCCGTGGCCGTCGAGCCGGTCGGGGTCCAGGTGCTCGACCAGGTCCTCGAGGGCCTCGACGAACAGCCCGAACGGGGCCTGGGCCGTTGCAGGCGAGGCCGCGCTCGCCGCGACCGTCCAGCCGTGGCCCGCCGCGGCCGAGCACAGGCCCTCGAGCAGGGTGGTCTTGCCGGACCAGCGGTCGCCGGTGATCTCCACGACGTGCCCGCCGGCCGCTCCGGCCGCGTCGAGGCCGAGCGCTGTGACGATCTCCTTGGCGCTGCGGGCCGGAAGCGGTGAGGTACGAGTAGGGGACGGGGACGTCCGTTGCGAGCTGAGTTCCATGAAGACCGCTTCCAGCGTTTCTGCCACAGAGGCGACGGGCGATCAGGGTGATCAGGCGGGGAAGGAGCGCACGCGTGACCGATCCACGGATGCTAGCCACGGCACGCGGCCCGACCCGGAAAGCTCCGGCGGATCTCAAGGAGGCCTGGGTCCGCGGTGCAGCGACACCGGCCGGGCACCGCGGTCGGCTGTACCGGGATTCAAGTGATGCTTGGCCGGGCGGCGCCACTCTGATCCCGGACGGCCCGCCCTCCTCCGCCCCCCGTCAGGAGGGCGGGCATCACGCGGTGAAGCCGTGCAGCGACGCCTCGAGACGGGCCAGCTCCTGGGCGCCGGGGGCGAGAACGCGCAGACCCCGCACGCGGCCCGGCTCATCGTCGAGCAGCAGACGGGTCGCGATCCCGTCGGCCAGCAGATGGGCGTGCAGACGCTCGGGCCGCTCGTCGTGGACGAAGCGGTAGTGGACCGGCACGCCGGTGACGACCGCGTCCCCGAAGTGCCCCACCAGAACCGCCTCGAGGCGGCGGGCGTCCTCGCGGGCACCCGCGAGCGCCCCGTCGATCCAGCCGGTGTCACCCAGCGCCGCACAAGCCACGTGGGCGTCGTACGCGGACAGCGGCCACTCGGGCAGCCGCCGCGCGACCAGCTCGCGCAGCGTCTCGTCGGCCGACCACAGCGCGCCGGTGCGGGTACCGGCGATGCCCAGCGGCTTGCCGGGCGAGGCGAGGACGGCCAGGTTGCGGTGGGGGAGCGTCATCGCGGACTGCCGACGGTCACCCAGGTAGTCGACGTACGCCTCGTCGACGATCAGCGTGCAGTGCGGGTGCCGGGTCAGCAGCTCGGCGAGCGCGTCGCGCGGCACGGTCAGGCCGAGCGGATTGTTCGGGTTGGAGAAGACCACGAACGCGTACCGGCGCATGGCCGAGTCCAGGCGCCGCACCCGCAGCTCGACGGTGTCCCGCTCGCCGACCGGCGGCGGCAGCTGACGGGACCACCTGCGGATGGTGCCCGTGTAGTCCGGGGTCAGTGCCGCCGAACGGTCCGCCGGAAGCAGCGAGGCGAGCACCGACAGCGGCTCACTGATCCCACGGGTGATCACCAGCTGACGCGGGTCCGTACCCAGATACGCGGCGTAGGCCGCACGGAAGCGGTCCTCGACGCCGTACGGATGGACGGTGAGGGACGCCGGGTCGAAGGCGGCCGCGGCCGCGCGCGCCGCGGGCGAAGGCCCGGAGCGGGTGACGCACGTGCTCAGGTCCAGCACCCCGTCGAGCCCGGACGGCAGATACCGCAGATCCCCGCCCGAGTGCTGGGACGCCTCGGCATACGTGAGCGTGGTCAAGAGAGCCTCCTGCTGAACCGATGCGGTACGGCAGGCCGTCGCACCTGCCCGGGAAGCGCCCTGGCCCGGAAGCCGCGGGCCGGCCGGGACCGGGTCCACGGCGCGAGTGGGAGCGTCCTACCCCCGACTCGAGCTGCGCTCGGGCGCGCGTGGGAAGACATCAAATACCCAACGGAAGACGCCCGTTCTGGAAGGAGGCTGGGATCCGGCTCGAACCGGCGCGCGGCTCGGCCGCCCGCGCGCCATACTCCCCGCCATGCGACTCCCCGACACACCCGTCTGCGTGGCCGCTCTCGACGTGGCGTCCTCCTACTGCTCGCCCGCGCTGCTCAACCACTGCGTGCGGTCCTACATCTGGGCGGCCGCCCACGGCACCGCCCGGGGCGTCCGGTTCGACCCCGAACTCCTGTTTGTGGGCGCCATGTTCCACGACATCGCCCTGGTGCCCGAGTTCGACAGCCACACGGTCGGCTTCGACCACGCCAGTGCCCACGTGGCCCGGGTCTTCGCCCTGGGCGCGGGCTGGCCGCCGCCCCGCCGCGAGCGTCTCGCGGAGGTCGTCCTGAGCCACATGCTGGACGAGGTCGACGTGACGGTGGACCCCGAGGGCCATCTCCTGGAGCGTTCCACGAGCCTGGACATCTCCGGTCGCTACCTCGACGACTTCTCCGCCGCCTTCAGGTCCGAGGTCCTCGGCCGCCATCCGCGCGCCGGCATCGCTGAGGAGTTCCTCGCCTGCTTCCGCGCCCAGGCCGAGCGCAAACCGGACAGCTCACCCGCCGCGGCCCTGCGCGACGGCATCGCCGACCGGATCCTCGGCAACGAGCTGGACCGCTAGACCCGCGTTCCGGCCGTGGCGGCCGTCGCCGATCGGCGACGGCCGCCACGTGCACTCATGCGTCGAGCGTGAGCCCGCCGGAGAAGGCCGCGGCCGCCAGCTCCAGGGCCATGGCCGCCGGGTTCTCGATCGGTGCCGAATGCGCGCCCTCGATGCTCCGCATCACGAACGTCCCCCGGGTCAGCGCGGACCAGCTCTCCATCGTGCCCGCGGGCAGCACGGGGTCGGCCGTGCCCGACACCGCCGTGATCGGGATGTCCAGCGGACCCCTGCGGTCGGCACGCAGCATGAGCTGATGCCGGTTCCACATCTCGGAATCGTTCCGCAGGTTCTCCAGGTAGCGGCCGAAGACCTCCTCGCTGGCGAGGATCTCGTCGGGCAGCACACCCCGGAACACCTCGAGCAGGGTCTCGGGCGCCTCCGTGTCCCACCGTGTCGACACCTCCTGGAACCGCTTGAGCGGCTCCGGCACCTCGCTGAACGGCGGCAGCGCACAGGCGACCACGAGGGACAGTTCCGGTGCCCCCACCCTGCTGCTCAGCCGGTGGGCGAGTTCCCATACTCCGTACGCGCCCTGGCTGTGTCCGTACAGGACGGTCGGCGCGTCGAGACGGTCCGACATCTCGGCCACGACCCGGTCGACGAGGATGTTCACATCGGTCACCGGGGACTCCCCGCTGTGTCCCTCACGGCCGGGAACCCGGATGCCGAGCAGTTCCACGTCCTCGGGAAGGTGCGCGATGAGCGGCACATGGGCGCTGGTCGTGCCCCCCATTCCCGCCAGGCACAGGATCCGCGCCCTGGGGCGTGGCGCCGGCTTGAGCACCCGCACCAACGGGTCGTGCGCGGCCTCGGCGACGGGCCCTCGCCGCCCGGTGAGTTCGCCGACCAGGTGTTCCGCGACGGCCGCGCAACTGCCGTGCCGGAACAGCACGTCGGTGGCGAGCGGCAGTCCGGTTCGCCTGGCCAGTTTGCCGCGCAGGCCGACCGCCGTCAGCGAGTCCATCCCGAGCTGCTGGAGAGGCTGTTCGGCCGGGATGCCGGCCACCCCGAGAGCGGCGGCGGCCTCGAGGCGGACCAGCTCCAGCACCGTACCGAGCTGCTCGTCCCGGCCCATGCCCGCCAGCCGCTCCGCGAGCCCGCTCTCCCGGCGCCTGCCGGACATCTCGGCGCGCGCCTGCGGGATGCCCAGCAGCAGCGGACGCCGCCTGGCGACACAGAACGCGGGGGTGAAGCGGGACCAGTCGATGTCGGCCACCCCCAGCGCCACCCGGTCCGTGCCGAGCACCAGGTCCAGTGCACGCAGTGCGCGGTCCGGGGGCATCATCCGCAGACCCCGTGCCCGGAGCTGCTCCTCGGCTTCCGCCGTGACCATGCCGCCGTCGGCCCAGCCGCCCCAGTGCACCACGGTGGCCGTGCGACCGCTCGCCACCCGGTGCCGGGCGAGGGCGTCCAGCGCGGCGTTGCCGGCCGCGTAGGTCGCCCCGCCGCCCGCCCCCCACAGGCTGGCGCCGCTGCCGTAGAGCAGGAACGCGTCCAGCGACCGGTCGCCGAGCAGTTCGTGCAGGTGCCAGGCGCCGGACACCTTCGCGGAGAGTTCCTCGACGACCTGCTCCCCGGCGAGCTGTGCCAGGAGCGCCGTCCGGGAGAACCCCGCGAGGTGTGCGACGACCGTCAGCGGCGGGCCGTCCGCGTCGATACGGTCGATCAGTTCGGCCACCTGCCTCCTGTCACCGACGTCGCAGGCGGCCGTCACGACCTCGGCCCCGGTCGCCTCCAGTTCCTCGCGGCATTGGGCGGAGACCTCGCCGGAGCGGGAAGCGAGCACGACGCGCCGCGTCCCGCGTTCCGCCAGCCAGCGGGCGAGCCGCTGACCGAGGGCACCGGTACCACCGGTGATCAGAGCGGTGCCGCTGGTCGCCCACCGCGGTCGCGGTGCGGGTGTGGCACGACGCAGCCTGCGCACGTACCGGCCGTCGGCGCGGAGCGCGATCTGGTCCTCGTCGTCACCGGCGAGAACGGCGCGGACGAGTTGCCCCGCCCAGTCCGGGTGCGGCTGTTCGGGCAGGTCCGCGGTGCCGCCCCAGCCTTCGGGGCGTTCCAGTGCCGCGACCCGGCCCAGTCCGTTGACCAGGGCCTGCTCGGGACGCGTGACCGGATCGGCCTCGTCCACGCCGACAGCACCCCTGGTGACCAGCCACACCGGGGTCCGCGGATGACGTGCTCCGAGTTCCTGCAGCAGTCGCACGGTGCGCAGGAAGCCCTGCCGGCTGCCGTCCTCGTCCAGTGGCGTCAGGATGATCACGCCCTGCGTCGCCGCAGGCAGGGAGGCCAGGTCGGTCGGATCCGGGCCGGCCCGGTGCGTGCCGGCACCTGCCTCGCGCAGGGCCGTCACCAGCTCCGTGGCCGGTGACCCGGGGTCCCCGAGGACGGCCCATACTCCGTGTGCCGGTGCCGGTGCCGGTGCCGGTGCCGGCTCGGCGAGCTGCCAGGTTTCCTCGTACAGCCAGTCGGCGATCTCGGCATGCTCGTCGCGGCCCTCGTGCCAGCGCCGCAGCAGCGGGAGCAGGTCCACGACACTGTCCCTGTGCTGCCCGGACGCGCCGAGCAACTCGGCGATCCGGTCCGCCTCGCCCGCTCCGACGGCATCCCAGAACCGTTGGTCGGTCGTGCCGCGGCGCGCGGGTTCCTTCCAGTAGCGCTGCCGCTGGAACGCGTAGCCGGGCAGGCCGGCCAGGCGTCCGTCGGGGACGGCCGCCGACCAGTCGATCGCGACGCCGTGCGCGTGCAGGGCACCCAGGGTGCGCTGCAGCCGGTCCAGGCCGCCGTGGTCGCGTTCCATGGCCGACAGGACCACCACGTCCTGGGCGGCGCCGCCGTCGGCCAGCGGCATCGCCAGCACGGGGTGCGGACTGACCTCGACGAACACGGTGTACCCATCGGCGATCAGCTCGTGCTGTGCGAGGTCGAGCCGGACGGGTTCGCGCAGGTTCCGGCACCAGTAGGCGGCGTCCAGCTCCTCGCCCGCGGCGCGGCGGCCCAGCACCGTCGAGTACAGCGGGATCCCGGACGGGCGGGGACGCAGCGAGGCGAGCTTCTCCCGCAGACCGGGCAGCAGCGAGTCCATCTGCGAACTGTGCGACGCGCAGGCGGCGTTCAGCTTCCCGCACATCACATCCTGGTCGTCCCAGGCGTAGAGCAGCTCTTCCACGGTCGCGCGATCGCCCGAGACGACCGTGGATCCCGGGGTGTTCACCGCGGCGACCGAGACGGCGTCGCCGTAGGGGGCGAGTGCCGCCTCCACCTCGGACACCGGGAGTTCCACCGTCGCCATCTCGCCGTCGCAGGACAACGCGGCCAGGGCCATGGCGCGTTCGGCCACGATCCGGGCGCCCTCCTCCAGGGTGAGGGCTCCGGCGACCACGGCGGCGGGAATCTCGCCCTGGCTGTGTCCGACCACGGCCTGCGCTTCCAGGCCCAGATCCCGCATGGCCGCCGCCAGGCCGAGGTACATGGTGAACAGCACCGGCTGGGCGACATCCAGACGGTCCCACGCGATGCGGTCCTCGTCCTGGAGCAGTGCGAGGACCGACCAGCCGGTCCAGGGGCGCAGGGCCTCGTCGCAGCGGGCGACGGTGTCGGCGAAGGCCGGGCTCTCGGTGAGCAGACGCCGGGCCATGCCCGGCCACTGCGAACCCTGGCCGGGGAAGACGAACACGACCTTGCCCGGCCGTGCCGTGGCAACGGTGACCGACGCGTCCGGCCGGTCACCGGCGATGGCGGTCAGGCCTTCGACGACAGCGGACAGACCAGGTCCGGACACCGACGCGCGTTCGGCGAAGTGCTGGCGGTGGCGGGTGGTGG
>NZ_MLYO01000076.1 GCF_001866665.1 Streptomyces monashensis | reverse complement strand
CGGTTGCGCAGCCGCACCCAGGGCCGGGGCACCTTCACCGCCCGCCCCACCGGCTACGCCCCGGCACCACGGCCGGACACGGCACCCGCCCCCACCCGGTAGCGGACCACCGGACTCCCCGGCCCCCGGGGCCCTGGGCTCCCAGGAGCCCCGGGTCCGGGGTCCGGCCCCTGCGGTCCCGGTCCCACCGCCTCGGCCCCGCCCGCCACCCCCAACACCTCCACCACCCCAACACCCCGACCACCATCAACACCCCCTCCCGGCGAACGACTTCATCACGACTGCGCCCACCCGTGCCCAACCCCTTGACGGACGCCGTTTCCGAGGTTTAACTCACGTCCTAAATTAAGCCATGAGGAGCTTTCGGGGGCGGAAGGCGACGTCGTGTGACGCCGGCTCCCGGCGGCGGCCTCGGGGTTCGACCCCCGGAAAGGGACACCAGGAGCCATGCGCAGAATCCGAGCCGGGGCCACCGGCGCCGTCGCCCTGTCTCTCGCCCTCGCGGCCACGGCCTGCGGCGGCGGTTCCGCGACCGGGGGCGGGTCGAACGACTCCCCGAAGACGCTGACGTACTGGGCCTCCAACCAGGGCGCCAGCATCGCCGTCGACCAGCGGGTGCTGGGGCCCGAGCTCGACAAGTTCCAGAAGCAGACCGGCATCAAGGTCAAGCTGGAGGTCGTGCCCTGGTCCGACCTGCTCAACCGGATCCTCACCGCCACCACCTCCGGCCAGGGCCCGGACGTGCTGAACATCGGCAACACCTGGAGCGCCTCGCTCCAGGCGACCGGCGCGCTGCTGCCGTGGGACGCCGAGAACCTCGCGAAGATCGGCGGCAAGGACCGGTTCGCCGCCGCCGCGCTCGACTCGACCGGCGTCCGGGGCAAGGACCCGGCCGCGATCCCGCTGTACTCGATGGCGTACGCCCTCTACTACAACAAGAAGATCTTCGCCGACGCCGGTATCTCGCAACCACCGGCCACCTGGGGCGAGTTGGTCGCCGACGGCAAGAAGATCGACGCGAGGGGCAAGGCCGCGCTCGGGGCCGAGGGCGCGAACCCCTCGGAGAACATCCACCACGTCTTCGTCTTCGCCCAGCAGCGCGGCGCCGCCTTCTTCACCCCCGACGGCAAACCCGACTTCACCGCTCCCCAGGTGGTCGACGCGGTCAAGAGCTACGTCGACCTGATGGCCACGGACAAGGCCATCCCGACCGGCGACGCCGAGTACGCGCAGAACCAGTCCGTCAGCGACTTCGCCAAGGGCAGGCAGGCCATGCTGCTGTGGCAGTCGGCCGCCTCCAACCTCACGTCCCAGGGCATGAGCGCCGACTCCTACGGCATCGCGCCGGTGCCCGTGATCTCCGGTACGCCCGGCAGCGGCACCCAGGTCGACTCGGCCTTCATGGGCATCAACCTGGCCGTCTTCAAGAACACCCACAACCTCGACGGCGCCACGCGGTTCGTGAGGTTCATGACCTCCGACGCGGAGCAGAAGATCCTCAACAAGGCCTACAGCTCCATCCCGCCCGTCACGTCCGCGCAGGCGGACGCCGCGTTCGCCACCCCGGCCGACACGGTGCTGAAGAGCACCCTCTCCGCGTCCGCGGCCGCGATGCCGCAGGTCCCCTCCGAGTCGCAGTTCGAGACGACAGTCGGTACGGCCGTCAAGAACCTGTTCGCCGACGCCGCCGCCGGCCGCGCGGTGACCACCGGCTCGGTCAAGGCCGAGCTGGAGAAGGCCCAGCAGCAGATGCCGGCGGCGTGAGCGAGACGATGACGACGCCTACGCCGACGACGACGGCCACCGCCTCCGCGGAGACGCTGCGCGAGCCACCCCCGGGCGCCGCGGCGCGCGAACCCCGCCGCGGCACCGGGCGGATCCGCCGCGCCGCTCTGCCCTATCTGCTCCTGCTGCCCGCGCTCGTGCTCGAACTGCTCGTCCATCTCGTGCCGATGGCTGTCGGCATCGTGATGAGCTTCAGGGAACTCACCCAGTTCTCCATCCGCGACTGGGGCACCGCCCCCTGGTCCGGCCTCGGCAACTACAAGGTGTCGGTGAACTTCGACGCCCCCGTCGGCAAGGCCCTGCTGCACTCCTTCCTCGTCACCGTCGGCTTCACCCTGCTCTCGGTCGCCCTGTGCTGGCTGATCGGCACCGCCGCCGCCGTCTTCATGCAGGACGCCTTCCGCGGCCGCGGGCTGCTGCGCACCCTGTTCCTGGTGCCGTACGCGCTGCCCGTCTACGCGGCCGTCATCACCTGGGTGTTCATGTTCCAGCACGACAACGGCCTGGTGAACCACGTCCTGCACGACCAGCTCCACCTCACCGACCAGCGCTCCTTCTGGCTCATCGGCGACAACAGCTTCTACGCCCTGCTGACCGTGTCGGTGTGGAAGGGCTGGCCGTTCGCCTTCCTCATCGTGACGGCCGGACTCCAGAACATCCCACGGGAGCTGTACGAGGCCGCCGCGCTGGACGGCGCCGGGGTGTGGCAGCAGGTCCGCCGCATCACCCTGCCCTCGCTGCGCCCGGTCAACCAGGTGCTCGTCCTGGTGCTGTTCCTGTGGACGTTCAACGACTTCAACACGCCGTACGTCCTGTTCGGCAAGTCCGCCCCGGCCGCCGCCGACCTCATCTCGGTCCACATCTACCAGGCGTCCTTCGTCACCTGGAACTTCGGCACCGGCTCCGCGATGTCCGTCCTGCTGCTGCTCTTCCTGCTCGTCGTGACGGGCGGGTACCTGCTGATCACCTCGCGCGGACGGAGGCCCGCCCGTGGCTAGCCTCAACTCGCCCATGGCACCCCCGCGTTCGTTCCTGTGGGCCCGGCGGATCTTCCTCACGCTGCTCACCGGCTTCGTGCTGGTCCCGGTGTACGTGATGGTCTCCAGCTCGCTCAAACCGCTCGCGGACGTCACCGGGACGTTCCGCTGGCTGCCCAGCGGGCTGACGATCCGGCCGTACATCGACATCTGGTCGACCGTCCCGCTCGCCCGCTACTTCGTGAACTCGCTGATCGTGTCGGCCGCGGCGACCGTCTGCTCGGTGGTCATCGCGGTGTTCGCCGCCTACGCCGTCAGCCGCTACGACTTCCGCGGCAAGCGCGTGTTCACGGTGACCGTGCTGTCGACGCAGATGCTTCCGGGCATCCTCTTCCTGCTCCCGCTGTTCCTGCTCTACGTCAACATAGGCAACGCCACCGGCATCGCCCTGTTCGGGTCCCGCGGCGGCCTGATCCTGACGTATCTGACGTTCTCGCTCCCCTTCTCCATCTGGATGCTGATCGGCTACTTCGACTCGGTGCCGCGCGATCTGGACGAGGCGGCGCTGGTCGACGGCTGCGGCCCGCTCGGCGCGCTGCTGCGCATCGTCGTACCGGCCGCGGTCCCCGGCATCGTCGCGGTCGCGGTCTACGCCTTCATGACCGCGTGGGGCGAGGTGCTCTTCGCGTCCGTGATGACCGACGACACCACCCGCACCCTCGCCGTCGGCCTCCAGGGCTACTCCACCCTCTACGACGTCTACTGGAACCAGATCATGGCCGCCTCGCTGGTCGTCAGTGTGCCCGTGGTGGCCGGGTTCCTGCTGCTCCAGCGCTATCTCGTCGCCGGTCTGACGGCGGGCGCCGTCAAGTGACCGGTCTCTCGCATTCCTTGCATTCCGAAGGGACTTCCGTGTCCGAACGCATCGACCTCGCCGCCTTCCCGCCCGACTTCCTGTGGGGCACGGCGACCGCGGCGTACCAGATCGAGGGGGCCGTCGCCGAGGACGGCCGGGCGCCCTCGATCTGGGACACCTTCTCCCACACCCCGGGGAGGACCGCGAACGGCGACACCGGCGACGTCGCCTGCGACCACTACCACCGCTGGCGCGAGGACATCGCCCTGATGCGGCAACTCGGGGTCGACGCCTACCGGTTGTCCGTCGCCTGGCCGCGCGTCATGCCCGCCGGGACGGGCCCGGTCAACCCCAAGGGCCTCGCGTTCTACGACGAGTTGGTGGACGCGCTGCTGGAGGCGGGCATCACGCCGTCCGTCACGCTCTACCACTGGGACCTGCCGCAGACGCTCCAGGACCGCGGCGGCTGGCCCGAGCGGGACACGGCCTTCGCGTTCGCCGAGTACGCCTCGGCGGTCGCCGGCCGCCTCGGCGACCGCGTGCAGCTCTGGGCGACCCTCAACGAGCCCTCCTGCTCGGCCTGGATCGGCCACCTGGAGGGCAAGATGGCCCCGGGCTGGACCGATCTGACCGCCGCCGTACGGGCCTCGTACCACCTGCTCCTCGGCCACGGCCTCGCCGCCCGGGCGGTGCGGGCCGCCGCGCCCGGCGCCCGGATCGGTATCGTCAACAACCTCTCCACCATCCACCCGGCCACCGACCGTCCCGAGGACGTGGCGGCGGCCCACCGCCAGGACGGCCACGTCAACCGCTGGTGGCTCGACCCGGTGCACGGCCGCGGCTTCCCCGCCGACATGGTCGACACCTACGGCGTCGAACTCCCCGCCCGCGCGGGTGACGTGGGGACCATCGCCGCGCCACTGGACTGGCTCGGCCTGAACTACTACTTCCCGGCCTACGTCGCCGACGCCCCCGACGGCCCGGCGCCGTATGTCCGTGCCGTGCGCCGCGAGGGGGTCGCGCGTACCGGCATGGACTGGGAGATCGACGCCGGCGGCATCGAGACGCTGCTGCTCCGGCTGACCGAGGACTACGGGGCCCGGAAGATCTACGTCACCGAGAACGGCTCGGCCTTCGAGGACCTGGTCCGCCCCGACGGCAGCGTCGACGACCCCGAGCGCCAGGCCTATCTGGAGCAGCACCTCGCCGCCTGCGCCGCCGCCGCCCGCAAGGGCGCCCCGCTCGCCGGCTACTTCGCCTGGTCCCTGCTGGACAACTTCGAGTGGGCGTACGGCTACGCCAAGCGCTTCGGCCTGGTCCACGTCGACTACCGCACCCAGGTGCGCACCATCAAGGGCAGCGGCCACCGGTACGCGGACATCGTCCGCGTCCACCGGGGCCGGACCCGCCGGGCCGCCTGACCCGGCCCCCGTACGGCCGGTGGGCGCGGATGCGGGAGTCCGTGCCCACCGGCTCCCCGCCCGAGCCGGGCGGGAACCCCCTGCTTAATGCATATAGTATGCAAGTGCATTCCATGAGCATCAGGCCCGCAACCCCCGCCGACGTGGACGGCGCCCGCTCCGTCATGCTCGACACCGTCTACCGGGACCTCGGGACCGGATACGTGCCCCGTTGGCACGCCGACATCGTCGATCCCGCCGGGGCCTACCTCGTACCCGTGCGGCACGCGCTGTTCGTCGCGGTAGACGGGGCGGGGGAGGTCGTCGGGACCGGGGCGCTCGACGCGCGGGGCCCCGCGTGGCCGCCGAATCCGCGGTGGCTGGCCGAGCGGTATCCGTCGGGGCCGACCGCGCAGTTGCGCCGGGTGTACGTACGGCCCGCGCACCGCAGGCGGGGGATCGCGCGGCAACTGGTCGAGCGGCTCCTGGACTTCGCCGCGGCGGACGGCGGGTACCGGGCCGTGTATCTGCACACCGATCCTGCCGTGCCCGGCGCCGAGGCGTTCTGGCGGTCGCTCGGGAAGCCCGTCCACGACGAGCGGGCGGACCCCGAACGCCCGCAGAGCCTCGTGCACTTCGAGCTGCCCGTCCACACCGCACCATGACGAACCGTAACGAACCGAGGATCATGTCTCTCCCGCGTCCCCGGCTGCTCGCCGCCCTTCTTCTCACCCCCTTGCTGGCAGGCTGCTTCGCCCCCGGCGCAGGCGCCGACCGCGTCGGCGGCACCGGCGGCGGCGCCCGGCTGCGCGTCGCGCTCGCCTTCCCGCCCGCCGAGCGGCTCTCCCCGTACGGTGCCGACGGCACCATCCTCACCCGGCTCGGCGTCACCGAGGGGCTGACGGCGCTCGACGGCGACGGCGCCGCCGCGCCCGCCCTCGCCACCTCCTGGCGGCAGGAGGGCGACCGAAGCTGGCTGTTCACCCTGCGCGAGGCCACCTTCCACGACGGCACCGACGTCACCGCACGGGCCGTCGCCGCCTCCCTCGCCCGCGCCGCCGCGGCCCGGCCCGCCCCGGCCGCCCTGTCCGGTGTCGAGCTGACCGCCCGGGCGGTGGACGCCCGCCGGCTGCGTGTCACCACCGGGCGGCCCGACCCGATCCTGCCCCTGCGGCTGTCCAGCCCCGGCCTCGCCGTCCTGTCCGCCACGGCGTACGCCCGCAAGGGCGCCGTCGACCCGGTGGGCAGCGGCACCGGGCCGTTCGTCCTGAAGAAGGTGAACGGCACCGTCTCCGCCACCCTCGACCGCTACGACGGCTACTGGGGCGGGCGCGCCCGGGCCGGCGGCATCGATGTCCGCTTCGTCGCCGACGGCACCGCCCGCACCAACGCCCTGCGCAGCGGCGACGCCGACCTGGCCGAGGCCGTGCCCGTCGCCCAGGCCGCCACCCTGGCGCCGGGAACCCGGCGGGAGACCGCCACCACGCGCACGACCAGCCTGCTGCTCAACTCCCGCTCCGGGCCGCTGCGCGACGCCGGCCTGCGGGCCGCCGCCCGCGCCGCCGTCGACACCTCCGGCCTCGCGCGCGGTGTGTACGAGGGCCACGCCGACCGCGGGGCCGGGATCTACGGGCCCGCCGTCACCTGGGCCGAGGGCAAGCACCTCAAGCCCGCAGGCCGGGCCGCCGCGAGGCGGCCCGACGGAACAGTCGTCACCCTCGCCACCTATGACAACCGGCCCGAACTCCCCGAAGTCGCCCAGGTGTTGAAGCAGCAGCTGGAGAAGGCGGGCTTCCGGGTGAAGCTCGTCGTGCGCGAGTACGGGCGACTGGAGGGCGACGCCCTCGACGGGAAGTTCGACGCGTTCGTCCTCGCCCGCAACAGCCTCGTCGACACCGGTGACCCCGTCGCCGTCCTGGCGAGCGACTACACCTGCGACGGCGGCTACAACCTGGCCCTGCTGTGCGACCGCGCCGTAGACCGGGCCGTGGCCGCCGCCGAACGCACCGCCGACCCCGCCGGGCGGCGGACCGCCGCACTGCGCGCCGAGGCGGCGATCCTCGGTACCGACACCGTCGTACCGCTGGTCCACCAGCGCGTCGTCACCGGCGTCTCCGGCACGGTCGAGGGGGTGCGCCTCGACCCCTACGAGCGCACCCTCGTCGGCACCGGCACCCGGCGCTGAGCGGCATGCGCAGCATGCTGTGGCGGGCCTCGCTCGCCGGGGCCCTGGTGTGCGGGATCGGGCTGCTGCCCTGGCTGACCCGTACCGATCCCGCGCTCACCGTCCTCAAGGCCCGCGCCCGGGACCGGGACCCCGACCCCGAGGTGCTCGCCGCCATCCGACATCAACTGCGCCTGGACGACGGGCCGTTGCTCCTGCTCGGGCGCTGGCTCGGCGGACTGGTGCGCGGGGACGCCGGGCGGTCCTGGCTCTCCGGCGCCGACGTCGGACCGGTCGTGCTCCGCGCGCTCGGCGCCTCCCTGCTGCTGATGGCCGTCGCCCTGGCCGTCGCGCTGTGCACCGCGGCCGTCGTCTGCGCCCGCACCCTGTACCGCGGCGGCCGGTCCGGCGGCGCCGGCTCCGCCATGCTCGCCACGCTCCCGGAGTTCCTCACCGCCTCCGTGCTCGCCACCGTCGTCGGCGTCCAGCTCGGCTGGCTGCCCGCCCTCGGCTGGTACGGGCCGCGCCACACCGTGCTGCCCGCCCTCGCCCTCGGCCTGCCCGTGGGCGCCGTCCTCGGCCGGCTCCTCGACGACCAGCTGCCCGGCGCCTTCGCCGAACCCTGGGTGCGGGCCGCCCGCGCGCGCGGACTGCCCGCCCGCTCGATCGCCCGGCAGGCGGTCCGGCGCGTCCTGCCCGGACTGCTGCCGGGCACCGCCCTCTTCGTCGTCGGCATGACCGGCGGCGCCGTCGCCGTCGAGCAGGTCTTCGACATCCCCGGCCTCGGCCGCACCACCCTCCAGGCGGCCCTCGCCCAGGACCTGCCCGTCCTCCAGACCGGCACCCTCTGCCTGGTGCTCCTCGCCGCGCTGGCCGCCGGCGCCGCCCGGCTCGGCGTACGCCTGGTCGTCGGACCCGCCCTCACGGACGGGGCCGTACCCGCGCTGCACCCGGCCGGCGCGCCCGCGCGGGCCACGACGCCGCTCCTCCTCGCCGCAGTACTGCTGGCCGTCCTCGCCGCCGGCCTGCCCCGCGACCCGCTCGCCCTCGACACCGCCGCCCGCCTCCAACCCCCCGGCGCCGCCCACCCGTTCGGCACCGACGCGCTCGGCCGCGACCTGCTCGCCCGCATCGCCCACGGTGCCCTCGACACCCTGCTGCTCGCCCTCGCGCTCAGCGTCGGCAGCCTGCTGGCCGGGCTGCTGCTCGGACTGCTGCCCCGGCTGTCCGGGCCGCTCGCCGACACCGTCAACGCCGTACCGCCGGTCCTCGCCGCGCTCCTCGTCACCGCCGTCGCGGGCGGCGGCCCGGCCACCCCCGCGCTCGCCGTCGCCGCCGTGGCCTGGGCCCCCCTCGCCACCCACACCTGCGCCCTCCTGCGCCAGGAGCGCGCCGCCCCGCACCTCACCGCCACCCGCGCCCTCGGCGCCGGCCGCTGGTACCTGCTGCGCCACGAACTCCTGCCCGCCGTCGTCCCGCCCGTCGCCCGGCACGCCCTGCTCCGGCTGCCCGGCACCGCCCTCGCCCTCGCCTCGCTCGGCTTCCTCGGCCTCGGCGCCCAGCCGCCGTCCCCCGAGTGGGGCCACCTCCTCGCCGAGAACCAGCCCTACGCCGAGCGCGCCCCCTGGACGGTCCTCGCCCCCGCCGCCGTCCTCGCCGTCCTCGGCGCGCTCGCCGTCACCTCGGCGGCGGCCGTACGACGCCCGGCGCGCGCCGCACCCCGGTGAGCGGGCGCACCGCCTACGAGCATCGCCGAACGACGCCTCCAGGCGCACCCGACTGAACACGACGCCCCCGCCCCATGTATCACCCGACCGTGGGAGACTGCCTCACCATGAGTGCGTCGCCGGTGGTGAGAGGTCTGCGTGCCGCGGTGTTCGCCGCGGTGTGCGTGCTGCTCGCCGCCGCCGGGCACGGACTCGCCATGGGGGCCATGCCGCCCCTGTGGGCCGACGCGGCCGGATTCGCCGCGGTGTTCACGCTCGGCTGGATCCTCGGCGCCCGCGAACGCTCCCTCACCGGCATCGGCACCACCACGCTGGCCACCCAGGCCGCCCTGCACACCGGCTTCGACACCGCCCACGGCAGCAGCGGACCCGAGGGGGCGCCGGGCCACGCCATGGCCCTCATGCACGGCGCCGCCATGGCCGACGCGGCACACGCCCACGCGACGGTGCCCGCGCACACCACCGCTCACGCCACCGCCGCCCATCTCCTCGCCGCGCTCGCCGCCGCCTGGTGGCTGCGGCGCGGCGAGGCCGCCCTGTGGTCGTTGCTGCGCCGCACCGCCGGCCTCGTCCCCGGCCTCGCCGCCTGGTGGCGTGACGCCCCGCTGCCCGCCCCGGCCCCGCACACCCCGTGCCTCCCGGCCGAGCCCGCCCCGCCGCGCCGTACCCCGCTGCGGCACGCGGTCAGCCGGCGCGGCCCCCCGATCCCGGTCCCGTACCCGATCCGACCCCTTCACCCACGTCACCCGTACGGAGACCGATCCATCATGTCCGCCACACGTCCGGCCCTGCGCCGCGCCGCGACCGTCGTCGCCGGTGCCGCCGCCACCGTGCTCCTCGCCGCCGGTGCCGCCTCCGCGCACGTCACCGTCCACCCCGACAGCTACGCCAAGGGCGCCACCGACGGCGTCCTCACCTTCCGCGTGCCCAACGAGGAGGACACCGCCTCCACCACCAAGGTGCAGGTCTTCCTGCCCACCGACCACCCCGTCCTCGGCGTCCTCGTCCACCCGCAGGACGGCTGGACCGCCAAGGTCACCACGGCCAAGCTGAAGACGCCGGTCAAGACCGACGACGGCACCATCACCGAGGCCGCCTCCGAGATCACCTTCACCGGCGGGCGGATCGGCGCCGGGCAGTACGAGGACTTCGATGTCGCCTTCGGCCAACTCCCCTCCGACACGGGACAGTTGGTCTTCAAGACACTCCAGACGTACTCCGACGGCAAGGTCGTCCGCTGGATCGAGGAGCCCACCGCCGGCAACGCCCCGGAGAACCCGGCGCCCGCGCTCAAGCTGACGGCCGGTGACACCGGTGCGGCCACCCCCGCCAAGAGCGCCGCCACCACCCGGGCCGCCGACTCCGCCGACTCCACGGCCCGCGGACTCGGCATCGCCGGACTGGTCGTCGGCGCCCTCGGCCTCGCCGCCGCGGCCTTCGCGCTCGTACGGAGCCGGCAGCCGCGCCGATAGCCGCGAGCAGGACGAAGGGCCCGGACCGGCGTTCCCGGTCCGGGCCCTTCGTCCACTCCGCCGTCGCTCAGCGCGCGGCCAGCTCCAGCTCCAGCACCGGGGCCTCGGCCGGCACCCGCAGCGGCGTACGCGAGGTACGCCACAGCCCGTGCACGTCGCGCCCGAAGGACCACACCAGGGAGCCCAGCGCCAGCAGGACGATCGCGAGGTTCGCCAGGTGCGGCAGCAGCTCGGCGCCCGCCACCAGGAGGGCGATGCCCTGCACCGCGGCCACCGTCTTGCGGGCGAAGGAGGGCGGCAGCGGGGCGTTCAGCCAGGGAGCGAGGCGCGCGGCCGCGACGAACGCGTACCGCATGCCGCCGATCAGCAGCACCCACGCGCCCAGTTGCGTCGAGACGTAGACGCTCAGCACCAGGATCAGGAACGCGTCGACCTCCATGTCGAAGCGCGCCCCGAGGGCCGTCGACGTCCCCGTGTGGCGGGCCACCTTGCCGTCGACGCCGTCCAGGAGCAGGGCGACGGCGGTCAGGCCGACCAGCACCGTCACCGGCGGCGAGCTCTCGAAGGAGTCCGCGACCAGCGCGGTCACCCCGCCCACCAGGGTCGCGCGGCCGAGCGTGACCCGGTTCGCCGGGCCGAAGGAGCGCAGGCGGGAGCGGTGCAGGGCGCGGGCCAGCACGGCCCAGGTGGCGAACGCGAACGCCAGCCCCGTCAGCCAGCCGGCCGGCCCCATGCCTATGGCCGTGCCGAGCAGGGCCAGCAGCAGGATCTGTACGCCCGCTCCCACAGCGGTCTCCTGCTGGAGCCTCGCGTCATACGTGTTGTTCAGGGCCACCGCACACCCTCCGGCCGAGTGACAGAGTCGATCAACGCCGCGTACTGTGCGCGGCCTGTGCACTTCTCGGTACGTGAACAACGTGCCCACTGTTCAGGAGGATGCCGATGAACCGCTCGGCCCGCGCGTTCTGGCTGCGCTCGCCCGGCCACGGAGAACTGCGCGACGTCACCCTCGCGGAGCCCGCCGAGGGCGAGGTCCTCGTACGCGCGCTGTACTCCGGAGTGAGCCGCGGCACCGAGACGCTGGTCTTCCGCGGCCAGGTGCCGCCCGGCCAACACGCCGTGATGCGGGCGCCGTTCCAGGAGGGCGACTTCCCGGGCCCGGTGAAGTACGGCTACCTCAGCGTCGGCACGGTCGAGCAGGGCCCGGCCGACCTGATCGGACGTACGGTCTTCTGCCTGTACCCGCACCAGAGCCGTTACGTCGTCCCGGTGAACGCCGTCACCGTCGTACCCGATTCCGTGCCCGCCGCACGGGCCGTGCTCGCCGGGACCGTCGAGACCGCCGTCAACGCCCTGTGGGACGCCTCGCCGCTGATCGGCGACCGGATCGCCGTGGTCGGCGGCGGCATGGTCGGCTGCTCGGTGGCCGCCCTGCTCGCCCGCTTCCCCGGCATCCGCCTCCAGCTCGTCGACGCCGACCCGGCCCGCGCGAAGACCGCCGAGGCCCTCGGCGTCGACTTCGCGACCCCCGACGGCGCCCTCGGCGACTGCGACCTCGTCGTCCACGCCAGCGCCAGCGAGGCCGGCCTCACCCGCGCCCTGGAACTCCTCGCACCCGACGGCACCGTCGTGGAGCTGAGCTGGTACGGCGACCGGCGCGTGAGCCTGCCGCTCGGCGAGGCCTTCCACTCCCGCCGGCTCACCGTGCGCAGCAGCCAGGTCGGCACGGTCTCCCCGGCCGCCCGCCCCGGCCGCGGTTACGCCGACCGGATGGCCCTCGCCCTCGACCTGCTCGCCGACCCGGCCCTGGACGCGCTCATCACGGGGGAGAGCGGGTTCGAGCAACTTCCCGACGTCATGCCGCGGCTCGCCACCGGCGACATCCCGGCCCTGTGCCACCGCATCCGGTACGCCGAGGCCGGTCTGACCTGAGAAAAGAGTGAGAGAGGGCTGAACACGGGGAAGCGAAGAGCCGTACTAGACGTCATCCCCGGGCAGGCACGGTCCGGGGGACCAGACGCGCCGCACCTGGAGGGTCGTCCGTTGTTCAGCATCACCGTCCGCGATCACATCATGATCGCCCACAGCTTCCGCGGCGAGGTGTTCGGACCCGCGCAGAAACTGCACGGCGCCACGTTCCTCGTGGACGCCACCTTCCGCCGCCAGCAGTTGGACCAGGACAACATCGTGGTCGACATCGGCCTCGCCACCCAGGAACTGCGCCTGATCACGGCCGAGCTGAACTACCGCAACCTCGACGACGAACCCGACTTCGCCGGCGTCAACACCTCCACCGAGTACCTCGCCAAGGTCATCGCCGACCGGCTCGCCGAACGCGTCCACAAGGGCAACCTCGGCGAAGGAGCCAAGGGGATCGCCGCCGTCTCCGTCACCCTCCACGAGTCGCACATCGCCTGGGCGAGTTACGAGCGTGCCCTGTGACCGACAGGACCGACATCACCGATACGGCCGGCATCACCGGTGCGGCCGTTCGGCGGGCGCGGCTCTCCTACGTGCCCGCGCAGCCCACCGCAGCCGAGCAGCACGCCGGAATCATCCCCATGTCCCTGCGCACCGTGCACTTCGTCATGCCGGCCGGCGTCGACGACCCGGCCGCGCCCAGCGGCGGCAACGCCTACGACCGCCGGCTCTGCCTCGACCTGCCCGGCTTCGGCTGGCAGGTCACCCGGCACATCGCCGCCGGCGCCTGGCCCCGCCCCGACCGCACCGCCCGCGAGGCACTCGCCCGCACCCTGCGGGAGCTGCCGGACGACGCGATCGTCCTGCTCGACGGACTCGTCGCCTGCGGCGTACCCGAGATCGTCACCCCGGAGTCCGGACGCCTGCGCCTCGCGGTGCTGGTGCATCTGCCGCTCGGCGACGAGACCGGCCGCGACCCGCGGGCCGCCGCCGACCTCGACGCCCGCGAACGAGCCGTGCTGCGCGCCGTACCCGCCGTCGTCGCCACCAGCGACTGGGCCGTGCGCCGGCTCGTCTCCCACCACGGCCTCGCCCCCGACCGGGTCCACGCCGCCCCGCCCGGCGCCGACATCGCGCCCCTCGCACCCGGCACCGACGGCGTCTCCCGGCTGCTGTGCGTCGCCGCGGTGACCCCGCGCAAGGGCCAGCACCGGCTCGTGGAGGCCCTCGCGGCGGTGCGCGACCTGCCGTGGACCTGCGAGTGCGTCGGCGGACTCGTCCACGACCCCGCCTACGTCGCACAGTTGCGGGAACTGATCGCCCGGCACGGCCTCACCGACCGGCTGCACCTGACCGGACCGCGCTCCGGCGCCGGCCTCGACGCCGCCTACGCCGCCGCCGACCTGATGGTCCTGACGTCGTACGCCGAGACCTACGGCATGGCGGTGACCGAGGCGCTCGCCCGTGGCATCCCGGTGCTCGCCACCGACGTCGGCGGCGTGCCCGAGGCGGTCGGCCGCGCCCCCGACGGCGGGGTGCCCGGCATCCTCGTCCCGCCGGAGGACCCCGGCGCGCTCGCCGCCGAACTGCGCGGCTGGTTCGGTGAGCCCGACGTACGCCGCCGGCTCAAGGCCGCGGCCCGCGCCCGGCGCGCCGCGCTCGACGGCTGGGCCGCCACCGCCCGCAGCCTGGCCGCGGTCCTCGGCCGCCTCCCCGAGACCCCGGGGAGGGCGGCATGACGGCACGCGACACCGTGACGGACGAGGCCGCCGCGGTCCCGGCCCAACCGGGGCCCAGGGGAACGCGGTTGCCGCGGGGGAGTGAGAGCGAGGTGGAGTCCGTGCCGCGCGGAGAGACCGACGGCGAGGCGTCCGGCGAGCCCCGTCCGACGACGGCCGGTGCGACGGTGGCAGGTACGGGCGCTGTCGACCTGGGGCCCGCGGCCGCCGCGGCCGACTCGGTGCCGTCGGTCGTCCCCGGCGCCGGTCCCGTCGGCCGTCCGGGCGAGCGGGCCACCGTACGGCTGCGGGACGACGAGCCCGACGAACCGCCCCGGTACGCGCCCGAGTGGCTGCACCTGCGGGAGAGCGCCGACGCGACCGCCCGTGCGCGGGACCTGCTGGACCCGCTGCGGATCGGGCTGGCGGACCTGCCCGGCCGCACCGGCGCCCTGGCCGTGCACGACCTCGGCTGCGGCACCGGCTCGATGGGCCGCTGGCTCGCACCCCGCCTCGACGGTGCCCAGCACTGGATCCTGCACGACCGCGACCCCTATCTGCTGCACTTCGCCGCCGTGGCCTCCCCGCGCTCCGCCGCCGACGGCAGCCGCGTCACCGTCGAGACCCGACGCGGGGACGTGGCCCGGCTGACCCCCGACGCGCTGAGCGGCGCCTCGCTGGTCACCGCCTCCGCACTGCTCGACGTCCTCACCCGCGAGGAGATCGTCGCCCTCGCCGACGCGTGCACCGGCGCCGGGTGCCCCGCGCTGCTGACGCTGTCCGTCGCCGGACGCGTCGAACTCACCCCGCACGACCCGCTGGACGCCGAGATCGCCGAGGCGTTCAACGCCCACCAGCGGCGCGCGGACCTGCTCGGCCCGGACGCGGTCACCGTGGCCCGCGAGGCGTTCGCCGCGCGCGGCGCGAGCGTCCGCGTGCACCCGAGCCCGTGGCACCTCGGACCCGAACAGGCCGCGCTGACCGAACAGTGGCTGCGCGGCTGGGTGGGTGCGGCCGTGGAGCAGCGCCCCGACCTCGCCGAGCTCGCGGCACGCTACCTGCGCGACCGGCTCGCCGCCTCGTCCGCCGGTGAGCTGCGGGTGGTCGTCCACCACAGCGACCTGCTGGCCCTGCCCCGCCCGACGGACGGCGCCTCATGACGGCGCGGGCGACCGCGTACCCCGCGGGCGCCGGACCGGCGGACGACGAGGCACCCGCCCCCGCTCCCGCCGCCACGCCCGCCGTCGGCTCGCGGCGCCTCGACGGCCGTGCGCTGCGCACGCACCTCGGGACCGCCGCCGGTGTCGTCATCCTCGGCGCGCTGCTGTGGCGGCTGGGCACCGGCGCGCTGCTCGACGGGCTGCGCCGGATCGATACCGGGGCCGTCCTCGCCGCCCTCGGTATCGGCGCGGTCACCACCGTACTGAGCGCCTGGCGCTGGCAGTTGGTGGCCCGGGGCCTGCGGATCCGGCTGCCCTTCGGGCCCGCCGTCGCCGACTACTACCGTGCGCTGTTCCTGAACGCGGCTCTGCCCGGCGGGATCCTGGGCGACGTGCACCGCGCGGTGCGGCACGGGCAGAGCGCCGGTGACCTGCGGCGCGGCGTGAAGGCAGTGGTGCTGGAGCGGGTGGCGGGACAGATCGCGCTGGCCGTGTTCGGCGCGGCGGCCCTGCTGGTCCTGCCCTCGCCGGTCCGCGACGACGTCCGCGCCGCCGCCCCGCTCGCCGCCCTGGCCGGCGCCGGCATCCTCGCCGTCGTCCTCGCCGTCCGCATGAACCGCGCCCCCGGCCGGCGCCGGACCGCGCTGCGCACGAGCCTCGACGAGGCCCGGCAGGGGCTGCTGTCCCGGCAGGCCGGGCCCGGGGTCGCGCTGTCCTCGGCCCTCGTCCTCGCCGGGCATCTGGCGATGTTCGTCGTCGCGGCCCGGGTCGCCGGCTCCGCCGCCTCCGTGGCCGTGCTGGTCCCGCTCGCCGTCCTGGCGCTCGTCGCCATGGGACTGCCGCTGAACATCGGCGGCTTCGGCCCCCGCGAGGGCGTCACCGCCTGGGCGTTCGGGGCCGCGGGGCTCGGCGCGGGCAGCGGGGTCGCCGTCGCCGTGGTGTACGGCGTGCTCAGCTTCGTGGCGAGCCTGCCCGGCGCCGTCGTCCTCGTCGCCCGCTGGTACGCCGGGCTGCGCGGCTATCCCCGTACGGTCGCCGCGTCCCCGCCGCCGTCGGACGCGGTGAACAGTGCGAACACCGCGGAGAAGGAATCCGCGAGGCTCGCCAGCAGTTCCTTCCCCTTTTCCGCCGACCCCAGGGAAGGACGGCCGATGACACCCGATTCGGTATAGGCGGACATTCCCACGGTGAGCAGACGACGACGGTCGTCGGCGAGGAAATCGGCGGACTCGTGACCAGGGCGGACGAATTCGGGATGAGCGTGCAGAAGAATCGAGGTCTCGATTTCCCCGGCGTGCATGTCGGAGAGCAGCGAGGTCTCCACCCCCGCCCGCTCCCGGGCCTTCTCCCAGTCCTCGGCGGCCGGGAACAGCGCCATCCGCTCACCGCGCGCGGACGCCTCCTGCACGACGTTGCCGAGGACGTAGTTGCCGCCGTGCCCGTTGACCACGACGAGCGTGCCGACCCCGCCGCGGCGCAGCGAATCCGCGATGTCCGCGACCACCGCGTGGAGGGTCACGGCGGAGATGCTGACGGTCCCCGGCCAGCCGGCGTGCTCGTGCGAGCAGGAAATCGTCACCGGAGGCAGGAGGTGCACCGGGTACGCGGCCGCGATCTCCCGCGCCACGGCACACGCGACCAGCGTGTCGGTCGCCAGCGGAAGGAAGGGCCCGTGCTGCTCGAAACTGCCGACGGGAAGGACGCCGACCTGTGCCGGGACGCCCGCCCCCCGCGCCCGTACGTCCTGCGTGGTGTCCGCCGGCAGCACGCCGTGCATCCCGCGCATCCCCGCATGTGCCGCCGCCCGCACGCCCGAACCACTCATCTTTTCACGGCCTTTCGTCTCGCTTGAGGAATCAGATCATGACAGAAAACACCGGCGTCGACATCGGCGTACTGGGCTCGAAGTCCGCAGGGCGGACGGACACGGAACGCGTCGTGAATGCGCCGCTGCCCACCGTGTACGGGAAATTCCAGGCGATCGGATACCTGGACCACGCCCGAGGCGAGGAACAAGTCGCCCTGGTGTACGGCGAGATCGGCACCGAGAACGTGCTGACCCGGCTGCACTCCGAATGCCTGACCGGGGACGCGTTCGGCTCGCGGCACTGCGAGTGCGGCGACCAGCTGGCCTCCGCGCTGCGCGCCGTCGTCGCCGAAGGCAGCGGTGTCGTCGTGTACTTGAGGGGGCACGAAGGCCGCGGCATCGGACTGCTCGCCAAACTGCGCGCGATGGCGCTCCAGGCCGAGGGCCTGGACACCGTGGAGGCCAACCTCGCGCTCGGCCTGCCCGTCGACGCCCGCGACTACCGCGTCGCCGCCGAGATCCTGCGCGACCTCGGCGTGCGCTCGGTCCGGCTGATGTCCAACAACCCGCGCAAGCGCGAGGCCCTCGTCCGGCACGGCATCCAGGTCGCCGAGCGGGTGCCGCTGCTGATCGAGCCGTGCGAGAGCAACATCACCTATCTGCGCACCAAACGGGAGCGGATGGACCACATCCTGCCGCACCTGGACGCCGTCGCCCACGGGTCCTGACGGCTCCTGCGGCCCGGCTGTCAGCCGGTCAGCGCCTCGCTCACCAGCCGCCGCAGCTGCGGGAACACCTTCAGCGTCCTCGGGCGCACCTGGGTCATGAACTGCACCGTCAGCTCGTGGGCCGGGTCCACCCAGAACACGGTCGTGGCCGCGCCCGTCCAGCCGTACGTACCGAGGCTGGACGGGGCCAGGGTGCGGGACGGGTCGACCACCACGGAGACGTTGAAACCGAAGCCCAGGCCGTCGTTGCCGGGCTCCCGGTGGACCGGGGCGCCGAAGGCGCGCAGGACGGCACCGCCGGGCAGCCGGTTGCCGGTCATCAGCGTGACGCTGTCCGCCGACAGCAGCCGCAGGCCGTCCAGTTCGCCGCCGCGGCGCAGCATCTCCATGAACCGGTGGAAGTCGTACGCCGAGGAGACCAGGCCGCCGCTGCCCGACAGGAACCGCGGCCGGCCGTGCACCGGCAGCCCCGCCACCGGCGCGATCCCGCCCTCGTCCGTCTCCCGGTACAGCCCGGCCAGCCGGGGCTCCTGCCCGGGCGCGAGATGGAACCCGGTGTCGGTCATGCCGAGCGGGCCGAGGACACGCTCGGCGAAGAACACGTCCAGCGGCCGCCCGGACACCACCTCGACCACCCGGCCCAGCACGTTCGAGGCGACCGAGTAGTTCCACTGCGTGCCAGGCTCGAACTGCAGCGGCATCCGCGCGTACACCTCGACCGTCTCGGCCAGATCGGCCCCCGGCGGCACCGAGTACTCCAGCCCCGAGTCGCGGTACAGGGCGTCGACCGGATGGTGGTGGTAGAAGCCGTAGGTCAACCCGGCGGTGTGGGTGAGCAGATGACGGATCCGGATCGGTCCGGCGGCCGGGCGGGTGGTGAGGCCGTCCCCCGAACCGCCGTCGTACACCCGGGGTTCGGCGAACGCGGGCAGATACCGCTCCAGCGGATCGTCCAGGCCCAGCCGGCCCTCCTCCACCAGCAGTAGCACGGCCACGGCGGTGACCGGCTTGGTCATCGAGTAGATCCGCCACAACGTGTCCGACTCCACCGGCAGTTCGCCCGCGACATCGCGCCGCCCGTACACCGTGAGGTGCGCGACGCGCCCGCCGCGGGCCAGGGCCAGCAGAAAGCCGGGCAGCCGCCCCGCGTCCACGTGCCCGGCGAGGTACCGCTCCAGCCGGTCCAGCCCCGCGGCGTCCAGCCCCGCCTCGCCCGGCTCGACTTCCTGCCCCAGCCCCGCCATCGCTCTCCTCCGCTCGCCGTCGTACGCGACCCCGCCCGACCACCCGGTCCGCGTCCGGTGCTCATCGTCGCGCAGAAACGGAGTGCCGGAGGTGATCTCCGGCGCCGGGTGTGACCGACGCGACGCCGTGGGCCCGGGACAGCGCGCAGGCCGGCAGCGCACCGAGCGCCGCGACGGCCGCGAGGACGAGCAGCGCCGGTTCGGTCCCGGCGCCCAGCAGCGCGCTCGCCGCGGCCACGCCCAGGGCGGGACCCACGTTCAGCGCCGTCTGCTGCAAGCCGCCCGCCACCCCGGCCACCGCCACCTCCGTCGCCGTCACGACGACGTGCGTGGCCGCCACCATCACGGTCCCGAACCCGGCGCCCAGCAGGGCGAAGCCGCAGCCGAACGCCGGCGCGGACGCGGCCTGCGACAGCACGAGGACCCCGAGCGCGAGCAGCGCCGCCGCCCCCGCCGTCGTACGGCGCGCACCGAGGCGGCGCAGCAGCACCGGGCACAGCGCGGCGGACGCCACCATCAGCACGGCCAGCGGCAGACTGCGCAGGGCGCTCTGCAACGGGTCGAGCCCGAGGCCGCGTTGGAGGACGTACGTGGCCACGAAGAGCGTGCCGAACAGCGACGCCGACACCGTGACCAGGACGCCGAGCGCGGCCGCGACCACCCGTGAGCCGACGACGCCCGGCGGCAGCAGCGGACTCGCCGTACGCCGCTCGTGCCGGACGAGGACGGCCGCGGCGGCCCCGGCGAGGGCGAGCCCCGGCCAGGAGACGGCCCCGGCGGTCAGCGCGTGCACCAGAGCGGCCAGCGCGACCGCGAGCAGCACCGCACCCGGTACGTCCAGCGCCGTCCCGGCACCGACGGCCGGGGTCCGCTCCGGGCGCAGCAGGGCCGGCAGGCCGAAGGCGAGCGCGGGCAGTGCGTTCACGAGGAACACCGCCCGCCAGCCCAGCCCCGTCACCAGCGCGCCGCCCACGACGGGTCCCGCTGCCGCCGCCAGCCCGATCGCCGCCGTCCGCACGGCGAGCGGCTTCGCCAGCAGCTGAGGCGGGAACGCCGCCCGCAGCATGCCCAGCGTGGCCGGCTGCAACAACGCACCGAACGCCCCCTGCACCGCCCGCAGCCCGATCACCCAGCCCACCCCGGGCGCGAGACCGATCCCCGTCGACGCCGCCCCGAAGCCCAGCAGGCCGAGCGCGAACACCCGCCGGTGCCCGTACCGGTCACCGAGCCGGCCCGCGAACACCAGCAGGCTCGCCACCGCGACGAGATACGCCGTACTGGACCACTGCACCTCGGCGAACGACGCGCCCAACTCCCTTTGCAGGCACGGCTGCGCGACCGTGAGGACCGTACCGTCCAGCGCCACGACCACCGCGCCCGCCACACTGCTCACCAGCGTCCACCGCCGGTTCACCGCCCGCCCTCCGGGCCCAGGTGCGCCGCCAGGGCCGCATCGAGCAACGGCCCGACGTCCTCGCTGTCCAGGGCGAGTTGAAGACTGCGCCAGCGCCACAGCTGGGCGATCCCGTGCAGGTTCGCCCACAGCGCCCCCGCCGCCCGCCGGGCGTCGGCCTCCGGCCGCACCTCGCCGACCAGCCCGGAGAGCAGCGCGAAGAGCGGAAGGCTCGTCTGCCGCAACCCCGAATGCCCGCTCTCCAGCAGATCATGACGGAACATCAGCTCGTACATTCCCGGGTTCTCCAGCGCGAACTCCAGATACGTCCGCGCCAGCGCGGCCACCTGTGCGCGGGGCCCGGCGCCGGCGCCGCTGCCGGGCGTGTGCCGCACGCGTTCGGCGAGGTCGGCGAAGCCCCGGCGGGCGATGGCGGACAGCAGTTCCAGGTGGGTGGGGAAGTGGCGGCGCGGCGCCCCGTGCGAGACGCCGGCGCGCCGTGCGATCTCCCGCAGGGTGAGCGCCGCCGGCCCCTCGGCGGCCAGCAGCTCCACCCCGACGTCGACCAGACGCTCCCGCAACCCGTTGTCGGAATCGGTCATGGACGGTGTCTACCAGGCGTGGGTAGACACTGTCTACTATCGGTGTCGTCCGTGGGAATGCGCGGCCCGCACCGCCGAGTTGACCGTGATATGACTCACGACACCACACAGGACGCCCTGCTCGACCTGCTCTCCTCGGGCCACGGCGGCACCCTGGTCACCCTCAAGCAGGACGGCCGCCCCCAGCTGTCCAACGTCAGCCACGCCTACGACCCCGACGAGCGGCTCATCCGGATCTCCGTCACGGACGACCGCGCCAAGACCCGCAACCTGCGCCGCGACCCCCGCGCCTCGTACCACGTCACCAGCGCCGACCGCTGGGCGTACACCGTCGCCGAGGGCACCGCCGAACTGACCCCGGTCGCCCGCGACCCGCACGACGACACGGTCGAGGAGCTGGTCCGCCTCTACCGCGACGTCCTCGGCGAACACCCCGACTGGGACGACTACCGTGCGGCGATGGTCCGCGACCGGCGCCTGGTCGTACGGCTGCGGGTGGAACGGGTGTACGGGATCCCGAAGAAGGAGTGAGCGGGGGTGACGGTCGCCGGTCCGCCGTCCTGGTGGCGGCAGTTATGACCGTGGTCATAGGCTGGGGCCGGCACGGAACGGAGGTCGGCGATGGGCGAGGAGCGGCCGGGGCCGCGGGAGCGGATGGTCGTCAGCGCGGTCGAGCTCATCCGGCGACACGGCGTGACCGCGACCGGAATGCGTGAGGTCGCCGTCCATGCCGGCGCGCCGCGCGGGTCCCTGCAGCACTACTTCCCGGGCGGCAAGGAACAGCTGGTCAATGAGGCGGTCGGCTGGGCCGGACGGTACGCGGGCGGGCGGATCGGCCGCTTCGTCGCGAGCCTGGACGAGCCGAGCCCGAGCGCCCTGTTCGCGGCGATGGTCGCGCAGTGGACCGACGAGTACGCGGCAGAGGGCTTCGCCGCGGGCTGCCCGGTCGCCGCGGCCGCCGCCGAGTGCGCCGCCGCCGGCGGCTCGGCCCGCGAGGCCGCGGCCGCCGCCTTCACGGCCTGGCGGACCCCGCTCGCCGAGGCCCTGGCCGGCATGGGCGTCCCCGCGGCCCGCGCCGCGTCCCTGGCCACGCTGATGATCAGCACCCTGGAGGGTGCGATCCTGCTGGCCCGCGCCGACCAGGACGTACGGCCGCTGACCTGGGCCGTACGGGAACTGGGCCCGCTGCTCGACGCCGCGGTGGCCCCGGCGCCCTGACCACGGTGGGCCTGAGCGGAAGGAACGTCATGGGGTGTGGTGGGCCGCTCATGGCTCCTCCTCCGTTCCGGGACCGTGCCCGGTCGGCGTTCCCTACGGATCCCAGCGTGCGCGCGGGACGGTCGCGCGGCCACCCGCCCCGGCGGGTGATTCCCGCCGGGGGCCGGACATGCCCGGCGGCCGCCGGGCGCGGTGCTTGTCCGGGCCTGCCCGCCGCACTAGCCTCCCCCGCGTGATCAACGGTGCACATGTGGTGCTCTACAGCCGGGACCCGGAGGCCGACCGGGCCTTTCTGCGCGGGACCCTCTGCTGGAACTACGTCGACGCGGGCAGCGGATGGCTCATCTTCAAGGCGCCGCCCACCGAGGTGGCCTGCCACCCCACCGACGGCACCCCCTCGCACGAGCTGATGCTGACGTGCGACGACCTGGACGAGACCCGGCGCCAACTCGCCGAGCGGGGAGCGGAGTTCAGCCGCCCGGTGGAGGAGGCCCGCTGGGGCCGGGTGACCGCGGTCCGCCTGCCGGGCGGCGGCGAGATCGCCCTGTACGAGCCCCACCACCCGCGCCCCTAGTGCGCATCCGGGGTGTGCCGCGCGGGCGGCTCCCGATCAGGCCGTGATCCGCTCCGCCTGCGCCGTCCGCCGCCCGCTCCTCCGCTCGCCGAGCAGTTCCGCCGGGACGGCGTGCGTCTCGCGGGCGCTGAGCGCGGCGACGACCGGAGGGACGCACAGCGCGGCCGTGAACAGGGCCACCGCCCCCCAGTCGGCGCCGCCCGGACCGGCGATCTCGGCCGCGAAGGTGACCGCGAACCCGGCCACCGCGAAGCCGGTCTGGGTGCCGATCGCCACGCCGGACAGCCGGACCCGGGTCGCGAACATCTCGCCGTAGAAGGCGGGCCACACGCCGTTCGCCGCGCTGTAGAGCACGCCGAAGGAGACGATGCCGAGGGCCAGGGTCAGCGGGTAGGAGCCGGTGGAGACCGCCCACAGATACCCGGCCATGGACACCGCGCTGCCGACCGCGCCGATCAGGAACACCGGCCTGCGCCCGATCCGGTCCGACAGGGTCGCCCACAGCGGGATCGCGCCGAGGGCGACCAGGTTGGCGAGGGCGCCCACCCACAGCATCGAGGTACGGGACATGCCGACCGCGTCGCTGGTGGCGTAGGCCAGCGCCCACACCGTGAAGATCGTGCTGACGGAGGCGATCAGCGAGCCCGCGATCACGCGCAGCACGTCCGTCCCGTGTTCGCGCAGCAGCACCGCCAGCGGCAGCTTCGCCACGCCCTCGGTGGCGGCCTGCCGGGTGAAGGCGGGCGTCTCACGCAGCCGGCGCCGGATGACGTAGCCGGCGACGGCGACCGCCACGCTCAGCCAGAACGGCACCCGCCAGCCCCAGGAGAGCAGCTGGTTCTCGGGGAGCTGCGCCACCGCGATGAAGACGAGCGTGGCGATGAGCTGGCCGCCCTGGGTGCCGCTGAGCGTGAAGCTGGTGAAGAACCCGCGCCGGTGCTCCGGCGCGTGTTCCAGGCTCATGGAGCTGGCGCCGGCCTGCTCGCCGGCCGCCGATATGCCCTGCAGGACACGGCAGAGCACGAGCAGCACGGGGGCGAGGGAGCCGGCCTGGGCGCGGGTGGGCAGACAGCCGATCAGGAACGTCGACAGACCCATCAGAACCAGTGTGAACACCATGATCTTCTTGCGGCCGAGCCGGTCGCCGACGTGTCCGAGGACCAGCGCGCCGAGCGGCCGGGCGGCGTAGGCGACGCCGAAGGTGGCGAGCGAGAGCAGGGTGGCGGTGGCCGGATCGGAGGCGTCGAAGAACACCTTCGGGAAGACCAGGGCGGCGGCGCTGCCGTAGGCGAAGAAGTCGTAGTACTCCAGCGCGCTGCCGATCCAGGCGGCCGTCGCCGCCTTCCAGGGCTGGCCGGCAGGGGCGTTGGGGGCGGGCGCGGGGACGGACTCGGACACGGCGGTGCTCCTTCGGGGGAACGTCACCCTGTGGAAGAGGGGAGTCGGGCGGCGAGGGGAGCGGGCGAGGGCCGGATCACGGCGGCTAATTAACCCACTGGATAGTTAGTCGTGGTGGATGGGATGTTGCGCCGCTGTTTCCCGTGTGTCAAGAGACCGTGCACGAGCCTTTGCGCGCGGACGTCGCCGCGGACGTCGTGCCGACGTCGCGCGGAGGCCACGCGGGCGTGTGCGGGCAGTCAGTCGTCCGCCCGCTCCGCCGTCAGGTACGCGATCACCATGTCGCCGAGCATGGTGCGGTAGTGCTCGCGCCGGCCCGGGTCCGCCAGGTCGCGGCCGAACAGGGCGCCGAACGTGTGCCTGTTGGCGACCCGGAAGAAGCAGAACGAGCTGATCACCGCGTGCAGGTCGACCGCGTCCACGTCGGCCGTGAACAGCCCGGACTCCTGTCCGGCGGTGAGGATCCGGCGGATCACGTCCAGCGCCGGGGACCCGATCCGTGCGAGCTTCTCGGAGGCCGCGATGTGCTCGGCGCCGTGGATGTTCTCGATGCTGACCAGGCGGATGAAGTCCGGGTGCTGCTCGTGGTGGTCGAGGGTCAGCTCGGCGAGGCGCCGGATCGCCGCGACCGGGTCCAGGTGCTCGACGTCCAGGCGCTGCTCGGCCTCCCGGATCACGCCGTACGCCCGCTCCAGCACGGCCGTGAACAGCTGCTGCTTGCCGCCGAAGTAGTAGTAGATCATCCGCTTGGTGGTGCGGGTGCGGGCCGCTATCTCGTCGACGCGGGCGCCGTCGTAGCCGGCCCGCGCGAACTCCTGCGTGGCCACGTCGAGGATCTCGGCCCGGGTGCGGGCGGCGTCGCGCAGCTTCCCGCCGGGGTGCAGGGGTTCTTCGACGCTGGTCATCGGGTTCCTTCGGGGCCGGGGACACCGGGGCGGAGCACTCGTCGGTGGTGCCGGTGATTGTAGAAGCAGGGCCCCGGACGCCGCCGGGGGCTTCCCCGGGACTCCCGCCGCTGATATAGCTAACGTACTGGTTCGTACATTAGCGTCGCCTCGGGAGGTCCGCGTGGCCAAGGACTCGTATCTCGTCGGGCTGGTCGGGGCCGGCATAGGCCCCTCGCTCAGCCCCGCCCTGCACCAGCGGGAGGCGGACCGGCAGGGCCTGCGCCTCCTCTACCGGCTTCTCGACATCGACGTCCTCGGTGTCGCCCCGGAGGCCGTCGGCGACCTGGTCCGGGCCGCCCGCGACCTCGGCTTCGACGGGCTCAACATCACCCACCCCTGCAAGCAGCTCGTCCTCGGTCACCTGGACGCGCTCGACCCGCGCGCCGAGGCGCTCGGCGCGGTCAACACCGTCGTCTTCGGCGCCGACGGCCGGGCCGTCGGTCACAACACCGACGTCACCGGCTTCGCCGCGTCCTTCGCGCGCGGCCTGCCGGACGCCCCTCTGGAGCGGGTCGTCCAGCTCGGCGCGGGGGGCGCGGGCGCGGCGGTGGCGCACGCCGTGCTGACCCTGGGCGCGGGGCGGGTGACGGTCGTCGACGCGCTGCCCGGCCGCGCGGCCGGGCTCGCCGAGTCGCTCGTACGGCACTTCGGCCCCGGCCGGGCGCAGGCGGCGGCCGCCGATCAGCTGCCCGTGCTGCTGGCGGAGGCCGACGGTGCGGGGGGACTCGTCCACGCGACCCCTACGGGTATGGCCGCCCATCCCGGACTGCCGCTGCCCGCCGAGCTGTTGCGGGCCGGATCGTGGGTGGCCGAGGTGGTGTACCGGCCGCTGGAGACCGAGTTGGTGCGGGTCGCGCGGGAGCGCGGCTGTGCCGTGCTGCCCGGGGGCGGGATGGCCGTGTTCCAGGCCGCGGACGCGTTTCGGCTGTTCACGGGGGTGGAGCCGGACAGCGGGCGCATGCTGGGCGACCTCGCGGAGCTGGCGGGGGCTGAGCGTTCGGGGAGTCTGGCCGGATGACCGGGGACGGCTTCGTCGCGGTTGACCGTGCCCACGCGGCGGAGCCGCACGCCGGCACGGCCCGCGCCCCGTACGGGGCGCTGCGCACCTCCATCGCCACCGTCTCCCTCAGCGGCTCCCTCACCGAGAAGCTCACCGCCGCCGCGCGGGCCGGGTTCGACGGGGTGGAGATCTTCGAGAACGACCTGCTCGCCAGCCCGCTCCCGCCCGAGGAGATCCGCGCCCGGTGCGCCGATCTCGGGCTGCGGATCGACCTGTACCAGCCGATGCGGGACATCGAGGCCGTTCCGGAGAAGGTCCACGCCGGAAACCTGAAGCGTGCCCGGCACAAGTTCGAGCTGATGCGGCGGCTCGGTGCCGACACCGTGCTCGTGTGCTCCAGCGTCAGCCCGCTCGCCGTGGACGACGACGCACTCGCCACCGCACAGCTGGCCCGACTCGCCGACCTCGCCCAGGAGTTCGGGATCCGGGTGGCGTACGAGGCACTGGCCTGGGGGCGGCATGTGAACACGTACGACCACGCGTGGCGCATCGTCGAGGCGGCCGGACACCCCGCGCTCGGCACCTGCCTGGACAGCTTCCACATCCTCTCCCGCGGTTCGGACCCCCGCGGCATCGCGGACATACCCGGCGACAGGATCTTCTTCCTCCAGCTCGCCGACGCGCCGCTGCCGGCCATGGACGTCCTCCAGTGGAGCCGCCATCACCGCTGCTTCCCCGGCCAGGGCGGCCTCGACGTCGCGGGACTGCTGCGGCACGTCCTCGACGCCGGCTACCGGGGGCCGTTGTCGCTGGAGGTGTTCAACGACGTCCACCGGCAGGCCGATGCCGGTGCCACCGCCGTGGACGCCCACCGGTCCCTGCTGCTGCTCCAGGAGGCCGTCGGCGCCGCCGAGCTGCCGCCGCGGGTCGTCCCCACGGGGATCGCCTTCGCCGAACTCCTCACCGCGGACGCCGAACCGGTCACCGCCCTGCTGGCCGCCCTCGGCTTCGCCCGCACCGCCCGGCACCGCGGCAAACCCGTCGACCTGTGGGAGCACGGTGCGGCCCGCATCCTCGTCAACACCGGCGCCGACCGCCGTGACGGCACCCGGCTCGCCGCGATCGGGCTCGCGTCTCCCGACCCCGCCGGCGCCGCCCGCCGCGCCGAGGCCCTGCACGCCCCCGTCCTGCCCTGCCGCCGCGCCCCCGAGGACGCCCCGCTGGACGCGGTCGCCGCACCCGACGGCACGGAGCTGTTCTTCCTCGCCGACGAGACCTCCGACCCGTCCCGGCTCCCGCGCTGGCGAGGCGACTTCGCCGCACTGCCGGACGCCCCCGGGCCCGCCGGCGCCACCCGCATCGACCACCTCGCCCTCACCCAGCCCTGGCACCGCTACGACGCGGCGACGCTCTTCCACCGCAGCGTCCTCGGGCTGGACGCCCGCGAGAGCATCGACCTCGCCGACCCCTACGGGCTGCGCCGCAGCAGGGCCGTCGCGAGCGCCGACGGCGGTGTCCGTATCGCGCTCACCGTCGGCGCGGCGCCCGCCGACGGGACGGTGCACGCCGCGCACATCGCACTGGCCACCGACGACGTGGTGGCCGCCGCCCGCGCCCTGCGCGCGGCCGGCGGCCGGCTGCTGCCGGTCCCGGACAACTACTACGACGACCTCGCCGCCCGATTCGCCTTCGCCGAGGGTGAGTTGGAGACGTACCACGAGCTCGGCATCCTCTACGACCGCGACGCGGGCGGCGCCTTCCGGCACTGCTACACCGAGACGGTCGGCCGGGTCTTCTTCGAACTCGTCCAGCGCGATCCCGGCCACCAGGGGTACGGTGCCGTCAACGCGCCGGTGCGGCTCGCGGCTCAGCACACGGGACGGCTCTTGCGTTGAACTGACCGGCCTCTTACCGGATCTCCCGTAGGGGTGAGAGGGCGGTGAGACCTCCACCGGATTCAGCTCCGGTTCAGGCTCCGTACATCTCCGGACGCGGATACTCCGCAAGATCCGGTATGCGCGCTGCGCCCGTGTCACACGTTTTCCGGGAGCCTGAAAGGCCGTTCATGCTGAGCACCTCCACCGAGTCGGTCGTCCGGGACGGCGGGCCGCCGCCCGCGGCCGCGCCCCGCCCGCCCGCCCAGCGGTACGAACGCCCGGTACTGGTGGCCATAGCCGCACTCGCCGCGCTGCTGTGCCTGTGGGGCCTCGACCACAGTTCGTTCCACGGCTTCTACGCCGCCGCGGTGCGCAGCATGACGGACAACCCGGTCGCGTTCCTGTTCGGCTCCTTCGACCCGGGCAACACCCTCACCATCGACAAACTGCCCGGCTTCCTGTGGCCGCAGGCACTGTCGGCGCTGGTGTTCGGCTTCCACCCGTGGGCGCTGGTGCTGCCGCAGGCCCTGGAGATCGTCGCCTCGGTGGTCCTGCTCCATGTGCTGGTCAGGCGCTGGGCGGGCGTGCCGGCCGGGCTGCTGGCGGCGGCCTTCCTGGCCCTCACCCCGGTGACGATCGGCCTCGGTCGGTCCGTCACCGAGGACGCCCCGTTCGTCCTGCTGCTCCTGCTCGCCGCCGAGGCGGCCTGGCGCGCGACCGAGCGGGGCCGGGTGGGCCCGCTGCTGCTCGCCGGGTTCTGGGTGGGCGTCGCCTTCCAGTGCAAGATGCTGGAGGCCTGGGCGGTGCTGCCCGCGCTCGCCGGCACCTACCTGGTCGCCGCCCCGCCGAGCCTGCGCCGCCGGCTGCGGGACCTCGCGCTCGCCGCCGCGGTCATGTTCGCGGTGTCGGTGTCGTGGATGGTCGCGGCCACCCTCACCCCGGGCTCCGCCCGCCCGTATCTCGACGGCACCACCGACAACTCGGCGTTCGGCCTGGTCGTCGGCTACAACTTCCTCACCCGCTTCCACACGGTCGGCGTCGACGCGGCCGGCACCGGCAGCGTCGCGCCCAACGAGAGCCTGCGGGCGGCCGGTTCGGGCCCCGGCATGGGCGACAGCGTGTGGAAGATGTTCAGCCCCGGGCTCGCCACCCAGACCGGGTGGCTCTACCCGCTGGCCGCGCTCGGGCTCGTCGGCGGCGCCCTGGCGCTGTGGCGGCGGCGCCCGGCCCGCACGGACCGGGTGCTCGCCGGGCAGGTGCTGTGGGGCGTGTGGCTGGCGACGTTCTTCTTCGTCTTCAGCTTCGGCAGCGTGACCGGGCACACCTACTACATGGGGGTGGTCGCGGTCGCGCTCGCTGCGTTCGCCGGCGCCGGTGTCGTACGGGCCTGGCGGGCCGGGCTCAGGGGCGGCCCGCAGGGCTGGGTGCTGCCGGTGGCGCTCGCCGTCAACGCCGCCTGGTGCGTGGCGCTGACCCTGTGGTACCCGCGTTTCCTGCCCTGGTCGGGCCCGGCCGCCGCCGTCCTCGCCGTGGTCGCCCTGGCCCTGGCCGTGCTCCGGCGCCGCCCGCGCGTGGCCCGGGCCGGTCTTGCCGTGGGCCTGGCCGCGGCCCTGCTCGTGCCCGCCGCCTGGTCGGCGTCGGCGCTGTCGCTGCGCTACAACCAGCCCGGCTCGCTGGCCCGGGTCGGGCCCACCAGCCACCGCTCGGGCAACCCGCTCGCCCAACTGGACCCCGCCCAGCAGCACCTGCTCGGCTATCTCACCGCGCACCGGCACGGCGCCGAGTACCTGGCCGCCGTCCCCGGCTGGTGGTCCGCCGCGCCGTACGTCATCTCGGCGAACGCGCACGTCATGCCCATGGGCGGCTTCACCGGGCGGGTCCCGTACCCCTCCTCCGCCCGCTTCCACCGGCTGATCGACTCCGGCCGGCTGCGCTACGTCGTCCTGAAGCGGACCGACGTCCGGGCCGCGCACCGGCACGGGGCGCACACGCTCGTCGGCGGGCTGGTGCGCTGGACGAGCGATCACTGCGCGCCCGTCCCGGCGGCCGCGTACGACGGATCGCGCGACCACACGAACCGGCTGTACGACTGCGGCCCGGCCCACCGCAGGGGGTGAACCGGGCCGCGGGACGGGCGGGCGTACGGCTGACGGCCGTCACGCCCGCCTGTTCCACTCGGCGATCACGGGCCGGCCGTGCTCGGTGGAGAGCCGGCTGACCGTGCCGGTGGCCAGCTGGAACAGCCGGCCCTCGGCGGGTGCGAGGCCCAGCCGGCGGGCGGTGAGCACCCGCAGGAAGTGGGCGTGGGCCACGAGGACCACGTCCCCGGCGCCCTCGGCGAGCGCCGTGTCGACCCGGGCCAGCACCCGGTCGGCGCGGGCGCCGATCTGCGCGGGCGACTCGCCCGGGTGGCCCTCGGGGCCGGGCGGCACACCGTCGGTCCACAGGTCCCAGCCGGGGCGGGTGGTGTGGATGTCGGCCGTGGTGATGCCCTCGTAGCCGCCGTAGTCCCACTCGTGCAGGTCGGGGTCGGTCACGAGCCCGCTCAGGCCCGCCAGTTCGGCGGTGCGTATCGCGCGGCCCAGCGGGCTGGCCAGCGCGCGGGCGTACGTCCGCCCGGTGAGGAGCGGGGCGAGGGACTTGGCCTGTTCCTCGCCGTGCTCGGTCAGGGGCAGGTCGGTCCAGCTGGTGTGCTGGCCCGACAGGCTCCACTCCGTCTCACCGTGGCGGACCAGCAGGAGGTCCCCCACGGTGGTTCAGCCCTTCTTCTCGACCGCGTGGCCGCCGAACTGGTTGCGCAGCGCGGCGATCATCTTCATCTGCGGGGAGTCGTCCTGGCGCGAGGCGAACCGGGCGAACAGCGACGCCGTGATCGCGGGCAGCGGGACGGCGTTGTCGATGGCCGCCTCGACCGTCCAGCGGCCCTCGCCGGAGTCCTCCGCGTAGCCGCGCAGCTTCTCCAGGTGCTCGTCCTCGTCCAGGGCGTTGACCGCGAGGTCGAGCAGCCAGGAGCGGATGACGGTGCCCTCCTGCCAGGAGCGGAACACCTCGCGCACGTTCTCCACCGAGTGCACCTTCTCCAGCAGCTCCCAGCCCTCGGCGTACGCCTGCATCATGGCGTACTCGATGCCGTTGTGGACCATCTTGGAGAAGTGCCCGGCGCCGACCCGGCCCGCGTGGACGTAGCCGTAGGGGCCCTCCGGCTTGAGCGCCTCGAAGATCGGGTGCAGCCGCTCGACGTGCTCCTTGTCGCCGCCGACCATGAGCGCGTAGCCGTTCTGCAGGCCCCACACGCCGCCGGAGACACCGGCGTCGACGAAGCCGATGCCCTTGATGGCGAGGGCCGCGGCGTGCTTCTCGTCGTCGGTCCAGCGGGAGTTGCCGCCGTCGATGACCGTGTCGCCGGGCTGGAGCAGGTCGCCGAGTTCGTCGACGACGGTCTGGGTGGCGGTGCCGGCCGGGACCATCACCCAGATGTGGCGGGGCGCGTCGAGCTTCTCGACCAGCTCTTCGAGGGACTTGACGTCGGAGACGTCGGGGTTGCGGTCGTAGCCGATGACGGTGTGGCCGGCGCGGCGGATCCGCTCGCGCATGTTGCCGCCCATCTTGCCGAGACCGATGAGACCGAGCTGCATGATCAGTTCTCCGTTGCGTTCTTGAGAGTGCGGTAGGCGGCGACGAGGGCCTTCGAGGAGGGGTCGAGACCGGGGACGTCCGCGCCCTCGGTGAGAGCGGGCTCGACGCGCTTGGCGAGGACCTTGCCGAGTTCGACGCCCCACTGGTCGAAGGAGTCGATGTTCCAGATCGCGCCCTGGACGAACACCTTGTGCTCGTAGAGGGCGATGAGCTGGCCGAGCACGGACGGGGTCGGCTCGCCGGCCAGGATCGTGGTGGTGGGGTGGTCGCCGTGGAAGGTGCGGTGCGCCACCTGCTCCTCGGCCACGCCCTCCGCGCGGACCTCCTCGGCGCTCTTGCCGAAGGCGAGGGCCTGGGTCTGGGCGAAGAAGTTGGCCATCAACAGGTCGTGCTGCGCCCTGAGTTCCCCGCTCAGCTCGCCGGCCGGGCGGGCGAAGCCGATGAAGTCCGCCGGGATCAGCTTGGTGCCCTGGTGGATCAACTGGTAGTACGCGTGCTGCCCGTTGGTGCCGGGCGTGCCCCACACCACCGGCCCGGTCTGCCACTCGACGGGCCTGCCGTCGCGCTGCACCGACTTGCCGTTGGACTCCATGTCCAGCTGCTGGAGGTAGGCGGTGAACTTCGACAGGTAGTGGCTGTACGGCAGCACCGCGTGCGACTGCGCGTCGAAGAAGTCGCCGTACCAGACACCCAGCAGGCCCAGCAGCAGCGGGGCGTTGGCCTCGGCGGGGGCGGTGCGGAAGTGCTCGTCGACCAGGTGGAAGCCGTCCAGCATCTCGCGGAAGCGGTCCGGGCCGATCGCGATCATCAGGGACAGCCCGATGGCGGAGTCGTACGAGTAGCGGCCGCCGACCCAGTCCCAGAACTCGAACATGTTGTCCGGGTCGATGCCGAACTCGGTGACCTTCCCGGCGTTCGTGGACAGGGCCACGAAGTGCTTCGCCACGGCCTTGTCGTCGCCGTCGAACGCCCTCAGCAGCCACGAACGCGCCGAGGTCGCGTTGGTGATCGTCTCGATCGTCGTGAACGTCTTGGACGCGACGATGAACAGGGTCTCCGCCGGGTCCAGGTCGCGGGTCGCCTCGTGCAGGTCGGCGCCGTCCACGTTGGACACGAAGCGGAACGTCAACTCCCGTGCGGTGTACGGGCGCAGGGCCTCGTACGCCATCGCGGGGCCGAGGTCGGAGCCGCCGATGCCGATGTTGACGACGTTCCTGATCCGCCTGCCGGTGTGGCCGGTCCACTCGCCGGAGCGGACCCGGTCGGCGAAGCGCGCCATCGTGTCGAGGACCGCGTGCACCTTCGGCACCACGTTCTCGCCGTCGACCTCGATCACCGCGTCGCGCGGGGCGCGCAGCGCGGTGTGCAGCACGGCCCGGTCCTCGGTGACGTTGATCTTCTCGCCGCGGAACATGGCGTCCCGCAGGCCGAACACGTCCGTGGCGGTGGCGAGTTCCTGCAGGAGGGCCAGCGTCTCGTCGGTGATCAGGTGCTTGCTGTAGTCGATGTACAGGTCCCCGACCCGTACGACGTACCGCTCGGCGCGGCCGGGGTCCTGCGCGAACAGCTCGCGCAGGTGCGGCCGGCCCTCGGCGCGGTGGTCGGCGAGAGCCGTCCACTCGGGCCGGTGGGTGAGCTGGGGAAACCCGGTTCGCTGGGTCGCTGCCATGTCAGGCGTTCTCCTTGGCGGCCTCGCCCTTCAGGGCGATGGCGTACATCTCGTCGGCGTCGAGGCGGCGCAGCTCCTCGGCGATGAGTTCGGAGGTGGGGCGGACCTTGAGCGCGAGGGTCCGCGGCGGCTGGCCCGGCAGGGTCAGCGTCGCGAGCGGGCCCTCGGGCCGGTCGATGACGATCTCGCCGTTCGCGGTGCCGAGGCGCACGGCGGTGACGACCGGTCCGGCGGTGACCACGCGGTCCACGCGCACCTTCAGCCGGGCCTCCAGCCAGCGCGAGAGCAGTTCGGCGCTGGGGTTGTCGGCCTCGGCCTCGACGGCTGCCGAGGTGATCTTCGTGCGGGCCTGGTCCAGGGCGGCGGCCAGCATCGATCGCCACAGCGTCAGCCGGGTCCAGGCGAGATCGGTGTCGCCGGGCGCGTAGTTGCGGGCCCGGGTCTCCAGGACCTCCATCGGCTTGAGCGCCGCGTACAGGTCGGTGATCCGGCGCTGGGCGAGCGCGCCGAGCGGGTCCTTGGACGGGGTGTCGGGGGCCTCCACCGGCCACCACACCACGACCGGGGCGTCCGGCAGCAGCAGCGGCAGGACGACCGAGTCGGCGTGGTCGGACACCTCGCCGTAGGTGCGCAGCACGACCGTCTCGCCGGCGCCGGCCTCCGAGCCGACCCGGACCTCGGCGTCGAGCCGGGAGTGGGTGCGGTCGCGCAGGGTGCGGGCGTGCCGCTTGATGACGACCAGGGTCCGCGAGGGGTGCTCGTGCGAGGCTTCCTCGGCGGCCTTGATCGAGTCGTAGGCGTTCTCCTCGTCCGTGACGATGACCATCGTCAGGACCATGCCCACGGCCGGGGTGCCGATGGCGCGGCGGCCCTGCACCAACGCCTTGTTGATCTTGCTTGCCGTGGTGTCGGTCAGGTCGATCTTCATGGCCTGCGCCAGCTCCGTCCGTCTCGTGCGAGCATCTCGTCGGCTTCCGTCGGTCCCCAGCTGCCCGACGCGTACTGCGCCGGACGGCCGTGCGCCGCCCAGTACTCCTCGATCGGGTCGAGGATCTTCCAGGACTCTTCCACTTCCTGGTGACGGGGGAACAAATTCGCGTCGCCGAGCAGCACGTCCAGGATGAGCCGCTCGTACGCCTCCGGGCTCGACTCGGTGAACGACTCGCCGTAGGCGAAGTCCATCGACACGTCCCGGATCTCCATCGAGGTGCCCGGCACCTTGGAGCCGAAGCGGACGGTCATGCCCTCGTCGGGCTGGACGCGGATGACGATCGCGTTCTGGCCGAGCTCCTCCGTCGCCGTGGAGTCGAAGGGGGAGTGCGGGGCCCGCTTGAAGACGACCGCGATCTCGGTGACCCGGCGGCCCAGGCGTTTGCCGGTGCGCAGGTAGAACGGCACGCCCGCCCAGCGGCGGTTGTCGATGCCCAGCTTGATCGCGGCGAAGGTGTCGGTCTTCGACTTCGGGTCGATGCCCTCCTCCTGGAGGTAGCCCACGACCTTCTCGCCGCCCTGCCAGCCCTCGGCGTACTGCCCGCGCACGGTGTGCCTGCCGAGCTCCGCCGGCAGCCGCACCGACTTGAGCACCTTCAGCTTCTCGGTGAGCAGCGCCTCCGCGTCGAACGCGATGGGCTCCTCCATGGCGGTGAGCGCCATCAGCTGGAGCAGGTGGTTCTGGATGACGTCACGGGCGGCGCCGATACCGTCGTAGTAGCCGGCCCGGCCGCCGATGCCGATGTCCTCGGCCATGGTGATCTGCACATGGTCGACGTACGACCGGTTCCAGATCGGCTCGTACATCTGGTTGGCGAAGCGCAGCGCCAGGATGTTCTGGACGGTCTCCTTGCCCAGATAGTGGTCGATGCGGAACACCTGGTCCGGCTCGAACACGTCGTGCACGAGCGCGTTCAGCTCGCGGGCGCTGCCGAGGTCGTGGCCGAACGGCTTCTCGATGACCGCACGCCGCCAGGAACCCGCGGGCGGGGAGGCCAGGCCGTGCTTCTTCAGCTGCTGCACGACCTTCGGGAAGAACTTCGGCGGCACCGAGAGGTAGAAGGCGAAGTTGCCGCCGGTGCCGCGGGAGGCGTCCAGCTCCTCGACGGCGTCCTTGAGCTGCTTGAACGCGGTGTCGTCGTCGAAGTCGCCGGGGATGAACCGCATGCCCTCGGCGAGCTGCTGCCACACCTCCTCGCGGAACGGGGTGCGGGAGTGCTCACGCACGGAGTCGTGCACGACCTGCGCGAAGTCCTGGTCCTCCCACTCCCGGCGGGCGAAGCCCACCAGCGAGAAGCCCGGCGGCAGCAGACCGCGGTTGGCCAGGTCGTACACGGCCGGCATCAGCTTCTTGCGGGACAGGTCACCGGTCACCCCGAAGATGACCAGACCGGACGGACCGGCGATCCGGGGCAGGCGCCGGTCACGGGTGTCCCGCAGCGGGTTCTCCCAGCCGGCGGCCGGACCCACCGGCACGGTCACCTGCGCCGGCGACGTCGCCGGCGCCTGCGCCTTCGCGGGTGCCGCAGCGGCGGGTGCCGCGGCGGCGGGTGCCGCGGCGGCGGGTGCCGCGGCGGCGGGTGCCGCGGCGGCGGGCGCGTTCTCGGTCATCGGGCGTCAACTCCCTTGTTCTCCAGGGACTTCGCTACGGCGTCCAGCAGGTCCTGCCAGGCCGCCTCGAACTTGGCGACGCCCTCGTCCTCCAGCTGCTGGACGATCTCGTCGTAGGAGATGCCGAGCTTCCCGACCGCGTCGAGGTCGGCACGGGCCTGCGCATAGCCGCCGGTCACCGTGTCGCCGGTGATCTCGCCGTGGTCGGCGACCGCGTTCAGCGTGGCCTCCGGCATCGTGTTGACGGTGCCGGGCGCGACCAGCTCGTCCACGTAGAGGGTGTCCTTGTACGCGGGGTCCTTCACGCCGGTGGACGCCCACAGCGGACGCTGCCTGTTCGCCTTCCGCGCGGCGAGCGCCAGCCAGCGCTCGGAGCCGAAGACCTCCTCGTACGCCTCGTAGGCGAGCCGGGCGTTGGCGAGGGCCGCGCGGCCCTTGAGGGCGAGGGCCTCGTCGGTGCCGAGGGCGGTCAGCCGCTTGTCGATCTCGGAGTCCACGCGGGAGACGAAGAAGGACGCCACCGAGTGGATCGTGGCGAGGTCGATGCCGCGCTCGCGGGCCTTCTCCAGGCCGGCCAGGTAGGCGGCCATGACCTCGCGGTAGCGCTCCAGCGAGAAGATCAGGGTCACGTTCACGCTGATGCCGAGCCCGACGACCTCGGTGATCGCCGGCAGGCCCGCCTTCGTCGCCGGGATCTTGATCATCACGTTGGGCCGGTCCACCAGCCAGGCGAGCTGCTTGGCCTCGGCGATCGTGGCCTCGGTCGCGTGGGCGAGGCGCGGGTCGACCTCGATGGAGACGCGGCCGTCGCGCCCCTCGGAGGCGGTGTATACAGAATGCAGAATATCGGATGCGGCTCGCACGTCGGCGGTCGTCATCATCCGCACCGCCTCGTCCACCGTCACCCCGCGCACGGCGAGATCGGTGAGCTGCTCCTCGTACCCCGCACCGGAGCCGATGGCCGCCTGGAAGATCGACGGGTTGGTGGTGACGCCGACGACGTTCTTGCTCTCGATCAGCTCCGTCAGGTTGCCCGAGGCGATACGCCCCCGCGACAGGTCGTCCAGCCAGACGGAGACCCCCTCGTGGGCGAGGCGCTCAAGGGCTCCGGCGGTGGCGATTGCTTCGGTCACGTCAGTCATCTTTCTTGATTTCCGGTTGAGTTGTGTTGTCGCGTCGGGTTCAGGCGCGCGCGGCGTCGAGCGACGCGCGGGCCTGGGCGGCGACGTTCTCGGGGGTGAAACCGAACTCGGCGAACAGGGTCTTCGCGTCGGCCGAGGCGCCGAAGTGCTCCAGGGAGACGATCCGGCCGGCGTCGCCGACGTAGCGGTACCAGGTCAGACCGATCCCGGCCTCCACGGCGACCCGGGCCTTCACGGACGGCGGGAGGACGGAGTCCTTGTACGCCTGGTCCTGCTCCTCGAACCACTCCACGGACGGCATCGACACCACGCGCGTGCCGATCCCCTCCGCCTCCAGCGTCTCCCGCGCGGCCACGGCCAGCTGCACCTCGGAACCCGTCGCGATGATGATCACCTCCGGGGCCTCGGCCTGGGACTCGCGCAGCACGTAGCCGCCCTTGGCCGCGTCCTCGTTCGGCGCGTACACCGGCACGCCCTGGCGGGTGAGCGCGAGCCCGTGCGGGGCGGGGTTCACGGCGTGCCTCTTCAGGATCTCGGCCCAGGCGACCGCGGTCTCGTTGGCGTCCGCCGGGCGGACGACGTTCAGGCCCGGGATGGCGCGCAGCGAGGCCAGGTGCTCGACCGGCTGGTGGGTGGGGCCGTCCTCGCCGAGGCCGACGGAGTCGTGCGTCCAGACGTACGTCACCGGGAGCTGCATCAGCGCCGACATCCGCACGGCGTTGCGCATGTAGTCGGAGAACACCAGGAAGGTGCCGCCGTAGATCCGGGTGTTGCCGTGCAGGGCGATGCCGTTCATCTCCGCGGCCATGGAGAACTCGCGGATGCCGAAGTGGACGGTACGGCCGTACGGGTCGGCCCCGGGCAGCGGGTTGCCCTGCGGCAGGAAGGAGCTGGCCTTGTCGATCGTGGTGTTGTTGGAGCCGGCGAGGTCGGCGGAGCCGCCCCACAGCTCGGGGATCACCGGGCCGAGCGCCTGGAGGACCTTGCCGGAGGCGGCCCGGGTCGCGACCGACTTGCCCTCCTCGAACACCGGCAGCGCGTCCTGCCAGCCGGCGGGCAGCTCGCCCTTGCCGATCCGCTCGAAGAGCGCGGCCCGCTCCGGCCGGGCGCCGGCCCACTCGGCGATCCGCCGGTCCCAGGCGGCGTGCGCCTCCGCGCCCCGGTCCAGTGCCCGGCGGGCGTGCTTGAGAACCTCGTCCTCGACCTGGAAGGTCTGCTCGGGGTCGAAACCGAGAAGCCGCTTGGTGGCCGCGATCTCGTCCGCGCCGAGCGCGGAGCCGTGGGAGGCCTCGGTGCCCCGCGCGTTCGGGGCGGGCCAGGCGATGATCGTGCGCATCGCGATGATCGACGGCCGCCCGGTCTCGGCCTGCGCGGCCCTCAGCGCCCGGTAGAGGGCCTCGGGGTCGACGTCGCCCTCGGCGGTCGGCTCGACGCGCTGGGTGTGCCAGCCGTAGGCCTCGTACCGCTTCAGGACGTCCTCGGAGAAGGCGGTGGCGGTGTCGCCCTCGATGGAGATGTGGTTGTCGTCGTAGACGAAGACCAGGTTGCCGAGTTTCTGGTGGCCGGCGAGCGAGGAGGCCTCGGCGGAGACGCCCTCCTCCAGGTCGCCGTCGGAGACGATCGCCCAGACGGTGTGGTCGAAGGGGGAGGTGCCCTCCGGGGCCTGCGGGTCGAACAGACCGCGCTCGTAGCGGGCGGCCATGGCCATGCCGACGGCGTTGGCGACGCCCTGGCCGAGCGGGCCGGTGGTGGTCTCGACGCCGGCGGTGTGGCCGTACTCCGGGTGGCCGGGCGTCTTGGAGCCCTGGGTGCGGAAGGCCTTCAGGTCGTCCAGCTCCAGCTCGTACCCGGCGAGGAACAGCTGCGTGTAGAGGGTCAGCGAGGTGTGACCGGGGGAGAGGACGAAGCGGTCACGACCGGCCCACTCCGGGTCGGCGGGGTCATGACGCATCACCTTCTGAAAGATCGTGTACGCGGCAGGCGCCAGGCTCATCGCCGTGCCCGGATGCCCGTTGCCGACCTTCTGCACCGCGTCGGCCGCCAGCAGACGGGCCGTGTCGACGGCGCGCCGGTCCAGGTCGGTCCACTCGAAGCCGTCGGAAGTCTGCGTGCTCATCTTCAAGAAATCCTCGTTCAGTGCGCAATGGCTGGCCGGACGCGTTCAAACTTAAAAGTCTGACTTTTTAGAAGGAAGGTCGGGGTGTGTCAGTCTGTGGTGAATCTGGGACAGCGATCACGGAACATGGACGGCGCGAACAGGACATGGCTGACAGAACGCCACAAGCTGACGGCAGTGCCACGGACGGCGACAGCGACGCAGACGGTGGCGGGATCAGGACCTTCCCCTTCCCGACCGAGCTGGCCGTCGGCCGTGTCGGCATGCAGGTCGGCCCCATGGGCACCGGCCGCACCTGGCACGCCGACGCCCCGCTGGAGCGCGTCCACCGCATCGACTTCCACGTCGTCATGCTCTTCACCGAGGGCCCCGTACGCCACATGATCGACTTCGCCGAGTACGAGGCCTCGGCGGGCGACCTGCTGTGGATCCGCCCGGGACAGGTCCACCGCTTCTCCCGCGAGAGCGCGTACCACGGAACCGTCCTCACCATGCAGCCCGGTTTCCTGCCGCGCGCCACCGTCGAGGCCACCGGCCTGTACCGCTACGACCTCCCGCCCCTGCTCCACCCCGACCCGGCCCAGCTGGCTGCCCTGCAGGCCGCCCTCGACCAGCTCCACCGCGAGTACGAGGACACCGCCACCCTCCCGCTCAGCCTGCACACCGCCGTCCTCCGGCATTCGCTCACCGCGTTCCTGCTGCGCCTCGCCCACCTCGCGGCCAGTTCCGCCGAGGCCTCCCGGCAACAGACGGACAGCACCTTCACCCGGTTCCGGGACGCCGTCGAGCAGGGCTTCGCCGCCAACCACAGCGTCAGCGCCTACGCCGACGCCCTCGGTTACTCCCGCCGCACCCTCGTACGCGCCGTGCGCGCCGCCACCGGTGGGACCCCGAAGGGCTTCATCGACAAACGCGTGATCCTGGAGGCCAAACGCCTCCTCGCGCACACCGACCTGCCGATCGGCCGTGTCGGCGCGGCCGTCGGCTTCCCCGACGCGGCGAACTTCTCCAAGTTCTTCCAGCTGCACACCGGCCGGACACCGGTGGGGTTCCGGGCGGAGCTGCGCTGAGAGGCGCCCGGAGACGCACGAGAGGGTGGCTCCACGCATGCGCGTGCAGCCACCCTCCCTACCGCCTCCGGGCGGCGTCAGTGCCCGAAGTCGAACCAGTTCACGTTCACGAAGTCCGCCGGCTGGCCGCTGGCGAAGGTCAGATAGACGTCGTGGGTGCCGGTCGCCGGGCCGATGTTGGCCGGGATGGTCTGCCAGGACTGCCAGCCACCGGTGTTGGCCACGGAGAAGCTGCCGATCGGGGGACTGGTCGGGCTGTCCAGCCGCACCTGGACCAGACCGCTCACCCCGGACGCGGCCCCGCTCGCCACCCGGGCGTAGAACTGCGTGGCCGCCGTGGAGCCGAAGTTCACGCCCTTGTACGACGCCCAGTCGCCGTTCGCGATGTAGCCGATGTCCTGCCCGCCGCCGGTGTCCGTGGTCGTCTCGGTGCCGATGCCGGACTGGCCGTCGTACGACTCGGCCTGGATCGGGCTGTAGGCGTCCCGGTTGCCCGGCGGGGGAGTGCCGCCGCCGCTGCCGCCGGACTGGAGCACCTGGACGTAGTCCACGACCATCGGGTGCCCCGGGTCGGTGGCGCCGGTCGGGCCGCCGCCGAACGCCCCGGGGAAGCCACCGCCCATGGCCACGTTCAGGATCACGAAGAAACCGTGGTTCGTGGCGTTGGCCCACGTCGTCGCGTCCACCTGGTTCGCCGTGACCGTCTGGTAGTTGACGCCGTCGACGTAGAAGCGGATCGCCTCCGGGCTCACCGAGCGGTCCCACTCCGTCGTGTAGGTGTGGAAGCCGGACTGGCAGGTGGTGTTCGGACAGGCGGTGGAGTTGCCGAGGCCGGTGGTCTCGTTGCAGGGGCCGCCGGGGCTGGTGCCGCAGTGCATCGTGGCCCAGGTCTTGTTCAGGCCGTTGACGTTCTCCATGATGTCCAGCTCGCCGACGCCCGGCCAGTTCTGGTAGTTGCCGCGGAACGGCGCGCCCAGCATCCAGAAAGCGGGCCAGTAGCCGGCGGCCGCGTCCCCGGTCACGTTCGGCATCTGGATCCGGGCCTCCACGCGCAGCTTGCCGCCGGTCGGGGGCTGGAAGTCGGTGCGGGTGGTCTCGATACGGCCCGAGGTCCAGTTGCCGGAGGCGTCCCGGCGCGGGGTGATGAGCAGGTCGCCGTTGCCGTCCAGCGCCACGTTGTTCGTGCTCGACGTCATCGACTCGACCTCGCCGGTGCCCCAGTTCGCGGCGCCGCCCGGGTACGAAGTCCCGGTGTCGTACTGCCAGTCGGAGGTGTTCACGCCGGAGCCTGCCGCCCCGTTGAAGTCGTCCAGGAAGACCTGGGACCAGCCCGACGGGGGCGCGGGCGCGGAGGCGTTCGCGGGCGCGGTGGCGGCCGTGGCGAGGGCCGCGGACAGACCGAGCGTCGCGACGACGGCGACGAGCGCGCGGCGCAGGGGCCGGCGCCGCGGGGGTCTGGGTCTGGGTATTCCGGAGGGTGCGTTCATGGGGGCCTCCCGGGTACGGGGGTGCGGGGTACAGGAGTTGCGGGTTACGGGGACTTGCGGGGTGTGCACGAGGTGTGAGAGCGCTCCGCGGCAGGTCGCCTGAGAGCGCTCTCAGGGTGCCGCCAATGTGCTCCCCGCCCCTGCGGCCGTCAAGCCTTGAAACAAGGAAAGTGCTGGATTCGCGGGGGAGTTCACGGGCTGAAGCCACCCGTACCCGCTCAGACCGCGTCGCCCGGCCGCCAGCCCAGGGCCCGGGAGATCCCCCGGCCCGCCATCCGGACCGCCGGAGCCAGTACCGGTACCTGGGCGCCGTCCCGGGGCACCACCACCGACACCGCCGCGACCACCTCCCCGCCCGGGCCGCGTACGGCCGCTGCCACGGACAGCGCGTCCTGCGTGACCTGACGCTCGCTCACCGCCACGCCCGAGCGGCGTACTTCGGCGAGCGTGCGCCGCAGCCCTGGCGGGTCGGTGAGCGTGTACGGGGTGAACGAGGCGAGCGGCCCCGCGCAGTACTCCTCCTGGACGGCCGGGTCGGCGTGCGCGAGGAGGGCGAGGCCGACGCCGGTGGCGTGCAGCGGCCAGTGAGCGCCGACGCGGATGTGCACGCCCACCGCCGAACGGCCCTGCAGCCACTCGACGTAGACGGCCTCCGTGCCGTCCCGCACCGCCAGCTGCACGTTCTCGTGCGTCGCCTCGTACAGGTCCTCCAGATACGGCAGCGCCGGCTGGCGCAGGGCGAGACCGCGCGGGGCGAGCGCGGCCACCTCCCACAGGCGCAGCCCCACGTGGTAGACGCCGGACGCGTCGCGCTCCAGCGCGCCCCACGCGGTCAGGGCCCCCGCCAGCCGGTGCGCGGTGGTGAGGCTGAGCCCGGCCCGGCGGCTGATGTCCGTCAGCGACAGGGCCGGATGCTCGTGGTCGAACGCGTCGAGCACGGCCAGCAGCCGCTCGGAAGCGGACCGTTCGGGAGCTGACCGACCGCCCACCGCACCCACCTCGCCCTGTCGTCGCCCGCTCCCGCCGGGCCCGGCGGGAGCTGCATCGCCGACAGTACGCGCGGGAGCCCGTCGCGCCGACGGGTGCGGGTCAGGACGCCGTGGGCCGGCGGGCTCCGGTCGGCCCTGCTCGGTCCCGGGTCACCGGGCTCCGGTCACGTCGACGAAGACCGGGTTGGAGTAGAACCACGTGTCGGCCCACGGGTCGCCGTCGCCGGGCGTGTGCGGGACCGGTCCGTGCGGGTCGACGGCCGCGCCGAGGTAACCGGTTCCGTGCCGGTTTCCGTCGCTGCCGCGCAGGCGGACGTAGAAGGACTCCTCGCCGGCGGTGAGCGGGATGCGCAGCGTGTAGGTGCCGGTGCGGCCGCCGACGTCGGTGGTGTGCACGACCCTGGTGTCCGGCGCCCGCCAGCCGTCCCGGTCGGCGGCCGGACCGCGCACGGCACCCCGGACGACGTCCACGTGCGCCGGCCTCGGCAGGATGCCCTGCGGGTTGGCGCGCGAGGCGGTCGTGACCGTCACACACAGGGTGAGCCGCTCGCCCGCCCGGACCCGCAGCCGCCCGCCGAGCGTGACCCCCGGTCCGTGGTCGCGCTCCCGCTTCAGGCGTACGTCGAGGCCGTCGAGCAGATGCCCGTGGTCGACCCACACCCGTCCCGCGCGCAGGCCCGCCATCACCGCCCGGTAGCCGTAGCGGGTGACGCCGACGTGGGTGCGGCTGAACTCGCCCGGCCAGAAGTCGCTGCCCGGCTGCGGGGTGCCCGTGTCCACCGGGTCGGGCAGCCTGCCCGTGTTGTCGAAGTTCCGCCCCGGCGCCCAGTCGCCGTTCTTCCAGGTGTCGAAGACCGTGCGGTGGTTGTCGGAGTTGGAGGTGATCGAGAACAGCCTGCCCTCGGCCAGCAGAGCGTCCCACAGGCCGCCGACCGTCGCGGTCGCCCAGTCGAAGCCGCCGTAGGTGAGGTAGGCGTCCGCCGGGTAGCCGGACCACGACTGGTCGGACGGCCTGTTCTCGTACTCGCCGCGGATCGACGCCGAGCCCCGCCATCCCGGGATCGCCGCGCCCTGGGCGCCGGGCGCGCCCTCCATGCCGATCACGATCTCGGGCGCCGCGTCCCGCCAGGCACGCAGCTCGTGCGGCGAGTCGATGCCGAGGCGCAACGGGTGGTTGGCGAGGACGAGGACGTCGTCGACGTAGCCCGAACGGCGTTGCTCCGCCAGCCACGTGACGGCCTTGACCGCGTGCGCCTCGTTGCGGGCGGTGTCCGGGTCGGCGGCGCCGCCCTTGTCGTAGCCGAGCAGCTTGCCGTCGTAGGCCAGCTCGAACCGCGTGAGCAGGTCGGCCTCGTGCGGGCCGGGCGCGGCGAACACCGTGGCGTGCTCGGCGGCCGGGATGTACCACTCCAGGCCCTGGAAGATCAGCTGGCGCGGGTTCTCGGCCCGGGCCCTGAGGATCTCCCGGTGCTCCAGCGCGGCGCCGTAGCGGGCGTGCCCGACGTTGGAGTGCTCGTTGAACACCATCCAGTCCAGGCCGTACCGGGCGGCGGCGGTGGCCTGCTGGGAGAACGTGTACTTGGCGTCGTGGCTGTAGACGGAGTGCACGTGGTGGTCGCCGACCAGGTAGGCGAGATGCGGGTCGTCCCCGCCGAGGTGCCGGTCGGCGTCGGCGTCGGCGTCGGTGGCGGCCAGGGCGGGCGTCGTCGCCGACCCGAGGGCGAAGGCGGCGCCGAACAGGCCGGCACGGCGAAGGAGCCGGCGTCGGGACATGCCCTGGGCGTCGAGGTCGGCGGGGGAGACCGCCGGGTCGGCCCAGACGGGGAGCTGCTGCTCGGTCATGGTGATCCTCGGTGCGGGGGGCGGGGTCAGTGGGTCATGAAGGCGGTGACGGGCAGCGCCCGGGAGACGATCCGTACGTCACCGAGGCGGCCGTGCAGGATCTGGTCGGTCTTTCCCGCGTACTCGTAGCCGCCGAGCAGCCACGGCAGTCCGACGGAGGTGATCCCGACGGCCGGGGCCTTCGGGTTGCGGACGACCGGGCAGCCCTCAACGTAGAGGGTGGTGCGGGTGCCGTCGTTGACGACCGCGAGGTGCCACCAGGTCTCCAGCGGCGTCTCCTGCCCCCAGTTGGTGGCGATGCCCTCCTGGTTGAGCGGCCGCATCGCCCACTGCGGCTCACGGTCGTCCGACAGCGAGAGGGTGGCCAGCGGCTCGTCGGGATCGTCGCCGGTCCTGCCGGCGGCGCCGCCCGTGCCGGTACGGCCGACGATGCCCGACCAGGCGTGGTGGGCGGGGTCCCAGTCGGCCGGGAGGCGGTAGAAGACCTCGATGGTGTAACCGTTCCCGAAAGTCGCCGAGTTGAGCGGCGCACCGTCCACCGTGCGCAGATACGCGCCCTTCAGCGGGGACTTGTACCCCTGGAACTCCAGGCTGCCGTGCCCCGGCTGGTCGGGGTGGTGGTCGGCCGACCAGCCGAGCGTGCCGCCGCCCACCGGGACCACGGTGAGGTCGTTGCCCCGGCCGGACAGGTCGCGCACGGTGCCGGAGACGGCCGACTCGAAGCGCCAGTAGGCGGCCGTGCCCGGGATCAGCATCTTAGACGCGGGCCGCGCGGGGCGGGCCGGCACCGGGGCGAAGCCGGCGAAGCGGGCCGCGAAGTCGATGTCCACCGAGAAGCGGTCCGCGTCGCCGCTCAGCTCCAGTTCCTGCCGCTCCAGCGCGTTCAGGCCCTCGGCGGCCCGGCCGAGGATCCACGGGGAAACGGTTTCGACGTCGATGACGTTCCGGTCCAGGTCGAAACGGTACAGACGGATCATCGCCGCGCCGCCGAAGTAGCGGTTCTGGTAGTTCGTGAGGTGCAGGTGCACCTCGTTGCCCGCCGCGTTCGTACGGACCGCCCGCCCGGCCGGCCAGTAGTGGCCGTTCAGGGTGAGGAAGATCTGGTCGTGGTCCGCGATGAGCCGGTCCCACAGCTGCTGCCCGTGGTCCGACAACCGGTCGTCCTCGACGACGAGTTCGTGTGTGGTGAGAACGACGGGGGTCCTCGGGTGCCGGGCGAGGACGTCCTTCGCCCACGCGTACCCCTTGTCCGACAGCCGCCAGTCCAGTGCCAGCACCAGCCACTCCCGACCGGCCGCCCGGAAGAGGTGGTAGGTGTTGTAGCCGTCCGAAGAGGCCCCGCCGAAGGTCGACGTGCTCCGGAAGCGCTGGGGACCGAAAGTCTCCAGGTACGGCGTCGGGCCGCGCTGGTCGTCCGTCGAGGACTTCACGTCATGGTTGCCGGCCAGCACGCTGTAGCCGACGCCTCGGCGGTCGAGGATCCCGAACGCCGCGCCGATCGCCGCGAATTCGGCCTCGGCGCCGTTCTGGGTGAGGTCGCCGAGGTGGGACAGGAAGACGATGTTCTCGTCCCTGCCGTGCTGCAACAGGTAGCGCAGCGACGCCTCGACGGGCGCCGCGTCGATGCTCGGCCCGTCGAACAGGTACTGGGTGTCGGGCATCACCGCGAGCGTGAAGCGACGGCTCTCCGGGTCGGGCCGCCGGCCGCCCTTCTCCGCCGCCTCGGCGCCGGCCGGCACGGCGACCCCGGCCGTGGCGGCGGCGCCCAGCAGCGCGGTGGCCCTGAGGAAACTGCGTCGCCCGGCACCGGCCTGCGCGGCCTCGTCCCGGACGGGGTCATGCGACGTACACACGTGTGCTCCGTAAAGGTCGCTGAAGATCACTGGAGGTCACTGAGAAGGGCAGAGCGGTTCGGGGTCAGAGGGCACGCAGGGGGCGACTGCGGCGGCGGTTCACGGCCGGTGCCGGGCGGGACGGCGGCCCTACGGCAGTCTCAGCCTCGGTGTGCCCGGCGGGCGTGGCGCGTTCGGGATACCTGGTGACGGTGGTCGTGGCGGTGGCGGTGGTGGCCTTGGTGGTGGTCGTGGCCGGCAGCAGGATCCGGGGCGCGCACAGTTCCGTACCGCGCGGCGCCCCCGGCTCGTCCGTCGCCGTCAGCACCCGCAGGGTCAGCCAGGCCGCGCCGCCGTCCCGTGGCAGCCCGAACGGCAGAGACACCGCCGCCGTCTCGCCCGGCCGCAGATCGGGCAGTTCGGCCGGGGCGGCCAGGGTCCTCCCGTCGGCCCGCACCAACTCCCAGGTCGCCGCCAGCCGGCCGAGACCGGGGACGTGGTGGTCGTTGGCGAGGACGATTCCCTCGTGCCGGTGGCACCGGATGCGGACCGCGGCCCCGCGCTGCCGGTGCTCGTGCGGCCCGGTGTCCATGCGCCCGGCCGGTCTTCCGTAGCTCACGCGCTGCACCATTCCGTGGCCCCGGGGCCGGCGGATGAAGCCGCCCTGAAGAGCCGGGGTGGACTCGGTAACCGATTACGGAAAGTGACCCATCACCGGCCCCCGACAGGGTTCCCTCATCGGATGGCCCCCTTGGCGAGGTCTCCGATGATCTGCCGGGCGCCGATCGCGAACACGGTCAGCAGCGGGACCAGGGCGAGCAGGGCGCCGGTCATCACCATGCCGTAGTCGGTGGTGCCGTGGGTGCCGTTCAGCTGGGAGAGGGCGACCTGGAGGGTGACGTTGTCGGGGTTGGTCAGGGCGATCAGGGGCCAGGCGTAGTCGTTCCACTGGCTCATGAAGGTGAAGATGCCGAGGAAGGCCAGCCCGGGCCGGACCACCGGCAGGGCCACGTGCCAGTACTGGCGCAGGAAGTGCGCGCCGTCGATGCGGGAGGCGTCCAGCAGCTCGTCGGGGATCGCGCCCCGCATGTACTGGCGCATCCAGAAGATGCCGAAGGCGTTGGCCGACGCCGGCACGACCAGCGAGGTCATCGAGCCGATCCAGCCGAGCTTCGCCATGATCACGAACTGCGGGATGGCGGCCAGCTGCGCCGGCACCATGAAGATCAGCATGAGCAGGGCGAACAGCGGCCGTCGGCCGGGGAAGGCGAACTTGGCGAAGACGAACGCGGCCAGCGAGTCGAAGAACAGCACCAGCACCGTCACCGAGCCCGCGACCAGCAGCGAGTTCAGCATGGAGCCGAAGAAGTCGACGGCGGCGAAGAGATGACGGACGTTCTCCGGGAAGTGCGAGCCCGGCAGGAGCTTCGGCGGGAAGGAGAAGATCTCGCTCGACGTGTGCGTCGACATGATCACGGCCCAGTAGAACGGGAAGGCCGACAGCAGCAGACCGAGGACGAGGACGGCGTGCAGCGCGATGCCTCTGCCGCGGGTTCCCCTGATGCGCCCGGTCCGGGTGCCCCTGATGCTCCGGGTTTCCCTGACGGTGCGGGGCCGTCGTGTGCCGTGGGTGGTTGCCATGGTGTGCGGCCTGCCTATTCTTCGCCCCGGCGTTGCACCAGGCGCCAGTTGACGATCGAGAAGAGGGCGACGACGAGGAAGATGCCCCAGGCCACGGCGGCGCCGTAGCCGAAGTCGTTGTTGTCGAAGGTCTGTTGGAAGAAGTAGAGGACCATCGTGCGGCCCGCGTGCCCGGGGCCGCCGGAGAAGGCCGACTCGTTGGCGGTGTTCTGGAGCAGCACCTGGGGTTCGGAGAAGCTCTGCAGACCGGTCACGGTCGAGACGACCAGCACGAACAGCAGCACCGGCCGCATCAGCGGCAGCGTCACCCGGAAGAAGGTCGCGACGGGCCCGGCGCCGTCGATCCGCGCCGCCTCGTACAGCTCGCCGGGGATGGTCTGCAGCCCGGCGAGGAAGATGATCGCGTTGTAACCGGTCCACTGCCAGGTCATCAGCGTGGCGATGGCGACCTTGATGCCCCAGGGCGTGTTCAGCCAGGCCACCTGGTCCAGCCCGACCGCCTGCAACAGGGCGTTGACCAGGCCGAAGTTGGTGGAGAACACCGAGCCGAAGATGATCGCGACGGCGACGACGGAGGTGACGTTCGGCAGGAAGTACGCGAACCGGTACACGTTCTTGAAACGCACCGCCGAGTTGAGCATCACGGCCGTCACCATCGCCAGGAAGACCATGGGGAAGGTGGCCAGCGCCCAGATGACGACGGTGTTCCCGATCGAGGACCAGAAGTCGCTGTCCGCCAGCAGGTACCGGTACTGCGACAGGCCCGCCCACTCCATCCGGCCGAGACCGTCCCAGCGGTGGAAGGACAGATAGAGGGAGAACCCGACGGGGACCAGGCCGAAGCAGAGGAACAGCAGATAGAAGGGGGAGATGGCGGCGTAGAGGTGCCAGTACGCGCGCCGGCCCCGCTTTCCGCGGACGGCGGACGGATCCGCGAGCACGGGCGAGGGCTTGCCGTCCAGGGCCGTGGCCATCAGTAGCTCACCCCCAGGTGTTCGGCGATGCGCCGGCAGGTGTGCATGGCGTCCCTCCAGGCCTGCTCGGGGTCCTTGCCGAGGACGCCGACGTTCTTGATCTCGTCCTTGACCGGCTGCGAAAGGGCGGTGTCGTACGGGCTGTCGTAGGCGACCGGGATCTTCTGCGCGGCGGGCCCGAAGACGTCCATGGTGATCTGGCCGCCGAAGAACGGATCGGGCTCGCGCAGCGTTCTCAGGCCGTACGACGCCGGGGTGGACGGGAACAGGCCGGCGTCCACGAAGCCCTGCGCCTGGTTGGCGGCGTCCAGTACCCAGCTGATGATCCGGAACGCCTCCTCCGGCTCCCGGCAGGCCTTGGTGACGGAGAGGAACGAGCCGCCGATGTTCGACGGCCCGCCCGGACAGGCCGCCACCCGCCAGCGGCCCGTGGTCCTCGGCACCCCCGTCTTGATGTCGTTGGTGGCCCAGGAGGCGTTGAGCTGGCTGGGCAGCTTGCCGTCCTGGACGGCCGAGAGCTGGTCCGGGGTGCCGCTGACCAGGTCGGAGACGATCCGCCGCCGCTTGGCCTCCACGGCCCGGTCCCACGCGGTACGCACGTGTTCCTGGTCGCCGATGAAGTGCCGCTCCCTGTCGACGTACCGCTTCGTGCCCTGGTTGACCGACATCTCGAAGACGCTGGTGATGTCGGTCAGCAGGTACGTCCCCGGCAGGCGTTTCCGCAGCTGTTCCCCGGCGGCGAAGAACGTCTCCCAGCTGCCCAGCTCACGTGTCACATCGGCTGGTTCGTACGGCAGACCCGCCCGGCGGAACACCTCTTACTGGTAGTAGTGCGCGACCGGGCCGCAGTCGATCGGGAACCCGACCATCCGGCCGTCGGCCGCGTGACCCTGCTCCCACTTCCAGGCCAGATACCGGTGGCGGAGCTTTTCCGCGCCGAGCGTGCGCAGGTCCACGAACTGGTCGGCATCGGGCAGGTAGGACGCCATGTCCTCGCCCTTGAGGCCCGCGATGTCGGGGATGTGGGCCCGGCCCGCCATCGTGGTGATCAGCTTCGAGCGGTAGTAACCGCCTATCTTGACCGCCCGTAGCGCCACGGACCCGTCGAAACGTTTCCTGGCCTGTTTCAGGACGGTGTCGCCGAGGCCGCCGTCCCAGTACCACAGCACCATGTTCCGGCCGGTCGAGCCGGTCGGCACGGCACAGCCCGACGCCAGGCCGCCGAGCGCCGTGGCGGCCGTCGTGCCGAGGCCCGCCCGTAGCAGGCCTCTTCGGGAGAGCCGCACAGCTCCCACCGCCTTTCGGATGTCGTCGACGCGCGAGAGGGGATCAGCTCCGCGCCGTGGCGGGCGGATCGTCGTCGGAGTGCGGGACGGGCGATGCCGCCGGTGCGGGCCGGCCCGGCGCGGGGACGGGCGCGCCCCGCTCCGGCGCGGTCGCGGGTGCGGGCCACGCCGGCGGGGTGACCGGGGCCGGGCGCGGCGGCGGGCCCGGGTCGGCGGGCAGGCGGTCGGCGAGGAAGCTGTAGGCGCGCCGCAGTTCGGGGTCGCTCCGCGTCCGCCACCAGCGGTCGACGCCGTACCAGCCGGGGGCCGCCAGCGCCCCGCCGTGCCGGGCCACCGACAGGCCGGCGGCGAGGACGGCGAACCGCAGCCGCTCGGCCAGCGGCCAGCCGCCGAGTGAGGCGGCCACGAAGCTCGCGCCGAAGACGTCGCCGGCGCCGGTCGCGTCCACGACACCGATGTCGAGGGCCGGGACCTCGGCGTACTCGCCGGTCGTCTGGTCGACGGCGATCGCGCCCCGACCGCCGCGCGTCACCACGGCGACCGGCACCAGCTCCGCGAGCACCCCGAGTGCGGCGACGGCGGTGTCGGTGCGGGTGTAGGCCGTGGCCTCCGCCTCGTTGGGCAGGAAGGCGTGGCACAGCGCGAGCTGGTCGAGCACGTCCCGGGACCACCGGCGGGCCGGGTCCCAGCCGACGTCGGCGAAGACGCGGGTGCCGTTCGCGGCGGCCTTGCCGAGCCAGGCGGGCGCCTCGGCCTCCAGATGGACCAGCGCGGTGCGCGCGGCGGGCGGATCACCCAGCAACTCGTCCTGGGAGTACGGCGGTTCCTCGCCGTGGGTGACCAGCGCGCGGTCGGCGCCGGGCGCACCGGGCAGGGCGAGGGCGACGGTGACCGGGGTCGGCCAGCCGGGTGCCGTGCGCGACCGCGCGAGACCGACGCCCTCCTGTCCGGCCAGCACCTCCTGGCACCAGGCGCCGTAGAAGTCGTCGCCGAACACCGTGGCCAGCGACGTACGCAGACCGAACCGGGCGGCGGCGACGGCCAGGTTGGCGATGCCGCCGGGGCCGCAGCCCATGCCGGAGGTCCAGATCTCCTCGCCGGGCACCGGCGGCCCCGGCAGCCCGGTGAGGACGAGGTCGTAGAAGAGCAGCCCGGTCAACAGCACGTCGGGCCGCTCGTCGTCCACGGACACGAAGACGTCCTCCCGTCGGCGTCGGATCGTCGGAACTCTTCAGGTCGCTTCACTTCGGTGCACGGAATCGTGCGCTCCCCGGCCGAGTTGGTCAATAGTCGAGCAGAATTGAGCATGGAGTTGAGCGGAGATGACGAGTACTGTTCATGCCGTGCTGGCAGAACGACGACATCAACGCATCCTGAGCGTCCTGCGCTCCGGTGGTCCGGCCTCCGTCGCCGAGCTGTCCGAGCAGCTCGGCGTCAGCCCGGCCACCGTCCGCCGCGACCTGGTCAGACTGGAGGAGGACGGCCTGCTCACCCGCGTCCACGGCGGCGCGGTCGTCGAGGAGGGCGACCAGCCCTTCGCCGAGGTCGCCGAGGTGCGCGTCGACGAGAAGGACGCCATCGCGGCCCGGGCGGCGGCCATGATCACCGACGGCCAGTCGGTCCTGCTCGACATCGGCACCACCGCCTACCGGCTCGCCCGGCACCTGCACGGCCGCCGCCTGACCGTCATCACCAGCAACCTCGTGGTCTACGAGGAGCTGGCCGACGACGAGGACATCGCGCTGGTGCTGCTCGGCGGCATGGTCCGCCGCGAGTACCGCTCCCTCGTCGGCTTCCTCACCGAGGACAACCTGCGCCAGCTGCACGCCGACTGGCTCTTCCTCGGCACCAGCGGGATCCGGCCGGGCGGGCAGGTGATGGACACGACCGTGGTCGAGGTGCCGGTCAAGCGGGCCATGATCGCGGCGAGCGACAGGGTCGTCCTGCTCGCGGACGCCGCCAAGTTCCCGGGCACGGGCATGGCGAAGGTGTGCGGTCCCGAGGACCTGGACGCGGTGGTGACGGACGCGCCGGTGGACCCGGCCACCCGCTCCGCTCTGCAGGAAGCCGGAGTCGAGGTGGTCGTGGCGGACGACCGGGGAAGGGTGCAGAGGTGAAGCTGACGATTCTGGGCGGGGGCGGATTCCGCGTGCCGCTCGTATACGGTGCACTGCTGGCCGACCACGCCGAAGGGCGGGTCACCGAGGTCGTCCTCCATGACCTGGACGACCGTCGACTGTATGCAGTATCTCGTGTATTGGATGAACAGGCCGCCGGGATCCCCGACGCACCCCGGGTGAGCGCCACCACCGACCTCGACGAGGCGCTCACCGGTGCCGACTTCGTCTTCTCCGCGATCCGCGTCGGCGGGCTGGAGGGCCGGGCGAACGACGAGAGGGTCGCGCTCGCCGAGGGCGTCCTCGGCCAGGAGACCGTCGGCGCGGGCGGCATCGCCTACGGCCTGCGCACCGTCCCCGTCGCCGCCGACATCGCCCGCCGCGTGGCCCGGCTCGCCCCCGATGCCTGGGTCATCAACTTCACCAACCCGGCCGGCCTGGTCACCGAGGCCATGTCCCGCCACCTCGGCGACCGCGTCATCGGCATCTGCGACTCGCCCGTCGGCCTCGGCCGCCGGATCGCCCGCGCCCTCGGGGCCGACCCGAAGCGGGCCTTCGTCGACTACGTCGGCCTCAACCACCTCGGCTGGGTGCGCGGCCTGCGCGTCGCCGGACGCGACGAACTCCCGCGCCTGCTCGCCGACCCCGCGCTGCTCGGCTCCTTCGAGGAGGGCCGGCTCTTCGGCACCGACTGGCTCCAGTCGCTCGGCGCGATCCCCAACGAGTACCTGCACTACTACTACTTCAACCGGGAAGCCGTGCACGCCTACCAGCAGGCCGAGCGCACCCGGGGCGCCTTCCTGCGCGACCAGCAGGCCCGTTTCTACGACGACGCCCTGCGCCCGGACGCCTCCGCGCTCACGGCCTGGGACCGCACCCGGGCCGAGCGCGAGGCCACGTACATGGCCGAGAACCGGGAGAGCGCCGGCGCGGGGGAGCGCGAGGCCGACGACCTGTCCGGGGGGTACGAGAAGGTCGCCCTCGCCCTGATGCGGGCCATCGCCCGCGACGAGCGCACCACGCTGATCCTGAACGTGCGCAACGGCACCACCCTCTCGGCGCTCGACGGTGACGCCGTCATCGAGGTCCCCTGCATGGTCGACGCGAGCGGCGCCCGCCCCGTCTCGGTCACCCCGCTGCCCGGCCACGCCACCGGACTGGTCTGCTCGGTCAAGGCCGTCGAGCGCGAGGTGCTCGCCGCCGCCGAGTCCGGCTCCCGGCACACCGCCGTGAAGGCCTTCGCGCTGCATCCGCTGGTCGACTCGGTCACCGTCGCCCGCAGACTGGTCGAGGGCTACGCCGAGGTCCATCCTGGCCTCGCGTACCTTAAGTGAGCAGTCTTAGTAAGCGCTTTCAGTCCTTCTGCTCGTCTCTCCCTCCTGGAGACCGCCATGCACGACGAACGCCGCCGCATCGAGGAACGCGTCGCCCGCCTCCACGACCAGCGCATCAAGCCCGCCGTCTACGCGGCCCGCGTCCCCTTCGAGGTGGCGGCCTGGCAGGCGCCCGGGGAACCGGTCCCCTTCGAAGAGGCCGCGGCCGCCCCGTACACCCCGTTCGCCATGGACACCCCGTGGGGCCCGCCCTGGGGCACGACCTGGTTCCGGATGCGGGGCGAGGTCCCCGCGGACTGGGCCGGCCGGCGGGTCGAGTCCGTCATCGACCTCGGCTTCGTCGGCGACTGGCCCGGCAACCAGGCCGAGGCGCTCGTCCACCTCACCGACGGCACCCCGCTCAAGGCGGTCAACCCGCTCAACCAGTACGTGCCGGTCGCCCGCCCGGCCGCCGGCGGAGAAGTCGTCGAGTATCTGGTGGAGGCCGCCTCCAACCCGGACATCCTCGCGAACGAGTTCAGCGCACCCACCGCGCTCGGCGATGTACGGACCGCAGGCGACCGTCCCCTGTACACATTCCGCCGTGCCGACCTCGCCGTCCTCGACGAGGAGGTCTGGCACCTCGACCTCGACCTCCAGGTGCTGCGTGAACTGATGCGGGAGCTGGGCGAGCACGACCCGCGCCGGCACGAGATCACCCACGCCCTCGACCGGGCCATGGACCTGCTCGACCTGGACGACGTAGCCGGCTCCGCGACCGCCCTGCGCGAAGCCCTGAAGCCCGTGCTCGCCAAGCCCGCCCACGCCAGCGCGCACATCCTGTCCGGCATCGGCCACGCGCACATCGACTCCGCCTGGCTGTGGCCGATCCGCGAGACCAAGCGCAAGACGTCCCGCACCTTCTCCAACGTCACCGCGCTCGCCGACGAGTACGAGGAGTTCGTCTTCGCCTGCTCCCAGGCCCAGCAGTACGAGTGGGTCCGGGACAACTACCCCCACGTGTGGGAGCGGATCAAGAAGTCCGTCGCCAAGGGCCAGTGGGCGCCGGTCGGCGGCATGTGGGTGGAGGCCGACGGCAACCTGCCCGGCGGCGAGGCCCTCGCCCGCCAACTCGTGCACGGCAAACGGTTCTTCATGGACCACTTCGGCATCGAGACCAAGGGCGTCTGGCTGCCGGACTCCTTCGGCTACACCGCCGCCTACCCGCAGCTGGCCAAGCTCGCCGGCAACGACTGGTTCCTGACCCAGAAGATCTCCTGGAACCAGACCAACACCTTCCCCCACCACACCTTCTGGTGGGAGGGCATCGACGGCACCCGGATCTTCACCCACTTCCCGCCCATCGACACCTACAACGCCCGCTTCAGCGGCGAGGAACTGTCCCGGGCCGTGCGCAACTACGCCGAGAAGGGCGGCGCCACCCGCTCCCTCGCCCCCTTCGGCTGGGGCGACGGCGGCGGCGGCCCCACCCGCGAGATCATGGAACGCGCCCGCCGCCTGAAGGACCTGGAGGGCTCGGCGAAGGTCGAGATCGAGCACCCGGACGTCTTCTTCACCAAGGCCCGCGCCGAGTACCCGGACGCACCGGTCTGGGTCGGCGAGCTGTACCTGGAACTGCACCGCGCCACCTACACCACCCAGGCCCGCACCAAGCAGGGCAACCGCCGCAGCGAGCACCTGCTCCGGGAGGCCGAGTTGTGGGCCACCACGGCCGCCCTGCACGCACCGGAGTACGCCTACCCGTACGAGAAACTGGACCGGCTGTGGAAGACGGTCCTGCTGCACCAGTTCCACGACATCCTGCCCGGCTCCTCCATCGCCTGGGTGCACCGCGAGGCCGAGGCCGAGTACGCCCGGGTGGCACGGGAACTCACGGCGCTCACCGGCGAGGCGATCGCCGCCCTGGGCACCGGTACGCCCCGCGTGTTCAACACGAGCCCCCGCGACCGCGCCGAGGTGGTCCGCACACCGCAGGGCGCGCCGGTGTATGTACAGGTGCCCGCGAACGGCTCCGCGCCCCTGGTCCCGGCCGAGCCGCCGCAGCCGGTGACGGTGAGCGGGCGGTGTATGCAGAATGGGATCGTCCGTGTACAGGTGGCTGAAGACGGAACACTGTCTTCTGTATGCGATCTTCGATCCGACCGCGAAGTCCTCGCCGGCCCCGGCAACCTCCTCCGCCTGCACACCGACCTCCCCAACTACTGGGATGCCTGGGACATCGACAAGCACTACCGCAACCGCTACACCGACCTGCTGGAGCCCGACTCGGTCACCGTGGTAGAGGAGACCCCTCTCCTCGGCGCGATCCGCGTGGTCCGCTCCTTCGGCAAGGGCTCCCGCATCACCCAGACGATCACCGTCCGCGCCGGCAGCGCCCGGATCGACATCGAGACGGACATCGACTGGCACGAGACGGAGAAGATCCTCAAGGCGGGCTTCCCCGTCGACGTGCGCGCCGCGCACTCCCACGCCGAGATCCAGTTCGGCCACGTCCAGCGGCCCACCCACACCAACACCACCTGGGAGGCGGCCCGCTTCGAGGTGTCCGGACACCGCTGGGTGCACATCGCAGAGCCCGGCTACGGCGTCGCGATCGTCAACGACTCCACCTACGGCCACGACGTCACCCGCACGGTCCGCGAGGACGGCGGCACGACGACCACGGTCGGCCTCAGCCTGGTGCGCGCCCCACGCGTCCCCGACCCCGAGGCCGACCAGGGCCGCCACCGCTTCACCTACGCGCTGCTGCCCGGTGCGAGCATCGAGGACGCGGTCGCCGAGGGCTACGCCCTCAACCTCCCACTGCGCGTGGCCGATTCGGCGGGCGAGCCCGAGCCCGTCGTCCGCGCCGAGGGCGAGGGCGTGACCGTGGAGGCGGTCAAGCTCGCCGACGACGGCTCCGGGGACGTGGTGGTCCGGCTCTACGAGTCCCGGGGCGGCCGTGTGAACGGCGTCCTGCGCACCGGGTTCCCCCTGGCCGGAGCCGAGATCACCGACCTGCTGGAACGCCCGCTCGAACCGGCCGGGACCGACGGGAACGCCGTACCGGTGCAGCTGCGGCCGTTCGAGGTGCGGACACTGCGGCTGGCAGTGAGCCGCTGAGACACGCGTCCGCCCGCGCCCCGACGGGGCGCGGGCGGACGGCGCGACGAGCCACGGCGGACCCGCACCCGGCAGGCGGCCTACAGCGGCAGCGCCTGCGCCGCCGAAGCGGCCTGCACAGGCAACGGCGCCACCGGCAACACAACCCCGGCCTCCTGCGACGCCTGCCTCTGCCGCGGGAACGCCGTGGGCAGCAGCGGGCGAGGCCCCGACACCACCGTGTAGTCCTGCCCGAGGAACGGCGGCTCGAGCACGCCCGGGTCCTCGCCGAGGGCCAACCGCACGGCGGCCCACGGGGCGTTCACCCCGCACAGGGACAGCTGGTGCAGGCCCCCGGCCGGCCGCGTGTTGACGTCCAGCAGCACCGGCTCGTCGCCGTGCATGCGGAACTGGATGTTGGACAGGTGGTGCAGCCCGAAGCCCTCCGCGATCAGCCGGGCCGGGGCCAGCCAGCGTTCGTCCAGGGTGAAGCCGCGCCGGCGGCCGTTCTTCGTGCGGCCCACCGCGAGCCGCACCCGGTTGTCCGGCCCGGTGAGGACGTCGACGGACACCTCGGGCTGCTCCAGTCGCGGCATCACCAGCCAGTCCACCAGTTCCTGCGCACGCCGCAGGGCTTCGAGGACCAGGTCCAGCTGTACGTACGGGCCGGGGAAGCCCGCGAGATGGGCCAGCGAGAACGGGGCGCGGGTGATCACCCGGAAGCCGACCCCGCCCGCACCGGCGGCCGGCTTGAAGCACGCCTTGTGCCCGGCCGACTCCAACTCCTCGACCGTGGCGAGGAGTTCGTCGGCCGTACGCACCCGCCACCACGGCGGCACGGGGACGCCCACCGAGCGGACCGCCTCGTACGCGGTCGCCTTGTCCTCGAACACGGCCACCGCCTCCGGGGTCGGTGCCAGCAGCGCCGTGCCCGCCGCCGCGAAGTCGGCGCGGTGCGCCACGATCGCCCCCTGGTGCAGCCGGGGCACGAAGACGTCGATACCGCGCCGGGCGCACTGGTCGAGGGCGTACTCGACATAGGCGGCCGGAGACAGGCCCTCCGGCTCGAGCTCGGCGGTGTCGGCGGCGGCCAGCACGGGGGAGTCGGGGTCCCCGTGCGTCGCATGGATCTCCACGGCGCGGTCGCTGGGATTTCTCCGCAGCTGTTCCATGAAGAAGACGTTCTCCGCGTACGTGCGGTTGAGCCAGACGCGTACGCGAGAGAGCATGCAGGCCGCCTTTCGGGGATTTCGGGCAGGGCGGAGCGGCCCGTGCCCGGGCAGAAGGAAGGAAGGGACACCGAACAGCCCCTGTGAAGAGGGGAAGTTGGGGCGACGGTGTTGGGGCGATCATAAGGCTTTCAAGTGCCCGCTCGTGCAACGCCGGGGTTACGGATTCACGAACCCCCTAGAGTCCCCCTGCCGGGCCCGTGCCCCCCTTGTCCCGGCTCCGGGAGTATGTTCTTGTGGTCGAGACGGAGGATGATCGGAAAGGGGCACGGGGTGGAGCCGACGGCCGGGGCCGGACAGCTGCTGGCCATCAGCGACCTGCACATCACCTATCCGGAGAACCGCGCCCTGGTCGAGGCCATGCGGCCCACGAGCGACGACGACTGGCTGATCGTCGCCGGTGACGTCGCCGAGACCGTGGACGACATCCGCTGGGCCCTCGGCACGCTCGCGGGCCGCTTCCGCACGGTGCTGTGGGCGCCGGGCAACCATGACCTGTGGACCCACCCGAAGGACACCGTCACCCTGCGCGGCGTCGCCCGGTACGAGCACCTGGTCGCGATGTGCCGCGGGCTCGGCGTCGTCACCCCCGAGGACCCCTACCCGGTGTGGGACGGACCGGGCGGCCCGGTCGCCGTCGCCCCGCTGTTCCTCGGGTACGACTACTCCTTCCTGCCGGCCGGCTGCGCCACCAAGGCCGAGGGCCTCGCCTACGCGGAAAGCACCGGCGTTGTCTGCAACGACGAGTACCTGCTGCACCCCGACCCGTATCCGACCCGGGACGCCTGGTGCCGGGCCCGGGTCGCCGAGACCGAGCGCAGGCTCGCCGCGCTCCCCGACGGCCTGCCCGTCGTGCCGGCCAACCACTACCCGCTGCACCGGCACCCCACCGAGGTCCTGTGGCACCCCGAGTTCGCCATGTGGTGCGGCACCACGCTGACCGCCGACTGGCACCGCCGGTTCCCGATCGCGACCATGGTCTACGGTCATCTGCACATCCCCCGCACGACCTGGCACGACGGAGTCCGCTTCGTGGAGGTCTCCGTGGGCTATCCCCGTGAGTGGCGCAAGCGTTCGGAAACCCCGGGCAGGCTGCGTCGTATCCTGCCGATGGAGGGCGAAACCGGTGTTCGAGGAGCTGCTCCCGGAGTCGGTCGTGGTCGTGGAGGCACGCAGTGACGACCCGCTGTGGGACGCCCCGCTCTATCCCGAGGAAGCGGCGCTCGTCCGGCGGGCGGTGGCCAAGCGCCGTCGTGAGTTCGCCGCCGTCCGCGGGTGCGCCCGGCGCGCCATGGAGAAGCTCGGGGTGCCCGCACAGCCCGTCGTGAGCGGTGAGCGGGGTGCCCCCGTCTGGCCGGCCGGCCTGATCGGCAGCATGACCCACTGCGACGGCTACTGCGCCGCCGTGCTCGCCCGCGACGGCGACCTGGCCTCCGTCGGTGTCGACGCCGAACCGCACGGCCCGCTGCCCGAGGGCGTCGGCGAGGCCGTCCTCCTGCCCGCCGAGTCCGGGCGTCTCGCCCGGCTCGCCGCGCGGCGGCCCGGCGTGCACTGGGACCGGATCCTGTTCAGCGCCAAGGAGTCCGTCTACAAGGCGTGGTTCCCGCTCACGCGCAAGTGGCTGAACTTCTCCGAGGCCGACATCATCCTGCACCCGGACCCGGACGGCGGCGACCGCGGCACCCTGCACGCCGAACTCCTCGTCCCCGGACCCCAGGTCGACGGCCGCAGGCTCCAGGCCTTCGACGGGCAGTGGGTCGTACGGGACGGGTTCGTGGCCACCTCCGTGGTCGTACCGCACGCGTGACGTCGTACCGCCCATGGACGCCGTACCGCACGTGTGACGCCCGGGCGGTGGCCGCCCGGCCCGGCGCGCGGTCATGCGGGCGGGCACCAGTCGCGCAGCAGGCGGAAGAACTGCTCCTCGTTGCCCGTGAGGCCCGCCCGGGCCAGGGCCTGCTCGGCCTCGGCCAGCACGGCGGGCGGCACCACGGCGGGCCGGCCGCCGTCCGCCGGGCCGTCGAAGGCGGCGCGGACGGTGTGCAGCAGCCGCAGGTAGGCCTGTACGGCGGTGCGCTCACGGTCGGTCAGTACGGCGGTGAACATCGGTCGGCTCTCCCCGGGTAGGCGTCGCGGTGTACGCCCCGCGGCGGGCGCACACCACCAGCTTGCCGCCCACCACTGACAACGCCCTCCGGCTGCGCCCCGGATCGCCCGCTCGGCGCAGCCCGGACCCCAGGTGCCGGGGTGCGGCGCCCCGTAGGACCGGGCGCGGCGGTGTGTCAGCCCTGGGGGCCGGGGTAGCCCAGGCTCGCCTCGATCCGGCCCGCCACGTCGTCGCGCTGCACCGGGCCGCGCAGCGCCGAACCGTCCAGCCAGGTACGGCACTTGCTGGCCAGGAGGAGCCCGAAGGTCTCGGCCTGCCGCTCGTCGGCCAGCTCGAACCGGGTGCGGGCCGCGACCCGCTGCACCGCGGCCTGGAGCGCGGTCCGGTCGGTGTCGTCGTCCAGCAGCCGGGTGGCGACCCCCATCCCGCCCACGTGGTGCCCGCGGTGGTCCGCCTGCATGTGCCACAGCTCGTGCCCGAGGATCACCAACTGGTGTCCGGGAGCGGTGCGTTCCTCCACGACGACGATGTCGCGATCGGTCAGATCCAGCCACAGCCCGCTCGCCGTACCGGACGGGAAGGGAGCCGTACGGAAGTGGACCGGGCGGCCGCGGCGCAGGCTCATCTCCTCGCACAGCGCACGGTACAGCTCGCGCGGCGGCGCCGGCACGGGCAGGGCCAGCCCGCCCACCAGCTCGTTGCACAGCCGGCGCATGTCCCTGCCGATGCCCACAGTCCTCCCCAGGTTCACGACTCGGGCCGTTTGACGCTCTCCAGCAGCATGTCCAGCCACTCCGCGACCTTGTCCCGGTGCTGGTCCGTCGGCAACTGCGCCGCCCGCCAGGCGATTCCGCGCACTCCGTGGTCCTGGAGCAGCCGCTCCAGCGGGTCCTCGGCGGCCGAGGCGGCGGCCCGCTCGCGGTCGGCGAGCTTCGTCAGCAGCTCCTGCTCGGTGCGTTGCAGCGCACCCGCCAGCGCCTCGGGGTCCTCGGCGGTCAGGAAACCGGCGTGCACCCGGAAGAAGCGCTGGAGCGCGTCGCAGTGCTCCATGGTGGGCCGGCGGTCGCCGTTGATGAGGGCGCCGGCCTGCTGCCGGGACATGCCCGCGCCGTCGGCTATCTCCTGCTGGGTGTACTTGCGGCCGCCCGGCTTCAGCCGGGTGCGGCGCAGCAGGCCGAGGCGCTGCAAGAAGCGTGCCTGGACGTCCGGTTCGCCCGCGGGGCGCCCGCTGAGCAGGGCCTTGACCACCGGCTCGGGCACGCCGCAGGCCACGGAGAGCCGTCCGACGCAGAAGACCTCGGAGTGCGCCACACCGAGTCGGTCGGCGAGCGCGGTGACGCGGGCGACGACGGCCGGCAGCTGGGCGGTCGCCGTGGCGCCCGGATCCTCGTAGCCATCCGTCACCGACAGAACTCCTACGTCTCTCGAGGGTTTCCGATGCGTCCGTGCGTCCCGGATGCGTCCGTGTCTCCCGGCTTCTCGCGAGCGGTCGCCGTGATGTTCCCGGAGAGTAGCCGGTGCCTCGAACTCACATCCAGGTGTCGCCACAACTGTGGCGAATTTCAGCCGTCAACAGGCAAGAAATGCCACGATAGTTGACATCCCACAGGACCGAGTCGCAGGATCGCAGGGGCCGCGTCAGGCCGCAGAGGCAAGAGGGGTGACCTCCCGATGGCACATCAGGCAGGAGGGCAGCGGCCGGCACCGCGGCCCGTCCCCGATGCGTGCGACACCCAGGCGTATCTCCAGGACTACGCGGTACTGCTGGAATCCCTCGCGCTGCCCTCCCTGGTCGTGGACCACCGCTGGGACGTGGTCATGGCCAACGGTGCCTACGCCACGCTCTTCCGCGGTGTGCGCCCGCATCCGACGGCCATGCCCGGGGACAGCTTCCTGCGGTTCGTGCTCTTCCACCCGGACGCGGCCGAGGTCCTCGGCGAGCACGAGCCGGGCTGGTGCCTGCCGATGCTGGCGCACCTGAGGACCGCGCTGGAGACATACGGCCACGACCACGAACTCCAGTCCGTCCGCCGGGACATCGCCCAGGACCCGATCATGGAAGCCGCCTACCGGCAGGGCCTGCCGCACTGGATGCGGGCCGTCGGCGAGCACGCCACCCGGCTCGACGGCGCCGTCCGGCTGCTGCACCACCCCGACCCGCGCCGGGGCCCCACCGAGTGCCGGGTCGTCGACGAGACCCCGCAGGCCCTGCGCGAACTCGGCTACCGGCGCCTGACGATGGTCCTGCGCGACGCCCGCCGCCCCGCGGCCCCCGTGCGCCGCCCGCGGCGCGCACGCGGTACGGCGGCCCACCTCACGGTCGTACCCGCACCCCAGGACTGACCCGGCACCGCCGGTGTTCAGGTCACCGGCGGCGCCGGGTCGGCAGCAGCACCGGATCAGCGGCACCGGGCCGGGAGCGCTCATTCCCTACGCAAGCCATTTGCGTGGCTTGCGTTACGCTTGCGTTCATGACGCGACGACTTGCGGAAGTGGCGAAGAAAGTCGGGGTCAGCGAGGCCACGGTCAGCCGGGTGCTCAACGGCAAGCCAGGGGTCTCGGAGGCCACCCGGCAGGCGGTCCTGACGGCGCTCGACGTCCTCGGCTACGAACGCCCCACCCAGCTGCGCGGTGAACGCGCCCGTCTCGTCGGCCTCGTCCTGCCGGAGCTGCAGAACCCCATCTTCCCCGCGTTCGCCGAGGTCATCGGCGGCGCGCTCGCCCAGCTCGGGCTCACGCCCGTGCTCTGCACGCAGACCAAGGGCGGCGTGTCGGAGGCGGACTACGTCGAGCTGCTGCTCCAGCAGCAGGTCTCCGGCGTCGTGTTCGCCGGCGGCCTGTACGCGCAGGCCGACGCCCCGCACGACCACTACCGGCTGCTCGCCGAGCGCAACATCCCCGTCGTGCTGGTCAACGCGGCCATCGAACACCTCGGATTCCCGGGCGTGTCCTGCGACGACGCCGTCGCCGTCGAGCAGGCCTGGCGGCATCTGGCCTCCCTCGGCCACGAGCGCATCGGCTTGCTCCTCGGCCCCGGCGACCATGTGCCCTCGGCGCGCAAACTGGCCGCCGCGCGCGCCATCCGCCCCGATCTTCCGGAGGAGTTCGTGGCGCGCGCGATCTTCTCCCTGGAGGGCGGGCACGCGGCGGCGGCCCGGCTGATCGACCGCGGGGTCACCGGCATCGTCTGCGCCAGCGACCCCCTCGCGCTCGGCGCGGTCCGGGCCGCACGCCGCAAGGGGTACGACGTCCCGGGGCGGATCTCGGTCGTCGGCTACGACGACTCGGCCTTCATGAACTGCACCGAGCCCCCGCTGACCACCGTCCGCCAGCCCATCGAGGCCATGGGGCGCGCGGCCGTCGAGCTTCTGAACGCGCGGATCGGCGGCACCGCCGTGCCCGCCGAAGAGCTGCTGTTCGAGCCCGAGTTGGTGGTCCGCGGCTCCACCGGACAGGCCCCGCGCGACTGAGTTCCGTGCCTGGATCGAGGAGATCCGGAATACTGTTGAATAATTTCATAGTTCGCGCGACATCTTGCGGCACGGTGCCGGCGGTGCTTGAGTGTGCGGCGCCCACCGCTCCTGTCATGAGTGCCATCAGGGGGTCCACCGATGAGAAGCACCGGGTTCCGCCGTACCGTCGTCGCGATCGGCGTCTGTTCCTCGCTCGCCCTCGCCGCCACCGCCTGCGGGTCCGGTGGTAGCGGCTCGGCGAGCGGCAAGACCCGTATCACCGTCAACTGCGAGCCGCCCAGGAGCGCCGAGGTCGACCGCGGCTTCTTCGAGGCGGACGTCGCCTCCTTCGAGAAGCGGAACCCGGACATCGACGTCGTCCCGCACGACGCCTTCCCCTGCCAGGACCCGAAGACCTTCGACGCCAAGCTCGCCGGCGGCCAGATGGAAGACGTCTTCTACACCTACTTCACCGACGCCCGGCACGTCGTGGACATCCATCAGGCTGCCGATCTCACGCCGTACCTCAAGGAGTTGCCGTCCTACGGCACTCTGCAGAAGCAGCTGCGGGACATCTACACCGTCGACGGAAAAGTCTACGGTATACCGCGTACTGGATACAGTATGGGGCTGATCTACAACCGCACACTCTTCCAGAAGGCCGGCCTCGACCCCGGCCGGCCGCCCACCACCTGGAACGAGGTCCGCGCCGACGCCAAGAAGATCGCCGCCCTCGGCGGCGGCACCGTCGGATACGCCGACTACAGCGCACAGAACCAGGGCGGCTGGCACTTCACCGCCGAGCTGTACGCACAGGGCGGCGACGTCGTCGCCCCCGACGGCAAGAAGGCCACGATCGACACCCCCGAGGCCCACGCCGTCCTGCGGAACCTGCACGACATGCGGTGGACCGACGACTCCATGGGCAGCAAACAGCTCCTCGTCATCAACGACGTGCAGCAGATGATGGGTTCGGGCAAGCTCGGCATGTATCTCGCCGCCCCGGACAACATCCCGATCCTGGTCAAGGAGAAGGGCGCGCACTACGACGACATCGCCATCGGCCCCATGCCCGGCGGCAAGGGCACGCTCATCGGCGGCGACGGCTACATGTTCAACCGGCACGACACACCCGCCCAGATCCGCGCCGGCCTGAAGTGGCTGGACCACATGTTCCTCACCCCCGGATCGGGCTTCCTCGGCGACTACGCCCGCGCCAGACAACACAACGCCCCCGTCGGACTGCCCGAACCGCGCCTGTTCACCGGCGCCGCCGACGCCAGGGACCAGCGGGCCAAGAAGGCCAACGCCAATGTCCCGGTGGGCAACTACCAGGCCTTCCTCGACGGCGACCAGCACCTGGCGATGAAGATAGAGCCACCGGACGCCCAGCAGATCTACTCCGTCCTCGACGCCGCCGTCTCCGCCGTCCTCACCGAGAAGGACGCCGACATCGACCAGCTCCTGAAGGACGCCTCCGGCAAGATCGACAGCATCCTGGCCCGGGGCTGAGGGCGATGACGAAGACGGCCGAGCGGCGGCCCGTGCCGAGGGCCGCCGCCCTCCCGGACCCGGCGCCGCCCCCGGCAGGCGGCCGGAGGCGGCGCCGGATCGCCGACCAGGCCCGCGCCTACGCCTTCCTCCTCGGCGCCCTCGTCTGCTTCGCCCTGTTCTCCTGGTACCCGGCGGTTCGCGCGGTCGTCATCGCCTTCCAGAAGTACACACCCGGCTCGAAACCCCAGTGGGCCGGCACCGCCAACTTCACCCGCGTCCTGCACGATCCCGAGTTCGGCGCGGCCTGGCGCAACACCCTCGCCTTCACCCTGCTCGCCCTGCTCATCGGCTTCGCCGTCCCCTTCCTCCTCGCCCTCGTCCTCAACGAACTGCGGCACGCCAAGGCCTTCTTCCGGGTCGCGGTCTATCTGCCGGTGATGATCCCGCCGGTGGTCAGCGCCCTGCTGTGGAAGTGGTTCTACGACCCCGGGGCCGGCCTCGCCAACGAGGCGCTGCGCTTCCTCCACCTGCCCACCTCGAACTGGTCCAACGGCACCGACACCGCCCTCGTCTCCCTGGTCGTCGTGGCCACGTGGGCCAACATGGGCGGCACCGTCCTGATCTACCTCGCCGCCCTGCAGTCCATCCCCGGAGAGCTGTACGAGGCCGCCGAACTCGACGGCGCGAACCTGCTCCAGCGCATCCGGCACGTCACGGTCCCGCAGACCCGGTTCGTGTTCCTGATGCTGATGCTCCTTCAGATCATCGCCACCATGCAGGTGTTCACCGAGCCGTTCGTCATCACCGGCGGCGGCCCCGAGAACGCCACCGTCACCGTGCTCTACCTCATCTACAAATACGCCTTCCTCTACGACGACTTCGGCGGGGCCTGCGCCCTCAGCGTCATGCTGCTGGTCCTGCTCGGCGCGTTCTCCGCCGGCTACCTCCGGCTCACCCGCAGCGAGGGGGACACGCCATGACCACCCGGACCCTGATCTCCCCGGCCACCCTCGCCCGCCCGCGCGGCAGGGCGGTGTACTGGACCGTGTTCACGGCCGTCGTCGTCCTGTTCGCGCTCGCCTTCCTCTTCCCGGTCTACTGGATGGTCACCGGCGCAATGAAGTCACCCGACGAGGTGGCCCGGACCCCGCCGGCACTCGTCCCGCACCACTGGCGCCTCGGCGGCTACACCGACGCCTGGGACCTGATGCAACTCCCGCAGCACCTGTGGAACACCGTCATCCAGGCGGCCGGCGCCTGGGCGTTCCAGCTCGTGTTCTGCACGGCCGCCGCCTACGCCCTGGCCCGGCTGCGACCGGCCTTCGGCAAGGTGATCCTCGGCGGCATCCTCGCCACCCTCATGGTCCCGGCGCAGGCCCTGGTCGTACCGAAGTACCTGACCGTCGCCGATCTGCCGCTGATCCACACCAGCCTGCTCAACGACCCCCTCGCCATCTGGCTGCCGGCCGTCGCCAACGCCTTCAACCTCTATCTGCTCAAACGATTCTTCGACCAGCTGCCACGCGACGTCCTGGAGGCCGCCGAGATCGACGGCGCCGGCCCGCTGCGCATCCTGCGGTCGGTCGTCCTCCCCATGTCCCGGCCCGTGCTCGGCGTCGTGTCGATCTTCGCGCTGGTCGCCGTCTGGCAGGACTTCCTGTGGCCGCTGATGGTCTTCTCCGACACCGGCGAACAGCCGATCAGCGTGGCCCTCGTCCAGCTGTCGCAGAACATCCAGCTCACCGTGCTCCTCGCCGCGATGGTGATCGCCAGCATCCCGATGGTGGCGCTGTTCCTCGTCTTCCAGCGGCACATCATCGCCGGGATCGGCGCGGGCAGCACCAAGGGCTGACACCGCCGCACCGCCCACAGAAAGGGAAGCCCCGTGGGACAGCCCACCCCTGCCCGCAAGGACCGCGACTGGTGGCGCACCGCCGTCATCTACCAGGTCTACGTCCGCAGCTTCGCGGACGGCGACGGCGACGGCACCGGCGACCTCGCGGGCGTCCGCGCCCGGCTGCCGTACCTCGCCGAACTCGGCGTGGACGCCCTGTGGTTCAGCCCCTGGTACCGCTCACCGATGACGGACGGCGGCTACGACGTCGCCGACTACCGCGCCATCGACCCGGCCTTCGGCACCCTCGCCGAGGCGGAGAAGCTCATCGCCGAGGCACGTGAGTCGGGCATCCGCACCATCGTCGACATCGTGCCCAACCATGTCTCCGACCGGCATCCCTGGTTCCGGGCCGCACTCGCCGCCGGCCCCGGCAGCCCGGAGCGCGCCCTGTTCCACTTCCGGCCCGGGCGCGGCACGCACGGCGAACTCCCGCCCAACGACTGGCCGTCGCAGTTCGCCGGCTCCACCGAACCGGTGTGGACCCGGCTCCCGGACGGCGACTGGTACCTGCACCTGTTCACCCCCGGGCAGCCGGACCTCAACTGGGCCCACCCGGCGGTCCGCCAGGAGCACGAGGACATCCTGCGCTTCTGGTTCGAGCGGGGCGTCGCCGGCGTCCGTATCGACTCGGCCGCCCTGCTCGCCAAGGACCCGGACCTGCCCGACCTGGCCTCCCGCCCCCACCCGCACCCCTTCGTCGACCGCGACGAACTCCATGACGTCTACCGCTCCTGGCGGCGCGTCGCGGACGCGTACGACGGTGTCTTCGTCGGCGAGGTCTGGCTCCCCGATGCCGAACGGTTCGCCCGCTATCTGCGCCCCGACGAACTCCACACCGCCTTCAACTTCTCCTTCCTGTCCTGCCCCTGGGACGCGGCACGCCTGCGCACCACGATCGACACCACCCTCGCCGAGCACGCCCCCGTCGGCGCCCCGCCGACCTGGGTGCTGTGCAACCACGACGTCACCCGCACGGTCACCCGCTACGGCCGTGCGGACACCCGCTTCGACTTCGCCGCCAAGGCCTTCGGCACCCCGACCGACCTGGCTCTCGGCACCCGGCGGGCCAGGGCCGCCGCGCTGCTGTCGCTGGCTCTGCCGGGGTCGGTGTACGTGTACCAGGGGGAGGAACTGGGGCTGCCGGAAGCCGAGATCCCGGTCGACCGTATACAGGATCCGATGTACCACAGATCGGATGGAGCGGACCCCGGGCGCGACGGCTGCCGGGTGCCGCTGCCGTGGGTCGACGGTATGTCGTATGCGGGATTCAGTACACAGGATCCCTGGCTGCCGCAGCCGGTCGACTGGACATCGTATGCAGTCGACCGGCAACAGCGGGACCCCGACTCCATGCTCTCCCTCTACCGCCAAGCCATCGCCCTCCGCCCGGTCTTCGGTGACGCGCCCCTGGCCTGGCTGCCCGCTCCCGGCGGTGTGCTCGCCTTCGCCCGTGCGGAGGGCGTGCTGTGCGTGGTGAACCTCGCGCCCACGTCCGCCGCCCTCCCCGCGCACTCCCGACTCCTGCTGAGCAGCGGTCCGCTGGACGAGGCGGGTCGGCTGCCGCAGGACACGGCGGCCTGGCTGCGCGTCTGAGCCGGTCGCCTGCGAGCTGTCTCCCGCACCCCCACCCCGAAGGGATCAGCACATGTACACCAGTACCGTCAGATCTGTCAGGCGCATGCCAACCATCGGGGCGGTCGTCGCCCTCGTGGCCGGCATGCTCACCGCCGTGGCCCCCGCCGCGCACGCCGCCGGCTCGGGAGCCGTCCTGCCCTTCACCTCCGTCGAGGCCGAGTCGGCGACCACCACCGGCACCAGGATCGGCCCCGACTACACGCAGGGCACGCTCGCCTCGGAGGCCTCGGGGCGGCAGGCCGTCCGGCTCACGACGGGGCAGCGGGTGGAGTTCACCGTGCCGCGTGCATCCAATGCGGTGAACATCGCATACAGCGTCCCGGACGGTCAGTCCGGTTCGCTCGACGTGTACGTCAACGGCACCAAGCTCGCCAGGACCCTCCCGGTCACGTCGGCGTACTCGTACATCGACACCGGCTGGATCCCCGGCTCCAGGACGCACCACTTCTTCGACGACGCCCGGATGCTGCTCGGCCAGAACGTGCAGCCCGGCGACACGGTCGCGTTCGTGGCGACCGGTACGCAGGTCACGGTCGACGTCGCCGACTTCGAGCAGGTCCCGGCCGCCGCCACACAGCCCGCCGGCTCGGTGTCCGTCGTGGCCAAGGGCGCCGACCCCACCGGCGCCGGCGACTCCACCCAGGCCTTCCGGGACGCCATCGCCGCCGCCCAGGGCGGCACCGTGTGGATCCCGCCGGGCGACTACCGGATCACGTCCTCGCTCAGCGGCGTACAGAACGTGACGCTTCAGGGCGCGGGCAGCTGGTACTCGGTCGTGCACACCTCCCGCTTCATCGACCAGTCCAGCTCTGCCGGCAACGTCCGCATCAAGGACTTCGCGGTCATCGGCGAGGTCACCGAGCGTGTCGACTCCGATCCGGACAACTTCGTCAACGGCTCCCTCGGCCCGAACTCGTCCGTCTCCGGCATGTGGATCCAGCACATGAAGTGCGGCATGTGGCTGATGGGCGACAACGACAACCTGGTGGTGGAGAACAACCGCATCCTCGACACCACCGCCGACGGCATCAACCTCAACGGCACCGCCAAGGGCGTCGTCGTCCGCAACAACTTCCTGCGCAACCAGGGCGACGACGCGCTCGCCATGTGGTCGCTCCACTCCCCGGACACCGACTCCAGCTTCGAGAACAACACGATCTCGCAGCCCAACCTCGCCAACGGCATCGCGATCTACGGCGGCACCGACCTCTCCGTGAAGCACAACCTGGTCTCCGACACCAACGCCCTCGGCAGCGGCATCGCGATCTCCAACCAGAAGTTCCTCGACCCCTTCTCCCCGCTGTCCGGCACCATCACCGTCGACGGCAACACCCTGGTCCGCACCGGGGCGATGAACCCCAACTGGAACCATCCGATGGGCGCCTTGCGCGTCGACTCCTACGACAGCGCGATCGACGCCACGGTGAACATCACCGACACGACGATCAACGACAGCCCGTACAGCGCCTTCGAGTTCGTCTCCGGCGGCGGGCAGGGCCACCCGGTGAGGAACGTCGACGTGACCGGCGCGACCGTGCGGAACACCGGCACCGTCGTCGTCCAGGCCGAGGCGCAGGGCGCGGCCACCTTCAAGAACGTCACCGCCACCCAGGTCGGCGCCGCCGGTGTCTACAACTGCCCCTACCCCGCGAACTCCGGCTCCTTCGCCCTGACCGACGCCGGCGGCAACTCCGGCTGGAACAGCACCTGGTCGGACTGCTCCACCTGGCCGCAGCCCGGGCAGGGGAACCCCGACCCCGACCCGAACCGCAACCTCGCGAAGGGCCGCCCGGCGACCGCCACCGGCTCCCAGGACGTCTACACCCCCGGCAAGGCGGTGGACGGCGACGCGAGCTCCTACTGGGAGTCCACCGACAACGCATTCCCGCAGTCCTGGACCGTCGACCTCGGCTCGTCCTACGCCGTGCGCCGGCTGGTGCTGAAACTTCCGCCGTCATCGGCCTGGGGCGCGCGCACCCAGACCGTCACCGTGCTCGGCAGCACCGACGGCTCGTCCTACGCCACCGTCGTCGGCGCCCAGGGCTACCGCTTCGATCCGGTCACCGGCAACACCACGACCGTGTCCCTGCCGGACGGCACCGATCTGCGCTACCTGAGGCTGACCGTCGGCGCCAACTCGGGCTGGCCCGCCGGGCAGTTCAGTGAGGTGGAGGCGTATCTGACGAACTGACGGACGGTTTCACAGATCCAGTACCAGGCGGGTGCCCCGGCACCGGGACACACAGATCATCATCGTGTCACCCGCCGCCCGTGCCTCCTCGCCGAGGACCGAGTCCCGGTGGTCTGGGGTGCCCTCCAGCACGTCCGTCTCGCAGGTCCCGCAGGTCCCCTCGGTGCAGGAGTACAGCACCTCGACCCCGGCGGCCCGCACCGTGTCCAGCACCGACACCTTCGGTGGCACCGTGAGGGTGCGGCCGCTGCGCGCGAGCACCACCTCGAACTCCGCCGCGGCCTGGGCCCGCCGGGCCGTGGCCGCGGCCCGGAAGCGCTCGACCCGCAGCCGCCCGGCCGGGCAGCGTGCCGCGACGGCGTCCAGGAGCGGTCCCGGGCCGCAGCAGTACACCAGGGTGTCGTCACGGACCCCGGCGAGGACCGGGGCCAGGTCGAGCGGGCCGGTCTCGTCCTGCGGGGCGAGGGTCACCCGCTCGCCGTAACGCGCGAGCTCCCCGGTGAAGGCCATGGAGGCGCGGGTCCGGCCGCCGTACAGCAGCGACCACTCGGCGCCCGCCGTCTCGGCCGCGGCCAGCATGGGCAGGATCGGGGTGATGCCGATGCCGCCCGCGACGAACCGGTAGCGGGGGAAGGGTTCGAGCCGGAAGCGGTTGCGCGGTCCGCGCACCCGTACCGTGCCGCCCACGTCCAACGCGTCGTGCACACAGGCGGATCCGCCCCTGCCGTCCGGTTCGCGCAGCACCGCGATCCGCCACGCGGCGCGGTCCGCCGGGTCCGAGCAGAGCGAGTACTGCCGTTCCAGCTCCGGGCCGAGCAGCAGGTCCACATGGGCACCGGGCTCCCAGGCGGGCAGTCGCAGCCCGAGCGGGTGGCGCAGGGTCAGCGACAGCACCCCGTCCGCCACGAACTCGCGCTGCGACACGACGAGTTCGAGCTCCGTCACCGTACGTCCTCCCGGACCTCGTACCCGTCGGGGTGCGCCACCTCGCCGGTGGGTGCGCTCACCGGACCTGCTCCGCCGGCTTGTCGCCCTCCTCGACCAGCCGGGCGAGGATGCGGCGGGCGGCCAGGCCGCCGGTGTCGATGCCGATGCTCAGCTCCTGATAGCCGGTGCGCTCCGAACCCAGCGTCCGCTGGAGGAGGTTGAGGGCGTCCACGTCCTGCATCACCACGGTGTGGTTGCTGGTGCGCAGGAACTCGGTCACCTCGGGGTCGTTGGTCGCCCAGTTCCGGGAGACCGCCCAGAAGTCGTACACCGCACCGTCGGTGGAGGGGGTGATGGCGTAGGTGATCTCGGTGCGGAAGCCGTGCGGGTCGCTGCCGTCCGGCTCGGGTTCGGCACCGACCGGCGCGATGCGGCTGTGCAGCAGATACAGGCAGGGCGCGTGGTACTCGATGTGCTGCCGGCGGGTGATCCGGCCGGTGAGGCCGGTGGAGCGGGAGTAGAACGACGGGCACTCGGCGTCGTCCATGTGCCGGCTGACCCGGACGAGGCCCGCGTCCTCGTCGACCTCGGTGGTGATGGGTGTCTCGGCGACCTCCGGGGTCCCGATGTAGCCGCCGTGCAGGTAGGTCTCGTGGGAGAGGTCGAGGAGGTTGTCGACGAGCAGGCCGTAGTCGGCGTCGACCGGCTCCATGCCGCGGACGGTGACCCAGCCGGGGGCGTCGAGGTGCCGGGCACGCGGGATCGTCCGGGGGTCGGCGAGGGCCGGGTCGCCGATCCACACCCAGACCAGGGAGTCCTGCTCCAGCACCGGGTAGGAGGCGACGCGGGCGGTGCGCGGTACGCGTTTCTGGCCCGGCACGTACACACAGGTGCCGGTGCGGTCGTAGGCGAAGCCGTGGTAGCCGCAGACGATCCGGTTCCCGTCCAGGACGCCTTGAGAAAGCGGATAGCGGCGGTGGACACATCGGTCGTGCAGCGCGACCGGACTGCCGTCCTCCGCGTCGCGGTAGAGGACGAGCGGCTCACCGAGGAGCGTCCGGCCGAGCGGCTCGCGCCCGACCTCGTGGCGGTAGGCGGCGACGTACCACTGGTTTCTTGCGAAGGCGGTTACATGGGGCATGGGGTCGGCTCCCGTCTGTCGTGGTGGCATCGTCGGGGAACGTCCGCCGGGGCCGCAACGCTCTTTCCGCCTGACGGAAACTCCCTGCGTCGTGGTGGATCGGTGCCGCCCGCGCCGCCGGTCAAGTCGCGTACGCTGAGCGCCAGTACCAGGTTGGGTTTGGCTGAGTGAGTGTGGGGGTTGTGGATGACTGTCGGTCGGGTGATCCGTTTCGACGGGATGCGCGGGTACGGATTCATCGCGCCGGAGCAGGGCGGGGAAGACGTCTTCCTGCATGTGAACGACTTGCTGATTCCCGAGTCGTCCGTGCGCTCGGGGCTGGCGGTGGAGTTCGAGATCGAGAACGGCGGGCGGGGGCTGAAGGCCTCTTCCGTCCGGTTCGCGCAGGAGCAGGGGGCCGGGCCGGCGCGGCCGGCCGAGAGTGCCACCGGGACTCCTGAGGCTGCGGCGGTCTTCGCGGCTCCGGAGAGTTCCGCTGCACCGGGGAGTTCCGCGGCTGCCGGCGAGGGCCAGGAGCCGATGTGCGACGTGCTCGGCTCGGCCGAGTACACGCGCGAGGTGACCGAGTTGCTGCTGACCTCCGTCCCGGATCTGACGGGACACCAGATCATCGCCGTACGACGGCAGTTGGCCCTGTTCGCCAGGCGGCACGGCTGGATCGAGGACTGACCGCAGACCCCTGTCCCACGGTGCGGGCTGCCCCGCACGTGCGCACACCATGTGAGGAGAAGGAACGCAATGACCACCGAGACGCTGGAGTTTCAGGCCGAAGCGCGGCAGCTCCTACAGCTGATGGTCCATTCGATCTACTCGAACAAGGACATCTTCCTGCGGGAGCTCATCTCCAACGCCTCCGACGCCCTGGACAAGCGTCGCCTGGCCGGCCTCACCGACGACCGGCTGCGGGCCGAGGATCCGCACATCGCCGTCGAGGCCGACAAGGACGCCCGCACGCTGACCGTGCGTGACAACGGCATCGGTATGACCCGTGACGACGTCGTCGGACTGATCGGCACCATCGCCCGCTCCGGTACGGCCGAGACGCTGCGCCGGATGAAGGAGAGGGCGAAGGAGAAGGAGGGCGAGAAGAACGCCGAATCGGCCGAGCTGATCGGCCAGTTCGGCGTCGGCTTCTACTCCGTCTTCATGGTGGCCGATAAGGTCACCCTGCTCACCCGCCGGGCCGGCGAGGAGACCGGTGTGCGCTGGGAGTCGGACGGCGGCGGCACCTACACCGTCGAGACCGTCGAGGACGCCCCGGAAGGCACGTCGGTCACCGTGCACCTGCGCCCGGCGGACGAGGAGGACGCCCTCCACGACTACGTCGACGAGTGGAAGATCCGGGAGATCGTCAAGCGGTACTCCGACTTCATCGCCTTCCCGATCCGGATGGGCGACGACACCCTCAACTCGATGAAGGCCCTGTGGGCGCGGCCGCGCTCCGAGGTCGCGGACGAGGAGTACCGGGAGTTCTACCGGCACATCAGCCACGACTGGACCGACCCGCTGGAGACGATCCGGATGCGGGCGGAGGGCACGTTCGAGTACGAGGCGCTGCTGTTCCTCCCCGCGCGCGCCCCGCACGACCTGTTCCAGCGCGACGCCCGCCACGGCATCCAGCTGTACGTCAAGCGCGTGTTCATCATGGACGACACGCGTGAACTCCTGCCGTCCCACCTGCGGTTCGTCAAGGGTGTCGTGGACGCCGCCGACCTGTCGCTGAACATCTCCCGCGAGATCCTCCAGCAGGACCGGCACATCCAGCTGATCCGGCGCCGCCTCGCCAAGAAGGTCCTGTCCACGGTCAAGGACCTCATGACGAACGATGCCGACAAGTACCGCACGTTCTGGCGCGAGTTCGGCCCCGCGGTCAAGGAGGGCCTGCTCGACGCGAGCGAGGACCACCGGGCCATCCTCGACATCGCCTCGTTCGCCACCACCGTCGGCGACGAGCCGACGAGTCTCGCCGACTACATCTCCCGGATGAAGGACGGCCAGGACAAGCTCTACTTCATGACCGGCGAGAGCCGCGCCCAGGTCGAGAACTCCCCGCACCTGGAGGCCTTCAAGGCCAAGGAGTACGAGGTCCTGCTGCTCACCGACCCGGTGGACGAGATCTGGGTGGACGCGGTGGGCGCCTACGACGGCAAGGAGTTCCAGTCCGTCGCGCGCGGCGCCGTCGACCTGCCCGCCGGCGAGGACGAGGAACTGTCCGAGGAGAAGTCCGGCACCTACGCAGGCCTGCTGACCTGGCTCGGCGAGACGCTGGACGACGTCAAGGACGTACGGCTCACCACCCGTCTGACCAGCTCGCCGGCCTGTCTGGTGAGCGACGCCGACGGCATCTCGCCGGCGCTGGAGAAGATGTACAAGGCGATGGGCCAGGAACTCCCGCCGGTCAAGCGGATCCTGGAGCTGAACCCCGGCCACCCGCTGGTCAGCGGCTTGCGGGCGGCGCACGAGGAGCGCGCCGACGCCCCGGAGCTGACCGAGACGGCCGAGCTGCTGTACGGCACGGCCCTGCTCGCGGAGGGCGGGGACCTGGCGGATCCGGCACGCTTCGCCAAGCTGCTCGCCGACCGCCTCGCCCGATCGATCTGACCGGAACGTCCCGCATCTTCGGTTTCATCCGCCGGTCATGGTCCCAGCCGATCATGACCGGCGGAGCACCTCTCGGACCGCCGAGTTTCACATGGGCGCCATCAGACCCTTCCCTGACGTTTGTTGCTCTTGGAACACTCGCTCCGCGCAGATTCCGTCATTCGCACGACAGCACGACGACCACGCGACGGCATCACGTACGTCAGGACGAGAGGACCAGAACACCCATGGCCGAAGTCAACCGGCGCCGTTTCCTTCAACTCGCGGGCGCCACCACGGCGTTCACCGCGCTGTCCAGCAGCATCCAGCGCGCGGCCGCCCTGCCCGCCCACCACCGCACCGGGACCCTCCAGGACGTCGAGCACATCGTCGTCCTCATGCAGGAGAATCGGTCCTTCGACCATTACTTCGGTTCGCTGCGCGGCGTCCGGGGCTTCGGCGACCCGCGTTCGGTCGCGCAGAACGGCACCTCCGTCTGGAAGCAGTCCGACGGCACGAAGGACATCCTGCCCTTCCACCCCGACGCCGACGACCTGGGCCTCGCCTTCATCCAGGACCTGCCGCACGGCTGGAACGACACGCACCAGGCCTTCAACGGCGGCAAGTACGACAAGTGGGTGCCGGCCAAGGGCACCACGACGATGGCGTACCTGACCCGCCAGGACATACCGTTCCACTACGCGCTCGCCGACGCCTTCACGCTCTGCGACGCCTACCACTGCTCGTTCATGGGCTCGACCGACCCGAACCGCTACTACATGTGGACGGGGTACGTCGGCAACGACGGCCAGGGCGGCGGCCCGGTCCTCGGCAACGACGAGAAGGGCTACGGCTGGACCACGTACCCCGAGCGTCTGGAGAAGGCCGGGGTCTCCTGGAAGATCTACCAGGACATCGGCGACGGCCTCGACGCGCACGGCTCCTGGGGCTGGATCCAGGACGCCTACCGCGGCAACTACGGCGACAACTCGCTGCTCTACTTCAACCAGTACCGCGACGCCAAGCCCGGCGACCCGCTGTACGACAAGGCCCGTACCGGAACCGACGCGACGAAGGGCGAGGGCTTCTTCGACCAGCTGAAGGCCGACGTCAAGGCCGGCAAGCTGCCGCAGGTCTCCTGGGTCGTCGCCCCCGAGGCCTTCACCGAGCACCCCAACTGGCCCGCCAACTACGGCGCCTGGTACGTCTCCCAGGTGCTGGACGCGCTCACCTCCGACCCGGACGTCTGGGCGAAGACCGCGCTGTTCATCACCTACGACGAGAACGACGGCTTCTTCGACCATGTCGTCCCGCCCTTCCCGCCGGCCTCCGCCGCGCAGGGCAAGTCCACCGTGGACGCCTCGCTCGACCTGTTCAAGGGTGACGCCGGGCATGTCGCGGGCGCCTACGGGCTCGGCCAGCGCGTGCCGATGCTCGTCGTCTCGCCGTGGAGCAAGGGCGGTTACGTCTGCTCCGAGACGTTCGACCACACCTCGATCATCCGCTTCATCGAGCGCCGCTTCGGGGTGCACGAGCCGAACGTCTCGCCCTGGCGGCGCGTCGTCACCGGCGACCTGACCAGCGCCTTCGACTTCTCCCGCAAGGACACCGAGCCGGTCGCGCTGCCGTCCACGGCCGGCTACCAGCCGCCGGACCACAACCGCCACCCGGACTACGTGCCGAAGCCCCCGGCCACCGGCTCGCTGCCGCGGCAGGAGCGCGGCCACCGGCCCACCCGCCCGCTGAAGTACGCGCCGGTGGTGGACGGTTCCTCGGACGCCGGGACCGGCAAGATCACGCTCACGTTCGCCTCGGGGGCGCACGCGGGCGCGGCCTTCCTCGTCACCTCCGGCAACCGCACCGACGGGCCCTGGACCTACACCACCGAGGCCGGCAAGACCCTCTCCGACGCCTGGAACTCCGGCTACTCCGGCGGCTCGCACGACCTCACGGTGCACGGCCCCAACGGATTCCTGCGCGTCTTCAAGGGCAAGGGCAGGACCGCCGGACCGGAGGCGACCGCCCGGACGGCGGGCGACCACCTGGAACTCACCTTCACCAACCGGGGCTCCGGCACGGCGCGGTTGAAGGTGACGAGCGGCTACGGCGGCCACCCGGCCACGGTGACCGTACGGCCCGGCGCGCGCGTGCGGCACACCGTCGACCTCACGGCGAGCAAGCGCTGGTACGACGTGACCGTCACCTGCGAGGGCGACCCGGCCTTCCTGCGCGGCTTCGCCGGACACGTCGAGAACGGCCGCCCCGGCGTCAGCGACCCGGCGATCGCGGCGGAGTGAACGCCCGATGAACACCGCTCCGTGCGGGCTGGTCAGGTACCGGTCATATCAGGGTAGTGTGCCCCGGTGACCACGCAATCGAACACTCCTGCAGGCTGGTATCCGGATCCGCACGGAGCGCCCCAGACGCTGCGCTACTGGGACGGTACGCAGTGGACCCAGCACACCAACCCCGCCCAGGCACCCGCGGGCCAGGTCCCGCAGCAGCAGGCCGCACCTCAGCAGTACGGTGCGGCGCAGCAGGCGCCTGCCCAGCAGTTCGGCGCCCCGCAGCAGCAGGGGGCCGACGCCAGGGTGCAGCGCCAGGTGCAGCAGCAGGCCGGGGTCCGGGCGACGGGTCCCGGCGGCGGCACCCTGTTCACCGAGCCGGTCCTGGTCGTGAACCAGAAGGCCAAGCTGGTCGAGGTGACCAACGAGTACAAGGTCATGGACCAGAACGGCCGCGAGATCGGCGCGGTGACCGAGGTCGGTCAGGGCGTGCTGAAGAAGATCCTGCGCTTCGTCTCCAGCTTCGACCAGTTCATGACCCACAAGCTGGAGATCCGTGACGCCTACGGCCAGCCGCAGCTGCTGCTGACCCGGCCCGCGAAGTTCCTCAAGTCCCGGGTCGTGGTGTCGCGTCCGGACGGCTCGGTCGTCGGCGAGATCGTCCAGCAGAACGCCATCGGGAAGATCAACTTCGCGATGAACGCGGACGGCCGGCAGGTCGGCGCGATCAAGGCGGAGAACTGGCGGGCCTGGAACTTCGCGATCGTCGACCACGCGGACAACGAGGTCGCCCGGATCACCAAGACCTGGGAAGGCCTGGCCAAGACGCTGTTCACGACCGCGGACAACTACGTCCTCCAGATCCACTACCAGCTTCCCGAGCCGCTGCTGAGCCTCGTGGTGGCGACGGCCCTGACCGTCGACACCGCCCTCAAGCAGGACTCGCGGGGCTGGAACTGAGTCGGTCCCGACGGGGGAGAAGAATCTCGACGAGTACGAGTACGAGTACGAGTACGAGAACGACGACGGCGGACGGTGGGCGCGTGACGCGCGGACCGTCCGCCGTTTCGTGTGCTCAGAGCGGGGTGAGGTGCCCCGGCTGGTCCGGCCGGCGCGGCACCAGTGCCGGTTCCGCGGTAGCGGTGCCGGGCTCCAGCGCCAGCACCGCCGCCACCGGATGCTCGTCGTCGGCGTCATCGGCATGCCCGGCGGCGGCGCCCGGTTCCGGGGCGACCCGGGTGAGCAGGACCACGCCCCGGGCGGCGAGGACCGCTCCGGCGAGGGCCAGCAGGACGCCGGCGGGGCCGCCCTGGAGCCCCTGGCCGAGCAGGGTGAGGCCGATCACCGCGGCCGCCACCGGGTTGGCGAGGGTGACCACGGCCAGCGGGGCGCCGAGGCCGCCGCGGTAGGCGGTCTGGGACAGCAGCAGCCCGCCGACGGCGAACGCGGCGACGAGCACGGCGACGACGACCACCTCGGCGCTCAGCAGCGGAGCGGTGCGGTCGGTGGCGGCCACCGTCACCGTCTGGGTGAGCGCGGAGGCGACACCGGAGGCGAAGCCGGACGCCGTCGCGTGCCGCAGGCCCGGACGGGCGCCGGGCCGGGAGAGCATGCCGATCGCCGCGGCCGTCGTACCGGCGACCGCCAGCGCCTCCGTCAGCGACAGCACCCGCTCGGGCGCCGGGCCGGAGGCGGTGACGAGCAGCGCGGCGAGGCCGAGCAGCGTGAGCGCCGTACCGCGCCACTCCACCGCGCTGACCCGGCGCCCGGCCGCCCGCGCCCCGAGCGGCACGGCCGCGACCAGGGTGAGCGCGCCCAGCGGCTGGACGAGGGTGAGCGGGCCGTACTTGAGGGCGACGACGTGCAGCAGCGCGGCGGCCGCGTTCAGGCCGACGGCCGACCACCAGGCCCCCGTGCCGAGCAGCCGCAGCAGCCCGGCGTCGGCGGTGCGCGCGGCGAGCCGTTCCTGGGCGACGGCGGCGAGGGCGTAGGCGACGGCCGAGACGAGCGAGAGGCCCACGGCGACCAGGCCGGCGGCGCTCATCGGCCCGCCCCCACCAGTGCGGGGGCCTCCGGGGCGAGCCGGTCCGGGGCGCGGCCGGCCGTGGTGGCCGTACGGTGCGGGGGATGGATCACGGCGAGGGCGATGCCGAGCATGGCGGTCGCCACGATCGCGTCGAGCCAGTAGTGGTTGGCCGTGCCCACGATCACCACCAGGGTGATCAGCGGGTGCAGCAGGAACAGCCAGCGCAGGCGCGACCGGGTGGCCACGATCAGGCCGATCGCCACCATCAGCGCCCAGCCGAAGTGCAGCGACGGCATCGCGGCGAACTGGTTGGACAGATGGTCGCTGGACGGCGGGCCGTACACGGACGGGCCGTAGACCTTCGCGGTGTCGATCAGGCCGGTACCGGCCAGCATCCGGGGCGGGGCCAGCGGGAACGTGAACGGGAGCACCAGGGCGGCGGTGGTGACCACCGCGAGGACCCGGCGGGCCCAGATGTAGTGGGCGGGCCGCCTGACGTAGAGCCAGACGAGGAAGGCCAGCGTCGCCGGGAAGTGGACGGTGGCGTAGTAGGTGTTCGCGATGTGTATCAGGGTGTCGCCGTGCAGCAGTGCGGACTGCACGGCGTTCTCGCGGGGGAGGCGCAGCGTGCGCTCCAGGTGCCACACGCGGTGGGCGTCGAGGAACGCGCCCGCGGTGTGGCCCGTGGCCAGCTGCCGGCCGAGCTTGTAGACGAGGAAGAGCCCTGCGACCAGCAGCAGCTCGCGTATGAGCGCCGGGCGCGGGGTCGCGTCCGGCGGCTCCGGTTCTGCCTCCGGCGGCTCGGTTCGGGCAGTCATCCCCCGGCCCCTTCACTGACGGTGGTGCGTGGTTGGTGCGGATGGGTCCCGGTACGGGACCGGAACTCATCGATACGTTGTCGTACCGATACGACAGTGTACCGATACGCTTCAGTACCGGTACACTGGCGTCTCGATTGATGTGCGCCACACTGGAGACACAGATTCGCCAGGCCCGGTCGAGCCGGGCTCGAGGCGGTCTTCGGCGGTGTCGTGCGTCGAGGACCGACGGGCCCACCGGGCACGAGTGAGGGGAAGCGCCACATGACGTCGCAGGCCGCGGACGGACCGGACACGGTCGCCGCCTCGCGCCGCTCCAAGATCACGCCGGAGCGTGAGCGGGAGTTCTTCGACGCCGTGCTGGAACAGATCCGCACGTGCGGGTACGAGTCGGTCACCATGGAGGGCGTCGCCGCCAGCACCCGGTGCAGCAAGTCCACGCTCTACCGGCAGTGGAAGACCAAGCCCCAGTTCGTCGCGGCCGCGCTGCGCGCCAACCGCCGGGTGCGGTTCGCCGGCATCGACACCGGATCCCTCGCCGAGGACCTGCGCCAGGCGGCGCGGGCCGCGGGGGACTGGTCCGGCAAGGACACCAGCCTGCTCCAGGCCCTGGGACACGCGTGGACGGCCGACGAGGAACTGGCCCAGGCGCTGCGCGAGGCACTGGTGTACCCGGAGATCGCCGCGTTGCAGGAGATGCTCGCCCGGGGCGTGGCCCGGGGCGAGGTCCGCGCCGACCATCCGGCGCTGGAGTACGTCCCGGCGATGATGTTCGGCGTGCTGCGGGTGCGGCCCGTGCTCAGCGGCCAGTACGCCGACGCCGACTATCTCGCCCGCTTCGTGGACGCCACCGTGCTGCCCGCGCTCGGGCTGACCTGAGACCCAGGCCGCCGTTCACGGGATGACTGAACGGCGACCTGCTCGCGCCGCACCGTGGGGACGGGGGCGGCGCGCACCCCCCGGCCGGGTGGGGTTCCTCTTGAGCGGAGAGGCGCCCCACCCGGCCGATCCGTGTCGGTGTCCCCGGGCTCCCCGGCTCAGACGTCCTGGCCGCTGCCGCCGCTGCCGGACGAGACCTTGACCCCCTTCACGATCTCGTCGATGACGGACACCTGCCGGCCGACGTCGACACCGAAGCGGATCACCACGATCTGCTGCGCGTCGTTGGGCGAGGGGAAGGCGACCGACTCGACGTAGCCGTCGGAGCCCTTGCTGGTGACCGCCTTCCAGCGCACCATGTAGCCCTTCTGTCCGGCCACCGTCACGGCCTGCGAGGCCAGCACCTGGTGCGAGCTGATGCTGCCGTAGGAGTCACCGCCGTAGGACTCCTTGGCGTTGGCCGCGATGTCGGCCTTCGCGACCGCCTCGGGCGTCGTGCCCTTGTTGCCCAGCACCACCGCCGGACTCGTGTAGGCGCCGCCCGCGGTGCAGGTGTGGGCGGAGTCGCCCGGGCACTTGTAGGAGTCGTCCGAGGTCACCTCGGCGCCGACGCTGATCGACTGCCCGGTCCAGCCCTTCGGTACCGGCAGGCTGATCCCGTTGACCGCGTCCGGCACCGTACCGCCGCCCTGCACCTTGGGCGCGGCGGACTGCCCCGGCGACGGCGCGCCACCGCCGGAGCCTCCCGACCCGCCGGATCCGCCCGGACCGCCGCCGAACGGGTCGCCCTGGCCGCCGCTGCGGCCGCCGTCCTGTCCGCCCGGGGTGCCCTGCTGCGCGCCGGCGCGATCGCTCCCGCTGCCGTTGCCGTCGTCCTTGGTCAGGGCGTAGACGCCGGCCCCGATGCACAGGAGCACCGCGGCCGCCGCCGTCACGGCTATGCCGTTGCGCATGCGGCGCCGGGGTGCGGACGGCGGCTCGGCGGGGTACCCCGGATACCCCGGCTGTCCGGCGTATCCGGCGGGCGCGGGGAGCGCCGGCTCCGCGCCGAACGCGGCGGGTGCGGCAGGCGCCGCAGTCGTCGGAGGCGCCGGCTGCGCGGCCGTGTCCGGCGGCGGCTGCGTCGGGGGACCCCACGCGGCGGCCGTCCCGGCGGGGCGGGTCTGGTCCGTCCAGGCCTTGCCGTCCCACCAGCGTTCGGTGGGCGGACCGTCGTTCGTCTGCCCGGGGTCGGGGTACCACCCGGGGGGAGTCACCTGCGTCATGACCCCACCGTATGAGGCGACCGTGAAAGTGTGATGAGAGGATCTGTCGCGGACGGAACAGACCGGACTATTTCGCCTCCGATTTCTCCCGTCTTTCTCCCGTCCCTTTCTCTCCGCCCCCGCGGGGTGGACGGCATCCGGCGGGCCGTCGCCGGCACCGGTACCCGGGCGGCCAGGTTGACGCCCCATCGGCTGCTGACCGGCGGTTCGTGCCGGCCGCCCGTCGCCTGCCCGCGCGCACTTTCACCCGGCGGGGCAACAGCTGCCCGGACCGCCCACCACGGGGCCCGCCGGACGGCTACGCTCGTGCTCTGTACGTCATTCGGGCGACCTGGGGAGGTAACGGGATGACGGAGGGACGGCCCCCGACGGCCGCCTCGGCTTCCCTGTGGGAGCGGGACGCGGAGATCGCCACCGTCATGGACGCACTCGACGTCCTGTGCGCCGACCGGTCCTCCGCGGGCAGCCTGCTGGTCCTCCGCGGCGAGGCGGGGCTCGGCAAGACCGCGCTGCTCGCCGAGACCCTGAAGTCCGTCCCGTTCAACGTGGTACGGCAGCTCCTCCAGCCCGCCCTGCTCTCCTTACTGCCGGAAGAGGCCCGCGAGTACCTCGGCGACTGGTACGACATCGCCGGTCCCGCCCTGGGCATAGCCGAACCGCAGGAGGGCAGCGCCGACCCGCAGTACGTGTGCGACGGACTCGTCGCCGCGGTCCGCCGGCTCGCCCGCCGCGAATGGCCCCTCGTGCTGCTGATCGACGACGCCCACTGGGCCGACCAGGAGACCCTGCGCTGGCTCGCCGCGTTCGCCGAGCGCCTGGACGACGTCTCCGTGCTCGTCGTGGTCGCCCGCCGGCCCGGCGAGGTCAGCGGCGACAGCGCCCGCCACCTCGACGCCGTGGCCGCCGCCGCGGGCCGATCCGTCAACAACCTCAGCGCCCTCACCCCGGACGCCACCGCCGGACTCACCCGCGCCACCCTCGGCCGGCACGCCGACGACGCGTTCTGCCGCGAGGTGTGGGCGGTGACCGCCGGCAACCCCTACGACACCGTCGAACTCCTCGCCAAGGTGCAGGACAGCGAAGTCCAGCCGGTCGAGTCCCGCGCCGGCGAACTGCGCGCCCTCAACCGCTCCGCCCGCGGCGGCGGACTCGTCGACCGCCTCAAGGGCCTCGGCCTGGAGGCCACCCGGTTCGCCTGGGCCGCCGCCATCCTCGGCACCTCCATCACCGTCGACATGGTCGCCCGCCTCGCCACCATGGACGACAGCATCGCCCGGCACTGCGCCGAACTCCTCTGCGGCGCCCGCATCCTCACCACGCCCGCCCCGGCGGTCGGCGCCGAACGCGAGGAGGGCGAGCTGGAGTTCGTCCACCCGCTGATCGCCACCGCCGTCTACAACTCCATTCCGGCCGCCGTGTGCACCGCCATGCACGGCGTCGCCGCCCAGATCATCACCGAGCTGGGCCGCGGCGCCGCCGAGGCCGCCCGCCACCTGCTCAAGGTGCACCCGGACGACGACGAGGAACTCGTCGCCCAGCTGCGCGAGGCGGCCCGTGAACACCTCGCCGTCGGCGCGCCCGACGCCGCCCGCCGCTGTCTCGAACGGGCCCTGCAGGAACCGCCGCGCCCCGACGTCCACGCCCACGTCCTGTACGAACTGGGCTGCGCCACCCTGCTGACCGCACCCGCCGTCACCATCGACCACCTCCAGTACGCGCTCGGCATGCCCGGGCTCGACGGCGAACGGCGCGTCGACGCCGTGGTCCGCCTGTCCCAGGCGCAGCTCCACAACGACCAGCTGGAGGAGGCCGTCCGCACGGTCGAGGCCGAGGCCGCCCGGCACGAACCGGGCCCCGCCCGGATGCGGCTCACGGCCGTGCAGTTCATGTGGGAGGGCATCCACGGCGAGACCGTCTCCCCGGCCCGCTCCCAGCGCCTGACCGAACTCGCGAGCACCTGCACCGGCCGCGACAACGCCGAGCGCGCCCTGCTCATCCTGCGCGGCTTCGACGCCATGACGCACGGCGAGAGCGCCGAGGAGATCGTCGAGCTGTGCGACCGCGCCCTCGTCAACGGCCGACTCGCGCCCGGTCTCGGCTGGACCGACCAGGAGTGGGGCATCGAGCTGCTGATGATGCTCGGCAGCGCGTACGCCTACACCGACCGGCTCGACCGCGCCGAGAGCCTGTTCGCCGAGGCCCTGCGCGCCTACACCAGCGCCGGCTGGCGCGGCGGCCACCTCTCCCTCGCCAACGCCTTCCTCGGCCTCGCCTACCGCAGACAAGGCCGCCTGCGCGACGCCGAGTCCACCCTGCGCGAGGCACTGGTCCTCGCCGAACGGGTGGGCCGCGGGCTGCCGTTGTACTGGTCGGCCACCTGCGGACTGGTCGACACCCTGCTGGCCCGCGGCCGGATCCAGGAGGCCTGGTCGATCGCCGACCAGTACGGCTTCGCGCCCCCGTACCCGTCCACGATCGTGCTGCCCGACATCCGTTCCGTGCGCGGTCGGCTGCTGCTCGCGGTCGGCCGTGTCGAGGACGGCATCAACGAGCTGGAGGCCGCGGAGAAGACGGCCGCCTCGCGCGGCGGCCACAACCCGGTGTTCGCGCCCTGGTCGATCGACCTCGCCAAGGCCCTCGCCGTGCAGGACCCGCCGCGCGCCGCCCAGTTGACGGCCGACGCCCGCCGGCAGGCCGAGCGGTTCGGCACGGACACCGCGATCGGCGAGGCCTTGCGCTGCGCCGCCGCGCTGGAAACCGGCAACCGCGCGGTGCAGCTCGCCGCCCAGGCCGTCACCTACCTGGAGGCCTCACCCTGCCAGTACGAACACGCGGCGGCCCGCGTCGAGTACGGCATCGCCGCCCGCTCCCTCACGGAACTCAACCGGGGCCTGGACCTCGCCCGGGCCTGCGGGGCGGAGGGCCTGGTGGCCCAGGCGAGGGAGGTACTGGAGACGGGGCGGGGGTTGCGGTAGGCAGCATGCGGTGGGCGGTAGGCGGTGCGCGGTAGACCGTATGCAGCGGTAGACGGTATGCAGTCGACGGTATGCGGATGTCGCGGTGGCATGCCGTGCGGCGGGTGGCTGTGTGCGGGGCGGATCGCATACAGCTGTCTGCATACAGGCGATTGTATGCAGGCGACCGTATGCAGTGGATCGCCGACTGTAGACGGTATGCGGTGTGGTGGCGTGCGTACGGTCGACCGTACAACGCATACCGTCGACCATGTGCCGTCGACCTCAGCCCGCCCCCTCCTCCTCGGCGAGTTCGGCGAGCACCCGCTGGGCCGTCGCGAACGCGGAGTTGGCCGCCGGCACCCCGCAGTACACGGCGGTCTGCAGCAGCACCGCGCCGATCTCCTCGGGCGTCAGCCCGTTGCGCCGCGCCGCGCGGACATGCATCGCCAACTCGTCGTCGTGGCCGTGTGCGACCAGCGCGGTCAGGGTGATCATGCTGCGCTCGCGGCGGGACAGTGTGGGGTCGGTCCAGATCTCGCCCCAGGCGTAGCGGGAGATGAAGTCCTGGAAGCGGGCGGTGAACGGGGTCTGCCGGTCCTGCGCCCGGTCCACGTGCGCGTCGCCCAGGACCTGACGGCGCACTGTCATCCCGCTCGCCGGCGGTCCGTCGAGTTGGCTGCGCAGCGCCGTCGACACGGCCTGCGGGCACTGCGCGGGAGCGAGGTGCGAGGCCCCGGGCAGTTCGACCAGCGTCGCGCCGGGCACCGCGTCGGCGAGCTCCCGCAGATGCGCGGGCGGCGTCGCGGGATCCTCCCGGCCCGCCACGAGCAGTGTCGGTACGGTGATCTCGCCGAGCCGGTGGCGCAGATCGAACGCGGCGAGCGCGTCGCAGCAGGCGGCGTACGCTCGAGGGTCGGCCTCCCGGTGGTCCCGCACCAGCCGCGGCACGGTGAACCCGGGCGTGAACCAGCGCGCGTCGGCGCTCTCCACCAGCCACTCCAGTCCCTCGCGCCGTACCCGCTCGGCCCGCTCCGACCAGGCCGCGCCGCCGCCGAAGTGGGCGGAGGAGCACAGGACGGCGAGCGAGGTCAGCCGGTCGGGGTGGTGCACGGCCAGGTGCAGGCCGACGGCACCGCCCAGGGACACCCCCGCGTACGCGAACCGGTCGACGTCCAGCGCGTCGGCGAGGTCCAGCACCAGCGCGGCGAGGTCGCCGACGGTCGCGCCGGGCCCGATCAGGTCCGCCGCCGAGCCCCCGTGCCCGGGCAGGTCCCAGCGCATCACCCGGTGTGTGACGGACAGTTCGGGCGCGACCGCGTCCCACAGGGCGTACGAGGTGCCCAGCGACGGTCCGAGCAGCAGCGGGGGAGCGGAAGCGGGGCCTTCCGCACGGTGGTTGAGGAGTTTTGTCGTCAACGTCGCTCCAGAGCACGGTCGGTGAGGGCGCCGGCGAAGCCGGTGTAGTGCGTGGGGTCGGTCAGATCGGCCAGGTCGAGGTCCTTCAACTCCGGCTCCACGGCGATGAGTTCGCCGAGGAGTTCGGCGAGCGGCCGGTGTTCGGTGTGGGTGCGCCGGGCGAGTGCGGTGAGCAGGTCCTTCGCCCGGGTGCGGCCGAGGCGGGGAGCCAGTGCGGCGGACAGTCGTTCGGAGACGATCAGGCCGTGGGTGAGGTCCAGGTTGCGGCGCATGGCGCCGGCGTCCACGCGCAGTCCCTCGGCGAGTTCGGCCGCGTCGCGGGCCGCGCCGCCGGTCAGCCGGAGCAGGTCGCGCAGCGGTTCCCACTCGGCGTGCCAGGCCCCGGCCGGCCGTTCGTCTCCGGCGGCGAGCGAACCGTACAGGGTGGCCGCGAGCTGCGGGGCGCGGCGGGCGGCGGCCGCGAGGAGGGTGGCGCGCACGGGGTTGGCCTTGTGCGGCATGGCGGACGATCCGCCGCCCTTGCCCTCGGCGACCTCCCCGATCTCCGTCCGTGACAGCGTCAGCACGTCCTCGCCCAGCTTGCCCAGGGCGCCGGTGGTGAAGGCCGTCGCACCGGCCAGGTCGGCGACGGGCGTGCGCAGCGTGTGCCAGGGCAACAGCGGTGCGCAAAGGCCCAGTTCGCCCGCGTACGCCTCGGTCAGTGCGGCCGCGTCCGGGGCCCCGTACGCCGCGAAGGCGGCCAGCGTTCCGGCGGCGCCGCCCAGTTGGGCCGGGAGTGTCCGTCGTACCCGTGCGATGCGGTCGCGGGCGTCCAGGGCCAGCGAGCGCCAGTCGGCGGCCTTCAGCCCGAAGGTCGTGGGCACCGCGTGCTGGGTGAGGGTGCGCCCCGGCATCGGTGTGTCCCGGTGGCCGGCGGCGAGCCGTGCGAGGGCGCGCCCGGTGCGGGCGAGGTCGTCGAGGATCAGGTCCAGGGTGCGCGCGGCGACCAGCATGGCGGCGGTGTCCAGGATGTCCTGGCTGGTGGCGCCCCGGTGGACGTAGGGGCCGTACGGCTCGCCCACCGCGGTGGTCAGGTCGGCCACCAGCGGGATCACGGGATTGCCGCCGGCCCGGGCGCGCCCGGTGAGGGAGCGGACGTCGAAGCGGGCGGGGTCGGCCGCCCCGGTCACCGCGTCGGCGGCCGCGGCGGGCGCGAGGCCGAGGGCGGCCTGCGCGCGGGTGAGGGCCGCCTCGGCGTCGAGGAGGGCCCGCAGGAACGCGGTGTCGCTCGTGGCGTCCGCCGCCGCGGATCCGGCCCACCCGGGTCCGAGCAGGCCGGTGTCACCGTCGTGGGGCTCGGCTGCCGCCCGCTCAGCCGTCGTCACTGGTACTCCAGGAAGACCGTCTCGCCCTCGCCCTGAAGGCGGATGTCGAAACGGTAGAGGCCCGTGCCCTCGGTCCCGGCGATCAGCGTGCCGCGCCGGTCGCCCACCCGGGTGAGCAGCGGGTCGCCGGCCAGTGCGGTCTCGTCATCGGGCAGGTAGATCCGGGTGAACAGGTGAACCAGCAGGCCGCGTGCGAAGACGCACACGCTGAGGTACGGGGCGCTGCCGCCGCGGGCGCCGGGCCGGAGCGTACGGGCGTACCAGTGGCCGTCGGCGTCCGTCTGGATCCGGCCCCAGCCGGTGAACTCCACGCCGTTGCGGCCGAGATGGCCGCCGGTGGCCGGGTCGCGCCGCAGGGAGCCGTCGGCCTTCGGGACCGTGCCGTCGGGCCGCGGACCCCACACCTCCACGAGGGCGTCCGGCAGCGGCTCGCCCGCGCCGTCGAGGACGTACCCGTGGACGGTGACGGTGTCCGGGTGGCCGAGCGGCGCGATGTCCTCGCCGCCGCGGAAGGGCAGCGCGTAGCCGTAGAAGGGGCCGACCGTGTGGGACGGGGTGGGCGGCACCTGCTCCGGGCCGCTCGTGTCGATCTTCGTCATGGCGGTCAGCGTCCTTCTTCGGTCCAGGTGGCGGCCGGGCCGTCCAGCACGATGTCCCAGCGGTAGCCGAGGGAGAACTCCGGCACCGACAGGCTGTGGTCGTAGGAGGCGACCAGCCGCTGCCGGGCCGCGTCGTCCGTCACCGACTGGAGGATCGGGTCGTACGGGAAGAGCGGGTCGTTCGGGAAGTACATCTGGGTCACCAGCCGCTGTGTGAACGCCGTGCCGAACACCGAGAAGTGGATGTGGGCCGGGCGCCAGGCGTTCACGTGGTTGCGCCAGGGGTAGGGGCCGGGCTGGACGGTGGTGAAGCGGTAGCGGCCCTCGGCGTCGGTGAGGGTGCGGCCGACCCCGGTGAAGTTCGGGTCGAGCGGCGCGTCGTGCTGTTCGCGCTGATGGGCGTACCGCCCGGCCGAGTTGGCCTGCCAGATCTCGATCAGCTGTCGGCGCACCGGGCGGCCGTCGCGGTCCAGCAGCCGCCCGGAGACGGTGATCCGCTCCCCGATGGGTTCCCCGGTGTGCTGCCGGGTGAGGTCGTTGTCGATCCCGGTGAGGTCGCGCTCGCCGAAGGCGGGGGAGTGCAGCTCCACCAGTTCCGGGTCCGCGCCGGTGTCGATGGCGACCAGCGGCTGCCGGGGGTGGCGGAGGACGGAGGAGCGGTACGGGACGTAGTCCCGGCGTGGATGGTGCTCGACGGGAGCACCGTCGGCGACACGCTTCTCGTACGCGGCGCGCTCGGCGGCGATCTCGAGGTCGATGTCCTGCTGGGTGAGGGCCATGGGGATACCTGATGCTTCCTTGGCGTACGAGGACGGCGATGGGGGCGGGGACGGGGTCCTCAGCGTTCGAGGACGAGGGCGAGGCCCTGGCCCACGCCGGTGCGGAGGCCGGCCACGCCGGTGCCGGAGCCGTGGCGGCCGATCGGGGTGCGGACGGCATCGACGACGTACACGGTGGTGAGTGTGCCGACCGCGTTCACAGCAGGTTCTCCGCGACGGTCAGTTCGGCGTCGGTCCGGGCGGCCACCTCGTCCACCGTGATGCCGGGTGCGGTCTCCCCGAGGACGAGTCCGTCCTCGGTGACGTCGAGGACCGCCAGGTCCGTGATGACCCGGTTCACGCACGCCTTCCCCGTGAGCGGCAGCGTGCACTCCTTGAGGATCTTCGGCGAGCCGTCCTTCGCGGTGTGCGTCATCACCACGATCACCTGCCGGGCACCGTGCACCAGGTCCATGGCGCCGCCGATCCCGGTGACCAGCTTGCCCGGCACGGCCCAGTTGGCCAGGTCGCCGCAGGCGGACACCTGCATCGCGCCGAGCACGGCCACGTCGATGTGCCCGCCGCGGATCATCGCGAAGGACAGCGCCGAGTCGAAGAAGGACGCCCCCGGCAGCACCGTCACCGTCTCCTTGCCCGCGTTGATCAGATCCGGGTCCACCTGGTCGTCCGTCGGATACGGCCCGGTGCCGAGGATCCCGTTCTCCGACTCCAGCACCACCTCCACCCCCGGCGGCAGATGGTTCGGGATCAGGGTCGGCAGGCCGATGCCGAGGTTGACGTACTGCCCGTCGCGCAGCTCCCGTGCGGCCCGTGCGGCCATCTCCTCGCGTGTCCAGGCCATCAGCTGCTCACCGTCCGCTGCTCGATCCTCTTGTCCGCCGCCTGCTCAGGGGTCAGCGCCACCACCCGCTGGACGAACACGCCCGGCACATGGACCGCGTCGGGGTCGATCCCGCCGGGCTCGACCAGTTCCTCGACCTCGGCGATCGTGACCCGGCCGGCCATGGCGGCAAGGGGATTGAAGTTCCGGGAGGACTTGTGGAACACGAGATTGCCGTGCCGGTCGCCCTGCGCGGCCCGCACCAGCGCGAAGTCGGTACGGATGGCCCGCTCCAGCACGTACTCGGTGCCGTCGAACTCCCGCACCTCCTTCGGCGGCGAGGCCAGCGCGACGCCGCCCGCGCCGTCGTAACGCCAGGGCAGGCCGCCCTCGGCGACCTGGGTGCCGACCCCGGCCGGGGTGTAGAAGGCGGGGATCCCGGCGCCGCCCGCGCGCAGCCGCTCCGCGAGCGTGCCCTGCGGGATGAGCTCCACCTCCAGTTCGCCGCCCAGGTACTGCCGGGCGAACTCCTTGTTGCCGCCGATGTACGAGCCGGTCACCCGGGCGATCCGGCCCGCGGCCAGCAGCACCGCCAGCCCGGTCTCCATCGCCCCGCAGTTGTTCGACACCACGCTCAGCGCGCCGGCCCCGCGCTCGTGGAGCGCCCGGATCAGCACGTTCGGCACACCGCTCAGCCCGAATCCGCCGACCGCGAGGGACGCGCCGTCCGGCACATCGGCCACGGCCTGCCCGGCCGTGGCGACCACCTTGTCCATCCGTGAAGCCCCATCTCGTCAATTAATCAGGGCACTGACTATTTCAGCGAGGTGACTCTCACGCTGCCACCGGAGGTGAAGGCCGTCAAGGCCCCAGTACGTATGCGCTTCGGCTGGAAGACAGGTCAAGTCGTCGCCGGTTATCGTTCAGTACACCAACCAATTGTTTCAGGGAGAGCGCGCATGGCCGCGGTGGACCTCACCACCCATCCCGGGCATCTGGCCCGGCGACTCCAGCAGGCGCACTATCTGCTGTGGAATTCGATGGTCTCCGAGGAGATCACCTCGCCCCAGTTCGCGGTCATGAACGCGCTCGTCGCCGAGCCCGGACTCGACCAGCGGACCGTGGGGGAGCGGGTCGGGCTGGACCGTTCGACCATCGCCGAGGTCATCAGCCGGCTCACCCGCCGGGGACTGCTCACCAAGGCGCGCGACCCGCAGGACGGCCGGCGTTTCCTCCTCGGCCTCACCGACGACGGGCTGCGCACCCACCGCAGGCTCACCGTGCGCACCGCGCGGATGAACCAGGTCTTCCTCGCGCCCCTGTCGGCCGAGGAACAGACCGTGTTCTTCGATCTGCTCCGCAGGGTGGCGGACGCCGCGGAGGCCCTGCGCCATCCGGCCGAGCCGGTGGCGGCGCAGGGCTGACCGCGCCGTCCCCGGCCGTCACGGAGGCGTCCGGCGGAGCACGGAGGTGTACGGCGGTGCACGAAGGCGCAGGGTGACTCACGGCGCGGGGGCGAACACCACCCACACCTGGCCGGCGGCGAACGTCAGCGGCCCGCCGTCCGCCGCCGTGAACGTCGTACCGCCCGTCGCGGCCGGCCGCGACCATGAGGCGAGGAAGGACCGTCCGTCGCGCAGCACCTCCGCCCTGCCCGAGCCGACCGTCTGCGTGTACGGCGTGTGATTGCCGAGCTTGTCGTGGTAGCCCGAGGTGCGGATCCTCACGTACTGCACGACGACGGTGGCTGGTGCCACCGGTGTGCCGGCGGTCGTGACCGTCGTCCTGCCGTCCATCGCGACCAGCCAGCGGCCGCGCGCGGCGGACCAGGTGAAGGTGAAGCGGGCGGCCGGGTAGCGGACGGTGCGCGAGGCGGTGGGGATCCCGCCGGCCGCCGGCGCCGGGCCGTAGCGGAAGCCCGTCCCCAGGGCCGCCGTGCCCGGAGCGGCCGGCAGCAGCCGGTCCGGGCGGAGGTAGAGGTTGTGCGGCGCGCGCCTGCCGAGGCCCCGGTAGTAGGCGCCGGGAGCGTGGTCGGGCGACTGCGCCCGCAGCGGGGCGCGGCCGATCAGCGGCAGCAGCTTGTGCTGGGCGCCGGAGAAGGCGAGCGTCGGCCGGCCGAACTGGCGCAGCAGTTCGAGGTCGGACTCACGGGCGCTGCGCACCGGTCCGACGGTCCGCGGCAGCCGGCTCGCGTACACCGCCATCAGCCGGCTCAACCCGCCCTCCACCTGCTCCGCGTACACCACGTCCGCCTCGGCCAGCCCGGTCTGCGGCCGGGCCTGGGGCGCGTTGTCGATCTTCACGGCGAGCGGTGACCCGGCCGGCACGTCCGGGGAGACCGCTCTTCGCGACAGCGCGGCGGGTGGTGCGGGTACCGCCGACGTGTGCTGCGGCGCGCGGTCGTCGTCCCGGCCGCCGTGGGCGCAGCCCGCGGTGAGGGAGGACGTCAGGGCGACGGCCAGCCCGGCCGCCACCAGTACCGCGCTCCGCGAGCGCACTCCGCATCTCAGGCCCACCGTTGCCCTCCCGTCCACATGGTCCGATCGTGTGCTCATCAGGTTGACGGTGGAGTTACCCGGTCGCGTACGGTCGTGCCCGGTCGGTGAGCCGATTGGGCGCAGGGTGTGACCCGGGCGGGGGTGGGCCCCGGCGTGGCGCCCGGCCGGGGGCCGTCGTGCGGCTCCGTCGCGCAGCGCGCGGGACCACGACGGCGCCGCGGCGGGCAGGGGAGGGCAGGTCGACCGCGAGGGTGCCTCGGTCACCGGACGGCATGTCGCGACGCCCCGGGAGACGCCCCCGCCGTCCGGCCGGGCCGTCAGCCCAGGATCTCCGCCAGGTCGTACCGCACCGGCTCCTCCAGCTGGGCGTAGGTGCAGCTCTCCGGGGTGCGGTCCGGGCGCCAGCGGCGGAAGCGGGCCGTGTGCCGGAATCGTTGACCGTTCTCCATGTGGTCGTAGGCCACCTCGGCGACCCGCTCCGGGCGCAGCGGCACCCAGGACAGGTCCTTCTTGCCGGACCAGCGGCTCGGCGCCCCCGGCAGCCGGGCCGTCTCGTGCGCGGACTCCTGCGACCAGGCGGCCCACGGGTGCCCGGAAACGTCGTCCATGCGCAACGGCTCCAGTTCCTCGACCAGTTCGGCCCGCTTCCTCATGGCGAAGGCGGCCGAGACGCCCACGTGCTGGAGCCTGCCGTGCTCGTCGTACAGCCCGAGCAGCAGCGAGCCGACCACCGGCCCGCTCTTGTGGAAGCGGTACCCGGCCACGACGACGTCGGCAGTCCGCTCGTGCTTGATCTTGAACATGGCCCGCTCGTCCGGGAGATAGCGCAGCGTGAGCGGCTTGGCGACGACACCGTCCAGGCCGGCGCCCTCGTACTGCTCGAACCACCGCTCGGCCACCTGGAGGTCCGTCGTCGCGGGCGCCAGATGCACCGGCGGGGTCGACACGGCGAGTGCCCGGTCCAGCAGGGCGCGGCGGTCGGTCAGCGGCACGTCGAGCAGCGACTCGCTGTCCAGTGCGAGCAGGTCGAAGGCGACGAAGGAGGCCGGGGTCTTCTCGGCCAGCATCCGCACCCGGGAGTCCGCCGGGTGGATCCGCTCGGTCAGCGCGTCGAAGTCCAGCCGGCCGTTCCGCGCGATCACGATCTCCCCGTCGAGCACGCACCGCTTCGGCACCCGCTCCCGCAACGCGGCGACGAGCTCGGGAAAGTACCTGGTCAGCGGCTTTCCGGTACGGCTGCCCAGCTCGATCTCGAACCCGTCACGGAACACGACGGCCCGGAACCCGTCCCACTTCGCCTCGTAGTGCATACCCGGCGGGATCGTCGCCACCGACTTGGCGAGCATGGGTTTCACGGGCGGCATCACGGGCAGATCCATGCGTCCGATTCTGCTCGCATACATCCGCGATCGCCCGCTTTCACCTTCTCCGCTATTGGATATCACGGTATGCGAGGCGTACGGGGTGCGCCTACCGTGGCCGCATGGGCGATGCGGTGGAACTGGAGGTGGCCGGCCGGACCGTACGGCTGTCCAGCCCGGACAAGGTCTTCTTCCCCGAGCGCGGTTTCACCAAGCTGGACGTGGCGCGGTACTACGCCCGCGTCGGCCCGGGCATCCTGCGCGCCCTGCGCGACCGCCCCACCACCCTCCAGCGCTACCCGGACGGCGTCGACGGCGAGTGGTTCTACCAGAAGCGCGCACCCAAGGGCATGCCCGGCTGGATCCCGACCGCCCACATCACCTTCCCCAGCGGCCGCAGCGCCGACGAGATGTGCCCCACGGAGGAGGCCGCCGTGGTGTGGGCCGCCCAGTACGGCACCCTCACCTTCCATCCCTGGCCGGTGCGCCGCACCCACGTCGACCACCCCGACGAACTGCGCATCGACCTCGACCCGCAGCCCGGCACCGACTTCGGCGACGCCGTCCGCGCCGCCCACGAACTCCGGTCCGTCCTCGCGGAGTTCGGCGGGCTGCGCGGCTGGCCGAAGACCTCCGGCGGGCGCGGCCTGCACGTCTTCGTCCCGATCGAACCGCGCTGGACCTTCACCCAGGTGCGCCGTGCTGCGATCGCCGTCGGCCGGGAGATGGAACGCCGGATGCCGGACCAGGTGACGATCAAGTGGTGGAAGGAGGAACGGGGCCGCCGTATCTTCCTGGACTACAACCAGACGGCCCGCGACCGCACCATCGCCTCCGCCTACTCGCTGCGGCCCCGCCCGAACGCACCCGTCTCGGCACCGCTGCGCTGGGCGGAGGTCGACGCGGTCCACCCGCAAGACTTCGACCTCGCCACCATGCCGGCCCGCTTCGCCGAACTCGGCGACGTACACGCCGACATGGACGAGCACGCCTACTCCCTGGACGCCCTCCTGGAACTGGCCCGCCGCGACGAACACGACCACGGCCTGGGCGATCTGCCGTACCCGCCGGAGTACCCGAAGATGCCGGGCGAACCGAAACGGGTCCAGCCGAGCCGGGCCCGGCGGGAGGGGACGTCGTGAGGGGACGTCGTGTGGAGAGTGCCGGGTCGGCACCGCTGCGCCACTGATCACAGCATGCACCACGCCACTGACAACGGCGCCCCGGCCGGGCGATCATGGCGGGATGACCCGTGTCCTGACCCGGAGCGACCTGCAGACCGTGCTGGCGCCGCAGGCCGCTCTCGCGGCCCTGCGCGACGGCTTCCGCGAGGCCGGCACCGTGGCCGTACCCGGCCGACGCGTCCGCACCGACCTGCCGTTCCCCGGCACCGCCACCGCGCTCGTCCCCGGCCTGCTGCCCGGTATCGACGCGTACACGGTGAAGGTGAACGCCAAGTTCCCCGCGGCCCGGCCCGCCCTGCGCGGGGTGGTCTGCCTGCACAGCGGCGCGGACGGGGAGTTGCTCGCGCTGCTGGACTCGGCGACCGTCACGGCCTGGCGGACCGGGCTGGCCGCCGCCCTCGGCACCGCACTGCTGGCCCCGGCCGGGTCCGGCGTACTCGGCGTGATCGGGGCGGGCGCCCAGGCCGAGTTGACGCTGCGTGGTCTGACGGGTGAGCGGCGGCCCCGGCGGCTCGTCGTCCACGACACGGACGCCGGGCGCGCCGCCGCGTTCGCCGACCGGCACGGCGGCCGGGTGCTGGCCTCCCCCGGCGCGGTGGCCGAGGCGGCCGACGTCGTCCTGCTCGCGACCTGGTCCCGGGCACCACTGCTCGCCCTCGCCGCCACCCGCCCCGGGCAGCACTTCACCAGTCTCGGCACCGACGAGCCCGGCAAGCGGGAACTCGCCCCCGATCTGCTCGACGCCGCGCTGCTCGTCGTCGATGACGGCGAACTCGCCGCCACCATGGGAGTGTTGGCTGATCCCGCGCTCGTCCGGAGCACCGCCGACACCACCCTCACCGACATCCTGAGCGGCACCCACCCCGGGCGCACCTCGGCCGGGCAGCGCACGGTGTACGCCCCGGTCGGGCTGCCCTGGCAGGATCTCGCCCTCTCCTGGCTCGCCTGGCGGGAGGCGGAACGCCGGGGCGTGGGATCGACGATCGACCTGCTGGGCTGAGCCCTCGGCCCGGACGGGAAAGAGCCGGCCGGTGCCGGGCGATCCGTCCTGGCCGGGGCGATGCCACGGCACCGGCGGCGGTGCCCTCTCGCGGTTATCCTGACCGGCAGCCGCCGATGAGGAGTCCTGAAGTGACCGAGGCAGTGTCGCGCCCCACGCTGGAGGCCGTGGCCGCGCTGGCCGGTGTGTCCCGAGCCACCGTGTCCCGGGTGGTCAACGGCGGCGACGGGGTGCGCGAGCCGCTGGCCGAGCGGGTCCGGCAGGCCGTGGCGGAGCTGGGCTACGTGCCCAACCGTGCGGCCCGCAGCCTCGTCACCCGCCGGCACGACGCCGTCGCCGTCGTCATCGCCGAACCCGAGGCCCGGGTCTTCGCCGACCCCTTCTTCGCCCTCCAGCTGCGCGGCATCAGCAAGGAACTGACCGCCCACGACAACCAGTTGGTGCTGCTGCTCACCGAGGGCCGCGACGACCACGCGCGCGTGGCCCGCTATCTCGCCGGCGGACACGTCGACGGCGCGCTCGTCTTCTCGCTGCACCTCGACGACCCGCTGCCCGGTCTCATCCACGACGCCGGTGTGCCCACCGTGTTCGGCGGGCGGCCCGACTGGGGCGACGATCCCCGGGCAGGGCGGAGCGCGGGCGTCGTCTACGTCGACTGCGACAACCGGGGCGGGGCCCGCGCCGCCGTACGCCACCTCGTGGACCTCGGCCGCCGGCGCATCGCGCACCTCACCGGTGCCCTGGACCAGACCTCGGCCGTGGACCGGCTCGACGGATACCGGGAGGTCATGGCCGACGTACCGGGCGGTGCCGATGCCCGGCTGGTCGTGGAGAGCGACTTCACCCCGGCCGGCGGGGAACGCGCGATGCGGACACTGCTCGACCGGTGCCCGGACGTGGACGCCGTGTTCGCCGCCAACGACCTCACCGCGCTCGGCGCCCTGCGGGTGCTGCGCGAGAGCGGACGGCGCGTGCCCGAGGACGTGGCCGTGATCGGCTTCGACGACATGCTGCCCGTCACCGAGCAGACCGAGCCGCCGCTGACCACGGTCCGTCAGGACATCGAGGAGATGGGCCGCCTGATGGCCCGTCTGCTGCTGCACGGCCTGCCCGGCGGCCGGGACCGCGTCGCGCTGCGGGCGGACACGCCGCCCGACGGCGGTGTGATCCTTCCGACGACCCTGATCCGCCGGGCCTCCGCATAGCCCCGGGCGGGCACGGTCACCGTCGGGCACCGCCGCGGGCAGGGGAGGGCCGCCTCGGGGACCGCTGGGGCTCAGCCCTGCCGCGACGCGCTCCGTATCACCGCGAAGCGGGCGCCGTACGGATCGGTGAGCTGGGCCGTGCGGCCGACGCCTGCCACCGTCGTCGCCGGCCTGCGTATCGCCCCGCCGAGCTGCTCGGCCCTGCCGACCGTGGCGTCCGCGTCCTCGACCTCGAAGTACGGCAGCCAGTACGGCGCGCCGTCGGCCACACCGCTGTCGGCCGGCGACATGATCCCTCCGAACATCGCGTCCTCGTCGGCACCGGCCGGGCTGAGGCACGTGTACGTCCCGCCCGGGAGCGCCACCGAGGAGGTCTCCAGGCCGAGCACCCGGTGGTAGAAGGCGGCGCCCGCCGCGACGTCCGGTGTGTACAGCTCGACCCAGCACAGCGACCCGGGCTCGCTCGCCACCTCGAAGCCCTCGGTCCGTCCGGGCTGCCAGATCCCGAACGGCACGCCCGCTTTGTCGGCCAGGATCGCCAGGTGTCCCTGGCCCATGACATCCATGGGCGGGGCCAGCACCCGGCCGTGCGCCTGCTCGGCCGCCTCGGCGGTGGCCCCGGCGTCCGCGCTCCGGAAGTACACGGTCCAGGCGGGCGGGCCCTGTTGCGGGTCGTTCGGCCCGAGGCCCGCCACGGTGCGGCCGGCCAGCTGGAAGAAGCCGTAGCCGCCGGCGTCCGGTCCCGCCGACCGGTACTGCCAGCCGAAGAGGCCGCCGTAGAAGGAGCGGGCACCGTCGATGTCGGGGCTGCTGACATCGGTCCAGTTCGGCGCGCCGTCGGCGAAACGGGTGGTGAGCATCTTCGCCCTCCTCGGAAGGGTCCCGTCCTCTGCACTGCCGAGTCTGGCACCCGCCACTGACACTCGCCGCCGGAGTACCGCCCGGCACCGCCGCGCGCCCGAGTGGCCCCGTGATCACGCAGGGTGACCGGGTGCGTTCCCGGGGCATTCCGACACGCCCCGCGCGCCGCCGTGCATGTGCCTGGACCGGGGGCGCATGATCGGGTCGGCCGGAGGCCTTGACGGCCCCGTTGAGCGGGCGTTGATCGAACGTTTTTCGCCGCCCGGCACGATCCTGGGCATGCACTCCGACACGATGACCCCGGCCGACGAGACGTGGCAGGCGCAGGCCCTGTGCGCCCAGACCGGGCCGGACTTCTTCTTCCCCGAGCCCGGCAGCTCGGTGCGCGAGGCGAAGCGCATCTGCGCCATGTGCGAGCTGCGCCCGGCCTGTCTGGACTACGCCCTGGCCCACGACGAGCGCTTCGGCGTCTGGGGCGGGCTCTCCGAGAAGGAGCGCCTCGCCCTGCGCCGCACCTCCGGCTGAGACCGGGCAGGCCGCCGGGCCCCGTCACCGACGGCCGTTGCGTACGGGGGGCGTCAGCGCGCCGCGCGCGCCGCCATCCGGGCCTTGCGCGCGGCCAGCTTTTCGTCGAACTTCGTGGCCTCGTCGTTCAGGCCGCCCATGAACAGGCCCAGTTCCTCCTGCGCCTGGCGGCCCTCGGGGCCGAGGCCGTCGATCTCCATGACCTTCAGGAAGCGCAGTACCGGCTGGAGCACGTCGTCGTGGTGGATGCGCAGGTTGTAGACCTCGCCGATGGCCATCTGCGCGGCGGCCCGCTCGAAGCCGGGGATGCCGTGGCCGGGCATGCGGAAGTTGACGACGACGTCCCGGACCGCCTGCATGGTCAGGTCGGGCGCCAGCTCGAAGGCGGACTTCAGCAGGTTGCGGTAGAAGACCATGTGCAGGTTCTCGTCGGTCGCGATGCGGGCCAGCATGCGGTCGCAGACCGGGTCGCCGGACTGGTGGCCGGTGTTGCGGTGGGAGATCCGGGTGGCCAGCTCCTGGAAGGCGACGTAGGCGATCGAGTGCAGCATCGAGTGCCCGTTGTCGGACTCGAAGCCCTCGCTCATGTGCGACATGCGGAACTGCTCCAGCTTGTCCGGGTCCACCGCGCGCGAGGCGAGCAGGTAGTCGCGCATCACGATGCCGTGCCGGCCCTCCTCGGCCGTCCAGCGGTGCACCCAGGTGCCCCACGCGCCGTCGCGGCCGAAGAGCGTGGCGATCTCGTGGTGGTAGCTCGGCAGGTTGTCCTCGGTGAGCAGGTTGACCACGAGGGCGGTCCGCCCGATCTCGGTCACCTTGGACTGCTCCTTGTCCCAGGCCTCGCCGTCCTCGAACAGGCCGGGGAAGTTACGGCCGTCGCTCCAGGGCACGTACTCGTGCGGCATCCAGTCCTTGGCGACCTTCAGATGCCGGTTCAGTTCCTGTTCGACCACTTCCTCCAGCGCGTACAGCAGCCGCGCGTCGGTCCAGGCGGACGGGCTGCCGAGGTGAGGGGAGGTGATCGTCACGGGAACTCCAGGGGGACGCCGGCGAGAGCGGGTACGGGGGACGGTCCGGCGAGCGGGGCCGGGAAACCTACGAGATCGTAGGCTACGAAGCCGTAGGTTACGAAGCCGTAGGTTAAGTTCGCTGTAAAGAGTGCTGATCAGCACCCCTGGAACGGGTATTCGACAGGCCGCGGACGGGTCGCGCAGGTATGCGAAAAGGCCCTGGGAGGGGCAGGTCCCAGGGCCGTTCGGATGGTGGGGTTCACCCGTTCAGGCGTACAACTCCCGCAGCCGTACCGAGAGACAGGTCACACAGCCTTCCAGCTTCTCGAACTCGCTGATGTCCACCGTGACGACCTCATGGCCGAGATCGGTCAGCAGCTCCGCCGTCTTCGGGGCGCTCGCCGCCATGAGCAGCTTGTGGCCGCCGAGCAGCACCACGTGCGAGCCGGACTCCTCCGGCACCGACAGGAAGCCCGGGAACAGCGAGGGCCGGTCCAGCTTCGGGATGTGCCCGATCACCGTGCCGTCGGGCAGTGCGGTCACCGCCGACTTCAGGTGCAGCACCCGGCTCACGGGAACGGCCACCACGCGCGCGCCCAGCGGTTCGAAGGCGGCCCGCAGCTGCTGCACCCCGGCCGCGTTGGTGCGCCCGCCCCGGCCGACGTAGACGGTGTCGCCGACCTTGAGGACGTCACCGCCGTCCAGCGTGCCCGGCTCCCATATCCAGTTCACCGAGCAGCCGAGCCGGGCCACCGCCTCCTCGACGCCGACGGTCTCGATGCGCCGGGACTCGGCGCCCGGCCGGGTGATCAACGCCACGTTCTTGTACATGACGACGGTGTCCTCGACGAACACCGCGTCCGGGCAGTCGTCCTCCGGCTCGACCTCGACCGTCTCCCAGCCGTGCGTGCGCAGCGCCTCGACGTAGGCGTCCCACTGTTCGAGGGCGAGCCCCAGGTCGACCTTCTCCCGCTCGATATGCGTCACCAGGCCTTCGGCGAGGCGGGGGCCGGGGCGGCGGACGAGGGCCTTCTTGCTGGGCACGAGGGGCCTTTCCATCGGTGGTGCGGATTCCGGCGCCGATCGCGGCACCGGTTTCAGCATCATGCAGCCCCCTCCCGCCAGGGCAAAACCCCCGTTGTCAGGCTGTGCCCCTCCTGAGACGTCGGGGCCTGCCGGACCCGGGCGCCGGGCCCCGCCGTCAGGCGGGATACCCGACGGCCTCGGGCGTGATCTCCCTCAGTTCTCCCTCCTCCATCAGCAGCCAGCGCGTGATGCCGATCGACTCGAGGAACGGCATGTCGTGGCTGGCCACGAGCAGGGCGCCCTCGTACGACTCCAGGGCCGACGTCAGCTGCCGCACGCTCGCCATGTCCAGGTTGTTGGTCGGCTCGTCGAGCAGCAGCAGCTGGGGTGCCGGTTCGGCGAGCATCAGTGCCGCCAGCGTCGCCCGGAACCGCTCGCCGCCCGACAGGGTGGCCGCCTGCTGGTCGGCCCGCGCGCCCCGGAACAGGAAGCGGGCGAGCCGCGCCCGGACCCGGTTGTTGGTCGCGCCCGGCGCGAACCGGGCCACGTTCTCGGCGACCGTCGACGCGTCGTCGAGCACGTCCAGCCGCTGGGGCAGGAAACGCATCGGCACGTGCGCGTGTACCTCGCCCGTCACCGGTGCCAGCTCCCCGGCGACGGTCCGCAGCAGCGTCGTCTTCCCGGCGCCGTTGCGGCCGACGAGCGCGATCCGCTCCGGGCCGCGCAGATCGACGATCCCCTTGACGCGTGCGCCGTGGGCCAGCCCCAGGTTCTCCAGGGTGAGCACCTGCCGGCCCGGTGGTACGGCCGTGTACGGCAGGTCGACGCGGATCTCGTCGTCGTCCCGCACGGCCTCCACCGCCTCGTCCAGCCGCTCCCGGGCCTCCGTGAGCCGCTCCTCGTGCATGATGCGGTGCTTGCCCGCCGAGACCTGGGCCGAGCGTTTCCTGAGTTTCATCACGGCCCTGGGCTCGCGCTTGTTCTCGTACATCTTGTCGGCGTAACGCACGCGTTTCGCCAACTTCGTGTGCGCCTCGACGAGTTCGCGCTTCTGTTTGCGCAGATTCGCCTCGGCCACGCGCACCATCCGCTCGGCGGCCTCCTGTTCCACGGCGAGGGCCGCCTCGTAGGCCGAGAAGTTCCCGCCGTACCAGGTGACCTCACCGGAGTGCAGCTCCGCGATCTGGTCGACCAGGTCGAGCAGTTCCCGGTCGTGACTGACCACGACCAGGACGCCGGGCCACGCGGCGACGGCCTGGTACAGCCGGCGGCGCGCGTACAGGTCCAGGTTGTTGGTGGGTTCGTCCAGCAGCAGGACGTCGGGGCGGCGCAGCAGCAGCGCGGCCAGCCGCAGCAGCACCGACTCGCCCCCGGAGACCTCGCCGACGGTGCGGTCCAGGCCGATGTGGCCGAGACCGAGTTCGCCGAGCGTGACCAGGGCGCGTTCCTCGACGTCCCAGTCGTCGCCGACCGTCTCGAAGTGCTCCTCGGCGACGTCGCCCGCCTCGATGGCGTGCAGCGCGGTCCGCCGGGCGGCGATGCCGAGGACCTGGTCGACGCGGAGCGTGGTGTCGAGGGTGACGTTCTGCGGGAGGTGGCCGACCTCGCCCGCCACCCTGATGGTGCCGTCGGTCGGGGTGAGCTCCCCGGCCAGCAGCTTCAACAGGGTCGACTTGCCCGATCCGTTGACGCCGACGAGACCCGTGCGGCCGGGGCCGAAGGCGACGTCGAGGCCGTCGAGGACGGCGGTGCCGTCGGCCCAGGCGAAGGTCAGGGACGTGCAGGTGAGGGAGGAAGATGACATGGAGGCCTCGCGATGACGTGCGTGCGGTCGGGTGGACGCATCTCGAGACACCGCGAGGCGGAAACCGAAGGGTCTGGGCACGAGGAGGCCATGAAAAAGGACCTGTGCCACAAGGACGGCTCGGACGCCGAGGTCGTACGCCGCGCACACCTCACCGGTGCGACGCGGTGCCTCAGGACCTCAGACGAGCAACGTCCTTCTCCAATCGACGGCAACAGGACCGGTGTAAACGGTAGGAGGGGCGTCGGCGGCTGTCAACGCAATTCCTCGGGGGCGGCCTCCGGTTCCGGGGGCGGGGCCCGACGTACATGTCACGCGCGCGTGGCGGTCAGCAGGCGTCCCGCATCAGTTCGGCCAGGTCGTGGTCCAGGTCGAGCTGGAGGTGTTCGAGGCCGACCGGCACCAGTTCGCCGGCCGCCGCCAGGAAACGGCGGATCTCGCCCGAGCGCACGTGCACGATCGCGGTGCCCTCGGGGGCGTGGAACTCCAGCACCGTGCGGTCGTATCCGTACGGGCGCACCCGGACGTCCCCCTGGCCCTCGGGGCCCTGCATCCCGGAGATCAGCAGCTCGCGGGAGAAGGTCCAGCCCACCTCGACACCTTCCAGCGTGGCCGGGGCCGGGAAGGTCATGACGACGGCGAACGGGTCGCGGCGGTCGTAGCGCAGCGTGGCGGGAATGCTCGGCATGCGCGGTGCGGCGGCGACGAGACGGGCCTCTACGGGCTGCTCGATGACGGTGGACAACGCCTTGCTCCCTCGTGACGGCTGGACTACGGCCGGGTGTGCGACTCCTGGTACTGGAAGAGACGTCCGATCCGGCCCATGCGTGCACACGGAGCACGAGTGACCTCGGTCACCGCGTGCATGCGTGTCCGGATGTGGGCCTTTCGTGCGGGACGAGGGGAAGTTGGTCCCCTGGACGGCGCCGGTCCGGTGGGCTAGCTTCGCCCGGCATGAGGCGTTCGGGGAGCACGCGACGCAGGGGACGGACGGGCCGGCTGGTGGCGGGGGTGGTGTGCGGGGCGGCGCTGGCCGCGCTGACCGTCCCGGCGGCCGAGGCCCGGACCCTCGGGGCGGACGGCGGGGGAGTGCACTGGGCGGTGAAGGACACCGGGACCCCGCAGGTCCGCTTCCGGGGGCTCGCGGCCGTCGACCGGCACACCGCCTGGCTGGCGGGCACCCGCGGCACGGTGCTGCGCACCACGGACGGCGGATCGAGCTGGCGGAACGTCTCTCCGCCGGGGGCGGGCGGCCTGGAGTTCCGGGACGTGGAGGCGTTCGACGCGCGGCGCGCCGTGGTGCTGGCCATCGGCGAGGGCGAGGCCTCCCGCGTCTACCGCACCGACGACGGCGGTGCGACCTGGACCGAGTCGTTCCGCAACACCGACCCGAACGCCTTCTACGACTGCCTGGCCTTCTTCGACCGCCGCCACGGCCTCGCCCTGGGCGACCCGGTGGACGGGAGGTTCCGCATCCTGTCCACGAGCGACGGCGGCCGCTCCTGGCGGGTGCTGCCCGCCGAGGGCATGCCGCCCGCCCTGGACGGCGAGGCCGGCTTCGCCGCGAGCGGGCAGTGCCTGGTCACCTCCGGCGCCGAGGACGTCTGGCTGGCCACCGGAGGCGGCGCCCGCGCGCGCGTGCTGCACTCCGCCGACCGCGGACTGACCTGGACGGCGGCCGACACACCCGTACCGGCCGGCGATCCCGCCAAGGGCGTCTTCGCGCTCGCCTTCCGCGACCGCACCCACGGCCTCGCCGTCGGCGGCGACTACCGTCCCGGCCGGCCCTCTCCGCACGCCGCGGCCGTCACCGCCGACGGCGGCCGCACCTGGACCCCGGCGGCCACACCCCCGCCGGCCTACCGCTCCGGCGCCGCCTGGCTCCCGCACAGCCGCGCCGCCGCACTCGCCGTCGGCCCCACCGGCACCGACCTGACGACCGACGGCGGCCGCACCTGGCGCACGATCGACACCGGCTCGTACGACACGGTCTCGTGCACGCCCGACCTGAGTTGCTGGGCGGCGGGCGAACAGGGCAGAGCGGCCCGGCTGGAGCGCTGAGCGCGCGGCCGGTCAGCCGGGCGTCCGGCGGTACCGCTCCAGCTCGGGGGCGGTCTTCGTGGCCGCGAACTCCGTGACGCGGTACGTGCACACGCCGCCGACGGCGAACGGGTCGCACGCGATGGCCGCCTCGATCAGGGCGCGGTCCTCCGCGACGGCCAGGATCACCCCGCCGTCCCGGGGGTTCTTGCGCCCGGAGGCGAGGAAGAGGCCCCGTTCGTACTGCTCCTCCAGCCAGGCCACGTGGTCGGCGAGCAGTGCGTCGACGGCGTCGAGCGGTGCGGTGTAGGTCAGCTCCAGTACGAACATGATCACGAGGCTACCCCCGGGGTCCGACAGCCGGCCCCGGGCCGTACAGTTCTGGTCACCATGACGACCGTAGGCGTACCCGCGGGCTGGCCCGCGACCGAGGAAGAGGCTCGCGCCGTACAGGACGAGCTGCGCGGGCGGGTGGCGCGGGACGAGCCCGGACCGCCGCCCGCGCGGGGCCGCGTCACCGGCGTCGACGTCGCCTACGACGACGACCGTGACCTCGTCGCCGCGGCGGCCGTCGTGCTGGACGCCGCCACCCTGGAGGTGGTGGCCGAGGCGACGGCCGTGGGCCGGGTGTCCTTCCCGTACGTGCCCGGGCTGCTCGCCTTCCGGGAGATCCCCGCCGTGCTGGCCGCCCTGGACCGGCTGCCGTGCCCGCCCGGCCTCGTGGTGTGCGACGGCTACGGTCTGGCCCATCCGCGCCGTTTCGGCCTCGCCAGCCATCTCGGCGTGCTCACCGGCCTGCCGGTCATCGGTGTCGCCAAGAACCCGTTCACCTTCACGTACGACGAACCGGCCCCCGCGCGGGGCGCGTCCGCCGCGCTGCTCGCGGGGACCGAGGAGGTCGGGCGCGCCCTGCGCACCCGGGACGGCGTCAAACCGGTCTTCGTCTCGGTCGGCCACCGGGTGAGCCTGGACAACGCCGTGGCCCACACCCTGGCCCTGACTCCTCGCTACCGGCTGCCCGAGACCACACGCCGGGCGGACGCCCTGTGCCGCCGGGCGCTGCGCGAGGCGGCACAGGGGTCGGTCCCGGGCGATGCTCAGGAGGCGACGACGCGCCAGGCGCCGACCTCCTGATACGCCGAGTCGTACACGGCCGAGCCGTCGCCCGGTTCGAGGGCGTAGTGGTGCAGATTGCCGCCCCAGTAGCGCAGGATCCGCCCCAGCTCACGGGCCCGGTCCTGCGCCGGCGCGCCCTCGTCCACGGTCACTTCGAGCACGAACTTCACGCTCTTCTCGCCTCCCTGCGGCTGCCGCCTGTCCGGGCCTCCATCGTGTCATTGAAGGACCCAGTGAAACTTCTGGGCGCGGGGGCGCGGAGCAGGTGCGCGCCCCCGCGCGGAAAAGTCTCAAACCACGGGGAAAGCGGTGGCCGACGACTGTCCGGCGGACGCCACCCGGAAGGTGATCCCCGCGGCACGCAGCCGCCCGGTGAGGGCGTCACCCATCGCCTGTGCCGTGGTGACCTGCCCGGCGGCCGGCGGCAGGTCGTCGAAGGCCAGGCACAGGGCCGCCTCGGCGAACATCTTCGCCGTCTCGTCGTAGCCGGGGTCGCCGCCCGCGACCTCCGTGCACACCCGCCGGCCGCCGCCCTCGCCGACGAAACGCACCGCGAACCGGCTCCTCGCCCGCTTCTGCGGGCTCGGCCCGTCACCCGGTTTCAGCCGGTCCGACAACCAGCGCCGCGCGGGCGGCAGCTGGGCCGCCGCCACCACCGTGCCGACGGCGGCGATCCCGCCGAGGGCGACCGGCAGATGCCGTACCGCCGCGTAGTGCCGGTAGCGGAAGTCCGGTCCGTAGCGCTCCAGCGCCCGCGCCGAGCGGAGCACGATCTGCGGGTCGATGGTGGGCAGCGGCAGGGCCCACGCGCCGACCTCCCCCGCGAAGCGCGGCGCGCCCGTCGGCGCCGTGACCCGGCGTCCCGGCAGCCGCGGTTCGTGCCGCCCCCGGTCCCGCGCGGCGGCCAGCATCTGCCGGGCGCGGGCCATCTGGTTCAGGGCCGAGGCCAGGGTGCCGCCGGAGAAGGCCGCGTCGGCGGTCACGTACCCGTCCACCCGCAGCGGCACGCCAGCCGGGAGCTGCTGGACCGTGAAGTACGCGCCCAGGTCGTGGGGTACGGAGTCGAAGCCGCAGGCGTGCACCAGGCGGGCGCCCGTCTCACGCGCGCGTGCGTCGTGCCGGACGTACATCAGGTCCACGAACTCCGGCTCGCCGGTCAGGTCCAGATAGTCGGTGCCGGCGTCCGCGCAGGCGGCGACCAGTTCCTCGCCGTACAGCACGTAGGGCCCGACCGTCGTGGCCACCACGCGCGCGTGCTCGGCGAGGGCGCGCAGCGTGGCCGGTTCGGCCACGTCGGCCCGCAGTACGCCGATGTCCGCTGTGCCGGACAGCCGTTCGCGCAGCCGCTCCAGCTTCCGCTCGTCGCGGCCGGCGATCGCCCAGCGCAGATCGTTCGGCGCGTGCGCGGCGAGGTACTCCGCGGTGAGGACACCGACGAAGCCGGTGGCTCCGAAGAGCACGAGGTCGTAGGGACGATCCGTCCTTTTCATCCTGCTCATGACACCCCTTGTCGTGCGGTCCGCGCCGCTGTCGGTGGCTGAGGCTAGCGTGAGACGTGCGCACGCCGTCGACCGGGCGGGCACTTGGCTAAGCGCTTGCTCGTTCAGGTCTTGTGCCGGATGGAACGCGTTCTTAGCATCACAGGTGTTACATCAGTTGTGTCACACACGCTGGGGAGCTGGAGCATGACGACGGCAGCGAAGCCGGGGCAGGGCCCGCTCTGTGGTGTGCGGGTGGTCGAGCTGGCCGGCATCGGCCCGGGGCCGTTCGCCGCCATGCTCCTGGCCGACCTGGGCGCGGACGTGGTCCGGGTGGACCGGCCGGGCGGCCCCGGTCTCGCGATCGACCCCGCGTACGACGTCACGAACCGCAACAAGCGCTCGATCGTCGTCGACCTGAAGGCCCCGGACGGACCCGGGCGCGTGCTGGACCTCGCCGAGCGGGCCGACATCCTCGTCGAGGGATACCGCCCCGGCGTCGCCGAGCGCCTCGGCGTCGGCCCCGAGCAGTGCCACGCCCGCAACCCCCGCCTGGTCTACGGCCGGATGACCGGCTGGGGCCAGGAGGGCCCGCTCGCCCACCGCGCGGGCCACGACGTGGCCTACATCGCGCTCACCGGCACCCTCGGCATGATCGGCCGCCCCGACGAGCCACCGGCCGTCCCCGCCAACCTCCTCGGGGACTACGCGGGCGGCTCCCTCTACCTGGTGGTCGGCGTCCTCGCCGCCCTGCACCACGCGCGCGCGACCGGCACCGGACAGGTCGTCGACGCCGCCATCGTCGACGGCACGGCCCACCTCTCGGCGATGATCCACGGCATGCTCGCGGCCGGCGGCTGGCAGGACCGGCGCGCCGCCAACCTCCTCGACGGCGGCTGCCCCTACTACGGCACCTACGAGACCGCCGACGGCGGATACATGGCGGTGGGCGCGCTGGAGGGCCAGTTCTACGACGAGTTCCTGCGCCTGCTCGGCCTGGCGGACCTGGCCGACGCCCGCAAGGACTGGACCCGCTGGGGCGAGCTGCGCGAGCGCATCGCCGCCCGCTTCAAGTCCCGCACACGCGCGCAGTGGACAGCCCTCTTCGAGGGCACCGACGCGTGCGTGGCGCCCGTGCTGTCCCTGCGCGAGGCCCCGCACCACCCCCACCTCGCCGCCCGCGGCACCTTCACCGACCACGGCGGCATCACCCAGCCCGCCCCCGCCCCCCGGTTCTCCGCGACGCCCACCACCGTCCGTACCGGCCCGGCCCTGCCCGGCGCGGACACCGAGGCTGTGGTGCGGGAATGGGGGATACCGGCGACGGCGCACGACGACGCGTGAACGACGACCCGGCCGCAGGCAGCGACCGACCCCGCTCGGCCCATCCTTCCCGAAAGGCACATCAGTGAGCACCGAAGCGTACGTGTACGACGCGATCCGCACCCCGCGCGGCCGCGGCAAGGCGAACGGCGCCCTGCACGGCACGAAGCCCATCGACCTGGTCGTCGGACTCATCCACGAGATCCGCGCCCGCTTCCCCGGACTCGACCCGGCCGCCGTCGACGACATCGTCCTCGGCGTCGTCGGGCCGGTCGGCGACCAGGGCTCCGACATCGCCCGGATCGCCGCGATCGCCGCCGGACTGCCGGACACGGTCGCGGGCGTGCAGGAGAACCGCTTCTGTGCCTCGGGCCTGGAGGCCGTCAACCTGGCCGCGGCCAAGGTCCGTTCGGGCTGGGAGGACCTGGTCCTCGCGGGCGGCGTGGAGTCGATGTCCCGGGTGCCGATGGCCTCCGACGGCGGCGCCTGGTTCAACGACCCGATGACCAACCTCGCCGTCAACTTCGTGCCCCAGGGCATCGGCGCCGACCTCATCGCCACCATCGAGGGCTTCACCCGCCGCGACGTCGACGAGTACGCGGCCCTGTCCCAGGAGCGCGCGGTCACGGCCTGGAAGGAGGGCCGCTTCGACCGTTCCGTGGTCCCGGTCAAGGACCGCAGCGGCCTGGTCGTCCTCGACCGCGACGAGCACCCGCGCCCCGGCACCACCGCCGACTCCCTGGCGAAGCTCAAGCCGTCGTTCGCGGACATCGGCGAGCTGGGCGGCTTCGACGCCGTCGCGCTGCAGAAGTACCACTGGGTGGAGAAGATCGACCACGTCCACCACGCGGGCAACTCCTCCGGCATCGTGGACGGCGCCTCGCTCGTCGCGATCGGCTCCCGGGCGGTCGGCGAGCGCTACGGCCTCACCCCGCGCGCGCGGATCGTCTCCGCGGCCGTCTCCGGCTCCGAGCCCACCATCATGCTCACCGGTCCCGCCCCCGCCACCCGCAAGGCGCTCGCCAAGGCCGGCCTCACCATCGACGACATCGACCTGGTCGAGATCAACGAGGCGTTCGCCGCGGTCGTGCTGCGCTTCGTCAAGGAGATGGGCCTCTCCCTCGACAAGGTCAACGTCAACGGCGGCGCCATCGCGCTCGGCCACCCGCTCGGCGCGACCGGCGCGATGATCCTCGGCAGCCTCGTGGACGAACTGGAGCGCCAGGACAAGCGCTATGGCCTCGCCACCCTGTGCGTCGGCGGCGGCATGGGCATCGCCACCATCGTCGAGCGCATCTGAACTCCCCGCGGAACCACGAGACTTCAGAGACTTCAACGGAGACGACTGTCATGACCGAGAGCACCACCATCCGCTGGGAGCAGGACGACACCGGTGTCGTCACCCTCGTCCTGGACGACCCGAACCAGTCCGCGAACACCATGAACCAGGCCTTCCGTGCCTCCATCACGGCGATCGCCGCGCGCGCGGAGGCCGAGAAGGACTCCATCCGCGGCATCATCTACACCTCCGCCAAGAAGACCTTCTTCGCGGGCGGCGACCTCAAGGACATGATCAAGGCCGGTCCCGGGGACGCCCAGCAGGTCTTCGACAGCGCGACCGAGATCAAGAACGCGCTGCGCCGCATCGAGACGCTCGGCAAGCCGGTCGTCGCCGCCGTCAACGGCGCGGCCCTCGGCGGCGGTTACGAGATCGCGCTCGCCTCCCACCACCGCATCGCCCTCGACGCCCCCGGCTCCAAGATCGGCCTGCCGGAGGTCACGCTCGGCCTGCTGCCCGCGGGCGGCGGGGTCACCCGCACCGTGCGCCTGATGGGCATCACGGACGCCCTGCTGAAGGTGCTGCTCCAGGGCACGCAGTACAACCCGCGCCGCGCGCAGGAGAACGGCCTGGTCCACGAGGTGGCCGCCACCGCGGAGGAGATGCTGGCCAAGGCCCGCGCCTTCATCGACGCGCACCCCGAGTCGCACCAGCCCTGGGACGTCCCCGGCTACCGGATCCCCGGCGGCACCCCGGCCAACCCGAAGTTCGCCGCCAACCTGCCCGCCTTCCCGGCCAACCTGCGCAAGCAGACGGCCGGTGCCCCCTACCCGGCCCCGCGCAGCATCATGGCCACCGCCGTCGAGGGCTCCCAGGTCGACTTCGAGACCGCGATCACCATCGAGACCCGCTACTTCACCGAGCTGGTCACCGGGCAGACCGCGAAGAACATGATCCAGGCGTTCTTCTTCGACCTCCAGGCCGTCAACTCCGGCGCCAACCGCCCGAAGGGCATCGAGTCCCGCACGGTCCGCAAGGTCGCGGTCCTCGGCGCCGGCATGATGGGCGCCGGCATCGCGTACTCCTGCGCCCGCGCGGGCATCGACGTCGTCCTGAAGGACGTCTCCGCAGAGGCAGCCGCCAAGGGCAAGGCCTACTCCGAGAAGCTGTGCGCCAAGTCCGTCGCCAAGGGCCGTACCAGCCAGGAGAAGGCGGACGCACTGCTCGCCCGGATCACCCCGACCGGCGAGGCGGCCGACCTCGCGGGCTGTGACGCGGTGATCGAGGCCGTCTTCGAGGACACCGCGCTCAAGCACAAGGTGTTCCAGGAGATCGAGTCCGTCGTCGCCCCCGACGCACTGTTGTGCTCCAACACCTCCACCCTGCCCATCACCACCCTCGCCGAGGGCGTGGAGCGCCAGGCCGACTTCATCGGGCTGCACTTCTTCTCGCCGGTCGACAAGATGCCGCTGGTCGAGATCATCAAGGGCGAGCGGACCGGCGACGAGGCCCTCGCCCGGGCCTTCGACCTGGTCCGGCAGATCAACAAGACGCCGATCGTGGTCAACGACTCGCGCGGCTTCTTCACCTCGCGGGTGATCGGCCACTTCATCAACGAGGGAGTCGCCATGGTCGGCGAGGGCGTCGAGCCCGCCTCCGTCGAGCAGGCCGCCGCCCAGGCCGGCTACCCCGCCAAGGTGCTCTCCCTCATGGACGAGCTGACCCTCACCCTTCCGCGCAAGATCCGTAACGAGACGAAGCGCGCCGTGGAGGAGTCCGGCGGCACCTGGACCGCGCACCCGGCGGAGGCGGTCATCGACCGCATGGTCGACGAGTTCGGCCGCCCCGGCCGCAGCGGCGGCGCCGGCTTCTACGACTACACCGAGGACGGCAGGCGCGCGGGGCTGTGGCCCGGCCTGCGCGAGCACTTCACGAAGCCCGGGCACGAGATCCCGTTCCGGGACATGCAGGAGCGGATGCTCTTCGCCGAGGCGCTCGACACCGTCCGGCTCCTGGAGGAGGGCGTTCTGACCTCGGTCGCCGACGCCAACATCGGCTCGATCTTCGGTATCGGCTTCCCCGGCTGGACCGGCGGTGTGCTCCAGTACATCAACGGCTACGACGGAGGCCTGCCCGGCTTCGTCGCTCGCGCGCGCGAACTCGCCGAGTCCTACGGCGAGCGGTTCACCCCGCCCGCACTGCTCGTGGAGAAGGCGGAGAGGGGACAACGCTTCAGCGACTGACAGTGAGGATGAGCCGTGGCATCGCCCGGGGCTCGGACCGGCCCGGGCCTGGAACCGGACCGGGCCCGGATCGGCCCGAGGCCGACTCGGCCGGAGTCGTGATCGGCCCGAGCCCCGGTTCGCCGGGTGCGGGATCGTCCGGTCCGGGACCATCCGGGCCCGGACTGTCCAGTCCCGGACCGACCGGTCACAGATCGTTCGGTCCGGGACCGGACGGGGCCCGATGACCTGGGCCCCGGTCGGCGGGGCCCTGACCGGCCGGGCACCCGTGCGCCGGGTGACGGCGCGGGCGTCGGTGCGTGCGGATGAGGGCCTGCCGGGCTCGCTGGGCTGGGCCTCGTTCCGCTGGGGCTCCGCCACCGGTCGTGATCAGCCGGACCCCGCGAGGCCTGGCCCGATCAGCTGGGCTCGACCAGGTGGGCCCCGAACTCAGGTGGGCCCCGAACTCGGCCGGCCTGACCAGCCGAGCCCGACAGGGTGCGACCGAGCAGATGGGCCTCGTCAGGCTGGCCTTGATCGGCCGGGCCCGACGGGGGAGCCCCCCCATCGGCCGTGCCCGACCAATCGCGTCTTACCAGTCGAGCCCGACCAGGGAGGCCTGGTCAGCTCGGCCCCGATCGACCGGGCCTCGTCGTGTCGGTCCCGATCAGCTGACCTCGATCGGCCGGGCCCGACCTGTCGGCCCCTTCAGGCGGGCCCCCGATCGGCCGGCCCCGACCAATCGCGTCTTACCAGTCGAGCCCGACCAGGGAGGCCTGGTCAGCTCGGCCCCGATCGACCGGGCCTCGTCGTGTCGGTCCCGATCAGCTGACCTCGATCGGCCGGGCCCGACCTGTCGGCCCCATCAGCCGGGCCCCCGATCGGCCGGCCCCGACCACGTAGGCCCGACCACGCAGGCCCCGGTAGGCCGGACCCGACCAGTCGGCTCCCGTCGGGCTGGCTTTGAGAAGCCTGCCCCGGCCAGTCGGCCCGCGCAGGCAAGCCCCCCGGCAGGCCGGTCCCGGCCAGGCACCCCCGTCAGACCGACTCCGATTCCGTCGGCTCCGGTGCGGCCGGGTCGGCGTTGCGGACCCATTCGCTCAGTTCTTCCCGCAGCGAGCGCTGGAACGTCGTCAGCAGTGCCTGTACGACCAGGGGGTGCATGTGTGCCGACAGGGACTTCACGTCCCGGGTGGCGCGTTCGGCCACCTCGCCGCGGAAGAGCTGGGACAGCTCGCGGGCCGCGGCGCGCGAGTGCTCGACGAGCACCGTGCGCGCCGCGAGGATCGCCTCCTGCGACAGCGGTACGTCGAGCAGTTGCACGCCGAGCCGGAGCAGCCCGGCGTCGATCCGGAAAGTGCCGTCCGCCGTCTCGCGGACGACGTTCATCGCCGCCAGCCGCTCCACGTCGTCGGCCGACAGCGGCCGCCCGGCCCGCCGCTCCAGCTCCCGCCGGGCCACCGTGTCCACCGCGTCCGGCGCCCAGGACGCGACCACCGCGCGGTGAATGGCCAGATCGTGCGGGGTGAGGTCGGCGGGCAGCTGCCGTACGTACCGCTCGATCGCCGCCAGCGTCATGCCCTGCTGCTGCAACTCCTCGATGAGGGCCAGCCGTGCCACGTGCTCGGGCCCGTACCGCCCGACCCGGCGCGGACCGATCACCGGCGGCGGGAGCAGCCCCTTGCTGCCGTAGAACCGGACGGTGCGGACCGTGACACCCGTGCGGGCGGCCAGCTCGTCGATGGTGAGGGTCGGCTCCCCGGTGTCGGTCGTCGCGTCGGTCGTCATGTGCAGCAGTATCGCTGTCTCACCAGGAGTGTGAAACCCATGGTGAACATCGCGCATCCTCCCGGTGGATCGTGTGAGAAGTAACGCTCTGTGATGTGGACCACCGCGTACTCGCGGATCTTTCTGGGAAGGTGCTGCCTTGGTCTGTGCCGCAACTCGACAGGGTGGTGCGGGCCTCGACCTGCACGACCCCCGGGCCCACGAGGCCTGGGCGCACCAGGAAGTGAACCACCCGTGAGCAAGGAAGCCGTGGAATCGGCACAGGCCGCCGCCCCCCGGGCGGCCCAGCAGCCCGCGGACGCGGGCGACGCCGGTTACAGCAAGGACCTCAAGGCCCGCCACATCAACATGATCGCCATCGGCGGTGCCATCGGTACCGGCCTCCTCCTGGGAGCCGGTGGCCGACTGCACAACGCCGGCCCGGCACTGGCCCTGGCCTACCTGGTCTGCGGCGTCTTCGCCTTCTTCGTCGTGCGCGCCCTCGGCGAGCTCGTCCTGTACCGGCCGTCCTCCGGCTCCTTCGTGTCGTACGCGCGCGAGTTCCTCGGCGAGAAGGGCGCCTACGTCGCCGGCTGGATGTACTTCCTGAACTGGTCGACCACCGGCATCGCCGACATCACCGCGATCGCGCTCTACACGCACTACTGGAGTTTCTTCACCTCGATCCCGCAGTGGGTGCTGGCGCTGATCGCCCTCGCGGTGGTCCTTGCCGTGAACCTGATCTCGGTGAAGATCTTCGGCGAGATGGAGTTCTGGTTCGCGATCGTCAAGGTCGCCACCATCGTCGGCTTCATGCTGATCAGCATTTTCCTGCTCGCCACCCAGCACAAGGTCGACGGCCACACCCCCGGCCTGAGCGTGATCACCGACCACGGCGGCGTCTTCCCGCACGGCCTGATGCCCGTCGTCCTGGTCATGCAGGGCGTGATCTTCGCGTACGCCGCGCTGGAGCTGGTCGGCGTGGCCGCCGGTGAGACCGCCGAGCCGGAGAAGGTCGTCCCGCGCGCGGTGAACTCGATCATGTGGCGTGTCGGTCTGTTCTACGTCGGCTCGGTCGTCCTGCTCGCGCTGCTGCTGCCCGGCTCGGTGTACTCCGCCGACGAGAGCCCGTTCGTGACCGTTCTGTCCAAGATCGGTGTGCCGGCGGCCGGTGACGTCATGAACCTCGTCGTGCTGACGGCCGCCATGTCCTCGCTCAACTCCGGCCTGTACTCCACCGGCCGCATCCTGCGCTCGATGGCCATGGCGGGCTCCGCCCCCAAGTTCACCGCCAGGATGAGCCGCAGCCAGGTGCCCTACGGCGGCATCCTGCTGACCTGCGGGGTCTGCGTCCTCGGCGTCGGCCTGAACTACTTCGTGCCCAGCCAGGCCTTCGAGATCGTGCTGAACGTCGCCTCCCTCGGCATCATCAGCACCTGGGTGATCATCATGGTCTGCCACATGGTCTTCGTCCGCCGCGCCCGCGCCGGCCTCGTGACCCGGCCGCACTTCCAGCTGAAGTTCAGCCCGGTCATCGAGATCGCCACCATCGTCTTCCTGCTGAGCTGTCTCGGCATGATGTGGAACGACCCCGACGTCGGCCGGAAGACCATCCTGCTGATCCCGGTGATCGCCGTCATGCTCGTCGCCGGCTGGTTCGCCGTGCGCCGCCGGGTGTCCGCGAACGCCGAGAAGGAACTCACCGAGCTGACGCGATGACGAAGTAGCAGCTCAGGGCCACTGTCAGTGGCATCGCCTACGGTGGCGTCATATCGGAGATCACATACATCCGGGTGACGCCACCGTTCCGTCGGTCAAGGGCGCCAAGGCGATCGCCCGTGTACGACCACGGGGAGGGCGGGGGATGACCTCACAGACCGGCGTGACGCGGACCGATACGACGCACACCGGCACGGTGGACGTGCTGGTGCTCGGCGGAGCCGGGGTGGACACGGTCGTCCACGTCCCCGAGCTGCCGCTGCCGTACGCCGACAGTTACATGATCGACTCCGGGATCCGCACCCGCGCCGGGCAGACCGGCGACTTCGTCGCCATGGGCCTGACCGCCCTCGGCCTGCGCACCCACCACCTCGACCTGCTCGGCGACGACCCCGAGGGCGACCTCGTGCGCGCCCTGCACCGCGAGCACGGCATCGGGCTCAGCGCACTCCCGCAGCCCGCCGGGACCAGGCGCGCGGTCAACCTGGTCGGCCCCGACGGCCGCCGACTGTCCCTGTACGACACCAGTCGCTCCCGCCCCGGTGACCGCTTCCCCGAGGACACGCTGCGCGCGCTCGCCACCGCGAGCCGGCACGTCTACGTGACCATCACCCAGCCCTGCGCCGAGGCACTGCCGGTGCTGGCCGCGACGGGCGTGCCGCTCTCCACGGATCTGCACGACTGGGACGGCGAGAATCCGTACCACGAGCCGTTCGCGTACGCGGCCGACGTCGTCTTCCTGTCGGCCGCCGCCCTGGCCGACCCCGAGCGGACGCTGCGGCGCATCGCCGAGCGGGGCCGGGCCCGGACCGTCGTCGCCACCGCCGGAGCCGAGGGCGCGTATCTGCTGGCCGACGGCGAGCTGACCCGCGTGCCCGCCGAGACGCCGCCCGCACCGGTGGTCGACTCCAACGGCGCGGGCGACGCCTTCGCCGCCGCGTTCCTCTACGGCCGCCTCGCCGGCGAGCCACCCGAGACCTGCGCACGCTACGGCGCGCTCGCGGGGGCGTACGCCTGCACGGTCCCGGCCTCCCGCGCGGACGCGATGGGCCGGGACCGGTTGCTTCAGGCGGCGGCCGAGCCCAGACCCTGACGGGCCCGGGTCAGTTCCCGTGGCCGCCGTGCGCCGCCTCGATCTTCCGCCACGACTTCGGCTGTGCCACCGCCGCAGCCGTCGCATCCGCCTTCACCAGTGCCGCGGCGCGCGCAGCGGGCACGGCCGGCTTCGACGGCCGGAAGAGCCAGGTGTCGAACAGCGCGGCAAGCGGTTTGCCGGACACCTGCTCGGCGTACCGCTGGAAGTCGGCCACCGAGGCGTTGCCGTACGCGTGCTCCTGCGGCCAGCCCTTCAGGATGCGGAAGAACGCGTCGTCGCCGACCTCCTTGCGCAGGGCCTGGATCGCGAGGGCGCCCCGGTCGTAGACGGCGCCGTCGAACTGGTGGTCCGCGCCCGGGTCACCGGGCTCGACCGTCCAGAAGGCGTCGTCGGCGGGGTGCGAGGCGTACACGTAGTCGGCGAGCTGCTGCGTGGTGCCCTCGCCCTCGTGCTCGGACCACAGCCACTGCGCGTACGTCGCGAAGCCCTCGTTGAGCCAGATGTCCTTCCAGCCCTTGAGCGACACGTCGTCGCCGTACCACTGGTGGGCCAGCTCGTGCACGACCACCGAGGTGTTGGCACCCTTGGCGAACTGCTTCGGGCTGTAGTAGACGCGGCTCTGGGTCTCCAGCGCGTACCCGGTCGTGGTGTTCGGCACGTAACCGCCGGCCGTGCTGAACGGATACGGCCCGAAGTAGCCGCTCAGCCAGTCGACCAGCTCTCCGGTGCGCTCCACGCTCGCCCGCGCGGCCCCGTCGTTGTCACCGAGATCCTTGCTGTACGCGTTGATGACCGGTACGCCACCGTCGGAGGTGCTGGTGGTGATGTCGAACCTGCCGATGGCGAGTGTGGCCAGATACGTCGCCTGCGGCTTGTTCTGCCGCCAGCTGTAACGGGTCCAGCCCAGCTTCGAAGCGGTCGACTGGAGCGTGCCGTTGGAGATGACCTGGGTGCCGTCCGGCACCGCCACGGACACGTCGTAGGTGGCCTTGTCACTCGGGTGGTCGTTGCTCGGGAACCACCACCAGGCGGCCTCGGGCTCGTCGGCGGCCACGGCGCCGTCGGGCGTGCGATGCCAGGTGTTGAAGCCGTACGCGCTCTTCGTCGACGGGACCCCGCTGTAGCGGACGGTGACGGTGATCGGGGTGCCCTTGTCCAACGGCGTCTTCGGCGTGACGACCAGTTCGTGCTGCCCGGAGGTGGTGAAGGCGGCCTTGGCGCCGTTGACCCGCACCTCGCTGACGTCCAGCAGGAAGTCCAGGTCGAAGCTGGACAGGTCCTGGGTGGTCCTCGCCAGGATCGTCGCCGTGCCCTGCAACTCGTCCGTCTTCGGCTGGTACTGCAGCCTGAGGTCGTAGTGCGAGACGTCGTAGCCTCCGTTGCCGTAGTCGGGGTAGTAGGGGTCGCCGATGCCCGGCGCGCCGGGGGTGTAGCTCGCGGCCGATGCCGGGATCGCCAGCAGGAGGGAGGCCGCCGCCAGTGCGCCCGGCGCGATGATTCTGCGGTGCACGTCAGCTCCAAGTCGTCGGGAGTGCAAGTGCGTTCGTGGGACACGCGTGGTGGATCCGTTCGGAGCCTATTCATTCCCTGTGCCTCCCGGCCTGTCCATGGTCCCCCCTGTCACACGATCGCCATTCAGCCGTCATGGGTCACCCCGGTCACCGTGGTGCCCTCTTCTGTCAGGGAGTTGACCGGAGTACCGTCCGCGCATGCCGAGACGTACGCGCTTCACGATCTGGAGACCGTTCGCGACAGCGGTCGCCGCCGTCCTGACGGCCGCCCTCCTCACTCCGGCCGCCGCGCAGGCCGCCGGTCCCGACGGCCGGGCCGCCCACGAGAGCAGGCCCGTCTACTCGTACGCCCACGCCGTCCGCGAGTCCGTCTGGGTGGACACGGGCCTCGACGGGGACGGCGACGGGAAGCCCGACCGGGTCGCCGCCGACATCGTCCGACCCGCCGAGCCCGCCCGCGAGGGCCGCAAGGTGCCCGTCATCATGGACGCGAGCCCGTACTTCTCCTGTTGCGGACGCGGCAACGAGAGCCAGCTCAAGACGTACGACGCGCAGGGCCACGTCGTCCAGATGCCGTTGTTCTACGACAACTACTTCGTGCCCCGCGGCTACGCCTTCGTCGGCGTCGACCTCGCCGGCACCAACCGCTCCGACGGCTGCGTCGACGTCGGCGGCCGCTCCGACATCCAGTCCGCGAAGGCCGTGATCGACTGGCTGAACGGCCGCGCCAGGGCATACACCAGCCGGACCGGGACACAGACCGTCAAGGCCACCTGGACCAACGGCACGACGGGCATGATCGGCAAGAGCTGGGACGCCACGATCGCCAACGGCGTCGCCGCCACCGGAGTCGGGGGTCTGAAGACCATCGTCCCGATCAGCGGCATCTCCTCCTGGTACGACTACTACTTCGCGCAAGGCGCCCCGCTGTACGACGGCGGCCCCGCCGACCTGGCGGGCGACGTCGAGAGCGACGCGGCGAAGGCCCACTGCGCGGCCGTGCAGAAGAACCTCACCGACGGCAGCCCGCGCAGCGGCGACTGGACGTCGCTGTGGAGCGAGCGGGACTACGTCACGGACGCGGCCAAGGTGCGCGCGAGCGTGTTCCTGGTGCACGGGATGCAGGACCTCAACGTCCGTACCAAGCACTTCGGCCAGTGGTGGGAGGCCCTCGCGAAGCACGGGGTCGAGCGCAAGATCTGGCTCTCCCAGACCGGCCACGTCGACCCCTTCGACTATCGGCGCGGCGCCTGGGTCGACACCCTGCACCGCTGGTTCGACCATGAACTCCTCGGCTACGACAACGGCATCGACCGCGAGCCGATGGCCGACATCGAGCGCCACCCCGACCAGTGGGTGACCTCCCGGACCTGGCCCCCGCAGACCACCCGCACCACCGTCCTGCACCCGGCCCCCGGCGCGCGGAACGGCGTCGGCACGCTCGGCCTGCGCCCGGCCACCGGCACCGAGACCTTCACCGACGACCCGAAGCTGAGCGAGACCGACTGGGCGGCCCGTCTCACCGCCCCCACCCCCGAGAAGGCCGGCTTCCTCACCGCACCGCTCACCCACGACCTGCGCCTGTCCGGGTCGTCCACGGTGACGGTGACCGCGACCCCGACCACCGCCTCGGCCCACCTGTCCGCCGTCCTGGTCGACGTCGGCCCGGACACCATCCGCGACTACGCCGACGCTGCCGAGGGCATCACCACGCTCACCACGCGCACCTGCTGGGGCGAGAGCACGGCCGGGGACAGCGCCTGTTTCAAGGAGACCAGGGCCAGGACGGCCAAGGTCGACTACACCGTGTTCAGCCGCGGCTGGGCCGACCTCGGCCACCACGCCTCCCTCGGCAAGGGAGTTCCGCTCACCCCGGGCAAGGCCTGCACGATGACCCTCGACCTCGCGGCCACCGACCACGTGGTCCCCGCGGGGCACCGCCTCGCCCTGATCGTCGCGGGCACGGACAAGGACCTCATCGACCCGCCGTCCACCCGGCCGAGCCTGACCGTCGCGCTGGCCGGTACGACGGCCCGCCTCCCGCTGGTGGGCGGCGCGGCGGCCTTCACCCGTGCCACGTCCGGCTCGACCGCCGCGGCTGCCGCGCCCGGCGCCCTGGAAGGGGTCCGCCCACCCCGGGCGGCCCAGCACATCCCGGGGTAGCCGCGCTGTGACCCCGCGCGGGGGTGCCAGACCGCCCCGAGGGCGTCGCGGGCGCCGCGAACGGACGGGGCTCAGGCGGCCGGAAACACCAGTCCGGCCGCCTCCCGCGCACACCCCCACGCCACCGTGACACCGGCCCCGCCGTGCCCGTAGTTGTGCACCAGCGCGCGGCCGCCGGGCAGGGGCTGCCGTTCCAGCCGTACCGCGCCGCGGGCCGGGCGCAGCCCCACGCGGTGGTCGAGGACCCGCGCGCCCGCGATCTGAGGGCGGATCCGCGCGCAGCGGGCGACGATCGCCGCGGCGGTGGCCGGGTCCGGCTCCAGGGACCAGTCGTCCTCCTGTGCCGTACCGCCCAGCAGCAGGCCGCAGGGCTGCGGGATGAAGTACACCGAGGCGGCGCCGGAGTGCTCGACGGCGGTGAACCAGGTCGTCACCCCGGGGTTCGCCACGACGACCAGCTGCCCGCGCACCGGCCGCACCTGCGGATCCGGCACCAGCGAACGGGCGCCCAGCCCCGTGCAGTTGACGACGGCACGGGCGGGGACGGCCGTCAGGTCGCTCACCTCGCGCGCCTCCACCGTCCCTCCCGCCTTCCCCAACCGCTGCCGCAGCCAGGCCAGATACACCGGCATGTCGATCACCGGCAGCCGCGCCGTCAGACCGTCCGGCACCTCCCGGAGCCCCGGCACCCGGCCGGCCCAGTCGCCCAGGCCGTCCAGCCGCGTCCCCTCGTGTACGCCGTCGACCAGGCGTACGCCCGTCTCCTCGGGGCGCCGCGCCTGCTCCGTGTACACGGCGAGGGACTCCAGCGCCCACGCGCCCACCAGCCGCTCGGGCTCGATGCGGTACGGCCACCACAGGCCGCCCGCGACCGCCGAGGTCGTGCGCTCGGCGGGCTCCCGCGCCCACACCCGCACCCGGTGCCCGGACTCGGCCAGCAGCACGGCCGTCGTCAGCCCGGCGACCCCGCCCCCGACCACGATCACTTCGTCATTCGGCTCGTTGTCCACGCCTGGACGATAGAACCTGTCCGGACGACCATGTCATGCTGCGATCGGATTCGTCCCGGTGTGGGGATACTCACCACATGTCTGGCGCATACGCGACCTTCGGCCTGGCACCGGCGACCCGCGCGGGCGGCGTCCTCGCCGACGGCCGCTACCAGGTCCACCGCGACTTCGTGGACTTCGTCGTGGACGGCCGTCCACTGCTCTTCCAGCTGTCCGACCTCGACGCGGTCTCCCCGCTCGCCTCGGACGTGCCGCCCGCCATCTTCACCGAGCAGGTGCGCGCGCTGCTGCTGGAGGCCGAACCGCCGCTCCCGGCCGGCCGGTTCGTCCTCTACGGCTGTCCCGAGTGCGAGGACCTGGCCTGCGGCGCGGTCACCGCCGTCATCGAGCGCGACGGCGAGGACTACGTCTGGCGGGACTTCGCCTGGCAGACCGACGAGCACGCCGATCTGGAGCGCAACGGCTATCCCGGCATGGGGCCGTTCCGGTTCCGCGGGCCCGACTACCGTGCCGCCCTGACCGCCCTGCGGGACGGCTCGGCCGCGCCCCGGCGCAGGGTGCTGCTGATCGGCGCCCGGGTGGCCGTCCTCGCCCGGCTGGCCGCCGCGCTGCGCACCATCGGCATCGGCGCCGACATCACCCAGGACGCGCGCGGGGTCACCGCAGAGGAGCTGCGCGGCTACGGCGCGGTCGCCTTCGGCCGGGCGGTCGGCCCGGCCGAACGGGCCGCCGTGCTGCGGGCCTTCGAACAGGCCGGGGCCGACGTCACGGCGGTGGACGGCCTCGCCCCGATCGTGCCGCTGCTCGTCGCCCAGATCGAGCACGCCCTCGGCCGCGGCCCGCTCCCGCGCCGCCCGCTGACCGCACTGGCCGCCACCGGCACCACCGCGGACGTCGAGGTCGGCGCGGCATGCCGGGTGCGGATCACCGCGTACCGCCTCGACCGGTTGCACCGCACCCGCACCGAGGAGGTGTTCGACGGCGCGCTGGAGCCCGGCCGGCACCGGGTCCCGCTGGATCCGCGGGCGGTCAGGGGGGAGGCGTACGTCGTCGCCCGCACCGCGGGCGACGTGCGCGCGGCCCCCGTCGTCGGCGGGCAGCGCCGGCGGGCCCGCCCCACGGCGACCGGCAGGGAACGGGGCTGAGACCGGGGCACCGGGCGCATTAGGATCGGCGTCCTGATGACTGCCACCCTCGTCGCCAAGAACCTCGCCGCCGGGCACGGCGACCGCTCCCTCTTCTCCGGGCTCGACCTCGTCGTCGCGCCCGGCGACGTGATCGGGCTGGTCGGTGCCAACGGCGCGGGCAAGTCCACGCTGCTGAAGCTGCTCGCCGGGCTCGTCGCGCCCGAGCAGGGCGAGCTGCGGCTGTCCCCGCCGACCGCGGCCGTCGGCCATCTGCCGCAGGAGCCGGAGCGCAGGCCGGGGGAGACGGTCCGGGAGTTCCTCGCCCGCCGCACCGGCGTCGCCGAGGCGCAGCGTGTCATGGACGAGGCCACCCAGGCCCTGGTCGACGGCGCGCCCGGCGCCGACGACGCCTACGCGACAGCCCTGGAGCGCTGGCTGAACCTCGGCGGCGCGGACCTCGACGAACGAGCGGAGGAGGTCGCCGACTCCCTCGGCCTCGCCGTCGGCCTCGACCAGCCGATGACCGCTCTCTCCGGCGGCCAGGCCGCCCGCGCCGGCCTCGCCTCGCTGCTGTTGTCCCGCTACGACGTCTTCCTCCTCGACGAGCCGACGAACGACCTCGACCTTGACGGACTGGAGCGCCTCGAACGCTTCGTGACCGGCCTGCGCGCCGGCACGGTCGTCGTCAGCCACGACCGCGAGTTCCTCACCCGCACGGTCACCAAGGTCCTCGAACTCGACCTCGCCCAGCGGCAGATCAACCTCTACGGCGGCGGCTACGACGCCTACCTGGAGGAGCGCGAGGTGGCCCGGCGGCACGCCCGCGACGACTACGAGGAGTACGCCGACAAGCGTGCCGCCCTCCAGGACCGGGCGCAGATGCAGCGGTCCTGGATGGACAAGGGCGTGAAGAACGCCCGGCGCAAGGCGGGCAACGACAACGACAAGATCGGCCGCAAGTTCCGCAGCGAGGCCAGCGAGAAGCAGGCCGCCAAGGCCCGGCAGACCCAGCGCATGATCGAGCGCCTGGAGGTGGTCGAGGAGCCGCGCAAGGAGTGGGAGCTGCGGATGGAGATCGCCGCCGCGCCGCGCTCCGGCGCGGTCGTGGCGACCCTGCGCGACGCCGAGGTCCGGCGCGGCGGCTTCACCTTCGGGCCGGTGTCCCTCCGGATCGACTGGGCGGACCGGGTCGCGATCACCGGGGCCAACGGCGCCGGCAAGTCCACCCTGCTCGGCGCGCTCCTCGGCCGGGTCCCGCTCGACGCGGGCCACGCCGCCCTCGGTCCCGGCGTCCTGGTCGGCGAGGTCGACCAGGCCCGCGGGCTGTTCCACGGCCCGCAGACGCTGCTCGACGCGTTCTGCGCGGCCGTCCCGGACACCGAGCCGGTCGAGGTGCGCACCCTGCTCGCCAAGTTCGGGCTGAAGTCCGGCCAGGTGCTGCGCGCGGCCGCGACGCTCTCCCCGGGCGAGCGCACCCGCGCCGCCCTCGCCCTGCTCCAGGGCCGGGGCGTCAACCTGCTGGTCCTGGACGAGCCGACGAACCACCTCGACCTGCCCGCCATCGAGCAGCTGGAATCGGCCCTCGACTCCTACACCGGCACGCTCCTGCTGGTCACGCACGACCGCCGGATGCTGGACGCGGTCCGCGTGAGCAGGCGCCTGGAGGTGGCGGACGGCAAGGTGACGGAGCGGTAGCGCTGCGCTGGTCGGGCCGGGACGGGCTGGGCCGGGTCGTGCCGTGCCGTGCGTCGTGCGGCCGCGGCGCCGTCGTGGCTGGTCGCGCAGTTCCCCGCGCCCCTTCAGGCGCCGTACGGCACGGGGCCGGAGCCGCAGTGGCCCCGGCCCCGGCCCGGGTCAGCGCTTCTTCGGGTCGAGCAGACCCGCGCGGCGCAGCGCGTCGGCCATGGCGCTGTTCGCCGGGGCCGGTGCCTGCCGCCCGGCCCGGTCGCCGCCGCCCCGCCCCTGCCGCTGGCCCTGTCCCTGGCCGCCGCCCTGCCGCTGCTGGGGCGGCCGGCCGCCGCGCTGCTGGCGCCCGCCGCCCTGGCCCTGGCCGCCCTGCGGGGCCGCCTCGTCGTCCAGGCGCAGGGTCAGCCCGATCCGCTTGCGCGGGATGTCCACGTCCAGGACCTTCACCTTGACGATGTCCCCGGGCTTGACGACGTCCCGCGGGTCCTTGACGAACGTCTTCGACATAGCGGAGACGTGCACCAGGCCGTCCTGGTGGACACCGACGTCCACGAAGGCGCCGAAGGCCGCCACGTTCGTCACCACGCCCTCCAGGACCATCCCGGCGGACAGGTCGGAGATCTTCTCGACGCCGTCCTTGAAGGTGGCCGTCCTGAACGCCGGACGCGGGTCGCGGCCCGGCTTCTCCAGCTCCTTGAGGATGTCGGTGACCGTCGGCAGACCGAAGGTGTCGTCCACGAAGTCGGCGGGGCGCAGCGAGCGCAGCGCGCCCGTGTTGCCGATGAGGGACGCCACCTCCTGGCCGCTGGTCTTCACCATGCGGCGCACCACCGGGTACGCCTCGGGGTGCACGCTGGAGGCGTCCAGCGGGTCGACGCCGCCGCGGATGCGCAGGAAGCCCGCGCACTGCTCGTACGCCTTCGGGCCGAGCCGCGCCACGTTCTTCAGCTCCGCGCGGGAGCTGAAGGGGCCGTTGGCGTCGCGGTGCGCCACGATGTTCTCGGCGAGGCCGGACGAGATGCCCGACACCCGCGAGAGCAGCGGTGCGGACGCGGTGTTGACGTCCACCCCGACGCCGTTCACGCAGTCCTCGACCACCGCGTCCAGCGAGCGGGACAGCTTCACCTCGGACAGGTCGTGCTGGTACTGGCCGACGCCGATCGACTTGGGGTCGATCTTGACCAGCTCGGCGAGCGGGTCCTGGAGCCTGCGGGCGATCGACACGGCGCCGCGCAGCGACACGTCCATGTCGGGCAGCTCCTGGGAGGCGAACGCGGAGGCCGAGTACACGGACGCGCCGGCCTCCGACACCATCACCTTGGTGAGATTCAACTCCGGGTGCCTGGAGATGAGTTCACCGGCGAGCCTGTCGGTCTCGCGGGACGCCGTGCCGTTGCCGATCGCGACCAGGTCGACCGCGTGCTCCCGGGCGAGCCGGGCCAGCGTGGCGAGGGCCTCGTCCCACCTGTTGGCCGGGACGTGGGGGTGGATCACGTCCGTGGCGACGACCTTGCCGGTCGCGTCGACCACGGCGACCTTCACCCCCGTACGGAAACCGGGGTCCAGGCCGAGCGTCGCGCGGGTGCCGGCCGGGGCGGCCAGCAGCAGGTCGCGCAGGTTCGCCGCGAAGACGTTCACCGCCTCGTCCTCGGCGGCCGTACGCAGCCGCAGGCGCAGGTCGATGCCGAGGTGGACCAGGATGCGGGTGCGCCAGGCCCAGCGCACCGTGTCCGTCAGCCACTTGTCGGCCGGACGGCCCCGGTCGGCGATCTGGAAGCGGTGCGCGACGATGCCCTCGTACGACGACGGGCCGGGCTGCTCGCTCGGCTCCTCCGGCTCCAGGACGAGGTCGAGGACCTCCTCCTTCTCGCCGCGCAGCATCGCCAGGACCCGGTGCGAGGGCAGCTCGGTGAACGGCTCGGCGAAGTCGAAGTAGTCCGCGAACTTGGCGCCGGCCTCCTCCTTGCCGTCGCGCACCTTCGCGGCCAGCCGCCCGCGCACCCACATGCGCTCGCGCAGCTCGCCGATTAGGTCGGCGTCCTCCGAGAACCGCTCGGTGAGGATCGCCCGCGCGCCGTCCAGCGCGGCCTGCGGGTCGGCGACGCCCTTGTCGGCGTCCACGAACGCGGCGGCCGCCGCCAGCGGCTCCACCGACGGGTCGCCCAGCAGGCCCTCGGCCAGCGGCTCCAGCCCCGCCTCACGCGCGATCTGCGCCTTGGTGCGCCGCTTGGGCTTGTACGGGAGGTAGATGTCCTCCAGCCGCGCCTTGGTCTCGGCGCCGCGGATCCGCGCCTCCAGCTCGTCGGTGAGCTTGCCCTGCTCGCGCACCGACTCCAGGATCGCGGCCCGCCGCTCCTCCAGCTCCCGCAGGTAGCGCAGCCGCTCCTCGAGCGTGCGCAGCTGCGCGTCGTCGAGCATCTCGGTCGCTTCCTTGCGGTAGCGGGCGATGAAGGGCACCGTCGAACCGCCGTCGAGCAGTTCCACCGCGGCCTTCACCTGCCGCTCCCGTACGCCGAGTTCCTCGGCGATCCTGCCTTCGATGGATCCCACGCTGATGGATCCGCTGGACCCGGGTGTCGTCACGATCCCGTACCGCCTTCTCCACTGAGGTTGCGCGGCAATTGTGGCAGGTGGCACCGACAACCGTCGGTCAGGGCGGTTCACCGGCGGGCCGCGGACCCCCGCGCCGGGTCCGGCCGATGGCAGAAAAGGTGGGAAACTCGTCATTGCGGCCACGTCCAGGGCGGCGAAGACTGGCGGACATGCCGCAGCGCACGCTCCTCTTCGTCCTCTTCGACGGTGTCCAGAGCCTCGACGTCACCGGCCCGATGGAGGTCTTCGCCGGCGCCGAGAAACACACGCCGGGGTCGTACCGGATCCGCACGGCCTCCCTGGACGGCGGCCCGGTGCGCACCTCCAGCGGGCTGACCCTCGTCCCCGACGGGGCGCTCACCGCGGCGTCCGACCCGCACACCCTGGTGGTCCCCGGCGGGGCGGGCACCCGCGCGCCCGACCCGCGGCTGATCGACTGGCTGCGCGCCCACGGCCCGCGCGCCCGGCGACTGGTCTCCGTGTGCACCGGCGCGATCCTGCTCGCCGCGGCCGGGCTGCTCGACGGCCGCCGGGCGACGACCCACTGGGCCTACTGCGACAAGCTCGCCCGGGACCACCCGGCGGTCACCGTGGAACCGGATCCCATCTACGTCCGTGACGCGGAGGTCGCCACCTCGGCGGGCGTGACCTCCGGCATCGATCTCGCGCTGGCCCTGGTCGAGGAGGACCTGGACCGGGACGTCGCCCTCGACATCGCCCGGCACCTGGTGGTCTTCCTGCGCCGGCCCGGCAACCAGGCGCAGTTCAGCGCCCAGTTGGCGGCCCAGACGGCGCAGCGCGCGCCCCTGCGGGAGGTCCAGCAGTGGATCACCGAGCACCCGGCCGGCGACCTGACGGTCGAGTCGCTCGCCGCCCGCGCCCGACTCTCGCCCCGCCACTTCGCGCGCGCGTTCCGCGAGGAGACGGGCATGACCCCCGGCCGCTACGTCGACCGCGTCCGCCTCGAACACGCCCGCCGCCTGCTGGAGGACACCGCCGACGGCATCGAGGAGATCGCCCGCGCCGGCGGCTACGGCACCCCCGAGGCCATGCGCCGGGCCTTCCTGCGGGCCCTCGGCACATCACCCGCGGAATACCGCAGGCGCTTCCACCCGGCCCCGGCCCGCTGACCGCCCGAACACCCACCGAAGGAGATCACCGTGCAGATCGCCCTGGTCGTCTACGACCGCTTCACCGCCCTGGACGTCGTCGGCCCCTACGAGATCCTCGGCCGGCTGCCGGACGCACAGCTCGCCTTCGTCGCCGAGCGGCCCGGCCCCGTCCGCACCGACACCGGATTCCTCGCCGTCACCGCCGACCGGGCCCTGGACGAGATGCCGCACCCCGACCTCCTGGTGGTCTCCGGCGGCCCCGGCACCAGAGCCCAGATGGAGAACCCCGCCCTGCTCGACTGGCTGCGCGCCGCCGACGCGGCGAGCACCTGGACGACCTCGGTCTGCTCGGGCTCACTGCTGCTCGCCGCCGCGGGACTGCTGCGCGGCCGCCGCGCGACCAGCCACTGGGGCGTCCTGGAGACGCTGGCGCAGTTCGGCGCCGAACCGGTAGGGGAGCGGGTGGTGACCGACGGCAAGTACGTCACCGCCGCCGGGGTCTCCGCCGGCATCGACATGGCGCTCACCCTGACCGGCCGGATCGCGGGCGACGAACACGCCCAGGCCGTCCAGCTGCTGACGGAGTACGACCCGCGGCCGCCGTACGACGCCGGTTCCCCGGACAGGGCGCCCGCGCACCTCGTCGAGGAGCTCCGCACCGGCGGCCGGTTCAGTCTGACGTAGCCACGCTCCAGGTGAATCGGGGCGGGCGGCGCTCCAGGAACGCGGCGACCCCCTCCGCGGTGTCGGGGTTGCCGCGCGCCTGCTCGGCCCAGTGGCCGTCCCGGTCCGTGCGGCCGCCGGCGAACTCCTTCGCGGCGGCCTGCGTCAGCTGCGAGCGCGAGACCAGGATCCCGGTCAGCTCCGCCACCCGCTTGTCCAGTTCGCCCTCCGGCAGCACCTCGTCCACGAACCCGGTGGCGAGCGCCCGCCCGGCGTCGATCAACTCGGCGGTGAACAGCAGGTACTTGGCGGTGGCCGGGCCGACGAGCGAGACCAGCCTGCGGGTCGAGGAGGCCAGGTAGACGATGCCGAGCCGCGCCGGGGTCACCCCGAACAACGCGCCCTGCTCCGCCAGCCGCAGATCGCAGGCCGCCGCGAGCTGCGCCCCGCCGCCCACGCAGTGCCCGCGCACCGCGGCCACGGTCGGCTTCGGGAACGCCGCGAGCGCCTCCTCGGCCGCCACCGAGAGCGTCTGCGCCTCCTCCGGCGAGCCCTGCAGCGTGCTGATGTCCGCGCCCGCGCAGAAGGTCCCGCCCTCTCCGGTCAGCACCAGCGCCCGCACCCCCGGATCCCGCGCGAGGGCGTCCAGCAGCGGGGGCAGCGCCCGCCACATCGCGGCGGTCATGGCGTTGCGCTTGGCCGGGTGACGGATGACGACGGTGGCGACGGCGCCTTCGACGCGGTGCGACAGCTGGGGCTCCATGGGCCGGATGCTATGCGCCCCCGCGCGCGTCACCGAACCCCGCCCCCACGGGAAAGTAAGGAAAAATGGGGAGGGAAATGGCTAAATAGTGATGGGGGTGCGAGGGAGGCCGTGATGGCCAGAGCCGGGAAACGGAAGGACAGCGCGACCAGCCTGAGCCGTGGCTTCGGCCTGCTCGCGGCGCTCGGCGTGCTCCTCGTCCTCGCCGGACTCGTCGGACTCGTCTACACCGCGGTCGCCACCCTGACCTCGATGCTGCTGTTCGGCTGGCTGCTGCTGACCGGAGGCGTCGTCGGCCTGGCGCACGCGGTCCAGGCCCGCGGCACCAGCTACTTCTGGCTGGGCGTCATCGTCGCCGCCCTGAACATCGCGGCGGGCGTCGTCGTCATCCACCTGCCCCACGCCACGGCCGCCGCCCTCACCATGTTCGCCGCCCTGCTGTTCCTCACCGCAGGCATCTTCCGGCTGGCCGGCGGCCTGGTCGTACGCGGGCCGCAGCTGGGCTGGACGCTGCTCCTGGGCGCCTTCGACCTGCTGCTCGGGATCCTGGTCCTCGGCTCCTGGCCCAGCAGCAGCCAGTACGTGATCGGCGCCTTCTTCTCGCTGGCCCTGCTCTTCGACGGCCTCGGTCTCGTGGCCGCCGGCTACGGCGGGCGCCGTGTCGTCGGGCTCGTCTCGGGGAAGGGCGGGTCCAAACCCGTACAACCCTAAGAGTTCGCGAAGCGCCGCCAGGGGGGCAGGAAACAGTCCCACACGTGACCGTGTCATACGCACTCGGTCACAAAGCGCTCGATACCCGCTGACTTGTGTTCAGCCATCCGGCCCGGAGCGGATCGTTACCAACACTCGACGTGTGGTGACAATCGAGCGCGAGGGTGGCGACCGGACGATGGACAACCACGGGCGCGGGGACGGCCCGCGCCCAGCGGGGGGCGCCGAGCGGCCGCCCGATCCACTGCCGTACGAGGGCGTCTGGCGGTTCACCGCTCCGGCCGTGGACGCCTCGGTCCCGCAGGCCCGGCACGCCGTCCAGGACCTGCTGCTGCGCCAGGGCGTACCCCTCTCCGACGAGCTGGAGTACGGCCTGCTGCTGATCGTCTCCGAGCTGGTCACCAACGCGGTACGGCACGCGGCGCTGCTGTCGCCGATGCTGGCCGTGGAGGTCGCCGTCGGGGCCGAGTGGGTGCGGGTGTCCGTGGAGGACAACCACCCCTACCGGCCGACCCCCCTGGAGGCCGACCACGGCCGGACCGGCGGCCGGGGCCTGCTGCTGGTCCGCGAGGTGGCCCGGGAGGCGGGCGGCACCGTCGACGTGGAGCACACCGCGAGCGGCGGCAAGGTGATCTGGGCCGCCCTGCCGCTCAAGCCCGCGACGCTGCCGTGACGCTGGACCGGCGTGCTGCTCACCCGGCCGTAGAGGTGCTCACCAGCCCGTGGACGGGCCGGTCAGCTCCCTGATCGCCGGGCGGGCGGCGTCCAGCACGGTCATGAACCAGGCCGAGAACGGGTCGCGGGCGTGCCGCTCCGCCAGCTCGGCAGCCGTCACGAAGACGGCCTCGGCGACCTCGTCCGCGTCCGGCGCGAGCGGTGCCTGCACCAGGCCGACGAACAGGTGGTTGAACTCCTGCTCGACCAGGCCCGAGGCCGGGTCCGGGTGGTTGTAGCGGACCGTGCCGGCCTCCGCGAGCAGCGAGGGGGACACCCCCAGCTCCTCGTACGTGCGCCGGGCCGCCGCGGCGAAGGGCGCCTCGCCCGGGTACGGATGGCCGCAGCAGGTGTTGGACCACACGCCGGGGGAGTGGTACTTGCCGAGCGCCCGCTGCTGGAGCAGCAGCCTGCCCTGCTCGTCGAAGAGGAACACGGAGAACGCGCGGTGCAGCTGTCCCGGCGGCTGGTGGGCGGCGAGCTTCTCCGCCGTGCCGATCGTCACACCCTTCTCGTCGACCAGTTCCAGCAAAATCTGCTCTGCGGTGCCCGTCGACGAGCTGTGCGTCGCGGTGGCAGGTGTGATCGGCATACCCATCCTTCGCCTCGTTCTTCGCACCCCAAGTCTGCCGTACGAATCCGGCACTCCCGGCACTTCCCCGCACGTCCGCGCGCGGCGCCGTACCGGGACGGGGACCCGGTAGATCATCGTGCCCGGCAGGCCGCGACCGGAACCGCCCGCCAGGGCGAACGCCCGCACGGATGTTCAGTGGCACAGGCGTGCCTCGTGCTCCGCGTGCCCGCCCGGCTCCAGCTGGAAGGTGCAGTGCTCCACGTCGAAGTGATCGCCCAGGCAGCCCTGCAGCTCGTGCAGCACCTTCTCGTGGCCGATCGCGTTCAGCGCCGCCGGGCCGACCACCACGTGCGCCGAGAGCACCGGCATGCCGGAGGTGGTCGTCAGCAGCAGACGGTCGGCCAGGGCGGCGAGGATCTCGGCGCGGGCGTAGCCGGAGGTGCGGCGGGCGCCGGCCGGGCGGTTCGCGACGTGGATCGCGTGCAGCGCCCTTCCCCCGCCCTTCGCGGAACCCGTCCGGCAGGCCCGGTGAACTACGGGTGGGGGGTATCGGGCAACGCGGCACCGAACCTCGTTGTCATCTTCCCTGACCTGCGGAAACGTTCCGCAGAGCGTCAGCCGCCGTGGTGCAGCTGCCAGCCCTGCCAGGCCGAGGCGACCATCTCCCGTACGTCGCGTCGGGCCCGCCAGCCGAGTTCCCGCGCGGCGCGCTCGGCGGAGGCGACCGCGCGGGGCGCGTCGCCCGGGCGGCGTCCCTCGGTCACCGGCGCGCGGCGGTCCCCGGTGACCTCGCCGACGACCGTGATCAGCTCGCGCACCGAGACGCCCTCGCCGCGTCCGATGTTCAGCGTCAGGTCCCCCGCCGTGCCCTCCCCGGTGAGCCGGCGTGCCGCCGCCAGGTGGGCCTCGGCCAGATCGGCCACGTGGATGTAGTCCCGCACACAGGTGCCGTCCGGCGTCGGATAGTCGTCGCCGAAGATCCGCGGCGCCTCGTCGCGGGTGAGCCGGTCGAAGACCATCGGGACGATGTTGAACACCCCCGTGTCCGCCAGCTCCGGCGCCGCCGCACCCGCCACGTTGAAGTACCGCAGGCACACCGTGGAGATGCCGTACGCCGCTCCCGCCGCCCGCACCAGCCACTCCCCGGCCAGCTTGGTCTCGCCGTAGGGGTTCACCGGGGCGCAGGGGGTGTCCTCGGTGATCAGGTCCACGTCCGGGTTGCCGTACACGGCCGCCGAGGAGGAGAACAGCAGCCGCCGGACGCCGGCCCGGGCGACCGCGTCCAGCAGCGTGCCGAGACCGCCCACGTTCTCCCGGTAGTAGCGGGTCGGCTCGGCCACCGACTCCGCGACCTGCTTGCGCGCCGCGAGATGGACGACGCCCGTGACGTCGTACTCCCGCAGGACCCGCGTGAGCCGGTCCCCGTCCAGCGTCGAGCCCTCGACGAGCGGGACGTCGGCGGGCAGCCGCGCCGGCACCGCGGCGGACAGGTCGTCCAGCGCCACGACCCGCTCCCCGGCGCCCGTCATGGTCCGCGCCACATGTGCCCCGATGTATCCGGCTCCGCCGGTGATCAGCCACGTCATGGTCGCCCACCCTAAGCCGACCGCCGGGGTGTCTCCTTTGCCGGGGCTTACCCGGGTCTGCGCCGCCGGGTTTGTGGGCGGGGCCCCGTTTCCCCGATGATGATCGCGGCGAAGGCCGGGGCAGCCACCGTGGACAGGGCCGTGAACGGCCGGTGAACTCGGGTCCGGAACCATCCGATACCCTCGGCCGACACCCGGGTGCCGCACGCAGGCGCCCCACCATGCAAGCGACCGGCGCCCGCGCGCCGACACCCAGGGAGTGAGTTCGGTTGTCGACCGCCATCGTCACCGGTCAGCCGGTCCCCGGATCGTCCCTGGAGAACGATCTGCGGTCCCTCGGCTTCGACGTCCTGGTGGCCGTGGACGCCGCGGAGGCCGAGACCGCGCTCGCCGCCGCTGCGGCCACCGAGCGCGTGGCCCTGGTCGACGCCCGCTTCGTCGGCCACCCGCACGCACTGCGCCTCGGCCTCACCGACCCGCGCTTCCCGCTCGCCGCGGTCCCCGGCGCCGTCACCGCCCAGCCGGAGGCCCGGCAGGCGCTGACCCGGGCCGTGGCCCGCGAGACCTCCGCGGGCGGCGGCAGCGGTACGGCCCTCGCCGTCGCCGGCCTCACCGACCGCATCGTCACCGCCCTCGACGCCGACGGCGGCGAGGTGCACCGGCCCGAGCTGGGTAGCCTGGTCGCCGTGGTCCCCGCGGACCCGCAGGCCCTGGGCGAGGCGCGGCAGGCCGTCGCCGCCGTGGACGACGAGGCCGTACGCCTGAAGTCGGCCGTGAAGTCCCGCGACGGCTTCTTCACCACGTTCTTCATCAGCCCCTACTCGCGCTACCTCGCCCGCTGGTGCGCCCGCCGGGGCCTGACCCCGAACCAGGTCACCACGGCCTCGCTGCTCACCGCCCTGATCGCGGCCGGCTGCGCGGCGACGGGCACGCGCGCGGGGTTCGTCGCCGCCGGCGTGCTGCTGATCGCGTCCTTCGTGCTCGACTGCACCGACGGCCAGCTCGCCCGCTACGCCCTGAAGTACTCCACGCTCGGCGCCTGGCTCGACGCCACCTTCGACCGGGCCAAGGAGTACGCCTACTACGCAGGCCTGGCTCTCGGAGCGGCCCGGGGCGGGGGCCATGACGACGTATGGGCGCTGGCGCTCGGCGCGATGATCCTGCAGACCTGCCGGCACGTGGTCGACTTCTCCTTCAACGAGGCCAACCACGACGCCACCGCCAACACCAGCCCCACCGCCGCCCTCTCCGACAGGCTGGACGGCGTCGGCTGGACGGTGTGGGTGCGGCGGATGATAGTGCTGCCGATCGGCGAGCGCTGGGCGATGATCGCCGTGCTCACCGCGGCCACCACCCCCCGGATCACCTTCTACGTCCTGCTCGCCGGCTGCGCCGTCGCGGCGACGTACACCACGGCCGGCCGCGTGCTGCGCTCCCTGACCCGTAGGGCGCGGCGCACCGACCGGGCCGCCCGGGCGCTCGCGGATCTCGCCGACTCCGGCCCGCTCAGCGAGGCTGTACGGCGTGTGGCCCGGCGGGGCCTGCCGGGGCTCGCCGGGCCGGCCGTCGCCTTCCTCGGCGGTGCCGCGGTCGTCGCCAGCTCGGCCCTCACCGGCCCCGGCTCGGCCCTGCCCGTGATCGGTGCCCTGATCTACGTCCTGACCTCGGCTCTCGCCGTCGCCCGCCCACTGGGGGGCGCCCTCGACTGGCTGGTCCCGCCCTTCTTCCGGGCCGCCGAGTACGGCACCGTGCTGGCCCTCGCGGGCACGGCGGGGGTGAACGGAGCCCTTCCTGCGGCTTTCGGACTGGTGGCCGCCGTCGCCTACCATCACTACGACACGGTGTACCGCATACGCGGCAACGCCGGAGCACCCCCGGCCTGGCTGACGCGCGTCATCGGGGGCCACGAGGGGCGGACGCTGCTCGTCGCCGTCCTGGCCGCGGTGCTCACCGCTTCGCAGTTCACGGTCGCGCTCACGGTCCTCGCCGTGGCCGTCGCCCTGGTGGTGCTCGCCGAGAGCATCCGCTTCTGGGTGTCGTCTCATCTCGGAGGCGCACCCGCCGTACACGATGAAGGAGAACCCGCATGATCGGCCTCGTGCTGGCGGCCGGCGCCGGACGGCGTCTGCGCCCCTACACCGACACCCTGCCCAAGGCGCTGGTGCCGGTGGGGCCGGCAGGTATAGAGGACTCGATCACGGTTCTCGACCTCACGCTCGGCAACTTCGCCGAGATCGGCCTGACCGAGGTCGCGATCATCGTCGGCTACCGCAAGGAGGCCGTGTACGAGCGCAAGGCGGCGCTGGAGGCGAAGTACGGCCTCACGCTCACCCTCATCGACAACGACAAGGCCGAGGAGTGGAACAACGCCTACTCGCTGTGGTGCGGCCGTGACGCCCTCAAGGACGGGGTGATCCTCGCCAACGGCGACACCGTCCACCCGGTCTCCGTCGAGAAGACGCTGCTCGCCGCGCGCGGCGAGGGCAAGAAGATCATCCTTGCCCTGGACACCGTGAAGTCCCTCGCGGACGAGGAGATGAAGGTCGTCGTCGACGCCGAGAAGGGCATGACGAAGATCACCAAGCTGATGGATCCCGCCGAGGCCACCGGTGAGTACATCGGCGTCACCCTGATCGAGGGCGACGCCGCCCCCGACCTGGCCGACGCGCTGAAGACGGTCTGGGAGACCGACCCGCAGCAGTTCTACGAGCACGGCTACCAGGAGCTGGTCGACCGCGGCTTCCGCATCGACGTGGCGCCGATCGGCGACGTCTCGTGGGTCGAGATCGACAACCACGACGACCTGGCCAAGGGGCGGGAGATCGCGTGCCGCTACTGACCCGGCTGATCCCCTCGCCGGTCGTCGTGGACATCCGCCCGGGTGCCCTGGACGACCTGGCCGGAGTCCTCGCCGACGAGCGCATCGCGCAGTCCGGCCGGCTCGCCGTCGCCGTCAGCGGCGGCTCCGGCGCCCGGCTGCGCGAGCGCCTCGGCCCCTCGCTGCCCGGCGCCGCCTGGTTCGAGGTGGGCGGCGGCACCCTGGACGACGCGATCCGGCTGGCCGGCGACATGAAGTCCGGCCACTACGACGCCGTCGTCGGGCTCGGCGGCGGCAAGATCATCGACTGCGCCAAGTTCGCCGCGGCGCGCGTCGGCCTGCCCCTGGTCGCCGTGCCGACGAACCTCGCGCACGACGGTCTGTGCTCGCCGGTCGCGACGCTGGACAACGATGCGGGGCGCGGCTCCTACGGCGTGCCGAACCCGATCGCGGTCGTCATCGACCTGGACGTGATCCGTGAGGCCCCGGCCCGCTTCGTCCGGGCCGGCATCGGTGACGCGATCTCCAACATCAACGCGGTCGCCGACTGGGAGCTGTCGAACCGGGTCAACGGCGAGAAGATCGACGGTCTCGCCGCCGCCATGGCCCGCCAGGCCGGCGAGGCCGTGCTGCGCCACCCCGGCGGCATCGGCGACAACGACTTCCTCCAGGTGCTCGCCGAGGCGCTCGTCCTCAGCGGCATCTCGATGTCGATCTCCGGCGACTCCCGCCCGTCCTCCGGCTCCTGCCACGAGATCAACCACGCCTTCGACCTGCTGTTCCCCAAGCGGGCGGCCGCCCACGGCGAACAGTGCGGATTCGGCGCGGCCTTCGCGACGTACCTGCGCGGGGCCCACGAGGAGGCGGCCCACACGGCCGAGGTGCTGCGCCGGCACGGGCTTCCGGTGCTGCCGGAGGAGTTCGGCTTCACCGTGGACGAGTTCGTCCGCGTCGTGGAGTTCGCCCCCGAGACCAGGCCCGGCCGCTACACGATCCTCGAACACCTCGCACTCAAGCCGAACCAGATCAAGGACGTCTACGCCGACTATGTCAAGGCCATCGGTAGCTGAACTCCGTCCGGTCGTCCACCCCGCCGGGGTGAAGGACCGGCGCAGTGGCGAGCATTGGATGGGACGCCTCTACATGCGTGAGGTGTCCCTGCGGGTCGACCGCTACCTGGTCGGCACCAGGGTCACGCCCAACCAGCTCACGTACCTGATGACCGTCTTCGGCGTCCTCGCGGCCCCGGCACTCCTGGTGCCGGGGATCTGGGGCGCCGTGCTCGGCGTGGTCTGCGTCCAGATGTATCTGCTGCTGGACTGCGTCGACGGCGAGATCGCGCGCTGGAAGAAGCAGTACTCGCTGAACGGCGTCTACCTGGACCGGGTCGGCGCCTATCTGACCGACGCCGCGGTGCTCGTCGGCTTCGGCCTGCGCGCCGCCGACCTGTGGGGCGGCGGCCGTATCGACTGGCTGTGGGCCTTCCTCGGCACGCTCGCCGCGCTCGGCGCCATCCTGATCAAGGCCGAGACGGACCTCGTCGGTGTCGCGCGGCACCAGGCCGGCAAGCCGCCGGTGAAGGAGGCCGCCGCCGAGATGCGCTCCTCCGGCATGGCGCTGGCCCGCCGGGCCGCCGCCGCGTTGAAGTTCCACCGGCTGATCCTCGGCATCGAGGCGTCCCTGCTGATCCTGGTGCTGGCGATCGTCGACCATGTGCGCGGCGACCTCTTCTTCTCCCGGCTGGGTGTCGCCGTGCTGGCCGGCATCGCCCTGCTGCAGACCCTGCTGCACCTGGTGTCCATCCTCGCCTCCAGCAGGCTGAAGTGAGCGCCGTGAAGGTCGGTGCCGTCATCATCACGATGGGCAACCGGCCCGAGGAGCTGCGGGCCCTCATCGACTCGGTCGCGGGGCAGGACGGCGACCCGGTCGAGGTGGTCGTCGTGGGCAACGGCTCACCCGTCCCGGACGTCCCCGAGGGCGTGCGGACGATCGAGCTGCCGGAGAACCTGGGCATCCCCGGCGGCCGCAACGTCGGCATAGAGGCCTTCGGGCCGAGCGGCCGCAATGTCGACATATTGCTGTTCCTCGACGACGACGGCCTGCTCGCCCGGCACGACACCGCCGAGCTGTGCCGCGAGGCGTTCGAGGCCGACCCGGAGCTCGGCATCATCAGCTTCCGCATCGCCGACCCCGAGACCGGCGAGACCCAGCGCCGCCACGTGCCCCGGCTGCGCGCCTCCGACCCGATGCGCTCCTCGCGCGTCACCACCTTCCTCGGCGGCGCCAACGCCGTGCGCACCCGGGTCTTCGCGGAGGCCGGGGCGCTGCCGGACGCGTTCTTCTACGCACACGAGGAGACCGACCTGGCCTGGCGGGCGCTGGACGCCGGCTGGATGATCGACTACCGGTCGGACATGGTCCTGTACCACCCGACGACGGCCCCCTCGCGGCACGCGGTCTACCACCGCATGGTCGCCCGCAACCGCGTCTGGCTGGCCCGCCGCAACCTGCCCCTGCCGCTCGTCCCCGTCTACCTCGGAGTCTGGCTGCTGCTCACGCTGCTGCGCCGCCCGTCCGTGCCGGCCCTGAAGGCCTGGTTCGGCGGCTTCAAGGAGGGCTGGACGGCTCCGTGCGGTCCGCGCCGTCCCATGCGCTGGCGCACGGTGTGGCGGCTGACCCGGCTGGGCCGGCCCCCGGTGATCTGACCGACCCGGCTGGGCCGGGCTCCCACGATCTGAGAAGCTTCTCTTACCTGAAGAGAGCAAGCTTCTTACCCGAGAGAGTCCGGATTCCCACTCGTGAGTCACACAACCCAAGACGGCGGTGTCGCGGTGAGCGCGATACCGTCGCCCGACGAGGGACCGACGGCCGCGCAGCTCGCCGCCGCGTACGGGCTCGCCGTCAGCGGCGCCCGTCCCTCGCTCGCCGAGTACGTCCGTCAGCTGTGGGGCAGGCGCCACTTCATCCTCGCCTTCTCGCAGGCCAAGCTGACGGCCCAGTACAGCCAGGCCAAGCTCGGCCAGCTCTGGCAGGTGGCGACCCCGCTGCTGAACGCGGGCGTGTACTACTTCATCTTCGGTGTCATCCTGCACGCGAGCCGCGGCCTGTCCCAGGACGTCTACATCCCGTTCCTGGTCACGGGCGTGTTCGTGTTCACCTTCACGCAGAGCTCGATCATGTCGGGCGTCCGGGCGATCTCCGGCAACCTGGGCCTGGTGCGCGCCCTGCACTTCCCGCGCGCCTCGCTGCCCATCTCCTTCTCGCTCCAGCAGCTCCAGCAGCTGCTCTTCTCGATGATCGTGATGTTCGTCGTGGCGATCGGGTTCGGCAGCGGTCCGAGCCTGTCCTGGCTGCTGATCGTGCCGGTCCTGGTGCTCCAGTTCCTGTTCAACACCGGGCTCGCGCTGATCGTGGCCCGCCTGGGCGCCAAGACGCCGGACCTCGCCCAGCTGATGCCGTTCGTCCTGCGCACCTGGATGTACACCTCCGGCGTGATGTTCTCCATCAGCAAGATGATGGAGGGCCGCTCGGAGCTGGCCGTCCGGCTGCTCCAGGTCAACCCGGCCGCGGTCTACATGGACCTCATGCGTTACGCCCTCATCGACGGCTACGGCGCCTCGAACCTGCCCCCGCACGTGTGGGCCATCGCGCTGTTCTGGGCCGTGGTCGTCTTCGCCGGCGGCTTCGTGTTCTTCTGGAAGGCGGAGGAGAGGTACGGCCGTGGCTGAGCAACCGCACGACCTGGCCACGGGCGCGCGCAGGCCCACGGTCATCGCGGACGACCTCCACATCGTCTACCGCGTCAACGGCGCCAGGAGCGGCAGGGACGGCGCGACGGCCGCGCTCAGCCGCATCGTGCGGCGGGGTTCCGGCGACGAGGCGCGGGGCGTGCGCAGGGTCCAGGCCGTACGCGGGGTCTCCTTCGTCGCCCACCGGGGCGAGGCCATCGGCCTGATCGGCTCCAACGGCTCCGGCAAGTCGACCCTGCTGCGCGCCGTCGCCGGGCTGCTGCCGGCCGAGCGCGGCAAGGTCTACACCGACGGCCAGCCGTCGCTGCTGGGTGTCAACGCGGCCCTGATGAACGACCTCACCGGTGAGCGCAACGTCATCCTGGGCGGTCTCGCCATGGGCATGTCCCGGGAGCAGATCAAGGAGCGGTACCAGGAGATCGTGGACTTCTCGGGGATCAACGAGAAGGGCGACTTCATCACCCTCCCGATGCGGACGTACTCCTCCGGCATGGCCGCCCGGCTGCGGTTCTCCATCGCCGCCGCCAAGGACCACGACGTACTCATGATCGACGAGGCCCTCGCCACCGGTGACCGGGGGTTCCAGAAGCGCTCCGAGGACCGCATCCGGGAGCTGCGCAAGCAGGCCGGAACGGTCTTCCTGGTCAGCCACAACAACAAGTCCATCCGTGACACGTGCGACCGCGTCCTGTGGCTGGAGCGTGGCGAACTGCGCATGGACGGGCCGACCGACGAGGTACTGAGGGAGTACGAGAAGTTCACGGGCAAGTAGCCTGTTTTCGGCCAGGGGTCCGTCGGCAGCCGTCCGGTCGGGCCCCGGTCGCAAAGGAAACGTCAACTCCGGTCTGCGCAAGGAATCTTGACGCCAATCGGTGTGTTGTTGTGATGTGCGGGACACCCCGGCGGACCTCGATGCGTTGTACAACGTAAGCTGTACCGGTCCCGGAAAGCGGCAAGTGGGGCGATACCGCGCGGCACCCTGCGCCAGGGCGACCCCGCGGATCGCCGGGCGGCGTGTCCGAAATAGTGTGTATTGGGTCGGCAGTGTAGAACGGGAGATGTGACGGCAATGGCTACGGAAACTCCCCAGCTCAACGCAGCATGTGCCGTCCCCGCCACGGGCTGCGGGCGATGACGGCCACCGAGACGGCGCCGGACCCGGAACGCGCCACCCTGGACAAGGCCGCGAGCGAGAACTTCCCCGTGGCCCCCTTCTTCCTGCCCCGGGCCTGGCGCGACGATCTCATGGCCGTCTACGGCTTCGCCCGCCTCGTGGACGACATCGGCGACGGCGACCTCGCCGCCGGCGGCGCCGACGCCCGCCTGCTCGGCGTGTCGGCCACCGAGGCCGAGAACCGCCTGGTCCTGCTCGCCGCCTTCGAGGCCGACCTGCGCCGCGTCTTCGACGGCACCCCCGCCCACCCGCTGCTGCGCCGCCTCCAGTTCACCGTCCGCCGCCGCGGCCTGACCCCCGAACCCTTCCTGGGCCTCATCGCCGCCAACCGCCAGGACCAGCTCGTCTCCCGCTACGAGACGTACGACGACCTGCTCGCCTACTGCGAACTGTCCGCCAACCCCGTCGGCCGCCTCGTGCTCGGCGTGACCGGCACCGAGACGCCCGAGCGGATCCGCCTCTCCGACGCCGTCTGCACCGCCCTCCAGATCGTCGAGCATCTCCAGGACGTCGCCGAGGACCTCGGCCGCGACCGGATCTACCTCCCCGCCGCCGACATGAAGCGCTTTCACGTGCAGGAAGCGGATCTTGGCGCGAAAACCGCGGGCGCATCGGTGCGCGCCCTGGTTGCATACGAAGCACAACGCGCCCGCGATCTGCTGAATGAAGGCGCCCCCCTGGTGGGTAGCGTCCACGGCAGGTTGAAGCTGCTGCTCGCAGGGTTCGTGGCGGGGGGAAGGGCGGCGATCCGGGCGATCGCCGCCGCCGATTACGACGTACTTCCCGGCCCGCCCCGACCCGGCAAGGTCCAGTTGCTGCGTGAGGCGGGCGTGATCCTGCGAGGAGAGGGGTGATCCGGACCGTGGAGTCTCCGTCGCACGTGTCCGCGCCGGTGCTCGCCGCCTACAGCTACTGCGAGGCCGTCACCGGGCAGCAGGCCCGTAACTTCGCGTACGGCATCCGGCTGCTGCCCACGCCCAAGCGCCGCGCCATGTCGGCGCTGTACGCGTTTTCCCGGCGCGTGGACGACATCGGCGACGGCGACCTGCCCGCCGAGACCAAGCTGACCCGCCTGGAGGACACCCGGGCACTGCTCGCCCGGGTGCACGCCGACGAGGTCGCCGAGGACGACACCGATCCGGTGGCCGTCGCCCTCGCCCATGCCGCCCGTGCCTTCCCGATCCCGCTCGGCGGCCTGGACGAGCTGATCGACGGCGTCCAGATGGACGTGCGCGGTCAGACGTACGAGACCTGGGACGACCTCAAGGTCTACTGCCGGTGTGTCGCCGGTGCCATCGGCCGGCTCTCGCTCGGCGTGTTCGGCACCGAACCGGGCGCGCGCGGCGCCGAGCGCGCCCCCGAGTACGCCGACACCCTCGGCCTCGCGCTCCAGCTCACCAACATCCTCAGGGACGTCCGCGAGGACGCCCAGGGCGGCCGTACCTACCTGCCCGCCGACGACCTGGCCAAGTTCGGCTGCTCGGCCGGGTTCGAGGCGCCGACGCCACCGGAGGGCTCCGACTTCGCGGGCCTCGTCCACTTCGAGGTCCGGCGGGCCCGCGCCCTTTTCGCCGAGGGCTACCGGCTGCTCCCCATGCTCGACCGGCGCAGCGGCGCCTGTGTCGCGGCCATGGCCGGCATCTACCGCCGCCTGCTGGACCGCATCGAGCGCGACCCCGAGGCCGTGCTGCGCGGCCGGGTCTCGCTGCCCGGACGCGAGAAGGCCTTCGTCGCCGTGCGCGGCCTGTCCGGGCTCGACACCCGCAACGTGACCCGCCATGTCGCGCCCCGCTCCGTCAGGAGGCGCGCCTGATGGACCTCGCCGAACCAGCCGAACCAGGGGACGTGCGGCAGGCAACCCCGCACTCCGGCGTGGCGTCCCAGTCTGCGACGGCTGACCGTGCACCGTTCAACCTGCGGGCTCGCGCTCCACAGGGGCGCGAGGCCGTATCCGACAGGCGGCTGCCGCCGCGTGGGCACGATCGGCCACGAGGGACCCGCGGACACCGGGCGGCCCGTCACGGCACCCCCTGCGGGGCGCATGTATGGAAGGACGACGCACCATGAGCGACGGCTCGCGCCCCGCACCGGCGCACGCCGACCTCGCGGCAGGCGAGGACGCGGCAGGCCGCAGTGCCGTCGTGGTCGGCGGCGGACTCGCGGGCATCACCGCGGCACTCGCGCTCGCGGACGCGGGTGTCCGCGTCACCCTGCTCGAAGGCAGACCGAGGCTGGGCGGCCTCGCCTTCTCCTTCCGGCGCGGCGAGCTGACCGTCGACAACGGCCAGCACGTGTACCTGCGCTGCTGCACCGCCTACCGCTGGTTCCTCGACCGGATCGAGGGCACGGCGCTGGCACCGCTGCAGGACCGCCTGGACGTCCCCGTCGTCGACGTCGCCAGGCCCGAGGGCCGGCGGCTCGGCAGACTGCGACGCGACGCGCTGCCCGTCCCGCTCCATCTGGGACGCAGCCTCGCCACGTATCCGCACCTCTCGCTCGCCGAGCGTGCCTCTGTCGGGCGGGCCGCGCTCGCGCTCAAGGGGCTCGACCTCGCCGATCCGACCCTGGACACACAGGACTTCGGCAGCTGGCTGGCCGCACACGGCCAGTCGGCGCGCGCCGTCGAGGCCCTGTGGGACCTGGTCGGGGTCGCCACCCTCAACGCGGTCGCGGGCGACGCCTCGCTGGGGCTCGCCGCGATGGTGTTCAAGACCGGTCTGCTGTCCGACCCGGGCGCGGCCGACATCGGCTGGGCCCATGTCCCGCTGGGCGAACTGCACGACCGGCTGGCCCGCAGGGCGCTCGACTCCGCGGGCGTGCGTACCGAGGTCCGTACACGCGTCACCTCCGTCTCCCTCAACGAGAACGGGAGCTGGAGCGTTCAGGTTCCCGGCGAGACGCTGCACACGGACTCCGTCGTCCTCGCCGTACCCCAGCGCGAGGCCCACGACCTGCTGCCGCCCGGCGCCCTCGACGACCCCGGGCGGCTGCTCGGCATCGGCACCGCGCCGATCCTCAACGTGCATGTCGTCTACGACCGCACGGTGCTCGCCCGCCCCTTCTTCGCCGCGCTCGGCACCCCCGTGCAGTGGGTCTTCGACCGCACGGACGCCTCCGGGCTCGCCGAGGGGCAGTACCTGGCGCTGTCGCAGTCGGCGGCGCACGACGACATCGACGCGCCGGTCGCCGCACTGCGCGAGCGCTATCTGCCCGAGCTGGAGCGGCTGATCCCGGGCACGCGCGGCGCGGTGGTGAAGGACTTCTTCGTGACCCGGGAGCGTACGGCGACGTTCGCTCCCACCCCCGGCGTCGGGCGGCTGCGGCCCGGCGCCCGCACCAAGGCCCCCGGCCTGTACCTGGCCGGAGCGTGGACCGCCACCGGGTGGCCCGCGACCATGGAGAGTGCGGTCCGCAGTGGAGTGAGCGCGGCCGATGCCGCGCTCAGTGCCCTGGGCCGGCCCCGCCCTCACCGTCTCTTCGCGTTCGAGGAGGCGGCCTGATGCTCGGTGAGCGCGCGGCAGGTCCCCGCACCCCCGGTACCGCAACAAGAGGAGAGACTGTGCCCACTGTGCCCCCGGCCTCGACACCCGCTCGGAGGTCCGCGGTGGACGTGACCGCGCTGCTCGAGCGCGGACGGACGCTGGCCACACCGGTCCTGCGGACGGCCGTCGACCGGCTGGCGCCGCCCATGGACACCGTCGCCGCCTACCACTTCGGCTGGATCGACGCGGCCGGCAACCCCGCCGACGGCGACGGCGGCAAGGCCGTACGGCCCGCCCTCGCCGTGCTCTCCGCCGAGGTCACCGGCGCCAGGCCGGAGGTGGGCGTCCCGGGTGCCGTCGCGGTCGAACTCGTCCACAACTTCTCGCTGCTGCACGACGACCTGATGGACGGCGACGAGCAGCGCCGGCACCGTGACACCGTCTGGAAGGTGCACGGTCCCGCCCAGGCCATCCTGGTCGGTGACGCCCTGTTCGCCCTCGCCAACGAGATCCTGCTGGAGCTCGGCACCGTCGAGGCGGGCCGTGCCACCCGCCGGCTGACCGCCGCCTCCCGTGCCCTGATCGACGGTCAGGCGCAGGACATCTCCTACGAGCACCGCGACCGCGTCAGCGTCGAGGAGTGCCTGGAGATGGAGGGCAACAAGACCGGCGCGCTGCTCGCCGCGTCCAGCTCCATCGGCGCGGTGCTCGGCGGCGCGGACGACGCCACCGCCGACGCCCTGGAGAGGTACGGCTACCACCTCGGCCTCTCCTTCCAGGCCGTCGACGACCTGCTCGGCATCTGGGGCGACCCGGAGGCCACCGGCAAGCAGACCTGGAGCGACCTGCGCCAGCGCAAGAAGTCCCTGCCGGTCGTCGCCGCGCTCGCGGCCGGCGGCGCCGCCTCCGAGAAGCTCGGCGAGATGCTCGCCGCGGACGCCAAGAGCACCGACTTCGAGAACTTCTCCGAGGAGGAGTTCGCGGCCCGCGCGGCCCTGATCGAGGAGGCCGGCGGCCGCGACTGGACGGCCGAGGAAGCGCGCCGCCAGCACACCGTCGCCATCGAAGCCCTCGACGCGGTCGACATGCCCGGCCGGGTCCGGGACGCCTTCGCGGCGCTCGCCGACTTCGTCGTCGTACGAAAGAGATGATCATTATCGGTTCGATACAGCTCGCGTAGTCGCCGGCCGGTGTCCCTGGACACAGGACATCGGCCGACGGCGGACCCACAGCAGCACGACTCGCACGACTGCACGAAGGGGAAGCCATGACAGCGACGACCGACGGAAGCACCGGGGCGCCCTCGCCGTCCCACGCGGCCGCGGCCAGCGACACCACCCTCACCACCCCCGAGACGGCCGGGGTGCACGACGCCGCCGCCCGCGCCGCCCGGCGCGCCACCGACTTCCTGCTCGCGCGGCAGGACGCCCAGGGCTGGTGGAAGGGCGACCTGGAGACCAACGTCACCATGGACGCCGAGGACCTGCTCCTGCGTCAGTTCCTGGGCATCCGCGACGAGCGGACCACCCAGGCCGCCGCCCTGTTCATCCGCGGCGAGCAGCGCGAGGACGGCACCTGGGCCACCTTCTACGGCGGGCCCGGCGAACTGTCCGCGACCATCGAGGCGTACGTCGCCCTCCGGCTGGCCGGCGACGCGCCCGACGCGCCCCACATGGCGCGGGCCTCCGCCTGGATCCGCGAGCGCGGCGGGATCGCCGCCGCCCGGGTGTTCACCCGCATCTGGCTCGCCCTGTTCGGCTGGTGGAAGTGGGACGACCTGCCCGAACTCCCGCCGGAACTGCTCTACTTCCCCACCTGGTTCCCGCTCAACATCTACAACTTCGGCTGCTGGGCGCGGCAGACCATCGTTCCGCTCACCGTCGTCTCCGCCAAGCGTCCCGTGCGCCCGGCGCCCTTCGCGCTGGACGAACTGCACACCGACCCGGCGAACCCCAACCCCCCTCAGCCGCTCGCCCCGCTCGCGAGCTGGGACGGGCTCTTCCAGCGGCTCGACAAGGTGGTCCGCGGCTACCGCAGGGTCGCCGTGCGCCGGCTGCGCAGGGCCGCGATGAACAGCGCGGCCCGCTGGATCATCGAGCGGCAGGAGAACGACGGCTGCTGGGGCGGCATCCAGCCCCCCGCCGTGTACTCGGTCATCGCCCTGCACCTGCTCGGCTACGACCTGGACCACCCGGTGCTGCGCGAGGGCATCGCCTCGCTGGACCGTTTCGCCGTGTGGCGTGAGGACGGCGCCCGGATGATCGAGGCCTGCCAGTCCCCGGTGTGGGACACCTGCCTCGCCACCATCGCGCTCGTCGACGCGGGGCTCCCCGTCGACCATCCGCAACTGGTCAAGGCGGCCGACTGGATGCTCGGCGAGGAGATCGTCCGGCCCGGCGACTGGGCCGTACGCCGGCCCGGGCTGCCGCCGGGCGGCTGGGCGTTCGAGTTCCACAACGACAACTACCCGGACATCGACGACACCGCCGAGGTCGCGCTCGCGCTGCGCCGGGTCCGCCACCACGACCCCGAGCGGGTGGACAGGTCCATCGGGCGCGCGGTGCGCTGGAACCTCGGGATGCAGTCGAAGAACGGTGCGTGGGGCGCCTTCGACGTCGACAACACCAGCCCGTTCCCCAACCGGCTGCCGTTCTGCGACTTCGGCGAGGTCATCGACCCGCCGTCGGCGGACGTCACCGCGCACGTGGTGGAGATGCTCGCGGCCGAGGGCCTCGCCCACGACCCGCGCACCCGGCGCGGCATCGACTGGCTGCTCGCCGAACAGGAGGCGAACGGCTCGTGGTTCGGCCGCTGGGGCGTCAACTACGTCTACGGCACCGGCTCCGTGGTCCCCGCGCTGACCGCGGCGGGACTGCCCGGCTCGCACCCGGCGATCCGGCGGGCCGTGACCTGGCTGGAGTCCGTCCAGAACGACGACGGCGGCTGGGGTGAGGACCTGCGCTCCTACCGGTACGTCAAGGAGTGGAGCGGCCGCGGCGCCTCCACCGCCTCGCAGACGGCGTGGGCGCTGATGGCGCTGCTCGCGGCGGGGGAGCAGGACTCCCGGGCCGTCGAGCGGGGCGTGCGGTGGCTGGCCGACACCCAGCGCGAGGACGGCAGTTGGGACGAGCCGTACTTCACCGGCACCGGCTTCCCCTGGGACTTCTCCATCAACTACCACCTGTACCGGCAGGTCTTCCCGCTCACCGCGCTCGGCCGGTACCTGCACGGCGACCCCTTCGAGCGCCGGCTGCTCGCCAGGAAGCCGCTCGCCGAGGCGCAGAAACCTCTCGCCGAGGCCAGGGTGAGCTGAGGTGAGCACCCAGCCCGCCCCGGCACCGCTGCTGATCGCCTGCGCGCTCGGCATCGAGCACGTCGCCCTGCGCACCGGTGACAGGAGCGGGGCGGGCGGGCCGTACTCCGTCGTCCGTACGGGCATGGGCCCGAAGGCGGCGGAGCGCTCCGTCCACCGGCAGCTCGCCCTCCCGGCGTTCGCCGACGCGGCCGTGCTGGCCACCGGGTTCTGCGCCGGGCTCGCGCCCGGCATGCACCCCGGTGACCTGGTGGTCGCCGACGAGACCCGGGACCCCCGCGCCACCGTCGCCTGCGTGGCGACCGAACTGCTGGTCAAGGAACTCGTGCGGCTGCTGCCCGGGCGCACGGTCCACACCGGGCCGCTCACCGGCTCCGACCACGTCGTGCGCGGCCTTGAGCGGTCCCGGCTGCTCGCGACCGGCGCGATCGCGGTCGACATGGAGTCGGCGGCCACGCTCCGCACCGCCGTCCGCGCCGGTGACCGCCCGGTGGCCGCCGTCCGGGTGGTCGTGGACGCTCCCGAACACGAACTCGTCCGGATCGGCACCGTGCGCGGCGGGATATCGGCCTTCCGCGTGCTCCGTTCCGTCCTTCCCGCATTTTTCGAATGGCACCGTTCTTTGCTGCTCCCCCGGAGGTGAGCCAGATGGCCATGCCGTTGCGCCAGACCGTCAAGGTCGCTACATACCTGCTCGAACAGAAGCTCAGGAAGCGGGACAAGTTCGCCCTGCTGGTCGAGCTGGAGCCGCTGTTCGCGTGCAACCTCAAGTGCGAGGGCTGCGGCAAGATCCAGCATCCGGCAGGTGTCCTCAAGCAGCGCATGCCCGTCGCCCAGGCCGTGGGCGCGGTGCTGGAGTCCGGTGCGCCGATGGTGTCCATCGCCGGCGGCGAGCCCCTGATGCATCCTCAGATCGACGAGATCGTGCGGCAGTTGGTCGCGAAGAAGAAGTTCGTGTTCCTGTGCACGAACGCCCTTCTCATGCGCAAGAAGATGGACAAGTTCACGCCCTCGCCGTACTTCGCGTGGGCCGTGCACATCGACGGGCTGCGCGAGCGGCACGACGCCTCGGTGGCGAAGGAGGGCACCTTCGACGAGGCGGTGGAGGCCATCAAGGAGGCCAAGCGGCGCGGCTTCCGGGTGACCACCAACTCGACCTTCTTCAACACCGACACCCCGCAGACCGTCATCGAGGTGCTCAACTTCCTCAACGACGACCTGCAGGTGGACGAGATGATGCTCTCGCCCGCCTACGCCTACGAGAAGGCGCCCGACCAGGAGCACTTCCTCGGCGTGCAGCAGACCCGCGAGCTGTTCAAGAAGGCGTTCTCGGGCGGCAACCGCAAGAAGTGGCGCCTCAACCAGAGCCCGCTCTTCCTGGACTTCCTGGAAGGCAAGGTCGACTTCCCCTGCACGGCCTGGGCGATCCCGAGCTACTCGCTCTTCGGCTGGCAGAAGCCCTGCTACCTGATGAGCGACGGCTATGTGTCCACGTACCGTGAGCTGGTCGAGAAGACCGACTGGGACAAGTACGGCCGCGGCAAGGACCCGCGCTGCGCCAACTGCATGGCCCACTGCGGCTACGAGCCGACCGCCGTGCTCGCCACGATGGGCTCCCTGAAGGAGTCGCTGCGGGCCGCGCGCGAGACGATGACGACGAGCGGGAAGCAGGACTGACGTCATGGCCGCCGTTCCCCTGGGCGTTCCCGAGGTACCGGCCCGGCCCCTCGCGCCGCGGCGCACGTCGCGCCGGCTCCGCGTCGGGCCGGTGCCGGTCGGGGGCGGAGCCCCGGTGTCGGTGCAGTCGATGACGACGACCCGGACGTCGGACGTCGGCGCCACCCTCCAGCAGATCGCGGAACTCACCGCGTCCGGCTGCCAGATCGTCCGGGTGGCCTGTCCCACGCAGGACGACGCGGACGCGCTCGCCACGATCGCCCGGAAGTCCCGGATCCCGGTGATCGCGGACATCCACTTCCAGCCGAAGTACGTGTTCGCCGCGATCGAGGCCGGCTGCGCCGCGGTCCGCGTGAACCCGGGCAACATCAAGAAGTTCGACGACCAGGTGAAGGAGATCGCGCGGGCCGCCAGGGACCACGGCACACCGGTCAGGATCGGGGTCAACGCCGGTTCCCTGGACCGGCGGCTGCTGCAGAAGTACGGCAGGGCGACGCCGGAGGCCCTGGTCGAGTCGGCCCTGTGGGAGGCGTCGCTCTTCGAGGAGCACGGCTTCCGGGACATCAAGATCTCGGTGAAGCACAACGACCCGGTCGTGATGATCGAGGCGTACCGGCAGCTGGCCGCCCAGTGCGACTACCCGCTGCACCTGGGCGTCACCGAGGCGGGCCCGGCGTTCCAGGGCACGGTCAAGTCGGCCGTCGCCTTCGGGGCGCTGCTGTCGCGCGGCATCGGCGACACCATCCGGGTGTCGCTGAGCGCGCCCCCGGTCGAGGAGGTCAAGGTCGGCATCCAGATCCTGCAGGCACTGGGGCTGCGGGAGCGGCGGCTGGAGATCGTCTCCTGCCCGTCCTGCGGCCGGGCCCAGGTCGATGTGTACAAGCTCGCCGAGGAGGTCACGGCGGGGCTGGAGGGCATGGAGGTGCCGCTCCGGGTCGCGGTGATGGGGTGTGTGGTCAACGGTCCGGGCGAGGCCCGTGAGGCCGACCTCGGAGTTGCCTCAGGCAACGGAAAGGGGCAGATTTTCGTCAAGGGTGAAGTCGTCAAGACCGTGCCCGAGTCGAAGATCGTGGAGACCCTGATCGAGGAGGCCATGAAGCTCGCCGAGCGGACGAGCCCCGCAGAGCAGTCGAATTGAGGCAAGGCACGGACCGAGAGGGGGCCCAGCGTGACCATTCTGGAGAGCATCCGGGAACCGCGCGACCTGAAGGCGCTGTCCGAGGCGGAACTCGGTGAACTGTCCCGGGAGATACGAGAGTTCCTGGTGCAGGCGGTCTCGAGGACGGGAGGCCATCTCGGACCCAATCTCGGGGTGGTGGAACTGTCCGTCGCGCTCCACCGGGTCTTCGAGTCGCCGGTCGACCGGATCCTGTGGGACACCGGACACCAGAGCTATGTGCACAAGTTGCTGACGGGACGTCAGGACTTCTCCAAGCTGCGCGGCAAGGGCGGGCTGTCCGGCTATCCCTCGCGCGAGGAGTCCGAGCACGACGTCATCGAGAACAGCCACGCCTCCACCGCGCTCGGCTGGGCCGACGGCCTGGCCAAGGCCCGCCAGGTGCAGGGGGGGAAGGGCCATGTGGTCGCGGTCATCGGCGACGGCGCGCTGACCGGAGGCATGGCCTGGGAGGCGCTGAACAACATCGCGGCCGCCAAGGACCGGCCGCTGATCATCGTCGTCAACGACAACGAGCGCTCCTACGGCCCCACCATCGGCGGCCTCGCCAACCACCTGGCCACCCTGCGCACGACGGACGGCTACGAGAAGGTGCTGGCCTGGGGCAAGGACGTCCTGCTGCGGACCCCGGTCGTCGGAAGCACGATCTACGAGTCCCTGCACGGCGCGAAGAAGGGCTTCAAGGACGCCTTCGCCCCGCAGGGCATGTTCGAGGACCTGGGCCTGAAGTACGTCGGACCGATCGACGGCCACGACATCTTGGCCGTCGAGTCGGCGCTGCGGCGTGCGAAACGTTTCCACGGACCGGTCCTCGTGCACTGCCTCACCGAGAAGGGCCGCGGCTACGAGCCCGCCCTCGCCCACGAGGAGGACCACTTCCACACCGTCGGCGTGATGGACCCGCTCACCTGCGAGCCGCTCTCGCCGTCCGGCGGGCCGTCCTGGACCTCGGTGTTCGGCGACGAGATGGTGCGGATCGGCGAGGAGCGGGACGACGTCGTAGCCATCACCGCGGCCATGCTCCACCCGGTCGGGCTCACCGGGTTCGCCGAGCGCTTCCCCGACCGCGTGTGGGACGTGGGCATCGCCGAGCAGCACGCGGCGGTGTCGGCGGCAGGCCTCGCCACCGGCGGCCTGCACCCGGTCTTCGCCGTCTACGCCACCTTCCTCAACCGCGCCTTCGACCAGCTCCTGATGGACGTCGCCCTGCACCGCTGCGGAGTCACCTTCGTCCTCGACCGGGCCGGCGTCACCGGCGTCGACGGCGCCTCGCACAACGGCATGTGGGACATGTCGGTCCTCCAGGTCGTGCCGGGCCTCAGGATCGCCGCGCCGCGCGACGCCGGCCAGCTGCGCGCCCAGCTGCGCGAGGCCGTCGCCGTGGACGACGCGCCCACCCTGGTCCGCTACCCGAAGGAGTCGGTCGGCCCGGACCTCCCGGCGCTCGACCGGATCGGCGGCATGGACGTGCTGCACCGCGCCGACGACCCCGAGGTGCTGCTCGTCGCCGTCGGCGTGATGGCGCCGGTCTGCCTGCAGGCCGCCGACCTGCTCGAAGCACGCGGGATCAGTTGCACGGTGGTGGACCCCCGGTGGGTCAAACCCGTCGACCCCGCCCTGCCGGGCCTGGCCGCCGGGCACCGGCTGGTGGCCGTCGTGGAGGACAACAGCCGTTCCGCGGGCGTGGGTTCGGCGGTCGCGCTGGCCCTCGGGGACGCCGACGTGGACGTGCCGGTGCGGCGCTTCGGCATCCCGGAACAGTTCCTCGCGCACGCCAAGCGCGGCGAGGTGCTGGCCGACATCGGTCTCACGCCCGTCGAGATCGCCGGGCGGATCAGCGCGAGCCTGGCCGTCAGGGACGTGGACGGCACAGCCAAGGAGAAGGAATGAGCACGGAGTTCGACCTCGGCGCCCTGCTCGCCGAGCGCGGCGCCGAACGCTACGAGCTGCACTCGAAGTACCTCAACCCGCAGTTCCCGCGCATGCTGCACACCATCGGCTTCGACAAGGTCTACGAGCGCGCCGCGGGCGCCCACTTCTACGACGCGGACGGCAACGACTACCTGGACATGCTCGCCGGGTTCGGGGTGATGGGCCTCGGCCGCCACCACCCGGTCGTCCGCAAGGCGCTGCACGACGTCCTCGACCTCGACCTCGCCGACCTCACCCGCTTCGACTGCCAGCCGCTGCCCGGCCTGCTCGCCGAGCGGCTGCTCGTGCACAGCCCGCACCTGGACCGGGTGTTCTTCGGCAACAGCGGCACGGAGGCCGTGGAGACCGCGCTGAAGTTCGCCCGGTACGCCACCGGAAAGCCCCGCGTCCTCTACTGCGACCACGCCTTCCACGGCCTGACCACCGGCTCGCTGTCGGTCAACGGCGAGGGCGGCTTCCGCGACGGCTTCGCCCCGCTGCTGCCCGACACGGCCCTGCCGCTCGGCGATCTCGACGCCCTGGCACGGGAGTTGACGAAGGGCGACGTCGCCGCGCTGATCGTCGAGCCGATCCAGGGCAAGGGTGTGCACGAGGCCCCGCCCGGCTATCTGCGCGCCGCCCAGGACCTGCTGCACCGGCACAAGGCGCTGCTGATCGCGGACGAGGTGCAGACCGGCCTCGGCCGCACCGGCGACTTCTACGCCTACCAGCACGAGGACGGGGTGGAGCCCGACCTCGTGTGCGTCTCCAAGGCCCTGTCCGGCGGGTACGTCCCGGTCAGCGCCACCCTGGGCCGGGACTGGATCTTCAAGAAGGTCTACTCGTCCATGGACCGGGTGCTGGTCCACTCGGCGAGCTTCGGATCCAACGCCCAGGCGATGGCGTGCGGTCTCGCCGTGCTGTCGGTGATGGAGGACGACCAGATCGTCGCCGGCGTGCGCGCCACCGGCGAGCTGCTGAAGTCCCGGCTGACCGCGCTGATCGAGAAGTACGAGCTGCTCGCCGACGTCCGCGGCCGGGGTCTGATGATCGGCATCGAGTTCGGCAGGCCGTCCTCGCTGAAGCTGCGCAGCCGCTGGACCATGCTCCAGGCGGCCCGCAAGGGCCTGTTCGCGCAGATGGTCGTGGTCCCGCTGCTCCAGCGGCACCGGATCCTCACGCAGGTCTCCGGCGACCACCTGGAGGTGATCAAGCTGATCCCGCCGCTGGTCTTCGACGCGGCCGACGTGGACCGGTTCGTGGACGCCTTCACCGCCGTCATGGACGACGCGCACAGCGGCGGCGGCCTGATGTGGGACTTCGGCAAGACCCTGATCAAGCAGGCGGTGGCGGGCCGCTGAGCGTCGTGACCCCAGGCCCTAGTACAGCGTCACGAAGAAGAGGACGAAGGCGGCGAGTCCGACCGCGCCCAGGACGGTCCCCGTCACCGAGGTCCACAGCCCGCCGTGGCCGCGGCCGGCGTAGTGGATCCCCATCCCGCCGAAGGTGACGGCGAGACCGCCGGCGAGCAGTGGCCAGGGAAACAGGAGGAAGGTGAGCGTGGGCCAGGCGCTCGCGGCGGCGACGGCTCCGAGGACGAGGGAGAGCGGTCCGAGGGCACCGGCGGGAGAGTCGGACGGACGGGGCGTGCTCGGCGCGCTCATGATGCGGACCCCCAGGTTTTTGAACGTGTTCAAGTCCTGGGGTCGAGCGTAGCAAGGAAGGTACTGTCCCGAGAGGATTTGTCTCTGAGGCAATAAAATTGCCCCTGAGGTAAAGCTGGGGCTGAATGGAGGCATGAACGCCTCAGACACCGGGCCGCCGGCGGAACCGGGCGACGCACTGCCCGTGGTCGCGCCGCAGCTGCGCGCACTGCGCCGGCGGGCCGCCCTCACGCTGGAGGCCGCGGCCCGTGCCGCCGGGCTCTCGGCCGCCCATCTGTCCCGGCTGGAGACCGGACAGCGCCAGCCGTCGCTGCCGATGCTGCTCACCCTCGCCCGCATCTACGGTACGACGGTCTCCGAACTGCTGGGCGAGACGGTCACCGACCGGGACGCGATCGTGCGCTCCGGCGACATGGAGCCGACCCGGGCGGGCGGCTGGACGTACTTCCAGGCCGGGGCGCCCGGCCGCGGCATGCAGGCGCTGCGCGTGCGCGTGCCGTACGGCTCGCAGGGCGACGTCGTACGCGTGCACCCCGGCGAGGAATGGCTCTACGTCCTCCGGGGCCGCCTGCGTCTGCGCCTCGGCGACACCGTGCACCTGCTCGCGCCCGGCGACAGCGCGCACTTCGACTCGCTCACCCCGCACCGCCTCGCCGCCGAGGACCACGACGGCGTCGAGCTGCTGTTCGTCCACACCCTGCTGCAGAGCCCCACGGCGACGCTGTGCCTGGGGCCGTCGACCGGAGAGCTGCCATGAGCGACTTCGAGACGAAGTTCCCCCGTTCCCTGTGGATCCGCCTGATCATCTACATCGCCGTCGGCCATGTCCTCGCCGCGTTCCTCTACCTGCTGTTCGCGATCGGCGCCAAGGGCTGACCGGGTCGGCCGCCGCTCAGTCCAGCAGGCGCTCGCGCAGCCGGTCGCGGTGGGCGGGGGTGAGGGAGAGGCCCTGCTCCAGGTAGGTGTCGGTGCCGCCCCAGGTCTCCTCGATGCTGTCGAAGGCCGCCTGGAGGTACTCGGCGCGGGCGTCGAAGAGCGGGCTGAGCAGCTCCATCACCTCGGGCGTGTACGCGGACTCGGCGCTGCCGCTGCGGCGGACCTTGTAGCGACGGTGCTTGGCGTTGGACTCCAGGTAGTCCGCGACGATCGCGTCGCGCTCCACGCCGACGGCGAGCAGCGTCACGGCTATGGAGATGCCCGCGCGGTCCTTGCCCGCCGCGCAGTGCATGAGCGCGGGCACGCTGTCCGCCGCGAGCGCGTGCAGCACCCGGGAGTGCTCGGCGGTGCGCTCCTTGACGATCGTGCGGTACGAGGCGGTCATGCGGGCCGCGCCCTTGCCGTCGGCGAGGATCTGGCGCAACTGGCCGAGGTCGCCGTCGCGGACCATCTGCCAGAACTCGGCGCCGTCGGCCGGGTCGCTCAGCGGCAGGTTCACGTTCCGCACGCCGGGCAGCGCGACGTCCGGGCCCTCCAGCTTCTGGTCGGCCGCGTTGCGGAAGTCGAAGATCGTGTGCAGGCCCAGGGAGGCGAGGAAGGCCGCGTCGTCCTCGGTCGCGTGCGCCAGATGCCCGCTGCGGAACAGCACGCCGTGGCGCACCCGGCGCCCGTCCGCGGCCGGCAGTCCGCCCACGTCGCGGAAATTGCGCACGCCGGCCAGCTCCGGCTCGGTCGACGGGACCTGCTGCGTCACGGGGGCTCCTCCCGGTCGGGCCCCGCCGTCTCGGCTCGTCGGCGGGCGCTCTGTCGACCATACGACATCGTTACCTCGGGCAAGGAGTTGTCCACAGGCATTGTCACCAGCGCCGGGCGGCTTGATGATGTTGGCACGTGAGCGGATCTGTTGGCATCTGTGAGGTCGAACGTGCTGGACATCGCCGAAGACGGTCGTACCTGGCTCCTGACGGGGCCCACCAGCGGTTATGCGCTGCATCTCACCGATGCGGACGAACTGCTCCACCTCCACTGGGGGCCGCGCATCGCCCTCGCGGACGCCGAGGCCCTGGCGCGGGACCCGCTGCCGGGCTACTGGCCCTTCGAGTCCCCGCTCGACGGCCGTGAGGAGTACCCCGTCGAGGGCGGTCCCCGCTTCGTGCGTCCCGCCCTGTCCGTGCGCACCGAGGAGCGGCGCGGCACCGAGTGGCGCTTCGTGTCGTACGACACCGCGCGCGAGGGCGGCGACGACGAACTGCGGCTGCGCTTCGACGACGACGGGATCGCGATCACCCTGCACCACCGGATGCGCGGCGACGTCGTGGAGCGCTGGGTGAGCGTGGACAACGGCACACGCGCGCGCGTGGAGCTGCTGCGGGCCGACGCGGCCACCTGGACCCTGCCCGACCGCGAGGGCTGGAGGCTGTCCCAGCTGCACGGCCGCTGGGCCGCCGAGTCCCGGCTCACCACCGCCCCGCTCACCTACGGTGAGAAGGTCATCGGCAGCCGCCGCGGCCACACCGGCCACCAGCACCTGCCCTGGGTGGCCCTGGACACCGACGCCACCGAGGAGCGGGGCGAGGTCTACGGCTGCGCGCTCGGCTGGTCCGGCTCCTGGCGGATCGCGGTCGCCCAACTCCCGGACGCGCGCGTGCAGATCACGGGCGGCGCCGGCTACGACGACTCGGGCCTGCTGCTCCTGCAGCCGGGGGAGTCGTACACCACCCCCGTCTTCGCGGGCCTGTGGAGCGACGGCGGCTTCGGCGGCGCGAGCCGCGCCTGGCACGCGTACCAGCGCGCGTACGTCGTCCCCGACGCCGAGCAGGACCGGCCCGTGCTGTTCAACTCCTGGGAGGCGACGAACTTCGACATCTCCGAGGAGCAGCAGCTCGCCCTCGCGCGGCGGGCCGCCGCGATCGGGGTCGAGCTGTTCGTCGTGGACGACGGCTGGTTCGGCGCCCGCACCAGCGACCGCGCCGGGCTCGGCGACTGGACGCCCAACCCCGACCGCTTCCCTCAGGGCCTGAAGCCGCTCGCCGACCAGGTGCACGGCCTCGGCATGCGGTTCGGCATCTGGGTCGAGCCGGAGATGGTCAACCCGGACAGCGACCTGTACCGCGCGCACCCCGACTGGGTGCAGTACCAGCCGGGACGCAGGCGGACGGAACTGCGCAACCAGCTCGTCCTCAACCTCGCCCGCGAGGACGTCCGGGAGTACCTGTGGGACCAGTTGGACACGCTGCTGTCCGGCGCCCCGGTCGACTACGTGAAGTGGGACTTCAACCGCTGCTTCACCGACGCCGGCTGGCCCGGTGAGCCGTACCCGCAGCGGCTGTGGGTGGACCACGTCCACGGGCTGTACGCCCTGCTGGACCGGCTGCGCTCGGCCCACCCCTCCGTCGCCTTCGAATCCTGCTCGGGCGGCGGCGGCCGGATCGACCTCGGGGTGCTGAGCCGCACCGACCAGGTGTGGACCTCCGACAACACCGACCCGCTCGACCGGCTCGCCATCCAGCACGGCTTCAGCCAGCTCCACCCCGCCCGGGTCATGGCCGCCTGGGTCACCGACAGCCCCAACACCCAGCTCAACGGGCGTGTCAGCTCGCTGCGGTTCCGGTTCGTCAGCGCCATGGCGGGCGTGCTCGGCGTCGGCGGCGACCTCACCGAGTGGAGCGACGAAGACCTGGCCGAGGCCCGGCGTTGGGTGGATCTGTACAAGGAGATCCGCCCGGTCGTCCAGCACGGCGAGCTGTACCGGCTGCGGCCCCCGGCCGGCGGCCTGAGCGCCGTCCAGTACGTCCGGGGCGCGGAGACGGTGGTCCTCGCCTGGCTGCAGGCGCAGCGCTACGGCGAGCCGGCGCCGGCGCTGCGGCTGCGCGGGCTCGACCCGGCCGCGTCGTACGCGTGCCGCGAAACCGGCCAGGTGCACCGCGGGGCCGTGCTGCTGCACCACGGACTGCGCACCGGACTCACGGGCGACCTGGACGCGACGGTACTGCGGCTGCGACGCGTCTGAGCCGGGTGTCGAGATCGCACGGTCAACGCGCCCGACGGCCGGCGTATTCCGGAATCGCGCATTCTTTTGGAGTGGTTCATCTCACCGTTCGTCAACCCCTGCCTACGGTCGCGTAGGTCACATCCGAAGGGGAATCATGGTCCGACGTGGCAGACGATTCGAAGAATGACAACAGATCAGTGATCGGGTCGTACGTGGCGGTGGGGGACAGCTTCACCGAGGGCGTCGGCGATCCCGGCCCCGACGGGGCGTTCGTCGGTTGGGCCGACCGGTTCGCGGTCCTGCTCGCCGACCGACGTCCCGAGGGGGACTTCAAGTACACCAATCTCGCGGTCCGCGGGAAGCTGCTCGACCAGATCGTGGAGGACCAGCTCCCGAAGGCCGTCGACCTGGCCCCGGACCTGGTCTCCCTCTGCGCGGGCGGCAACGACATCATCCGCCCGGGCACCGACCCGGACGAGGTGGCCGAGCGCTTCGAGCGGGCTGTGGCACGGCTGAGCGAGGCCGCGGGCACGGTCATGGTGACGACCGGGTTCGACACCCGGGGCGTCCCGGTGCTCAAGCATCTGCGGGGCAGGATCGCCACGTACAACGGGCATGTACGGGCGATCGCCGACCGGTACGGCTGCCCGGTGCTGGACCTGTGGTCCCTGAAGTCGGTGCAGGACCGCAGGGCGTGGGACAGCGACCGGCTCCACCTCTCGCCCGAGGGGCACACGCGCGTGGCGCTGCGCGCCGGTCAGGCTCTCGGCCTGGAGGTCCCGGCCGACCCGGAGCAGGCGTGGCCGCCGCTGCCGCCCCGGGGCACGCTGGAGATCCGCCGCGACGACGTCCACTGGGCCCGCGAGTTCCTCGTCCCGTGGATCGGCCGCAGGCTGCGCGGCGAGTCCTCCGGCGACCACGTGACGGCGAAGGGCTCCCTGTCCCCGGACGACATCAAGCACCGCATCGCGTCGGTGGCCTGACACCGCGGCTCCCGCCCGCGCCCCGCCCCGCCCGACCGGCGGAGCGGGGCGCGGGCGGGAACGCGCGCCTCAGCGCTCGGTCAACGCCTCGCGGGCCAGGCCCAGTTCGCGTGCGAGGGTGTCGTCGACCCACTGCTGGGCCCGGCTGCGCGGCACCGCGCCCGGGTACGACGTCAGCTGCACCGCCAGTCCGTCCAGCAGCGCGGTCAGCCGCAGGGCGGCACCGGCCGGGTCGGCGCACGTGAACTCGCGCGCCGCCACGCCCTCGGCGATCACCTCGGTGATCGCCGCCTTCCACTGCCTGTCCAGGTCCCGCGTGACGTCCCGCAACGCGGGCTCGCGCAGCGCCACGGCCCAGCCCTCGATCCACAGCCGCCAGCCCTTGGCCTGCCCGGTCGGCGCGTACCAGCGCACCGCCGCCCGCAGCCGGCGCAGCGCGGACGTGCGCCGCCCCAGCAGTTTGCGCAGATGCGCGAGATCGTCCTCGGCCGCGTACGTGAACGCCGCGGCGACCAGCCGCTCCTTCGTCGAGAAGTGGTACAGCACCAGCGCGTTGCTCACCCCGAGCGCCGCGGCCACGTCGGCGATCCTGACCGCCGCCACGCCCCGCTCCTCGATCTGCCCGATGGCGGCCCGCAGCAGCTCCTCGCGCCGCTCGGCCACGCTCAACCGCACTCTCGCCACGCGGCCACCCTAGTCCGTTGTCATGGGCAGCACCGAAGTGACCCGGCTCCCCCGCGCGGTCGAGGCCGTCAGCGATACCACCCGAAGCGCTCCGCGATCACCGGCAGCCGGTCGGTCACGAGGGCGTGGGCGGCCGCCCGCGGGGTCGTGCCGTCGGCCAGCGCCCGGTCGAGCATCAGGCCGGTCAGGGCGCGCATGGAGCGCCGGATGTGCGCGAAGGCCTCGTCGGCGTCCGCACCGATGTCGCCGAACAGGGTCCACCACCACCAGGCGTTCGTCGCGGAGTTGACCACCACGTCCGGCAGCACGGTCACCCCGCGCGCGGTCAGCAGCGCCTCCGCCGCCGGCAGGACCGGCATGTTGGCGGCCTCCACGATCCAGCGGGCGCGGATCCGCTCGGCCTCGCCGGTGCCGACGGCGTACGACACGGCCGCCGGCACGAGTACCTCGGCGTCGGCGGACAGCCAGGCGTCGCCGGGCAGTTCCCGGTCGCCGGGGCGCAGCACCCGGCGGTCGACGGTGCCGTGGCCGTCCCGCGCGGCCAGCAGGGTCGCGACGTCCAGCCCCGCCGGATTCGCGATCGTGCCCTTGATGTCGGCGACCGCCACCACCGTCAGCCCCGCGCAGGCGAGGAAGCGCGCGGTGGCGCCGCCCATCGTGCCGAGCCCCTGGACGGCCACGCGGGTGCCCGCGTACGGCACCGACGCCCGGTCCAGCGCCGTGAGCACCGACTCGGCGACCCCGCAGCCGCCCGCCAGCTCGTCCAGGCCGATGCCGTCCACCTCGACGGCGAAGGCGTCCGCGAGCCGCGCGCGGGCCGCCGCCTCGTCGTCCAGCAGCGGGTACACCGCCTGGACGCAGGAGACCAGACCCGCCTCGGCCGCCGCCCGGTCGACCAGGTCCTGGGTGAGGCCGAGATCCTCGCCGGTGGTCCAGAGACTCTCGATGTACGGCCGCATCGCGCGCAGATAGCGCACCAGCAGCCCGTACGCCTCCGGGGCCCGGGGATCGCAGTCGATGCCGCCCTTGGCGCCGCCGAGGGGGACGTAGCGGCCCTCGGGGTCGTAGTGCAGGGCCTCCTTCATCGTCATGCCGCGGGCGAGCCCCGCCACCTCCTCCAGCGTGCAGCCGGGGCGCATCCGCAGCCCGCCGCTGGCCACGCCCCGCACCAGCCGGTCCACGACCAGGAAGCCCTGGCGGCCGGTCACGTGGTCGGTCCAGACGAGCGACATCAGGGGCGTGGGGACGGGCGCCGCCATGGGGCCTCCTCGAGCACGATACTGAATCGTGAGTCAGTATCAGGAGCCACTTCGGGCCCTGTCAACGCGCTGAACGGAGAGTCGGCGGGGCCGTGTGAGGCAGACCTCGCGCCCCGGGGCCCCCGGGCTGTCGGAGGCGCCGACCATAATGGGGAGCCTCACCCACTTCACCGGGAGGTACCGTGACGGGTTTGCGTTCCTCGATCTCCGGGCTCCGCGCGCTGCGTCCGGAGGCCTTCGGCGCGGACCCGGGCGGTGAGCGCATGGCACGCATCCGCCGCTCCCCCCACTTCAGGGACGGCGTCTTCCAGAACCCCGGCGGCCCCGCGCGCACCCGCCCCTCCGGCTCCTCGCTGGACCTCGCGAAGGTCTTCCTCGACAAGGAGACCCGGCCGCTGCGCGCCCCGAAGGGCACCGTCCCGGTGTATCCCACGACCTTCGCCGACCTGGCCAAGCCGCCCGCCACGGGCCTGCGGCTGACCTGGATGGGCCACTCCAGCGTGCTGGCGGAGATCGACGGCCACCGGGTCCTGTTCGACCCGGTCTGGGGCGAGCGCTGTTCGCCGTTCCCGTTCGCCGGACCCCGGCGGCTGCACCCCGTCCCGCTGCCGCTGGCCGCGCTCGGACCGGTCGACGTCGTGGTGATCTCGCACGACCACTACGACCACCTCGACCTGCCCACGATCAAGGCGCTGGCGGGCACGGACACCCTGTTCGCCGTGCCGCTCGGCGTCGGCGCGCACCTCGAGCACTGGGGCGTCTCCCCGGACCGGCTGCGCGAGCTGGACTGGCACGAGTCCACCAGGGTCGGCGGCCTGACCCTCACCGCCACCCCGGCCCGCCACTTCTGCGGCCGCGCCCTGCGCAACACCCAGCACACCCTCTGGGCCTCCTGGGCCGTCGCCGGCGAGGAGCACCGGATCTACCACAGCGGCGACACCGGCTACTTCGACGGCTTCCAGGAGATCGGTGCGGCCCACGGCCCGTTCGACGCGACGATGATCCAGATCGGGGCGTACAGCGAGTTCTGGCCCGACATCCACATGCGCCCCGACGAGGGCCTGCGCGCCCACCTGGACCTCCAGGGCGGCGCACCGCACGGCGCGCTGCTGCCGATCCACTGGGGCACGTTCAACCTCGCCCCGCACCCGTGGGCGGAGCCGGGGGAGTGGACCAAGGAGGCGGCCGAGGAGGTCGGCCAGGCGGTGGCCCTGCCCCGCCCCGGGGAGCCCTTCGAACCGGCGGGCAAGCTCCCGGCCGAGGCCTGGTGGCGAGGTGTGGCGGGCACGGAGCGCCGGACCTGGAGCTCGGTCGGGGCCCTGGTGGCGGAGCCGCCCGCGCGGGGCCGGTCGTAGGACGGGGCCGGTCGCAGGGCGGACCGACGGCACGGGAGGTCTGCTCGGCGGGGGCAGCCAAGGCCAAAGCGGATACTCTCCGTAATAATCCGCCCCGGGTGATCGACGCGTGGGCCGGGCCGATTCCGGGCCCGGCCGGTTAATCGGTCTGTCGTACGAGGCTTCATACCAGAGCGGGACGCTCCTCGGGGGAGTTTGTCAACTGCCCACCGCACATGATGCTCAGGCCATTACTGTGAGTGTCCGTCGGCTGACGGGTGGCCGGAACTCCCGGTTCCGTCCGCCGGCGCTGCGATGACGCATGCCCGCCTCGCACATCCCGCGAGGACAGGCCCGACGGACCAGTACGAGGACGCAGATGTCTCACCTCCGAGCACCGGCCACGCGCGCCGACCGCCGAGAGGGCGGGCGGCACGGGCGACCGGGTGCCCGAACCGCTCCCGCACTGCCCGAAATGCACATACGGCCCCAGCTGATGCGGCTCGCCGTGCTGCCCCCGCTCGCGGTCGCGCTGAGCGCCTCCGCCGCCGTCCTGTTCAGCATCCGCTCCACCGGCGCCCGCACCGGACCCGTCCTGTGGGCCGTGCTCGCCGGAGCGGTCACCGTGACCGTCGCCGGCATCCTCATCGCCGCCGTGGCCGCCGACCGCGCCGCCCGCTCGGTCGCCGACCGCGTCGACGTCCTGCGGCGCACCGCCGCGCGCGGCGAGGCCGACCTGCACGCGCTGGTCGACGCGCTGCGCCAGGGCGAGGCGCCGCCGCAGCGCTCCGCGCGCCGTCGACCGCCCGCCGACGCCGACGACTTCGAGCTGCTCGCCGCCGACCTGGCCCGTGCGCACGACGGCGCCGTCACCGCCGTCGTACGCGCCGCCCAGCTCTCCAGCCACGCGGGCAGCGAGCAGAAGCTGGAGGTGTTCGTCAACCTCGCGCGCCGGCTTCAGTCCCTCGTGCACCGGGAGATCTCGATCCTCGACGAGCTGGAGAACGAGATCGAGGACCCCGACCTGCTCAAGGGCCTGTTCCACGTGGACCACCTGGCCACCCGGATCCGGCGGCACGCCGAGAACCTCGCCGTGCTCGGCGGCGCCGTCTCCCGGCGGCAGTGGAGCAACCCGGTGAGCATGACGGAGGTGCTGCGCTCCGCCATCGCCGAGGTCGAGCAGTACTCCCGGGTCAAGCTGGTGCCGCCGATCGACGGCGAGCTGCGCGGCCACGCCGTCGCCGACGTCATCCACCTGCTCGCCGAACTCATCGAGAACGCCTCGGTGTTCTCGGCCCCGCAGACCCAGGTGCTGCTCCGTGCCAACCTCGTCACCTCCGGACTCGCCGTGGAGGTCGAGGACCGCGGACTCGGCATGCCCGTCGGCGAACAGAACCGGATGAACGCCCTGCTCGCCGACCCCGACCAGGTCAACGTGGCCAGCCTGCTGGCCGACGGCCGCATCGGGCTCTACGTCGTCTCCCAGCTGGCCCGTCGGCACGGCATCCACGTCCGCCTCCAGACCAACATCTACGGCGGTGTCCAGGCCGTACTCGTCGTCCCGCAGGCGCTGTTGGGCACGGCGGCGAGAGCGCCCGAGGAGCCGACGGCGGCCGTACCGGAGGCACGGGTCGAGCCGCACACGCACACGCGGCCACAGCAACAGCCGCAGCCGCACGTTCAGGTCCAGACCCAGGCTCAGGTGTCCGCGCCGGTTCCCCCGCAGGGTGTCGCGGTCCGGCCGGCGGCCGGGAACACCGGCGCCGAACAGCACGGAACCCACGCCGAGTCGAGCCGGCCCGGCGCCGAGGACGTTCGCGGAGAGCGGGACACCGGGGCGCCCGCGCCGCTGCCCGTGCGCGGTGCCCGGCAGGACCGGCCCACCCCCGCCGCGGCCGTCCCGGGCATCGGCGCCGGGGACCGGGCCGCCGTCGAGGCGCACGCGGGCGTCCTGCCCACCCCGCGCACCGGCGCCGTGCGCGGCACCATGGGAAAGCCCCAACTGCCCCGCCGCCGCGCCCAGGAGCACATCGTCCCCGAACTGCGCGGCGGCCCGGCACCCCGCCGGGACGCCGACACCGTCGCGGGCCACGACCCGGGACTGATGGCCGCCTTCCAGCGCGGGATCGGACTCGCCGAGGCCCAGCAGCACCTCGAACACCTCGAGCACCTTGAGAACACGGCGGCCGTGCCCATGGAGCCCCCACCCATGAACGGGGCGGAACTCCTGGGCCCGACACCCATACCCCAAGGGCGCGCCCACGCGCCCGGAATCGACGGTGCCCACGGCGCCGGCCGGCCCGACGGGAGCGCCCCGGCCGGCTGACCGCCCGCACCCACCCCCGCTCCACCCGACCGTTCCCCCCAATCCCCCCTATCCCTCCATCC
>NZ_MLYO01000075.1 GCF_001866665.1 Streptomyces monashensis | reverse complement strand
GCTCAGCGCGACCGAAGCCATGCCACCACGACCGGCCAGCCGCTCACCGATCGCCCGGCTGCGCAGCGCCACCACCTTCGCCGCGTCCTCCAGCGACAACGCACCCGACACACACGCCGCCGCGATCTCACCCTGCGAGTGACCCACCACCGCATCCGGCAGCACACCCACCGACGACCACACGGCGGCCAGACCCACCATCACCGCGAAACTCGCCGGCTGCACCACATCCACCCGCTCCAGCAACTCCGGAGCAGCCTCCCCACGCAACACCTCGAGCAGCGACCAGTCCACCCACCGCTCCAGCGCAACCGCACACTCCCCGATCCGCTCCGCGAACACCGCAGACGAATCCAGCAACTCCCGGCCCATACCCACCCACTGCGAACCCTGGCCCGGGAACACCCACACCACCTTGCCCGGCGACCCGGCACCCACACTGCCGACCAGCACACCGGACGCACTCTCGCCGCGCGCCAGCGCGCGCAGCCCCGCGAGAGCCTCCGCCTCCGAACCGGCCACGACCACCGCACGCTCACCCAGCAACGCACGGCTGGAGACCAGCGCCCCGGCGACATCCGTCAGCGACACCCGACCGGCGTCCTCGACGAACGACGCGAGCCGACCGGCCTGACCCGCCAACGCACCGGCACTGCGCGCCGACACCACCAACGGCACCTCGTCCGCGGACGCCAGCGGCTGCTGTGCCCCCGCGGTTGGCGTCTCGTCCGGCTCGGGCGCTTCCTCCAGGATCAGGTGCGCGTTGGTGCCGCTGACGCCGAAGGAGGAGACACCCGCCCGGCGCGGGGCACCCTCACGCAGCCACTCCCTGGCCTCGGTCAGAAGTTCCACCGCTCCGGCCGACCAGTCCACCTGGGACGTGGGCTGCTGCGCGTGCAGCGTCGGGGGCAGCACGCCGTGCCGCAGCGCCTGCACCATCTTGATCACACTGGCCACACCCGCGGCAGCCTGCGCATGGCCGATGTTGGACTTCAACGAGCCGAGCCACAACGGCTTCTGCGGGTCCCGGTCCCGGCCGTACGTCGCGAGCAGCGCCTGCGCCTCGATCGGGTCGCCCAGCGCCGTACCCGTCCCGTGGCCCTCGACCACGTCGACGTCCGCCGGGCTCAGCCCGGCACCGGCCAGCGCCTTGCGGATCACGCGCTGCTGCGCAGGCCCGTTCGGTGCCGTCAGACCGTTCGACGCACCGTCCTGGTTCACCGCACTCCCCCGCAGCACCGCCAGGACCTTGTGCCCGCGCTCCCGCGCCACCGACAGGCGCTCCAGCACGACCACGCCGACGCCCTCGGACAGGCCCATTCCGTCCGCGCCCTCGGCGAACGCCTTGCTCCGGCCGTCGGCGGCCAGACCTCGCTGCCGCGAGAAGGCCATGAAGGTGGCGGGCGTCGACATCACCATCACCCCGCCGGCGAGCGCCATGGAGCACTCGCCCTGCCGCAGCGCCTGCGCGGCCAGGTGCATCGCCACCAGCGACGACGAACACGCCGTGTCCACCGACACCGCCGGGCCCTCGAAGCCGAACACGTACGACACCCGGCCCGACGCCACGCTCGACGCAAGCCCCGTGCCCGCGAAGCCCTCGACTTCCGGTGCGATCGCGCCGGTTCCGTAGCCCTGGCCGGAGACGCCGGAGAACACGCCGACGTCCGACCCCTTGAGCGTGATCGGGTCGATGCCCGCGCCCTCCATGGCCTCCCAGGAGGCTTCGAGAAGGAGCCGCTGCTGGGGGTCCATGGCCAGCGCCTCACGCGGCGAGATACCGAAGAAGCCGGGATCGAACAGTCCGGCGCCCTGCAGGAAGCCGCCCTGGCTGGTGTACGAGGTGCCCGCGTGGTCCGGGTCGTCGTCGAAGAGGCCTTCGAGGTCCCAGCCCCGGTCCTCGGGGAAGTCGGAGACGGCGTCGACGCCGTCGACGACCAGCTTCCACAGCTCCTCGGGCGAGGAGACGCCGCCCGGCAGCCGGCACGCCATGCCGACGATGGCGAGCGGCTCGTCCCGGTCGGCCGCCACGGCCACCGGCGCCGCCTGCACCGCCGTCCGAGGCGCGGCGACGTCGCCGAACTCCCCGAGCAGATGGCGGGCGAGAGCCTGCGGGGTCGGGTAGTCGAAGACGAGCGTGGGGGGAAGTTTCAGGCCGGTCGCCTCACGCAGCCGGTTGCGCAGTTCCACCGAGGTGAGCGAGTCGAAGCCGATGTCCTTGAACGCGGTGTCCGCCCGGACCTCTTCCGCCTCGCTGTGGCCGAGCACGACGGCGGCCTGGGACCGCACCAGGGCGAGGAGCAGCGCCTCCTGCTCGGCGGCCGTGTGTCCGGCCAGCCGGTCGGACAGCTGCCTGTTCCCGTCGGCGGTGCTCGCCGCGCGGGCCTGCTGCCGACCCACGCGGACGAGACCGCGCAGCAGGTGCGGCACCGCCGCGCCCGCCGAAGCGTCGGCTCGTACGCTCCGCAGGTCCAGCTTGACCGGCACGAGGAGCGCCTGCCCGGACCCGAGAGCGGCGTCGAACAGCTCCATGCCCTCGGCCGCCGATATCTCCAGCACACCGCTGCGGCTCGCCCGCGCCTGGTCGACGGCGCTGAGGTGGGAGGCCATGCCGAGGGACTGCTCCCACAGGCCCCAGGCCAGGGACAGGCCGGGCAGATCCGCCGCGCGGCGGTTGCTCATCAGGCCGTCCAGGAAGGCGTTGGCCGCCGAGTAGTTGGCCTGGCCTGCGCCTCCGGAGAGGCCTGCCACTGAGGAGTAGACGACGAACGCGTCCAGGTCCAGTCCGCGCGTGAGTTCGTCGAGGTGGCGTACGGCGTCCACCTTCGGCGCGAACACCCTGGCCAGGCGCTCCGGGGTCACCGTCCCGATCAGGCCGTCGTCGAACACACCCGCCGTGTGCACCACACCGCGCAGGGGCTGCTCCGCCGGCAGCGAGGCCAGCAGGGCTTCGATCTGCTCACGGTCGGAGACGTCGCATGCCACGGCGGACAAGGCTGCGCCCTGCTCGGCGAGTTCGGCCACAAGCTCTCGTACGCCGTCGGCGTCCGGACCGCGACGGCTGGCGAGGACCAGGTGCCGCACCCCGTGCCGGGAGACCAGATGGCGGGCCGCCAGGGCGCCGAGCGAACCACCGCCCGAGATCAGCACGGTTCCCTCCCGACCGAACGTGGCGGCGGTGCCGGCGTCTTGACCGGTGGGACGGGCGAGCCGGGGAATGAACATGTCGGTGCCGCGGACGGCGACCTGGGGTTCCGCACTCGCCGCCACCGGGCCCAGCACGGAGTCCAGGACCGAGTCCACGCCGCCTTCGCCGGCGGGGTCGGTGTCCAGCAGGACGAAGCGGTCCGGGTTCTCGGACTGGGCGGCACGTACCAGGCCCCACACCGCCGCTCCGGCCGGGTCCGTCACCGCACCCTCGCTGCCGGCGGCCACCGCGCCCCGGGTCGCCACCACCAGCTGCGACTCGTCCAGGCCGTCCGCGGTCAGCCAGGTCTGCAGCGCGCCCAGCACACGGGAGGACAGGGTCAGTGCGGCGTCCTCGTCGGCGTCGGCGACGGCTTCCAGGACCACCACCGCCGGTGCGGCGCCGCTCGCGGCCACGGCCGCCACGTCGTCGGCCGTGGTCACCGGTACCCACGACGGCGGAAGCTCGGACCCGGGAACCGAGGGCAGTTCGCCCCACTCCAGCCGGAACAGCGCGTTGGCGACCACCGTGTCGACCGGCGCCTCCAACTGCTCGGCGGACACGGCCCGGGACACCAGTGAGTCCAGTGTCACCACCAGGCCGCCGGTCTCGTCGGCCGCCTGGACCGCAAGCGCGTCCGCGCCGTTCGGTGCGATCCGCACCCGCAGTGTCGAGGCGCCCGAGGCGTGCAGCACCAGGCCGTTCCACGCGAACGCCAGCACCGGCGCACCGGAGCCGTCCGCCTCCGCGCCCGGCGTGTTCCCGATCGTGGCGGCCTGCAGGGCCGAGTCGAGCAGCGCCGGATGGATACCGAACCGCCCGGCCTCGTTGCGCTGTTCCTCGGGCAGAGCGACCTCGGCGAAGACCTCCTCGCCGCGCCGCCACACCGCCCGCACCCCCTGGAACACGGGACCGTAGCCGTAGCCACGCTCCACCAGGTCGCTGTAGAAGTCACCGACCTCGACGGGCCGGGCGCCCTGCGGCGGCCACACGGTGAAGTCGGCCTCGGCCTCCCACTCCGACGGCACGGCCGACAGCGTGCCGGTGGCATGCCG
>NZ_MLYO01000074.1 GCF_001866665.1 Streptomyces monashensis | reverse complement strand
GTGGGGCTGCTCGGCGGTGCCCTCCGAACGCGGGAAGAACTCGTACCACGACCCGAACAGCGCCCGCTCCCGCTCCACCAGCAGCGGCATCGCCTCGGAGGCCGTGACCAGCTCCCGCAGCGGATGACGCGCCAGCACCGCCGCCACCTGGGGCGACAGCGCCGCCGCCAGCCGCTCCCGCACCGACAGGGAATCGTCACCGAGCGTGCGTGCGGCGGCCCGGACGAGGTCGCGCTCCGCACCCTTCGGCGCCTCGGCGGCCGCCCGCTCGAACAACTCGGCGCCCTCCTCCAGCACCAGACCGACGTCGACACCGGCCGGGATCTTGACACGCGCGTGGTGCCGCCACGTCGTGAGCGGGTCGGACCAGGCCTCCACCCGGTAGGTCCAGTGGCCGGTCGTGTCCGGGGTGACCTCCGCGCCCCAGCGGTCGCTGCCGGGGGACAGCTCCCGCATCGGTGTCCACGGGCCGCGCCGGCCCTTCGGATCGCGCAGGACCACATTGGCACCGACGGCATCGTGCCCTTCGCGGAACACGGTGGCCGTGACCTGGAAGGTCTCCCCGGCCACCGCCTTCGCCGGGCGCCTGCCGCACTCCACGGCCGGCCGGACGTCACGTACCGGTACACGGCCGATGGCCGGGGTCCTGCGCATGTATCTCACCTCCGCCGTGCGCGAAGCCGGGCCAATGGCCCGGCTTCGCGATCCGATACGGGCCGACTCACGTCGGTCCCGGGGGGAACGCCTTGTACGGTGCCAGCTCAGGGGCTGGACGCCGTGGAACGCCGCTCCGGTGGCGGCGCGCTTCGCGCCGAACGGCGGCGCTTCGGCCGCCCGTTCTGCTCACGCAGGTAGGTGACCAGGTTCGTGCGCAGATAGCGCTCGGCCGCGTCCGCCGCCTCGCGGGCGCAGCGTTTGCCCATCAGCACGCACAGTGTGTAACCAGAGTCCTCGAACGTGGCCCGGACCGCGCGGTCGTGGGGCGAGGCGAGCATCACGCGCTCCCACGCCCGGTAACGCCGCAACTGCCGGGCCACCTCGGCCTTGGCGGGGAGCAGCATCGCCGTCTTCACCTTTCACGCTCTCGACTGGGCGCGTTCCCGACGGTCGGGTGGCGTCCGCGCGCGGAAGGGCACGGCACCGTTACGGCGATCGAGGCTTTCACTTATGGTGCACGCACGACGACGCAGCGTCTTGTTGGAGCTTCAACCACGCGTGGTGTGTCTGGTGCTCGTGTTGCACGAATGGCGTAGTGCCCGCACCGTGGAGGTGACTCAGAAGCCATCGGCACTCACGCTGTGTGTCCGGGAGCCCTCCCGGACAGGCGAGGGGAGCACGAGCTTCGCCGGTGAGGAGCAAGCGACGATGGAGACCGCAGTGCCCTGCTACTACCACCTCGACGTGGAAGTCAGCCCGGAACGGGTGGGACAGGTCAGCCGCATCCTGGCCGCCCATGTGCGCTACTGGGACCTCGACAATCTCGCGGACCCCGTCCGCCGCGGCGCCGAGCTGCTGCTGCGGGCGATCCACCAGCATGCCTCCGACAGGCGCACATCGATCGAGATGTGGTGGAACGGGCAGCATCTGATCACCGCCTTCGGCGACGACGACCCCGATCTGCGCCCCGACCAGGATCTGCGCGCCTGCCTCGCGGACATCGCCGCCATGAGCGACGGCTGGGGATGCTGCACCTCGGAGCGCGGCAGCACCATCATCTGGTTCACGCAGCGCGCCCGGTCCGGCGAGCGCGTCCCGCGCGTGCCCCTCACACCCGCGCCCGCCCTGCGCCAGGGCCTCCCGGTGCCGCGCGCACTGCCGGTCGCGCGGCTGGCCGCCCCCGAGGACACCCTGGAGGGCAGCCGGTGACGTCCCGCACCTCCAGATCCCGGCACGGGCTGCCCGCATGGAGCGGGCAGCCCTACCCGTTGGGCGCCACCTTCGACGGACAGGGCACCAACTTCGCACTGTTCAGCGAGGTCGCCGAGCGTGTGGACCTGATCCTGCTGGACGACGCGGGCACGCAGACCCCCGTCCGGCTGCACGAGGTCGACGGATTCGTCTGGCACGGCTACCTGCCGGGCATCGCCCCCGGCCGGCGCTACGGGTACCGCGTGCACGGACCCTGGCAGCCGTCCCTGGGCCACCGGTGCAATCCGGCGAAGCTGCTGCTCGACCCGTACGCCCTGGCCGTCGACGGCCAGATCGACAACCACCCCTCGCTGTACGAGCGCGCCCCCGACGGCCCGGCGCCCGCCGACAGCGCCGGGCACTCCATGCTGGGCGTGGTGGCCGACCCGTACTTCGACTGGGGCGACGACCGCCCGCCCCGCACGCCCTATGCCGACTCGGTCATCTACGAGGCCCACGTGCGCGGCCTGACCCGCACCCACCCGGACGTGCCGGAGCGGTTGCGCGGCACCTACGCCGGCCTCGCGCACCCCGCGGTCGTCGAGCACCTGACCTCGCTCGGGGTGACGGCGGTGGAGTTGATGCCGGTGCACCAGTTCGTGCAGGACGGCGTCCTGCAGGACCGGGGCCTGGCCAACCACTGGGGCTACAACACCATCGGCTTCTTCGCCCCGCACAACGCCTACGCCGCCTTCGGCACCCGGGGCCAGCAGGTCAACGAGTTCAAGGCGATGGTGAAGGCGCTGCACGCGGCCGGCCTCGAAGTGATCCTCGACGTCGTCTACAACCACACGGCCGAGGGCGACGAGCGGGGCCCGACCCTGTCCTTCCGGGGCATCGACAACGCCTCCTACTACCGGCTGGTCGACGGCGACTGGGCGCACTACTACGACACCACCGGCACCGGCAACAGCCTGCTCATGCGCCACCCGTACGTCCTGCAGCTCATCATGGACTCGCTGCGGTACTGGGTGACCGAGATGCACGTCGACGGCTTCCGCTTCGACCTCGCGGCCACCCTCGCCCGGCAGTTCCACGAGGTGGACCGGCTCTCGGCGTTCTTCGACCTCATCCAGCAGGACCCGGTGATCAGCCGCGTCAAGCTGATCGCCGAACCCTGGGACGTGGGCGAGGGCGGCTACCAGGTGGGCAACTTCCCGCCGCTGTGGTCCGAGTGGAACGGCAGGTACCGGGACGCGGTACGGGACTTCTGGCGGGCCGAGCGCGGTTCGCTCGGCGAGTTCGCCTCCCGGCTGACCGGCTCCTCCGACCTGTACCAGCACAGCCGGCGCCGCCCCCGCGCGAGCGTCAACTTCGTCACCGCGCACGACGGTTTCACGCTGCGCGACCTCGTGTCGTACAACGACAAGCACAACGAGGCCAACGGCGAGGAGAACCGGGACGGCGAGAGCCACAACCGCTCCTGGAACTGCGGGACCGAGGGCGACACCGACGACCCGGGCATCCTCGAACTGCGCGCCCGCCAGCAGCGCAACCTGCTGGCGACGCTGCTGCTCTCGCAGGGCATCCCGATGCTCTCCCACGGCGACGAACTCGGCCGCACCCAGCGCGGCAACAACAACGCCTACTGCCAGGACAACGAGATCTCCTGGATCGACTGGGAACTCACCCACGAACAGCGGTCGTTGACGGCGTTCACCCGGTACCTGATCGCCCTGCGCGCCGCCCACCCCGTGCTGCGCCGGCGCCGGTTCTTCCGCGGTGAGACCGCGACCAACGCCGACCAGCCGCTGCCCGACCTGATGTGGCTGCGGCCCGACGCCCGCGAGATGACCGACCGGGACTGGCAGCGCGGCGACGCGCACTCGGTGACGGTGTTCCTCAACGGCGACGCCATCGCCGAACGCGACTCCTACGGGCGCCGGATGACCGACGACTCCTTCCTGCTCCTCGTCAACGGCTACTGGGAACCCGTCGTCTTCCGGCTGCCCGGCCCCGCGTTCGCCGAACGCTGGACGACGCTGATCGACACGGCCGACGCGGACGGCATCCCGGACGAGCGCGAACACAAGGCGGGTGCGAGGCTCCGGGTGGAGGCACGCGGCCTGGTCGTGCTGTCCAGGCCGTCGCGCGTCACCCGCTAGGCGGCGACACCCTCTGAGCGGGTCCGGCGAAGTCCGGTGCGGGACGGCAGCGCCCCGAAGGGGCGCGGGGCCGTGTTCGACATGCGGCTGCCGCCGCGCGGGCGCGACCGGCCGCGACGGACCCGCGGACGCGCGACGGCGCATCGCGGCCCCCCGGCGGAGCCGCACATCGGCACAGCCGGCGGAGCGCTCAGCGCTGCCGGTGCGAGGTGACCGTGAACTGGGCCCCGTCCGGGTCCCGCAGGATCGCCTCGTCCTCCGCCTCGCTCAGCACACTGCCGCCGTGCTTCTCCGCCGTGCGGGCACAGCCCAGGACGTCCGCGACGGCGAAGTGGATCTGCCAGTGCGGCCGTACGGACGGATCCGGCGCCGACTCCACCGCGCCGGAGTCGATCCGGGCCACGATGTCGCCCTGGCTGCGCAGCACCACCTCGCCGCCCTCGTACTCCACCTCGCAGCAGCCGGGCTTCCCGGACGCCCAGTCCAGGATCTCGCCGTAGAACAGCGCGGCGTCGAAGGCGTCGCGCGTGTGCAGCCGGATGAAGGTCGGCGACGCGCGGCGCCAGGCCTCCCAGTTGCCGACCAGTTCCCCCTGCCAGATCCCGAACGTCGCCCCGTCCCGGTCGGCGAGCAGCGCGGCCCGGCCCGGCGGGAAGGACAGCGGTCCGACGGCCGCCGTACCGCCGCGCTCGCGGGCCCGGGCCACGGCCGTGTCGGCGTCCGGCACCGCGAAGTACGGCGTCCAGGCCACCGCCATCTGCCACATCGCGGCGACGGCCGCGATCCCCGCCACCGGCACCCCGTCGGCCAGCGCGATACGGAAGTGCTCGCCCAGTTTCACGCCGCGCCAGCGCCAGCCGAGGACGGCCGTGTAGAACTCCTGGGTGGCCGCGAGGTCGCGGCTGGTCAGGCTCACCCAGCACGGGGCGCCGAAGACGGAGTGCGTGGAGACGACGTCCCGTCTGCGCGGTCCACCGTCGGCAGGGGTCTTGTGGTTCATGGCGGTCGCGTCCTGGGGTCGGGGACGGTCTGGCACCAGTCTCCACTGAGCGGCCCGGTTCGCGCTCCTTGACCTCTCCTTTGACCGCCGTCCGGGGGGAAATACCTCTGTAGCAGAGGTAATCTTCGAATGTGGAACACGAGAGCTATCCGGAGGAGCTGGCGGACACGCTGGTGCGCATCCAGCGGCTGATCCGGCGCCGTCTGCGCGGCGGGCTCGCCCTGCCCCGGCTGCGCGGTGCCGAGGTGGAGCTGCTGCGGCTGGTCGAGTCCCGGCCCGGCATCGGCATCTCGGACGCCGCCAGGGCGCTGCACCTGGCGGGCAACTCCGTGTCGACCCTGGTCAACCAGCTGGTCAAGGGCGGCTATCTGGTCCGCGAGACCGACCCGGCCGACCGCCGGGCGGCCCGCCTGCTGCTCACCGGGTCCGCCGAGAAGAGACTCGCCGACTGGCAGCGCCGCCGGGCCGAGCTGGTGTCCCGGCACGTCTCACGGCTCGACGAGGCCGACCGGGAAGCCCTCCGCGCGGCCCTTCCGGCGCTGCGCAAGCTGGCCGTCACCCTGCACGAGGAGCACGAGGAGACAGAGAAGCCATGACGCAGCCCGAGGAACAGGACCCAGGTCCGGGCAGGACGACGGACGAGAGTACCGGCGTGGCCGACGGAGGGGCCGAGGGCGTCGCCGACGCCGTCTCCTGCGCCTCCCTGAGCTACGCGTTCGGCGACACCAAGGCCGTCGACGGACTGGACCTCGCCGTCCGCGAGGGCGAGGTGTTCGGACTGCTCGGCCCCAACGGCGCCGGCAAGACCACCGCCATCCGCTGCGTCACCACGCTGCTGCCCGTCCCCGCCGGGAAGGTCCGGGTCTTCGGCCACGACGCGGCGAAGGAACGCATGGCGGTGCGCCGGCTCCTCGGCTACGTCCCGCAGCAGCTCTCCGCCGACCAGGGCCTCACCGGCCGGGAGAACGTCGCCCTGTTCGCCCGGGTCTTCGACGTGCCCCGGCGCGAGCGCGCCGCCCGCGTCGCCCAGGCCCTCGCCGCCGACCGGCTCGCCGGCACCTACTCCGGCGGCATGATCCGCCGCCTCGAACTCGCCCAGGCCCTGGTCAGCGCACCCCGGCTGCTGATCCTCGACGAGCCGACGATCGGCCTGGACCCGATCGCCCGCACCGGCGTGTGGGAGCACATCAACGCCGTGCGCGCCGTGACCGGCATGACCGTCCTCGTCACCACCCACTACATGGACGAGGCCGACCAGTACTGCGACCGGGTCGGCCTCATGCACCGCGGCCGGATCCGCGCCCTCGGCACCCCGGCCGAGCTGCGCCGGGGTCTCGCCGAACACCAGGGCACCGACACCCTGCCCACGCTGGAGGACGTCTTCCGCGCCATCGCCGGCAGCGGCCTCGACGACACGTCCGGAGGAGGTTTCCGCGATGTCCGCAGCACCCGCCGCACCGCGCACCGAGTCGGCTGACCACACGGATCTTCTGCTCACCCCGCCGGTGCCCCGCGCCGGCTGGCGGCTGCTGCCCGCCCGGGTCGGCGCCATGTGCGCGGTGGAGCTGCAGAAACTGCGCCATGACCGCACCGAGCTGTACACCCGCGCCGTCCAGCCCGCCCTGTGGCTGCTGATCTTCGGCCAGACCTTCACCCGCATCCGGGCGATCCCCACCGGCGGCGTCCCCTACATCGACTTCATGGCGCCCGGCATCATCGCCCAGTCGGCGATGTTCATCGCGATCTTCTACGGCATCCAGATCATCTGGGAGCGCGACGCGGGCATCCTGAACAAGCTCCTCGTCACCCCGACACCCCGCTCGGCACTCATCACCGGCAAGGCGTTCGCCGCCGGTGTGAAGTCCCTGATCCAGGCCGTCGTCGTCATCGTCATCGCGGCGATCCTCGGCGTGGCGCTGACCTGGAACCCGCTCAGGCTGCTCGGCGTCGCCGCGGCCGTCGTGCTCGCGTCCGCCTTCTTCTCCTGCCTGTCGATGACCATCGCGGGCATCGTGATCAGCCGCGACCGGCTGATGGGCATCGGCCAGGCGATCACCATGCCGCTCTTCTTCGGCTCCAACGCGCTCTACCCCGTTTCGGTGATGCCGGGCTGGCTCCAGGCCGTCAGCAAGGTCAACCCGCTGAGCTATCAAGTCGACGCGCTGCGCGGGCTGCTCCTCGGCACACCGTCGCATCTCGGCGCCGATTTCGCGGTGCTCGCGGTGGCCGCCGCGCTCGGCATCGCGGCCGCCTCCTCGTTGCTCGGCCGCCTGGCCCGGTGATCGCGCTCGCGCGGCCCGCCGATCTTGTACGGACGTGATGTGCGGCACGCGCGCGTACCCCCGGAAAAGGGCCCGGTGACGGATTCTTCCTGGGCAGCGCTTGATCAGCGATCAAAGCGGGCGAACCCGCTGGCCACAGCGCATTCTGCGCATTTGACAGTGCGCTGAGCGCACAGATAGACAGCAGCTCTCGATAGGTCGAGAGGGGCACTGTGTACGAGCCGAACGTGGTCGGGGACTGGCACGAGTACGACGAGCATGCCGGTCTGCGGGTCCGCGTCCACCGCCTGGAGGCGGCGGAGCCGCCGCGCGGACGCGACGACGCCGCCGTCGGGCTGACGTACTTCAGTGTCCGGGTGACCGTCGAGAACCGCGGTGCGCGGCACTACGGCATCCACCTGGAGGACGGTCAGATCGACGTCCGCGTCGGCCCGGACGGCGAGGCCGCGTTCATGGACTGGCGCAACTCCCAGTTCATCGAGGGCTTCGACGTCTATCCGCTGCGCCGGGCCACCGCCGTGCTCTACGCCGCCGCCCCCGAGACCGCCCTGACCCACGTGGACGTACAGGTGCAGCTGCGGGTGGAGGAGGAGTGGACCGACCGCCGACTGTGGGCCGGCGGCATCGGCGTCCAGGAGGCCTCCGCCGCGGCCGCCCCGACGGGCAGCCCCCAGGCCGGCCTCGCCCACCAGGTCAGCGCCTTCCTGCGGGACCAGACGGAGCCGGGCTCCGCCTGAGCCCGCAGGCCCGCGCGCCGTACGACGTCAGTGCGGGATGCCGTCGATGATCTCCCGGGCGCCCTGCCGCAGCAGCGCCACCGCGACCGAGGTGCCGAGGGTGGCCGGATCGAGCCGCCCGGCCCACTCGTGGGCGTTCAGCCGGGTCTTGCCGTCGGGCGTGAACACACAGGCGCGCAGGGAGAGTTCCCCGCTGCGGTCCACGCGCGCGTACCCGGCGATGGGGCTGTTGCAGTGGCCCTGGAGCACATGCAGGAACATCCGCTCGGCCAGCGCCTCCCGGTGCGTGTCCGGGTCGCCGAGACCGGTGACCGCGTCGATGACGCCGGTGTCGTCCTCCCGGCACTGCAGGGCGAGGATGCCCGCGCCGATCGGCGGCATCATCGTCTCCGTGGACAGCACCTCGCTGATCACGTCGGTCCGGCCGATCCGCTCCAGTCCCGCCACCGCGAGCAGCAGCGCGTCGGCCTCGCCTTCGGCGAGCTTCGCCAGCCGGCGGTTGTCGTTGCCGCGGAACGGCACGCACTCCAGATCCGGGTGCGTGGCGGCGAGTTGGGCGACCCGACGCACCGAGGAGGTGCCGATCCGGGTGCCGGCGGGCAGCTCGTCCAGGGTGAGCCCGTCCGGGTGGACCAGCGCGTCCCGGATGTCGTCCCGCTTCAGGAAGGCGGCGAACACCGTCCCGGCGGGCAGCGGCCGGTCGGCGGGCACGTCCTTCACGCAGTGCACCGCGAGGTCGGCCTTCCCGGCCAGCAGGGCCGCGTCCACCTCCTTGGTGAACGCCCCCTTGCCCTCGACCTGGGACAGATCGCCGAGCCACTTGTCACCGGTGGTCTTCACCGGGACGACCTCGGTGCGCAGTTCCGGGTGCAGTGCGGCCAACTCGGCGCGGACCCGGTCGACCTGAGCCAGGGCCATGGGCGAGTCGCGGGAGACGATACGGATCAATTCGGGAACCGGCATGCGCACACGATAGACCTTCGGCGTTCAGCGAAGGTCTTCGGGCAGGTCGGCCGCGGACTCCTGCGGTGAGAGGTCCGGGCGCAGCCGCTGCCAGACCGGCTGGCGCAGCAACCCGTTGCGGGTGCGGGTGCTGTAGGAGACCTCGCCCACCAGCCGCGGCAGCACCCAGTGGGCGCCCGCGATCCGCGGGACCGGGTCGAAGGGACACCGTGCGCTCGCCGCGGCATCGAGCAGCCGGGCCAGCTCCAGGCGCTCCGCCTCGCTCCAGCCGGTGCCGACCCCGCCGACGTACCGCAGCCGACCGCCGCCCGCGCGCTGGCCGGCCAACAGGGCTCCGGGCAGTCCGGCCAGCCGCCCCCTCCCCGGCAGCCAGCCGCCGACGATCACGTCCACGGACCGCATGTTCCGGATCTTGATCCAGGCTCGGGAGCGCACCCCGGGCTCGTACACCGAGTCCAACCGCTTGCACACCAGCCCCTCCAGACCGTGCTCCCTGGTCGCCGCGAGCGCCTCCGCGCCGTGCCCGGTGACCGCGCCCGGCACCGACCAGTAGGGCCCCGCCAGCCCCAGCTCCTGCAGCCGTACCCGCCGCCGTACGTACGACTGCCGGACCAGGGACTCACCCAGAAAGGGCACGTCGAAGAGGACCAGATGGACCGGCGTCCCGGCCGCCCTGCGCGCCGCCCGCGCGGGGGAGTGGGCGAGCCCCATCCGGCTCTGCAACAGCTGGAAGTCGGCCCGCCCGTGCTCGTCCAGGGCCAGCACCTCACCGTCCAGCACGGCGGGCGTCGTGCCCAGGGCGGCGCCGAGCGGCCGGAGTTCGGGATAGGCCGCGGTGATGTCCTCGCCCGACCGGGCACGCAGGAGCACACCGCCGTCGCCGGGCAGGTACACCATCGCCCGCTGACCGTCCTGTTTGGTCTCGTACGCCCAGCGCGCGTCCTGGGCTGCGGGCGGCAGTGCGCCGGGCGTGGCGAGCATCGGCGCGATGAGCGGCAGGGGCGGGGGTACGGCGGTCACGGCTGAAGTCCTCGACCGCTTCCGCAGGCCACACGCGCCTTCGCCCGCGGGTTCCCCTGAACGGGCCCGCGGGGCATGGCGATCAGGCGTGCCGGGCGTGCCGCAGACAGGCGGGCACCGCCGGCACCCTGCGGTGCCCGCTGTCGCTCGGCGGCAGGCCCAGCTTCAGGAAGACGTTGCCGATGTGCTTGCTGACGGAGCGTTCGGTGATGACGAGCGACCGGGTGATGGTGGTGTTGTCGTGGCCCTCGGCCATCAGCCGCAGCACCTCCCGCTCGCGCGGGGTGAGCGCGTCCAGGGGCGAGCCCGCGTGGCGGCCCATCAACTCCGTCACCACCTCGGGGTCGAGGGCCGTGCCGCCGCGCGCGACCCGGTCCAGCGCGTCGAGGACCTCGTCCACACAGCCCACCCGGTCCTTGAGCAGGTAATCCCACCCCACGCGCCCCACCGCTCAGCACCTCTGCCGCGTACGACTCCTCGACGTACTGCGAGAGCACCAGGACCGGCAGTCCCGGCAGCCGCTCACGCGCCGCCGGCGCCGCACACAGCCCCTCGTCACGGAGGCCGGGCGGCATCCGTACGTCCAGTACGGCGATGTCGGGCCGCTGGGCGAGCAGCGCCGGCAGGATCTCCGGCCCGCTGCCCACGACGGCGGCCACCTCGTGCCCGGCCGACTCCGGCAACAGCACCAGGCCCTCCCGGAGGAGGGCGTTGTCCTCGGCGATCACGACGCGCACGACGGTTCCTTCTCCGCACCGGAGGGACTCCGGCGGGACGGGTCGGGCGGAACGGAGCCGCGCGTACGGTCCGTTCCGGGGACGGTGGGGCAGAGCGCGGCACGGGGCACCGGCCCCCGGCCCACTCCCAGCCGGTCTCGGCCGATCCTCGTCGGCGTGGCCGCCTCGGCAGGTCGCAGCGCCGGGGCCGTCCCCGTTCGTAGGCCTCGGCGCGCCGTGCGCCGGGAGGGTCGGCTCAGGCCACCGCCTCGGCCGAGGGCTCGGCGGCGGCCGGGGCCGGGGCCGGGGTGGCCGGGCGGTGGCGGGGGAGGAAGGAGGCGAGGACGAAGGCGAGGACGGCCGCGCCCGCGCCGATCGCCATGACGACCTTGAACCCGTTCTCGGACGGCAGCGCGTGCCCGCCGAGGCTGGTCGTCATCTGCGCCAGGATCACGCCTGCGACCGCGCTGGCGACCGAGGTGCCGATGGACCGCATCAGCGTGTTGAGGCTGTTCGCGGCGGCCGTCTCCGAGGGCGGGACCGCGCCCATGATCAGGGCCGGCATGGCGCCGTAGGCGAAGCCGACGCCCGCGCCGATGACGCACGAGACCAGGATCAGATGCCAGACCTCGGACATCAGGACGATGTTGATGCCGTAGCCCGCCGCGACGATCACGGCGCCGATCATGAGCGTGACCTTCGGCCCCTTCGCCTTGGTGACGGCGGCGGAGACCGGGGCGAAGGCCATCATGACCAGCCCCTGCGGAGCCATGACAAGACCGACGGTCAGCATCGACCTGCCGAGGCCGTAGCCCGTCTGGGCCGGTAGCTGGAGCAGCTGCGGGAGCACCAGGGACATCGCGAACATCGAGAACCCGAACGCGATCGAGGCGAGGTTGGTGAAGAGCACCTGACGGCGGGCCGTGGTGCGCAGGTCGACCAGCGGCTGGGGGGTCCGCAGCTCGAAGACGCCCCAGACGACGAGGACGACGGCCGCGAGCGCCAGCAGACCGAGCGTGGTGCCGCTCGTCCAGCCCCAGTCGGCGCCCTTGGACACGGCGAGCAGCAGCGAGACCAGGCCCACCGCCAGACCGGCGGAGCCGACCGCGTCGAAGCGGCCGCCCGAGCGCACCGTCGACTCCGGGACCAGGAGCATGACCAGCGCGAAGGCGACGACGCCGAGGGCCGCGGAGGTCCAGAACAGCACATGCCAGTCGAAGTGGTCCGCGAGGAAGGCCGCGGCCGGCAGACCGAGCGCGCCACCGACGCCCAGCGAGGCGCTCATGAGCGCCGTCGAGCCCGCCAGCTTCTCCGGCGGCAGCTCGTCGCGCATGATGCTGATGCCCAGCGGGACCACCGCGGAGGCGAGGCCCTGGAGGGTACGGCCGACGATCATCGGGACCAGCGCGTCGCTCAGCGCGCACACGACCGAGCCGCAGACCAGCAGCACCAGACTGATCAGCAGCATCAGCCGCTTGCCGAACATGTCGCCGATCCGGCCGGCCATCGGCGTGGCCACGGCCGCGGCCAGCAGGGTCGCCGTCACGGCCCAGGCGGCGTTCGACGCGGAGGCGTTCAGGTACGTCGGCAGCTCCGGGACGATCGGGATCACCAGGGTCTGCATCAGGGACACGGTGATACCGGCGAGGGCCAGCACCGCGACCACGGCACCGGGCCGGGACGGAGCGGATCTGCCGACTTCGGCGGGCCGGACGGGGGTGTCGGACATGAGGAGAACCTTCCGGGGCAAGGGGTGGAAACCGACAAGGAAAGAGCGGGAACGGTGGGCGTAAGCTTAAGTCAATTGATTGACTTATTTCAGCGAGCCGAAAAGGCGCCGTACGCGGGGCCTGGCCGTGGTGGCGCGAGCGCACACCGTAGGCTTCTCGGGCTGGACCTCGCCGCCCCGGTCGAGGACCTGGGGCGGTGCGTGGGACTGGCCGCCCCGGGGCGCTGCGCAGTCCCGGAGCGGTGGTGAGCATGGCGCGCAGGACGGCGCGGGCCGAGCAGGTGAGCGCGACCCGGGAGGCGATCCTGACCGCGGCGGAGCGGCTGTTCGCCGAGCACGGCGTGTACGCCGTCTCCAACCGCCAGGTCAGCGAGGCCGCCGGCCAGGGCAACAACGCCGCGGTCGGCTACCACTTCGGCACCAAGGCGGACCTGGTCCGCGCGGTGGCCCGCAGGCACGCCGAACGCATCGAGACGCTGCGCGAGCGTGCGCTGGAGGCGGCCGGCGACTCCATGGACGTACGCGACTGGGTCGACTGCCTGGTGCGCCCGGTCACCGAGCACCTGGCCGGGCTCGGCAGCCCCACCTGGTACGCCCGGTTCTGCGCGCAGGTGATGACCGACCCGGCGCTGCACGAGATCATGGTCGAGGAGTCCATGACCTCCCCCGCGCTGTGCCGGGCGATCGAGGCGCTGAACCGCGCCCTGCCCGAGCTGCCGCCCGAGGTCCGTGCCGAACGCGGCCAGATGGTCCGGCAGTTGATCCTGCATACCTGTGCCGAGCGGGAACGTGCACTCGCCGAGGGCGCCCCGACCCCGCGCGCCACCTGGGCGGGTGCGGCCGACGGGCTCGCCGACGCGATCGTCGGCCTGTGGCTGGCCCCGGTGGCACGCCCCGCGCGCTGACCCCCCCGCGACCCCGGGCCCCTGCTCCGGAGCCGTCCACGCCTGGCCTCCGCTCACCCGGGCCCGCCCCACCCTGCGTTCACGCACCCGCTCACGCATCGAAGGTCACCACGACCTTCTCCGCCGCGCCCGGGGTGAGCGCCAGCTCGAAGGCGTGGTCGGCCTCGGTGACGGGCACGCGGTGGCTGATCAGGCGGGCGAAGCGCGCATGGTGCTCGATCAGTTGGGGCGTGACCTCGAAGATCTCGGTCGGGTACCCCTGGGAGGCGATGAGTGTCAGCTCGCTGCGCAGCATGCCGCCGAGATCGATCTCGGCGCTCTTCTTCTGCACGGCGACCATGACCAGGCGGGCACCCCACTTGGCGGCACCGACGACGGTGTCGAAGACGGCGGCGGCTCCGGCGGCGTCGATGTAGACATCGGTGCCCGGCCGGGGCCGGCCGAGGGCGTTGGCGCTCTGTCCGTGCAGCTCGGTCAGCCGGGCGGCCGCGTCCTCCTCCGCCGAGTTGATCACCGCGTCCGCGCCGACGGCGAGCGCCGTGCGAAGCCGGTCGGGCAGTACGTCGACCACGGTCACGTGCGCCACGCCCCGCAACTTCAGCCAGATCGCGGCGCCCAGTCCGATGGGCCCGGCGCCGAAGACCGCCACCTTCTCGGACGGCTGTGCCCCGGACCGGTTGACGCAGTGCAGGGCGACCGCCATCGGCTCGTTGAGCGAGGCGACGTCGAAGGGCACGGTGTCGGGGAACACGGCGACGCTCCGGCCGGGTACGGCGTTCTCGATCAGCAGGTACTCGCTCATCCCGCCGTACCGCCCGCCGCAGCCGATGATCCCCGTGGGCGCGTCCTGCGGATTGACCACGACGCGGTCTCCGGCCTTGAGCCCCGTCACCCCGGCCCCGACCTCGACGATCTCCCCGGCCGGCTCATGGCCGAGGGCCACCGGGACGAGTGCGCCGCCCAGGTGTGCCCGGGCCGGCATGCCGCCCATGCGCAGGAACGTGACGTCGGTGCCGCAGATGCCGCAGGCGCGGATCCGCACGAGGACGTCCTTCGGCCCGGGCCGCGGACGCTCGACGTCCACGACGGCGATCTGCCCGGCGGTGCCGGTCTGTACGGACTTCATGGTGGCCATGAGGTGACTCGCTCTCGGGAGACCGGATGGGATGAGAAACCGCGGGCGGGAAGGGGCGGCGCCGCGGTGACTTACTTGAGTTAGGCAAACACATGCGACTTAATTGAGTCAAGCAAGTGATTCTCGGGGTGCTGTGGACCCCCGTCGCGGCGGCTGACCCGCCCGGCCCGCGCGTAAGGTCACCCCAGGTCGGCCGGCGTCACGTCCCGCCCCGTGCACGCCAGTTCCCCGCCCACCTCGGCGCACGCCTCCACGCCCTGGGGCGAGGACACCGACAGCATCGGACTGCTGTCGCCGGCGGTGTCGTCCGCCGGATAGCTGGCCGACAGCACGTCCTCCCCCTTCCGTACCGACACCTCGTGGGCCCGTGCCGAGCGCAGCCGGACCTGGGACCAGACGGTGCCGCACGCCGCCGACCAGCGCAGCCGGACCGTGTAGGCGGGGTCGGTGACCGAGCTTGTGGTGCGCGCGTCCCGGGCGCACACCGAGGCGTCGGGCAGCTCGCCCCGGCACGAGCGGGCGTGGCAGCGCGGCACCGCCGGCAGCGTGTGCGCGGTGGGCGCGGTGCCCGGACGGGCGGCCAGGATCACGGTGGCGGCCACTGCCGTGACCGCGCCGAACACGGCGAGCGCCGACAGCGGCAGCCAGAAGGGGCGACCGGACGCGCGGCGTGACCGAACCCGGCCGGACTCCTCGGCGCAGTTCGCGCCCGTCGTGTCCGGCCCGTCCGTCGTGTCCGGCGCCGGCGGGGGCATGTCGCTCGCATCCACCGGAGCCCACTCGGCGAGCACGGCGTCGGGATCGGCGCCGGCGAGCCGGCACAGCGCCTCCACGGCGGGCCGGGGTGGCGGCGTGCCGCCGGACAGATAGCGGTGCCACGCGGACTTGCTGTACGGAGTGCGGGCGGCGAGCGCCGCCAGGCTCAGTCCCGTGCGGTCCTTCAGCGCGCGCAGTCCCGCCACCAGTGGCTCGTCCGGCGTGGTCGATGTCGATGCTGTCGATGCCTGAGGGTGCCGCATCGTGCGTCCTCGACTCCCTTTTCCGCTATGGGCTCCCCTATGGGAGGTTTCGCCCCTGTTGTCGGAATGGCTTCCCGGGAGTGCGGCGTGCGCAACACACGGTGAGGTATGAGGAAGGTGAAGCGTGGGCGTACCGAAGGCCCGTTCGGGGATCGTCGAACGGGCCTTCGGTGTCTGAGTGGTGCGGCGGTGAGGGGCCGTCAGCACCAGGGCAGGGCGCGGCGGGTGCGGACGTAGTACGCCGAGACGTAGCCCCTGTGGTGGGCGAGGCGGTACCAGGTGCGGTTGCCGTGGACCCACGAGCCGTGCGTCCGGCAGGTGAGGTGCAGGTACCGGCCCGCCTGCCGGTGGCCGATCACCCGGTAGCCGGTGCCCGGGCCGGATCGGACGTTGAGTCCCGCGTACCCGGTGGTGACGCGGCCGTAGGTGCGGTACGGACGGACGCGGTACGGTGCCGCCGCGCCGACCGGGCGGTACGCCATTCCCTGGACGGTGTAGTGGTGGAACCGGCGGGCGTGGTACGCGCGGCGCAGGTGGTGGCGGTGCAGGCGGTACGCGGAGTGCCTGCGGTGGTGGATGCGGTACGGGGCGTGGTGGTTGTGGTCGGCGCGGTACTGGCTGATCGCGCCGGGTACCGGGGACGAGGCGGCGGCGTCGACGGGCGCGGCCCCGGCCGCCGTGGGCAGGAATGCGAGGACCGCGACCGTGGCCAGCAGACCGCCCTTGAGGGTCTGTCGGATCATGGCAACCTCCGGCTGTCGTTCTCGTGACCACGAGCAGTGATCACGACAGCCAGCGTTTCCGTGGCGCGCCGCCGGAATGCCGTTCCGGTGTCCCCGGGGACACCCGGGACGTCCCCCGGGACGAACCCCCGCGCCGCTACCCCGCCCGCCTGCGCCGGAGCGGACCGGCGTTCCGCCGTGCCGCCCGTCTCGGCCCGGGTCCGGACGACGCGTTCCGGGGCGGCGCCCGGGGCGTCCGGGTCAGACGGTCTCGGCGAAGGTGATGGTCCGCTCCTTCAGCAACGGGAACACCGTGCCCCGGATCAGCTCCGCGAAGTGGTCCGTCCGCTTGTGCGCCTCGAAGCCGTCGCGGTCGGTGTACCGCTCGTACAGCAGGAACGCCCCTGGCTGGTCCACCACCTCGTGCGCCTCGTAGGCGAGGTTCGCGGGCTCGGACGCGACCAGTTCGCGCATCTTGCGCAGCGCGTCACGCACGGTGTCCACATCGGCGGGCGCGCACTGGTACTGGGCGACGACGGCGAAGGCCATGGGTTCCTCCGGGGTTCCTCGGGGTGGGTCGTGGTTCTGCCGATTGCAGCACGGGGGTGCCGGGGGGCGGCCCGTACGACACGCGTCCGGTGGCGTCGGCCGGCGTCGGGCAAAGGTCTGCGGAAGTTACTTGACTTACGCAACGAACTGATAGACTGGTGGGCATGCCCACGGAATCTCTGTCCGACCTGCCCGTCGCCTCCCCGGAGGTCGTCGAGATCGAGCGCGCTCTGACGCGCGTCACCTACCTCAGTACGCGATCCCGGCAGCACGAGCGGCTGATGGGGCTGGCCGGTGTGCCGCTGGACCGGGCCGCGGTGGCGTTGCTGCGGCAGATCGCCGACTCCGAGCCGTTGCGGCCGGGCGAGCTGGCGCAGCGCCTGGGCGTGGAGGCCTCGCACGTGACCCGGACCGTCCAGCAGCTCCAGCGGGCCGGCTACGTCAGCCGGGTCCCGGACCCCGACGACCGGCGGGCTCAGCGGATCCAGCTGACCGACGCCGGGCGGGAGGCCGTCGGACGGATCCGGGAGGCCGGGGCCCGGGGGATGCAGCTCGCCCTCGCCGGCTGGCGGCCCGAGGAGCTGCGGCAGATGGCGACGCTCTTCCACCGCATGGTCGACGACTTCCTCGCGTACACGGTCGAGGAGGACTCCGGCCGGGAGGCCGACGCCGCCTCGCCGGTGACGGGCTGACGGTCCGTCGTCGTAGGGGGCGGCGGTGCGGTCGCCCCCTTTACCGTCCAGTAATATCCGGCCGCAGGCCGGCCGGGCCGAAACGCGGTGCGGCCGGCGCGACGGGGCGCGCAGTCGCCCGAAACGAGGAGGGACGGTCGTGACCGAACGCATCGAGATCGGGAGCAGGGTCGAGGACTTCGCTCTGCCCGACGAGACGGGCACCACCCGCAGGCTCACCGAGCTGCTGGCCGACGGGCCCGTGGTCCTCTTCTTCTACCCCGCCGCCATGACCCCCGGCTGCACCGCCGAGGCCTGCCACTTCCGCGACCTCGCCGCCGAGTTCGCCGCCGCCGGGGCCCGGCCCGTCGGCATCAGCGGTGACACGGTCGACAAGCAGCAGGAATTCTCCGGTGCCCACAGCCTCGGCATGCCGCTGCTCTCCGACGCCGACGGCACCGTGCGGGAGCGGTTCGGCGTCAAGCGCGGTTTCTCCCTCGCCCCCACCAAACGTGTCACCTATGTCATCGCCCAGGACCGCACCGTGCTGGAGGTCGTGCGCAGCGAGCTGCGCATGAACACCCACGCCGACCGGGCTCTCGCGGCCCTGCGCGCCCACCAGGGCTGAACCGGGCGCCACCGGCGCGCTTGATGCGCCGGAACAATCGGAACATCCTTGGGCGTATGAAGCATGTCGCCGCAGTGGCGATCATCGATGCCGTCGGCACCGTGACCGGGTGGAGCGACGGCGCGCGACAGCTCACGGGCCACCCGGCCGCGGACGTCGTGGGCCGCCCGGCGGCCGGCCTGCTCGCCGAGGACATCCCCGGCGAGCTCCTCGCCGCCCGGACCGGCACTGTCGTCCTGCGGCATCGTGACGGCCACCGTGTCCCGCTGGCCCTCACCGCGCTCCCCGTGGACGGCGCCGACGGCGAGCCCGCCGGTTTCGTCGTGACGGCCCACCCGCCCGCCACGGCCCTGGCAGCCCAGGCCTTCGAGCAGGCCTCCATGTCGATGTCCGTCTTCGACCTCAAACAGCACTACCTGCGCGCCAACGTCGCCGCCGGGCACGTCCTCGGCGTCCCCGAGGAGGCGCTGATCGGCCGGCACTTCCTGGACACCGTCGAGGACGTCGAGCACAGCCGCGGCTTCCTCGCTCACCTGCGCCAGGTCGCCGAGACCGGCCGGGCGCTGCGCTACGAGAGCTTCACCGGCGCCCCCGCCCTCAACCGGGAGCACGCCTGGACCACGGAGATGTGGCCCCTGCACGACGACTCCGGCACCCTGACCGCGGTCGCCCTCGCCGCCCTCGACAGCAGCGAACAGTACTGGGCCCAGGCACGCCTGGTCCTGCTCAACGAGGCCGCGGCCGCCATCGGCACGACCCTCGACGTGGTCCGCACCGCCGAGGAACTGGTCGAACTGCTCGTGCCGCGCTACGCCGACTTCGCCAGCGTGAACCTGCTCGACTGGGTGCTCGGCACGGAGGAGCCGCCGATGATCCCGGACGGCCCCGTCACCCTCCGGCGTGTCGCCCACGGCTCCACCCACGCGGGCAACCCCGGCGCGGCAGTGCACCTCGGCGAGGCCGACGCCTACGAGCCCTGCTCACCGCTCGCCAGCGCCCTGCGTGAAGGCCACTCCGTCCTCAGCCAGGCCGGCGAGCCGGAGTTCGTGAAGTGGCTCGAGGAGCGCAACCTCCGCTCGCCCGAGGGCCGCCCCTTCCGCGACGGTGCCCACTCCGTGCTCGCGGTGCCGCTGCGTGCCCGCGGCACCACGCTCGGCGTCGCGGTCTGCGTCCGCATGGCCCACCCCGACGCGTACGGCCCCGACGACGCGGTCTTCGCCGAGGAACTCGGCAGCCGCGCCGCCGTCTGCATCGACAACGCCCGCCGCTTCGCCCGGGAGCGCAGCACCGCCCTCGCCCTCCAGCACAGCCTGCTCCCGCGCGGCCTGTCCGGACAGGTCGCGCTCGACGTGGCCCACCGGTACCTGCCGTGCGGCTCGCTGGCCGGCATCGGCGGCGACTGGTTCGACGTCATCCCGCTCTCCGGCGGCCGGGTCGCCCTGGTCGTGGGCGACGTGGTGGGCCACGGCATCCAGTCCTCGGCCACCATGGGCAGGCTGCGCACGGCCGTACGCACCCTCGCCGACGTCGACCTGCCGCCGGACGAACTCCTCACCCACCTCGACGACCTGGTTCTCCTGCTCGCCGCCGAGGACAGCGGCGAGGAGGTCGCCGAACTCGGCGCCACCTGCCTGTACGCCGTCTACGACCCGGTCTCGCGGCGGCTCACCCTGGCCGCCGCCGGCCACCCGGCCCCGGCCGTCGTCCTGCCCGGCGGCACCGCCGAGACCGTCCCCATGACCGCCGGACCGCCGCTCGGCGTCGGCGGACTGCCGTTCGAGGCGACCGAACTGGACCTGCCCGAGGGCTCCGTCGTCGCGCTCTACACCGACGGACTGCTCGAGGACCGCGACCGGGACTTCGACGGCGCCACCGACGCCCTGTGCCGGGCCCTGACCGCACCCGCGGGCTCCCTCGACGCCCTGTGCGACAGCGTCCTGAAGGCCGTCCTGCCCCACCAGCCCGGGGACGACGTCGCCCTGCTCCTCGTCCGCACCCGCGCGCTCGGCGCCGACCGCGTCGCCACCTGGGACGTGCCGCCCGACCCCGCCGAGGTCGCCACCTTCCGGCAGGCGGCAGGTGCACAACTCACCGCATGGGGGCTGGACGAGGCCGCCTTCGTCACCGAACTCGTCGTCAGCGAACTCGTCACCAACGCCATCCGCTACGGCGAACCGCCCATCCAGCTCCGCCTGATCCGCGACCGCGCCCTCATCTGCGAGGTCTCCGACGCCAGTTCCACCTCCCCGCACCTGCGCCGGGCCAACGACTACGACGAGGGCGGCCGCGGACTGCTCCTGGTCGCCCAGCTCACCCAGCGCTGGGGCAGCCGGCAGACCGGCCGCGGCAAGACCATCTGGGCCGAACAGGCGCTGCCCGAGGCCTGATCGATCCCGCGGCCGCGAGCTGTCCGTCGACCGCGGCGCGCAGGGTGGAGCAGCGCTCCACGATCCGGGCGGGGATCCGCTCGTCACCCCGCCAGGCGGTGTCCTGGGGTAGGTGTGTGGCCGGGCAGCGCGGCGTGGAAGTCCCGCGCCTCGGCTCGCGCCTTCGATCGGTACACCGTCGTCCGCGGCGGTCGCGGCCGACACCCCGCCGTCCTCGCGTGCCGGGACGCCCTGCGCCGTGCGGTGGCGCTCCACCCTTGCCGGGTCCAGGCCGGCCCGCGGCGCATCACCGTACGTCGCGTGCCACCGGGGCCCGGCGCCAGTGGACGCCCGGTGCGCATCGAGCGGGCCCGGTGGGGATCCGTGGTGCCCTGTGCCACCGGCCGTGCCGTACTCGCCCCGCGGGGATCACCCCTCGAGGGCCCGCGCATCCGGCGGCCCGTCAGCCCCCGATGCCGTCCCGTTCGGCCAGCGCGTCCGCAGGCAGCTCCAGGCTCGTGGCGGCGATGTTCTCCCGCAGATGCTCCGGGGACGACGTGCCGGGGATCAGCGCGATGTTCGGGGAACGGCGCAGCAGTCAGGCCAGTGCCGCCTGCTGCGACGAGGCCTCCAGACGGGCGGCGACCTTGGCCGGCGTCCCGGACTGGAGCGGGGTGAAGCCGCCGAGGGGGAAGTACGGCACGAACGCGATGTCCAGCGCCGCCGTACGCCCCAGCAGCGCGTCGTCCCGCCGGTTGGCCAGGTTGTAGAGGTTCTGCACCCCGGCGGGCGCCCACCTCGGTGCGGCGCGCAGGATCGCCACCGCCCGGGCGCGGTCCTTCGGCGGGCCGAAGACGTGCGGCCCGGTCGGCTGCACTCCGGGCCGTTGTTCCCCCGGTGGCCTCTTCGTCCACCTTGCGCCGGGGCCCGTGGGGCTGCCCGGCGGCGGGCTGCGCCGCGAGGAGGTCGCGATGCTCGCCGGCATCAGCTCCGGCCACTACCTGCGGCTGGAGCAGGGCCGGGACCGCAGCCATCGCGCGCGTGCTGCGGCTGGACGCCGACGCCACCGCCCCCCCTCGTCTCGCTCGCCCAGGACCGGCCCGCCACCGCGCCACGGCCCGGGCGCCGCTCGCGGCAGGTCCCGGTCGGCGAGCCGTCCCTGCGCAGCGAACGCTTCCGCACGCTGCGGGCCCGGCGCGAGGTGCGGCCCCGGCGCGGCCGCACCAGCCATCTGACCCACCCCCAGGTCGCCTTCCACGCGGAGCCCGGCAGCCGCAGCGAGGAACTCCTCGGCATCCTCAGCACGCCGACGGGGGAGGCCGCCGCATCGGAGCGTGTCGAGGACCAGTAGGGATGACCGGTGGTCGTCGGGGAGTTCGACGTGCCCGGGCGCGAAAGGGGCCACGATCGATTCCGGAGCCGGTCCGACGGATGCCATCAGCCCCGACCCGGCGACGAGGAGCGGGCGCCGGTCAGCTCGCGGGGCGCCGGCCGAGGGCGGGGGCCAGGTTCGTCGCCATGTCGGTGAGTATCTGGACGTAGTCCTCGTGCTCGAAGGTGAACGGCAGCGCGAACGCGACCTCGTCGACCTCGCGGAACGCGGCGTGCGCCTGCAGCCGTTCGGCGATCTGCTCCGAGGTGCCCACCAGGTCCGGTGCGAACAACAGCCGCCCGGGGCCTTGCGGGGAGGCCGTGCGGGGCAGGCGCTCGGCCGCGTAGGCCTCGTACTTGGCACGCTGCGCCGGGCTCGCGGAGTCGGTGGGGATCACGACCAGACCCTGCGAGACCCGGGCGGCCTCGCCGTCGGGGTGGTGGGCGCGGAACTCCCGGATCAGCCCCAGCTGGATCGCGGCGAAGTCCGGCTCCCCGTGCGGGTCTTCGGCCTTGACGACACTGCTGGTCAGGAAGTTCATCCCGTGCTCACCGGCCCAGCGCGCCGAGCCGAGGCTGGCGCCGCCGTACCACAGCCGCCGGCCGAGGCCGGGGGAGTGCGGCTGGACCACGTCCGAGAACACCTCGAAGCCCTCGACCCCGCTGAAGTCGCTGGCGGGCTTGCCGCGTACGAAGTCCAGCAGCCGCCGCACCCGCTCGTAGGAGAAGTCCTCGGCGTCGGCGGTGTCCGGGTGCAGGGCCTGCTTGATGTGGTCGTAGTGCATCGGCGGGCCGACGCTCACGCCCGGGTTCAGCCGGCCGCCGGACAGCAGGTCCACGGTCGCCAGGTCCTCGGCGAGGCGCAGGGGGTTCTCCCAGCCCAGCGGGATCACCGCCGTGCCCAGCTCGATGCGCCGGGTGCGCTGGGAGGCCGCCGCGAGGACCGCCACCGGGGAGGAGATGCCGTACTGGAGGTGGCGGTGGCGGACCCAGGCACTGTCGAAGCCCAGCCGCTCGCCCAGCTCGATGATCTCCAGTGTGGACTCGTGGCCCCGCGCCGGATCCGCGGCGTCGAACAGGCCGATGGTGAGAAAGCCCAGCTTGCGCAGCGGGCGTGGGGTGGACGGCACGGGCTCCTCCAACGGTCGTACGCCGGCACTGCCCCGATTCTGGCAGGCCGATGTGACAACGGTGTGATCACTTCAGCGGGATGACGACCTCGTCCTCGACCGGCGGATCGATCTCCTGCGCACGGTTGCCGGTCGCGGCGAAGCAGCGCAGCCGGACCTCCTCCGGGGCGACGTCGAGTCGCAGGAAGCACTTGAAGAACGGCGGGCTGTAGGTGGCCGAGCCGGGTGAGAACAGCGAGGTGTACGCCTTGCGCACGGGCAGCCGGAACCGGGACGTGCGGTCCGGGCGGCCGCCCGTGCCGAGCAGGCTCGCCACCAGCCGGGTGCGCCGGGTCACCCGGGCGTCCGGACCGGGCGCGCGCCCCGGCTCGATGCCGAGCCGCTCGGCGACGACGGCCGTGGCCTCGGACTCGGTGAGGCCGAAGAAGCGGGGCAGGCGCAGCCGGCGGCCGTACAGGCGGCCGTAGAAGGCCAGCGAGTCGCCGCGCAGCGGATAGCAGCGGAAGTCCCGCTCGGTGACACCGCCGACCGACACGCGCGGAATGGTGTGCGTGGCGTGCATGAACGCACCGCCGCCGCCGGAGACCACGTACTGGATGGTGCGGCCGTCCACGTCGACCGGATATCGCTGGTAGTTGTGGATGTCACCGCCGATCGCGGCCACGTAGTGGTGCTCCGGGTCCCTGACGATGTCGTCCACCGTGCCGCCGCCCTCGATGGCGCACGGGTGGTGCTCGCCGTCGACGTACAGCGGTGAACCGGTGACGAGGATCTTCGGCTTCGGTCCCCGGGACACCGCGCGCAGCCAGGAGCCCTGTTCGGCGTCGATCGTGCCCAGCAGCCCGGTGTCGATGCCGACGATCCGCACGGGCCCCGCGTCGATCGCCCAGTACGGCCCCGGCTGCTCGGCCCGCTGACCGGGCTTCGCGCGCAACTCCCGGGCGGCGGCGAGGCGTTGCTCGTCGGTCGGGGCGGGACGGTGCCACAGCAGGGCGCGCCACCAGGCGGGGGTGAGCGGACGGGGCCGGGGCTCGGGGTCGAGGGGCGGGGTGTCGGCGCAGAAGACGCGCATGAACGCGCCGAGGTCCTCGTACCAGTCGTGGTTGCCGGGTATCGCGTAGATCGGCGCGGGATAGTCCTGGTAGGGGCGGAAGAACTTGTCGTGGTAGTCGTCGGCGGTGCCGACGGGGTAGATCACGTCGCTCGTGACCACCGCGAAGTCGGTGTCCTGACTCGCCTTCAGAAAGCCCGGCACGACGGCGTACTGAGGGTCGTCGCCCTCGCCGGTGTCCCCGACGACCATGAAGGAGAAGACGTCGGGGACCGCACGTCGGATCACCTTGTCCGCGGGCGCCCCGGCCGCCTCCCGGCGGGCGACCCAGCGGCTGCGGGTGCGGCCCGTCGGATCGCCGAACCAGGACGCCAGCACGCCGTTGCGGGCGGCCCACAGCGTCCGTGGATCGAGCCAGGAGACCTTCTCGACGTGGTCCGGCATCAGCTGCTTGTAGGCACCGGGCTCGGCCGAGCCCCAGCCGGCGCCCTGTGCGGTATCGCGTGAGGAGTCAGACACGCCTGCACCGTAACAACGCGCCGGTCGGCGGGGGTTGGCGGGGGCCCGGGGCGTCAGGTCAGGTTCAGGCCGCCGTCGAGCAGGATGACCTCGCCGGTCAGGTAGGTGCTGGCGAGCACCGACGCGACCAGGCCGGCCACGTCGGCGGGCCGGGCCGGGCGGCGCATGGGGGCGCGTTCGCGCCACAGTTCGTGCGCCTGCGTCCAGTCCCGCGTCATCGGCGTGTCCACCAGGCCCGGGGCGACCGCGTTCACCCGCACGTCCGGTGCGAGCGCGGCGGCGAGCAGCCGGGTCACGTGGTTCAGCGCCGCCTTGCTCGCCGCGTACGGCACCGACGAACCCTTGGGCCGTACCCCGGCGTGGCTGGTGATGTTCACGATGCTTCCGCCGCCGGGGGCCGTGCGCAGCGCCGGAAGCGCCGCGGTGCACAGGACCCAGGGCGCGATGAGGTTGACCTCCAGCAGCCGCCGCCAGTCCGCCGGCGTCGCGGCGGCCAGGTCGGCGTGCGGGATCGGCCAGCTGACGCCGGCGTTGTTCACCAGCACGTCCAGCCGCCCGTACCGGCCGAGCGCGGCCTCGACCAGCCCGCGCGTCTCGTCCTCCGCCTCCAGGTCGGCCCGTACGTAGGCGCCGCCCAGCTCGGTCGCCAGGGCCTCGCCGGCCCGCGTGCTGCTGCGCGAGTGCACGACCACCCGCATGCCGTCGGCCGCCAGCCGCCGCGCCACGGCCTCGCCGATCCCCGACGTGGATCCGGTGACCAGGGCAACGGGCCGCTCGCTCTGTTCGCTGCTCATGATCGGCAATCCTGTCACGCACCGCATCCGCCGGGTCCTTCGCCCTGTCGGCCGCAGGGCGTCGAGCAGCCGTCCGAGCCGGTCGCTCTCCGCCCGGGGCGGCGGAGTCGCCGATTCCGTCCCGGCAGGTCAGCGACCGACCTCGAATGGTCACCTCGTGGCTGACATGTGCGGGTCGAGGCTGACATTTCTCCCCAGCGCATCGCACCTCCTCGCCGGCGGGCCCGACGGCCACGCTGAAGTTCAACGGCGTGGAGGACGTCTCGCTGCAGACCGGCTTCGTCGTGGACGGCACCGCCCTGACGACCGGCTGATCCGGCAGCCGTGAGCCCGCACGGACGCGGTCCCGCACCCCTGGTGCGGGACCGCGGCAGGTGAGGCCGCCGTCAGCTCAGCGGGTCCAGCGTGAGGTACGCCTGCTGCGGAGCGCCGTCGTTCACCAGCGACTCCTGGTTGCCGACGTCGTCGAAGGCGAACGCGTAGGCCTTGCCGTCGGCCATCTGGCCGTGGACCGCGCGGGCGTACTGGTTGGTCACCGCGTCGTGGTAGAAGTCGCCGGGCGTGGTGTCCGGCTGGTTCGAACTCGTCAGCAGGGTCGAACGGTTGAAACCGGCGCACAGCGTGCGGGAGATGGGACCGCGGACGTTGTCGTTCGGCGCGTCGAGCAGCTTGTGGCAGCCGAAGACGCTGTCCGCGTCCGGCTTCTGGAAGCTGGTGACGACCGTGCCCGAGGCGTCCGTGAAGTTCATGACGTCCCCCGAGACCCGCCCGAAGTACTTGGTGTCCGGCTGGTCCGCGAACGGCGTCACGGTCAGCGTGCTGGTCGCGTACTTCTGCCAGACCCGGCTCACGTAGTCGTCCATCACGTTCGCCGGCAGGGCACCCGTCTCCACGCCGTACAGCGGGGACAGCGCACGCAGCACGGTGCCGTCGGAGCGGGTCTGGACCAGTCCGGACCAGCCGCCGGACTGTGCGCGCAGGGCGTCGAAGAAGCCGGTATAGCCACCGGACTTGAGATGGCCGGTGGTGCTCACGCTGCCGTCGGCCCGCTTCACCCCGACCGCGTACGGCGCCGAGAACATGTCCACCTGGGTGCTGTTGAGCCACAGCCCCGAGTCGTTCAGCGTGTACTCGGACCAGTTGAAGAGGATGTCCCGGTTCGGGTCGGACGGGTTCTGCACGGCGGGCTGGACGAGTCCGCCGGTGGTGAGCCGGAAGTCCAGCTTCTGGCCGTAGGAGAAGTAGATCCGGCCGGAGAACTTCGGTATCCGGATGGTGGTCGACCGGCCGGGTGTGGGGCCCGCGATCGACGCGTCCGGCGCGGGGGTCGGCGGATTGCCGCCCGCGGGCCAGGCGTGGAAGGCGCCGTTCGCGTCGGCCCAGCCCTGCGCTCCGGAGGAGAGCTGGGTGCCGAGGTCGTAGACGTAGACCGGTTCGGAGCGGCCCGAGTCGTTGGTGATCGTCAGCGCGAGGGTGTCGGGGACGGCGGCGCCGGCGCGGTCCGGGGCGCCGAGGGCGAGCGCTCCGCCGACCAGGGCCGCCACGGCCGCCAAGGGCAGCGCGGGGCGCGTGAGTTGATGCGGCACTCTCCATACCTCCGTGTGGGGTCGGGGTGGTACGGATATTGGTCCGTACCAGTTCTGAGAGCGCTCTCAGACTCGTGGTGCAACCGCGTGCATGTCAATGCGTGGAACGAGATCGGCTCCCGGCACCCGCGGTGCGGCGGGCGCCGGGAGCCGGTCGGTGTCCGGTGGGTGAGCCGGTGTCAGAAGGTGCGCTCCAGCAGACCGAGCAGGGCCGTCCAGTGCCGCTCGTAGGCCTCCTCGTCGTACGCGCTGGTGTCCTCCTGCGTGTAGCCGTGCCGGGCGCCCGGGTAGACCTCGCAGGTGTGCCGGACCCCGGCCTCGGTCAGGGCCTTCTCGAGGCGCTCGATCTGCTCCGGCGGCAGCGAGGGGTCGTTGTCGGCGTGCCCGAGGTACAGCTCCGCCGTGATGCGCCCGGCGCCCAGGTGCGGGCTGGCCGGGTCGTCGGTGGCGAGTGCCCCACCGTGGAACCCGGCCGCGGCCGCCACCCGGTCCGGATGCGCCGCGGCCGTCCACAGGGCGAGCCGGGCGCCCATGCAGTAGCCGGTGATGCCGACCGGCCCGTCGGTGACCAGCGGGCTGTCGGCCATCCAGCGCAGATAGGCGGCGGAGTCCCGCTCGATCATCCCCGGGTTCAGGGCGGACACGATCGGGCCGAGCTTCTCCCAGATGGTCGGATCGGCGGACAGGTCCTTGAAGTCGGGCAGTTCGACGACCGGCGCCCGGCCGACGCGGTAGGTCACGTTGGGCACCAGCACCGTGTAGCCGGCGGCGGCCAGCCGGTCGGCCATCTTCTTCAGGTGCGGGCGCAAGCCGTAGGCGTCCTGGTAGAGCAGCACACCCGGGCGGGGCTCCCCGTCCGCGGGGCGCACGAGGTAGGCGTCAGCGACGCCGTCCTCGGTCGGGATGTCGAGGTCGGTTCGCCGGAGATCGGTCATGGTGAGCAAGCCTCCCTGGGGAATGGGGCGCCGGGCGGCGGCCGCCCCCCGGCGCCGGCTACGGCCCATGCTGCCACGCAAGATCGGCGGTGCCGCGCCGGGTGTGCCGTGCGGCCGCCCCGGTCACTCGAAGCGGCCGGTGTCCCCGGCGCCCCGCCGGACGATCTCCGCCTCGCCGCCGGAGAAGTCCACGACCGTCGTCGGCTCGGTGCCGCACTCGCCGGAGTCCACCACCGCGTCCACCACGTGGTCGAGCCGGTCCTTGATCTCCCAGCCCTGGGTCGGCGGCTCCTCCTCGTCCGGCAGCAGCAGCGTGCTGGACAGCAGCGGCTCGCCCAGCTCCGCCAGCAGCGCCTGGGTGACCACGTGGTCGGGGATGCGCACACCCACTGTCTTCTTCTTCGGGTGCATCAGCTTGCGCGGCACCTCGCGGGTGGCCGGGAGGATGAAGGTGTAGCTGCCGGGGGTGGACGCCTTCACGGCCCGGAAGACGTCGTTGTCCACCCGTACGAACTGGCCGAGCTGCGCGAAGTCCCGGCACATCAGGGTGAAGTGGTGCCGGTCGTCCAGATGGCGGATGGCGCGGATGCGGTCCATGCCGTCCTTGCTGCCCAGCCGGCAGCCCAGCGCGTAACAGGAGTCGGTCGGGTATGCGATGAGCGCGTCGGAACGAACCGCGTCCGCGATCTGGGCGATGCTGCGCGGCTGCGGGTTGTCGGGGTGCACGTCGAAGTACTTCGCCACCCGTCGAGCTTATGCCGCCCCATGCGTCCCGCGCGCACCGGCCGGGTCCGGGGGAGATCCGTGCACCCCCCGCCTCGAAAGTCTCCCGAGGTTACGCGCGTACGTCCCGGATTCCGGGGCATCCGCTCTCTGAGACGCTCAGGGCCACCCCCCCCCGGCCCCGGGCGCCGCGACTCCGCCGACGGCCCACCCCCCGGGCCGTCGGCGGAGTCATGTCCGCGGTGCCCGTCGGCAGGGGACGCGAGCGGGCCCCTTCGGGTAACGTGCCGGATGCGTATGCGCAGGTCAGCGCGGAGACGAGGAGGGGTGGAAGGACGTGGCCGGCCCATCGGACGAGAGTGCCCCGCCAGCGCGGCCGTACGGCGGCGACGGCGCCTGGGCGCAGCAGTTGCTGGACCACCTGCGGCCCGCCGGCCGCGATCTCGGCCGCCTCGTCGCCTGGCTCGCCCGCAGCACCGGGGCGATCGTGTGCCTCCTGGACGCCCACGGCCGCCTGCTCGCCGGTGAGCGCCTGCCGCTCGACACCACCGTGGTCGCCGACGTCTGTGCCGGCCGGGTCGCCGCCGCGGCCCTGGAGGACGGCGTACGACACGTTCGCCTGGTCGGGATACGGCATCCCGGACCCGGCCCGGCGGCGGGCGCGGTGCTGGCGCTGGCCCGCCCGGCGCCCTTCGACCGGCACACCGCGGAGATCCTCAACCACACGTCCGCAGTGCTGGAACTGCTGCTCAGGGAGCGGGAGTTGGTGGACTCGGGGCGGCGGCTGCGGCGGGCCACGGCCGACCTGCGGCTGGCGATCCTGCAACTGCTGATGGTGGAGGACACCGTCTCCGCCCGCCGCGTCGCCGCCGGGCTCTGGCCCGGACTGCTGGAGGAGGACACCGCCCGCGTCTACGTCGTCGAGACCACCGCCGCCGAACGGGACCGGCTCGCCGAGGCCTGCGCCGACGCCACCGCGGGCCGGGCGCTCGTCGTGCGCTGCCCCGCGATGGACGGACACGTCATCGTCGTCGGCCCGTCGACCGAGGTCGGGGAGCGGCTGCGGTCCCTCGTCACCGGCCGCCCCGGCACCTTCCTCGGCGGCAGCCCCCGCCAGCGCCTCGCGCTCACCGCCACCGCCTACGGCCAGGCCGTCACCGCCCTCGCCGTCGCCCACTTCCGGCCCGAACGGTCCGCGGTCTACGCCGCCCGCACCCGCCCCGCCCAGCTCATGGACCCGGCCGGACTGCGCGCCTGGGCCGGTGCGGTGCTCCGCCCGCTGGACGCGCTGCCGCACCACGTGCGCGCCGAACTCCTCGCCACCACCGGGCTGGGCCTGGAGTTCACCGCCGTCAGCGCGGCCAAGGTGCTCGGCGTCAGCCGGAACACCGTCCGCGCCCGGATGGACCGGGTCGCCGGGCTGCTCGGCGCCGACTTCTCCCGGCTGGCCGTCCGCGCCGTCGCGCACGTCGCGCTCAACACCGAGGCGGCGCACGGCCCGTACGACCCCGGCGGCCCCGCGGCCCGCCCGGCGGACCGGGACGGGCTCACGGACCTGTTCGGCACGCGGGCACTGCGCGCCTGGGCCGAGGGCCTCCTCGGCCGGCTCGACGCGGACGGCCGGGACCTGCGCGGCACCCTGCGCGCCTGGATCGCCGCGGACGCGCACGCCGAACGCGCGGCCTGCTCGCTCGGCGTCCACGCCCAGACCGTACGCGAGCACGTCCGCTCCGCCGAGCCGGTCCTGGAGCGCCGGTTGACGGCCGGCGGCACCGATCTGTACGAGACCGTCCTCGCCCACCTCGTCGTCGGTGAACTGCCCGTCCCCGAACTCGGCGTGACGAACCGGGACCAACCGGACTCACCTGTGCACGGGTGAGTGCCGGGCGGGCCCCGCCGGGCACCGGTGCACTACCCCGGACCGCCTCTCGTACCTAGGTTCAGTGTTGCGCGGGGCGCGACCGGAACGGGGGACCGGTCGGAGCCCCGCGGCCTCGTCCGCTCAACCGGTGGGTGTGCGCGGCAGGTTGTAGACGTGCGCGGGGGAGATGATCGTCGTGATCGCCTTGCCCACCACCGTGCTGGGCTCCTGCCCCTGGTACGCGGTGTCGGTGTTGAGGAGCACGACGAGTGTCGTCCGTGTCGACGGCAGATAGACCGTCAGGGACTCGTAGCCCGGCAGGGAGCCGTTGTGGCCGATCCAGCCCTGTACGTCGAAGATGCCGAGGCCGTAGCCGGCGCCCTTGACGGAATCGGTCTGCGGGGTGTTCAGCCGCTGCTCCTGGGTGGCGGCACTGATCATCCGCCGGCCGTCGGGGAACTCGCCGGTGGCGACCGTCGGCGCCCAGACGCGCAGGTTCTCGAGCTTGGAGATCATCGCGCCGGCCGCCCAGCCCCAGGACGGGTTCCAGTTGGTCGCGTCGGCGACCTTGCCGTTCGCCGTCTGCTTCGTGTAGCCCTGCGCGTGCGGGCGCGGGAGCTCGTTGCCGGTCGGGAAGACCGTGTCCTTCATGCCGGCCGGGTCGGTGACGTGCTGCCTGATGTAGTCCCCGAGGCGCTGCCCGCTCGCCTTCTCCACCACCAGACCGAGCAGGATCAGATTGGTGTTGGAGTACGAGAACTTCTGCCCGGGCTGGAACAGCGCCCGGTGCTTGAAGGAGTAGCCGAGCAACTGCCGGGGTGTGAAGGACTGTTGCGGGTTCGAGGTCAGGGCCCTGACGAAGTCCCGGTCCTCGGAGTAGTTGTACAGTCCGCTGCGCATCCCCGCGAGCTGACGCAGCGTGATCTTGTCGCCGCCCGGGACGCCGTCGACGTACGTGCCGATCGGGTCGTCCAGACCGACCTTCTTCTGGTCCACGAGCTGAAGCAGTGCCGACACGGTGAACGTCTTGGTCTCGCTGCCGATGCGCATGAACAGGTTCGGGGTCATCTTCCGGCCCGTGCTGCGGTCGGCGACCCCGAACGAGCGGATGTAACTCGACTGCCCCGGCGTCCAGATGCCGACGGTCGCGCCGGGGATGTCCGCCGTGTGCATCGCCTGCTGCACGGCGGTGTCGAGCCGGCGGGCGACGTCGGGTGTGAGGTCACGGACCTCCGGTCCCGAGGGCGTGGGGCTGGGCGAGCCGGTGGCGAGGGCGGCGGGAACGGCGGCCGGTGCCGCCTGTACGGGGCCCGCGGTGAGTGGTGCGATCAGCGTCCCCACCGTGACGGCGACCGCCGCTCCCCTCAGCAGGCGTGCGGACGATTGCGACATGGGCTGACTCCAAGCACGTGAGAGCGGAACGTGCGGTGAGCGGGAGGCCTGGCCCGGACCTCCCCAGCATAGGAGAGCCCGCCCCGCACCGCCCGTTGGGCCGGACGGGTGCCGACGGGATGCTTGTACGACGGGTACGGTGCCTCGTTCGAGCGACGAGCTCACCCGACCCGGTGAGCCGCGGCGGCCGGGCGTACCGACGGCGGCTCCGGCGCGTTGCCCCGGCATGGACCGCTTGGACGGCTCGGACCGCTTGAACCCGGCGTACCGCCTGGACCGGATGGACCGGCTGGAGCAGCTGCGCCGGGTGGACCGGCTGGAACCGACGCGCCGGACGGACCGGTCCGAGCAGCCGGACCGGGCCCGGGAGCCGATCTACGCCCGGCTCGTCGTCGAGTGGCGGGCGCACGGGCGGGCCGTGCCCGCGGAACCGGACGTGCTGTTCGCCGTCGTGCGCGGATTCGCCCCGCGGGCGCGGCCCGCGGCCGAGCGGACCTGACCGGTCACCGCTCGCCCAGCGGAGCGAGTACGGCGAGTGTGCCGTTGGCCTGCCGCAGCGCCTCTTCGAGGGCACCGGGCGCGTGCAGCGTGCCGGTGCCGTCGGGCGGGACGAGCCACTCCAGGAAGCGCGCGGGCCGGTACGGCGGCGGTACGGCGACCCAGGCCCCCTTGGTCGCGTACCGCAGTCCCGCGCCCACCCAGCCCCCGGACGGGTCCGGCGGCAGGAAGAACCCCACCCGCCCCGCCGCCGTGTCGACCAGCGTCGGGCCCGGCGCGGCCGCCCCGGGCCGCCACAGCAGGTCCAGGGCGAGCAGGCCGAGCTGGTCGGGAACGCTCAGCACGTCCCAGAAGCGGCCGACCTCCAGCAGTGCGATGCCCTCCCCGTGATCCCACTCCCGTTTGCAGGAGCGGGGGTCCGCCGCCGCAGCGGCCAGCCACTCCACGCCCCGCGTCCACATCGTGTTCGTCATGCACTGCTCCGGGTGTCCTCGCCCGCCTGCCTCGGTGCAGGGGACGGCCATGGCCGGGTACGCCGTACGTCGTGCGCCCGCACCGCAACCCGGCATATGCATGCTCGTAGATATTTCTACCTGGCGGAAGGGGTGGCGCGGCATGGCGTTTGAGCTGGTTCGTTCGAACTCCGGCCAGCGGTTCGTCAGTTGGGGATCGAGGCGAAGAGGCGTGTCACCCTTTCGGGGACGCACCCCCGCGGGGAGCGGTCCGACCCGGTGGCGGGTCGGGGGCCAGCACCAGCATGGTGACGTCGTCGCGGACCTCGTAGCCCAGCCGGGCGAGGTCCTGCCAGACCAGTCCGGGCAGCTCGGCGGAGGCCGAGCCGGACAGGGCGGCCAGCCGGGCCGGCAGCGGATAGAAGGCGCCACCCCCGTCCCGTGCCCGCGCCTCCCACACCCCGTCGGAGGCCAGGAACAGCCGGTCGCCCGGGCCGAGCGCCACGGTGACCTCCTTCGGCGGCTCGACGCCGACCAGCGCCAGCCCCAGCGGCGGCCCCGGCGCGACGGTCACCTCCAGGGCGCGCTCCCCGTCCAGCAGCACGGGCGCCGGATGACCGCAGGCCACCACGTGCACCGCGCGCCCGTCGGCGGGGAACTCCATCAGCACCCCGGTGGCGAACAACTCCCCGTTCGGCACGCCGGCCGCGTCCACCGCCAGCCTGCGGTCCATCCGCGCCGCCACGGACTCCAGGTCCGGCTGGTCCAGCACCGCCTCCCGGAAGGCGCCGAGCAGCGACACCACGGTCGCGACGGCCGCCAGTCCGTGCCCCCGTACGTCCCCCATCACCGCGCGCACCCCGTACGGCCCGTCGCGCACGTCGAAGAAGTCGCCGCCCACCAGAGTCCCGTTCTGCGCGGCCTGGTAGAAGCCCGTGCACCCGACGCGCCCGACCCGCGTCGGCAGCGGCGGCATCACGGCGCGCTGCACCGCCTCGCCGATCTCCCGCTCCTCGTCCAGCTGGGCGTCGCGGTGACTGCGCACGTACGACACGAACACGCTCAGCGCGGCCACGAACACGATGGTGAGCAGATCGGTGTTGCCCGGCCGGTTCAGATGCGTGGCCGGGACGTTCAGCGCCACGACCACGCCGACGCCGAGCACGCCGGTGGCCAGCGGGCCGTACGACAGGACGGACAGCGGCGGAATGGCACCGAGCAGAAAGCCGAGGTCGCGGGCGTGCGGGGTGACCAGTGTCGCCGCGCTGACCGCCACGAGCAGCGCGACGGGCAGCACCCTCACCCACCACGGCGGCGGCGCCCCACGCAACCAGCCGCGTCTCTCCCGGTCCCCGCGCGACATCCGGTCGCGCACCGATCCCACATCCCCAAGCTACGCCGCACCCCCAGCCGGGGCCTCCCGCCGGGCGCGGAGCCCCCTCGGGGGCTACTCCCCGCTGTCGGACAGGCGGGCCTGCGCGGCCGAGAGGATCTCGGTGACGCGGAGGCCGAAGGACGCGTCGCAGGCGTGGGGGCGGCCGGTGCGGACGGCGGTCAGGAGGGCGTCGGCGGCCCGCGCGAGGGCGGGGACCGCGCCCTCCGAGCTGCCGGGCAGCTGGGCCGTGCCCGCCTCGCCCCGCAGTTCCACGTCGGCCCCGGCCGCCGCCGGTGGCGCCGTCAGGCTCAGGGTCACGGTGCTGGAGGCGCCGGTGGCATGGTCGAGGACCAGGTGCACGGTGTCCGCCGGACCGTGTGCCGCCGCCGGCACCTGCCGTACATCGCCGAGCACGGGGAGCAGGACGGACAGCGCGTGTGGGCCCACGTCCCAGAGAGCTCCCTTCTCGCGTCGCCACGGTGACGCCGCGAACGGGCTGTCGGACGTGAACACCGCCCCCAGCCACTGCGCCCGCGCCGTGAACCAGCCCGCCACGGCCGCCTGCTCCTCGATCCAGGCCTCCGGCTCCTTCTGGAAGCGCGCGGTGAAGAACACCACGGACGCCACCCCGGCCCGCTCCGCCGCCGCCACGACGGCCCGGCCCTCGGCGACCGACACCGCGAGCGGCTTGTCCAGCAGCAGATGACGGCCCGCCCGCGCCGCCCGTACCGCCAACTCGGCCTGTACGGACGGCGGCAGGGCCACCGCCACCGCGTCCACGTCGGCCAGCAGCGCGTCCACGTCGTCGTACGCCGGGACGTCGTACCGACCCGCCAGTTCCCTGGCTGCCTCCGGCCGGCGCCCCCACACCCCCGCGAACCTGAGGGCGGTGTGTCTGGCGAGCGCGGGGGCGTAGGCAGCCCGGGCCCACGGGCCCGTCCCCAGCAGTCCGATGCGCATGCAGCGTTCCTAATCCTTGAGTAAGCGGTTCC
>NZ_MLYO01000073.1 GCF_001866665.1 Streptomyces monashensis | reverse complement strand
GTCGTTCGTTCCTGGCGGCCGAGGACTGAGCAGCTGCCCACCCTCGTGACCGCTAGTAAGTGAGGCTGCCTCCGCATCGATGCCCGCAGCCGTAGGTCGCGGGCCTCGATGCGGAGCGAGTCCACGCGTACGAAGGATGTCCATGCCAAGCCCTGACGTATCTGAGCTGCTCATGTTCGATCGGATCGACGCGAAGGCCGATCCGTTCCTGCACTTCACCTGCCCGGAGTTCTACACTCCCGATGCCGCCGCGGTCCTGCTCGACTGGCTCAAGACCACGCCCCAGTGGAAGGTGCGGCGCACCGAGTACTGGGAGGCCAACGCCTTCTTCGTCACCGCCTCCGGTCTTTCCCTGCAGGTGCAAGGACTCTTCTCCGCGCAGTTGATCGGCGCGGTCAAGCGGAGACTCGAGTCGGTCTACGAGGTCAAGCTCTCGCCCAACATCTTCATCGAGGCCTACCGACACGAGGACGGGCACCAGACGGTTGTGCATACCGACCACCGACCTGAGGCCGTCGGCGAGGCCGACTATCTCACCCATCGGGTTATCACCTACCTGAACGACGGCTGGGATGAGTCGATGGGCGGCCGTCTCAGAATGTTCCGGCAGCCCGCGGGAGACGCCGAGCCAGTCCTGGCCAGGCAGTATGCCCCGTTGCATAACACCGCCGCTTCGCTCGCGGTCAGCGAGCGCTCCCTGCACCAGGTGGAGCGGATGGACCATGGCCGGCGCTACAGCCTGGTCTGGTCCTTCAGGACCGAGGACGGTCGAACCCAGTCGCCCGACGCCCGCCCGAACGCCTTCACGAGTTAGTACGCATCCTTATGATCTCTCTCGCCCAGGCCTCCTTCCTCGATCGCATCGATCCGCACGTCGTCGTGGCCGACCGCGGCGCCGACGTCGTCGTGCTGAACACCTTCACCGGCCGCGTCTGCATCCTGCGCGGCCTGCTCGCCGAGCTTCTGGCTGCACTGCTGGCGGCCAGGGACTCGGGGGCCGACGAGGTGATCGGCGACGAAGAAGCGCTGGAGACCCTCGCCGACCAACTACGACGGGCCCGGGTCCTGGTGGGCGCCCGTGGTGATCAGGTCAGGCTGAAGCATCCCTATACGCGCGTCGTGCTCACCGGTTCGCGGGGCGCCGAACTGAAGGCGCGAATCGCCGACCGCGGTCCCACCGTCGAGGTCGCGCCCGATCTGCCTTCTGCGGAACTCTCGGAGCGGGACTTGGTGGTCTCGCTCTCAGGAGTCCACGAGCGCTCGGCGCAGCAGCGTGAAAACCTCGCGAGTATCTCTCGCGGCGCCGCCTATCTTTCCGCGCGAGTCGGCGCGGGCGGCACCACTCTCGGTCCGTTCGTCCTGCCCGGCATCTCGCCCTGCCTAGAGTGCCTGTGGTGGCGCAACTCGCCCAACTGGGGATCGGCGAGAAAAGAGGTCGCAGCCGACGTTCTTGGCGTGAACGAGAGCGGTTGGACGTCGGTGTTCGCCGCCCCGAGCGCTGATGCCTGGGACCACGCCGTGCTCCTGGCGGCGCTCGAGGTCCAGCGGATCGCGTCGGGACAGGTGCCGAACACGCTCGCGAACGTACTTGCGGCGGACCCGTCGCACGCTCGGTACGAGCTGCATCCGCTGGTCGAGGTGCCGCACTGCCGTACCTGCCGACTCGCTCCGAGTCCCGCGGCCGCGGGGAGCGCGGGGGACGGGTCGTGATCGGGCTCCGCGAGAAGCTGCTGTCCGGGCCTGAGCGCGACGAGCCCGACGCGACCGCGCTCCACCGCCGCTTCCAGGCGTCCGTGGACTCGGCGACCGGGCTCTTCAATGAACTCCGCGAAGAGAAGAACTACTACAACGACGATCACGACCTGCTCTCTGTCCGGATGGAGCTGCGGCCAACCGCGTCGCTCTCCGACGGCGGCTACCGCGTCGGCCCGATCATGATGGGACGTACCGACGAGCCGGTTTCGTCGGCGTCCCGCGCGATGTTCGAGGGCTTCGAACGCTACAGTCTGTCGCTCTACGAGAAGGACCGGCTGGTGCACGCCTCACCGAAGAGGTTGGCCGAGCAGTTGAGAGCCTTCATCGACGTCGACCTCTTCGCGGATGTGCGCCGCCCGGTCGATAGAGATTCGCTCTTTCGCTGGGTGGCCGGGCTCGACCTGGCGACTGGCGCCGAGGTCCTCGTTCCGGCTCAGGCCGTGTACGTCCCTTACGCCTTCGCCGACGGCGAGCAGGAGCTGCGCGAGCCGTTGACGACCGGGGCGGCGAGCGGCCTCGCCTGGCCGCACACCCTGACGCGGGCTCTGCACGAGATCGTCGAACGCGATGCGACGATGCTGCTGCATTACGGCGGCTGTGCCGTTCGATTGATCGAACCGGCGCACGTGCTCGGTCCGCGGATGCTCGCCTACACGCGGGCCATGCAAGCTACCGACAAATCCGTGACCTTCGCCCAGGTTCAGACGGACCTGCCTGCTCATGTGGTCGTCGTCGTCGTCGAGGATCCGACGGGCCGGAGCCCGGCGGTCTGTGTCGGCAGCGGGGCGGCGGCGAGCATCGCTGCGGCGGCGGAGAGCGCGCTGTGCGAGGCGGCCGCGTTCAACAGGGCCCTGAGGAGCCGGCTCGCGTACGGCGAACAATTGTTGAGCCGGGCGCCGTCAGCCCAACCTGTGACGAGCGGTGAACTGCGCGGGTACTACTGGGCGCAGCCGGAGCGTGTTGGCACACTGAGTTGGTTCGACGGGGCAGCCGTCATGCCGGAGAGCGCGGTGACGGACGCTCCCATCTACGAACCCGCGCAGCTTGTGGACCACCTCGTGTCTCTCCCGGGTGGCGCCATCGTCGTCGACTGCACGCCGCCGGATGTGCGGTCTTTCGGCGTCTACTGCCTCAAGGCGCTGGTCCCGGCGCTGCAACCGATGCACCTCGACGAGTCGTGCATGATCCGTACGGCGAGGCTGCAGGAACGCATCGTCGGCAGCGGCTCGGGGAGCACGACGGACAAGATCGGACCGCATCCCTTCCTATGAACATGCCACGTGACGAAGTCATCGCATTCCATCAGTACACGTCCTCACCGACGTGGATGTCGGCCCTGGAGACGGGCTTCGACGCATCGCAGTGGCCGCTGTCCTGGCGGGCGATCAGCACCAAGCAGTTTCCGGGTTACCGGCAGGTGCCATTGCCCGAGCCCTTGGGTCTCGACGACGTCAGCCTGGCGGAGAGCCTCGATCGGCGGCGGTCGGAGCGGGCGCGCACCGACGATCCGCTGTCCCTGCGGGAACTGGCCACCTTGCTCATTCGCAGCACCGGGATCCGCCCTCAGTCCGACAAGCCGCCAGGCGTCTCGCGCTACTACCCCTCGGCCGGCGCACGATTCCCGCTCGAGGTGTACGTGCTCGCGCCACGCGTCCAGTCGCTCGACGCGGGCGTCTACCACTTCTCCGTGACACACAACGCTCTGGTCGCCATCCCCTCGCCTGATCGAGGCCAGGCGAACGAGATCACCACGGCGCTTTACGCGTGGTCCGGCGGTCCGCGCGCCGTCTTCGTGTTCACCGCCGCGATCGATCGCAATATGGTGAAGTACGGAGCGCGAGGCTACCGGTACGCGCTGATCGAGGCGGGACACGCATCGCAGAACCTGGCATTGGTCGCCAGCGCTCTCGGCGTCGCATGCTGCCCGTTCGGCGGTTTCAGCGAGTCTCGGCTCAGCAGGATGCTCGACCTCAAGGCGGACCAGGAACTGCCGGTTCAGACCGTGGTGCTGCCGTGACCGCCCTAGCCGAGGCCTCGAAGACCATTGAAGAAGCGACGGTTCATGCGGCCGGCTTCGACATCGTGTGCCGACGAGTCGAGGAATCGGCAAGTCAGGTTCTCGCGCTGTCCACGTGCTCCGGTTTCCGCTCCGAGCACGTCGGCACGGTCGGGTATGCCCATCTTGTCGAGCATCTGCTCTTCAGAGCCCGCACCCTGCGTTTGGACGAGTCCGTACATGCTTCGCTGGAAGCCGTCGGCGGCTATTCTACGGCAGTCACACGTCCGGACTCGACGACGTTCCTCGATGTGGTGCCTTATGAGAGCCCGGATGCGCTCCTCGAACGTTCTCTGCGTGCCCGTCTCTCGGTCGTGAGGTTCGACCGGTCGGACATCGAAAACGCGCTCCGTGTCATCGAGCACGAAGTCACGACCCGGCATGCCGCCAACGCTTACTCGCTGGACACCTGGCGTGGAGCGCGGGATCTGGCGTTCCTGGACGCGGAATCGAGCCACGATGGCTATCCCGCGCACTACCGGCCCGCCGTGACAGCCGACTCGCTGCTCAACTACTACCGGCAGACGTATCTCAACCGCAGAGTGAGTGTTGTCGCCTCATCGCCGGATCCGGCTTCCGGCCTCGCCGAACGCCTCGCGGAATGCCTCGATTCGCTAGACCTGAGGCCCGATACCGAGGAGCCTGCCGCACCGCGGCTGCGGGCTCGTTCGCTTACCGAGGACCTCCTGGACGATGACGCGAGGGGGCGTTGCTACGGCCTTCTCGCGCTGCCCACGCCGGAGCCGGTCGGCGACCCGGCGCTCTACCTCGCCGTGAAGGTAATTCTGGAAACGGTCCTGTCGGACTTCCCCGCACGGGTCCAGGACGGTCGAGCCTTGGCGAAGCAGTGCCAGGGAATGACCGTCAGATGGGGCCAGTTCCACCAGATCTTCGAGACTCGTTTCGGTGATCTGGCCACCGCCGAGTACGCGAGTAGCGTCGGCGCGGCGGCACGCGGATTCACCCGCGGTGTCGCGGAGGCTCTTCGTGCGCTGACCATGGACGACGCGCTTGAGAGCGCGACCATCGAATGCGCGATGCGTCAGGCGCGGGAGTACTCGGAGAAGTCCGGCTCGAGTATCCAGCGTGCACGTTGGCTCGCGACCGTCATTCAGCTCTACGGGCTTCCAGCAGGCGGGGAACTGCGGCCAGAGCACATTCTGCGCTCGCTGACGACGGATCAGCTTCGCGAAGCGTGCGCATGGATTCGTTCGGTTCCACACTACGCCAGGACAGCCGCTCTCGGTGCTCCGGGGGATCTTCGATGACGCCCGAACTGACGGAGTTCATCCGCAGCCGTGTCGACCAGCGCGTCGCAGTGCAGCACGTTTCGGCAGAACTGCCGGCACTGGCGTTCATCAGGGAACCGGCCGCCGAACGGCTCAGGGTCACGGTCGAGTTCGCCGTCTCGGAGTTCGAAGCCGAACTAGCCCGAGCACTGTGCGCTTCGCCACCCACTGCCCGGGCGCGCCTCACGGCCGAGGTCCGCAGTGGCAGCGTGTCGCTGTCAGTGAGCGCGAAGCTGGGGGACGAGTTGCCTGCCGTCGAGGCATTGGAGTCCGTGCTCTCGACTTTCGCCGACAGCGAGGCGACGAAGCCAGTCGAGATCCTGCCGCTGTCCTGTGCTGTGTCCTGTGCGGAGCCTTCATCGAGAGTCGACGAAGTATTCGAGGCCGTAGGCGAACTCGTCCGACGGCTGCCGACATCGTTCGATGCGGGACTCTTCGAGGCGTCGCGGCCGGTCGAGGCCGCGGTCAGGCCGCTCGGCGCGCCCGTCGAGCTCGTTTTCGAATTCGATCGAGACCGGCACACGTCCGCGGCGTCCACGGATCTCCTGCGCGCGGCAGTGGCGGCCTGCCACTCGGCGGGCCTGCTGAAGGTCTTGCGCGAGGAGTACGCGCTGGTCTCCGGCATTCAGGCGGACCTCCGCCTCACGCCGCGGGGCTGGGGCCTCAACGTCACCATACCGACGGACGAGAAGACCAGATGGGCCGTCGTGGCGCAATGCGAGCTCTGGCTGCGTTCCGCGTCACCCGCTGAGGCGGCCCACAGCCTGCGTATCGCGCGTGCGGCGAGGCTCGGGGGTCTCGCCAGGGCGACGGAGGAGTCTTACGGACTCATGCGCTGGTGGCTCTCCGTCGCCGCGCGCACACCACATGAAAGCCTTCAGGAGTACCTCGACCAGATCTCCCACGTTTCGCTCGAGCACTTCGTAAGTCTGCGAGAAGAGGGGCAGCTTTCGTGACCGAAGAAGAATCAAGCCCGGGGATGAGGATCTCGCTCATCGCGGGATGCGTCCTCCTCTCCTCGACGTCGTTCTACATGAACTTCGTCCTCGTCCCGCTGTACCTGCTCTCGGTGTACCACGGTCATGACGCCTCGCTCTTGACCGGTCTGGTCAGCGCGGCCTCCTTCCTGGTCAGCGCGTTCGTCTCGCCGGTGTGGGGTAGGCTCAGCGATCGGTTCGGTCCGAAGGCGATGATGCTGCGCTCGGGTGTGCTGCTCACCGTCGTGTACGCGCTCTTCCCGCTGTGCCACTCGCCCTGGCAGATCCTCGGTATCCGCGTCGTGAACGGACTGGCTTCGGGATTCATCCCCGCCGCGTTCGCGATGGCCGCCAAGATCGTCAGAGAGAGTCAAGCGGCGCGGGCGATGTCGGCGCTCTCGGCGGCGAGGTCGGCCGGGGCGCTGGCGGGTCCGGCCCTGTGCGGCGTCGGGGTGGCGACTATCGGGTTCACTGGCACCTATGTGTGCACGGCCGCCGTCATGGGCGTTGGCGCTCTCCTGACGGCGTTCGCCCTGCCCCAGATTCCGGGAGAGGGCCGCACGGCACGTTCGCTCAACCCTTTCGCCCCGCTCTTCGCCGTCTCGGTGCGCAATGGACTGGGAACCCCGCTGCTCGTCTCCTTCGTCAGCGCCTGCGTCGTCTCGTGCATCACCCTCCTGGTACCGCTGTTCCTGACACAGACACTGCACTCCTCGCACAGCGCGGAGTTCACCGGCACCATGTTCCTGGTGGGCGGCGGGATCGCGCTCGGGATGGCGGGGGTGTGGGGCACCCTCGCCGACCGCTACGGATTCGAGCGGAGCTTGGGCGCCGGACTAGCTGGCGCGTGTCTCGGCGTGCTGGTCATGAGCATTGCCAGCTCCGTCACGGTATTCGCGGTCGGCTATGTCGTGACCATCACGTTTTCGTGCGAGTTCGGGACCATGCTCATGGTGTGGCTGACGCACACTCAGGTGGGGCGCGAAGCCCGCGGACTCGTGCTCGGCACGAACAACTCGCTCACGCTGTTGGGAGCCGGGCTCGGGCCCCTGCTGGCAGGTGGCCTGACGCAGGGCGTCGGCACCCGTTTCATGCTGATCGTCTCCGCACTCCTGCTCGCGGCGTGCCTCGTCGCGGCGCTCGCGGTCTGGAGCCTGCAGTCGCGGCGAGCCCCTGTTGAGCGCGGCCCTGTCGAAGCGGATGCACAGTGACCCACGTGGACTCGCCGATTCGCAGGCTCGCCAGCCTTCCCGCGGAAATCGCGGGATTCGGTCCGGGCCGGTTCTCCGAAGCCCAACTCCTCGAGGCGAAGCTGACTCTGGTCGACACGATGGCCTGCCACTACATCACGAGGGCCGACCGGCCGGAGTTGTGGGCCGTGGTCTCCGAGTTCCCCGAGACCGCCTCCGGCGCCCGGATCTGGTGGAGCGATCGGGCGGTCGACGCCTCCAATGCCACGTTCACCAACGCGTTACTCGCGCACGCCAGTGATTTCGACAGCGTCCACTATGCCACCGGCGGCCACCCCGGAGTCATCATCCTGCCCGCGCTCGACGCGCTGCGGCATAGTGCGGGAATCGAGGTCGACCGGGTGCTTCAGGCGTATCTCCTCGGCCTCGAATGTATGGCGCACCTCGCGGACGCGGTCGGTCAGCAGCTCAAGGATGCCGGGCACCACCTCACCTCGACTCTGGGGGCGCCCGCGACGGCCGCCGCCTGTGCTTGGGCGGTGCGAGGTAGAACTGAGACCATCCGCTCGGCCATGGCACTGGCGTGCTCGGCGGCCGGGGGCTCGCAGCACGCCTTCGGCGGGACGGGAAAGGCCTTCCAAGTGGCCTCGGCGGCTCGGATCGGCTACGACGCGGCGCGGTTCGCGAGCAAGGGGTGTGTTCCGTCGAGCAAGGACTGGTGTCTTCCACTCACCGATCCGATACCCGACACGCCCGTTGAAGTCCGCGAGTTCTGGTTTCCCGCAGCCATCGACCTCGTGCCGACCCACTTCAAGCAGTCGCCCGTATGCGCATACTTCGACGAGCCCGTCGGCCTTCTGCTGGACGCGTTCGGCCCCGCCCCTCAGCTTCCGCCGTTCGATCGCGTGGAGTGGGAAATACCGACGTATATCTTCGAGGCGCACAAGTACGAAGCACCCTCCACCCTCGAGGAGGCCAGATTCTCGCTGACCCTCGTTGCCGCGCTGATCCTCGAACACGGCACGGACTGGGACGCCCGCTTCCAGGCAATCGCGACAGCACCCGATTCGTTCGCCGGCGCCGTCAGCCGAATCCGGCTCGTCGACAATGGACGTATGGTCACCGACTTGGGCGAGACCGCACCGAGCGTCCTGCGCTTGTTCAACGGCGGTTCGATCCTGTCCGAGCGTCAGATGACGTTCGGGATCACCGGCGAACCCAAACTGAGGCCGGGCCTCCCGATGCGCAAGCTTCGGCAGTGCAACGCGCTGGGACTGCCGAGCGAAGCCACCGACCGCCTGCTGGCCGATCTATCGCTTTCCAACCTGGCCGGTGCCGAATGCGCGTAGCGGAGATCACCCGCGCGGAGACCGTCGAGCGGGCACGCCTGCTCCGGGTCGACACGTACCACGTCTCGCTCGACCTCACTCAAGGCGAGCGGACCTTCCGCTCGACCTCGGTCATTCGCTTCTCCTGCGCGGAACCGGCCGTTGAAACCCACGCCGACCTCATCGCCGACACGGTCCACGAGATCCTGCTGAATGGGCGTCCGATCGACCCAGCCACCGCGTACCGGGACGGACGTATCACGCTTCGCGGGCTGGCGGCCGAGAACGAGCTGCGCGTCACGGCATCCTGCGCGTACGGCGCCGACGGCGGCGGTCTCAGCCGCTTCACTGACTCCGCCGACGGCCATGTGTATACGTACACGAACTTTGAGCCCGCCGACGCGCGGCGTGTCTACGCTGACTTCGAGCAGCCCGACCTCAAGGCGGTCTTCCACCTGTCCGTAACCGCGCCGGCGCACTGGACCGTCCTGTCCAACATGCCCTCGCCCAAGCGCCTACCCGTCGGTTCGCAGGACGCCGCGACGTGGACCTTCCCGCCCACACCACGGCTGTCCACGTATCTCGCGTGCCTGTGCGCCGGTGAGTACACCGTCGTGCACGACAGTCACACCACCGCGCGCGGCCAGGTCATCCAACTAGAGCTCGGCGTCCGCGCCTCGCTCGCGGCGCACCTCGAGCCGGAGGACATGTTCGGAATCACCAAACAGGGCTTGGACTACTTCACCGAACTGTTCGACTCCGACCTTCCGTTCCCGAAGTACGGTCAGATCTTCGTGCCCGAATGCCGTTCTGGCGCGATGGAGAACCCCGGCCTGGTCACCTTCAGCGAACAGTTGCTGTTCCGCTCCAAAGCCACGACGGCCAAGTACGAACTGCGAGCCATGATCGTCATGCATGAGATGGCACACATGTGGTTCGGCGACCACGTGACCATGCAGTGGTGGGGCGACCTGTGGCTCAACGAGTCCTTCGCCGAGTTCTGTGGGAGCCTCGCGTCCGCCGAGGCCACCCGGTTCAGCGAGGCGTGGACCACCTTCGCCAACGGTCGCAAGACCTGGGGCTACGCGCAGGACCAGTTGCCGTCCACGCACCCCATCGCGGCGGAGGTCGGCACGCTCAGCGAGGCGATCGCGAACTTCGACGGGATCAGCTACGCCAAGGGCGCCGCGGTACTCAAGGCCCTGGTCGCGTACGTGGGCCGCGAGCGGTTCTTCGCTGGTGTCCGGGCCTACTTCGCCGACTACGCCGGGGGCAACGCCTCGCTCAGCGATCTACTGGCGAAGCTGGAGCAGGCTTCGGGGAAGGATCTGTCCGATTGGTCGAAGGCGTGGCTGGAGACCGCCGGAGTCAGTACCCTCAGCTCAGCCTTCGAGCTTGACGAAGGTGGCGCGTACACCGAGTTCACGGTGCTGCAATCCGCTCCCGAGACGCATCCGCACTTGCGCCCACACCACATCGCCGTAGGCCTCTACAACCTCGTGAACGACGCCCTGGTCCGCACCCGACGGCTCGAGGTTGAAGTGATCGGTGCCCGCACCCCGGTGCCCGAACTGGTCGGCGTCCGGCAGCCGGACCTCGTACTACTCAACGACGACGACCTCACCTTCGCGCTGATCGAGTTCGACCCACACTCACTCGTCACCCTGAGGGAGAGCATCGGCACGTTCGCCGATTCACTGGCGCGCGCGATCTCCTGGGGAGCTGTGGTGGACATGACCGTCCACGCGAAAATCAGCGTCCCCACGTTCGTGCGCATGCTCACGCGCGGCATGGGAACCGAGGATTCGATCGCGGTCCTGCAGTCCCTGCACCAGACCGCGACGTATGTGATACGCACTCTCGCCGACCCGGCCTGGGTCCCCGTCGGCAAGAGCGAACTGGCCGAGTCTGCTCTGGAACTGCTGCACGACGCCGAGCCGGGCGGGGACCTCCAACTGTCCTGGGCTCAGCTCCTCGCCCGCACCGCGACCACCTCGCGGCAACTGGACTACCTGAGCGCCCTGCTGAGCGGGACCAAGACCGTCGCGGGCCTGACCGTCGACACCGACCTGCGCTGGATGCTTCTCCGCCGGCTAGCCGCCACCGGGAGGGCTGGCGACCCCGAAATCGACGCGGAACTCGAATGCGATCCCACCGACCAGGGCCGCAACGAGGCCCGCGGAGCCCGCGCCGCGATCCCGGACATCGCCCACAAGACGGAGGCGTGGCGGCTGCTGACCGAAACCGAACTCGGCACCGAGGCCGTACTGGCCGTGGCCAACGGCTTCGGTCTGGCCGAGCACGCTGAGCTCACCAGCGGCTTCGCTGAGGCCTACTTTCAGGTGCTGCCGACCCTGTGGGCCGAGCGCCCGGAGAAAATGCGTGCCCTCCTGGCGGACCGAATCTTCCCCTACAACGCCGCTTCGCCGCGTTTGCTGGAGCACCTGGACGCCTTCGCCATCGACCACGACTCCGACCCCGCACTCAGACGCTTCCTCGCGGAAGCCAGGGATTTCGTCGAGCGAATCCTAAAATCCCGGGCACTTGTGATTCCGGGTTCGTAGTTCGAGGTACGACTACAGCGGTGACCCGGTGCAAGCGGAGCGGACGGCAGAAGCGACCAGGGCTTCCCCCCGTGCGCGCACTGAAGGCGTACCGGGGATCGAGCGGAGCGCGGGTGCCGCATGTCCGCGGCGCAGCAGGAGCGCTGCCCGTCGACGTGCTCTGCGCGGTGTTCCCTGGCCGCGACGGCAAGTGGCCGACCCTAGCCGTGTCCGCCGAGCCCGGGGCGTGTCGGACGAGCTTAACGTCCACTCAGGAGGTCGTGCTCGGCCCGTGTGAGCTGGGGGCGGTCAAGTGGCGTGCGGAGGGGACCGAGGAGGGCCGTCAGCAGCACACTGGGTTTGACGAGTGTGGTGGGCGGGGCCTGAAGGGCGAGGACGTCGGTCAGGGCCGTGGCGGCGTGGAAGGAGCCTGTGGCGGTGCGGGAGAGGCGGCTGACGTAACGGTGTACGAGGCGATCGGTGATGGTCGGGCTCTTGCCCGTTGTGGTGGGAAAGTGGATGTCCTGTCCTGTGGCGAGGGCCCACGCGCTGTCGATGGGGCGGGCGATGGCACGTTGGGCGTGGCGGGCGAGTCCGGTGGCATGCCCCTTGGTGAGCAGGTCACGCAAGGCGACGGCGCCTTGTGCCGCCACTGATATGCCGTGCCCGTACACGGGGTTGAAGGCTGCGACCGAGTCACCCAGTGCGATGAGGCCCTCGGGCCAGTGGGTGAGTCGTTCGTAGTAGTGGCGTCGGTTGGCTGTGCTGTGGGTGACGCTGACGTCGGTGAGCGGTTCGGCGTGTGCGAGGAGGTCGGCGATGAGGGGGTGGCGCAGGGTGCGGGCGAAGGGTTCGAAGGCGTCGGCGTCCCGAGTGGGGTGGGCGCCGGGGGTGCCCATCAGGCTGACGTGCCAGCGGTCGCCTTCGATCGGGAGGAGGCCGCCTGCGTTGCCCGGCCCGGGTAGTCGTGGGTCTGCTTGCACACCGATCATGGGCCAGTTGTGGGTGGGGACGGGGGCGCGGTAGATCCGACTGGCGTAGACCAGGCCGGAGTCGATTTCGTCCTGTTTGAGGTCGGTGATGCCGAGTTGGGCGAGCCACTGGGGTGTGCGGGTGGAGCGTCCTGAGGCGTCGATGACCAGGTCGGCGTGTAGTTCGTCCTCCGAGCCGTCTGCGGTGCGGACCCGTACCCCTGTCACGGTGCGGTGGTCGCCGAGCAGGCCAACGGTCCTGGTGTGTGTGCGGACGCTGACCCGGGGGTCTTTGAGTACCTGTTCGCGGATGATGAAGTCGGTCAGGTCGCGGCTTGCGGAGATGAGGTGGTGAGTGGCGCGCCGCCAGCGGCGGTACCAGCCCTCGGGGGAGTAGATGACCATGTTGGTGGTGACAGGTATGCGGTTGGCGCCTGCGGCCAGCAGGAGGTCGGTGCTGCCGGGCAGGAGGGTCTCGATCGCCTCGGCGCCGCCGGTCTGCAGCATGTGGATGTGAACGGCCTGGGGGACGCCGGTGCGGGGTGCGGATCCGTCGGGCAACTCGTGCGCCTCGATGATCTCGACGGTGTCGACGTGTTCTTTGACTGCGGCCGCGGCGAGCATGCCGGCCATGCTGCCCCCGACGACCACTACCCGGGCGGGGCTGCGGCGCGAGACCTCACTCATGATGGGCTGCTTTCTTTGGGGTACCGAGTTGGTTCAGGAGATTCGGCAGTACGGGCGAGGTGAGTGCCAAGGACAGGGGAAACAGGTCCCGCACGCGGTGTGCCGGTATGCGTGTCGTCTCCTGCAGTTGTTCAGTGCCGGTGCGCTGCCGGTCGCGTGCGATGAGGAGCATGGCGGCGTCAGCGGTGACCGCGGCGTGGGTCTCGTCATCGCCGTTGCGCAGTGCCGATCGGTAGGCGAACTCGCGGACGGCGGAGTCGCAGTAGGGGGTCAGCGCGAGGATGGCGTCGTACAGAGCAGTCTTGCGTCCGGTGAGGAGCACGGCCGGCGGCGCACGCCACCATGGCAGCGTCACACGAATCGCGCCAGGGGTGGGTACCTGCCGGAGGGCCCTCCACCAGGGACCGCTGGCATGGCTCCTGCCCTGGGCAGGACGTTTGCTGTGCCGGATTCGCTCCACGCAGGGCGTCGGCAGAGCGGGCGTACTACGCCGAGGGCTGCGGGCCTTGGCCCATCTGCCCGGCGCGGATGAGGCCGCGGAGGGTCTCTTGCTCGGCGGGCGTGAGCGGGGGACCGGACAGGGAAGGCAACGCTGGGCCGGTCAGTGCGGCGAGCAGCGGCCTGGGTTGCATCAGCCGCAGCGCGCTTTTCCTCATGCTGGTCACGTCGAACAGCGCTGACGCAGCAGAGTATGAGCCGGTCGCCGATCGGGTCAGCCGGCGCGTGTACTGCGCGGCCAGGCGGTCCGTAGCGGTGGGCTCGCCGCCGATCACGTTGGGGTACAGGACGTCGGAACTCACGGCGAGGGTCCAGGCGGCGTCCACCGACTTGGCGACCTCACGCTGTACACGGCGGGCAAGGCCCTGCGAACCCCAGCGATGCCATATGGTCTTCGCCAACGCCTGGGCACCCAGGGCGGCGACGCTCATGCCCTGGCCGTAGAGCGGGTTGAACGTGGCGAGTGCGTCTCCGAGTACCACCAAGTTCTCAGGCCAGACGGCCGCCTTTTCCAGGTAGCGCCGGGTGTTGCTGGTGCTGTGGCTCGTGAAGACCTGCGTGAGCGGCTCGGCGCCGGCGATGAGCTGGCCCACGATCGGGTGCGGCAGGTCGAGTGCGTACTGCAGGAACGCGTCCGGGTCCTTCGGCGGCTCGCCGCCCCGCGACCCGCCGAGGCTGACCATCCACCGGTTGCCCTCGATCGGCACGATCATGCCGCTGCGGGCCGGTCCTCCGGTGAAGGGGTTCGGCTGGATCATGGTCAGCGGCCAGCTTCCGGCGCCCTCGGGGATGCGGTACAGGCGGGTGGAGTTGACCAGGCCGGAGTCCAGGGTCCGCTCGGGGATGTCGTTGACGCCGATGCTGCCGAGCCAGGTTGAGATGCGTGACCCGCGGCCACTGGCGTCCACCACGAAGTCGGCGTACAGATCGGCCTCGCCGCGGTCGGCGGAGAGCTGGAGCCCGTACTTGGCGGTGAAGTCGGCGTCGAACGGGGTGTCCGGGCCGGCGGTGGCGATGCGCACGCCGCGGACGCGCTCGGAATCACCGAGAAGGTCGATGGCCTTGGCCTGTCGGATCTCGATGTTGTTGAGGGACTTGAGCACCGCCGTGCGTATTGCCCAGTCCAGCAGGGCCCGGCTGCACGTGACGATGAGGGGATCTGCGTGACGCCACCGGTGGAACCATCCCACTGACGAGAAGACGACCATGTCACGGCAGAGGGATATCTCGTTGGCGCCCGAGGCGATGAGGTGCTTGCGCATGTCCATGCCCGGGATCAGCGTGTCCATGGCGTCCAGGCCGCCGGCCATCATGAGGTGCGCGTGGCGGCCCTGGGGCACTCCCTTGCGGTTCTCGGGCCCGTCCGGGAGGGCGTCGCGCTCCAGCACGACGACCTGGTCGACCACGAGCGCGAGAGCGGCCGCGGCCAGAATGCCGGCAGCTCCCGCGCCGATGACCACAGCAGTACGGGACATGGGACTCCTTGTGTCAGGGGTGGACGTCATCACCGCACCCTTGTGCGGGGCCTGGGCTCCTGGACGGCGGCCAGTTGCACCAGCGCCTTGGCGAGCTGCACGAGTTCCTTCGTGCCGGAAGCGGTGGTGGCAAGGAGACGGTAGCGGTCCACTTCAACTGGCATGTCCTGCGGGGCCGTAGAAGAGTCGTAGGAGACGCCTGCCTCGGCTGCGGCATCCACCACCATGGCGGCTTCGGAGACGGCGAGAGCCTCGGTGCGGGAGCGGCCGTGGTCGAGGGCGCGGACGTACACGGTCCTGCCCAGGCCCTGGTTGAAGGCGGGGACCAGTTGCAGCAGAGCATCATGGATGGCTAGTTCGAGCACCTGCAGCCGGTCCTTGGGCAGCCGCCACCGCGACGGTGAGGGCTTGGGCGCGGTGGACACATCCTTCACCTGCTCCCACAAGGGCAGCAGTGCGCGGTAGTCCCTCATGCTCTGCCAGTGGTCGCGCGTTGTCGGAAGAAGCCGCGGAATGACGAATCCGGCACTGGTGATCAAAGCACCGAGGGAAACGGCCGGCGGGGCCACGGTGGTGGAGAGCCAGTCGAGATCGTACCCGCTCCAGCGGGCCGCGACAGCGACGAGTTTCGTGAGGACGAAGCCGAAGGCGTCCAGTATCAGGCCGACCATGATCAGCCGTAGCCCGGTCCGGAGCAGCCCGGTGACGGTGCGGGACCAGCGCAAGCTCAGTACGATCATGCTCACCGCGCACACCGCGTGCCCGACCAGGTAGAGAACGATCATCTCCCTGATGTACGGGGTGCGGGCGTAGTAGGTATCGAGGTCCTGCAAACGCTCGACCGGTGTACTGCCCAGCTGATACAGGGTGATGACAGCGACGATCAAGATGCTGTAGGCGATGACGATCCGCGTGACCATCACCCGGATCTGCTCCTGCGGGCCGCCGCGCCAGTGGATCAGCAGAATGAGTACCGAGGCGCTGTACGCGGAGATGAACGAGTACGTCAGCGGAGCACCGAAGTTCGGGACACCCGTCATCTCGTTGACCCGAGCCAGCGTCGCGGGAGCCGAGCACGTGAAGCAGACTGCCCCGAGAGCGGCAGAGATGCAGGTCGAGACCGTGAGCGGGTTACGCCGGGACAGCCGGGGCCCGGGAAGCAGCAGCAGAGCCGCGACCGCAAGACCGGCTGCCGCGACGTACACAACGATGCTCATGCCTGAAAACTCCAATCAGGCCCGCGCGTGGGGGGTGAGGGCGGGAGGGGGCGTACTGCCGAAGGAGGAGTCAGGTACGGCTCTTCGCGGCCGGGGCGCCGTGCGCCAGGAAGGGCATCACCCGCTCGGACCGGGCCAGAGCGGCAGCGATCCGGACCAGGGTGTGCAACTCCATGTGGTGCGGATCCAGGAGACCCGGCTGCCCCGTCCAGCCCAGGGGCGGCTGTCCGGTGCTCTCGCTGCGGGCCGCGGCCGCGATGGTCGCGGCCAGGGCGACAACTTCTGCCGCCGTACGATCGCCCGAAGCGTCCAGCTCGCGCTCGAGCGTCGGCTCGTACACGTCCCGGTCGAAATAGTCCTGAAGGGCGGCCAGCCCATTGTTGATGCTCGTCTGGCGCCAGGTCACCCATACCGACAGTGTCCGCGGCCGGTGCAGCCGCAGCGCCCGGCGCTTGAGGAAGTCCTTCAGCAGCCGGTCCAGCGGCGCGAGCTGGCGGTACAGGCGCAGTTCGTGCCACCAGTGCGTCACGTGGTGCCCGAAGAACGGCAAGAGGACGCCCACGACTGTCAGGAAGGCGCCGAGCCCGGCGAAGCCGGGAGAGAGCCGCGTCGAGAGGAAGTCCAGGTCGTGGCCGCTCCACAGGGCGATGACGGCCGCGAGCTTGGTGATGCTGAAGCCGGCGCCGATCAGCGTGCCAATGGCGAGTGTCAACAGGCTGGCACGCACCCATCCATGGACCGTGCGGCCCATGGCCCAACGCAGGGACCACACACAGGTGATGGTGACGGCGAGGAGGTGGGCCACGAGGTACAGCACGATCATCGCGCTGATGTACGGGGTTCGCGCGTAGTAGGTGTCGAAGTCGGTCCGCCGCTCCACGGGTGTGGTACCGAGCGCGAAGAGCACACCGATCGCGGCGACGACGATGGCATAGCTGATGATCCAGCGGCGGGCAGTCCGTCGCCCGCGGGTGCCGTTGCGCCAGTAGACCACCAGTACCAGGGAGGACGCCCCGTAGGCCGTAATGACCGCGTAGGTCAGGGGAGCGGCCAGGTTCGGGATCCCGCTGATCCCGTTGATGGCACCCACGGTGGGCGGGGCGCCGAACAGGAAACACAGGCTTGCCAGGGCCAGCAGCGCCGTGATGGTGCGGAGGAAGGGGTCGCTCCTGTGACCTATGAGGTCTCGAAGCTTAAGGCTGAGTCCGAGCCACAGCACACCGCAGCTCACAAAGTTGATCAGGGCGGTCATGACTTGGTCCCCCGGTAGTTCAACGCGGCCCCGATGCGACCGGCCAGATTGTCGACGCCGCCCTTGGCTGCGTACACAGAGTCTGGTGCCGCCTGCAGCCACGGCCGCAGACGCTGGGCTACCAGCAGGCCGAACGTTTCAGCCTCTTTCTCCGCAGCCTCGACGAAGTCGGTGCGGGTCGCGGCGGCCAGCGCGGACGGGTCAATCGCCTCGTCCTTGTGCATGTGCCACACCTCGTGACCGAAAATGACGAGCTTGTGCCAGGCGGCGGCGTGCTCCTCGATGATGATGTGGTCGGCGATGGTGCCGTCCTGGTTGGCCCGCTCCATCCACAACCCGGTTGCACGCAGCACCGGCGGAAAGGCTCTCTGGTGCACCTGGACCCGGCGGCCACGCCACTGGCTGACGGACGTGATGAGCGCGTCCAGCAACACGTTGGGGTCGGCCGGGACCGGAACGCGGATGGGGTCGATCAACGCGCCCGCCAGCCGGCGCATCTCCCTGTTCGTCCGCGCCCTTCCGAGCAAGCCGTTCACCAGCTGGTGCCTCTCTCCGATAGTGCGCACACTTCTCCCCGCGGGTCTCATGGACGTCTGCCGTCGGGAGGAACCGCGGACGAGCCAGCAGCTGCACCAAGCACCGCCTGGCGGTCATGCATGACCTCAATATGCCAAGGACGCCGACGTTTGGGCCACCACCCTGGGATCCGCGTGCCCGGGGAGAAAACGGGTGTACCGCCGGAAGGGGACTCCGGCAGCCAGATCGGCTGGCCGAAAAGTGATGCTCGCCTGACGGGCGCCGGATTCCCCTCAGAGCGACAGGCTGACGTCTCAGGCGTCGTCCGCCGGCGAGTCCTCCGCCGGGGAGCCGGCCTCGTTCGTCACGGCCGATTCCGTGATCTCCATGGCCCAAGCCGCCATGAAACTGATGGTCTTCGCGGCGACATCGGGAGAACGCAACGCCAGCCGACGCAACTCCGGCGGCAGCTGGGCAAACGGATCACACTGCTCTCCAAGCTCCCGCAACTGGGGCTGGAGCGCCTCGTTCAGCGCTTCCGGCTCGTCAGCGGTCATGAAGCCTGCCGGCAAATCGAAGTACCGACGCAGCAGGTCCGCAGCCTCGATGCTGGGCGTACCGTTGTCACGCCACTTCTGCATCGTCTGGCGCGTGACCCCACCAGTGATCTTCCCCAGTTCCTCGAGGGTGTAGCGCCTTCCGTCCGGCCGGCGCCGCGTCTCCCGCAGGAAGGCCAACCGCTGACGTACACGGTCGTTGACCGATGTCTCCTCCACCCGGCCGCCCTCGAGGAGTACGACAACGGTCTCGGACGGGATGCCCGTGCGCTGGGACAGGTCTTCGATGTCCAGGACGTCCACAAGCCTCTTCGGCGCGACCACGTCAGCGAGGCGCTCAAGAGTGTCTGCCAGTTGGGCGTAGGCATCTGCTGCCACCGAGTTGCTCCAAGGGCCTGGGCGAAAGTTCGTGCTGAGGATCCCGTCGAGCGTATCCGCTCCCTGCGACATCAAGCCAGAATGTTAACTACCTTTGCTCATAGTGGAAGGCATAGTTGACATTCCGAGCTGCGCGGTAGCAGGATCGCTGCGCACCGTGATCACTCTCGCCGGGGCTAAGTCGTAGTCAACCGCCCTGAGTGGTCCGGTCGTTCGACGCCATCCTGGCGATGGATCTTCAGCCGGGACGGTGGCCAGCCCGCCGGCGTACGCTCCTGGGCTGCCAATCATCCGTTCACACTTCAACCATTGGGAGATTTGGCTATGCGCACGCCAGCGGTGCGGGATGCGCAATGGGTGACTGAAAGCGACTTCACCGATGCGGATTGGGCCGAATTTCATCGCCTGATGACGGAGCTCGTCACCACGTGCAAGGAGGTCGTGGAGCAGCATGCGCCGGATGGCGTGTGGGCCCCGTCGTCCTCCGGGATCTTCGATCAGTTCGGTGAATCCATGCTAGTGATCGCAGACATTTCCCGATCGCTCAACAAGGCACGCGGCGGCATGCGCAGGATCAGCGGCAGAGCGCGTGAACGCTTGTACGACCGCGCTGCCACGTACCGAAACCCGTACAGATCTCTCGACTGAGCAAGCGGTCTCAGGTGGCCCGTTTCCGCACATAGGCGTGGATCACGCCCAGCCACCCCGCGCGCGTCGAACGATCAACAGGCTTCCTTCCCGTGTGCTCAGAGCCACGCCCCTGACTCCCCGCACGCAGGTGTCATGTACGAACGGGACAGCCACGACGGCCTCAAGGCTGGGCTGCCCAGAGGGCCTACACCTGCCCTGTCTGTTCTTCAACGCAGCCACCCGCCGCCGACTTCGGTAGTCAGACATCGCCTCGTGGCGATTCCCATCGACGGCGCCTAGGCACGACTACCAGGTCGGTAACGCATACACACTTCAGGAGCCCTATGCCTGCATGAATGACTAGCGGGGCGAGCCTGTGCGGCACGCCCCGCGGCGGCGCGCCGCACGGTGTGTCCAGCACCGCAGCTCGTCCGCCGCATACACATCACCACCGTCCGAGTGTCCAGCTCACACGGTGAAGTCCCGGCCCAAGGCCGAGAAGAACCGCCCCTGCCAGGGCGGATTACTCCATTTGCGCAATACCAACCCACTGTCGTGGGCCCTCGCACGCCCGAAAGGAGCGCGTGCTCTCGTCATGATGCAGCATGCCCGCCCGCCGGTCCAGGAGTCCGCTCCACAGCCGACCCCGGCGCAGCCACAACAGCGCATGCTCGCAAACCGCTCATTCGTCCTGGTTCGCGAGCGCATTGCTCAAGAGATCGGCACGACTGCGTCCCGCCGTACCCGGCGCGCCGACTTCCTGCGAGCCTCCCGCTGGGCTATCAGCGAAGGCCTTCACCCGAGGGCCGGCGAAACCACACTGCGTGTCGCTGAGGATCTCGCCGCCCGCCTGAACGCCGACGGACAGGTCGCCTACTGCCGCGATGCCATGTTCAAACGCCTGGGCATCAGCCGACGCACCCTCGAGCGGCACATCACCGTGCTTCGCGAACTAGGGCTCCTCGTCTGGGTAGTCCACGGCTCTCGGACCAACATCCGTCCACCAGGCAGCGGTACATGGGCTGGCACCGCCACCATCTACGCCGCCGTCGTTCCCCGAGCGTGGGACGAAGCGTACGGACACTGCATACGCGGCCATGGCTACAACGCCCGCCATGTCGGCTTCACCGCACGCGGCCGCGAACAGGCCATCACCCAGGCCCGGCAACACCGGCGGCCACCCAACCGCCGCCACCGTGACACCCCTTCCTGTAACACCAACCACCCACGACTTTCAGCTCATGTTGAACAGAAGATAAACAACACCTTGAGGCGCGCCCGGCCGCAAAGGCGCCAGGCACCCTGTGTCCCCGAGCCTTATCGAGCCAGCCCGGAACAGGCCGCTCACGCGGTGTCCGTCGCTGCCTGGATCCGCCCGAGAGTGCCCTGGGCGCAGGCCGAGAGCCTCCGCCGACTCGCCTTCGCCCTACGACCCTGGATCAACACCGGCCACAGCACCCCAGACATCGCAGCAGACCTCCTGGCGTGGCGGACCCCTGCCCGGCCAGTCTCACCAGCTGGCCTACTCATAGCCCGCTGGTCCGAGTCCACAGACAAGTCCCCTTCGCTCAGGCAGAAGGCCAGTACAGACCACACCCCGATTGGCGTCCCCCCGAACCAGGAATTCCTTGAGGCTTCAGCCCAGCTGCGCTCTCGCCTGGAGTCCTCGCGCTCGACCGCCGAACCCGCTCAGCCCGAACCGCCGGCCTTCGTCATCCGCAATCGAATCCTTGCTTCCTTGGCTGAAGCCACGCGAGCTTGGCGGGCACGCACTGCAGAGGAGTGCCTCACCTTTGCCGAATGGGAAGCCGTCTGCGAGGCGAGGGAGCATGGCCAAAGATGACCGCCGCGCAAGTCTGGCTGGTGGACCAGGCGCCCACCGAGGGACAGCGCCACCGGCCAGGGCGGGCACCACGACGGGGCGATGTCCTCCAGCTGCTCGCGCCGCTCGTCCGACAGCGCACCGGCCGCCGACTCCACCGGCAGGCCCTCGGCACGCCGCTACTCGATCTCCTGCGCCTTGCGGGCGGCGGCGGCCCTGGCGTTCTTCAGCCAGATTGCCCACCTTGCAGCCCTGCCGGGTGGCGTCCAGCGGTGAGGCGACCCCCGTGACGTGGACACTCTGACAATGGATCTGCAGATCCAAGGGAAGGTGTCCTGGTGGGACGTAAGTCTCCGTATCCGGCGGAGTTCAGGAACGACGCTGTCGCGCTGTACCGCGCGGCGGGCGGGAAGCGCACGTACGCGGCGGTCGCGGCAGATGTCGGGGTGACCGGCGAGACGCTGCGCAGCTGGGTGCGCCAGGCCGACGAGCACGCGGGCCGCGCTCATAGCCACGGTGAGCAGAGCGCGGAGAGTCGGGATGAGGAACTGGCCCGGCTGCGCGCGGAGAACGGGCGGCTGCGCAAGGCGGAGAAGGAGTGGGAGCTCGAGCGGGAGATCCTGCGCCGGGCAGCGGCGTATTTCGCCAAGGAGATGATCCTGGTGGTTAATTCAGGAAGCGAGGGCGAGTTCGAGTCGGGCGAGGTGGCTACTACGGGTGCGATCGAGGGGGTGGCCGTTCCACCAGGCGTCAAGCCGGATGAGGTTCAATGCAACCGCACTGTAGGGGCCTCCCCCCCAAGGCCAGGTAGTTAACGGATTTGCGCTGTTGTCAAGGGGGTTCGAACAGGTCCGAGGCAGCCAAAGCAACAGAGCAGTGATGATTGCGCCGTGGTTCTCCGCCGGGCCTGACCCCCAACGGAGCTCCTTGAATACAAGCTGTCTTGGACGACTGCCTGTACCAACGAGCTCCGTTGCTCCACATCCGAAGCTCGCCAACACTCCTTGCGTGACCTGCAAGTTCCTTAACTACCCGGCCTTGGGGGACGCCTCAGCCGTGACTACACCACCCCGCGGGACATGACCCGCCGTGCGCAGCAACTCGGTCAGGCGGAGTAAGTCATGCTGGGATGGGCCATCGCGCTTCAACGAGCGCCTTTATCCGGATAGTTGCGCGATGGCCGGCCCTGACCACGGGTTATGCGGAGACCGCTGTCACACCACTTGGCGGGATGCCATCGCTGGCTACGACGCCGCCCGGCCTGACTGCTACACCGATGGTGTCCGTCAAACCGGAACATGTGCGGGAGCTCAGTCGCCCACCAGGCCTGGACGCAGCAGGACAAGAGCAGCCTGCGGCTGGGGCTCATAGAACCGCTCTACGAGTGCGACCTCCTCAGGACCGCAGCGCCAGAACAACTTGAGCTCAGCGTTGCTCTTATAAGGGTCGACGGTGCAAGCGATTGCTGTTACCGCAGCAATGGATGCACGCCCCACCCACACATCGACCCCTTCACCGTCTCCGCCTTGAGTGCCCTCGATGTACCCGTAATCGAGAGGGTAGATGAACTCAGGGATCTTGGGATGAGCTGAACCAGCCGCGCGATCAATGATGATACGTCCGTTTTCTACAAGACTATCGGCATGCTGCCAGATATCCATTTTTGGCCACATCGCCCTAGTTGCATTCATGCCTAGAAGATACCAAACGCATTCGCTCTGGAACCCACTCTCTTGCCCCTTTCCTCTCGGCTGGCGAACTCGGAGTCCATCTGTCCGATCTCGACATGCTCCTGCTCGCTCGGGGCCTGTTCCGCAGGGACTGCGCCGACCAAATTCAGCCAACTGCGGGCGAGGTCGATCCACCCGAACCTCGGCGCACCGTCCCTTGTCCTCCAAGCTCACCCCGCATATATCGCGGCGCCCGGATCCAGCCAGCCGGAGACCGACTCTTGCCGCTTGATCAACTCTTTACGCCTCGTGCCATTGATCTTGTTGCTAAGTTCATGTGAGATTGCAGTGCGAGATCAAACGCAAACCGGGGGACAGATAGTGTGCACGCTCAGGGCATGACTCACCCGCAGGGCACGAAGCGGAATTAACAACTGCCCGCGAGCCACTACTTCGGAGATGTTCAATACTCAATCGATCTTCCTTCGTTGATCATTGAACGTGGGTTGCTTCAAGCGTTGAAATGCGTGACGGGGGTGAAGAATGCGCGTTTTCAGGGGGTTGACTCGCCCCTTCTGGTATCTGTGGATGGCAACTCTCATCAATCAAATGGGGGCGTTTGTCCTCCTCACATTGACCTTCGCCCTCGCGAGGAACGGCGCTCTGGATGCTGCAGGTATCGGCATCATCAACGGACTTCGCGGCGTTGGCAGCACCGTCGGAGCACTTATAGGAGGAATCTGTGCAGATCGATGGGGTCGCCGAAAAGTAATCGCCCTTGGATATACGACCTCGGCCGTCCTGATGCTCCTTCTCATTCCGGTCTGGTCCGCCCCAGTTCTTGGATTCCTTGCGGTTGCTCTAGGGGTGAGCGGCGCATTTTCTCAACCGGCAGCGATTGCTGCGGTGGCCGATGTGGTGCCAGCGGATGATACTGCTCGGGCCTATTCGCTGAACACGTGGGCAACGAACATAGGACTCGCAGGATGCTCGGCTGTGGTTGGAATATTCTCCGACAAGCATATTCCCCTCCTGTTCACGCTCGATGCTGCCACTACTTTTGCAGCAGGTGTCATCCTGGTAATAGGGTTGCCGCAACGTACTGACGCAGGGGTGGAAACGAAGAGCGACGGCGACCGGCCAGGCATAGCTTACGTCTTTCGTGATCGCGTATTCGTGGGATTCGTTGCTGTTGGATTCATATCCGGTCTACTGCTGAGTCAGCAGGGGTCTTCCTTGCCGCTCGACATGGCATTGCATCATGTTGGACCGAGAGTTTACGCCGCAATTTTTATGATCAACTGTGGCATGATTATTGCGCTCCAGCCGTATGTGCCCAACATACTCCGCAAGCTTGACCAGTCGGTTGCGCTGGCATGTGGAGCGGCGATTCTAGGCGCGGGATTCGGGCTTAGTACCCTTGGTCCTGGTTTCGCTGGCTATGCGGTGGCGGCCGTAGTTTGGACCTGCGGACAAATGGTTGGGTCGTGCGTGGCACCGAGTTTGATGATGAAGCTTGTGCGCAGCGATCTCCGTGGCAGCTATCAGGGCGTGGCGATGATGGCGTTCACCGTCTCTAGCGCCGTAGGCCCGATAGTGGGCGGTTATTGCCTGCAAGAAGCCGGCCGGCTACCGCTCTGGGGCGGCTGTGCGGTGGCCGGTTTGGTGGGAGCGGCTCTGCATCTGATGAGTCGGCAGCAGAGAAACCGGCGTGCGGCGCAGCTCGCATCGCGGGACGAGCAGACTGCGCCGCCGTCGGCGTCCACTGCCTCGGCGCAGTGAGTGGGCTCCTCCCTCTGAGTTCTGACCTTTTACAAGGACGCATGATGTCTACTCTGATCAATGATCGCGACCTCCAGATAGTGCGCGCGGTCTACGAAGAAAATTTCAGTGAGTCACCTCGGGTTAAATATGCCTTCCTCGGCGGTAGCCTCTCCGCCGGACTTGGCCACGCCTTTTCGGACATCGACTTGCACATGGTGGTCGATGCGGACGATCCCGAAGAATTCTATCGAGGCTTCAATCGGGAAGGGCGCGTCGTTCAGGTTAATCCGATCAGCGTGGACAAGGCCAAGTCGCTCCTCGCTCATGGCGCGAGCTATCGCTTTACCATGACGGACTACTCGTCTCTGTCCTTGGGCGAGCAAGGACTGGGGAAACTCGTCCGGTTTGCGCTGGGCACGCCCCTTGCAATTGCGGAAGACTTCCGCGAGGTGATCGATTCACTGGACACTGAATCGGTCCGGCACACGGTCATGACTCACCATTCCTTCGCGGCCATGAGCTTTGCAGAGGATTGTCTGGGCTCCTTGCAGGGCGGTGACCCCATGGTCGCGATCGATGCGGCCGAACTCGCGCTGTGTCACGGCGCCGAGGTGCTGCTGGCGGCTGCGGGTGACTACTACATCGGCCGGAAGTTCCTTGCTGCGCGGCTTGCACGCTCCAGTGCGTGCGCGCCGTTCGCCAAGCGCGTCTGGCGCGCCAGGAACCAGGAGTTGGACTATCAGCCGTCTGTTCAGGAAGCGACGCGGATCGCTGAGGGTCTTTTGACGCTTGCAGGCGACATGGCCGCGATCGGGACGATGAACGGATGGGACAAGCCCCTCACTTCGGTCGTGGTGCCTGAGCTGGAGAATGAGGGACCCCGCAGGTCACCCTACTTCTTTCCCATTCGGCTTTCTGACTGTCTGATCTTGCACGGCCCGGACAAGGTGCACAGGGTGACAGAGCCGATGATGAAGGTTTGGACAACGCTTTCCGGGCTTCGGATCGCCGATGTTCCGGATCAGACCCGAGGGCGCTACCCGGAGCTGTCCTCAAATGACGACCACAAGTTCCTGAAGGCAGTTGACAAGCTGCTGGAATTTGGGGTTGCCGTCTCATGACGAGACTTTGAGTCCGTCAGGAGACGAGGGATTCCCTTCGAGTAGGAAGAAAGGAGGTGCACAATGATCGCCAACAACGACGACGACTTCGAGATCGAGGGTGAGGAGCCGACCACGCTTCCCACCTGACGCAGACAGTCTGCGTAGAGAGAGGCGGCGGCCGACCTGTCGGTGTTGGCCGCCGCCTCAATGCGATGGAACCCATCGCAGATGGGCGTGCATCCTGCGGCTTGACACTCGGTGCGCCTCGAGGAGCGAACGTATGACAAACGTCCAATGGGGCCAGCCCTCTCTCGCGGCCCGGGGCACACTGCCTGACAGTGTCGGCATCCCTCGTTACGTAACCACTGGTCATGACTTGTCGCCGGGTCTATGGCATCCGGCCGAGAAAGACACCGCTCTTCTTATTGTGCCGGGCATGGGAGAGCCGCGGTCTGGCATCAATTATCTTTGGTCCGAGCTAGCAGATCGTGGACACAAGGCTGGCTTCGGTTCCCTGCGGTTGGAACTGTCCGGCTGCGGAAACGATTCCGGCCCGGTGAGTTTCGACCTGTGGCGGCTTCAGGTCTCCTCGGCCATCAGTTGGCTGAAGTCCCGTTGCCTACGTCTCGTCGTGATCGCGAGGGGAGCGGGTGCCCTTGCAGTGCCCCAGGAAGCCGACTGCGAGCTGCTTTCCCTGCGTCCGCCAACAGTTCTCGGACTCCGCGACCTGCTCGACGCCACGTCAGGTCGACGGTTCAGCCCATGGGAGACGGTCGGGAGCGGTCACGCCGGTGCGGTCAGTGACCTTGGGATCGAGGCCCGATGCTGCGGGGGGCTCAACTTTCCTCGCAGCGTGCTGACGGACCTGCTGACCGGTCTGACGTCGGCCAAGGTCCCGTCGACTACGTGGCTGTCGACTGCGCAGACCCATTTGACGCTGCGGGAGAGAGCGTGGGTCACAGATCATGTGATGGAGTGGTTGCAGTGACCTCTGGCCGGCTGATCGTCGTCGAGGGCATAGACGGAAGCGGCAAGTCCACGCTGTGTGAGGCCCTTCGCATCGAACTTGAAGATCAAGGGCGCATGGCGGTCATGGTGCGCCCGCTCGCGTTCGACCCGGCCGCGATCGCGCGCGTGCGAGCGGGTGTCCGCTTCGCTGAACGCACTACGGGACCAGCCGAGGAGGATGTCATCGCATCCCACCTCACCTACGGCTTGCTCGGCAGTATCGAGACCGAGGTGCTTCCGGCTCTCGCGACCGGCACGGACGTGGTGTGTGACCGCTATGTGTGGTCGCATCGAGCCAATCAGCAGGTGTTCGGCAACAAGCTGGACGTTTTCCGGCGCGTACTGGACTGCGTGCCCAAGCCCGATCTGCTGATCCATCTGGACATAGGTATCGCCGAGGCGCTGCATCGCATCGGACAGCGTGGAGGGGCCTCCGGCGTACTCGATGATGCATCGTCGCTTTCCCTCGCCAGGGAAGCCCTGTCCCAGATCTTGTCCGAGCCCGGCCTGGACGACGTACTGATGCGGCTCGATGCGACCCGCAGAGTCGATGAACTGGTCGCAGCGGCCAGGCGATGGCTGCAACTGGAGCGTGCGTAATGCTGTCCGTCATCATCCCTGTCAAGAACAGAGCAAATCACCTGCCTTTCACCCTCGCGCCGATCACGGAGCTGCCCGACTGCGAGGTCATCGTCGTTGATGATGGTTCCACCGACTCCAGCACCGACGTAGCGCGATCGTACGGATGTCAGGTGGTGCGTCATGAACGCAGCGTCGGCCCGGGTGCGGCCAGAAATGCCGGCATCCGAAAGGCCCGAGGGGACCTTCTGCTCTTCCTCGATTCCGACATCGTGGTCACCCCCCAGCTGCCGGCCGACCTCGTTCGAGCCCACGCCGTTGCTGAGGACTTGGTCATGACGGGCTTTCGGCGCCACCTGGCCCCTGGAGAGCACACGCCCGGCCCATCCTCCCGACGTGACAGCAGAGAACTGCTCGCCGATCTGTACTCCTACAACCTTGCCAGCCATCCAAGGCCGTGGGCGCTTGCCTACTCCTGCTTTCTCTCTGTGCCCAGATCACTGCTGGACCGTGTCGGTAGTTCACAGGAAGTGTTCGACGAGAGATTCCGCGGATGGGGCCTCGAAGACATCGAACTTGGCCTGCGTCTCAGCCGCTCGGGAGCACGCTGGGCCTTCGCGCTCGGGCATGTCGCAGGCCACCAGTACCACGACCGCACGATGACTCGGGACCGGTTCCAAGGCTGGCAGGCCAACCTGGAGATGATGGTCGCCAAACACCCCGAGGCCGCTCCCTACGGTCGCCTGGCTCCGGCGTTCGATCCAAAAGGAAACGCTGACTTCCTCGACTGCTTCCGACGCTTCGCCGGCGTTCGGAAGGTCCCCGAACACGCACTAGTCGTGCATTGCGCCCAACAACTCACCGGAGAGATTCTGCGCGACCTGGTTACACGCCGAGGCCCCGACACGTCCGTGTTCCTGGTTGTAGCGGGACCTAGCGCTACGGACGCCGCGCTCTGCAGCCTGCTGTCTAGCCCTTCAGACGTTTTGCTCTATCCCAAGGATGCCTGGCAGCAGCTACGAGACACCGTGACCGCCGTTCAGGGCACAGTCGTGGAGGAATACTTGTGAACATACCCGCTCGGCATCCTCGCATTGTTGGATGTGTCATCGCCAAAGACGAGGAGCGGTTCCTCGAGGAGTGCCTGCTCTCACTTCGCAGCATCTGCGACCGCGTGATCGTGGTGGACACCGGGTCTTCCGACCGCACACGTGACATTGCCCGCGAGAAAGCGGACACCGTTGCGGACCATCCGTTCACAAATGACTTCTCCGCAGCCCGCAACCATGCACTCGCACTCGTGGACCAAGCGGACTGGATCCTGTTTCTGGATGCTGATGAGCGGCTGAACCCCGATCAGGCCAAGCGGCTGCGCAGTGGTCTGGAGGATCAGTCGACAGATGTTGGCGCCATTGCGATGCTGCGTTATAACTTCTTTGCCGGGGGCGGATTTTATACCGGCCGGGAAGTCAGGGCCTTTCGCTACGATGAGCGGATCCGCTACGAACGGCGGATCAACGAATCCGTTAAGCCTGCAATCGCACGTGCGGGACTTCGGATCGGCACAACCGACGCGATCCTCACCCACGTCGGGCACATGCGATCCAGGGCAGAGCGCGAAGCCAAGGCGCTGCGGTACATGTCGCTCATGCAAGCGCAGCTTGAGGCACAGCCCGACGACGCGGTCCTCCTCGGATACATAGGGCTCAACATGCGCATCCTGGGAAGGTTCGACGAGGCGGTCGAGTGGAGTGACAAGTCCCTGCGCGCCGACAAGGCGAATCCAACCGTCTGGTTCTTCCGCGGGCATGTGATGCGCTCCGTGGGACGTAACGAGGACGCTCTTGCTGCGTACCGCACCGGGTTGCAGCTCAAGCCCACTGACACGGCACTGGTCAACATGATCGGCGTGTGCCAGACGGAGGCCGGCGACCTCGACTCGGCCGACGCCACGTTCGCCGCTGTACAGCGTGACGATCCCGGTTTGGTTCATGCCGGAATCAATCGGGGGATGGTGGCCCAGGCCATGGGAGACCACGAGCAAGCAATCGAACATTTCGAACGTGCCATTGCGGAATACCCCAACTTCCTGGTCGAGGAACCGATCGGACGACTCGAGGCCGATCCCTTGCACTGTCTCTACTTCGAGACCGTCACGGGGTACGCAGGTCTTGCCCAACACCTGGCCTATTCCCGTGGCTGTGTCGAAGGATGGTTGAAACCGGAGAGGGTCTCATTCCGTGGCCGGAGGTAGTTTCTCAGATTCCAGGCAACCGCTGCGCCTTGCGTTCTCCGGATTATCCGGTGCAGGCAAGGACACCGTCGGCAGAGCAGCGCTCGACGAGGCAGGCCATGCCCCTCTCCGACTTTCGTTCGGAGATCTGGTCAAGGGCGAGGTCACCGAGCTGCTGAGGTGCGCCGAAGCCGCGCATGAGTGGCCTCCGGCCTCGGCGGAACGTTTCATCGCAGACAAGCTCCGCATCGAGCCACATACGGCGCAAGCCGCTCTGCAAAGGCTCAATGACGTCTCGGCCCTTGGTTCAGTGCCGAACGCTCCCATTGCCCGCGCTCTCTACCAGTGGTGGGGTACGGATGTCCGACGCACACAGAACCCCCGCTACTGGCTTCGCGGCATGGAAGCGAAGCTGACACAGCTGGGACCTCAGGTTTCCGCATACGTGGCTGACTGCCGTTTCGAGGACGAACTGGCGCTGTGTCGTCGTTATGGATTCACGACCGTGCGACTACGAGTGGATGACCACACCCGCCGCGCAAGACTGCTCACTCGCGACGGATATGCCTCAAGCCAGGCATCTGTGCACGCAACCGAGACCTCCGTCACGGACAACACCCCGCATGACGTCTTCGTCACCAATACCGGACCGCTGCAACAGGTCGTGGACAAGCTCTTCTCAGCCTTGCTGAATCTGCACCAGTGAGCTCTCATCACCGGAGCTGATCACGACGCCAAGGTGCTACTTCTCTCGAAAGGAATTCCTGTGCCTGCTTCGTCACCCGTCTTCCTCGATACGCCGAAGCTGCTCGACGACCCCCTGATGCGCCACGACCCTGCTGGGCCGACCTGGTCGCAGACGCTTCCTGTCTCGGTGAACGATACATACGGTGACCCTTTCATCCCCGAACAGGTCGACAACACCATCGTTAAGCTCCGCGAGTTGAGGTGGCACCGCGCGCCTATCGCGATCTTCACGAAGGCCGGCCCCGACGCTGCGGTTCTCGACAAGCTGCGAAGTGTCGCCGACGTCTCGCAGGTCGTGGTCTTCTACTCGCTGACAGCGTTGGACGAGGGTGGCATATCATTCGACGACCGCGTGGTAATGATCCGAGAGCTGCGGCAGATCTTTCCCAATACGCTCGTCTTCACCCGCCCCATCATCCGCGGATTGAACGACGACCCCAAGACGCTCCAGAAATTCGTCGATGTAGCAGCCGAACACACGGGTCTGCTCGTGCTGGGTGGACTGCACGATCCGTACAAGAAAAAGAAGATACAAAGGCCTGTCGAGGAGTTGCTGGTCGAGTACTGTGACGCTGCGGGGGTCAAGTGCTTCCACAAGACCAGCTGCGCCGGAGCATACATTCACGGCATGGAGTGCTGGGTGCACGATCTGTCGGCACCCAGGAACCTGGACGCGGTCTCAGCGATGGGGTACGAGTTCGACATCATCGACGATTCGCTCGTACTTCAGCAGGGCACCACTGGTGACATCAACTTTCTGCGCATGCTCTGCCGTTCCGACGTCTACATCGAGGAGCTCAAGAGCAACTACAACCTGCTGACCGTGCCAGCAGGCGATCACAAGCTCGAGGCCACCTCCTCATGGTTCGCTTGGTCGGAGAACATCGAGACCTGCCTGGACTGCAGCTACTGCATCATCAAGCAGATCGAATACCTCAAGAAGATGCGCGTGCGGATCGGCGTCCACCCCACGCGGTTGCCCTCGGTTGTCTCCCAGCATGGCCGTCGCATCGACTTGAGCCAGTTCCGCAAGACCAAGCTGCGCGATAACCCGGGCGAGAGCCGGCACGTCTACGAGCACGTTCGCGTGGCCAAGCCCTGCTTCACACACCGTTACCCATCGCCGGAGCAGGCGTGACCAACCCGCACGGTGAGCTCATCATCTCTCTCGCCAGCGGCGAATGGCTTGCCTGCACCTTCAACGCCCCCCCCAAACCGGTGGGCCTCGCAGTTATATGCCACGGCCTGACGGGAGACCGCGTGGGGCCAGGAGGACTACTCAAGGATCTGGCCGTCGCGCTCACTGCTCAGGGACTCGCAGCCATCAGGTTCGACGCACGTGGTTGCGGTGATTCCTCACACCCGGCGGAACACCCAACCGTCACGTCGATGGCCCAGGACGCCCGGACAGCGGCAGACCACGGCCTGGCAGAACTGAGTAGGTCCGTCCCTGTCATCTATTGCGGCATCAGCCTGGGCGCTCTAGCTGCAGCGAGTGCAGCCGCAAACGACCCCCTGGCACATGGGCTCGTCGCAGTTTCCAGCGACCTTTCCGATGGAGACCAGCGTCCGCCGCCGCCTCGCTTGATCCGTGGCGGAGAGCACGAACTGCCGACGCTCTTTCCGCGGGATCTGACGACGCACAAGCCACTGGCCGACCTCGACTTCCGGCGCGTGTCGGCCGTGGTTGTGAGAGGTGGGCTGGACAAGCCAATCGGTAATCGAGCGGCACTCACCGCGCTAGGGATAGACATCCACGAAATCCCTGACGGTGATCACCTCTTCCAGAGGGCTGAGCCACGCGCCGCCATGACCAGAGTTGTTGTCGCCAATGCGGCTCGAATGATCAAGCTGGGAACCATAAATGTGGAACAATGACATCGCCAATACCTTCGCCGCGAACCTCGCACCCGACAACGTGGGACGCCAGAAAGAAGTGGCTCGCGAGGTATGCGATGCAGGCCAGCGCCTACGCGCCCAACTGCCCGAGCTGACGCGACTGGTCACCCGGGACACGATCGCACATGTTCCGGCCCTGTTCTCGCCAGAAACGATGTCCCAGCTGGATGAACATCTCAGCGCAGTGCCAGGACTCGTAACCGAACGAGTGGAGACGAAGGAAGGGGCGTGGTCAATCGATCTGCTCGACAACACCTATACGCCGTTCGCGGATACCGAAGCACAAGAGCCCTTCTCCGTACTGTCCCTGGCCACTGAGCTCGTGGAAGCCATCGCGAGCGTCACCGGATTCACGAGTCCGGTGGTCACAACCCGTCGATGGGTGAACCGGTACGGCATCGGAGACTCCATCGCGCCCCACGACGATACGACCGGGGACTTCCAGATCATGATCTGTCTCACCGCCCCCCACGCTGACTGCGGCGGAGAACTCGTTCTGGCCAACGGCGTATCCGTCGTGCTGGCGGCCGGCGATCTCCTGATCATGAAGCACGCCGATGTCGTCCACTGGACCACGCCGATCCTCCCGACCGCGTTGGCCCATCGCGCCACCGCGACATGCCGATACCACGTCGACGGCGGCAGAATGCCGCGCAGCAAGGTCCTCCCACACACGCAGCAGGGCCCACGGAGCCGCGTGGAGCGGAAGTCGTGACCGAGGAACAGGAACCCCACGTGCGCCCAGTCGAGGACCCATTTGGGTTCCTTGAGGACGAGCAGGCTCCTGCCACAGTCGCCTGGGGCCAAGAGCAGCAGCGCCGCACCGATGGCTGGTACGCCCTGCATCCAGAGGTGCAAGAGCTCACCGCGACCCTGGAGCAGCTCACGCGCGCTGATGCGAGCAGCTCTCTGAAGCGACGCGCGGGGCGGAGCTTTTACCTGCGTAAGCGGCCTGGCGACGAGCGCCAGGTTCTCTTCGTCGGTGAAGAGGACGAGGCCGTCACCGTTTACGATCCCCTCGTCGAGGACCCGTCCGGCAACACTTCGCTCGATGGATGGTTCCCCAGTAACGAAGGGGACAAGGTGGCTCTGCTCACCTCAGTGGGCGGGACTGAAGACTCACGGTTGACCATCGTCGCAACCGACAGCGGAGACATCCTGGACGGGCCGATCCCGGGGGCCCGAGCGGCGGCGCTGGCCTGGCTGCCTGGGGGCCGCGAGTTCTACTACACCCGCAGGATGCTCACACCGGATGGAGACATAGTCGCTCCACGCGTGGTCCTACGCCACCGAGTCGGCACGACACCGGATAGCGATGTACTGCTAGGGGAGCCTTTTACTCAACCGAACACCTACTACGGGCTTCAGACCTCACCGGACGGTCGCTGGTTGGCGGTGGCGACCCGGAGGGGATCCTCGCCGGCCAGAGGTCTGTGGCTCGTCGATACGACGGGCAAGTCAAGCCCAAAGCAACTGGTCGACGAGGAGCGAAACAGCAACGCTGTCGCATGGTTTGAGCGAGATGGACGGCTATACATGCGCATCGCTGGCGCAGGCGAGCGGGGCAGGCTGGTGGCCGCCGACCCTGCAACCTCAGATTCCAGCGGCTGGCGTGAGGTACTTGCCGAGGACCCAGGCGCGACATTGAAAGCGGTCAGGCGAATCGTGGATTCGAACGGCCTCTCGGTGTTCGTGGTTCATTGGATGCGTGACGGACTGTCCGCAGTTTCCGTGCACGACGCTGAGAACGGAAAGTTCGTGGCTCACGTGGCGTTGCCTGGCAGTGGCAATGTCACAGGAATAACGGTGGATGATTATCCCGAGCGAGAGTCTCTGAGTGGTTTCTGGGTCGGCTATTCTGATTTCGTCACCCCGCCCTGCATTCTTTACTACGACATTTCCATACCTGGACAACCGTCCCCCAGAGAAGGATTTCGGAGTAAGTCCTCGGCGGTATCACGGGCCGGGCGGATCGTGACACGGCAGACCGAGTTTTCATCTCATGATGGAACGCCCGTCGGTTTGATTATTTCTCAGCGCGATCGCAGCCCCAATACGACCCCGCGACCCCTGTTGCTGACGGCCTACGGCGGCTACGGATCAGTCATGACGCCCAGCTATAGCGCCATGGCTACTGCCTGGGTCAACGCGGGTGGCGTATGGGCATACGCGGCCGTGCGCGGCGGCGGGGAGAAGGGGCGGGCGTGGCACGATGCCGGACGACTCGACAAGAAGATCAACGCCATTGAGGATTTCAACGCGGCTGCACGCCATCTCATCGCATCCGGTTTGACGTCTTCCCGCCTTTTGTGCGCCATGGGCCACTCCAACGGCGGAATGGTGGTGGCATCCGCAGTAATCCAGCAGCCGCACCTCTACCGCGGGGCGGTGTGTGTCGCTCCTTTGACAGACATGCTGCGCTACGACGTTCTGACCCTGGGAGTCAATGGTCTGCCCGAATACGGCGATCCCTGCAATCCAGAGGCGAGGGCGTGGATGCGTGAATACTCGCCCCACCACAATGTGCGCGAAGGCGAGAAATATCCTGCGCTGCTGTTCAGCGTAGGTGCCGCCGATGCGCGAGTCGACCCCGCGCACGCGCGAAAACTCTGCGCGCGCCTTCAGGCCGCTGGTGCCGGACAAGATGATGCGCCTGTGCTGATCCATGTCGAAGAGGATGCCGGTCACGGCGTCCTGTCCGTCTCCCGTGGCGCGGCTCTTGCGGCTCGTCAACTCGGCTTCCTTGCCGCACTGACAGGGATAGAACGGATTGCAGGCTGACGAGCCCCTGCGGGGTGACCATGGCTCGGGGTCCAGGTAGCTCGTTGAGCTGTGCATGATGGAGGCTGGGGCTTGACCCCTGATCTTGGACACACGAGACACTAGATCCTGAGGATCTGAGTGGGCGGTTCGTAAGGTGATGTCTG
>NZ_MLYO01000072.1 GCF_001866665.1 Streptomyces monashensis | reverse complement strand
CCACGGCCCGGACCTGCCGCCCCACGGTCCGTACCCGACGCGACGCGGCCCGGCCCCGACGCACCATGGGCTGAACCCGCCGCCCCACGGCCCGCTCCCGGCGCGACGCGTCCGGCTCCACCCCGCGGTGCCGACGTGCCGCAACTCGATTGACGCTCCCGGGGCGTCCGCCTAGCGTGATCGCGACGCGCCCGGACAGGCAGGACAGGGGGCCCGGTGTGACGACGTACCCGCAGGACCCGGTCGACGGCAGATCCTCCGGCCGCCGCCCGATCCAACTGGAGACACACGGCCTCGACGTGATCGGGGACGCGGAGCGCACGGGCACGCCGCGCACGCTGTTCTGGCCCTGGTTCGGGGCGAACGTCTCGGTTCTCGGGCTGAGTTACGGTGCCTTCGCGCTCGGCTTCGGCATCTCCTTCTGGCAGGCGCTCGCCGCCGGCGTGCTCGGCATCGTCGTCTCGTTCCTGCTGTGCGGCCTCGTCGCAGTGGCCGGAAAGCGCGGCTCGGCACCGACGATGGTGCTGAGCCGGGCCGCGTTCGGTGTGCGCGGCAACCGGCTGCCGTCCCTGATCTCCTGGATGCTCACCGTCGGCTGGGAGACTGTCCTCACGGCGCTGGCCACGCTCGCCACCGCGACGGTCTTCGGCCGCCTCGGCTGGGGCGGCGGCACCGGGACCAAGGTGCTCGCCCTCGTCGTGGTCGCCGCGCTGACCGTCGGCGGCGGGGTCATGGGCTTCGACGTCATCATGCGGCTGCAGACGGCGATCACAGTGATCACGGGCGTCCTCACCGTCGTCTACGCCGTCCTCGTCGCCGGCCACATCCACTGGGCCGCCGTCAGCGCCGTACCGACAGGTTCCCCGCAGGAGTTCATCGGCGCGCTCGTGTTCATGATGACCGGCTTCGGCCTCGGCTGGGTCAACGCCGCCGCCGACTACTCCCGCTATCTGCCGCGCAGTTCGGCCGACCGGTCGGTGATCGGCTGGACCACCTTCGGCGCCTCCGCCGCCCCGCTGCTCCTGCTCGTCCTCGGGCTGCTGCTGGCCGGTTCCTCGCGGACGCTGAGCAAGGCCGTCGCGGCCGACCCGATCGGCGCGCTCACGACCGTCCTGCCGACCTGGTTCCTGGTGCCGTTCGCCGTCGTCGCCGTCCTCGGCCTGGTCGGCGGCGCCGTCCTCGACATCTACTCCTCCGGGCTCGCCCTGCTCTCCGCCGGCCTGCCGGTGCCCCGCTACCTGGCCGCGCTCCTCGACGGCGCCCTGATGATCGCCGGCTCCGTCTACATCGTGTTCTTCGCCGGCGACTTCCTCGCCCCGTTCACGGGATTCCTCACCACGCTCGGCGTCCCCATCGCCGCCTGGTGCGGCATCATGCTGGCCGACCTCGCCCTGCGCCGCCGCGACTACGACGACCACGACCTCTACCGCACGCACGGCCGCTACGGCGACATCCCCCCGGTGCCCCTGCTGCTCACCCTCGCCGCCACGGCCGTCGGCTGGGGCCTGGTCACCAACACCGCCGCGAGCTGGCTCAGTTGGCAGGGCTATCTGCTCGGGCCGCTCGGGCTCGGCGGCACGGCAGGCGCCTGGGCGTACGCCGACCTCGGCGTCCTCGCCGCCCTCGCGCTCGCCTTCCTCGGCACGCTGCTCCTCGGCCGCCGCCGGGTGCGCGCCCAGGAGGAGACCGCACCGGCGCCCGGCGAAGAGGTGCTCCCCGCATGAGCGCCGACCACCTCGCCGTGATCGACATGCAGCGTGTCTTCGCCGACCCGGCGAGCCCCTGGGCCGCACCCCGGTACGCGGACGCGGCGGCGGGCGTACGCAGCCTGCTGCCCGCTTTCGCCGGCCGCGTGACCTTCACCCGCTTCGTGGCCCCCGAGCACCCGACCGGTGCCTGGCGCGCCTACTACGACCGGTGGCCCTTCGCCCGCAGGCCCCCGGACGCCGAACTCTGGGACCTGGACGCCGAGTTCGCCGACGAGGCGCGGCACGTCCTGGACGCCGGCACCTTCGGCAAGTGGACCCCGGAGCTGGCCGCCCGCCTCGCCCCTGGCGACCGGCTGGTGCTGGCCGGAGTCAGCACCGACTGCTGTGTGCTGTCCACCGCCCTGGCCGCCGCCGACGCCGGCACCGAGGTGCTGGTGGTCGCCGACGCCTGCGCGGGCGCGGACGACGACTCCCACCGCAAGGCCCTCCACCTGATGGACCTGTACCGGCCGCTGATCCGGGTGACCACCGCCGCCGGACTGCTCGGCCGGCCCGGCCGACCCGGCTGACGATCACCTCCGCCCCGTACCCTGGTACAGATCCAGCTCCCCGTCGAGTTCCACGGCGAGCACGGTCGCGTACTCGTCCACGTCCGTCGCCGCCGGTGCATCGATCCAGGTCACGCCGGGTACGTCGTGCAGCCCGCCGGTGACCCGATGGCCCAGTCCGGCGCCCGTCCCCAGCGCCCGCACCCGGCGCACCCGGTTGCGCAGGCCGCGCACGGACACCGTCTCGCGCGGGGTGTCGAAGCACACCAGGTACAGCGTCCGCCGGTCGGCCGACAGCGTGCTCGGGCCGTAGTGGTGGCCCGGCGGCAGCCCCGCGACGGTGCCGTACACGGCCTCGGCGTGCCGGGCGATCCACGCCCCGAGCCCCGTCAGCCGTTCCGCCTGCTCCGCCGGTATCGTGCCGTCCTCGCGCGGGCCCACGTCCAGCAGCAGGTTGCCGCCCGCGCCGATCGTCTCCGTGAAGTAACGCACCAGCTGGCGCACCGACTTGTGGTTGTGGTCCTGGTGCTGGAAGCCCCAGGAGTCGTTGACCGTGAGGCACAACTCCCAGGGTCCCTCGGGTGCCTGAAGCGGCACGCCCTGTTCCGGGGTGGCGTAGTCGCCGTGGCTCAGCATGCGCGCGTTGAGCACCGTGTCCGGGTTCCCGGCCAGGATCCGCGCGGCCAGGGCGTCCAGCCCCCACTGCTCCTCGGTGCGCTCCCACTCGCCGTCGAACCAGAGCAGGTCCGGCCGGAACCGGTTCACCAGCTCCCCGACCTGTCCGTCCCGGTAGGCGAGATACCGCGCCCAGGCGACGGGGTCCTCCGCACCGGGCCGGGCGTGCGCGAGCGGGTTCGGGGGATCCTCGTCCGGGGCGGGGTGCCGGGTGCTCGCGTAGTCGGGGTGGTTCCAGTCCGAATGGGAGTAGTACAGGCCCACTTTGAGGCCGCGCTCGCGCAGCGCGTCCGCGTACCCGGCGATCAGGTCGCGCCCCGCCGGGGTGTGACGGACCACGTCCAGCCCGCCGTGCGCGCTGTCCCACAGGGCCACCCCGTCGTGATGACGCGCGGTGAGCACGGCGTACCGGGCACCGGCCCGGGCGAACAGCTCCGCCCACGCGCGCGGGTCGTAACGGGACGCCGTGAAGCCGTCCAACTGCTTCATGTACCGCTCGTGGGAGACCTGCCCGGTGTAGAAGGACCAGGACTCGGGCACGCCGTCCACCGCGTAGACGCCCCAGTGGACGAAGACGCCCAGTTTGGCCTCACGGAACCAGGTCTGCATCGGCATGGGGACACGCTAGGCCGCACGCCCGCGTACTCACCAGACCTCCCCGCGATCGCCACGCATGCCCCGGAGCCCAGCGGGTACGCGATCGGGAGCACCCGGGCACGGACCCGCCCGGGAGGCCGCATCACCGCAGCTACCTGGGGATTTGCCATGGACACATCCGCCGCACACGACCACCGGCCGACACCGGCCCAGCAGGCGCTGGACGCGCTGGCCGTGAACGCCGAGGACCAGGCCGCCCTGGACACCCTCGCGCACAGCGACGTGCTCGTCCCGGTGCCGGACGACGCGCTCGACGAGGAGGGGGCCGAAGCCTCCTCGCTGGCCCTGCCCGTCCTGGAGCAGCCCGGAGGCGAACCGGTCGTTCCCGTGTTCACCACGGAGGGCGAGCTGGGCCGGCTGCTGCCGTTCATCTCGCGCTACCGCCTCGTCCCGCTCGGCGCCCTCGCCGCGCAGTGGCCCGACGAGGACCTGGCCCTGGCCATAGACGGCAACTCCGCCCACGCCCTGACACTCACGTCACGGAGGGTGCGGACGCTGCTGGCCCGCTGACAACACGCCCTCACCCGCCCCTTGGGCGACCGAACGGCCGGAACTGCTCCCCGCGCCGAGGTGGTCACTCTCCTCGCGAGGGGAAGACCCCAGCGGGAGAAAGGCCGGCCGAACGGGGAGGGGCCATCGTGAGGGTCGTCCTGCTGGGCACCGCCGCCGGGGGCGGCTTCCCGCAGTGGAACTGCGCCTGCGCGCTGTGCGCGGCCGCCCGGGACGGCAGGCTGCCCTCCCGTACCCAGGAGTGCGCCGCCGTCACCGGCAACGGCCGCGACTGGTGGCTGCTGAACGCCTCGCCCGATCTGCGCACCCAGCTCACCGCCACACCGGCACTGTGGCCCGGCCCCGGCCCCCGGGACACCCCGCTGCGCGGGGTCCTGCTCACCGACGCCGAGGCCGACCACGTCAGCGGACTCGGCGAGCTGCGGGGCGCGCCGGGCCTGAAGGTCTACGCGGCTGCGCCGGTCCGCGCGGCCCTCGCCCCCGTGCGCGCCGCCCTGGACCGCTACGCCCCCTGGGACTGGGCCGACACCCTGGCCGACGGCGGTTTCGTCCTGGCCGGCGGGCTGGTGGTCACGGCCCGTCCGGTGGGCGCGAAGATCCCGAAGTACATACCGGCGCAGGCACCGCGGCCGGCCGGCCCGTGGGTGACGGCGTACCGCGTCGAGGACCTGGCCAGCGGGGGAGTGCTGGTGTACGCGCCCTGCGTGGGCGCCTGGAGCGCGGAGCTGGACGAGCTGTGCGCCGAGGCCGACTGCGTGCTGCTCGACGGCACCTTCTACGCGCCCGACGAGATGGGGACGGTGGTACGGTCGGGCGCCGGGCAGGCGGCGATGGGGCATCTGCCGGTAACGGGCCCGTACGGCACCCTCGCAGCCCTCGCCCGGCATCCCGGGGCGCGCCGCGTCTACACCCATCTGAACAACACCAACCCGTTGCTCGACCCGTCGTCACCGGCACGCGCGCGTGCCGCCGAGAACGGGGTCGAAGTGCTGGACGACGGGGCCGAACTGCTGCTCTAGGGTCGCGGAGTCGCGGCCCTGGCGTCCTGGTCGGCCAGCATGCGCTCCAGCACCGCCCGCTGGAGCGGCAGCACCGCCTCGTACAGGGCGCGGCCCCTGGGAGTGAGCGCCACCCACACCCCGCGCCGGTCCTCCACGCACACCGAGCGCTCGACCAGCCCGTCCTTCTCCAGCCGGCCGATCAGCCGGGACAGCGCGCTCTGGCTGAGATGCACCCGGCCGACCAGGTTCTGCACCCGGCACTGCTCGCCCGGCGCGGGCGACTCGGTCGCCAGGATGTCGAGCACCTCGAAATCGCTGGCGCCCAGTCCGTGCGGGTGCAGAGCCCGGTCTATCTCGCACATCGTGCGCGCGTGCACCGCGAGGATGTCCCGCCACCGTTCCTCGAGCCGGGCGTCGGCCGTCTTGACTGCCATACCCGCACCGTAGCACCGATCCGGCCAATCGTTGAGTGTGCAACTAATTCGGGGTGCGGGCGGTCGGATCTCAGGTGACCGGGGTTCAGGCGGTCGGGTCCTGGAGGAGGCCGATCAGGTTGCCGTCGGGGTCCTTCACGGAGGCGACCAGCCGGCCGTTGCCCACGTCCCGCACGTCCTGGAGCACCTCGGCACCCGCCTCCACCAGCGCCGCGAGCCGCTCGCGCAGGTCGGTGACGTGCCAGAACGGCACCGGCCCGGTCAGGCCCTGCGCGTGCCCGTTCGGGTCGAGCCCGACGTCCTGCCCGGCGGCCCTGAAACCGATGTAGTACGGCTCGTCGGCGTAGGGCTCGACGCCCAGCAGGGCGGTGAACAGCGCCTTGGCGGCCTTCGCGTCCTTGACGGGGTAGATGATCGTCTGCACGCCTGTGGTCATGGAACTCACTCCTTCGCGATGTGCGGCCCGACGGGTCGTCCCGCCGACGCACCTCACGCTAGGACCGGTCGGCCCGCCACGGCTTCTCAGATCCTGACCGGTTGCCGACGCCGGCCCGTGATCTTCACCCGGGTGGCGCCCGTCGCGCACCGTGCCGCCCTCATCCCGGCGATGCAGCCGACTGGATCCCCGGGCCGATGTGGATGTCGGTGCCGTCTGCGACCATGAACGCCATGGGGGAGGACGAGATGCTGGCGGCGGCGCTCGCGGTGGCGTGCGCGGCCGTCGTGGGACTGGCGGGGGCACTGGTGCGCACCCGGCGGCGCTGGCAGGCGGCCGTCGGGGAGCGCGGCTGGCTGCTGGAGCGGGAGCGGGAGAGCGCCGCCGAAGCGGCGATCGCGGCCGAACGCGACCGGATCGCCCGGGAGTTGCACGACATCGTCAGTCACACCGTCAGCCTGATGGTCGTCCAGGCGGGCGCCGCGCGCGAGGTGCTGGGCACCATGCCGGACGAGGCCGCGACCGCGCTCAGAGCCGTCGAGGACGCCGGGCGGGGCGCGATGACCGACCTCAGACACCTGCTGGGCCTGCTGGCCCCGGCCCCCGACGGCACGGACACCGACGCCGCGGCGGACACCGACCGGGCGGGCACGCCCCTCGCCCCGCAGCCCGGTCTCGACCGGCTCGGCTCGCTCGTGGACCGGATATCGTTCGCCGGGCTCCCCGTCGAGGTCCGCGTCCTGGGCGAACCGCGCCCGCTGCCCCAGGGCATCGACGTGACCGCCTACCGCATCGTCCAGGAGGCCCTGACCAATGCCCTGCGGCACGGCGACGGCGGCACCGCGGAGGTGAGCGTGCGCTACGCCGACCACGCCCTGCGCGTCGAGGTGCTCAACTCCGGCCCCAGCGTGCTCACCGGCACGGCACCGGGCTCCCCGCGGCCGCGCGCCGAAGGCACCGGCCGCGGCCTGCTCGGCCTGCGTGAACGGGTCGCCGTCTACGGCGGTGACTTCGACGCCCGGCGCCGGCTCGGCGGCGGCTACCGCGTCCGCGCCCGCATACCCCTGGACCGCCCATGACGGCCGGCGCGCCCGAGCGGACACCCCGGGTCCTGATCGCGGACGACCAGACCCTGATCCGTACCGGCTTCCGGCTCATCCTCACCGCACGCGGCATCGACGTCGTGGGCGAGGCCGCCGACGGCGCCGAGGCGGTCGCCGCGGTCCGTGAACTGCGCCCGGACGTCGTGCTGATGGACATCCGCATGCCGGTCATGGACGGACTGGAGGCCACCCGGCGCATCCTGGCGCGGACCCCCGACTGCCGGGTCCTCATGCTGACCACCTTCGACCTGGACCGGTACGTGTACGAGGCCCTGTCGATCGGCGCCGGCGGCTTTCTGCTGAAGGACGTCACCCCGGAGCACCTCGCGGCGGCCGTCCGCCTCGTCGGCACCGGTGACGCCCTGCTCGCCCCGCAGATCACCCGGCGCCTGGTGGAGCGCTACGCGGCCGAGGCCGTGCGCACGGCGACGGCACCGCCCGCCGACCTGGCCGCGCTCACGCCCCGCGAGCGCGAGGTCCTGACCCTGATGGGCCGCGGCCTGTCCAACACGGAACTGGCCACCGAACTGACCCTGAGCGAGGCCACGGTCAAGTCCCACGTGGCCCGCATCTTCGCCAAACTGGGCCTGCGCGACCGGGCCCAGGCGGTGGTGCTCGCCTACGAAACCGGCCTGGTCGCGCCCCGCGGGGGCGCCGGGAACCGCGCGATCGACCCCCACGGAGCCGCAGACGCCTGACGACCCTTCCCGGCGTTCACCGCGCAGCGCTCACGCCGACTCGCGTCGAACGAGCTCCGTCGGCAGGATCACCGCCGCCGGGTCCTCCCCGCCGATCTGCGCGAGCAGCACCCGCACCATCTCGCTGCTGATCCGGTCCCACGGCTGCCTGATCGTCGTCAGGGCCGGAGTCGCCGCCGTCGCCGCCGGGGAGTCGTCGAAACCGCCGACAGCGATGTCATCCGGCACGCGCCTTCCGGCCCGGTGCAGCGCGGACAGCACGCCCTGGGCCATCAGGTCGGAGGCCACGAACACCGCGTCCATCTCCGGGGCCCGCGCCAGCAGCCGCTCCGCGCCCGCCTCACCGCTCGCCCGGCTGTAGTCGCCGGAGACGACGAGCCGTTCGTCGACAGCGATACCGGCCTCGGTGAGCACCTCCTTGTACCCGGCGAGCCGCTCCACACCGCCCGGCGTGTCCAGCGGACCGGTGACCACACCGATCCGGCGCCGGCCCAGCGACAGCAGATGCCGGACCATGTCCCGCGCGCCGTCCCGGTCGTCGGCGGCCACGTAACTCACCTTCGAACCCAGGCCGATGGGCTTGCCGCAGGCGACGAGCGGCACGCCCGCCTCCCGCAGTTCCTCCGCGACCGGATCGCCGGAGTGGCTGGAGACCAGCAGCACCCCGTCGACGTGCCCGGCGGTGATGTACCGCGTGATGCGCCGCCGTTCGTCCTCGGTGCCCGCCAGCATCAGCAGGAGCGGCACGTCGTGCGCGGCCAGCGCCTGGGTGCAACCGCGCAGCAGGACATTGAAGTTGGGGTCCTCGAAGAACCGCTCCTGCGGCTCGGTCAGCAGAAAGCCGACCGAGTCGGAGCGTCCGGTGATCAGTGAGCGGGCGTGCCGGTTCACGACGTACCCGGTCCTGCGGATGGCGGCGTCGACCGCCTCCTGCGCGGCGGGGGAGACGTAGTGCCCGCCGTTGAGCACGCGCGAGACGGTGCCGCGCGAGACGCCTGCCTCGCGCGCCACGTCGTGGATCGTCGGCGGTTTGCGCCGGCCCCCCGGATTGCTCATGGTCATGACTTTACGGCCCCGGACAGCAGGTCGAGGCTCCAGAACCGCTGAACGACCAGGAACAGGGCGATCAGCGGGAGGACCGCGAGGAACCCGCCCGTGATCACGAGGGTGTACAGCGCCGGGGTGTTGGAGCCCTGTTCCAGCAGCGTGTACAGGCCCAGCGTGAGCGGGAACTTCTCGTCGTCGCTGAGCATGATGAACGGCAGCAGGAAGTTGTTCCAGATCGCGACGAACTGGAACAGGAACACGGTGACCATGCCCGGGATCATCATCGGCAGCGCGATCCGGGTGAAGATCCGCCACTCGCTCGCCCCGTCCATCCGCCCGGCCTCCACCACGTCGGCGGGGACGGCCGCGGCGGAGTAGATCCGGGCGAGGTAGACCCCGTACGGCGAGAGGATCTGCGGCAGCAGCACGGACAGGTAGGAGTCCGTGAGGTTCGCCTTCGCCAGCAGCAGGTACTGCGGGACGGCGAGGATCACCGGTGGCATCAGCACGCCCGCGAGCAGGACGTTGAAGATCGTCTCGCGGCCCCTGAAGCGGTAGGTCGCGAGTGCGTAGCCGCTGAACGCCGAGACGGCGGTGGAGAGCAGGGCGCCCAGACCGGCGTACAGGGCGGAGTTGCCCATCCACGTCCAGTAGACGCCCCCGCGGTAGGCGTTCAGGTCCTTGATGTTCTGCGTGAACCCGGTGCCCGGCAGGAAGGTGAAGGTGGAGAACAGCTCGTGCCCGGACTTGGTGGACGCGATCACCACCCACGCGACCGGCAGCAGCGTGTAGATGGCCCCGATCAGCAGCGTGACCGTCGGCACCAGTGCGATCCGGCGGCGCAGCGGCGGGCCCTGGGCCGTGCCCGGGGTGGTGCCCGCGGCCGGGGCCGCCTTGCGCAGCGCAAGAGAACTCATCGCGCGTCTCCTTCACTGACGTCCCGCGTGTTCCGGCGGTTCGCGGCTCGCAGGAACCCGAACGACAGCAGCAGCGTGGCCAGGGCAATCAGGGTGGACTCGGCGGCCGCCGAGTAGATGTCGTTCCGGCCGAAGGCGTCCTGGTACACCTTCATCAACGGACTCCACGTCGTGTTGACGGAGTTGGTGAGCGGCTTGAGGGTCGTCGGCTCGTTGAAGACCTGGAGTGTCGCGATGATCGAGAAGAAGAAGGTCAGCACCAGCGAGGGCGCCACCATCGGGATCTTGATCTTCAGGGCGGTCTGCAGCGGGGTGGCGCCGTCCAGCTTCGCCGCCTCGTACACCTCGGCCGGAATGGACCTCAACGACGTGTAGATGACGATCATGTTGAAGCCGGTGCCGCCCCAGACCGCGATGTTCGACAGGGCGAGATAGAGCGGGCCGCCGTCCAGCAGGTTCGGCTGGGGCAGGTGGAGCTTGGCGAGCACGTAGTAGAACGGGCTGACGCTCGGCAGATAGAGGAAGCCCCACAACAGCGCGGCCACCACACCGGGAATGGCGTACGGGAGGAAGACTGCGAGCCGGGTGAACGGGGCGAACCGTACCTTCTCGGAGTCCAGCATCAGCGCGAACAACAGGGCGAGGCCCAGCATCACCGGGACGACGATGCAGCCGTAGCCGAGCACACGCAGCGCACCGTGCAGTAGTTCGCTGTCCTTGAAGGCCTCGGTGTAGTTCGCGAAGCCCGCCCAGACCTCGCTGCGGGCGTTCGCGCCGAGCCCGAGCCCGGAGACGTGCACCTTGCGGAAGCTGAGGAAGACGGCGTAGCCGATGGGCAGCGCGAAGAAGAGGACGAACAGCAGGGACGCGGGGAGGAGGAAGGTGTACGGAGCCCCCTTGACCCCGTACGACCTCCGGCGTGCGGGGCTGGTCACCGGGAGACCTCGAAGCCCTGCTTCTTCATGTCCGCGACCGTGTCGTCCTGCATCTTCTTCAGGGCGGCGGCGAAGTCCGACTTGTTCTTGGCGGCGGAGCCGAAGGCGTCGTTGAACGAGGTGTAGGCGACGTTCACGTTCGGGCCCCAGGCCGAGGGCGCCGTGGTCTTCGCGATGTCGGCGGCCCTGGTGTAGAAGTCGGCCTGGTTCGAGAAGTAGTCCGGCGGATTGGAGAAGGCGCCGCTGAGCTGCGCGGACGTGGAGGCCGGGTAGATGCCGCCGTCCTTGGCCAGTGCGTTGAGGGCGTCGTGGTCGGTGTTCAGCCAGGCGGCGAACTTCGCGGCCGCCTCCTTGTGCGCGGAGTCGGTGGTCACGGCCGTGGAGGAACCGCCCCAGCTGCCGGTCACGTCCTCGGTCGCCGACCACTGCGGCAGCGGGGCCATCGCCCACTTGCCCTTCGTGTCGGGCGCGGCGGTGGCCAGCGTGCCCGGCGCCCACACGGCGCTCACCCAGGCGAGCTGCTTGCCGGTGTCCAGCGCCTTGTTCCAGGCCGGGGTGTACATCGGCTGGTTGTCGATGACGCCCTCCTTGACCAGCCCGCCCCAGAACGCGGCGACCTTCCGGGTGGCCGTGTCGTCGATGGCGACCTTCCACTTGCCGCCCGAGGCGGTCCACCACCTGGCGCCGGCCTGCTGGGCGAGACCGGCGAAGAGTCCGGAGTCGTTGGCGGAGAAGGTGGTCAGGTCCTTGTCCGGCGCCTTCTTCTTCAACTGGCGGGCGGTCTGGGCGAACTGCTCCCAGGTGGTGGGGACCGTCAGGCCGTACTTCTCGAACAGGTCCGCGCGGTAGTAGAACATCATCGGGCCGATGTCCTGCGGGACGGCGTAGACGGCCTTCGTGCCGAGCGTGGTCTGCTGCCAGACGCCGTCGGCGAACTTGCCCTTGATGTCACCGACCTGCTGGGAGATGTCGGCCAGCGCGTCGTTGCTGACCAGGGTCGGCAGCGCCTGGTACTCGGCCTGCACCAGGTCCGGGGCCTTCTTCGCCTTGTGCGCGGTGAGGATCTTGGTGACCAGCGTGTCGCCGGACGCCTGCTTCTTCACCGTGACCGTGATCCGGTCCTTCCTGCCCGGCCCCTTGTTCCACAGGTCGACGACCTTGTCCATGCCGGGCGTCCAGGTCCAGTACGTCAGCGAGACCGGACCGGACCCGGATGTGCTGTCGTCCCCGGAGCCGCAGGCGGCGAGGGTGGTCGCGCCGAGCGCGACGGAGAGGGCGGTTGTCACGAGGCGACGACGCTTCGTGTGCGGCATGGTTTCTCCCCTGACCTGGGTCCCCGCCTCCTGCGGGGACCTGCCATGCAGATGTGCACGTTCACATGAACCGGGTCCTCACCTGGCGGACCCCCCTGCCATGCTTCTGTGAGCGTTCACAGTAGAGAAACATCCCGGACACTTGTCAATGGTTGTTGCTGTGCGGTTATGTTGGGCTCGCACCGCCGCTGCTGTGTGTGCACGTTCCCAAATGATCGATTCAACGGGAGACACCCATGCCGGACACCAGCCCCAGGGGCCTCACCAGGCTCGCCTTCGGTGGCGACTACAACCCCGAGCAGTGGCCGGAAAGCGTCTGGCAGGAGGACGTCCGGCTGATGCGCGAGGCCGGCGTCACGATGGTGAGCGTCGGGATCTTCTCCTGGGCCCTGCTGGAACCCGCCCCGGGGGAGTACGACTTCGGCTGGCTCGACCGGGTGATCGGCCTGCTCCACGAGAACGGCATCCGCGTCGACCTCGGCACGCCGACGGTCGCCCCGCCCGCCTGGTTCTACCGCGCACACCCCGAGGCCCTGCCGGTGACCGCCGACGGCACGCGATACGAGTTCGGCTCCCGTGGCGCGATCTGCCACAGCAACGCCGACTACCGGGCCGCGGCCAGGGCCGTCACCGTGAAACTCGCCGAGCGGTACGGCGACCACCCCGCACTCGCCCTGTGGCACGTGCACAACGAGTACGGCGTCCCCGTCTCGGCCTGCTACTGCGACTCCTGCGCCGCACACTTCCGTCGCTGGCTCGCCCGGACGCACGGTACCGTCGAAGCCGTCAACGAGGCCTGGGGGACGGCCTTCTGGGGCCAGCGCTACACGGGCTTCGAGCAGATCAACCCGCCCCGGGCCACCCCGACCGTCGGCAACCCGGGCCAGGCCCTGGACTACAAGCGGTTCGCCGACGCGACCATCCGCGAGAACTTCACCGCCGAACGCGACATCCTGCACCGCCTGTCACCCGGTGTTCCGGTCACCACCAACTTCATGACCGCGCTCAGCCAGTGCGACTCGATCGACTACTGGGCCTGGGGCCGCGAGGTCGACCTCGTCACCAACGACCACTACCTGATCACCGACGGCCGCCGCACCCACGTCAACCTCGCGATGGCCGCCGACCTCACCCGGTCCGTGGCCGGTGGTGCCCCCTGGCTGCTCCTCGAACACTCCACCTCGGGCGTCAACTGGCAGCCCCGCAACCCCGCGAAGGCCCCCGGCCAGATGGCCCGCAACTCGCTCGGCCACGTGGCGCGCGGCTCCGAGGGCGCGATGTTCTTCCAGTGGCGCCAGTCCCGGCGCGGCGCCGAGAAGTTCCACTCGTCGATGCTGCCGCACGGCGGCACGGACACGCGCGTGTGGCGCGAGGTGATCGAACTCGGCGCCTCCGTCGAGTCGTTGAGCCCGATCCGCGGCACCCGGACCGAGGCCGACGCGGCCATGCTGTGGGACTGGCAGTCCTGGTGGGCACAGAACCTCTCCTGGCGCCCCAGTGAGGACCACGACCCGCGCGAACGCGCCGACTCGTTCTACGAGGCCCTCTACGACCGCCACCTCACGGTCGACTTCGCCCACCCGGAAGCCGACTTGTCGGCCTATCCCCTTGTCGTCGTACCGGCCCTGTACCTGATGACGGAGGCGGCCGGGCACAACGTCCGCGAGTACGTCGAGAACGGCGGCACGCTCGTGGTGTCGTACTTCTCCGGCATCGTCGACGAGCACGACGCCGTGCACGAGGGCGCCTACCCGGGCGCGCTGCGCGACGTCCTCGGTCTGACGGTGGAGGAGTTCTCGCCGCTGCTGAAGGACGAGCGGGTACGGCTGACCGGACCCGACGGCTCCGAGCTGACCGGGGACGTGTGGACGGAGTTCGTCGTGCCGCGCGGCGCCGAGACCGTGTGGACCTACGCCGACGGACTCACCGCCGGCCGCCCCGCCGTCACCCGGCACCCGCTCGGCCACGGCACCGCCTGGTACGTCTCCACCCGCCTCGACGCCCAGGGCCTGGACGCCCTGATCGGCTGGGCCGCCGACGACGCCGGGCTCGCGCCGCGTGCCGACCTGCCCCGGGACGTCGAAGTGGTGCGCCGCAGCGGCGCGTCGGGCACCTACCTCTTCGCGATCAACCACACCGCCGGCGACACCAAGGTGCCGCTGGAGTCGCCCGGCACCGAGCTGCTGACGGGCGAACGCGCCGCGGGCCGCCTCCCGGTCCCGGCAGGGGCCGTCCGGGTCGTACGACTCGACGGCTGAGCAGGCTCCCCTCCGCCCGCGTGTGCCACGAGAGCCGCGGGCGGAGGGGTTCTCCTCCAGCCCCGCTGGAGGTCCCCTCCCCAGTCACGTCGAAGGGACGACGGACGATGAAGTTCCATCCCGGACGCACCACCAGAGCCCTGCTGCTGCCCCTCACGGCCGGGCTCGCCCTCGCCTTCCTGCCCGCGCAGGCCGCGCACGCCGCGAGCACGCTGACCAACGGCGGCTTCGAGGCCGACGGCACCGGCACGGCCACCCCCGCCGGCTGGTCCGAGTACGGCGACACCGGCGCCTCGTACACCGAGTCCGGCGGGCACAGCGGCAGTTACCGCCTCACCCACTACGCGGCGTCGGCCTACAAGGTGGAGACGTACCAGTACCTGTCGGGCCTGACCAACGGGAACTACACGTTGACCGCCTGGGTCCGCTCCAGTGGCGGGCAGAACGCCGCGTACATAGCGCTCAAGAATTGCGGGAGTCCGGAACAGCGCACCGATCTGCCCATCTCGTCCAGTGGGTGGATCCGTATCGTCACGCCGATCAAGGTGACGAACAGCCAGTGCACCATCAGCATCAACAGTGACGCGAACGCCGGCAACTGGATCAATGTTGACGATCTGACCTTCACGTCCGGCACCACCGGCACGTCCATCCACGGTGCCGACATCTCCTCCCTCGCCAAGAGCGAGGCCAAGGGCGGTGTCTACAAGACGAGTTCGGGCACCACGGGCGACGCCCTGGCCATCCTGAAGTCGTACGGCATGAACTACGCCCGCCTGAAGGTCTGGGTGAACCCCGCGGACGGCTTCAACGACAAGGCGCACGTCCTCGCGATGGCCAAGCGCATCAAGGCCCAGGGCATGAAGCTCCTGGTCGACTTCCACTACTCGGACACCTGGGCGGACCCCGGGGCCCAGACCAAGCCGGCCGCATGGACGGGCCATACATACAGTCACCTCAAGACGGACGTGTACAACCACACGTACGACGTCCTGAACGCGTTGAAGGCTCAAGGCACCACCGCCGACATGGTCCAGATCGGCAATGAGATCAATGGCGGCATCCTGTGGTCCGAGGGATCCACGTCCAACTGGAGCCAGCTGGCCGGCCTGCTCAACTCGGGCTACGACGCGGCCAAGGCGGTCAGTTCGTCCACGGTCGTCGCGCTGCACCTGGCCAAGGGCGGTGACAAGTCCGGCACGGAGTGGTGGTTCGACAACGCGGTCGCCAACGGCGTGAAGTTCGACGCGATCGGACTGTCGTACTACGGCTACTGGCACGGCCCGCTCTCCGACTTCCAGACCACCCTGGACGACGCGGCCTCCCGCTACGGCAAGCCCGTCTTCGTCGCCGAGACCGCGTACCCCTTCACGCTGGCCAACAACGACTCGCTGGAGAACCAGATCGACACCACCGCCAAGCTGGTCTCCGGCTACCCGGCGACGGTGGCCGGCCAGACCAAGTGGATGAACGACGTCGCGAGCATCGTGGAGGCGGTCCCGGGCGGTCGTGGCCTCGGCGTCTTCTCCTGGGAGGCCACCTGGACCGCCGTGTCCGGCAACGGCTGGGACCCGACCGACGCCACGTCCGGAAACGGCTGGGAGAACCAGGCCCTGTTCGGCTACGACGACAAGGCGCTCTCCTCCATGACGTGGTTCAGCCACCGCTGAACCACCGCCGCAGGGGGTCCGGCCGTATGGGGCGGCCGGGCCCCCGTCGTCGCACACGGCCCGGGCCCGTTACTCCTCGGCCGCATGCCCGTTCCGTACCGGACAACGGCCGTCGAGTGCCGCGCGCGGCGGCGTCGCCCGGGCCACAGTGGGAACACTGCGTACGAGGAGGCGGCGACGGAGGGCGGACGGATGGCGGGAGCACCCTCGGGCCGGATACGGCACACCATCCTGGAGTGGCTCAAGGACCCCGCGGCCCACTTCCCGGCCCGCGGGAGCGGCGACCTCGCCGAGACGGGTGTCACCGCGCGGGCCGTGGCCGTCAAACTGGGCGTCCCGCCCCGCACGGCCCGCGCCCACCTCGACTTCCTCACCCGCCTCGGCCTGCTGCGCACCCGCCGCGTGCGCTGCCGCGTCTGCTACCGGCGCGACGAGATCCGCATCGCCGAGGTCGCCCGCGTCTTCGAGAAGGGCTGGTGAGCTCCGGCCCCGGGAGCGGATCCGCGCGCCGCCCCCGCCCGCCGGGGCGGCGGTACGCTGGTGTCCGGTCGTGATCACCCGTCGCGGGGCAGGCCGAACAGGAGGCGCGAGCGCATGACAGCCCCCGAAGCCGAGAGCATCCGTGTCCCTGCGGCGGCGCGGCGCAGGCCCGAGTGGCGCGGGCAGGCACCGATCGTCGCCGTGGTCGCCGTCGGCGGGGCCCTCGGCGCCTGCGCCCGCTACGGTCTCGCCCTCGCCCTGCCCACGCCCCCGGGCTCCTTCCCCTGGGCCACCTTCTGGACCAATGTCATCGGCTGCGCCGTGATCGGCGTGTTCATGGTGCTCATCACCGACGTGTGGGCCGCCCACCGCCTGGTGCGCCCCTTCTTCGGCGCCGGTGTCCTCGGCGGCTTCACCACCTTCTCCACCTACGCCGTCGACATCCGCGGGCTGGTCGAGGCCGGCCGCCCGGGCGCCGGGCTCGCCTATCTCGCCGGGACCCTGTGCGCGGCACTCACGGCGGTGTGGCTGGGTTTGGTCGCGGCCCGCCGGCTGCTGCTCGGGAGGCAACGATGACGTCGCTCAGCGGCCGGGCCCTCAGACTGACCGTCTACATCGGCGAGGACGACACCTGGCACCACAAGCCCCTGTACTCCGAGATCGTGCACCGCGCCCACGCGGCCGGGCTCGCCGGGGCGAGCGCCTTCCGCGGCATCGAGGGCTTCGGCGCCTCCTCCCGCATCCACACCTCCCGGTTGCTGTCCCTGAGCGAGGACCTGCCGGTCGCGGTGGTCGTCGTCGACACCGAGGAGCGGGTGCGGGCGTTCCTGCCCCAGCTCGACGAACTGGTCCACGAGGGGCTGGTGACGCTGGACGCGTGCGAGGTCGTGCGGTACGTGGGACGAGCCGGGTCCTGACACAGGAGACACGGAAGGTAAGAGTTCGTCGTGAACTGGCTCCTGGTGATCGCGGGGGCCGTGGTCGGCGCGCCCCTGCGCTACCTCGCCGACCGCGCCGTACAGGCCCGCCACGACTCGGTCTTCCCCTGGGGTACGTTCGTCGTCAACGTCTCCGGAAGCCTGGTCCTCGGGACGCTCGCGGGTGCCGTGTCCACCGGTGCCGAAGGCTCTCACCTGCAACTTCTCCTGGGTGTCGGGTTGTGCGGGGCGCTGACGACGTACTCGACCTTCTCGTACGAGACCCTGCGGCTGACCGAGGCCGGTTCGGGCCTCTACGCTGCCGTCAACGTCGTCGCGAGCGTGGCGGCCGGGGTCGCGGCGGCGTTCGCGGGGTTCGCCCTCGCCGGCGTGCTGTTTGCCTAGCTCTTGCCCTACGGTCGGGCATAGTAAGACTGTCTACAGAAATGTCGACCCGGTCTTTCCCTCCTCTTTCCCAGAACTGGATCCCATGAGCGCCATCTCCGTCGGTCAGGCCGTCGTCCTCGGAGTCGTCGAGGGGGTGACCGAGTTCCTTCCGGTGTCCTCCACCGGTCACCTGAAGATCACCGAGGGGCTCATGAACATCCCCGTCGACGACAAGTCCGTCGTCGGCTTCTCCGCCGTCATCCAGGTCGGAGCCATCGCCGCCGTGCTCGTGTACTTCTTCAAGGACATCAAGCGGATCGTCTCCGCCTGGTTCCGCGGTCTGACCAACCGCGAGGAGCGCTACCACCACGACTACAAGTTCGCCTGGTGGGTCATCGCCGCCACCATCCCGATCGTCCTGGTGGGTCTGGCCGCCAAGCCGCTGATCGACGGCGCGCTCGGCTCGCTGTGGGTGGTGGCCGGCTCGCTGATCGTCGGCTCCGGCGTGATGTGGGCGGCCGACCAGATGGGACGGCACAAGCGCGGCGAGGACGACACCTCGTTCAAGGACGCCATGTGGGTCGGCTGCTCGCAGATCCTCGCCCTGCTCTTCCCCGGCTTCTCCCGCTCCGGCGCCACCATGTCCACCGCGCTCATCCTGGACCTCGACCGCGTGGCCGCCACCCGGCTGTCGTTCTTCCTCGGCATCCCGGCCCTGACCGGCGCCGGCATCTACGAACTGAAGGACGCCCTCGGCGCCGGGGTGGGCGCGGCCCCGCTGGCCGTCGGCACCATCGTGTCCTTCGTGGTCGCCTACGCCTCCATCGCCTGGCTGCTGAAGTTCGTCGCCAAGCACTCCTTCAACGCCTTCGTGATCTACCGCATCGTGATCGGCGTCGGCCTGCTCGGCCTGCTCGGCGCGGGTGTGCTCAGCGCCTGACCGAAGACCGACCGGAGATCGCTGATCACCCACGGGGTGCGGATGCCTGTTTTCAGGCGCCGCACCCCGTGAATGTTCCCTTACCGGATGTCTTGACAGCCCCTGCGGGCAACCCGCAGGATCGTCACTCGTGAACCTGTCAGACAGCCAGACAGGTGGTCGGAGTCCCCGGCGCGTGAGCGCCATGGAAGCTGTTCTCGGCCACCTCCGCGGCGCCATCGAACGCGGCGACTACGCCATCGGCGACAAGCTCCCCTCCGAGGCCGAGCTGTGCCGCACCCTCGAGGTGTCGCGGCCCGTGCTGCGCGAGGCGCTGCGCGCCCTGCAGACGATGGGCCTCACGGTCTCCCGGACCGGCAAGGGCACCTTCGTCGTCGCGGACGCCGTCGAGGACCCCACCTTCGGCGACTACGCGGCCAGCGACCTGCTCGAGGTGCGCCGGCACATCGAGATCCCGGTCGCCGGGTACGCGGCCCTGCGCCGTACGCCCGAGGACCTGGACCACCTGGCGCACCTGCTCGAGCGTATGGAGCGGGAGACGGACACCACCGCGTGGGTCGCGATGGACACCCTCTTCCACCTCGCCGTGGCCGAGGCCGCCCAGAACCCGGTCTTCCGCCGGGTCATCGAGGAGATCCGCGACGCACTGGCGCGTCAGTCGGCCTTCCTCAACGAACTGGGCGGCCGCCGTGAACAGTCCAACCGCGAGCACCGGGAGATCGTCGAAGCGCTGATCGACGGTTCCGAACCCGACGCGGTGGAGGCCATGAGCCACCACCTGGACCGCGTCGAGACGACCCTCACCGACATCGTGCGTCCCCAGCGGACGGACGACCTCCCCACGGAAGGCGGACCCGAGGCGTGAGCGAGCAGCACCTCAAAGACGAGACGCGCCCCTCGTCCGGCCATGTCGACGCCGGAGACGCCGGCTACAGCAAAGGCCTGAAGCACCGGCACGTCAACATGATCGCCATCGGCGGAGCCATCGGCACCGGCCTCTTCCTCGGCGCGGGCGGCAGGCTCGCCGACGCCGGCCCCTCCCTGTTCATCGCGTACGCCGTCTGCGGCGTCTTCGCCTTCCTGGTCGTGCGCGCCCTCGGCGAGCTCGTCCTGTACCGCCCGTCCTCCGGTGCCTTCGTGTCGTACGCCCGGGAGTTCCTGGGGGAGAAGGGCGCGTACACCGCCGGCTGGATGTACTTCCTGAACTGGGCCACCACCGGTATCGCCGACATCACCGCGGTCGCCACGTACACCCACTACTGGGGCATGTTCTCGGACATCCCTCAATGGTTGATCGCATTGATCGCCCTCGCCGTCGTGTTGACCGTCAATCTGATCTCGGTCAAGATCTTCGGCGAACTGGAGTTCTGGTTCGCGATCGTCAAGGTCAGCGCGCTGGTGATCTTCATGTGCATCGGCATCTTCCTGCTGGTCACCCAGCACCCGGTCGACGGCCACCAGCCCGGCCCGTCCCTGATCACCGACAACGGCGGCATCTTCCCCAACGGCCTGCTGCCCATGCTGCTGATCATCCAGGGCGTCGTCTTCGCCTACGCCTCCGTCGAACTGGTCGGCGTGGCCGCCGGTGAGACCGAGAACCCCGAGAAGATCATGCCGAAGGCGATCAACTCGATCATGTGGCGCGTGGGCCTGTTCTACGTCGGCTCCGTCGTCCTGCTCTCGATGCTGCTGCCCTGGAACGTGTACAAGTCCGGCGAGAGCCCCTTCGTGACGGTCCTGTCCCACATCGGCGTCCCGGCGGCCGGCGGCGTGATGAACCTCGTCGTCCTCACGGCGGCCATGTCCTCGCTCAACTCCGGCCTGTACTCCACCGGCCGCATCCTGCGCTCCATGGCCATGAGCGGCTCGGCGCCGAAGTTCACCGCGAAGATGAGCCGCAGCCAGGTCCCGTACGGCGGGATCCTGCTCACCAGCGGTATCTGTGTCCTCGGCGTGGGCCTCAACTACGTCGTCCCCGCCGACGCGTTCGAGATCGTCCTCAACTTCGCGGCGATCGGCATCCTCGCGACCTGGGGCATGATCATGATCTGTCACGCGCTCTTCTGGCGGAAGACCCAGAAGGGCGAGCTGACCCGGCCGTCCTACCGGCTGCCGGGCTCCCCCTGGACCGAGATCGTGACGGTGGCGTTCCTCGTCTCCGTCCTGGTCCTCATGTACGCCGACGGCGGCGCCGGACGCACCACCGTGCTGTGCCTGCCGCTGATCGTCGCAGCGCTGGTCGCGGGCTGGTACGCCATCCGCGGCCGCATAGCGCGCTCGTCCACCGGCGCCGACGCGTGACCCGCGAACCGGCCCGCCCCGACCCATCGATGCAGGCAGTGATGTACAGCAGTTCCCCCGCCGACGCGCCCGTCGTCCGCGAACCCCTCCACGCTCCCGTCGCCCACCTCGTCCGCGGCGGGGTCGTCGAGGGCATCCACCACGGCTCCGTCGTCGTCCTCGGCGCCGACGGCCGGGTGGAGTTCCAACTCGGCGACATCGAGGCCGCCTTCTACCCGCGCTCGGCCGTCAAGCCCCTCCAGGCCGTGGCCATGCTGCGGGCCGGGCTGCCGCTCGACGGCGACCTGCTCTCGCTGGCCGCCGCGAGCCACTCCGGCGAGGAGCGCCACCTCGCCGGCACCCGGCGCATCCTCGAACTCGCCGGACTCACCGAGGACGACCTGCGCAACGTCCCCGACATGCCGTTCGACCCGGTCGTCCGGGACGCCTGGGTCCGCGAGGGCCGGCTGCCCTCCCGGCTCGCGCAGAACTGCTCCGGCAAGCACGCGGCCATGCTGTGGACCGCCAAGCTCAACGGCTGGACGCTGGAGGACTACCTCGACCCGGCGCACCCGCTCCAGCAGGCGATCCAGGAGATCGTCGAGGACCTGACCGGCCAGCGCGTCGCCCGCGTCACCGTTGACGGCTGCGGGGCGCCGCTGTTCTCCATCTCCCTGCACGGTCTCGCCCGCGCCCTCGCCCGGATCACCTCGGCCGCGCCCGGCACGCCGGAGGCCGAGGTCGCCGCCGCGATGCGCGAGCACGCCGAGATGGCCTCCGGCTCCGGCCGTGACGTGGCCGCGCTGATGCGGGCCGTGCCGGGGCTGCTCGCCAAGGACGGCTTCGAGGGCGTGCAGGTCGCCGCGCTGCCGGACGGCCGGGCCGTCGCCGTGAAGATCGCCGACGGGGCGAACCGGGCACGGATCCCGGTCGCCGCGGCCGCGCTCGCGCGCGCGGGTGTCGATCCCGGGCTGCTCACCGAGTTCGCGGGCGAACCGCTGCTGGGTGGGGGTGAGCCGGTGGGGTCGGTGCGGGTTGTGCGTGCCCTCGACCCGGTTCCTTTCACCGCCTGCGCGTAGTCCGCCGAACACTCTCAAACCCTCAGAAAGAGGACCGTACCCTCATGACCGCCGCCACTCGCAGCGAGCACGACCTGCTCGGCGACCGTGACGTACCCGCCGACGCCTACTGGGGTGTGCACACCCTGCGGGCCACCGAGAACTTCCCCATCACCGGTACGCCGATCTCCGCGTACCCGCATCTGATCGACGCCCTGGCCGCCGTCAAGGAGGCCGCCGCGCTGGCCAACCAGGAGCTGGGGCTGCTGGCGCCCGAGAAGGCGGAGGCGATCGTCGCCGCCTGCCGCGAGATCCGGGCGGGCGCGCTGCACGACCAGTTCGTCGTCGACGTCATCCAGGGCGGCGCCGGCACGTCGACCAACATGAACGCCAACGAGGTCGTGGCCAACCGGGCGCTGGAGCTGCTCGGGCGGGAGAAGGGCCAGTACACCTATCTGCACCCCAATGAGGACGTCAACCTGGGTCAGTCAACCAATGACGTCTACCCGACCGCCGTCAAGATAGCGACGGTGCTCGCGGTACGTGGACTGCTCAAGGCCATGGCCGTGCTGCAGGACTCGTTCGCCCGCAAGGCCGTCGAGTTCCGTGACGTGCTCAAGATGGGCCGTACACAGTTGCAGGACGCCGTGCCGATGACGCTCGGGCAGGAGTTCTCGGCCTATGCCGTCATGATCGAGGAGGACCGCAGCCGTCTCGCCGAGGCCGTCGAGCTGATCCACGAGATCAACCTCGGCGCCACGGCCATCGGCACGGGCCTCAACGCGTCCCCCGGGTACGCCGAGGCCGCCCGCCGGCACCTGTCGGAGATCACCGGGCTGCCGCTGGTCACCGCGGCCAACCTGGTCGAGGCCACCCAGGACTGCGGCGCTTTCGTCCAGATGTCCGGCGTGCTCAAGCGGATCGCGGTCAAGCTGTCCAAGAGCTGCAACGACCTGCGGCTGCTGTCGTCCGGACCGCGCGCGGGCCTCGGCGAGATCAACCTGCCGCCCGTCCAGGCCGGTTCGTCGATCATGCCGGGCAAGGTCAACCCGGTCATTCCCGAGGTGGTCAACCAGGTCGCCTTCGAGGTGATCGGCAACGACGTCGCCATCACGATGGCCGCCGAGGCCGGGCAGCTCCAGCTCAACGCCTTCGAGCCGATCATCCTGCACTCGCTGTCCGAGTCGATCACGCATCTCCAGAGCGCCTGCCTGACGCTGGCCGAGCGCTGCGTGAACGGCATCACCGCCAACACCGAGCGGCTGCGCGCGAGCGTCGAGAACTCCATCGGCCTGGTCACGGCGCTCAACCCGCACATCGGCTACACGGCGGCGACCGACATCGCCAAGGAGGCCCTCGTCACGGGCCGCGGCGTGGCCGAACTCGTGCTGGAGAAGGGCCTGCTGCCCGCCGAACAGCTGGCCGGCCTGCTGCGCCCCGAGGTCCTCGCGGGCAGCGGAGCACCGCTCGCCTGACCTGCGGCAACGCGCGCTCGATTACGCTCCGGGACCGGCCGGGAGGCACAATGGCGATCATGACAACGACGTCGTCCCACACCTTCCTGCCGGTCCTGGAGCGCATCGCCGAGGAGATAGGCCACACCCCCGGCCGCGGCCGTCCCGCCGACTACATCCCGGCCCTGGCCGCCCGCGATCCGCGCAGCTTCGGCATGGCGGTCGCCGAACTGGACGGCACCGTGTACGGGGTGGGGGAGTGGCGCGAACCGTTCTCCACGCAGTCGATCACCAAGGTCTTCACGCTCGCCCTCGACCTGGCCCGTGAGGGCGACGAACTCTGGGAGCACGTGGGCCGCGAACCCTCCGGCAACCCGTTCAACTCCCTGGTCCAGCTGGAGTACGAGAACGGCATCCCGCGCAATCCGTTCATCAACGCGGGCGCGCTCGTCGTCACCGACCGCCTCCAGACCCGTACCGAGGACGCCGCCGGACAGCTCCTGGACTTCCTGCGCGCGGAGAGCGGCAACCCGGCGCTGGACTTCGACCACGAGGTCGCCGCCTCCGAGACCGCCTTCGGCGACCGCAACGCCGCGCTCGCCCACTTCATGGCCTCCTACGGCAACATCGACAACGACGTGACGGTGCTGCTCGACCAGTACTTCCGGCAGTGCTCCGTCGCCGCCTCCTGTGCCGACCTGGCCCTCGCCACCGGCTTCCTCGCCCGGCACGGCATCCGTGCCGACGGCACCCGGCTGCTCACCCGCAGCCAGGCCAAGCAGGTCAACGCGGTCATGCTGACCTGTGGGACGTACGACGCGGCCGGTGACTTCGCCTACCGGGTGGGCCTGCCCGGCAAGAGCGGAGTGGGCGGCGGCATCATCGCGGTCGTCCCGGGCCGCTGCACGCTGTGCGTGTGGAGCCCCGGCCTGGACGAGCGCGGCAACTCGGTCGCCGGAGTGGCGGCGCTGGACCGCTTCACGACGCTGACCGGTTTGTCGGTTTTCTGAGTGGTTCAGGAGATTCGGGCCGGGGGATTCGCGCGAGGTGGGGCGCGGTTCCTCACACGCCGGACACGTCCGGGCCGCCCGTCGGTGGCGGGACCGTAGTCTTCCGGCCACCCGATGTCGACACGCTGACTCAGTGTTGGCCATGGCATTCCCCGTCGATCTCCGCCGCTGTCAGCTGCTCGGGCTGGCCGGTACCGCCTTCCTCGCGCTGGGCGGTGAGACCGCCGGTGCCCTGCCCGTGCAGGATCTGCTGGCCCCCGCCTCGGCGCAGGCGGCGCTCGGCCTGGTCGGCGTGTACTTCGGTGTCGTCCTGCTGGTAGCGGCCTGGGTGCTGCTCGGCCGCCTGGTCCGCGGACCCCGGCCGCCCAGCCCGCGCGCCCTGCTGCTCGTCCTCGCCGTGTGGACGGCCCCGCTGCTGCTCGCGCCGCCGCTGTTCAGCCGGGACGTCTACAGCTATCTCGCACAGGGCGCCATGGTCGACGCCCACATGGACGTCTACGCCCACGGCCCGGCCCAGCTCGGCGGCCCGCTCGCCGACGAGGTCGCTCCGATGTGGCAGCACACCGGAGCCCCCTACGGCCCCGCCTTCCTGGGGCTGGCCTCCGCGCTGTCCGGCCTGACCCGCGGCGAACTGCCCGCGGGCCTGCTCGGCATGCGCATGGTCGCCCTGCTCGGCGTGGCGCTCATGGCGCTCGCGCTGCCCCGGCTCGCCCGGCACAGCGGCGCCGACCCGGCCGCCGCCCTCTGGCTCGGCGCCCTCAACCCGCTGGTCCTGCTGCACCTGGTGGCGGGCGCCCACAACGACGCCCTGATGCTCGGCCTGCTGGGGCTCGGCCTGGTCGCCGCGCGTGGCCGCCGGCCGGCCGCCGGGATCCTCGCGGCCGTCCTCGTCACGCTGGCCGCCCTGGTCAAGGCGCCGGCCGCGCTCGGGCTCCTCGCGGTCCTCGCGCTCCAGATCCGCTCCGGCCGCCGCCCGCTGCCCGCCGTACTGACCACGGCGGCCGCCGCTGCCGCGACGACGGTCGCCGCCACGGCCGTCGCCGGCACCGGCTACGGCTGGATCGCCGCGCTGACCACCCCGGTCTCCCCACAGAACTGGGCCCTGACGAGCCTGCTCGGCCGGGCCACCGGCGCCCTGCTCCACCACCTCGGCAGCGGCCTGGCCCCGCTCGCCGTGCCGGCCTGGCATCTGCTGGGCCTCGCGATCACCGCCGTGGTCGTCGCGCTGATATGGCTCCGGCTGCGCCTCAAGCCGGTGTACGCGCTCGGTCTGAGCCTGCTGACCGTCGCCGTCTTCGGCCCGGCGATCCGCCCCTGGTACCTGCTGTGGGGGCTGTTCCTGATCGCCGCCGCCGCGCCCGAGACCTCGGTACGGCACCGGGTCGCGGCGCTGGCCGGGGTGCTCGCGCTCGCCGTCCTGCCCAGCGGCGGCCCCGCCGACCTCGGGCAGCTGGTGCTCGCGGTCTCCGGCGGGGTGCTCGGCGTGGTCGTGCTGTGGCAGGCCCACCAGGCGGCGCAGGCCCCGGCCCCGGGACGTACCGCATGAGCGCGCTGACCGGTCCGATCGGGCCGCGCACCCGGCGGGGCCGGCTGCTGCTGGTCCTCGTCCTCGTCGCTTCGGTCACCGTCTTCACCGCGACCGTGCCGCTGCTGCGCGACTTCTTCGACCTGCGCGTCTACTACGGCACCGTGCACACCTGGGTCCGCCATGGCGGCCGGATCTACGACTACCACGTGCCCGGGACCGCGTACGGCTTCACCTATCCGCCGTTCGCCGCGCTCACCATGCTGCCGCTGGCCCCGCTGGGCCGGACCGCCGCGATCACGCTGTCCCTCGTGATCAACCTGGCCGCGCTGGCGGTGGTCCTGCGGATCCTCGCCGGGGCCGGCTGGCGGCGCCACGGCTGGTACCGCTGGGCGCTGCTGCTGTGTCTGCTCGCCCTGTTCGAGCCGCTGCGGGACACCTTCAGCTTCGGCCAGGTGAACCTGGTGCTCCTCGCCCTCGTCCTCGCCGACTCCCGGCTGCTCGCCACCGGCCGGGGGCGCTGGGCCGGTGCCGGGATCGGGCTGGCCGCCGCCGTGAAGCTGACGCCCGCCCTGTTCATCGGCCTGCTGCTGATCGCCGGGCGCCGCCGCGCGGCCGGCGTTGCGACGGCCGTCGCCGTCGCGGCGACCGCGCTCGCGGCCTGGGCGGACCCGCGGGCGTCCCGCTACTACTGGACCGAGGCCCTGTGGGACACCAGCCGGGTGGGGCGGCTCGACTACGTGTCGAACCAGTCGCTCCAGGGCGTGCTGGCCCGCCTCGGCGACACCGGCCGCCCGCTGTGGGCGACGCTCGTCCTGCTGACGCTGTGCGTATGGGCCTGGCGGACCCGGCGGGCGGTGACGGCCGGCGACTGGACGGCGGCCTTCGCGCTCACCGGGGCGGCGGCCTGCCTGGTCAGCCCCATCACCTGGGTGCACCACCTGGTGTGGCTGCTGCCGTCCTTCGCCGTGCTGGTCCGCGCCGGGCGCCCGCGGATCGCGGGCGCCCTGTACGCCGTGCTGTGCACGAGCGTGGTGTGGCTCTGGTACGACGGCGCCTCGGGCGTCGGCGGCTTCCTGGGCAGCAATGCCTACACGTGGATCACGCTGGGCCTGCTGCTCGGACTGCCGACGGGTCAGTCGCGCGCGTCCCTGCGCCTGGCCCGCCGCTGCAGCGCCACTGTCAAGGCGCCCGCGCCGAGCCCGGAGAGCCCCGCGACGACCGCCGTGCGCGGCCAGTCCACGCCGTCGCCCGGTGCCTGCGACGCGGCGGCGGCCACCGGTGCGGCCGGGGGCTTGGCCGGGCGGGACTTCACCCGCAGTCCGTCCAGCGAGCCCACCGGATCCACCCGACCGGCCGCGTCGAAGCCCCAGTCCAGCAGTTCGCGGGCCTCGTCGTACACCGTCAAGCCGCCGCCCTGAGGGTTCATCACGGTCACCACGAGCGTGCGTCCGCCCCGGTCGGCCGCGGCCACCAGGGTGTTGCCCGCGTTGCTGGTGTAGCCGTTCTTGATGCCGATCAGGCCCTGGTACGGCTGCACGCCGTTCGCGCCGGTCAGCAGGCGGTTGGTGTTCTGGATCCCGAACGACCAGCCGTCGGCGGGGAACGTGGCCCGGGCGGTGGAGCAGTAGCGGGCGAAGTCGGGGTTGCGCAGGCCCTCCCGGCCGAAGACCGCGAGGTCGTACGCGGAGGAGACCTGGCCGTCCGCGTCGTATCCGTCCGGGGAGACGACATGGGTGTCCAGGGCGCCGAGCGAGCGGGCCTTGGCCTGCATCCGCGTGGCCGTGGTGTGCCAGCCGCCGGCCATCGAGGCGAGCACGTGGACGGCGTCGTTGCCGGAGCGGAGGAAGACCCCGCGCCACAGGTCGGCCACCTGGTAGGTCTGCCCCTCCTTGATGCCGACCATGCTGCTGCCCGCGCCGATGCCCGCCAGGTCCTCGTTCCGCACGGTGTGCCGCATCCCGCTCGGCAGGGTGGGCAGCACGGTGAGGGCGAACAGCGTCTTCAGGGTGCTGGCCGGCGGCAGTCCGCGGTGGGCTCCGCTCGCGGCCAGCACGTCCCCGCTGCGGGCGTCGGCCACCACCCAGGACAGCGCCGACACGTTCGGCACCTCGGGAGCGTCCCGGTGCGGCCGGACCTGTGTGCCGGAGCCGTAGAGCAGGGACGGCCCCGGCAGCGCCGCCCGGGGGCCGGGCGGGGCGGGCTCCCCGGGGGACGGGGCGGGGGCTCCGGCACGGTGCCGGGCGGAGGCCGCGGCCGGTGTGAGCGTCAGGACCCCCGCCACGCACAGCGCACAGGCCGAAACGGCCACACGGTGAGAAAGTCCGTGAATCATGCACATCAACGTAGGGAGGCGCCTGCCGTTCCTCGCGCGCTGCGGTCCGTTCGGCCCATGCGGACAACCCGGACGAGGCACCCCGGGGCGAGGGTCAGCCGGCGGGCAGGGTGGGCCGGATCTGCCGCAGGAACGCGGCGTTGTCCGGTGTGGCGCGCAACCGCTCCAGCAGGGTCTCCAGGCCGGACGGGCCGCCCTCGCGACCGCGCAGCACCCGGCGCAGACCGTGTGCGGCCGTCAACTCGGCCGGGGTGAGCAGGAGTTCCTCGCGGCGGGTGCCGGTCGCGTCGATGTCGACGGCGGGGAAGTGACGGCGGGCCGCCGCTTCCCGGTCGAGCCGCAGCTCCATGTTGCCGGTGCTCTTCAGCTCCTCGAAGTAGTACTGGTCGGCACGCGAGCCGGTGTCCACCAGCACGGTGGCGAGGATGGTGAGAGAGCCGCCCTCCTCGGCCTGGCGGGCGGCGCCGAAGAACCGCTTCGGCCCGAGCAGCGCGCCCGCGTCGACACCACCGCTCAGGGTGCGTCCGCCGGCGGCGGAGGCGTTGTTGTGGGCCCGGCACAGGCGGGTGAGCGAGTCCAGCAGGACGACGACGTCCTCACCGGCCTCGACCAGGCGCTTGGCGCGCTCGACGAGCAGCTCGGCGAGCGCGATGTGCTCCCTGGGGCTCCGGTCGAACGTGGAGGCGTACACCTCGCCTCGCACCGAGCGGCGCATCTCGGTGACCTCCTCGGGCCGCTCGTCGAGCAGCAGGACCATCAGTCGGCACTCCGGGTGATTGCCGGCCACGGCCGCGGCGAGCTGCTGGAGCAGCACCGTCTTGCCGGTCTTCGGCGGGGCCACGATGAGCCCCCGCTGGCCCTTGCCGACCGGCGCGAGGAGATCGGTGACGCGGCCGGCCGGCCCGGACGCGGGGTGTTCGAGGCGGATGCGGTCACGCGGGTGGAGCGGGGTGAGGTCGCGGAAACGGCGCCGCTCGCGCACGTCCGCCGTGGCGCGGTCCTCGACGCGCGTGACCTCGGTCAGCGCCCGCTTCTCGCCCCGGACGCCCTCGACGAGGTCGCCCTTGCGCAGCCCGTGGCGCCGGATCAGGGCCGCCGGGACCTGGGGGTCCGCGGGGGTGGCCAGAAGGTTCACGGGCCGCAGGTGCCCCTTGCCCTGCGCGTCGATGTCGAGGACACCGGTGACGAGCCGGGCGGCCGGGGCCTGCGGGGCCGCGGGAGCGTGTTCGAGTGTGGTGGTCATGGCCGGAAGTCCTTTCGCGGACGGAAGGGAGAGCATGGGAAGGGGGGAGAGGCCGCGAGAGGGAGGCGCGTACGGCCGGTACGGCGTGCCTCCGGGCGGCGGGAACGGCACCTCGGGTACGGCGGAGACGCCCTGGTCACGAGGTGGTGCTGAGAGGAAGCCCGGGCCGGTCGAACGCCATGGCCGAGGGGCTGGTGGAGAAGTCCGCGACATCGGTGTCCGTACGACGGGACACGCACATGCGCTGATCGCACTATACCCGTGCGTCCGCTTCGGTCAACATGACGGAGTCCGCGTTCATTCCCGGCCCGCCCGACCTTCAGGAGAATCCGTGGAGACCTCTGCCGCCCGGCCCCCGTACCGTCTGGACCCCGCCGGCGGGTGCCCGCACGCCGTCAACGCGCGGCTGCTGGCCGACGGTGCCGTGGCCCCGGTCGAACTGCCCGGCGGCATCGAGGGGATGGCCGTACTCGGGCACGGGGCGATGAAGGAGTTCCTCCAGCACCCCGAAGTGGCCAAGGACGCACGGCACTTCGCGGCCCTGCGGGAGGGCCGGATCGGCCCCGGGTGGCCGATGCTGACCTTCGCGACCGTGCGGGGCATGACCACCGCCGACGGTGACGACCACCGTCGGCTGCGGTCCCTGGTGGGCCGGGCCTTCACGCCTCGCCGAGTGGCCGAACTCAGGCCCCGGATCGAGGAGTTGACCGTACTCCTGCTGGACGATCTCGCCCGCGCCGCCGACGCCGGAGCCGGTGTCGCCGACCTGCGCCGGCACTTCGCCCTGCCGCTGCCGATGGGAGTGATCAGCGAACTCCTGGGCGTGGACGTCGAGTTCCGCGACCGGCTGCACCACCTCAGCAACCAGGTCGTCGCCACCGACATCCCACCCGAGCGGGCCATCGCCGCCAACCGCGAACTCGTCGCCATACTGGGCCAGATCGCGGCGGCCAAGGCGGCGCACCCCGCCGACGACCTCACCAGCGCGCTGATCACCGCCCGCGACGAGGGTGGTGACCGGCTCAGCGACCAGGAACTGATCGGCACCCTCGTCCTGATGATCGTCGCCGGACACGAGACCACCCTCAACCTCGTCACCAACGCCGTACGCGCCCTGTGCGCCCACCGCGACCAGCTCGACCTCGTGCGCGCGGGCCGGGCGGACTGGGCGGACGTGGTGGAGGAGACGCTGCGCTGGGACGCGCCGGTGAGCTACTTCCCGTTCCGCTATCCGGTGCGGGACCTCACCGTCGACGGCACCCGCATCCCCGCGGGCACCCCCGTCCTCGCCGGCTACTCCGCCGCCGGCCGCGACCCGGCCGCGCACGGCCCCGACGCCGACCGCTTCGACGTCACCCGCCCCGCCCGGGCCGACGCCGTACGCCATCTCTCCTTCGGGCACGGCGCGCACTACTGCCTCGGTGCGCCGCTGGCCCGGCTGGAGGCCGGGATCGCGCTGGAGCGGCTGTTCACCCGCTTCCCCGGCCTCGAACTCGCCGCGGCCGAAGCCGATCTGCCGCCGCACTCCGGTTTCGTCGGCAACAGCGTGCGCACCCTGCCCGTCCGGCTCACGCCGACCGCGCCTCCGCCTCCTTCGCGATCCGGTCGAACCGCGCGCCCATGGCCTCCGCGAGGGCATGGGCGCCGGACAGCGGACGGACCATGACCATGAAGTCGTCGATCAGCCCGTCCTCGTTCACGTGGATGAAGTCGCAGCCGGTCAGCTCGCGGTCGCCCACCCGGGCCGTGAAGACCAGCGCGTGGTCGCCGCCGTCCGGGGCGCCGATCTCGCGGACGTACCGGAAGTCCTCGAAGACCTGGGAGACCGCGCGCAGGATCGCCGCGGTGATCGCCCGGCCCGGATACGGCTTGAAGACGACCGGGCTGGTGAAGACGACGTCCTCGGCCAGCAATGCCACGGCGGCGTCGATGTCCCCGGCCTCCACCGCCTCGCGGAACGCGCGCATCGGATCACCTCACATAGTCAATTAATTGAATAGGTGCGGATGAGATTAATCAACTGCTGTTAGCCTGTCCACATGTCGCTCAAGTACGCCGTCCTGGCCGCCCTGCTGGAGGGCGAGGCCTCGGGCTACGAGCTGTCGAAGGTGTTCGACGTCTCGCTCGCGAACTTCTGGCCCGCCACCCCGCAGCAGCTCTACCGGGAGCTGGAGCGCCTCGCGCAGGACGGGCTCGTCGAGGCCCGCACCGTGCAGCAGGAACGGCGGCCCAACAAGCGGATGTTCACGCTCACGGCGACCGGCCGGGCCGAGCTCGGCGCGTTCGCCGCCGAACCGCCGAAGCGGCCCACGGCCGTCCGTGACGAGTTCCTCATCAAGATCCAGGCGATGGACGGCGGCGACCCGGAGATCACCCGGGCGCTGATCGAGGAGCGCAGGGGCTGGGCGCGCGGAAAGCTCGACCGTTACCGGCGGGTGCGCGAGCGCCTGCTGGACGGGCGTGGCGAGCAGGAGTACCTGCGCACCGCCGAGCGTGTCGGGCCGTACCTCACCCTGATGGCCGGAATCTCCTTCGAGGAGGAGAACCTGCGCTGGTGCGAGCGGGCCCTCGCGGTCCTCACCCGGCGGGTGGCCCTAGGCTGAGACGATGTTCGGTCCCGAAGGCCCCACCCTGCGTGAACTCGCGGTCCAGGCGCTGTCGTCCGTCGAGCGGGGCTACGACCTGCTCGCCCCGAAGTTCGACCACACCCCTTTCCGGACACCGGACGCGGTGCTGGAGTCCGTCGCGAAGGAGCTCGCCCCGCTCGGCCCGTTCGAGGACGGGCTCGACCTGTGCTGCGGCACGGGCGCGGGCGTGGAGGTGCTGACCGGGCTGTGCCGCCGGAGCGTCACCGGCGTCGACTTCAGCGCGGGCATGCTGGACGTGGCCCGGCGCCGGGTGCGGCCGCCCGCCGGCGGGCCCGGGGTCGCCTGGGTGCGCGGCGACGCCCGTGCCCTGCCGTTCGCGGCCGCCTTCGACCTCGTGGTCTCCTTCGGCGCGTTCGGCCACTTCCTGCCGAGCGAGCTGCCGGGCCTGTTCGCCCGGGTCCACGCGACCCTGCGGCCCGGCGGCCGGTTCGCCTTCCCGGTGCTCGCCCCGCCCCGCCCGACGAGGCCCGGCTACTGGGCGCTGCTCGGCTTCGACACGGTGATGCGGGTGCGCAACGCCCTGTGGCGGCCGCCGTTCGTCATGTACTACCGGGCCTTCCGACTCGGGGCTGTGCTGCGGGAGTTGGGGGAGGCCGGCTTCGTGACCGAGCTGCGCGCCCTGCCGGAGTTCGGGCGGCGCGGCGACGGCGGTCCGCGGGTCCGGCTGGTGGTGGCCCGCAGGCCTCAGCCGGCGGCGGGCAGCGTGAACTCGTAGACGAGCATGTCCTGTTCGTGCACCACCAGGTCGGTGATCTCCAGCGGCCGCGCGTACTGGTCGTGCACCCGGCGGGTCACCCGCACCGAGGAGGCGTCGCCGATCTGGCTGATGGCGTCCCGGTGGTGCAGGGCCAGACCGGCCTTGCGCATCCAGTCGTAGGCCCGTCGCAGCTGTGCCGGGGTGGCCCCGTCGGCCCGGCCCCGGTAGCGGGCCAGCTCCGCGACCTCGGCCAGCGCCACCGCCGAGAACGACGTCACCGCGGTGCGCAGCGACCGGCCGTCCGCAGTGGCCGACCGGTAGCGGTGCACCAGCGTCGGCCGCTGCGGGGCGAGGCCCAGTGCCCGCGCGTGCTCCGGCGGCGGCGCCTCCCAGGTCACCGTGGCCCGGTCGACCGCGCACGGGTCCGCCGAGCGGGCGCCCAGCGGGAAGACCGGGGTCCCCGGCGCCTCGACGGGACGGCCGGGCAGGGTGACATGGCTGCCGCGCCGGTCGGTGGCGACCAGGCCGCCTCGGCGCAGCAGGTCCAGCGCCTGCCGGACGGTCTCCCGGCTGACCTGGTAGTGGGCCGCCAAGTGCCGTTCGCCGGGCAGCCGTTCGCCGGGCGGAATGGTACCGGCGTGCAGTTCGTCGAGCAGCAGAGCCGCGATCCGCCCGTACAGGGGCCGGTCGTCGACCGTTGCGGCTGCGTGGCTCTGCTCGGGTTCGTGCGGGGTGGTGCGGGCCATGCCGCGCCCTCCTGTGGTGACAAGACGTAGCCGTGCGGGCTCATTGCGCGACCACCATTGCATTGGTCTAAACCACAAGGGAAGAGCGGCATTGCGGTTCGGCCGAAACCCGCCGCGCGCTGTCAGACGGACGACGCGCCGTCAGGCGTACGACCGCAGCCAGCGCACCTTCGCCGCCTCGTGGAAGGGGCCGCCGCCCTCGTGGTCGTTGAAGTCGTACACCTCGATCGACTTGTCCTCCTGCGCCCAGGCGTTGAAGGCCGCGAACACCGTCGACGGCGGGCAGGTCTGGTCCTCCAGGGCGGCGGAGAACAGGGCCGGCGCCCGGCCGCGGGTCGCGAAGTGCACGGCGTCGAAGTACGACAGGGTGCGTTGCACCTCCGCCGAGCGGCCGCGGTGCGTCTTGAGGAACTGGCCGATCTCCCGGTAGGGGTGACGGTCCGTCAGGGTTGTCGCGCGCGGGAAGTCGCACAGGAACGGCACGTCCGGCGCGACCGCGACCAGGTCCGGCACCAGGCCGCCGACCGCGAGCGTGATGCCGCCGCCCTGGCTGGTGCCGAGCGCCACCGTGCGCGCGGCGTCGGCCAGCGGGTGCGCACGGGCGGCCTCGACCGCGCGTACGGCGTCCGTGAACACCCGCCGGTAGTAGTAGTTCTCGGGCGCGTCGATGCCGCGCGTCATGAAGCCCGGGTACGCCGGTGCCGCGCCGACCGGGTCCGCCGTGCCGCCGCCCCCGCCCCAGGCGCTGCCCTGGCCGCGGGTGTCCATCGTGAAGTGCGCGCGGCCCGTCGACGACCACAGCAGGTTCTCGTGCGGAAGCCCGCGCCCGCCGCCGTAGCCGATGAACTCCACGACCAGCGGCAGGGGTTCGCAGGCACCGGCCGGCAGTCGCAGCCAGCCCTTGACGGGGTGGCCGTCGAACCCGGCGAACGTCACGTCGTACACCTCGACCGTCGACAGCCCGGTGTCCACCGGCTCGAAACGGGCGTCCAGTTCGTGCTCGCGCGCCTGCTCCAGGGTCTTGTCCCAGAAGGCGTCGAAGTCCTCCGGCTCGATGGACTCGCTCCGGTACGCGTGCAGTTCGTCGAGGGAAAGGTCGAACAGGGCCATCAACAACCGCCTTGGTGAAGGGACAGCGTGTCAGCTCACCGTACGTGGATGATCGGAGGACTGGCCAGGCCCGGTGGGGCATGTCCCTACGGGTTCCTGATGGGAGACGTGCCTGGTCATGCGATGGGCAAGCGCTTGCTCCCGGATGGCCGGGGTGCGTCGGCCGGACACAGTGATCGGGTCGCTGTCACGCCCTGGGCTGGGTCCACTTCGGGCCGGTGTGTTCCCACTCGCGCTCCCACTCCGCCATCCGGTGCCGCAGTGCGATCCGGCGCTCGACCGCGCACCCGAGGAGCACGACGGCCGCCGCGCCGCCCGCCGCGCACACACCGACGGTCACCGCGTGCTGCACGATCGCCGCATCGTCCGGCGGCGGGGCGACATCCCGGCCCCGCGCGTCGAGCCACACGGAGACCGTGTCACCGGTCCGGGTCCCCGTCGGCACCCGGGCCCAGGTCGTCCGGGTCCCCTTGCCGGGTTCGGCCCAGCGCACCTGGGCGCGGTAGGGGCGCTCACGGTCGCCCTCCACGGCGGACACCCGGCGCGGCGGTTCGCCGACCACCCGGGCGTGCACCTGGTGGCGTTCGGCACGGGCCGTCGCCGCGAGCGAGCCGGCCTGGTCGTACGCACGCAGGCCCGCGGCCATCCCGGCCAGGGGCACCACCACGAACAGCAGGACGGAGACGACCAGCACCGTCCACGCCTCCACGACGTCCGAGCGGCGCCGCAGCGGATTGCGCTGCCAGCGCCAGCCATGAACCCGGGTCCGCATGTCCACCTCCTCGCCCCGTAGGAGCCGGAGCGCCGGACGGACCGCTGTCATGGGTCCGCCGTCCCCCATCGCTCACGCACACGAGCGTCCACATCCGTCTCGTACCCCGTACGGTGCCCCTCGCTCACGCCGTGAACCGCGAGTTCAAGCCCGCTTGGAGCGCGGAACGAGCCATGCGCCCCACGGTCGCGCGCCCGGCCCCGGCGTGCGACCCGGACAGGTGTTCCCGGCCTGTTCCCGACGATGTTCGACGGTGTCCCGGACGATGTTCCGGACCGCGTTCCGGACGGGCGGCTCAGCCGAAGCGCTCGATCCGGATCCGTTCCACCGGCTGTCCTGCCGCGACCAGCAGCCGGGAGGCGTGCTCGGCGAACGCGTTGGATCCGCACACATAGGCCTCCCACCCGCCAGAAGGCCGCTCGGCCAGGAGCGGCGCCACATGTGCCGCCGCCATACGTCCCACCGGCACGCCCTGGGGGGCGCTCCGCGTGAACACGGGCGTCGTCTCCGTGCCCAGTTCGGACGCGTAGATCAGCTCCTCGGGGCCGCGCGCGGACACCAGCAGACGCAGCGGCACGTCGAGGCCGCGCAGCCGGTGGTGGCGCACCATCGACATCAGCGGTACGACCCCGGAACCGGCCCCGATGAGCAGCGCGGGCCGGTCACCGGGCCAGGCGAAGAAGCCGCTCAGCGGGCCGCGCACCTCGACCGTGTCACCGGGGCGGGCCACCGTGTGGAACCAGCCGGAGACCTCGCCGCCGGGGACGTGGTCCAGGGTCAGTTCGACGTGCCCCGAGTCGTCGGGCGCCGACGCGAGGGAGTAGTGGCGCTGCGCCGTGTAGCCGTCCGGCGCGGTCAGCCGCAGCATCAGGTGCTGGCCGGGCAGATGTCCCGCCCAGGCGGGCACGGCCAGCCGGAACGTGGCCGTCCGTGGCGTCTCGCGCCGGATCTCGGTCAGTGTGGCCGTCTGCCACACCGTGGCCGCCCGACCGCTCACCTCGATCCGCCCCGGCACGGCGAACCGCGTCGCGGGGACGAGGGGGCCGCCGGCCGGGGCCGGCGGAGCCGTCGGGTTCGTCGTCGCCGTCTCAGTCACCGGAGTACCGCTGCTCCTCCCAGGGGTTGCCGCGCTCGTGGTAGCCGTTGCGCTCCCAGAAGCCGGGCTCGTCGTGGTCGAGCAGCGTGAGACCCGCGATCCACTTGGCGCTCTTCCAGAAGTACAGATGGGGCACGATCAGCCGCGCCGGACCGCCGTGCTCCGACGGCAGCGGCTCGCCGCCGTATTCCCAGACGATCCAGGCCTGCCCGCCGGTGAGGTCCGCGAGGGGCAGGTTCGTGGTGTAGCCGGTGTGGGAGTAGGCCACGGCATGTGTCGCGGACCCATGGGGCCGCACCACGTCGAAGAACGCGTCCAGGCAGACGCCCCCGAAACGCACGCCGAACTTCGACCAGCCGGTCACACAGTGGATGTCGCCGGTGTACGCCGACTCCGGCAGCGTGTGCGCCGCGTCCCAGTCCCAGGTGTGCGGCCGCTCGACCAGGCCGTCGATGCGGAAGGACCAGTCGGCCGGCGCGAGGTCCGGGGTGACCTCGGCGGACAGGACGGGCCAGTCCTCGCCCGCGTCGTACTGTCCGGGCGGCAGCCCCGGGTTGTCGACGCGCGGACGGCCCGTGAAGCCTCGCGTGACGTTCATGCTTCAACCGTACGCTGTCGTTCCGGGTGCCCCTTCCCGGGTCTCCGCGTGGATCATTGCATCCGTATGAACTCTTTCGGGCTCCGGGAATAGCTCTGCGGCGCTTCTGCTTTGCGCTCGATGCGGGTGCCGGTACACCGGTGGCAGCGCGAGAGAAGCGAGGAAGCGAACATGCCCAAGGCGTATGTCTACACGCGGCACGGCGGACCGGAGACCGAGGCGCTGACCGAACTCGACCGTCCGAGCCCCGGCCCCGGCGAGATCCTGATCGCGGTGCGGGCGGCAGGGGTCAACCCCGTCGACTGGAAGCTGCGGAAGGGCTTCCTGCGCCCCGGCGAGAACGAGCGCCCCTTTCCCCGGGTCTTCGGCAGCGAGGCGGCGGGCGTCGTGGCGGAGGTCGGCGCGGGCGTGACCGGCTTCGCCGTGGGCGACGAGGTCCTCGGCAGCACCGCCAGCGGTGGGTACGCGGAGTTCGCCCTGCTCACCGCCGACGTGACCGTCCACAAGCCCGCAGGGCTGTCCTTCACCGACGCCGCCACGCTCCCGGTCGCCGCGGCCACGGCCTACGACGGCCTCCGTCAGCTCGACCTGCCGGGCGGGACGACGCTGCTGGTCACGGGCGCCGGCGGCGGCGTCGGCAGCGCGGCCGTGCAGATCGCCCGGGCCTTCGGACTGCGGGTCGTGGGCGTGGCGAGCGAGGGCAAGAGGGAGTTCGTGGAGTCGCTCGGCGCGGTTCACGTCTCCTACGGTCCCTCCGGTCCCGGCCTCGTCGAGCGGGTGCGTGCCGCCGTGCCCGACGGGATCGACGGGGTGTACGACCTGGTGGGCGGGGCGGTGCTCGCCGACGCCGCCGAACTGCTCAAGGACCGCGGCAAGCTGATCACGGCCGGCTCCCCGCTCGACGCCGTCGCCTCGCTCGGCGGTGCCCGGGTCGAGCGCGCCCGCACGGCCGCCGTCCTGGAGGCGGTCGCCGACCTCGCCGTGCGCGGCGCGCTGAAGGCGCACGTGACCCGCACCTTCCCGCTGGAGCAGGCCGACCGGGCGTTGCGCGCCGTCGAGGACGGGCACACCCTGGGAAAGATCGTGATCGAGGTGGCCGCGTGAGCGTCATAGCCGGACCGGGCGGCGACGAACGGACGTCCGTCGCCGCCCCGCACGTCCTCGACCGCCCCGCCCTGGCCGCGCTGACCGGCCCGCACGCGCACTTCGCGCAGTGGCGCGGCCGGTTGGTGCGCTACCCCGTCGACGTCACCCCGTGGCTCGCTCTGCCCGACGAGCCGGACGCGCGGGACTGGGCGGACCTCGCCGCGCTGGCGGGTCCCGGCGCTGAGGTTCCGCTGCTGGGCTACCGTGGCGAGGTCCCGGACGGCTGGGAGATCACCTTTCGCGTCGAGGGCGTGCAACTCGTGGACGACGGCCTCGACGCCGCGCCGGACCCGGAGGCGGTCCCGCTCGGGCCGGCGGACGTGCCCGAGATGCTCGACCTCGTGGCACGCACCCGGCCCGGTCCGTTCCTGCCGCGCACCATCGAACTCGGCACCTACCTCGGCATCCGCCGCGGCGGGGCGCTGATCGCCATGGCGGGGGAGCGGCTGCACCCGCCGGGCTGGACCGAGATCAGCGCGGTCTGCACCGACCCGGCGCACCGCGGCGAGGGCCTCGCGACGCGGCTGATCCGCGCCGTCGCCCACGGCATCCGGGAGCGCGGCGAGACGCCGTTCCTGCACACGGGCGCCCAGAACGCGAACGCGATCCGGCTGTACGAGTCCCTGGGCTTCCGCCTCCGCCGCAGCACCGCGTTCGGCGCGGCCCGCGTCCCCGAGCACCTGGCCGAGAACGACCGCACGGCGGTCCCGGTGGCGTAGCCGTCATGGGAACGGAGCGTGTGCCGGTGCGCGGCCGCGCGCGCACCCCGGCGTGCGCCGGTCCCGCCGGGTCCGGTCGGCTCTGCCCGGCGCGGCGCAGCGCCGGTCACGCGGGCCCGGAGTCGCCCCGTCCCGCGTTGTACCGCTCCAGGTAGGCCGCGAAGCGGACCAGGTCCTCCTCCGGCCAGTCGGCGAGCCGTTCGTGGAAGGCGGCCCGGCGGCTGTGGGTCACCTGGGTGAGGATCTCCTCGCCCGCCTCCGTGAGATGGAGCACCTGGACCCGGTGGTCCTCCGGGTCCAGCCGGCGTTCGATCAGCCCGGTCCGCTCCAGCGCCGCCACCTGCCGGCTCACCGTGGACTTGTCCAGGGCGTAGTGCGCCGCGAGGTCCGTGGCCCGGCAGCCGCTCTGCTCCTCCAAGTGGCTGAGCAGGGTGTATGAGACCAGCGACAGCTCGGGGTGCATACGGCCCGCCGAGGCGCGGGCCCGGCGGGCGAAGATGGTCATCTCGCGCTGGATCGTCTCGACGGCCGACTCCGCTGAGTTCACGGGAATACCTCCTCAGGCGTTCTAGTTGTATAGTACAACTTGAACCTGAAGTTGTATAAGCCAACCATTGGAGGTCGCCCGATGAGGTCCCCGGCGCTGCGCCACGTGCTGACGCACCTGATCACCCCGCTGCTGATGTGCGTCGGCATGGGGCTCGCGTACATGGGGGCCTTCGTCACCCCCGAGCCCCACCACCTGCCGGTCGCCGTCGTCGGCACCACCCCGCGGGCGATGGTCTTCGCCCAGACGGTCAAGGACACCGCGGGGGACAAGCTCGACGTCCGTACCGTCGCCACCCGCGCCGACGCCGTCGAACTGCTGAAGTCCCGGGAGGTGACCGGCGCCTACGTGCCGAGCGCCAGGACGCCCGAACTGCTCGTGGCCAGCGCCGCCTCGGACATGGGCGCGACGGCCGTCGAGAGGGTCTTCACCCCGGTCGCCGCCGAGCAGGGCCTCCCGCTGAAGATCACCGACGTGGCCGAGCCGGTCTCCGACGACCCCACCGGCCAGGGCCTGTTCTTCCTGTTGATCGCGGTCAGCATCGGCTCCTACGCCTCGGTCGCCGCTCTCGGCGCCGCGGGTGCCGCGCTCCCGATGCGGATACGGGCGCTGCTCGCGCTCGGCGTCTCCGCCGTGGTCGGCGGCATCGGCACCCTGCTCGCCGGGCCGGTGTTCCGCCTCGCGCACCACGATCTCGCGAGCCTGTTCGGCATGGCGTGGCTGTACTCGGCGGGCATCCTCGTCATCGGCGTCGGCCTGCACACCTTCCTCAAGCGCTGGACCACGCTGGCCATGATGGTGCTGTTCGTGATGCTCAACTTCACCAGCTCCGGCGGGTTGTTCCGTCCCGAGCTCCAGAACGGCTTCTTCGGCACCCTGCACGCCTTCTGGAACGGCGCCGGCTTCGTCGAGGGCATCCGCAGCCTCCTCTACTTCGGTGACGACGGCCTCGGGCGCAACGTGTGGACCCTCGTGGTCTGGCTGCTGGCCGGCCTCGTGGTGACCGGGATCGCCGCCCTGTACGAGCGCCCCCGCCACGCCCGGCACGCGGCCGGCCACGGCGAGACCGCCGCCGCCCAGCCGGTCACTGCGCTCACCGCCCCGACCACCCGGGCCGCCTCCGACGCGCTGCGGACGCCGGCGGACCAGGCGAAGGCGCGGGCCGAGGCCGAGGAAGAGCTCGAGGAAGAGGTCGAGGAGACGGTCGGCGTCTGATCCGGCGCGGGCCGCCGACGACAGGGAGAGCACCGCCCGGCTGCGGGCGGTGCTCCTGCCGGTGCCTCATCCCGGCGCCGAGCCGATCGTCACCACCCGCGCCCACGCGGGCGGTCCGTCCGGCCGGTAGCCGGGATCGTTCTCGTCGTACGACCCGCCGACCCGCGAGAACAGGCCCACCACCGTCCGGCAGGACGGCCGTGCCTCGGGCCACGGAGTCTGCCCGTCCGTCAGGACCACCACCACGTCGGGCCGCGTCCGCAGGGCCCGGGCGAACCCGGTGCGCAGATCCGTCCCACCGCCGCCCACCAGCTCGATGCCCTCCGTTCGGCACAGCGGCTGCACGGTCTGGGCCGCCGCGTCGCAGGACAGCACGGAGACCAGGTCCCGCCGCCCGCCCAACGCCCGGCAGATCGCGGCGACTTCCAGCAGCGCGCTGCCCAGTTCGGCGTCGCTGACCGAGCCCGAGGTGTCCACCACCACACAGACCCGCGGCGGACTGCGCCGCAGGCTCGGCAGCACCACCTCGGGCAGCCCGGCCGAGCGCCGCGCCGGTCGGCCGTAGCGGTAGTCCTCGCCCACGCCCGACGCCGAGACGGCCGAGCGCAGCGCCGAGCCCAGCAACTCGCGCCAGGGCTGCGGCGGATGGAACGCCTCCTCGGCCCAGCGCCGCCAGCCCTGCGGGGCGTTGCCCGGAGCGCCCCTGATGCCCTGGGCCACCCGGAACCGGACCGCGTCCCGTTCCTGCTCGCTCAGCCCGTGCGCGCCGTCGGGCCCCAGCTCCCAGGGCCGCTCCAGCCCGTCGGCACCGCTGCCGCAGTCCAGCCAGGCCTGCCGGGCCAGGCGCGGCCCGAGCTGAAACTGCCGCAGGTAGTCCTCCATCAACTCGCCCGCACGCAGTCCCAGTTTCCCCGGTGTCACGGCGTCCTCGGGGCACACCAGCCCGTCGCCGTACACGTCGTCGTTGATCTCGCAGTCCGCGGCGATGTTCATCCGCAGCCGCTCCGCCGGACCGGTCAACCCGCGCTCGCGGGCCACCCGGTCACCGCGCCCGTGATGGTCACGCAGCAGATGCGCCACCTCGTGCACCCACACCGCCGCCAACTCCGCCACCGGGGTGCGGTCCACGAACGCCGCGGAGACGTAGCACCGCCAGTACCGGTCGACGCCCATCGTCGGAACCTGCCGCGACTCCACCGGGCGCAGCGCGAACAACGCCGTGGCCAGATACGGCCGGACCCGGGCCGCGTGCAGCCGGGCCGCGAACAGCTTGCCGAGGTCCAGCGCCCCGGGCGCGTCCGCCGTCATCGCCGGGCCCCCGCGGTCCGCGCGGGGCGCCGGGCGGCCTGGTCGGCCCGCCGGGACAGCGACACCACCCCGGCCAGCCGCTCGACCACCGCCGGCACGTCCCAGTCCTCCCGGCGCAGCGCGGCCAGCGTGGTCGCCGGGACGACCACCACGTCCGGCGCGCCGGTCTCCATCGCCCGCACCAGCAGCGCCCAGGCGGCGTCCCAGCGGGCCCGCTCCGGCCGCGCCCGTACCGCGGCCACCACCCCGTCCAGCGCGGCCTGCCGCAGATCGCCGCGCTCGGGCAGCACGGCACCGGCCGGATCGGCCAGCAGCGACTCCGGGTCGGGCAGGTCCATCCGGTCCAGGCTCGCGAGCAGCTCCAGCCCGGGTCCGTCCCCGACCGTGCCGCGGACCAGCAGCGACAGCACGTCCCGCGAGGAACCGGCGGCCGTCGCGAAGGCGATCAGCCGCAGGGTCGCCTCCCAGCTCCGCGGCGACGGCCACGCCCCGCCCCGTCGGCCCTCCCCGTTCGGCAGCTTGTGCACGAGCCCCGGCCGCGCGCCGAGGAACGCGCACACCGCGCGCCGGGCGAAGGCCACGGCCTCGGGCAGCCGCGCCGGGTCGAGCCGGGGCAGGGCCGCGCGCGGCCAGGTCCCGCCGAGACCGCGGACCACGACCTCGTGGTCGTGGGTCCACTGGAGGTGCACGAACCGGTTGGCCAGCGGCGGGCTCAGCTCCCAGCCGTCGGCGGCCGAGGACCGAGGGTTGGCGGCGGCCACGATACGCACCCCGGCCGGCAGGCGCAGGGCGCCGATCCGCCGCTCCAGCACGAGCCGCAGGAGCGCCGCCTGCACCGCCGGGGGAGCCGTGGACAGCTCGTCCAGGAACAGCAGCCCCCGCCCGGCACGCACCAGCCGCACCGCCCAGTCCGGCGGGGCCATCGGGACACCCTGCACGGCGGGGTCGTCTCCTACGACGGGCAGCCCCGAGAAGTCGGACGGCTCGTGCACGCTCGCGATCACGGTGGTCAGCGGCAGGTCCAGCGCCTCGGCCAGCTGGGTCAGCGCCGCCGTCTTGCCGATGCCGGGCTCACCCCACAGCAGGACCGGAAGGTCGGCTGCCACGGCCAGGGTGAGGGCCTCCAGCCGGATGTCGGCGCGGGGCTCGGTGGTGGTGTCGCGGAGCAGGGCCAACAGGGTCTCGGCGACGACGAGTTGAGGGTCAGGGGAGACGGAGACAGTCATGTGGGATCACCTGAGGGATGTGGAGTAAGCCTGGAAGGAAGGGGGTTCAGTGCTGGTGACGGCGCAGGCGCCGCTGCCGGAGGCGGTCGCGGTACGGGTCGGCGGGGGCGTGGCCCGGGCCGGTCAGTCCGGCCCGGTACAGGCCGTAGGCGATGCGCCGCTCGGCCGCGGCCGTCAGCTCGTCCCGCAGGGGACCGTCGCGCAGCACCGCGCCCGGACCGAGCAGTGCCTCGACCACGGCCAGGGCACCGGCGCTGTCGCCGTGGTCCAGCCGTTCCCGGACACCGGTGAGACAGTCCGGGCGCCGGTGCGCCTCATCGATGACGCGCAGGCACGGGAGTGCCGGGCCGCCGAGCGAGGCCAGCAGTTCCTCGCGCCGGATCTCGTCCGGGCCGTGGTCCAGCGGGACCAGGACGCCGTCGACCAGACCGATCCGGTGCCGGGCGCCCCGGCAGTCCACGGCACGCGCCTGCGCCGCCGGGTCGGCGCCGGGCGACGGCCCGTCCGGCCGGTGCCCGGGGACCAACGCGGCGGCCACCAGCGGATGCAGCCGGTCCGGTGTGAGCAGCCCGGCGCGGAGCAGCTCCAGGTCGGGCGGGATCCAGGTGGCCGCGTCGGGCAGCACCGGCACGGCGGAGAGGCCGCCCGGTACGCGCCCGGTGACGATCCGCAGGTCCGGCCCGCGGGCGCCGTCCGCGACGGGGTACGGCCGGTCCCGGTGCCCGGGCCCGGACCGGTCAGGCGGCCCGCCGGACCGGTCCGCCGCGCGCGGGTGTCCGGCCGGATCGGTGACGTCGCCCCCGCCCGCGGCCACCGTCAGGACCAGCCGGCGTCCTCCGCCGAGCCGTGCGGCGAAGGCACCGGCCGGCCGCCCCTCGGCCGCCAGCAGGAGGCGCGCCTCGGCCGCCCACCGGCCGACGGCACAGCCGTGCCCCGGCGGGGCCAGCCCCAGCGGATCGGCGTCCGGCGGTACGGGCCCGCCGGCCCCCGACCGGTCGCGCAGCTCGGCGGCCCTGCGGGCGTCCCACAGATGCCGGTGCAGATCGAGCCGGTAGCGCCGGCTCGGGCGCGGATGCGGGTGCGGATGGCGGCCGGCGCGGGCCTCGGCCGGATCCCACAGGGCGAGGCCGATCCGCTGGCCGGCATCCGCCCAGGCCGGCGGCGTGCGGACCACGAGATGCAGCGGACCGGCGCGGCCGGACCCGCCGTAGCGGGCCAGCGTGAGGGTCAGCCCGGGGCGCAGCAGGCCGTCGGGCGCGATCCTCGGCATGTGCCAGCGCAGCAGGTCGGGGGCGAGATGCCGGAGGTCGGCGCGGAGCCGGGCCGCGAGGTCGTGGCCGTGGGCGCGGGCGACGGAGCGCAGATCGAGGTCGACGTCGATCCGTGCGGCGGCACAGGCCCCCGCCCAGTCCCCGGCGGCACGCCGGTCGGTGGCCGGCTCGATCATGGACGGTGGCACGGCGTACGCACGCACGCGCTGCCACAGGGAAAGACGGGAATCCCCGTACGCGGTGGAGGTGAGCATCAGCACTCACCTGGCGCGGACGGGACCCCCAATCGCAGAGTCGGGTGAGTCGTCATCGCGGGGATCGTAACCACGGTCCGGGCGGCGCGTCATCCGCTTTTCCGCAGGGGTCCGCCACGGCGGCCCCGCGCGGCCGTTGGGGTAGGGTGGCCGTCCGGTCGCGAACGGTCGCGGCCCCGACGGACGAGGAGGTGGGACCCATCACCGCTGTGTCAGCCGGGGTGCTCTCTCCTCAGGACGGCGCGGTGCACCGCAAGCGGTGACCGCGGGGAGCGCCCACCGGTCAAGCGCTCCCGAAAGGCTCACGCCCTCCGTGCACTCTTCTTCCCCCTTTGCCGTTTCCCTCGGAGCCGTCGTCTCCGCGCTGCGCACCGCCGGGTGCGTATTCGCCGAGGACGAGGCGGAGTTGATACTCGCCACCGCCCGCACCGACGCGGAACTGACCTCGATGGTGGACCGGCGTGTCGCGGGGCTCCCGCTCGAACAGGTCCTCGGCTGGGCCCGGTTCCACGGGCTGCGCGTCCGCGTGGCACCGGGGGTGTTCGTCCCCCGCCGCCGCACCGAGTTCCTGGTCGACCAGGCGCTGGCCCTGGCGCCGCACGCGTCCGTCGTCGTGGACCTGTGCTGCGGCTCCGGCGCGCTCGGCGCGGCCCTGGCCGCCGCCCTGGACGGTGCCGAGGTGCACGCCGCCGACATCGCCCCGGCCGCCGTCCGCTGCGCCCGCCGCAACCTCGCCCCCTTCGGCGGCACGGCCCACGAGGGCGACCTCTACGACGCCCTTCCCGCCGGGCTGCGCGGCCGCGTCGACGTCCTGCTGGCCAACGTGCCCTACGTCCCCACCGCCGAGCTGCCGCTGCTGCCGGCCGAGGCCCGCGACCACGAGCCGCTGGTCGCCCTGGACGGCGGTGCCGACGGCCTCGACGTGCTGCGCCGGGTGGCCGCCGGGGCCTCCGCGTGGCTCGCACCGGGCGGCTGTCTGCTGACCGAGACCAGCGAACGCCAGGCCCCGGCCGCCCTGCGCGCCTTCGCCGACGCGGGTCTGACGGCCCGTCTGGCGGAGTCGGAGGAGTGGTACGCGCACGTGGTCATCGGCGAACGGCTCTAACGTCCGTCCCGGCTACGGCAGTTCCTGTGCGCGGGCAATGAGCAGGGCGACGTCGTCGTGGTTGTCGGGGTGGTGCAGGGTGCGCAGCAGGAGGTCGCAGGTCTCCTCCAGGGGGCGGGCGGGGTCGTCGAGCAGCGACAGCAGGAAGTCCAGCCGCTCGTCCAGCGAGTGGCAGCGGGTCTCCACCAACCCGTCGGTGTAGAAGACGAGTTCGTCGCCGGGCGCGAAGTCGACGGTGACGGTGGAGAAGTCGATCCCGCCCACCCCCAGCGGTACCCCGGTCGGCAGGTCGAGCAGCTCCGGCGGCCGGCCGGGGCGGACCCGGGCCGGGGGCAGATGGCCCGCGTTGGCGATCCGGCACTGCCGCAGATACGGATCGTGGACGGCGTACACACAGGTCGCGATCGAGTGGTCCAGGGCGGACGTGGTCTTGTCCAGCTGCTCCAGCAGCAGCGCCGGGTCCAGGCCGAGGGCGGCGAGCGTGGTGGTCGCCGTGCGCAGCCGGCCCATCGTCGCGGCCGCGCTGATACCGCTGCCCATCACGTCGCCGACCACGAGCGCGGTCCTGCCGCCCTCCAGCGGGATGACGTCGAACCAGTCGCCGCCGACCTCGCTCGTCGCCCCGGCCGGCTGGTAGCGCGAGGCCACCTCCAGGCCGGTGGTGACCGGCGGGTGGCTGGGCAGCAGGCTGCGCTGGAGCGTGAGGGCGGTGTTGCGGGCGTTCTGGTACCAGCGCGCGTTGTCGATCTGCACCGCCGCGCGCGCGGCCAGTTCGCGGGCGAGCAGGACGTCGTCCTCGTCGAACGGCGCCGGATTGCGGGTGCGTTTGAGGTCCAGGGCGCCGAGCACCTCGCCCCGGGCGATCAACGGGACCGCGAGATACGAGTGCAGACCCGCCCGGCCCAGCAGCTCGGCCGCCTCCGGGGAGCGGGCGATGCGGGGGAGGTCCTCGTCCCTCACCCGCGGCACCAGCACCGCCTCGGCCGAGCGCACGCACTCGGTGACCAGCCGGTCGGGCCCGTACCGGGCGGTCGCCCCGGGCAGGTCCGCGGCCCGCACGGCATCCGAGTCGTCCTGCGGGCGCAGCGCGAGGGCCCGGATCACCGCCGGCTCCGCCGGGCCCAGCGTGCTGCGCCGGCCCTCCACCACCGCGTCCAGCAGGTCCACGGCGGCCACGTCGGCCAGCTCCGGCACCGCGACCTCGGCCAACTCGCAGGCGGTGCGGTCCAGTTCGAGCGTCGTACCGATGCGGGCGGAGGCGTCGGCGATGACCGCGAGCCGGCGCCGGGCCGTCTCCGCCTCCACGGAGGCCCGGTGCTGCTCGGTGATGTCGATCACGGAGGCGGCGACGCCCAGCACGTTGCCCAGCGCGTCCTCCAGGCGGTACAGCGACAGCGACCAGGTGTGGTCCTGCTCCGGGTCGGCCGACGTACGGCCGACCACGGGCCGGTCGATCACCGGCACCCCGGTCCGCAGCACCTGCCGGGCCTCCGCCTCCAGGGGCTCGGTCACCAGCCGGGGCAGGACCTCGGCCAACGGGCGGCCCACGTGGTCGGCGGCGGGCAGTCCGTTGATCCGCTCCAGCGCCGGGTTCACCGAGACGAACCGCAGCTGCGGGTCCAGGACGGCGAGGCCGCTCGGCGACTGCTCGACCATCCGCTCGGACAGCGCCACGTCCTGTTCGAGGCGCCGCACGGTCGACTGGTCGGCGGCGAGGCCGAGCGCGTACACGTCACCGCGGTCGTCCAGCAGCCGCATGTTGCGGAACTCCACCAGGCGGGTGCTGCCGTCCTTGTGCTTGACCGGGAAACCGCCGGCCCAGCTCTGCCCGGTGCGCATCACATCGGCGAAGAGCTTGCCGACCAGCTCGATGTGCCGCTCGTGGACCATCAGCCGGGCGGCGTACTGGCCGAGGGCCTCGTGCGCGGTGTAGCCGAACAGCTCCTCGGCCTGCGGGCTCCACAGCACGATCCGGCCGGCGGTGTCCAGCACCACCGACGCCACGCCCAGCACGTCGAGCAGGCCGCCCGGCCGTACCGGCCCGCGGGCGGCATCGCCGCCCTGCGTCACCGGAGCCTCGGCTGCACTCATGCCCTGCACCGCCTTCGCCCGTCGGCTCGGCACGTGGTCCCCCGTGCCGGCTCCCCTTGCTCCACCGCGTCACACCCGACTCCCCGGCGCGTTCGCCGGCTACCTCCACCATCTCTCACCGCGGCGGTGCACGTCCGCCGAAGCCGCCGTGAACGGGCCCTTCCGCCGCGTCGGCGCGGCCTCCCGGACATCCTGCACGCGCCGTGCGCACACCGGGAGTGTTCACGCACATGTTGCTGTATTGGTCTGTACATGACTAACAAGCCACGCCAGACTGTCCGCCGTCCGAGTGCCCCCGCACGCAGCCCCCATCCCACCCGAGGAGCCGGCCATGCCCGCGTCCGCCCGGCAACGTTGTCACACCGTCCTCGCCGGACTCGTCACCCTGGCCACCGCCGCCGTCGTGTCCCTCGCCGCGCCCGCGCCCGCCTCCGCGGCCGACACCTGGACCGAGACCGGCTCCGACCGCGCCGACCCGCTGACCGAGAGCCAGGGTCTGGCCTCCGTGGAGGTCCCGGCGAACAGCCCCAACCGCTACACCGGCATCGGCACCATCCCGCTCAGCGTCTCCGTGCGCGGCTGGAACCACGTCGGCGACCCCGACGCCTCGTACAACGGCTACTACATCGAGCCCTACCAGCAGGACTCCGGCAACTCGAAGATGTACCGCGTGCAGGCGCCCGACGGCACCTGGTCGGAGTACGTGCACACGCTCAGCTCCGGCGAGGCCCTGAACAACTCGTGGGACGCGATCTCGCCCGACGGCCAGTGGATGCTCTCGGGCGAGTGGGGCACGATGAACCGACTGCTGGTCTTCCCGACCCCCGGCGTCAACGCGAGCACCTCGCCCTCGGCCGACCTCCCGCTGGCCTCGCGGGTCAACCTGGACCACCCGGTCCGTGACGTCCAGGGCTGCGACTTCTCCGGCCCCACCACCCTGCTGTGCTCCTCGGACGACCCCGACGGCAGCCTGTTCGGCATGACCAAGCCGCTGCTCCAGATCGACCTGTCGGCCACCCCCGGCTCCTCGGACGTCACCGGCCACGTCACCGCCCTGCGCCAGCTGCCGCTGCGCAGCTCCTGCTCGGGCTCCTTCGAGGTGGAGGGCATCGACTACGACCGGCGCACCGGCATCCTGCGCGTGATCGTGATGTCGCCCGGTTTCTGCATCCTCACCGACAGCAAGACGTACAAGTTCACGCGCGGCTGACCGTGACCGGGGGTGTGCTCACGGGCCCGTGGTGCTTTCCTGAGGGTGGACGCGGTTCGGCGGGGTACCCCGTTCCGACAGCGGCACGGCCATGAAAGGAGCACTCCATGGGACACACGGAGCGGTCGCATCCGGAAACCGTCACGGTGGAGATCAGCGGCTCCAAGGAGGACGCCCGCATCGTCTTCGACGCCCTGAGGTCCTGCTTCGCGTCCGACCGGGGCGCGGAGGAGGTCCCCCAGCAGTTGCACGAGGTCCGGCCGATGGTGTGGCTCGGCACCTACGACATCGCGGACGAGCACGTGCCGCACTGTGCGCCGGTCCACCTCGGCTCGGCCGTCCAGGCGGACGTCCAGGGCGGCTACTGGGCCGTGGACCGGTTCCGGCACACCCTGGACTCGATCTTCACCGTCCAGGAGACCTGCACGGCCTCCGGCGACCAGGAGCGGGATCTGCACCTGCGCCTGGAGAGCGCCTGACACCGATCGCGCAGCGTCACGACAGCGCCCCGGCCGGCCCCTCGCCGTCCGGGGCGTACTGCGCCACACCGTACCCGAAGGACCAGTCGACGGACGTGTTCTCGGTGAGCGTGACGAGCACGTTCGCCGGGTCCGTGCCCGTGCGCTCGTGCACCAGCTCGGAGATCCGCCGGTACAGCGCGCGCTTGAGGTCCGGGCCGCGCCCGGCGCGCAGGGTGATCGCGACGAAGACCACCGAGTCGTCCTTGGGCACGCCGAGGTGCGCGTCGTGGCGGAGCGTGCCGGTCACGCCGTCGTGGCCGGTCAGCACCTGGAAGCGGTCCTCGGGCGGGACACCGAGGGTTTCCACGAGGGCGTCGTGGACCGCCTGGCCGAGTGCGTCGAGCCGGGCGGGATCGGTGCCGAGCGCGTCGATCCGGACGAAGGGCATGGCGGAACATCCTTTCGCGGGCGGGTGGCGGGCCGTGCTTGCCGCGCTGAATGTACATACTAGTAGGTACAGAGGTGGTCGGTGTCACCCTCCGATGTTTCTGCAACTAGTTGCACAAAGCCCTGGGTGTCCTCTACAACAAGGAGTGACGACACCCGTGCACGGAGGGCCCGATGAGCCGTTACCCGCATCTGATGAACCCGCTCGACCTGGGCTTCACCACCCTGCCCAACCGCGTGCTGATGGGCTCCATGCACGTCGGCCTGGAGGAGGCCGAGCACGGCTTCGAGCGGATGGCGGCGTTCTACGCGGCCCGCGCGCGCGGTGGCGTCGGCCTCATCGTCACCGGCGGCATCGCGCCCAACGACGAGGGCCGGCCGTACGAGGGCGGCGCCAAGCTCACCACCGAGGCCGAGGCCGAGCAACACCGGGCCGTCACCGGGGCCGTGCACCGCGAGGGCGGCCGGATCGCGCTGCAGATCCTGCACTTCGGGCGGTACGCCTACCACCAGGACCTCGTCGCGCCGAGCCCGCTCCAGGCGCCCATCAGCCCCTTCGTGCCGCGCGAGCTGAGCGACGCCGACATCGAGCGGACCATCGACGACTACGCCCGCACCGCCCGCCTCGCCCGCCAGGCCGGCTACGACGGCGTCGAGATCATGGGCTCCGAGGGCTACCTCATCAACGAGTTCATCGCCCTGCAGACCAACCGGCGCACCGACCGCTGGGGCGGCTCCTACGAGAACCGGACGCGCTTCCCCGTCGAGATCGTCAAGCGGGTGCGCGAGGCCGTCGGCGAGGACTTCATCGTCATCTACCGGCTGTCCATGCTGGACCTGGTGCCGGGCGGCTCCTCGCTGCCGGAGGTCGTCACCCTCGCCAAGGAGATCGAGGCCGCCGGGGCGACGATCATCAACACCGGCATCGGCTGGCACGAGGCCCGCATCCCCACCATCGCCACCTCGGTGCCGCGCGGTGCCTACACCTGGGTCACCAAGAAGCTGATGGGCGAGGTGTCCGTCCCCCTGGTGACCACCAACCGCATCAACACCCCCGAGGTCGCCGAGGAGTTGCTGGCCGGCGGCTTCGCCGACATGGTCTCCATGGCCCGCCCGATGCTCGCCGACCCCGACTTCGTCGCCAAGGCCGCCGCCGGCACGCCCGAGGCCATCAACACCTGCATCGGCTGCAACCAGGCCTGCCTCGACCACACCTTCAGCGGCAAGATCACCTCCTGCCTGGTCAACCCGCGTGCCTGCCACGAGACCGAGCTGGTCCTCGCACCGACCCGGCGCAAGAAGCGCGTCGCCGTCGTCGGCGCGGGACCGGCGGGCCTCGCCTGCGCCGTGAGCGCCGCCGAACGCGGTCACGCGGTCACGCTCTTCGACGCCGCGAGCGAGGTCGGCGGCCAGCTCAACGTCGCCCGCAAGGTCCCCGGCAAGCAGGAGTTCGACGAGACGCTGCGCTACTTCCGCCACCAGCTCGACGCGCACGGCGTCGACGTACGCCTGGACACCTGGGCCACCGCCGAGACCGTCACCGGCTACGACGAGGTCGTCGTCGCCACCGGCGTCACCCCGCGCACCCCCGACATCCCGGGCGTCGACCACCCTCGCGTCCTCGGCTACCTCGACGTGCTGCGGGACGGCGCCCCCGTCGGCGACCGGGTGGCCGTCCTCGGCGCCGGCGGCATCGGCTTCGACGTCGCCGAGTTCCTCACCGACGGCGGCGACAAGGCGAGCGAGGACCCCGAGACGTACTTCCGCGGCTGGGGCGTCGACATGGACTACCGGACGCCGGGCGGCCTCGCCGCACCCGAGCGGCCCGCCCCGCCCCGCCAGGTCCACCTGCTCCAGCGCAAGACCAGCAAGGTCGGCGCCGGGCTCGGCAAGACCACCGGCTGGATCCACCGCGCCGAGCTGAAGCACCGGGGCGTGACCATGGTCCCGGGCGTGCGCTACGACCGTATCGACGACGCCGGACTGCACATCACCGTCGGCGAGGAGAGCACGGTCCTGGAGGTCGACACGGTCGTCCTGTGCACCGGCCAGGAGCCGCGCCGCGACCTGTACGAGGAGCTGGCCGCCGCCGGGCACAGCGTCCATCTGATCGGCGGCGCGGACGTCGCGGCCGAACTGGACGCCAAGCGGGCCATCAAGCAGGGCACGGAGCTGGCGGCGGGGCTGTAGGGCGCCTGCCGTACCTCCCCGTCTCCATAGGATGAGGCCATGTCACTCCCGCACGCCATCCTCACCGCCCTGCTGGAAAGGCCGTCGTCGGGACTGGAACTGACCCGCCGTTTCGACAAGTCGATCGGCTACTTCTGGTCCGCGACGCACCAGCAGATCTATCGCGAGCTGGGGAAACTGGAGGCCGAGGGACTCATCCGCGCACTGCCGGCACAGGCGCCGGCCCGCGGGCAGAAGAAGAGCTACGAGGTACTGCCCGCCGGCCGCGCCGAGCTGGCCCGCTGGACCGCGGCCACGCAGGACCCCAAGCCGCAGCGGGACGTGCTCCTGCTGCGGCTGCGGGCCGCCGCGGTGGTCGGCACGGCGGGCCTGGAGGCGGACCTGCACCGCCATCTGGAGCTGCACCGGCGGCAGTTGGCCGAGTACCGGAAGATCGAGGAGCGGGACTTCCCGCCGGACCGGGACGCCCCCGAGGACCGGCTGCGCCACCTCGTGCTGCGGGCCGGCATCGACCTGGAGACCTTCTGGACCCAGTGGCTCACCCACGCGCTCAGCGAGTTCGCCGACCTGCCGGACACCGACTGAGCCCCGTGCGGGGCGGGCGAGCCGGTACGGCCGCGTCGAAGCGGAACGGCGTCAACGGCGGCGCAGGTACCGGCCCGTGGCGATGACGCCGCTGCCGGCCAGGGCCGCGCCGATGCCCAGTGCCAGTGGGCCGTAGTCGCGGGCGGCGTCGCCGAGGCCGCCCATGATGCCGAGGGCCGGTGCGGCCGAGGACGTCCCCGGGGCCGAGGGGACGAGCACCGACCGGGTGCCCGCCGTGCTGCCGCCGGAGCAGACCACGACGACGGTGTACGTCCCCGGGCGCACGCTCGACCAGGTCGCGGACTGGCCGGCGGTCGTGCCCGCGAGGGAAGTGCGCCGGCCCGTCGCGATGTTCGTCTGCCGGCCGGTCAGCAGGGCGGCGCTGCCCCAGCCGCCGTCGGTCCGCGTGCACGCGCTCGTGACCACCGAGACGGTGGACCCGACGGCGCTGACGGAGATGCCCGACTCCGCGACGGCCTGCCCGACGGGAAGCGCGAGGGCGGCCGCCAGGACCGGTCCGGAGCGGAGCAGACGTCGTGTGCAGGACATGGCCGGCCTCCGGCGGCACGGTCGGCGGTACGAGGGGCCGCCGAGGGTCGGGTACGTCCGTGCGCCTGGTCAGCAGCCAAGGCGCTGCCGCGGGGGCCGGCATGCGGGAGAAGGCCGGTCAGGTGACGGTTTCCTCCGTGCGGCGCAGCGGCGCCCGTTCACGCGCCGCGATCTCCGGGATCAGGTGGTCACGGTTCGTTCCTGTGACCAGCCGCCCCAGGTGCCGTCCGGCAGCCGGGCCCGCAGCCGTACCCGGTGTTCCTCGCCGGGGCCGGTGCCGAAGCCGCCGTAGAAGCTGTAACTCGCCCGCCAGGTCGGGGGCGTGCCGCCCCACACCAGCGAGGTGGCCGGCCTGCCGTCCAGCTCGACCTGGTACTCGGTGATCACTCCGTCCGTGGCCGGCGGGTCCCAGGACAGGTCGATGGAGGAGGCCCCGCCGGACCGGTGGGTCCCGGCGGTGAAGCCGGTGGGCGCGGTGGCGTGGCCGTCGTCGGTACCCGGGGTGGTGAGGCGGACCGGGGCGCTCGCGGGGGAGAGGTTGTCGGCCGCGTCCCGGGCCCGGACCGTGAAGACGTAGGCGGTGCCCGGGCGCAGCCCGGTGACCACGGTCGCCGTCCGCTCGCCGCCGACGGTGTGGATCCTCGCCCCGCCCTGGTAGACGTCGTACGAGACCACGCCCCGGTCGTCCCGGGACGCGCCCCAGGACAGCCGGACCGCGCTACTGCCCACGACCCGCCCCGCGGGCGCCGACGGCCGGGTCGGCGCCGAGCGGTCCGCAGCCACCCGGGCCGGGGTCCGCGCCGGCACCGCCCGGCTCGGCGGGCCGAGGCGGCCCTGGTCGTCCCGGGCTCGCACGGTGAAGGCGTACCGGGTGGACGGCCTGAGCCTGACGACGTCCACCATGTGCTGTGAGCCTGGGACTTCGGCCGCCTTCGTGGTACCGCGGTACACCTCGTAGGTACGGATGCCGGGGCTGTCGGTCACCGCGTTCCACATCACGTGCACGCTCGTGGCGCTGCCCGCCTGCGCGGTGACCCCGGTCGGCGCGCCGGGGGCCCGGCCGTCGTCGCCGTCGCCGGACCGGCTCCAGCCGCAGGACGCGACGAGCAGCAGGGCTCCGCAGACCAGTACGAGCGGCAGGGGTACGCGTCGCACGACTCTGCCTCCCCGGGGACGGCATCGGCATCGACCTCGCACAAAGGTCCGGACCAATATGCCCGGCGGGTGCGGCGGCGGCAAGAGGGCCGTACAGGGCGGCCGGTGGGCGGGGACCCGTGTTGGTGACCATCCGGGAGAGTTACGTATGCTGAGCCTCCCTGCGGTCGAACTGCCCGAGAGGACACGGGAGTTCATGCCGCCGGCGCGGACACGCTGTCGTCGCCGGAGCCGCGCCGACGCGGGCGGCCGGGGGGTCCGGGCCGGTTTCGTGCCCGGATCCCCGGCCCCTGTGCCCGCACATAATCCTCTTGTCCCTCACGGGGCGTCAGAAGCGTGCTCCATCCGGCCCCTTCGGAGCGGCCCGGACGGTCGCGGGCGTGAACTCGCAGCACAGTGGCCCGCGTCCGCCCGTCCCGACGAGAGGGTTCCCCATCGTGCGTGTCCCGTCGCTGACGCTGGCCGCGGCCGGCGTAGCCCTGCTCGCCCCGGCCGCGCTGTCCGAAGACGCTCTCGCCGTCCCGCCGCGGGAGCGCCCCCCGGCCCGGAGCGAGGGCGCCGTCGCCGCCACCGAACTGCTGTCCCGGGTGGGCGAGTGCCACCAGATCTCCCGGGGCCGGTACCGCACCGACGCCGGTCACCGCGCGACGGTACCCGTGTGCGGGACACGGGACGCCGTGTTCTGGAAGGCCGACATGGACATCGACTGCGACGGCCAGCGCACGGCCCACTGCAACCGGGCCACCGACCCGGCGTTCGCCGCCGCCACCGCCTACCCGGAGTCCGACGGCCGCGGTCTGAACGCCGAGACACTGCCCTACATCGTGATTCCGGCGCCGAGCCGGATCTGGGACCACCGCGGCGACGGCGTGCGCGGCGGCTCCGTCGCCGCCGTCGTCTACCGCGACCGGGTCCAGTACGCGGTGGTCGGCGACGTCGGCCCGCGCGACCTCATCGGCGAGGCCTCCTACGCCACCGCCCGGGGCCTCGGCATCAGCACCGACCCGAACCACGGCGGCGCGCCCTCCGGCGTCACCTACATCGTGTTCAAGGGCTCCCGCGTGAAACCCGTCGAGGACCACGCGGCGGCGGTGGCGACGGGAGAGCGGCTGGCCCGCCTGTTCGCGGCCGGCCAGTGACCGCCCCCCTGGGGCCTGTCGTCACCTTCCCGTCCGCACGCACCAGATGCCGCGAGGCCGCCCTTCGGGCGACGACGGGAATGTGACGACCGGCCCTCGGGCCGCCCCGCCGCCCGCGTGGCCTCACGCCTTGCGGTAGGTGTACGCCTCCGTCGCCGCGGCCTCCACCGCGTCCAGGTCCGCTCCCGTGGCGGCGGTGACCACCGCGGCCACCGCGCCCTCGACGAACGGCGCGTCCACCAGGCGGGCGCCGTCCGGCAGTTCGTCGCCCTCGGCGAGCAGCGCCTTCACGGTCAGCACCGCGCTGCCCAGGTCGCTCAGCACCGCGACCCCCGCGCCCCGGTCGACCGAGGCCGCCGCGGCGGCGATCAGCTCGGCGCTGGTGCCGAGCCCGCCGTCCTCGGTGCCGCCGGCCGGGGCCACCGGCACCTCCGGGGCCCCGCCCGCGAGCCCCTTCGCCAACTGCGCGACCGACGCGGCCACCTCCGCGCTGTGCGACACCAGCACGATCCCGACCCGCTTCTCGTCGCTCACGCCCGGCCCTCCGCCGGCGAAGCGGCTGCTTCGAGTGCGGCGATCAGCAGCGCCGACGAGGTCGCGCCCGGGTCCTGGTGGCCGATGCTGCGCTCGCCGAGGTAGCTGGCCCGGCCCTTGCGGGCCTGGAGCGGTGTGGTCGCCTCGGCGCCCTGCTCGGCGGCGGCCCGTGCGGCGGCGAAGCCGCCTTCGAGCGCGGCCACGGCCGGCTCCAGGGCGTCGATCATGGTCTTGTCGCCGACCACCGCCCCGCCGAGCTGCTTCACCCCCTCCACGCCCGAACCCAGCGCCGCGGCCAGCTGCGCCACGCTGACCTCGGCGGCCTCGCCGAGTGCCTTGCCGGTCCGGCGCAGCAGCGTGCCGTACAGCGGCCCGGAGGCGCCGCCGACCGTCGAGATGAGCTGCCGTCCGGCGAGCGTCAGGACGGCGCCCGGCGTGGCGGGCTCCTCCTTCTCCAGGGCGGCCGCCACGGCCCGGAAGCCGCGTTGCAGATTGCTGCCGTGGTCGGCGTCCCCGATGGCCGAGTCGAGTTCGGTGAGCTGCTCCGCCTCACGGTCGACGGACGCGGCGGTCACCGCCATCCAGCGGCGGAAGAAGTCGGCGTCGAGCACTGGATCTCCTTGCGTGGTAGAGGGGTTGAGCGCGGAAGAGGAGAGGAGGAGGGGCGGGAGGCGCTCACATGCCCCAGCGCAGCGCCGGGGTCCGCACCGGCGCGTCCCACAGCCGCAGCAGCTCCTCGTCGATCTGACACAGCGTCACCGAGGCGCCCGCCATGTCCAGGGAGGTGACGTAGTTGCCGACGAGCGTACGGGCCACGGCGACCCCGCGCTCCGCGAGCACCCGCTGCACCTCGGCGTGGAAGCCGTACAGCTCCAGCAGCGGGGTGGCGCCCATGCCGTTGACCAGCAACAGCACCGGGTTGTGCGGCGGCATGTCCTCCAGGATCGCGTTCACCGCGAAGTCGGCGATCTCCCCGGAGGTCATCATCGGCCGCCGCTCCCGGCCCGGCTCGCCGTGGATGCCGACGCCCAACTCCAGCTCGCCGTCCGGGAGATCGAAGGTCGGGGTGCCCTTCGCCGGGGTCGTGCAGGCACTCAGGGCCACACCGAAGCTGCGGGAGTTCTCGTTCACCCGGCGGCCGATCGCCTCCACACGCTCCAGCGGCTCCCCTTCGGCCGCGGCGGCGCCCGCGATCTTCTCCACGAACAGGGTCGCGCCGGTGCCGCGCCGGCCGGCGGTGTAGAGACTGTCGGTCACGGCCACGTCGTCGTTCACGAGCACCTTGGCGACCTGGATGCCCTCGTCCTCGGCCAGTTCGGCCGCCATGTCGAAGTTCAGCACGTCACCGGTGTAGTTCTTCACCACGAACAGCACCCCGGCGCCGCTGTCCACGGCCGCCGCGGCACGCGCCATCTGGTCCGGCACCGGCGAGGTGAACACCTCCCCGGGACAGGCGGCGGACAGCATGCCGTGGCCGACGAACCCTCCGTGCAGCGGCTCGTGTCCCGACCCGCCGCCCGAAACCAGCGCCACCTGCCCGGCCACGGGAGCGTCCCGGCGGACGATCACCCGGTTCTCCACGTCCACGGTCAGGTCGGGATACGCCGCCGCCATCCCGCGCAGCGCGTCCGCCACGACGGTCTCCGGCACGTTGATCAGCATCCTCATCGGTATCTCCTAGTGCGCCTTGGGGTGGGCTCGGGATCTGCGGTTTCCGCCGCCGGGCCGGGTTCACTGGTGGTGCTGGAGGGATCATGCGGATGGAGCTAAGGGCAGTATCGACCTTGGACCGGAGGAGGTCACGCGATGCGGGCGGAGCCTGCGGCGGCGGGGGACGTCGGCGCGGGAACTCCGGGCGTGCGCACCGCCCTTCGGGTCCTCCTCCCGACGGCTGCCGGCCGGGGCCGCGCGGGGTGCGACACGCCTGGGGAAAATCGTTGCATCGGGGGCACGCGCGGAGCACAGTGAAGCCCCGGTCAAGACGCGGCTGGCTGATCCTTCCCCACCCAGGAAGCCCGATCCCATGGAAAACGGCCGGCCGTCCCGTGCCCGCGCCCGTCCGCGCGGCTCGGCCCCGCTGCTCGTGCAGACCGTGCACGAGCGACGCCCCGAGGCGGGCGGGATCAGCATCCTGAGGGCCCGGGGCACGGTCGACGCCTCCAACGCCGTGGAGTTCTCGGAGGCGCTCGCCGGGCACATCGCCCACGCCGACCGGGCCGCGGAACACCCCGTGCTGGACATGACCGAGATGTACCTCGCCTGCCCCGCCGCCGTGCGCTCCCTGGACCGGGCCACCGGCGCCCTCGCCTTCTCCGGCCGCACCCTGCCCGTCGTACAGCCCCGCCCGCACGCCCTCGACGCGCTGCGCACCGCGGGGCTGCCGGGCATCCGGGTGCACGCCACGATGGCGTCCGCGCTGGAAACCCTGGAGGCGCTGGAAGCATGGGAAGCGGCGGAGACCTGGGCGGCGCCGGAGACGCGCGGGGCCGCCGTGGAGGTCCGCGACGACCCTGTGGAGGCCGGGAACGGGCGGGACGCCCCGGCGGCGCGCCGACGGGCGGGGCCATGAAACCCGCCTCCGATTCCGACTCCGGCCCGTCTGCCCCGACCGGCCCGTCCGCCTCCGCCGCCCCCTCTCCCGCCACGGCTACCGGCCCCCCTCCCGCCACCGCGACGTCCGCCGCCGACGGTCACTCTGCCGTGCCTCCCGCCTCCGCCGGTCCGTCCGCCCCGGTCGTCCCCGTCGGGAGACCGGCGCCGCTCCTGATCGAGTCGTCCGTCGTCGAGGGGCTGCCTGCCGAGGGGGCGGTGCTGCTGCGCATGTCCGGGAGCCTGGACACCGAGGGCGCACAGGCCTGGTCGGCGCAGCTGCGCGGCCATCTGGAACAGGCGGATCTCGCGGGGCTGCGGCCCGTCCTCGACATGGCCCATGTGCAACTCGGCGGCGCCGCCGTACTGCGCGCGCTCAGTGAGACGACCCGTGCCCGCTCCGGCCGCCCGGACCTCGTCATCGTCCGGGCCCGGCCGGGGCTGCGCGAGGCGGTGCACCTCGCGCGTCTCGACGGCGTCCGGCTCTACGCCACCCTCGACGACGCCCTGCGCGAGCTGGCCCGGGCCGCCACCCGCGGGGCCGACCTGCCCGCTTGGCGGTCGCAGATCTCCGACCCGCTGCGGCCCAGTTACGAGGACCTGCGCAAGGAGGTCCGCGCGCTGCGCGCCCGGGTCCGCTCCGCCCCCGTCATCGGCATGGCGCAGGGCGTGGTCATGGTCCGCTACGGCCTGCCGGACCCGGCCGTCGCCTTCCGGGTGCTGCGTGAGGTCTCGCAGCGGTTCAACGTGCCGCTGCGGGTGCTCGTCTCCGCGGTCGTCGTGGCCCGGCCGCCGGACGGTGCGGCCTGGTTCCCGGGCCGCCGGCCGCTGCCCGTGCCGCCGCTGCGGATCCTGGCCCGGGAGGGCCGCGACCCGCGCTACCGACGGCAGATGATCGACGCCGTGCTGCACGAGGCGCTCGCCGCCGGCCGGGCCTGCGCCGGATACGTGCGCTGCGTCGACCCGGCCGTGAACGCGCTCGTGCTGGAGTCCGACCACGGCTGTGCGGATACGTTTCTGGACCACCTGGTGCGCGGCTGGGACGAGGGGCTGCCGGACCTGGTCGCCCGACTGCTCGGCCGCCGGGTGAGCGTGCCCGACGTGGCCGCCGACACGCTCCTGTCCGAGGAGTCCCGGCGGGTCCTGCTGGGCACGGGCACCCGCGCCGTCGACAGCGTCCCCGTGCTGTCGCGGTCCGGGTCCTGCACCGGCGTGATCACCCTGCACTGGCCCGAGGCCGGCCACCGCCCGACCGACGACCAGAGCCAGGCCCTCGCCCTGCTGGCCTCCGACACGGCGGCCTGGCTGAGCTGGTACCACCGTTCGGTCCTCCTGGACGCCCTGGAGGAGTTGCACCGGGAGCTGACGGGCCTGGCGGCGGGGCCCGAGGGAGCGCGCGGACCGCGGCGTTCCTAGGCGGGCAGTGCGCCGACCCCGGCGGGCGGCACGGCACTCCCGGCGGAGCCGCTACGCTCGCCGGTATGCGGATCTCCGTCTCCTCCGACATGGACGAACCCGTCGCCCGCCACCTCCTCGCCGAGCTGGCACGACGCGGCCACGAGGTGCGGGCGCACGGCGCGCTGCGCCCGGGGGCCGACCCGCAGTGGGCGGTCTGCTCGGCGGCGGCCGCCCGGGAGGTGGCCGAGGGCGCGGCCGACCAGGCGGTGGTGTGCTGCTGGACCGGCACGGGCGCGTCGATCGCGGCCAACAAGGTGCCCGGCGTCCGCGCGGCCCTGTGCACGGACGCCGTGACGGCGGACGGCGCCCGCCGCTGGAACGACGCCAACGTGCTCGCGCTCAGCCTGCGTCTGACCTCCGCACCGGTGCTGACCGAGATCCTCGACGCCTGGTTCGCCGCCGAGCCCAGCCAGGACGCCGAGGACCGGCAGAACGTGGCCCGCGTCGGCCGCCTGGACGCCGCCCGGAAGGATTTCTAGGGGCGTACGGCGGCCCGGCGCGGGCCGGGGCCGGTGTGCGGTCCGGTCGATGCGGTCGTCCGGATCGGGGTCAGTCGGATCGGGGTCAGTGGGCGCCGAGTCCGCCGCCGCCGAACGAGCCGCTGGACCCCCGGCTCCAGCGCGGACGTTCCTTCGACGCGCTCGGCCTGCTGTCCTGGTTGCTCAGCTCGTACGGGGTGAGCGGGCGACCGCCCTTGGGGATCACGGGAACCTCCTGGGATTCCCTGTTCTCCCGGACTTCCCGCACCGGCCCCTCCGGCGGCAGCGTGGGCTGCTCCTCGGGGCGGGGGCGGGGGGACTCGCGGTACTTGACTCGGGAGTTCATCCAGAATCCGCCGGCGAGCAGCGCGAGGACACCCACGGCCACGATGAACAGGACGAGGCTCATGAGGCCGCTCGCTGCGGCCAGCTGCGTCGATGCGGTACTCATAGGACAGGAATACCCCACTCAAACCCGGGCGAACCGGACACTATGCGTGACCGGTGACGGACGCACGGCGACACCGCCTCGTCGGGCCGGCCGCCGGAATTCGACCTGGGCGCGTCATTCCCTATTTCTGGAACACGTTCTACGGTGTGCGCCGTCAGGACCGCCCTTGGGGAGCCTGGAGGCGCCGTGCACCTCGACCACACGCCCGAGCAGCAGCGACTGCGCACCGAGCTGCGCGCCTACTTCGCGCAGCTGGTTCCGGACAACGCCTACGCCCGGTACGCCGACCCGGCCGCGCGGAAGCGGTTCTACCGCGACACCATCCGCCGGCTCGGCACCGACGGCTGGCTCGGCGTGGGCTGGCCGAAGGAGTACGGCGGGCGCGGCATGACGGCGATGGAGCAGTTCATCTTCTTCGACGAGGCCGCGCAGGCCGGCGTACCGCTGCCGCTCATGGCGCTGAACACCGTCGGCCCCACGCTGATGCGCTTCGGCACCGAGGAGCAGAAGGCGTACTTCCTGCCGCGCATCCTCTCCGGCGAGATCGACTTCGCGATCGGCTACAGCGAGCCCGACGCCGGCACCGACCTGGCGGCCCTGAAGACCAGGGCCGTACGGGACGATGGGGGCACCTCCCGCTCGAGCGGAGCCGAGAGCGGGGGAGAGTACGTCGTCAACGGGCAGAAGATCTGGACGACGAACGGCGACACCGCGGACTGGGTGTGGCTCGCCACCCGCACCGACCCCGCCGCCCCGCCGCACAAGGGCATCACCATGCTGCTGGTGCCGACCTCCGACCCCGGCTACTCCTGCACCGTCATCAACACCCTCGCCTCGCACGACACCACCGCCAGCTACTACGAGAACATCCGCGTCCCGGTCTCCCGCCGGGTCGGCGAGGAGAACCAGGGCTGGCGGCTGATCACCAACCAGCTCAACCACGAGCGCGTCACCCTCGCCGCCCACGGCACGATGGCCATCCGCGCCCTGTACGACGTCCAGCGCTGGGCGCGGGAGACCAAACTCGCCGACGGCCGCCGGGTCACCGACCTGGCCTGGGTGCGCCGGCTCCTGGCCCGCACCCACACCAGGCTCGACGCGATGAAGCTCATGAACTGGCAGATGGTCACCGCCGTCCAGGAGGGCACGCTCACCCCGCAGGACGCCTCCGCCGTCAAGGTCTACGGCTCCGAGGCCCGCCGGGACGCCTACGCCTGGCTCATGGAGATCGTCGCGGCGGCCGGCCCCCTCAAGGAGGGCTCGGCGGGCGCCGTCCTGCACGGCGAACTGGAGCGCGGCTATCGCTCGGCGGTCATCTTCACCTTCGGCGGCGGCAACAACGAGATCCAGCGCGAGATCATCTCCTGGATCGGTCTGGGGATGCCGAGGGTGCGGCGTTGACCCGCGGACCTTGGGCGATCCCGGGCTCTCCACGCCGAACTCCGTGACCTGGCGGATGCACGGCGACCCCATGATGTGGGGCGCCGGCTTCCCCCTCACCCACGCCCACGCCGACCGCTGCGTCGATGAACACCGCCTCGGCGCACGCCTGGTGGGCCTCGGCCTCGAGGCGGTGCCGGGGAGCCGCGCGGAACCGGTCGCGGGACCCGGGGCGCGCGTGGTGGACGAGTTCCTCCTCCGCCCGACGACGCATCCCCTCCTCATACCGGCGCGCGAGGTGCTGTGGCGGCGCGTGGCCCACCTGGCGTACGCCGCTCTGCCTCCGTGCGCCCACGAGCTGTACGGCAGACCGGCCCTCGCGCCTGCGGTGGTGACCCGTCGGCTGCGGGCCACGGGCGGGCTGTTGCGCGGCGTTCCCGCACGTCCGCGCCGGCAGTTGCCGCCCAAACACGTCCTGCGCGCGATGGCGAGGCCCGGCCCGGACGCGCGTCCGGCACCGTACAAACGTGGACGATAGCCCGTCATACTGGACGAGCAGGGGGGTGTGGCACGGGTCGGGTCGGCGCGGTGCGGCCGGATGCGGTCCGGGCCGGTCTCCGGGGGCGGGGGCGGACGGCGACGGGGCGGCGGATCGCTATGGGGGAGAACAGGCTCGTTCAGGGCCGGTACCGGCTGCTCGAACTGCTCGGGCGGGGCGGGATGGGTGAGGTGTGGCGGGCCCGGGACGAGTCCCTGGGCCGGCAGGTCGCGGTGAAGTGCCTCAAACCGCTGGGGCCTTACCACGACCCGGCCCTCGCCGGCGTGCTGCGGGAGCGGTTCCGCCGCGAGGCCCGGGTGGCCGCCGCGCTCACGCACCGTGGGGTGACCGTCGTCCACGACTTCGGCGAGTGCGACGGCATGCCGTACCTGGTGATGGAGTTGCTGGACGGCCGCGACCTGAGCCGCATGCTGGAGGAGAACAAGGGACATCCGCTGCCCGTGGACGACGTGGCGGACATCGCCGACCAGATCGCCGCCGCCCTCGCCTACACCCATCAACGCGGCATCGTGCACCGGGACCTGAAGCCCGCGAACATCGTGCGGCTGGCCGACGGCACCGTGAAGATCTGTGACTTCGGCATCGCCCGCCTCGGCCAGGACATCGGCGTCACGGCCCGGCTGACCGGCACCGGCGTCGCCCTGGGCACCCCGCACTACATGTCTCCGGAACAGATCGGCGGCGGCGAGGTGGACCGGCGCAGCGACCTGTACTCGCTGGGCTGCGTTCTGTACGAAATCGCCACCGGGGCGCCGCCGTTCGACCTGGCGGACGCCTGGGCGGTCCTCATCGGCCACCGTGACACGCCGCCGCGGCCACTGCGTGAACTGCGCCCCGAACTGCCCGCCCACCTGGAGGGGATCATCCTCGACCTGCTCGCCAAACGGCCGGAGGAACGGCCGTACGACGCGGGGGAGTTGGTCCGCCGGATCAGGGAAGGGAGGGCCCCGGTCCGGGTCGGCGGCGCGCCGGAGGCCGGCCGAAGGAGTGCGGGGCCGTGTCCGGCGGGCGACGGTCGCCACGTGGGCGCAACCGGCCCCGGCCGCCCCGACGCCCTCGACGGTCCCGCGGTCGACCGGCGGTCCCTCACGACCCTCCCCGCTGAGCGCCTCGTCCGCGGCGGCCGCTTCACCGAGGCGCTGGCGGCCTACACGGACATCGCCGAGGCGAGAGCGCGTGTCCTCGGCGCCGGCCACCCCGACACGCTCGCCGCCCGCCAGGAGACCGCCTACGTGCTCGGCCGGCTGGGCCGCCACTTCGAGGCCCATCAGGTGTACGCCGCGGTGCTGGCCGCCCGGGTGCGGTGCATGGGCCCCGACCACCCGGACACGCTGCGCTGCGGGCACAATCTCGCGTGCACCCTCGGCCGGCTGGGCCGCCTGGACGACGCGCTGCGCACGGCCCTCGACGTGGCCGCGGCACGGGCGCGCGTGCTCGGCGCGGACCATCCGGACACCCTCGTCTCACACTGCGAAGTCGCCTACGCACAGGGACAGTTGGGGCGCTGGGGCGAGGCTCTCGGGCTGTACCGAGAGGTAGCCGCGGCACGGGCACGGGTACTCGGTCCGGACCACGCCGACACCCTCGCCGCCCGCTACGAGACCGCTCTCAGCCTCGGCCGACTGGGCCGCAGCGCGGATGCCCTGCGGCTGTACCGCGACCTGATCGAGGACCGCACCCGCGTCCTGGGGCCGGACCACCCCGACACCCTGCGGGCCCGGCACGGACTCGGGGTCAACCTCGGCCGGCTGGGCCGCTGGGAGGAGGCACTGGCCGAGGCCCGTGACGTGTGCCTGGTGCGCGAACAGGCCCTCGGGCCCGCCCACCCGGACGCGCTCGTCAGCCACCGGGAGGTCGCGGTCGCCCTGGGCTGGCTGGGCCGGTGGGGCGAGGCACTCGCCGAGTACCACCGGGTCGCCGCCGCCCGCGAGCGCGTCCTCGGCCCCGACCACCCCGACACCCTCGCCAGCCGCAACGACGAGGCCCACTGTCTGGAGCGCCTCGGCCGGGGCACCGAGGCCGGCGAGCTGTACCGCCGGGTCGCAGTGGTCCGCCAACGCCCGGCGCCCGGCGGCGCTTGACCTTCGCCGCCAGCTGCCTCCGGCCGCGCCGGCTCCCCGCGCTCGCCCGAGCCCTGGCGGCGCCCGCTCCCCGGGGCTCCTGGCATTCGGCGGTGGCTGTCTCTCCGGGAGTGCGTGGCTTCTGGTGGTGTTTGATCTTCGACGGCGCTCGGCCTCCGGTGGCGCCCGGGGCCCGGCCGTACGCACCCCCGACCGTGCCTGGTCGCCCGCGGTGCCTGACCCGGTCGGACCTCTTCCTGCCGTGTCCGCCTTCCACGGTGCCCGGCGCCCTACCGCGTCCGGCCGCCCCTGGCGCCCAGCTCCCTACCCTGCCCGCCTCCCACGGCGCCTGGGCGTAGGCGACGTTCGGCCACCGGGGCGCCTGGCCCCCGTGGTCCCCGCCCGGCACAGCCGCATCGCCGGTGCCCGCCCCCTGCGTGCCACACCGGCGGTGCCGGGCCTCGTCGGAGCGTGCCTCTGGTCGTCGTGGATCAGTGCGTGTTACGAAGGACCATGCCTGCCACCGAGGGAACCCGCACCTACGACGCCGTCATCGTGGGCGGCGGACACAACGGCCTGGTCGCCGCCGCCTACCTGGCCCGGGCGGGCCGCACCGTCCTGGTGCTGGAACGGCTCGGCCACACCGGCGGCGCCGCCGTGTCCACCCGCGCCTTCACCGGCGTCGACGCCCGGCTGTCGCGCTACTCCTACCTGGTCAGCCTGCTGCCGCAGAAGATCGTGCGCGATCTCGGCCTCGACTTCCGCGTCCGCTCCCGCACCATCTCCTCGTACACTCCCGTCGAACGCGACGGACGGCCGACCGGACTCCTCGTCGGCGGCGGGGAGGAGCGCACACGGGCGGCCTTCGCCCGGCTGACCGGCGGCGAGCGCGAGTACGCGGCCTGGCAGCGCTTCTACGGCATGACCGGCCGCGTCGCCGAGCGCGTCTTCCCGACCCTCACCGAGCCCCTGCCCACCCGGGACGAACTGCGCCGCCGCGTCGACGACGAGACCGCCTGGCGCACCCTGTTCGAGGAGCCGATCGGCGTCGCCGTCGAGGAGGACTTCGCCGACGACCTGGTGCGAGGCGTGGTCCTCACCGACGCCCTGATCGGCACCTTCGCCGACGCCCACGACCCGTCCCTCGTGCAGAACCGCTGTTTCCTCTACCACGTCATCGGCGGCGGCACCGGTGCCTGGGACGTGCCGGTGGGCGGCATGGGCGCCCTCACCGACGCGCTGGCCGCCGCGGCCCGCTCGGCGGGCGCCGAACTGCGCACCGGGCACGAGGCGGTGCGCATCGCCACCGACGGCGGGCACGCCGAGGTCACCTACCGCACCGCCGACGGCGAGGGCGTGGCCGCCGCCCGCCACGTCCTCGTGAACGCCTCCCCGCGGGAACTCGCCACGCTCACGGGGGACGTGGCGCCCGAACCCGCCGAGGGCGCCCAGCTCAAGGTCAACATGCTGCTCACCCGGCTGCCGAAGCTGCGCGACCCGGACACCGACCCGCGCGAGGCCTTCGCCGGCACCTTCCACGTCGCCGAGGGCTACCGGCAGCTCGCCGCCGCCCACGACCAGGCCGCCGCCGGTGAACTCCCCGCCGCGCCGCCCTCGGAGATCTACTGCCACTCGCTGACCGACCCCTCGATCCTCGGCCCCGAACTCGCCGAGCGCGGCTACCAGACGCTCACCCTGTTCGGCCTGCACACCCCCGCCCGGCTCTTCGACCAGGACAACGACGCCGTACGCGAGGAACTGCTGAAGTCCACCCTCGCCCAGCTCGACGCCCACCTCGCCGAGCCGCTGGCCGACTGTCTGGCCACCGACGCCGACGGCCGTCCCTGCATCGAGGCGAAGACCCCGCTCGACCTGGAACGGGACCTCGGTCTGCCTGGCGGCAACATCTTCCACCGCGCCCTGTCCTGGCCCTACGCCCAGGAGGGCACGGGCCGTTGGGGTGTGGAGACGGGACACGCGAACGTCCTGCTGTGCGGCGCGGGCGCGGTGCGCGGGGGAGGCGTGAGCGGGGTGCCGGGGCACAACGCGGCCATGGCGGTGCTGGAGGCCACCGCCCCGTAACCGCCGGGCAGTCAAAAGAATCTGACGGAACGTCAGAAAAGCTCTTCCGTCGGCACGCCGGCTGCGGCATCCTGCGCCCATGCAGACGGAGCTGAGCAACAGACTGGGAGTCGAGCACGCCGTCTTCGGCTTCACGCCGTTCCCTGCCGTCGCCGCGGCCATCAGCCGGGCCGGCGGCTTCGGCGTGCTCGGCGCGGTTCGCTACACCGCCCCCGACGACCTCAAGCGCGACCTCGACTGGATCGAGGCACACGTCGGCGACCGGCCGTACGGGCTGGACGTGGTGATGCCCGCGAAGAAGGTGGAGGGCGTCTCCGAGGCGGACGTCGAGGCGATGATCCCCGAGGGGCACCGGCAGTTCGTGCGGGACACCCTCGCGGGGCACGGGGTGCCGGAGCTGGCCGAGGGCGAGGCCTCCGGGTGGCGCATCACCGGCTGGATGGAGCAGGTCGCCCGCACTCAGCTCGACGTCGCCTTCGACTATCCGATCAGACTGCTCGCCAACGCCCTCGGCTCCCCGCCCGCCGACGTCGTCGCCCGCGCCCACGAACGGGACGTCCTGGTCGCCGCACTCGCCGGCAGCGCCCGGCACGCCCGCAAACACCGGGAGGCGGGCATCGACGTCGTCGTCGCCCAGGGATACGAGGCCGGCGGCCACACCGGCGAGATCGCCACCATGGTGCTCACCCCCGAGATCGTGGAAGCCGTCGGCCCGCTGCCCGTCCTGGCCGCCGGCGGCATCGGCAGCGGACAGCAGGTGGCGGCCGCCCTCGCGCTCGGCGCCCAGGGCGTGTGGCTGGGCTCCGTCTGGCTGACCACCACGGAAGCCGATCTGCACGCCCCCGCGCTGACCCGCAAACTGCTCGCCGCCGGGTCCGGGGACACCGTCCGTTCCCGCGCCCTGACGGGCAAGCCCGCGCGCCAGCTGCGCACCGAGTGGACCGACGCCTGGGACGACCCGGCCGGTCCCGGCACCCTTCCCATGCCACTCCAGGGGCTGCTGGTGGCCGAGGCGGTCTCCCGGATCCAGAAGTACGAGGTCGAGCCGCTGCTGGGCACGCCCGTCGGCCAGATCGTCGGCCGGATGAACAGCGAACGCAGCGTCCAGGCCGTCTTCGACGACCTCACCCGCGGCTTCGAGCGGGCCGTGGACCGCATCAACCGCATCGCCGGAAGGAGCGCCCGGTGACCAGCACACCCCCCGCGGGATCCGGCACACCCCCCGCCGGATTCTGGGCCCAGGTCGCGCACGACCCCGACCGCACGGCGCTGATCGCACCCGACGGCGAGGAGTGGACCGCCGGACGCCTGCACGCCGCGGCCAACCAGCTGGTCCACGGCCTGCGCGCGGCGGGCCTGGAGCGCGGCGACGCCTTCGCCGTCGTCCTGCCCAACGGCGTCGAGTTCTTCACCGCCCACCTGGCCGCCACCCAGGCCGGCCTCTATCTGGTCCCGGTCAACCACCACCTCGTCGGCCCCGAGATCGCCTGGATCGTCGCCGACTCCGGGGCGAAGGTGCTCGTCGCCCACGAGCGGTTCGCCGACGCGGCACGCGCCGCGGCCGACGAGGCGGGCCTGCCGCCGACCCACCGGTACGCGGTCGGCGCGATCGAGGGCTTCCGGCCGTACGCCGGGCTCCTGGACGGGCAGCCGACGTCGGCGCCCGCCGACCGTGAGCTCGGCTGGGTCATGAACTACACCTCCGGTACGACGGGACGCCCGCGCGGCATCCGCCGCCCGCTGTCGGGAAAGGCGCCCGAGGAGGCCTACCTGGGCGGATTCCTCGGCATCTTCGGCATCCGGCCGTTCGACGACAACGTCCATCTGGTCTGCTCGCCGCTGTACCACACGGCCGTCCTCCAGTTCGCGGGCGCGTCGCTGCACATCGGGCACCGGCTGGTCCTGATGGACAAGTGGACCCCGCAGGAGATGCTCCGCGTCATCGACGCCCACCGGTGCACGCACACCCACATGGTCCCGACCCAGTTCCACCGGCTGCTGGCCCTCCCCGACGCGGTGCGGGCCCGCTACGACGTCTCGTCCATGCGGCACGCCATCCACGGCGCCGCCCCCTGCCCCGACCACGTCAAGCGGGCCATGATCGACTGGTGGGGGCACTGCGTGGAGGAGTACTACGCCGCCAGCGAGGGCGGGGGTGCCTTCGCCACCGCCGAGGACTGGCTGAAGAAGCCCGGCACGGTCGGCAAGGCCTGGCCGATCAGCGAACTCGCGGTCTTCGACGACGACGGCGAGCGGCTGCCGCCCGGCCGACTCGGCACCGTCTACATGAAGATGAGCACCGGCGGCTTCGCGTACCACAAGGACGAGGCCAAGACCCGCAAGAACCGCATCGGTGACTTCTTCACGGTGGGCGACCTGGGCGTCCTCGACGAGGACGGCTACCTCTTCCTCCGCGACCGCAAGATCGACATGATCATCTCCGGCGGGGTCAACATCTACCCGGCCGAGATCGAGTCCGCGCTCCTCGCGCACCCGGCCGTCGCCGACGCCGCCGCCTTCGGCATCCCGCACGACGACTGGGGCGAGGAGGTCAAGGCCGTGGTCGAACCGGCCCCGGGCCACGAGCCCGGCCCGGCGCTCGCCGCCGCCCTTCTCGACCACTGCGCCGAGCGGCTCGCCGGCTACAAGCGGCCCAAGAGCGTCGACTTCATCGCCGAGATGCCCCGCGACCCCAACGGCAAGCTCTACAAGAGGCGGCTGCGGGACCCGTACTGGGAGGGCCGTACCCGCCCGGTGTGACAGCGGTGCGGTCCCGCCCCGAGACGTTCCCGGGGCGGGACCGCACGGTCAGTGTTCGCTCACGCGGACCACCCGGAGCGCGGGCGAGGACAGGACGTCCCGCTCGCAGAACCGGGCCGTCACCCACTTCTCACCGGAGAACAGCCGGGTCTGGTCGCCGAAGTGGGGGGAGTTCGGGTTCGAGGACTGGGAGTACGTCAGCAGCGTACGGGCCACCGGGCACCCGCTGCCGTCCCAGCCGACGGCCTGGATGTGGCTGGAGCCCGTCGTCACCTCCGGGTAGCCGCCCCGCGCCGCGTTCCACACCCCCTCGACCTTGTTCCACACGCCGAGCCGCTCCGAGCCGCCGGGGACGGGGATGCGCGCTCCGTCGCGCACCACGAACTGGTGCTCCCCGAGCGGGGAGTCGAGGGCGATGCCCGCCGTCCGCAGCTCCCGCACCGTGTCCGCGAGGGCGGTGGCGAAGGCGGGCGCGCCGGTGTTCAGGGTGTTCGGGGTGTACACCGGGTCCGCCGCCGAGAACGGCACCGTCCACAGCAGGTCGGCGGGCACCGCGGCCGTCAGCCTGCGCCAGAACCGGTCGAACAGCAGGGCACCCCGGCTGCCGGTGTTCATGGTCCGGTCCCAGGCGCCGAGCACCGGACAGGCCGCGCCGACGTCGGCCTTCGTGCCGTCGCTCGCCGTCGCGGTGCCGCCGGGCAGCGCGGCACAGGCCCGGGCCGCATCGGCCGCGGCCAGGTCTCCGACGGGCGACCGGTTCGTGAACTCCTGGTTCTGCAGGTCCCGGACGGTCAGCCCGCCCCGCTTCGCCAGCGCCGCCACCTGCTCGATCGCGCCGCGGGTGCGCGGTGAGCGCGCGGTCCCGACGTCGCCGAAGATCCGCTCGTACCCGGTCAGCGGCCGGTCGGCGTTGGCCAGCCAGGCGCTGTTGTTGGAGTTCTCGGCGTACGGGGCGTCCTTGAGCGTGGGCATCCGGGCGGGCCCGAAGGTGCCGGGCTGGACGGCGTCGGGGTCGTTGCCGGGCGCGCAGTCGCCGCGGGAGCCGTCGAGCACCGCGAGACCCGCCTGCGGGTAGGTGACCCTGCCGAGGTCGGTCGAGCACCGCGCCGCCAGCTCGTCGGTGATCCGGGGCGGCACCTGCGACTGGGTGTAGAGGCTGTGGCCCGAGGAGTCCGCGGCGATGGTGTTCACCCACGGCAGTCCCTGGTGCCGGTCGAGGGACGCGAGGACGTCCGCCGTCGAGCGCGCTCTGCCGAAGCCGAGGGAGGTGTCCGCGAACCGCATGTTCGCGGCGTTCGGGTCGCTGAGCGCGTAGGCCGTCGTGGTGGTCCAGGGCAGCGGCGGCCCGCCGTGCCCGCTGTCGGCGACGACCGGGCCGTAGCGCGTCCACCACTGGGTCCGGGTGACCGGGGCGCCGTGCTCGACGGCCACCGTCACGGTCCGCCTGGTCATCCGCTCCGGTTCGCCGTCCACCAGGTAGACGGTGGGGTCGGACGGGGCCAGGGTCAGCCGGGTCAGGTTGTAGGGGACACCCGTGGCCACGGTGTGGCTCCACGCCACGTGCGCGTTGTAGCCGATGGAGACGGTCGGCGAGCCGAGCAGTGAGCCGCCGGCGACGTTCAGCTCGCCCGGGATCGTCTGCTGCGACTGCCAGAACCGGCGTCCGCCCTGCCACGGGTAGTGCGGGTTGCCCAGCAGCAGGCCGCGGCCGTTCGCCGTCGTGGCACCGCTGAAGGCGACCGCGTTCGAGCCCATGTCCGCGTCGGCGGTCCGGGCCCGAACTGCCTTGACCAGCGCCTGGGCGTCGGCGCCGGGTGCGTGGGCGGTGGCGCCGGTGGGCGGCCGCGCGCCGGTGATGTCGTCCACGGCGCCGCCCTGGCCGCCGAGCACGGCGAGGGCGTAGAAGCGGGCGGCCACGTCCAGTGTCGTGACCGGCCGCACCCAGGCGGCGCCCCGGCACGCGGGATCGTCGATCCGGTTCTGCCGCAGCCAGGCGTCGTAACCGGCGGCGAAGCCCCGCATCAGGTCCCGCACGTCCGCGCTCGGGCCCAGCGGCGCCGGTGCGGCCATCAACTTCCGTACCGTCCCGGCCTGTTGCACCCCGCGGAAGTACAGGTCGCTGGACAGGTTGCTGGAGGCCGACGACAGCGACTGGTCGGTCGTCGCGGCCGGGCCGAAGAAGCGCGAGCGTTCGCCGCGCACGGTCACGAAGCCGTCGGCCAGTGTGCACACCTGGTCGGCGGCCTGCGCCCAGCCGGTGCCGAAGCCGAGGTCCGCGTAGTTCCCGGCGACGATGTGCGGAATGCCGTACTCGGTGTAGCGGATGACGGCGGACAGTCCGCCGTGCGCGGGATGTTCCTGGTGGCCCGGCCGCGCGGCCGCGGCGGCGGGCAGTGCGGACGAGGCGGTGAACAGGGCGACGGCGGCGACGGCCAGCCGTCTCAGGTGGCTGCGCAATGGTGCCTCCCAACATCATTGAGGGAACGAGCTGTTGAGGCCACCGGGGGGTGTGACCCTCCCCGGTGCTTGACCTGCCCCGGTGACGGACCGAGGATCATGAGTCATGACGCAGGGACACGGCAGCACGGTTGACGGGGTGCTGCGGCGCAGCGCCCGGCGCACCCCGGCGCGCCTCGCGCTGGAGTACGGCGAGCGACGGTGGACGTACGAGGAACTGGACGACGCCGTCTCCCGCGCGGCCTCGGTACTGCGCGCGCAGGGACTCGCGCCCGGCGACCGGGTCGCCGCCTACGGCCACAACTCCGACGCCTATCTGATCGCCTTCCTCGCCTGCGCCCGGGCCGGGCTGGTCCATGTGCCGGTCAACCAGAACCTCACCGGCGACGACCTGGCGTACCTCCTCACCCAGTCCGGCAGCGCCCTCGTGCTCGCCGACCCGGACCTGGCGGACCGACTCCCGCACGGCGTACGACTGCTGCCGCTCCGGGACGACGGGGACTCGCTCCTGGCCCGCCAGGCGCAGGCGGCGCCGTACGACGGCCAGGGGCCCCGCACCGAGGACCTGGTGCAGCTGCTCTACACCTCCGGCACGACGGCCCTGCCCAAGGGCGCGATGATGACCCACCGGGCGCTCGTGCACGAGTACTTGAGTGCCATCGCCGCCCTGGACCTGAGCGCGGGCGACCGCCCGGTGCACGCACTTCCCCTCTACCACTCGGCGCAGATGCACGTGTTCCTGCTGCCGTACCTGGCGGTCGGCGCGACCAACGTCATCCTGGACTCGCCCGCCGGGGACCGCCTGTTCGACCTGATCGAAGCGGGCCGCGCGGACAGCCTGTTCGCGCCGCCCACGGTGTGGATCGCGCTCGCGGGCCGGCCCGACTTCGCCACCCGCGACCTCGACGGTCTGCGCAAGGCCTACTACGGTGCCTCGATCATGCCCGTCCCGGTGCTGGAGCGTCTGCGCGCACGCCTGCCCGGGCTGGCCTTCTACAACTGCTTCGGGCAGAGCGAGATCGGCCCGCTGGCCACGGTGCTCGCCCCCGACGAGCACGAGGGCCGCCTGGACTCCTGCGGCCGCACCGTGCTCTTCGTGGAGGCGCGCGTGGTGGACGACCGGGGCGCGGACGTGCCCGACGGCACCCCCGGCGAGATCGTCTACCGCTCCCCGCAGTTGTGCGAGGGCTACTGGGACAAGCCCGACGAGACCGCCGAGGCCTTCCGCGACGGCTGGTTCCACTCCGGCGACCTCGCGGTCCGCGACGCCGACGGCTACTTCACGATCGTGGACCGGGTGAAGGACGTCATCAACTCCGGTGGTGTACTGGTCGCTTCACGCCAGGTCGAGGACGCTCTCTACACCCACGAGGCCGTCGCCGAGACCGCGGTGATCGGTCTCCCGGACGACCGCTGGATCGAGGCCGTCACCGCCGTCGTCGTCCCGCGCGGCGAGGTGACGGAGGACCAGCTCATCACCCATGTCAAGGAGAAGCTCACCGCCTTCAAGGCCCCCAAGCGCATCGTGTTCGTGTCCGAACTGCCCCGCAACGCCAGCGGGAAGATCCTCAAGCGCGAACTGCGGGACCGCTTCGGCCGCTGACATCGGTGGGCGCCCGAGCCGGCGTCGGCAGCAGCGCCTCGGCCGGCAGCCGCCACTGGGGCAGGGCCGACGCGCCCGGCTCGACGCCGATCACCTGGACGGCGACGTGGTCGGCGCCCGCCGTCACCTGTCCGTGGAGCTTTCGGGTGATCGCGTGCGGGTCGCCCCAGAACACCAGGTCGTCCACGAAGCGGTCTGCCGCCGGCGGGGAGGTCGTCGTCGGTGCAGTCGAGGCGGCGGAACGTGGCGATGCTGTACGGGGTTTCGAGGTAGCCGCGCAGATGTGCGCGGGCGGCGGCGCGGGCTCGGACCGGGTCGGTCTCGAGGAGGACCGCGTGCTCGACGGCGAGGAAGGCGTCCGGCCCGAGGATCTCCCGCGCCTGCGCCGTGTGGGCCACGTTCACATGGTACGTCTGGGCGCCGTCGGCGCGGTCGCGGGCCGGCTCCGGCATCTTCGGGCCGTACGCCGCCAGCAGCCGCCGCGGCGGGGCGGCGGGGCGCGGGTTGGGGAGCGCGGCCGGGTCCGCGGCGGCCGACTCGTCGAGCCGGTCCAGGTATGCGGCCATGACCGCGAGCGGCTTCACCCCGGGCCGGGGCTCGCCGCCGAAGCCCAGGCCGAGCACGTGCCGGCCCGGGTAGGCGTCGGCGAGCAGCAGCGCGGCACCGTACGTCGAGCGGGCGCGGCGGGGCCAGATCCGGGCGATGCCGTTGACCACGCTCAGCCGACGGCTGGATGCCGGCAGAAAACCGGCGTGCGTGAGCGCCTCCCGGCCGAGCAGCTCGGGCACCCACAGCGCCGGCACGATGAGGCGTGATCGACTGATCTGAATATCGCAGATTCTCGATATGAACGCGCGAAGGGGCGGTGCGCGCGAGGCCTGACGGGCGTCCGTGGCTACAGGGCGTGGCCCAGCTCGCTGACCAGGTCGGCGATGCGCCGCTCGTCCCGCTTGTAGTGGGTCCACTTGCCCACCCGGGTGGCCCGGACCAGGCCCGCGCGCCGGAGCTCGGCCAGGTAGGCCGACACCGTCGACTGGGCCAGCCCGGCCTTCTCCTGGATGTGGCTCACGCACACGCCCACCTCGGCCGGGTCGGCGATGGCCCGGTCCGTCGGGAAGTGCCGCTCGGGCTCGCGCAGCCAGCGCAGCATCTGCAGCCGCATCGGGTTGGACAGCGCCCGCAGCGCGTTGACCAGGTCCGCGTCCGGGGTGGAGGCGCTGTCCGTGTCGGTCATGGCTCCGGAGTGCAGAGCGATGCCGACGTTTCGAGGTGCGTCGATACGACTGCCCCGGTGGAAGCCGGAGCCGGTCACCCCGCGTCCCGCGGCCGCAGGTCCACGATCCGGCGGATCTTGCCCACCGACCGCTCCAGCGACTCCGGATCCACGATCTCCACGTCGACCGACACCCCGATGCCGTCCTTCACGGCCGCGACGATCGACCGGGCCGCCGTCTCCCGGGTCTGCTCCGGCGCGTCCGGGCGGGCCTCGGCGCGGACGGTCAGCCGGTCCAGGCGGCCCTCCCGGGTCAGCCGGAGCTGGAAGTGCGGCGCCACCCCCGGCGTGCGGAGCACGATCTCCTCGATCTGGGTCGGGAACAGGTTCACCCCGCGCAGGATCACCATGTCGTCGCTGCGCCCGGTGACCTTCTCCATCCGGCGGAACACCCGCGCCGTGCCGGGCAGCAGCCGGGTCAGGTCCCGGGTCCGGTACCGGACGATCGGCATGGCCTCCTTCGTCAGCGAGGTGAACACCAACTCGCCGCGCTCCCCGTCCGGCAGCACCTCGCCCGTGACCGGGTCGACCACCTCCGGATAGAAGTGGTCCTCCCACACGGTCAGCCCGTCCTTGGTCGCCACGCACTCCTGCGCCACACCGGGGCCGATCACCTCCGACAGACCGTAGATGTCGACGGCGTCGATCGCGAAGCGTTCCTCGATCTCGCGCCGCATCTGCTCGGTCCAGGGCTCGGCCCCGAAGACGCCGACCCGCAGCGAGGTGGTGCGCGGGTCCACGCCCTGCCGCTCGAACTCGTCCAGCAGCGTCAGCATGTAGGAGGGGGTCACCATGATCACGGCCGGTTCCAGGTCCCGGATGAGCTGCACCTGCCGGGCCGTCATCCCGCCGGAGGCCGGCACGACCGTACAGCCGAGGCGCTCCGCGCCGTAGTGCGCGCCCAGGCCGCCCGTGAAGAGCCCGTAGCCGTACGCCACGTGCACGACGTCGCCGGGCCGCGCGCCGGCGGCGCGGAGCGAACGCGCCACCATGTCGGCCCACATGGAGAGGTCGTTGTCCGTGTAGCCGACCACCGTGGGCAGGCCCGTGGTGCCGCTGGAGGCGTGCAGCCGGCGGATCCGCTCCCGGGGCACGGCGAACATGCCGTACGGGTAGTGCTCCCTGAGGTCCGCCTTGGCCGTGAACGGGAAGCGGGCGAGGTCCGTGAGCGAACGGCAGTCCTCGGGGTGGACGCCGGCCTTGTCGAAGGAGTCCCGGTAGAACGGCACGTGGTCGTAGGCGTGCCGCAGGGTGGAGCGCAGCCGCTCCAGCTGCAGGGCCCGCAGCTCGTCGAGCCCGAGCCGTTCGCCCGCGTCGAGCAGATCCGTCGTGTCCGTCATCGGGACGTCTCCCTTGCCGACCGTACATTCCGGGCGACCGATCGTTCGGTCGACCTGTTCGGGGCCAGTAATTCAGGTCATGCGGCGTGAGGCAAGAGGGGGCGCGGACTTTCCGGGGCCACCGGAGCGCGTCCGGTCCGCTCCGCGGCCTCGCCGCCCGGTGGCGGCGTCCCCCGCGCAAAGACGTTGCGCCCCGCCGCAGCGGACCTGGATGATCACACCCATGCCGACCTTCACCGCGACCGATGGCACCCGGCTCTCCTATCACCTGCGGGGCGCGGGCGAGCCCCTCGTCGTGCTGCCCGGCGGCCCCATGCGCGCCTCCGCCTACCTCGGTGACCTCGGCGGGCTGACCGCACACCGCCGGCTCGCCCTGCTCGACCTGCGCGGCACCGGGGACTCGGCCGCCCCGGCGGACCCGGCGACGTACCGCTGCGACCGCATGGTCGAGGACGTGGAGGCGTGGCGCGCCGACCTGGGGCTGGAGCGCATGGATCTGCTCGCCCACTCGGCGGGCGCCGCCCTGGCCATGCTCTACGCGGCCCGCCACCCGCACCGGGTCGGACGGCTGCTGCTGATCACCCCCAACCCGTCCGCGCTCGGCCTGCGGACGACGCCCGAGGACCGGCTGGCCGTGGCCGGACTGCGCGCGGCCGAGCCGTGGTTCGCGCAGGCCTTCCCCGCGTTCCGGGCCTGGCTGGCGGGCGAGGCGGACTTCGACGACGTGTTCCTGCCGTTCTTCTACGGCCGCTGGGACGACGCCGCCCGGGCGCACGCGGACGCCGAGCCGGAGCAGACCAACGACGACGCGTGCGAGCGGTACTCCGGTGACGGCGCCTTCACCCCCGACGTGACCCGGGCCGCCCTCGCCCACCTGACCGCACCGGTCCTCGTGCTCGCCGGAGAACTCGACGGCGGCCCCCGTCCCGACCTCGCCCGCCGAGCCGCCGGGGCCTTCCCGAAGGCCGAGTTCAGCGTCCAGCCCGGCGCCGGTCACTACCCCTGGCTGGACGATCCGGAGTGGTTCACCGGCCGGCTGCTCGCCTTCCTCGACGGGTCCGGGGGCTCCGCTCTGCCCTCGGCAGAGTAGGCGGCCCGGGCCCTGCCCGCCCGGCTAGCGTGCCGGGTATGGAAACCGCCGAGCCGTTCCCCGCCGCGCCGCAGCCCGCCGAGTTGCTCACCGTCGAGGCGAACGGCATCACCCTGGCCTGCCGGGCCTAGGGCCCACCCGACGCCCTGCCCGATGCGCCGCCCGTCCTGCTGCTGCACTGTCGGGGCGCGGACGGCGCCGACTGGACGCGCGTCGCCCAACGCCTCGCGGCCCCGCCGGCTCCGCGCCGCGTGTACGCCCCGGACCTGCGCGGCCACGGACGCAGCGACTGGCCGGGGCAGTACACCTGGGAGGCCATGTCCGACGACGTGCGGGCCCTGCTGGCGGCCCTCGGAGTCGAGCACGCGGACGTGGTGGGCCACTCGCTGGGCGGTCACGTCGCGTGTCTGCTGGCACAGCGCCACCCCGGAGTCGTACGACGCCTGGTGCTGGAGGACGTCTGCGCACCGGTGCCGCTCGACCCGCCCCGGCCGCCCACCCCGCGGCCCGAGGGGGAGCTGCCGTTCGACTGGGCGATGGTGCGGGCCGCCGACGAGCAGCGCAACGCCCCCGATCCCGTATGGCGGGACCACATGGCCCGGATCACCATGCCCACGCTGGTCATCGGGGGCGGCCCCACCAGCCTCGTCCCGCAGGCGCAGGTCGCACAGCTCGCCGACCTGATCCCGGATGCCCGGCTCGTCACCCTCGACGCGGGGCATCTGGTCCATGAGACCCGCCCGGAGGAGTTCCTGACCGTGCTGGAGGCATTCCTCGACCGCTGAGCCGGGGCCCGTACGCGGTCAGGAAGCGGTCGCGGAAGCCGTCCATCGGCCAGACGGGGGCGTTCGCGGCGGGCTTCAGCCCCTCCGTCCAGCCCCAGCCGGAGATCCGGTCCAGCACCCTGGGATCGCGGGCGACGATCGTGACCGGCACGTCCTTGCGGGGGCTGTTCCCGGTGACCGTCGGCACGGGCTGGTGGTCGCCGAGGAAGACCAGGACGGTGTTCGCGTCGCCGTAGCGCCGGAGGAACTGGACGAGACAGCGCAGCGCGTACGCGATCGAGGTGCGGTACGCGGTGCGCACGTTCTCCGGGGTCCGCCAGACCTCCTCCTGGGACCGGCCCGCGCGCCTGACCGGCCGGAAGACCGAGCCGTCGCCCAGGTCCTGCCAGTCGACCAGGCGCGGGAGGGGCGCCCAGGGGTAGTGGCTGGAGGTGAGGACGATCTCCGCCATCAGCGGGCCGCGGCCGCGCCGGGCGAGCTCGGTGCGCCGGAAGGTCTCCAGGGCGAACTGGTCCGGCACCTGCGACCAGCCGAAGTCCGGGCCGCGGTAGGCGAGATGGCGGCCGTCGTGGACGTGGTCCAGGCCGAAGAACCGGCCCTCGGGCCAGGCCGTCAGCACACCCGGCACGATGCCGACCGTGCGCCAGGCGCCGGTCTTGCGGAAGGCGCCGGTGAGGGTGGTGCGGTCGCTGGAGGTGAGGCTGCGGAAGCGCTGCTGGTTGCTGATCCACAGGCCGGACAGGAAGGTCGCGTGGGCGAGCCAGCTGCCGCCGCCGGTCACCGGTGAGCGCAGCCAGCCGCTGCGCGCACCGAAGCCGGCCGCCGCGAGGCCTGCCGAGCTCTCCTTGAGGACCGCGTCGATCTGCGGCGCCATCGCGGGGTCCTCGATCGCCGAACGGCCGTAGCTCTCGACGAAGGTGAACAGCACGTCCTTGCCGCGCAGGCCCGTGAGCAGCCGGTCCGGCGGGGTGTGGGCGAAGGCGTCGACGGCGGCCTGGCGGCGGAAGAGCCGGGCGTCGGCGAGCGAGGCGCGGACCTGCTGGGCGCGGTCGCCGAGGATGTCGGCGTCCAGAGTGGCGGCGACGGGCTGGCCCGCGCTGTGCAGCCCGAACAGGACGCAGGTGAACCACGCGGTGCCGAGCACCAGGGTGCCGCGGACGGACCGGGCTCGGTGCCGGGCCAGCAGGGTGGTCAGCCGCAGCGTGGCGCCCGTCGTCAGGACGAGGACCGCGACCGTGAGCAGCACGGCACCGGCGATCGCGGCCAGCTCGGCGGACCGCCCGGACGTCTCGCGCAGATAGTCCGCCGCGTTGCCGAGCAGTCCCCAGTCCAGCACCGGGTCGAAGGGGCGGAACAGCACCGAGTAGAAGCCGATGTCGAGGCACTTGACCACGGTGACCAGCCCGATCAGCACACCGAGGGCCGCCGCCCCGGTCCGCCGGGCCCGGCCGGGCAGCACGAGCAGCAGGGCGGCGAGCAGCACGGCCTCGGCCGGAAGACGCAGGAACGCGGCGGGGGCGAGCAGGTCGGGCCGGTCCGGCAGCAGCAGCGAGACCAGCAGCAGGACGGCGGCGAGGCCGGTCGTGCCGACGGTCACCCCCTGCCCGATCCGAGGGTGCCGACGGCACCACGCGAGCCCGGCACGAGGCGTGGGGTGCGGCACCTGAGGACCCTTCCGTGCGCGGAACTCCTACGACCGACTGTCACCATGAGTAACTGGACGGTGGCGATCGGGCACACAGGGTATTCCTCCGGTGTCGCGGGCGGGGGTGGGACACCCCGGGGTCAGGGCCGGTCCGCCGCCACCGCCACCTCCCGCGCCCAGCGGTAGTCGGCCTTGCCGCTCGGAGAGCGCCGGATGGAATCGGTGATCACCAGCTGGCGGGGGATCTTGTAGCCGGCCAGCCGGGCCCGGCAGTGGGTCTGGATGTCGGACAGGGAGGGGAGCGTCGCCCCCGCGCGCAGCTGCACCACGGCCGCCACATGGTTGCCCCAGGTGGCGTCCGGCACCCCGGCGACGAGCGCGTCGTACACGTCCGGATGCGCCTTGAGCGCCTGCTCGACCTCCTCGGGGTAGACCTTCTCGCCCCCGGTGTTGATGCACTGCGAGCCCCGGCCGAGCACGGTCACCACGCCGTCCGCGTCCACCGTCGCCATGTCGCCGAGCAGCACCCAGCGCTGTCCGTCCTGCTCGAAGAAGGTCTCCGCCGTCTTGCGCGGGTCGTTGTAGTAGCCGAGCGGCACATGGCCGCACTGCGCGACCCGGCCGACCTCGCCCACCGCGACCGGCGCGTGCGTCGCCGGATCCACCACCCGGGTACGGGTGTTGACCCGGATGCGGAAGCCCCGCTCGGGCCCGGAGTCGTCCGTCGCCGTGCCGTTGAAGCCGGACTCGGAGGAGCCGAAGTTGTTCAGCAGCATGGCGTTCGGGACCAGCTCCCGGAACTGCCGGCGCACCGTCTCCGACATGATCGCCCCGGACGAGGAGACGCTGAACAGGGCCGAGCAGTCGGTGCCCTTCAACGGGCCGCCGAGCGCGTCGATCAGCGGCCGGAGCATGGCGTCGCCGACCAGCGACACGCTGGTGACCTTCTCCCGCTCGATCGTCCGCAGCACTTCCTCCGGCACGAACTTGCGGTGCAGGACGACGCGTTGGCCGAAGTTGAAGCCGATGAACGCCGTCAGCGTCGAGGTGCCGTGCATCAGCGGGGGAGTGGGGAAGAACGTGATCCCGGTGCCGCCGGCCGCGACCCGCTCGGCCAGCTCCTCCGGCGACTTCACCGGCTCCCCGGTCGGCGCCCCGCCGCCCAGCCCCGCGAAGAACAGATCCTCCTGGCGCCACATCACACCCTTGGGCATGCCGGTCGTGCCGCCGGTGTAGATGACGAACTGGTCGTCCCCGGAGCGCGCGGGAAAACCGCGTCGCGGCGACCCTGCGGCCTCCGCCCGTGTGAACGGCACCGCGCCCGGCACCCCGGCCGCCTCCGCCCCCACGCACAGCAGATGCCGCAGCCCCGGCGCCCGTGGCAGCGCCCCCGCCACCCGGTCCGCGAACTCCGCGTCGAAGACCAGTGCGACGAGGTCGGCGTCCCGGTAGAGGTACACCAACTCGTCTTCGACATAGCGGTAGTTGACGTTGACCGGGACGACGCGTGCCTTCAGGCAGGCCAGCACCGTCTGCAGGTACTCGACGCCGTTGTAGAGGTGCAGGCCCAGATGCTCCCCGGGACGGATCCCGCTGTCGATCAGGTGATGGGCGATGCGGTTGGCGGCCGCGTCCAGCTCCGCGTAGGTCAGCCGGCGCTCCGCGCCGGTGCCGGGGTGATCCACGTACACGAGCGCCTCGCGGTCCCCGGCCACGTCGACGACCGACTCGAACAGATCAGCAAGGTTGTACTCCACCGCTCCTCCTGACCGTCGCTTCGCCGGTCATCAGAGCAAAGGGCGGCGCAACTGTGAAGGCTCCGCGCCAAGAAATCTGACTGTCTGTCAGAAAACCCTTGAAGTGCCTCCCCGGCTACTGCAACCTGTTCTCGTTCTCACCGAGGGGAGAAGGCCCATGGGCGGGACGGAACACCTCACCGTGCGGCGCGAGGGCGCCACGCTGGTGCTCACACTCAACCGGCCCGACGCCCGGAACGCGCTCTCGCTTCCGATGCTCGTCGGCCTGTACGACGGCTGGATCGAGGCCGACGCGGACGACGGCATACGCTCGATCGTGCTCACCGGGTCCGGCGGCTCCTTCTGCGCCGGCATGGACCTGAAGGCCCTCGCCGGGAACGGCATGCAGGGCGAGCACTACCGCGACCGGCTCAAGGCCGACCCCGACCTGCACTGGAAGGCGATGCTGCGCCATCACCGCCCGCGCAAACCGGTGATCGCCGCCGTCGAGGGGTACTGCGTGGCGGGCGGCACCGAGATCCTCCAGGGCACCGACATCCGGGTCGCGGGCGCGTCCGCGACCTTCGGCCTCTTCGAGGTCCGGCGCGGACTGTTCCCGATCGGCGGCTCCACCGTCCGGCTCCAGCGCCAGATCCCGCGCACCCACGCCCTGGAGATGCTGCTCACCGGACGGCCGTACACCGCCCGGGAGGCCGCGGACATCGGCCTGATCGGCCATGTCGTCCCCGACGGCACCGCCCTCGAGGCGGCACTGGAGACCGCCGAGCGGATCAACGCCTGCGGCCCGCTCGCCGTCGAGGCCGTCAAGGCGTCGGTGTACGAGACCGCCGAGCTGACGGAGACCGACGGCCTCGCGGCCGAACTCGCGCGCGGCTGGCCGGTCTTCGACACCGCCGACGCCAGGGAAGGCGCCCGCGCCTTCGCCGAGAAGCGGCCCCCCGTCTACAAGCGCGCCTGACCCGAGGAGTCACCGTGCCCGAAGTCCTCAAAGCCCCCCTCGTCGTCGAGTTCCCCTTCACCCGCTCCCTCGGCCCCGTGCAGAGCGCCTTCCTCACCGGCCTGCGCGAAGGCGTCGTCCTCGGCGTCAAGGCAGCCGACGGACGCGTCCTCGTCCCGCCCGTCGAGTACGACCCCGTCACCGCCGAGGAGATCCGTGACCTGGTCGAGGTAGCCCCGACGGGAACCGTCACCACCTGGGCGTGGAACCACGAACCCCGCCGCGGCCAGCCCCTCGGCACCCCCTTCGCCTGGGTCCTCGTCCGGCTCGACGGCGCCGGCACCGCCCTCCTGCACGCCCTCGACGCCCCCGGCCCCGACGCCGTGCGCACCGGCATGCGGGTGCGTATCCGCTGGGCCCAAGAGCGCACCGGTGCCATCACCGACATCGCCTGCTTCGAGCCGTACGACGGAGAGGCCGTACAACCGGCGGGCCACAGCGGCGAGTTCACCGACCCGGTCACCGGTATCGTCACTCCCGCCCGCCTCGACTACACCTACGCGCCCGGCCGCGCCCAGTCCGACTACATCCACGCCCTGTCCGGCCGGCGGACCGTCGGCGAGCGCTGCCCCTCCTGCCGCAAGGTGTACGTCCCGCCCCGGGGCGCGTGCCCCACCTGCGGTGTGGCGACGGTCGAACACGTCGAGGTCGGGCCGCGCGGCACCGTGACCACCTTCTGCATCGTCAACATCAAGGCGAAGAACCTCGACATCGAGGTCCCCTACGTCTACGCGCACATCGCCCTCGACGGCGCCGACCTCGCCCTGCACGCCCGGATCGGCGGCATCCCCTACGACCAGGTCCGCATGGGACTGCGCGTCGAGCCGGTGTGGACCGAGGACGCCCGCTACCCCGACCACTACCGGCCCAGCGGCGAGCCCGACGCGGACTACGAGACGTACAAGGAGCTGCTGTGACCAGCGAAGAAGCCCGCTCGGGCCGGGACATCGCCGTCGTCGCCTTCGCCCAGACCGACCACCGGCGCTCCACCGAGGAGTCCTCCGAGGTCGAGATGCTCATGCCGGTGCTGCACGAGGTGCTCGCGCAGACCGGCCTGAGGACCGCCGACATCGGCTTCACCTGCTCCGGCTCCAGCGACTACCTCGCCGGCCGCGCCTTCTCCTTCACCATGGCCCTGGACGGCGTCGGCGCCTGGCCGCCCGTCTCCGAGTCGCACGTCGAGATGGACGGCGCCTGGGCCCTGTACGAGGCCTGGACCAAACTGCTCACCGGCGACGCCGACACCGCGCTCGTGTACTCCTACGGCAAGTCCTCACCCGGCTCCGTGCGCGACGTACTGACCCGGCAGCTGGACCCGTACTACGTCGCCCCCCTGTGGCCCGACTCGGTCGCCCTGGCCGCCCTCCAGGCGCAGGCCCTCATGGACGCCGGCCACACCGACGAGCCCGCGCTCGCGGCCGTCGGCGCCCGCAGCCGGGCCGACGCGGCCGCCAACCCGCACGCCCAGCTCACCGGCCGGGTACCCCAGGGCGACTACGTCGTACGGCCGTTGCGCACCGGCGACTGCCCGCCCGTCGGCGACGGCGCCGCCGCCGTGATCCTCGCGGCGGGGCAGCGGGCCCGCGAACTGTGCGCGCGGCCCGCCTGGATCCGGGGCATCGACCACCGCATCGAGGCCCACGGGCTGGGCGTGCGCGACCTCACCGACTCGCCGTCCACGCGGCTCGCCGCCGAGAAGGCGGGCGCCTTCGAACGGCCCGTGGACACCGCGGAGTTGCACGCGCCGTTCAGCGCCCAGGAAGTGGTCCTGCGCAGGGCGCTGCGCCTCGGCGACGACGTGTGCGTCAACCCCTCCGGCGGGGCGCTCGCCGCCAACCCCGTCATGGCCGCCGGACTCGTCCGCATCGGCGAGGCCGCAGCCCGCATCCACCGCGGCGCCTGTGACCGCGCCCTCGCCCATGCCACCTCCGGACCCTGCCTCCAGCAGAACCTGGTCGCCGTACTCGAAGGGGATCCACGATGAGCAAGGAGCCCGTGGCCGTCGTAGGCGTCGGCCAGACCAGGCACGTCGCCGCCCGCCGCGACGTGTCGATCGCGGGACTCGTCCGCGAGGCCGCACAACGCGCGCTGCGGGACGCCGAGTTGACCTGGAACGACATCGACGCCGTCGTCATCGGCAAGGCACCCGACTTCTTCGAGGGCCTGATGATGCCCGAGCTGTACCTCGCCGACGCGCTGGGCGCCGTGGGCAAGCCGATGCTGCGCGTGCACACGGCCGGCTCGGTCGGCGGGTCGACGGCACTGGTCGCCGCCAATCTGGTCGCCGCCCGCGTCCACGGCACCGTGCTCACCCTGGCCTTCGAAAAACAGTCCGAGTCGAACGCCATGTGGGGCCTGTCCCTGCCCATCCCCTTCCAGCAGCCCCTGCTCGCCGGGGCGGGCGGCTTCTTCGCCCCGCACGTGCGCGCGTACATGCGGCGCAGCGGCGCCCCGGACACCATCGGCGCCCTCGTCGCCTACAAGGACCGGCGCAACGCCCTGAAGAACCCCTACGCCCACCTCCACGAGCACGGCATCACGCTGGAGAAGGTGCTGGGCGCCCCCATGCTGTGGGACCCCATCCGCTACTCCGAGACCTGCCCCTCCTCCGACGGCGCCTGCGCCATGGTCCTCACCGACCGCGCCGGAGCCGCCCGCGCGCCCCGCCCGCCCGCCTGGCTGCTCGGCGGCGCCATGCGCAGCGAACCCACCCTGTTCGCCGGGAAGGACTTCGTCTCCCCACGGGCCGGCCGGGACTGCGCCGCCGACGTCTACCGGCAGGCCGGCATCGCCGACCCGCGCCGCGACATCGACGCCGTCGAGATGTACGTGCCGTTCTCCTGGTACGAACCCATGTGGCTGGAGAACCTCGGCTTCGCCGAGGAGGGCGGGGGCTGGAAGCTCACCGAGTCCGGGGTGACCGAACTCGACGGCGACCTGCCCGTCAACATGTCGGGCGGCGTGCTCTCCACCAACCCCATCGGCGCCTCCGGCATGCTCCGCTTCGCCGAGGCCGCGCTCCAGGTGCGCGGCCTGGCCGGGGAACACCAGGTGGACGGCGCCCGCAAGGTCCTCGGCCACGCCTACGGCGGCGGTTCGCAGTTCTTCTCCATGTGGCTCGTGGGATCCGAGCCGCCCGGCGCCTGACCGGCCGGCCGCCGAGGGGCCAAAGTCCTTCCCAGGTGGCCTGTCGGCAGTCGGGACCGGTCGCTAGGCTGAGCCGCGGACGACGAACCGGGAGGAGCACGGACGTGGCCGAGACCACCATCCAGCAGCAGCCGCTCGCGGGCTGGGACAAGCCGGACCTGGACCTCAGCAGCGCCGAATGGCAGTCCAGCAGCCGGGGTCTGGGCGATGTCCAGATCGCGTTTGTCGAGGGCTTCATCGCGATGCGCAACAGCGGTCGTCCGGAGAGCCCCTCTCTGATCTTCACGCCCGCCGAATGGGGCGCCTTCGTCTCCGGCGCGCGCGAGGGGGAGTTCGACCTGACCTGAGCCGCGCCCGGCGGCATTCCGGGCGGGATTTCCGGACACGCGACCAGCAGTGCCCCGCCGGGGCCGACCCTGCGTCAGGCTGGCCCCGACAAGGGGAAGGTCGTGTTCCGGAGGTGGGAACGATGAGCACTGCGCCGGTCATCGCCGCGGTCGACGGTTCGGACGACAGCCTGCGCGCGCTGGACTGGGCCGTCGACGCCGCCCGGCGCCGCGCGGCACCGCTGCGGGTGGTGCACGTGCGGCAGTACGCCGCCTGGGGCCAGGCCGACGTGCTGGTCGCCGGCCCGCCTGACGCGGCGGGCGACCCGGTCCTCGACGAGGTCCGCGCCCGGCTCGCGGACAGCGCCGGGGAACCCACCGTGGAGTACGTCGCCCTGGAAGGCGTGCCGGGCGCCGTACTGCCCGAACTCGGCACCGACGCCCAGCTGTTGGTCCTCGGCTCCCGGGGCCGCGGCGGCTTCGCCAGCCTGCTGCTCGGCTCCAACGGCCTCGCCGCCGCGCGGGACTCCGAGTGCCCGGTGGTCGTCGTACCCCGCCCCGGCCGGGAGGTCCACGGCGAGGGGCCGGCCGAACCCGGGCCGCGCGTGGTCGTGGGCCTGCACGTCGACAGCCCCGACGACCGCACCCTCGCGTTCGCCTTCGCCGAGGCCGCCCTGCGCGCGGCCCGCGTCCAGGTGATCGCCGCCTACCCGTGGCCGGTGCAGACGTGGACCGCGCCCGGACAGCTGGTGCCGCCCGCGATCGACCAGCACGCCGTCGAGAGCGAGACCCGCACGCTCGCCGACGGCTTCCTCGCCCCGCACCACGGGCGGCACCCCGAGCTCCGCGTCGACACCGAGACGCTGCCCGGCGACGCGGCCGGCCACCTCGTCGCCGCCTCCAGGGACGCCGACCTGGTGGTGGTCGGCCGCCACCGCCGCCGTCTGCTCGCGCCCGCGCGCATGATGGGCTCGGTCACCCAGGCCGTCCTGCTCCACGCGGCCAGCCCGATCGCGGTCGTACCGCCGGGGCCGCCGCAGGAGTGAGCGGTCCCCGCGCCGCCGGGGCCGGCAGCGGTCTTCCCGAGCGGCACCCGGTGCCCAGGTCACCCCCCGCGGCCCGGGCACGTACCATGGCCGCATGTCGTTCCTCCGCCGCCGCAGCGCCACTCCTGCCGGACCCGACTTCGACGTGCTGGCCATGGACCCGGGCGACTGGCCGGGCAACCTCGGCGCGGGCCTGCTGCCCGCCCCCGACGGCACCTGCCAGGGTGTCTTCCTGCGCTACGACCTCTTCGGCGGCCGCGGCCCCGCCATGATCATCGGCAACCTCCCCGAGGGCTCCCCGGCCCGCGAGGTCGCCGAGGACGAGATCCCCTTCGAGGTGGGCCAGCTGCTGCTCGCGCTGGACAACGACGAGGACGTCACCGTCGTCGGCACCGAGGACACCCCCGTCCTCCAGGGCGACAACCTCCTCATCGTGCGGCGGCTGAAGCTCTCCGAGGGCCGGATCTCCTGCGTCCAGTTCGACCGCAGCGACGGCGTGCTCGTGACCATCGCCGCCTGGGACCGCCCCATCACCGACGACCTGTACGCCCTGCTGAAGCCGCTCCCGGCGGAGCTTTTCCAGCAGGGCTGAGGGACACCGCCTAGTCGGCCGAGCCCACCAGGGTGACGTCCGCGGCGCGGACGAAGCCGACCCGGTGGCCGTACTGGATCTCGTAGTACAGGTCCTTGCCCACCACGACCCGGTGCGAGTCGGTGGTGAAGGTGACCGAGTAGTCGTACTCGCCCGGTACCACGTCACCGGCCACGTACCGCTGCCCGGCCGGAACCGTGTACGGCAGGGGTACGACCGACTGCACCGGGACGCCCGCCGGATAGGCCTCCTTCTCCGGGTAGGCGCGGCCGTACACCGGGACACTCGTGAGCCCCTTCCGCGGCGTCACCAGCAGACCCCTCGCCGGGACCGCCGTGGGTTCCTCCGGCGGGTCGCGGAACCAGGCCTTCTGGCCGAGGTACCAGATCGCCGTCCAGTCGCCCCAGCGGCCCGCGACCGCGTACTGCTGGCCGGTGGAGACCCGCGAGGAGATGTCGTTGACATCGATGGTCGGGTCCTTGCCCAGGCCGATGTCCTTGATCAGCGGGGCGCCCGTGTCGTGGTCCGCGTACAGCCGCACCTCACTGGAGCCGTGCGCGGCACAGGGCTCGCCCGAGGTCGTGCAGCCCGTGTACTCCGGCTGGTTCACGGCGTACTCCGGCAGGATGGTCACCACGTCCGACCTCTTGCCCGCGGTGCGCTTGAAGGGGTGGCCCAGCAGCTCGAAGTAGTGCCGCCAGTCCCAGTACGGACCCGGGTCCGTGTGCATGCCGGGGATGGCGGACGTGGTCGGGCCGGGCACGTTCTCATGGCCCAGGATGTGCTCGCGGTCCAGCGGGATGTCGTACGTGCGGGCCAGGTACTTCACCAGCCGCGCCGAGGAGCGGTACATCGCCTCCGTGTACCAGGCGTCCGGGTCGGCGAGGAAACCCTCGTGCTCGATGCCGATCGAGGCGGCGTTGACGTACCAGTTGCCCGCGTGCCAGGCCACGTCCTTCGCCTTCACATGCTGGGCGATCAGACCATCGGTTGAGCGGACCGTGTAGTTCCACGACACATAGGTCGGGTCCTGGATCAGGTTCAGCACCCCGTCCCAGGTGCCCTCCGTGTCATGGATGACGATGTACCGGATGCGCTGCGACGCCGGCCGGTCGCCGAGGTCGTGGTTGCCGTAGTTGTTGTTGCCGAACTGGGCGTACGGCGCCCAGACCGCCTCGCAGGACACCGACTTGGGGCACTCGATGCCGTCCGTGGGCAGCGTGCGCAGGCCCGCCCGCCTCAGCTGGGCGGTGTCGGCGGACAGCTGCGGCTCGGCCGCCAGCATGACCTGCTGACCGTCGTCCGTGGTGCGCTCCTCGCCCGAACGCAGCACGTCGTACACGTCGTTGGCGTACGCCGCCGCGGTCGCCGTGTCGTCCGCGCCGGAGAAGCGGGCCACCGCGGCGTACCAGTCGGCCGGGTCGGTGCTGAGCGGTTCGCCCAGCTGCTTCTGCGCGGCGGCGAGCAGCGCGGCCCCGCCGGCCACGTTCGCCGCCGGGTCGGTACGCAGCTCCGCGGCCGGCCGGCCCGTCAGCTGCGCCGCCTTCGGCAGCGTCGTGAGCCGGGCCGGGAGCCGCGACTCGGCCGGCACCTTGATCGTGGGACGGACGGCCGGGCGGGATCCGTCGCCGCGGGCGTCCTCCCTGCCCTCGGCGAGGTGCTCCGTGGCGGCGATCGCGGTCCGGGCGTCGGTCAGGTGCATGGGGCCGTAGCCGCCGGTCACGCTCGGCGCGCCGCCGTGCCAGTCCCAGCGGGACTGGAGGTAGGAGACGGCCAGCAGAACGCTCTGCGGCACGTGGTACTCGGCCGCGGCGCCGGCGAAGGCCTGCTGGAGCCGGTGCGCGGACGAGCCGGCGGTGGTGCTCTGCGCGGGGGCCGCGCCGAGCAGCGGCAGCAGCAGGGCCGCCGAGGCGAGCGGAACGGCAGCCCGCCGTAGATGTCTGTGGCCGGGAGTGGACAGGGAATCGGTGGCGGAACCTCGCAATGCGGCCTCCTGAGACAGGCGGGCGTGCAGGGTCGTACGGCGCCGAGCTGCGTCAGTGGTACCGGCTTGCCGACGATCCGTCAATGATGCATTCGGGCCGTGGATTTCCCATGTCACAACGGGGTTCCGGCGAGTTTCGCCTCGGCGGGGCACGGGCCTGCGGGGCGTCAGTGGCATACACCAGTGGTGCCCGTGGCGGGTGGTGCGCCCGGACGCACGAGGGTCCGCGGTGCGCCGCCGCTCTGGCGCACCGCGGACCCTCGTGCCCGTCAGCGGGTACCGACCGCCGCTCGCACGGCCTTGCGGGCCAGCTGACAGTCGTCGTGCAGCCGCCGGAGCAGCAGCCGCTGTTCCTCGCCGGACGGCGCGGCACCCGGCTGGACCGGGGCCGCCGGAGCCGTGTCCTGCATCGAGCGCTGCACCGCGGTCTCGTACGTCCGGATCTCCCGGGTGAGCAGCAGCATCAGGTTCACCAGGAAGGCGTCCCGGGAGGCCGGGCCCGCCGACTGGGCGATCTGGCTGATCTGCCGCCGGGCCACCGGCGCGTCCCCGAGGACCAGCCACAGCGTCGCCAGGTCGTACCCCGGCAGATACCAGCCCGCGTGCTCCCAGTCCACCAGCACTGGACCGGCCGGGGACAGCAGGATGTTCGAGAGCAGGGCGTCGCCGTGGTTGAACTGGAGCATGCCGTGCCGGCCGACCTCGTGGGCGATGCCGTGCAGCAGCTTCTGGAGGTCGCCGAGGTCCCGGTCGGTGAGCAGGCCCAGCTCGTGGAACCGGGCGATCCGGGCGCCGTACTCCAGCGGCTTGTCGAACGTACCCGCGGGAGGCCGCCAGGCGTTCACCCGGCAGACCGCGCCCAGCGCGGCCCGGATGTCCGGGCGGGGCGGTGCCTCCGCCGGATGCCGCTGGAGCGCCGCCACCCGGCCCGGCATCCGCTCGATCACCAGGGTGCAGTTGTCCGGATCCGCCGCGATCAGCCGGGGCACACGGACCGGGGGTCGGTGCCGGACGAACGAGCGGTATGCGGCTATTTCATGGCGGATCCGCTCGGCCCAGGCGGGCGATCGGTCCAGCAGACACTTGGCCACGGCCGTACTGCGCCCGGTCGTCCCCACGATCAGGACGGACCGCCCGCTGCGCCGCAGCACCTGCACCGGAGCGAACTCCGGGCAGATCCGGTGCACCGAGGCGATCGCGGCGCGCAGCTGGGCCCCCTGGGGGCCGGACAGGTCGAGTCTTCCGCTGAGCGGCGGCGTACCGGGCTGGCCCGGCACGCGCCGGAGCCGGCCCGCGACCGGTACGGGTCCGCCCGGACGCGCCACCGGGTCGAGGTACGGCCCGCCGCCCGCCGGGCGGGAGCGCAGCGGCCGGGGCGGGGCGGACACGGAGGACGATGCTGCGTACATGGGAGAAACAGATCCCTTCGTGTGCCTGCGGTGCCTGCCTGTGCAAGTCCTTGCGCGCAACCCGGCCCGGTCGCCCGGGACACCCTGGGGAATGCCCCTGTCATATCGACGCCCGTCGGCTCTCGCCGACTTGGGGTGACCGGGTCGGGGTGGCGCGTTCCTACCTGACACCCGATGGGCAGTGGCACACCATCTGGCGCACCCTGGCGAACCCTGGCGAATAGTCGCTCGGCAACCTCCACGGGGCTACTGTCAAGTCAGCCGAGAACCTGGGGGCTTGACGTGAGCGGACAACCCAACACCCGCCTTTCGGACCTGTTCGGCCTGGCCGGCTGGTCCAAGGGCGAACTCGCGAGGCTGGTCAACAAGCAGGCGGCGGCCATGGGCCACCCCCAGTTGTCGACCGACACCTCCCGGGTGCGGCGTTGGATCGACACGGGAGAGATCCCGCGCGATCCGGTGCCGCGGGTGCTGGCGGCCCTGTTCACCGAGCGTCTCGGCCGTGTCGTGACCATCGAGGACCTCGGTCTGGTGCGGCACGGGCGTAACGGGAAACGGCAGGACGGCGGGATCGAGGAACATCCCGACGGCGTGCCGTGGGCGCCCGAGCGCACGGCTGCGGTCCTCACCGAATTCACGGGAATGGACCTCATGCTCAACCGACGCGGCTTGGTGGGCGCGGGTGCCGCGCTCGCCGCGGGATCCACACTCAGCAGCGCCATGCACGACTGGCTGCACACCGACCCGGCTCTGAAGGCCGACGCCCCCGTCCTCGACGACCCCCTGCACGCCGACCCCGCCGGGTTCGACCGCTACGAGGCCGCCCCCATCGGATCGCAGGAGGTGGAGGAGCTGGAGCGCTCGGTCGAGGTGTTCCGTGCCTGGGACGCGGCCCGCGGCGGCGGGCTCCAGCGCAAGGCGGTAGTGGGCCAGCTCAACGAGGTGGGCGGCATGCTCGCCTACCACCATCCACCTCATCTCCAGCGCCGCCTGTGGGGCGTCGCGGCCAACCTCGCCGTCCTCGCGGGCTGGATGTCGCACGACGTCGGCCTGGAGCCCACGGCGCAGAAGTACTTCGTCATCGCCGCCCATGCCGCCCGCGAGGGCGGCGACCGCCCCCGCGCGGGGGAGGCACTGTCCCGCGCGGCCCGGCAGATGGTGCACCTGGGCCGGCCCGACGACGCCCTGGACCTGATGAAGCTCGCCCAGACCGGCTCCGGCGAGCGCCTCCAGCCGCGTACGAAGGCGATGTTCCACACCATCGAGGCCTGGGCGCAGGCCTCGATGGGCAAGGGCCAGGCGATGCGCCGCACGCTCGGCCAGGCGGAGGACCTCTTCGTCTCCGACCGGCAGGACGCGGAAGCGCCGGACTGGATGCAGACCTTCAAGGACGAGGACCTGTACGGCATGCAGGCCCTCGCCTACCGCACGCTGGCGGACTTCGACCCGAGTGCGGCCGCGCACGCCCAGTACTACGCGGAGAAGGCGCTCGCCCTGCGCGTCGACGGGCGGGAGCGGTCGAAGATCTTCGACCATCTGTCCATGGCGTCGGCCTGCTTCATCGCCGACGACCCGGAACAGGCCGACCGCTTCGCCCGGCTGGCGCTGATGTCGATGGGTTCGAACTCCTCGCGTCGCACCTGGGACCGGCTGCGCCAGATGTACCAGCTCACCGCCCAGTACGCCGAGTACCCGAAGATCCACCAACTGCGGGAGGAGATCAGGAGTGCCCTGCCCACGCCGAGGGCCAAGGGCGGCAGCGCTCAGGCGTGAGCGCACGGGCACAGGGGCCCGCGCGCTCAGTTCCCTTACCGGTCGTACCGGTTGATTCGTGTTCCGGGGCTCAGACCGTGATCCTGGCGACGAGTACGCACGCGTCGTCCTCGCGTCCTGCTCCGCCGAACTCCTCGACCACCGTCCGCACACAGTCCTGCGCGGTGCACGCCGCGCCGAACCGTGGGCCGAGGCCGAGTAGCCGGTCCACGGCCGCCGTCGGCGTCTGCCCCGGCACCAGCCCGTCGGTGTGCAGAAGCAGGACGTCGCCCGGCCGGAGAGTCTCCTCGGCCTGCCCGTAGACGGCGCCCGAGGTCGCGCCGAGCAGCACGCCGTCCGGCGCGGTCAGCATCCGCCCCGTCCCGTCGCGGTACAGCAGCGGGGCGGGGTGTCCTGCCTGCGCCCAGACCAGGGTGCGGGAATCGGGTCGGTAGCGGCAGCAGACGGCGCTGCCCAGGGCGGGCTGCACGGTGACGTCCAGTAACTGGTTCAGCATGCCGAGGAGTTCACCCGGACCGGTGCCGGCCAGCGCCATGCCGCGCACGGCACCGAGCAGCATCGCCATGCCCGAGGCGACGGCGACCCCGTGTCCGGTGAGGTCGCCGACGCTGAGCAGGGTCTCGCCGCCGGGCAGGTCCAGCGCGTCGTACCAGTCGGCGCCGATGAGAGTGCTCGCCGCCGCGGGGAGGCGCTGGGCGGCGAGGTCGAGGGGGCTCGGTCCCGGCGGCGGGAGCCGCAAGGATCCGAGCCAGGGCGGCAGTACGGCCTCCTGCACCTCGGCCGCGATCCGGTGCTCGGTCTGTTCCTCCGTGCGCCGGCGGTGCAGGGAGTCACGGGTCTCGCGCACCGTGCGCTGGGTGCGGCGCAGTTCGCTGACGTCGCGCAGTACGGCCCACATCGACGCGGTGCCGCCGTCGGCGCCGAGTACGGGCTCGCCCATCATGTGCACCGTGCGTTCGGAGCCGTCGGGCCGTGCGACGCGGAACTCGCCGTCGATCGGCCTGCCGTCGACCAGACAGCCCGTCACCATCGCGGTCAGCTTCGGCCGGTCCTCCTCCAGGACCAGCGAGGGCAGTTCGTCCAGGGTGAGGGCGGGGTCGGCCGGGTCGCGGCCGAGGATCTGGTACAGCTCGCCGGACCAGGTGGCCTCGTCGGTCAGCAGGTTCCACTCCGCGCTGCCGACCCTGCTGAGCAGCGAGCCGGGCGGGGCAGCGGACGGCGCTCGGGGCGGCGCGGGCGCCGTGCCGGTCCGGGCCGGGGCGGGCTCGGGGGAGGCGGCCGGCGCGGGGTCGGGGCCGTCCCGGAGCTGGGCCAAGTGGTTGTCCAGGTCGTCCAGTTGGTGCAGGGCGAGGTCGTACAGGGCGCGCTGCCAGCGTTCCTCGGGGTCCGCACCGTCGATCCGGGTGTCCCGCCGCACGGCGTCCACGTCGCCCTTGAGCCGCCGCGTCTGTGTGATCAGTGCCTCGACCGAGCCGCGCCCGGGTGGCTGGGCGGCTGGGCGGCCCGCGGAGACTGGGGACGGCATGACGCACTCCGAAGGGGGACGATACGGCCTGGGCAGGACGGGGGACCGGTTACGACTGTGGCACAGCCCGCGACGCCCTGTAAGGGATTTGGCAACACACGATACGGTGGTGCTTCCGGCATATGCCAGAGTCTTCCCTGAGTGATCCGCGGGTATGAATGACGTACGCGCCGGGTAGGGCAAGTCGTAGAAAAGCTACGAGAGTTGGCCCGTGCAAGCGGCCTTCGCGTCGCGCCCGCGCGGGTGTTCGACGCGCCTCTGTTCGTCCATGTGCCGACCGGCCTGTACTCATCGAACTCTGACCGGATTTGGCGGCATGCGAAGGGCCTCCGCGCACTCCATATAAACATGGAGACCACTGTCGAACAGCCCGTGCTCGCCCGGCTCATCACGGCCGAGGACCAGGAGATCCCGGTGTCGGCCACCCTGCGGTACACCGCCGACGACCCGCTGGCCGTCTTCGTCGACTTCCCCGCCGAGGCGTCCCTGGAGGGCGAGGACGTCACCTGGACCTTCGCGCGCTCCCTGCTCGACGACGGGCTGCGCGCCCCGGCCGGTCACGGGGACGTGCAGATCTGGCCGTACGGCCGCACCCGGACGGTGCTGGAGTTCCACTCGCCCCACGGGATGGCCCTGCTCCAGTTCCAGGCCCTGGCCCTGCGTCGTTTCCTGCTGCGGACCTACCAGGCGGTGGCGCCCGGACAGGAGGACGTCGCGCGGGTGGTGGAACGGGGGCTGAGCGCTCTGTTCGGCGGGGTCTGAGCGGCGTCGGCGTCCTTTGACTTTTGTTCACCTCCGCCTCACCGCACGGGTATGGACCCTGACGATCACCCCGTGCACCCTGTCGCGCGGTGTGCCGCACGGGCGCACCGGTGACGAGGACGGGGCGAATGACACCGATCAGCCGCAGAGGCTTCGTGGGACTGGGCGCGTCCGTCGCGGCGGGTGTGGCGCTGGGCGCCGGCACCACCCGTACGGCGTCGGCGTCGGCCGCAGCGGCCACGGCGACGGGCACGATCAAGGACGTACAGCACGTGGTGATCCTCATGCAGGAGAACCGCAGCTTCGACCACTACTTCGGCCGTCTGAAGGGCGTGCGCGGGTTCGACGACCGCAGCGGCATCATCCTCGGCGGTGGATACCCGGTCTTCAACCAGCCGAACGGACTGGGCCGGCAATACCCGTGGAAGCTGAGCGCGACCCCGTCGGCCGGCGGCAAGGACGGCGAGACCCTGGCGCAGTGCAACGGCGACCTGCCGCACTCGTGGTCCTCGCAGCACTCCGCCTGGAACAAGGGCCGGATGGACAACTGGGTCGCGGGCGTCGGCAACGTCCGCTCGCTCGGCTACCTGGACCGCTCCGACATCCCGTTCCACTACGCGCTCGCGGACAACTACACCGTCTGCGACGCCTACTTCTGCTCCACCCTCAGCGCCACCGGCCCCAACCGCACCTTCCTGTGGAGCGGCAAGGTGGACTCCTCCTCCTACGACGGCGGCGACGAGTCCGGCCTGACCTGGCAGACCTACGCCGAGGCGCTCCAGGCCGCCGGGGTGTCCTGGAAGGTCTACCAGAACGCGGCCGACAACTATGGGGACAACGGCTGCGCCTACTTCAAGAACTTCGCGGACGCCAAGGCCGGCGACCCGCTGTACGACCGGGGCATGTCCTCGGTGCCGAGCGTGACGGGCTCGACCCCGGACGACATCGCCGCCGCGATCAAGGCCGACGTCGTCGCGGGCACCCTCCCCCAGGTGTCCTGGGTGGTCGCCAACCAGGCCTTCTCCGAGCACCCCTACGCCCCGCCCGGCGACGGCGCCCACTTCGTGAGCATGGTCTACCAGGCCCTCGCCGCCGACCCGGACGTGTTCGACTCGACCGTCCTGTTCCTCAACTACGACGAGAACGACGGCTACTTCGACCACGTGCCCCCGCCGGTGCCGCCCGCCGGCACGGCCGGGGAGTTCCTGAACGGCGTGCCCTACGGCTTCGGGTTCCGCGTCCCGATGATCGTCATCTCGCCCTGGACGCGCGGCGGCTGGGTCTCCTCGGAGGTCTTCGAGCACACCTCGGTGCTGCGCTTCCTGGAGACCTGGACGACCGCGCTCGGCACGCCCGTGCGGTGCGCCAACATCAGCGACTGGCGGCGCGCGGTCAGCGGCGACCTCACCGGTGTCTTCGACTTCGCCAACCCGGTCCACGGAGCGGTCACGCTGCCCGCGACCAGCGTCATCGGCATCAACACCTGCGGCCCGCTGCCCAATCCGGTGCCCACGGACAACGCCCTGCCCGCCCAGGAGCCCGGCACCCGGCCCGCCCGCGCGCTGCCGTACCAGCCGAACGGCTACCTGGACCACCTGGAGTTCGACGCGGCCGGCAAGACCCTCGCCTGGTTCACCATGACCAACCAGGGCACCCCGGCCTCCCGCGCCGCCCACTTCTCCATCCACCCGAACGCCTACCGCGACACCACGCCGTACCCGTACACGGTCGACGCGGGCGGCACCGCCTCCGACTTCTTCAACATCGGGACCGGCTTCGGGGGCGGACAGTACGACCTGACCATGGTCGGCCCCAACCGCTTCCTGCGCCGCTTCCAGGGGGACGCCACGAAGGCGGGCAAGTCGGCCGAGGTGCGCGCCCGTTACGCCGTCGAGCCCGGCACCGGCAAGCTCGCGCTCTACATCGGGATGACCAACTCCGGGTCGTCGTCGGTGAGGTTCACCATCACCTCGAACCACTACCGCGGCGACGGCCCCTGGACCTACACCGTCGCCGCCGGCGCCTCGACGGAGGACTTCTTCAACGCCGTCGCGTACCAGAACGGCTGGTACGACTTCACGGTGACCGTGGACTCCGACGGGACCTGGTCGCGCCGGCTCACCGGGCACCTGGAGACGGGCGCCGCGAGCGTCAGCGGCTGACCTCGGCGCGGGTGGCGTACAGGTCCGGGCGCGGGGCGAGGGCGACGGCCACCCGGCCGCCGTGCTCCAGCGCCCGGACCCCCGCCTCGGCGACGGCGGAGGCCGCGTAGCCGTCCCAGGCGCTCGCGCCGGTGACCTCGCCGCGCCGGGTGGCGTCGACCCATGCCTGCACCTCGCGGTCGTAGGCGGCGGCGAAGCGCACGAGGTAGTCCTGCGCCACCTCCTCGCGGGCGGCGCCGCCGGTGGTGACCACCAGGGTGTGCTCGGCGCCGATCCGGGCGCTGCCCCGCTCGCACACGGCCTCGCAGCGCACCTGGTAGCCGAAGCCGCAGTTCACGAAGACCTCGACGTCCACCAGCGCGCCGCGGTCGGTCTCGAACAGCACGAACTGCGGGTCGAGCAGGCCGGCCGGGGCGCCCGAGGAGGGCGTGGGCCGCAGCACGGTCACCGCCGTCAGCTCCTGCCCGAGCAGCCAGCGGGCCGCGTCGATCTCGTGCGAGACCGAGCTGTTCACCAGCATCGCGCTGGTGAATCCGGGCGGCGAGGAGACATTGCGGTGGGTGCAGTGCAGCATCAGCGGCCGGCCGAGGCTGCCGCCGTCCAGCAGCGCCTTCAGCCGCCGGTACTCGGCGTCGTGGCGGCGCATGAAGCCGATCTGCGTCAGCCGGCGGCCCAGCCGGGCCTCGGCCTCCACGATCCGCAGCGCGCCGCCGGAGTCCGGGACCATGGGCTTCTCGCACAGCACCGGCAGGCCCCGGGCGAACGCGGCGAGCAGCGCCTCCTCGTGCGCCGGGCCGGGGGAGGCGATGAGCACGGCGGCGACACCGGGCGCGCCGAGCGCGGCCTCCGTGTCCGTGTGCACGCTCACTCCGGCGAGGCCGGCCACCGCCTCCTTCGCCCGCTCGACGTCCGGGTCGGCCACGGCCGCGACCCTGGCGCCACTCACCACTTGATCGAGCCGTCGTATGTGATCGGCCCCCATGTGCCCCGCACCCAGTACCGCCACACCCAGCAGGTCACCCATGCGCGCGCTCCCTTACGCCGACGATCTCGCCGAAGCGTACGCCGCGCAGGGAGCGCCGCCGGGGGAGTGGTTCAGTACCGCAGCACGCCCGCGATCCCGTCGGCCTCGCCCAGGGCGCCGTCGGGTACGAAGCGGACATCGGCGCCGGTCTCCAGGCACTGCTCGACGATCTCGTCGACGATGTCCTCGCGGGCCTCCAGGTCGCCGGGCCTGGCCGGAACCAGATGGTCGCCGAGGTCGTTGACGGTCGCCCGGAAGTTCTCCTCGACGGCGAGCAGCCGTACCCGGCCCTCGCGGGCGCTCTGCCACAGCTCGTCCAGACCGGCCGCGTAGGTCTTGTGACCGTGTGCGGCGGTCAGCTCGCCCATGACGGACGTGGTGTCCTTGCGGGCCTCGGCCTCCAGCACCGGCCGCAGCGCCTGCCACACGGACTCGGGCCCGGCGTGCGCGAGGCCGCCGTGCGGGACCTGCACGGCGTTCCTGGCCACGCTGCCGGCCTCGTCCAGCAGGGACAGTGCCGCCTGCTCACCGGTGACGTACAGCGGCCGGGGCTGCTCGCGCAGGAGCGCGGCCATGGCGGTGTCCGCCTCGCGCAGGAACTTGCGGGTGCTCTCGTCGCGGTAGGCGCTCGGCGTGTCGCCGATCTGCTCCTGGCGCTCGGGGTCGAAGTTCGGCTCCCGGCGTTCCAGCGGGAAGCCCCCGGACTCGTCGGCCACCACACGGTCCTCACCGCCGCTCCAGAGGGTGACGCGGTCCGCCGAGACCGACAGCACCCAGAACGGCCGCTCGGCCGCGTGCGCGGCGACCAGGTTGCGGGTGAGGAAGGTGTCCGAGAGCACCACCCGCTCGGGGACGGTGCGGGCCAGGGACCACACCTGGTGCTCGCCCGGGGCGGCGAAGATCACCAGGCCGTCCTCGGCGTGCGCGAGGTCGACCTCGGACAGGGCCCGGTCGAGCTGGGCCTCGACGTCGTTGCGTCGTTCACGGGTGACGGCGGGGTCGGCCTCCAGGCGTTTGCGTGCCTCGGTGAGGACGTTGCGCAGCCGGACGGGGTCCTGCCCGTTCTCCGGTTCGCGGCGGTGTGTCGGGGTCAGCACGGACACCGCCGGGTAGGGACGCGGGCGCCGCAGTTCGGCCAGGGTCGCGGGACTCAGTGCGTGCTCCATGACAGCACGATAGGGCCGATTCACGTACGGGGCATTCGGGGCAAGCTGGCAGGGACAAGGGGTATTCCCCGAGCCTGGCGACGTCGTGTCGTCGTCGACCGCGGAGAGGCCGCGGCGGCACACGACCCGGCTGCGCCCCGCCCGTTCCGGCAGGTGGTGCGTACCCGGCGGTGATCAGCCGGGACCCGGCCGCGCCGCCCGGGGCGCGGGCTGCGCGCCGTCGGACGCGTGGCCGGGCCCTCCGCGGGGCGGGCGATCCGTGCTGCCGGAGCACTTCCTCCCGGATGCCGGGTTCGAACGCCGACCGGCCGTCGCCGACGGCCGCGTGCGTGGCGCGCCGCTGTCGGCATCGGCTCATGTCCGAGCCCCGGCCGGCACCTGTTCGCCCCGCTCGGTCCGCGGTCGCGGACCCGAGGTGCCGGCCGCCGGCGTCGCCACGGCGTGGCTCGGTGCGCTGTACGCGGTACGCGAGCGGCTGGGATCATCCCGGGACCTCGCCGGTGACCTGGGCCTGCGCGAGTCCGGCGGCAGCGCGCTCCGCACCGGCTCACCGCCGCCGGTCTGCTCGACAGGCGTGCCCACTCCGGTGGACTCCGCGCCGTGGTGCCGGAGTTGACCGGGCCGCTGCCGCGGCGTCGGCCGCCGCCGGGCCGGAGGCCGACCGCTTCGACGCAGGTCCGCGCGCCGCGCTCGGCGAGGACGGCTCCGGCCGGGCGGCCGGGGCGTTGCGGGCGCTCACCCGCCGGGATCTCCCGCCGTGCCGCGACGCCGCAATCATGGTGAAGTTTTTGCTCGTGGCCGGTTCGTGGCGGCCGTGGCCCGGCAGGACCGGCTCCACCGGATTTCGCGCGAGCAAAAAGCGGCCGAAACGATGGGGTGAGGGGGTCGCCCACGTTACGCCCACATTGACTGCCTCGGGCAACTGACGGACGCTCGACATGTAGGTGCTCGATACAACTGGTTCTTCGACCGGAATCCGGCTCTCGTAAAGACAGTGCAGGTGAGCGCGGTGATCTGGTGCGAACCGGAGGCAGGAGGTAGCACATGTGCGGCATCACCGGATGGGTCTCCTTCGATCGTGATCTGGCCACCGAGGCCACCACATTGGATGCAATGACCGAGACGATGGCCTGCCGGGGCCCGGACGACCGCGGCACCTGGACCGAGGGCCCGGCCGCCCTGGGCCACCGCCGTCTTGCGATCATCGACCTTCCCGGCGGCCGGCAGCCCATGTCCCTGTCGACCCCCCAGGGGAACCTCGCCATGGTCTACTCGGGGGAGGCCTACAACTTCACCGAGCTGCGCCGCGAACTCGAAGGCCGCGGGCACCGGTTCACCACCGACTCCGACACCGAGGTCGTCCTGCACGGCTACCTCGAATGGGGCGACCAGGTCGCCGAACGCCTCAACGGCATGTACGCGTTCGCCGTCTGGGACGGTCGTCACGACAAGCTCGTGATGATCCGCGACCGCATGGGCATCAAGCCGTTCTACTACTACCCCACCGCCGACGGCGTCCTGTTCGGCTCCGAGCCCAAGGCGATCCTCGCCAACCCGCTGGCTCGCCGCCGGGTCACACTGGACGGCCTGCGCGAGCTGTTCGTCATGGTCAAGACGCCCGGACACGCGATCTGGGACGGCATGCGCGAGGTCGAACCCGGCACCGTCGTCACCGTCGACCGCACCGGCATCGGCACGCGCGTCTACTGGCGGCTGCGGACCCTCGCGCACACCGACGACCGCGCCGCCTCCATCGCCACCGTCCGCTCCCTGCTCGACGACATCGTGCGCCGCCAGCTCGTCGCCGACGTGCCGCGCTGCACCCTGCTCTCCGGCGGCCTCGACTCCTCCGCGATGACCGCGATCGCCGCCCGCCAACTCGCCGAACAGGGCGAGCAGGTACGCAGCTTCGCCGTCGACTTCGTCGGCCAGACCGACAACTTCATCGCCGACGAACTGCGCGGCACCCCCGACACCCCCTTCGTGCACGACGTGGCCCGGCTCGCGAAGACGGACCACCAGGACATCGTGCTCGACTCCCAGTCCCTCGCCGACCCCGCCGTACGCGAGCAGGTGATCCGTGCCCGCGATCTGCCGTCCGGCCTCGGCGACATGGACTCCTCGCTGCTGCTGCTCTTCCGCGCCATCCGCGAGAAGTCCACCGTCGCCCTGTCCGGCGAGTCCGCGGACGAGGTCTTCGGCGGCTACCTCCAGTTCTTCGACGAGGACGTGCGCCGCACCGACACCTTCCCCTGGCTGGTCCACTTCGGACGGCACTTCGGCGACGACAGCGACGTCCTGCGCACCGACCTGGCCAAGTCCCTCGACCTGGAGAGCTACATCGCCGACGGCTACCGTACGGCCGTCGCCACGATCGACCGGCTGGACGGCGAGAGCGACTTCGAGTACCGGATGCGGCAGATCAGCCATCTGCACCTGACCCGATTCGTGCGCATCCTGCTCGACCGCAAGGACCGGATGAGCATGGCCGTGGGCCTGGAGGTCCGGGTGCCGTTCTGCGACCACCGCCTGGTCGAGTACGTCTACAACGCGCCCTGGGCCGTGAAGTCCTTCGACGGCCGGGAGAAGAGCCTGCTGCGGGAGGCGTCCGCGGACGTCCTGCCGCGCTCGGTGTACGACCGCGTGAAGAGCCCGTACCCCTCCACCCAGGACCCGCTGTACGCCGTCGCGCTGCGCGAGCAGGTCAAGGACCTGCTCTCCCGGCCCTCGCACCCCGTCTTCGACCTGCTCGACCGGGAGCGGGTCCGGGCGGCGGCCGAGCGTGACACCCCGGTCAGCACCCAGACGGAGCGGCGCGGTCTGGAGCGCACGCTGGACTTCGCGCTGTGGCTGGACACCTACGCGCCGGAGCTGGTGCTCAGCTGAGACCGATGGCCCGGTCCGCGGCCGCCGCCGTCGGCTGCCACCACGTCGTCACCGGCTCCCACACCAGGACCCGCCTCCCGGTGCCGAACCGGCCGGCGGTGAAGGTGCGGCCCGCGTGCGCGGCCGAGGCGGCCACGGTGATGCCGTCCGTCCGGCGGGCCTCCGGGGCCGCCGGGTCACGGACGATGCGCACGTCCGCGTAGGCGCTCCCGCCCGCCGCGAGCGGGTGGTCGCCGGTGCCGCCCGCCGGCACCGGCGCAGCCGCCCCGTCCAGCTCCCCGAAGGCCGTCGTGGGCACCCGGTCGACGGCACACGCGCGCGTGCCGCGGTTGGTGGCGCCGACGCGCACCACGGCCGGCCGGCCGTGGTGCGGCCCTCGCCCGGACCGTCAGCGACGACTCGGCGGCGGGTACGGCGAGGGCCGCGCGGATGCGCATGACGGTCTCTCCCGTCGCGGTCACATGGGGGGCGCGGGGCGCGGGGTGCGGGCGGCCGGGGCGTGCCTGCCCCGGGTGACGCCCGGTGCCGGCGGAAGGTTGCACCGGATGCGCGCCGTACACCCGGTCGCGCCTCACCCGTCGTCAGTCGTCGGGGGCCGTGGTGTCGCTCCAGTCCTTCCCGTCGGCCGGGCAGGAGCTGCCGCTCGGCGGCAGGGAGCCGTACAGCAGGAAGTCGTCGACTTTCTCGTGCACGCACGTGGAGGAGGTGTACCCGGTGTGGCCGTCGCCCTTGTTGTCCAGCACCACCGCCGACGACCCCAGCCGCGCGGCCGTCTCCACGGTCCACCGGTACGGCGTCGCCGGGTCGCCGCGCGTGCCCACGAGCAGCATGTCGCCGGTGTCGACGTTCTTGACCCGGTCGCGGACGAAGTCGGTGCCCCTGGGACGGCCGTAGCACATGAGCAGCTGGGCCAGCCGGTAGCGGCCGAAGACCGGGGAGGCCTGCTCGTACCGGGCCAGCAGGTCCTTGAGGTCCGCGAGGATCCGGTTCGCGTCGGGCCGGTCGGGATCGTCCGCGCAGTTGATCGCCATCAGCGCGGCCATCAGGTTGTCCGTCGGGACGTCCTGCGGACCGACGACGCCGCCCTTCTCGTGGTGCCCGCCGGAGGCGTCCGCCGTCGCCGTGCCGGACCGCACGGACAGGCTGGAGCCGCCGGTGGCGAAGGCCAGCACGCCCCGGGTGTCGCCCTCCTGCGTCAGCGAGGCCAGCGCCCGCTCCAACGACGGCCACAGCTCCTTGCTGTAAAGGCCCTGCCCGACGGCGCCCACCAGGTCCTGTCCGGAGAGGCTGCCGCCGAGGTCCGTCGGGACCGGGTGCGCGTCGAGCGAGTGCACCAGCCGCACGATCTGCTCCCCGGCGGAGCGCCGGTCCTGGCCGAACGGGCAGGCGACGTCCGTCGTACACCAGTCCAGGAAATCGTCCAGCGCGGTCTGCTGTCCCTCGGCTCCGGCCACCCCCTGCTCGGACAGCGGCTCCGTCAGGGTGTCCACACCGTCGAGGGCGAACCGGCCGACCCTGTGCGGGAACTCCGCCGCGTAGACCGCGCCGAGCCGGGTCCCGTAGGAGAAGCCCAGGTAGTTGAGCTTCTTGTCGCCGAGGGCCTGGCGGATGACGTCCAGGTCGCGGGCGGCATCCACGGTGCCTATGTGGGCGAGCACCGGGCCGGAGTGCCGGGCGCACTCGGCGGCGGCCAGCTTCAACTGCCGCAGCAGCTCCCGGGGATGGTCGAGGCCGGCGCTGTCGTCCGGCAGGGCCGAGGCCTCGTCGGCGCCCTCGCCGCAGCTGACGGGGGAGGAGCGGCCGACGCCGCGCGGGTCGAAGGTGACCACGTCGTAGCCGTTGGTCAGATCCATGAACTCCCGTCCGTCCGAGGCGAGTTCACTGATCCCGGCACCGCCGGGGCCGCCGAAGTTCAGCAGCACCGAGCCGTGTGAGGTGCCGGTCGCCCGGTAGCGGGCCAGGGCTATGTCGAGGGTTCCCGAGCGCGGACGGGCGTAGTCGAGCGGGACGGCGACCGCGGTGCACTGGAGGTCCTTCGGCATGTCCGGGCTCCCGCAGGACGACCACGCCGGCTTCTGCCGGTAGAACCGGGACAGGTCGGGCTGCGGCCGGTCGGCGGCGGCCGCCGGCAGTCCTGCCCCGAGCAGCGCCAGGGCGAGGACTCCGGCCCCCGCGCAGCGCCGCACGGCGGCCCGTGTGGTCGGCTTGGCCTGCATCGATCGCCTCCCGGGACGCCTGTGGCGGACCGGGGGACGGCGCCCTCGGATCACCATAAGCGGGCTGCGGAGCGCCCGCCTCCGGGCGTGCGGGGAGCCCGCCGGCGCCGTACCATTCGCGGTTTATATTCCCTGTTGTTGATCATTGAGCGGCTTTACGCGCGGTTCGATAACTGTGTCGCTCGACGGGGTGAAAGACCGATAAGCCATAACTCGGATGGTTCACCTGCGTTTTACGGGGTGCGGGCGACTGCCCGCGACGATGTCTGGAAGGCAGGGAACCTATGAGACGGGCTACCCGAAACGGTGTGATCGCCCTTGTCACCGCCTCCGGAGCGATGGCCGTGGCGCTTCCGGTGTCCGCCGCCTTCGCGGCCGACAGCAGCGCCGCCGCCGGCACCGCGGCCGGCTCGCCCGGGCTGGTCTCCGGCAACGGCGTCCAGCTCCCCGTCGATCTGCCGGTGAACGTGTGCGGCAACACCGTCGACGTGGTGGGACTGCTCAACCCCGCGATGGGCAACCGCTGCGCCAACACCGGCGGCCACCCAGAGGGCCGCGCGGCCGCGTCCGGCGGAGCCGCCGCCCACGGCGCCGCCCATGACTCGCCCGGGGTGCTCTCCGGCAATGGCGTCCAGCTCCCCGTCGATCTGCCGGTGAACATCAGCGGCAACAGCGTCAACGTGGTCGGCATCGGCAACCCGGCCGTCGGCAACACCTCCGTCAACGGCTCCGTCGGCCACCCCCGCACCCCGCGGCATCCGCACACCCCGCCTCCGGCGCCGGTGCGGCACCGCACCGTCCCGCCCGCACCCGTGCCGGAGCCGTCGGTGTCCGCGCTGGCCCACACCGGCGCCGACGCGACCCTCCCCGCCGCCGTGGGCAGCGCCGCGCTCCTGCTCGGCGGTGCGGTCCTCTACCGTCGTTTCCGCCCGGGCCGCGCCCGCTGACGTCCCGGCACCCGGCGAAGGCCCCACCGGACGCCGGCCCGGTGGGGCTTGATCGGCGTGCAGTACGTTGTCCCGGTGACGGACGGCATACGCGGGCGATGGCGGGCGCTGCCGCGCCGGGCGCGGGCGGCTCTCCTGCTCTACGCCGGCGGGTTCCTGGAAGGGACCGGTGCCCACGTCGCCGACCTGGCGCGCGGCGGACCGCACGCCTACGCCGGCTTCGGCCCGCTGCCGTTGCAGGTGTTCTTCATCGCCCTGGTCGCCCTCGATCCGCTCGCCGCCGTCCTGACCCTCCGGGCACGGCCTGCCGGCGTCCGGCTCGCGGTGGCGGTGATGACGCTGGACGTCCTCGCCAACTGGTACGCCAACCGGTCCTGGGTGACGGCGCATCCCGCCGCGCTGCTGCGGCCGGTGGGGCTGCTGCCGATCACTCTCTTCGGACTGTTCGTCGTCGCGACGGCACCCGCGCTGCTGCGCGCGGTGCGCGGTTCCGCAACGGCTGATCTTGCCATGGCGCGGCTCCCGCCGATCCGGAAGGATGCGGCACGGCAGTCCGGTCCCGACGGAAATGGAGCGCACCGATGACCCCTGCGGCCCCCCACGACCTCGTCGTCACGCAGGCCACACTCGACGACTGGCCGATGATCGCCGCATGGGCGGCGGCGGAGGGCTGGAACCCCGGCGTGTCCGACGGGCCCGCGTTCTTCGCGCAGGATCCCGAAGGGTTCTTCCTCGGCCGGATCGACGGGGAGCCGGTGTCGGCCATCTCGGTCGTCAACTACGGCCAGGAGTACGCCTTCCTGGGCTGCTACCTGGTCCGCCCCGACCTGCGCGGCCACGGCCACGGCCTCACCACCTGGAAGACCGCCCTGGCGCACGCCGGGAGCCGCACCGTCGGCCTGGACGGAGTCGTCGCCCAGCAGGACAACTACCGCCAGTCCGGGTTCGAACTCGCCCACCGCACCATCCGGTTCACCGGCATCGCGCCCCAGGGCGAGGCGCCCCGGGACGTCCGCCCGGCCGGCCCCGGCGATCTCGCCGCGCTCCTCGCCTACGACAGTGTCTGCTACCCGGCCGACCGGCCCCGCTTCCTCACCGAGTGGCTCACCGGCCCCGGCCACCGGGCCTTCGTCCGCCACGACGGCGGGCGTCCGACCGGGTACGGGGTGCTCCGACCGGGCCACGACAGCCTGCGCATCGGCCCGTTGTTCGCCGACACCGCGGAGGACGCCCGGGCCCTGTTCACCGCCCTCACCGCGGAGGCCGCCGGACACGAGGTGGCCATCGACGTGCCCGAGCCGAGCCAGGCCGGTGCCGCGCTCGCCGAAGAGGCCGGATTCCGCGCCTCCTTCGAGACCGCCCGGATGTACACCGGGCCGGTCCGCGACCACGCCCGGCACCGCGTGTTCGGCGTCACCACCCTCGAACTCGGTTGATTCACGGGGCGGTTACGACCGGAATCGGCGCCGGTGGAGCTCGCGCACAGCGTCCACCAGCTCCGGCACCGGTCCCGCCACGGCCACGCCGGGCGCGACCTCCTGGACGGGCAGCGGCCGCACCGGCGCCTGCGGCGCGCCCCACTCCCCGAGCCACGTGGTGAGCTGGGCGGACGAGGCGACGTACACGATGCGGCCGAGCCCCACCCACGCATGCGCGGCCGCGCACATCGGGCAGTGCTCGCCGGAGGTGTAGACGGTGGCGCCCGCGCGCTCCTCGGCCGTCAGATGCGTGGCCGACCAGCGGGCCGGCTCGAACTCGGGATGCCGGGTGTGGTCCCCGCCGGCCACCCGGTTGCGGTCCTCGGCCAGCACTGTGCCGTCCGCCGCCACGAGCACCGACCCGAACGGCTCGTCACCGTTCTCCAGTGCCTCGCCGGCCAGCTCCACACAGCGGCGGGGATGCCGCAGCTCACTGTCCTTCACCATCGTCCACCGACCTCCTGACGGCATGATCTCCGGCGGCGCACGCTACGGCCACCGGGACCGGTCCGGCCAGCGGCTCTGCCTCCGGGGCAACAGCGCGCCACACGGCCGGACCGGGCCGTCGTACGGCTTATTCCGTTGCCCGGCCGGAGCCGACCTGTTCAGCTGGGTGCATGGATCACACAGAGGTGCTCGCGCTCTACGACCGGGACGTGCGCGAGCGGGCGCGCCCCGACGGCCCCGGCGTCCGGGTCGAACGGGCCGGCGCGGTCGTGCGGCAGATCGCCGACGCCCAGGGCTGGAACGGCGTGCTCTGGAGCGACCTGGACGAGACCGGCGCCGACCGGGCGGTCCGCGACCAGATCGCCCACTTCACCTCCCTGGGCCGCGACTTCGAGTGGAAGCTCTACGGCCACGACCGGCCGGCCGACCTGGGCGACCGGCTCACCGCCGCCGGGTTCCAGGCCGAGCCCGAGGAGACGCTGCTCGTCGCCGAGACCGCCCGGCTCGCCCTGGACGCCGAACCGCCGGCCGGTGTCCGGCTCGTGGAGGCCGTCGACGAGGCCGGGATCGCTCTCGTCGTGGACGTGCACGAGAAGGCCTTCGGTACCGACGGCACGCGGCTGCGCCACCAGCTGCTCGCGCGGCTGGCCGCCGATCCCGGTACGGTCGTCGCCGTGGCCGCGCTCGCCGGGGACGAGCCGGTCAGCGCGGGCCGCATGGAGCTGGTGCCCGGCACCGCGTTCGCCGGACTGTGGGGTGGCGGCACCGTCGAGGCCTGGCGCGGCCGGGGGCTCTACCGTGCCCTGGTCGCCCATCGCGCCCGGGTCGCCGCCGCCCACGGCTACCGGTTTCTGCAGGTCGACGCCTCCCCGATGAGCCGCCCGATCCTCCAGCGCCTCGGCTTCCACGCACTGAGCACCACCACCCCGTATCTGTACGGGAGTTGAGCGCGTCCCTGCCGTGCAGGGGCGGGGAGGCGTCCACCGGTTCATTGCCGGGACTTTCTGTTCACCGGGCTGTCATGCCATGTACCTTTCAAACAGTCCACGCGTGTAGAACCCTCAATCAGGTTCTACGCGCGCAGATTTGGCGTCCCCCACCGCCACTCCCCACCCCTCAACGGAGGTTCGCCGGATGCCTGGATCCAAGAGATCCCGCCGCAGAGTCGCCACCGCCCTGGCCGGTTTCGGGCTGCTCCTCACCGGGGCCGCCGTCCAGGTCGGCAGCGGCAGCACTCCCGCCCACGCGGCCACCACGCACCGCGTCCTGTTCGACAACGCCCACGCCGAGACGGCCGGCAACGCCGACTGGATCATCTCCACCAGCCAGCCCGACCCGCTCGGTGAGAACTCCTCCCCGTCCGCCGAGACGGACTGGACCGGCGCCCTGTCCTCCTGGGGCGTGGCGCTCCAGAAGACCGGCGACTACAGCCTGAAGACGCTGCCGAGCGGCTCCGGTCTCAGCTACGGCGGCTCGTCCTCGCTCGACCTGTCGAACTTCGACACGCTGGTCCTGCCGGAGCCCAACACGCTGTTCACGAGCGCCGAGAAGACGGCGATCATGAACTTCGTGAAGAACGGCGGCGGGCTGTTCATGATCTCCGACCACACCGGCTCGGACCGCAACAACGACGGCTACGACTCGGTCCAGATCCTCAACGACCTGATGACCAACAACAGCGTCGACTCCACCGACCCGTTCGGCTTCTCGATCGACTCGCTCAACATCAGCTCCGACCACCCGGCGGCGATCAGCGACAGCACCGACCCGGTGTTGCACGGCTCCTTCGGCACCGTCACCAAGAGCCTGATCGCCAACGGCACCACCGCCACACTCAAGCCCGCCGACAACTCCTCGGTCAAGGGCCTGCTCTACCGCACCGGTTACTCCGGCAACACCGGCGCCTTCTTCCTCACCAGCACCTTCGGCAGCGGCCGCGTCGCGTACTGGGGCGACAGCTCGCCGATCGACGACGGCACCGGCCAGCCCGGCAACACCCTGTACGACGGCTGGAACGACTCCAGCGCCACCAACGCGGCCCTCGCCCTCAACGCCACCGCCTGGCTGGCCGGTGCGGGCACCAGCGGCGGCGGAGGCGGCGGCACCGGGGGCGGCGGCACCGGCACCTGCACCGCCGGCCAGCTCCTCGGCAACAACGGCTTCGAGTCGGGCAACTCCGTCTGGAGCGCCTCCAGCGGCGTCATCACCAACTCCAGCGGTGAGGCCGCCCGTTCGGGCTCGTACTACGCCTGGCTCGACGGCAACGGCACCGCCACCACCGACACCCTCGCGCAGTCGGTGAGCGTCCCGTCCGGCTGCACCTCGGCCAAGCTCAGCTTCTACCTGCACATCGACACGGCCGAGACCACCACCAGCACCGCCTACGACACCCTCAAGGTCCAGGTGCTGAACAGCTCCGGCACGGTCCTCGGCACCCTGGCCACGTACTCGAACCTGAACGCGGCCTCCGGCTACACCCAGCGCAGCTTCGACCTCAGCGGCTACGCCGGGCAGACCGTTACCCTGAAGTTCACCGGCACCGAGGGCTCCAAGTACCAGACCTCGTTCGTCGTCGACGACACCGCGCTCGACGTCGCCTGAGCCGACAGCGGTACGGGGGCGGGCCGTTGGGGACCGCCCCCGTACCGCGTTGTTCCCTCCCCCCTCATCCCGCCGGAATCGTCTGCTCCGGCGTGTTCCAGCCGGAGACCCGCACACCCGGAGCCGAGCCGTGCAGATCGGCCGTCCGGTAGGTGGCCGTCAGCGTCACCGACTCGCCCGGCCACAGACTCACCTCGTTGTCCGACCAGCGCACCGGAAGCACCGGCCTGCCCTGCGCGTCCACGAGGTGGACGTCCGCCAGCAGGGCCGGTGTCGGCCCGCTCCCGGTGGTGCGCAGGGTGACCTTCGTGGTCGAGGTCCCGTCCGAGGCGGTCGTGGCCGCCGTCGCCGACACCGGCACCTGCGCCATCGAAGCGAGCCCCGTGAGGTCGGCGTAGCTCGTCGTCGGCGTGTAGTACCAGGTGGTGCCGGACCAGTCGAGGGTGTCGGGCCGGGTGGAGAGCCAGTACACGTTCCGGCTGACCTCCCTGCCGGCGGCGTCCGTCAGGTCCAGGCGGAGCAGGTACGTCCGCGCCAGTCCGCTCACCGAGGCCGGGAGCGTCAGCGGGGTCGTGTGGGCGCCGTCGCCGTTCACCGAGACGTCGCGCACCGACGCGGCGTACCTCCGGGTGCCGTCGGGGTCGAAGAGGGCGGCCCGTGCGGTGAGTCCGTGCGCGGCGTCGTGCCGGTTGTTCACGACGGCGACCTGGCGGTTGTCGTAGCCGTACTGGATGTGCAGCGGCTCGTTCGCCTTCTTCGCGCCGAAGTAGGCGCCGCCCTGGTCGAGACAGCGATCCGTCAACTGCCAGTGCAGGGACGTCCAGCCACTGTTGAACATCCAGTGGATCACCCCGGTCGCGGGCTTCGAGAAGTCCGTCGCATTGCGCTCGTACGCCTCGAACTGGGCGCGGACGTCCTCGTACTGGGCCAGCTGGGCCTTGCGGACGTAGTCGGCGAGGCTCTTCGGGGCGCCGTAGCGGCCGGTGAGGGCGTTGTCGTAGATCTTCAGCGTGCCGAAGACGGGGGACGGCGAGCGGTGGTACTGCTTGGCGCCCGGATCCTGCCAGAGGGTGTCGAGCTCGGCCGGGGTGAGCATGCGGCGCAGGGTGTCGAGGGTGGGGATGCTCGGGCCCGCGCTGGTCTCGGAGTTGAAGCCGGTGGCCCCGCCCTCGCGCTTGGCGTACCAGTAGCCGGGCGGCACCCAGTCGTACGGCCCGGTCATCTTCAGGCCCGAACGGCCCAGCTGCGGCGAGGAGTTGTCCGAGGCGGCGGCGACGACGGGGTCCGGCCAGTCGGCCGCCTTCAGGGCGTCCAGATAGGTCTTCTCGATCCTCGCGTCGGGTGCGAAGTCGCTGCCGATCAGGAAGGAGATCACGCTGGGGTGGTCGCGCAGCCGGGCGGCCTCTGCGGCCATGGACGCCCTCGCCACCGGGTAGTCGGCCTCGGTCCACGGCTCCCCGGGCTCGGCGGAGCCGTTGACGTTGCCCTCCCACTTGTCGCAGCACTCCCAGCCCGGGAGGGTGAGCACGCCGTAGCGGTCGGCCAGGTCGAAGAACTCGTCCGGTTCCAGGTGCCCTTCGAGGCGGATGGTGTTCAGGCCGAGGTCGACGGCGTACTTCAGCCGGTCCTCGACGTAGCGGCTGTCCCAGCGCAGGAACTCGTCGGGCGACCAGCCGCCGCCCTTGATCAGCAGCGGGCGGCCGTTGATCCGGTACCGGCGGGCGCCGTCGGAGTTCAGCGGTGCCCGGACGTCGCGGATGCCGAAGCTCTGGTGCACGGTGTCCGACGTCGTACCGGCGACGGACGCGGTGAGGCCGAGGGCGTACAGCGGCTGCCCGCCCATTCCGGCCGGCCACCACACCTTCGGCGTGGTCAGGTGCAGGCCCGGGGTGTCGGCGGGGGAGAAGGTGACGGTCTTCGTCTCGTGCGCGGCGAGCGGGACCCGGCGGGTGAAGGTGGTCGTGCCGAGGGTGCCGGTGACGTCGGCCGTGACCGGGGCGCCGGTGTCGTTGCGGGCCCGTGCCGTCACCGTCAGGTCGGCGGTGGCCAGCGACGGCACGGCCAGCCTGGTGTCCACGTGTGCGTCGCGCAGCGCGACCGGGCCGCCCCTGCGCACCAGGACGTCCCGGACGATCCCCATGTTCCGGTCGGGCGGTGGCTGGAGCCAGTCGATCCAGCCCGTCGTGAGGTCCCTGGCCGGGTCGTTGGGCCGGATGCGGAAGGCGACCGTGTTGGTGCCGGACTTCACCAGCGAGGTGACGTCCAGTTCGTGGTGCGTGTAGGCACCGGTGACGTCCTCGGCGCTCGCGACCCGGTGGCCGTCCACGTACACGTCGGCCGCCGAGACGACTCCGCTGAAGTCGAGATAGGTGCGCCGGGTGGTGTCCTGGACGGTGAAGTCGGCGCGGTACCACCAGGGGACCTGGAAGTCGGCTGTCGGGATCTTCTGCTGGTTGGTGGAGAAGAACGGGTCGGCGTAGACGCCGTCGGCGAGCAGCGCGGCCAGCACCGTGGAGCGGGGGCCCGCCGGATACCAGCCCGTCGCCGGATAGCCGGGGGAGGAGACCGCGGCGGCGGAGTCGGTCACCTTCGCCGAGGACTGGATGGCGCAGCCGGTGAGCGCGGTGCCGGTGCCGGCCGCCGAGGCGATGCGCGTGACCGGGCCCGGTGGCGGCTGCTGCCGGGCGCCGGCCCAGGCGCCGCTCGTCGGCGAGCCGCCGAGCAGGCCGAGGACCAGCGCGGTGACGGCGTACCGGCGTGCCGAGGGGACAGGGCGAGGGAACACGGCGGTCTCCAGGGCTCGTAAAGTTAGGAAACTTTACTAACTTGGCTCACGCTAGGGCGCCGCACGGGGTGTGTCAATGACCGTGGCCGGAGCGGGACTTCGACCGGTCGGCCGGTCGGATGACTGGTGCCGCGGCAGGCAACGTCGGCCCGTCGAGGAGCGGCGTCCGGTGCGTGCTCTGGGGTCCCCCCGGCCGAAGGCTGGGGGAGTGCCGGCCGGAAGCCCTCGTACTGGACGTACTCGGGCTTTCGGCCGGTGGGGCGGGTGGGGGCACCCCCGGCCGAAGGCTGGGGGAGCGTGCAGGGCGTCGCGACGGGGCGAGCGTCTAGGGGGTGCCGGTCGCCCTGCGCTCGAACACCAGGTCCCGGGCCGTGTCCAGCGCTGTGGCCACCGCGCCCAGCAGCACCGCGTCCTCGCCGAGCCGGCTCGGGGCGATGCGCGGGCGCAGCGGGGTGAGGCCGCGCACCTGCTCCTGGACCGGCCGCAGCAGCAGGTCGACGCTGTGACCGACCCCGCCACCGAGCACCACCAGGTCCGGGTCGAGCACGGCGGCGGCCGCCGCCACGGTGTGCGCGATCCGCTCGGCCTCCAGCTCCACCGCCTTCCCGGCCGCCGGATTGCCCTGCCGGGCCGCGTCGAAGACGGCCTTCGCCGTGAGCTGCCCGCTCATCCCGAACTGCCGGGCGGCCTCCACCACGGCCACCCCGGACACCGCGTCCTCCAGCCGCTCCGGCTTGTGCCGGCCCGGCCAGGGCAGGAACCCGATCTCGCCGGCCAGTCCGCGCGCCCCCGTGAACAGCCGCCCCTCGCTGACCACGCCCATGCCGAGGCCGGTGCCGATGAGGATGTACGCGAACAGCCGGCTGCCGGTGCCGACACCGTACGTGTACTCGCCGAGCGCGGCGAGGTTGGCGTCGTTGTGCACCTCCAGCGGCACGCCCAGTTCCTCGCGCATCCGGTCGACGAGCCCCGCGCGGCCCCAGCCCGGCAGATGCATCGCGTACCGCACGCGCCGCTGCCTCTCGTCGTAGACGCCCGGCGTGCCGACCACCCCGTGCACCACCTCGGCCGGATTCACCCCGGAGCCCGCGATCGCCTGGCGGGCGGTGCCCACGACCAGGTCGGCCAGCGCGCCGGAGGTGCGGGCGCGGTTGCGTACGTCGCAGCGGGCGACGACCGTGCCGTCCAGATCGGCGACCGCCACCCGCAGCCAGCCCCGGCCGATGTCGATGCCGAGCGCGTGCCCTGCGGCGGGATCGGGAGCGTAGAGCACGGCGGTGCGGCCGCGCTCCGGGGCGTGGGTGCCGACCTCGTGCACCAGGCCGGCGTCGGCGAGCGACGCCAGCGCACTGGAGACCGTCGGCTTCGACAGGCCGGTCTCGCGGGCCAGTTGGGCGCGCGAGGCGGCGCCCTGGGCGCGCAGCCGGTCCAGCAGCAGCCGCTCGTTGGTGCTGCGCAGCCGTCGGCGGTTCCAGGGCTGTTCCTGCTGCTCCACGACATCGCTCCCGGCCATCGCACCATTCTCGTGCATTCTTCACGCCTACTTGACGCAGCTAGTAAGGCTCCTTAACTTTATCGCCCAGTCAGCCCGGCCCGGGCGGAGTCGTCGCGCAGATACGCGGGCCGCGCGCCCGTCGCGTCAGGAGTCCCCATGTCCGGTAGCCCGCCGCCCCCGGGCGGTTTCGTCCGCCGTGTCGGCCTGTTCCAGGCCACGGCCATCAACATGAGCCAGATGTGCGGCATCGGCCCGTTCGTGACGATCCCGCTCATGGTCGCCGCGTTCGGCGGACCGCAGGCGGTCATCGGCTTCGTGGCGGGCGCGGTCCTCGCGCTGTGCGACGGACTGGTCTGGGCGGAGCTGGGCGCCTCGATGCCCGGCTCCGGCGGGAGTTACGTCTATCTGCGCCAGGCCTTCCAGTACCGCACCGGACGGCTGATGCCGTTCTTGTTCGTGTGGACGGCGATGCTCTTCATCCCGCTGATCATGTCGACCGGTGTGGTCGGTTTCGTGCAGTACCTGGGCTATCTGGACCCCGGCCTCGGGCAGACGGCGGGCGATCTGATCGGTCTCGGCGTGATCGTCCTGGTCGTGCTGCTCCTGTGGCGCGGTATCGAACACATCGCCCGGATCACCGCGGTCATGTGGACCGTGATGATCGCCTCGGTCGTCCTGGTGATCGTCGCCGCGGCCGGCGACTTCAGCCCGCACCGGGCCTTCACCTACCCGTCCGGCGCCTTCGACCTGACGAGCAACCACTTCTGGCTCGGCTTCGCCGCGGGCCTGACCATCGGCATCTACGACTACCTGGGCTACAACACCACCGCGTACATGGGCGCCGAGATCAAGGACCCGGGCCGGAACCTCCCGCGCTCCATCCTCTTCTCCATCCTCGGCATCATGGCGATCTATCTGCTGCTCCAGATCGGCACACTCGGGGTGATCGACTGGCACCGGATGACCGACCCGCACGACATCGCCTCGACGTCGGTGGCCTCGGCGGTGCTGGAGGAGACCTGGGGCAAGGGCGCCGCCGACGTGGTGACCGTGCTGATCCTCGTCACCGCCTTCGCCTCGGTCTTCACCGGCCTGCTCGGCGGTTCCCGCGTCCCCTACGACGCCGCCCGCGACCGCGTCTTCTTCCGCCCCTACGAGCGGCTGCACCCCCGGCACCGCTTCCCGATGCTGGGCCTGGCCACCATGGGTGTGATCACCGCCGTCGGCTTTCTGATCGGGCGGCACACCGACCTTGCGACCCTGATCCAGTTGCTCACCACGGTCATGGTGATCGTCCAGGCGCTCGCCCAGATCATCGCGCTGACCGTTGTGCGCAGACGGCAGCCGGACCTGCGTCGCCCGTACCGGATGTGGCTCTACCCGCTGCCGAGCATCGTCGCGTTCGTCGGCTGGTGCGTGATCTACGGCTATGCCGACAAGAACTCCCCGGGCCGCCACCCCATCGAGTGGTCACTGGCCTGGCTGGCCCTCGGCTGCGTCGCCTTCGTCGTGTGGGCCCGGCTGGAGAGGGTGTGGCCGTTCGGCGCGAAGGAGGTCACCGAGGAGTACAAGGTCCTCGAACCGAGCTCGGCCGACCCGAGTTGAGTGGCACAACACCCTTGGGACGGGCTAGAGTTGCACCAGTCTTAGTGAGCCTCCCCGGACCGGACGTGATGTCCACCGGGGAGGCTTTCGTTCTATGACCCACACTTTCTCGGCGGACGTGACCGTCCGCCCCGCGACCCCCGAAGACCGGCCCACCGTCGAACGGCTGTGGCTGATGTTCCATCACGACCTGTCCGAGTTCCGCGGCACGCTGCCCGGGGTCGACGGCACCTTCCGCAACGAGCGGGTCGGACACGCCTTCACCCGGCCGGGCTGGGCGCCGTACCTCTTCCTCACCGGCCGGCGTCCGGCCGGCTTCGCGTTCGTGCGTGCGCTGGACACGCCGGTGCGGGTGCTGAACGCCTTCTTCGTCGTGCGCGGTGCGCGGCGGCTCGGAATCGGCACGCGGGCCGTACGGGACGTGCTGCGCCGGCACCCCGGGAACTGGGAGATCCCCTTCCAGGACGGGAACCCGGCCGCCGCACGGTTCTGGGCGCATGTCGCCCGGGACATGGCCGGGGACGACTGGACACGTGAGCCCCGGCCGGTGCCGGACCGGCCGGGACTTCCCCCGGATGTGTGGATCTCGTTCGCCGTGACCGGCTGAGCCGGGCCTGGTCACCGGGCCCGGATCGCCCGGAACCGGGCCTGGTTACCGGCCCTGTGCGTGGTCCGACGCGTCCTCGACCCACGAGATCAGCCGGCCGTCCGGCTTGAGGACCACGTGCAGGCCGTTGTCCTCGCCGTGGGCGGCGCGGCCCTTGGCGGCCAGGGTGTCGAGCTTGTGGCCGTCGGCGTAGATGTCGGCCTCGTAGTGGTTGGGGCCGAGCTTGTAGACCTTGCCGACCGAGGTGTCGTCGGCCAGCGTGGTGATGGAGACGAGGATCCGCTGGGCGACGGGCTGCGGCTTGGGCTTCGGCTTGGCCCGCTCGACCCAGGACGTCACCTTGCCGTTCGGCTGCAGCGTGACGTGGAGGCCGTTGTTCTCGCCGTGGGCGGGCTTGCCCTTGGCCACGAGGGTCCCGAACCTGGTGCCCTTCGCCCAGATCTCCGCCTCGAAGTGCTGGTGGTGCTTGCCGGTCTTGTAGACCTTGGCGACGGAGACCTTGTCCGCGAGCCGGACCGTCTTGACGAGGACCCGCTTGTCGTTGCAGTGGTGGTGGGCCGCGCCGTGGGCGACGGGCGCCGAGTGCGGGGCCGCGGCGGCGAACGCGCCGGAGGCCGAGGCGGCCAGGACGGCGGTGGCGCCGGCGGCGACGAGGGTGGTGCGCAGGGTGCGACGTGCACGCATCGGTGAACTGTCCTTCGGTCGGTTTCGTTCGTCGGTGTGTCTTCGACGCTACGGACCGTCCATCAAGGTCACCCATACGTCATGTAACAGATGTTCGTAACGTTCCCCTCGAATCGCCTCATAATCCATCGTTGAACAGGTGAATTCGCAGGAGATTCCAAGGTTGTGCCTGGGGATCCACTGGTCATCTTGACATGCAAGTAATTGCCTGCATAACGTTGAGTGTGCGATCAGAGGGCGACACCGGGATGGACAAGGTCTTCAAGGCGCTGGCCGACGACACGCGTCGGCGTCTGCTGGACCGGCTCCACGAGAACAACGGCCAGACCCTGGGCGAGTTGTGCGAGCGCATCGTCATGACGCGCCAGTCGGTCACCCAGCATCTGGCCGTCCTGGAGGCCGCGAACCTGATCAGCACGGTGCGGCGGGGGCGGGAGAAGCTGCACTACCTCAACCCCGTGCCGCTCCACGAGATCCAGGAGCGGTGGATCGAGAAGTTCGAGCGCCCGCGCCTGAGCGCGCTCGGCGCCCTGAAGCGACGAGCCGAGGAAGCCATGACCGACAAGCCCAGCTTCGTGTACGTCACCTACATCGCGAGCACCCCCGAGAAGGTCTGGGAGGCGCTCACCGACGCCGACCTGACGGCCGCCTACTGGGGCCACCGCAACGAGTCCGACTGGCGTCCCGGCTCCCGCTGGGCGCACGTGCGCACCGACGGTTCCGGCGTCGAGGACGTCGTCGGCCGCGTCGTCGAGAGCGAGCCGCCGGCCCGGCTGGTCACCACCTGGGCCGCGCCCGCCGACGAGGACCGCGAGGACCGGCACTCCCGGGTCACCTTCGAGATCCAGCCGTACGAGGACATCGTCCGGCTGACCGTGGTCCACGAGGACCTCGGCGACGAGGAGGAGCGCGCGCAGGTCGGCGCCGGCTGGCCGGCGGTGCTGTCCAACCTCAAGTCGCTGCTGGAGACCGGGCGCACGCTGCCGCAGGAGCCGTGGCTGGTGCCGAGCCGCTGAGCGCACGCGATGGGGCCGGCCCGCCCGGCGGACCGGCCCCATCCGGTCGGCTGTTCCTCCTCGTCCCTCGGTGTCCGCTCGCTCTCTCGTGTCGCTCGCGCCTGCTGCTACGGCCTGGGTGCGCTCCTTGCCGCCGTACCGGCGCAGACCAGTCCGAGCACGAGTGCCACTGCGCCGATGACGACGTTGTTGATGATCACGCCCCGGTCGGGGCCCGTGCCCACGATCCAGGGGGCGATGATCATCCAGATGCCCAGGGCGCACATGGCGTAGCTGAGGCCGTACATCCGCTCGGGGGCCCGGGTGAAGCCGAGAGCCAGCAGGCCTATCGCTATGCCCATGATCAGGTTGTGGGCCACGAGTGCGGGCTGGCTCGTCGTGTAGTGCACGATCCACGGGGATGCCGCGCAGTAGAGGCCGAGCAGGAAGACCGGCCCGTCCACGAGCGCCACATCGCGACCACCGAGCATGCGGGCGTAGCGTTCCCGCATTTCGGAGACATCGGGGTGGGTCGTCATATCACCCCTGTGCAGGTTGGCCATGACTCGTCTCCTTTGACTTCGCAGGCCAGGCCGTGTCTGGCGCGGTGTGAGGTGAGCACCGCCTCCTTCCATTTTGCCCTTATTTCGGCTTTATGTGTAGGTCTCTGCGGCCTGTCTCCGTCCCGGGGCGGCGCCCGGCCCCGACGGAAGCGGGCCGGACCGTCGGTGAGGTCGGCGATCGCGTCCGGGAGGCCTCCGAGTTCCGCCCGGTCCCGGCCGCGCGGTCGCCACGGCTCGTGCACCTCGGCTCCTGCGACACCGGCCAGTTCGGGCACCCGGCGCCGGACGTACGCGCCGTCGGGATCGTGCCGCCTGCTCTGGGAGACGGGAAGTGCCGTACTCCCACGCCCCAGTCGACGTACGGCGTCTTCGTCGGGCAGCTCGCCGTCGGCGGGTGCCCACGGTTGCGCATCCGGCTCGTGGCGCAGTCGGCGCATCGCCGCGTCGATCATCGGACAGCCGGTACGGCCCTCTCGCCAGGCCGCGGTGTCCGCGCGGGCGGTGTGCTCGGACCACCAGTCGTCGTGCCGCGTGCGGCAGTCGGCGTCCGCCGTGGCGGGCCGCGCGGCCGGTACCTGACGGTGGAAGTCCCGCCAGGCGAACTGCCGGACGAACGCCTCCGCGCCGGGGCCGCCCGCCTTCCGCGCACGGTGGGCGAGTTCGACGGGGGAGCGCGTGCCGACGTGCGGATGGGGCGACACCCGACAGCCCGCTACGGGAGGGGAACTCCCCGGAGGCGATGCCGTCCGGGACGGACACCGCGCGCGGCGCACCGGGCGGGTCGCCCAGCCGCCGCGCCGCCCAGCGGCGGAAGTACGGTGTGAGGAGCGCGAAATGGCCCGAGGCGGCCGGCGTCACCGCGCCGGGCGCGACCGCCTGGGCCGGCGTGTCGTGTACGGGCAGCCCCCTCCCGTCCGCCTCCGGCGCGCGCCGCAGCCGGCGCTCGCGGCGCTGGGCGTACCCGCTCACTTCGGCCGCCATGTGCACCTCGTCGGCACCGGCCGCCGCCTCCGGCGCGCACACCTCCTCGACGACGTCGCCGGAGCGCACCACCAGGCGCCCGCCGCGCTCGCGCGGCCCGGCGTCCAGGTCCCGCAGACAGTCGGCGGGGAACGCCAGCCGGTTGGGCACCGCGAACCCGGTGTCCGGCACGCCCCGATCGCGCACGAACAACGGAACGACCTGGCGGCCCTGGGCGGTCGCGGCCCGCAGCGGCGGGTGGGGGTGCAGTCGCGGATCGGAGGTGAACAGGACGATCGGGACGGTCATGGCGCGGCTCCGAGGACGAGGTCGCGGGCGCGGGCCACGGCGCGGGCGGCGGGGCGGACGAGGGTCCGTCCGGGCCCGGGAGGACGTGGCCCGGGAAGCGGCGCGAGGGCGGCGCAGCGCGCCGGAGACGGGCGCGGGGGAGTCGCTGTCCGACGGCGCTCGCCACGCCGGGAAGTCGGGGCGACGGCGATACTCCGGAAGCCGCTCCGCCGGTCGCTCGCACCTCGCCGGAGAAGGCCGCCGCGCGTTTCGACGACTCGGCCGTGCTCCGCCGGTCACCCCGCCGGCAGTCCCCGCGCCCGCCGGACGAAAGCTGCGTGCAGGTCGCGGGCCGACCGCGGTACCGACTCCGCGCGGCGGCGCTGGAGTGTCAGCAGCACCCTGGTCGTGTCGTCGGTCAGCGGTCGGCAGGCGGGGACGCCGGAGCGCTCCAGCGGGTCGCCGCCGACGCTGAAGTCCGGCAGTACGGGCCGACCACCTCGACCCGGGGGAAAGGATGCGCGGCCCGGAACACGCGCAGGACGGGGACGAGCAGCGGCACGGTCGCCGCGCTGACCGTGCCGACCCGCACCGTGCGGCTGATGCGGCGTTGCTCGCCGGCCGCCGCCCGCAGTCGGTCCACCGCCTCCAGCACGTTCACGATGTGCGGCAGCAGTTCCATGTATTTTCCAGCTGTTCGGTGCGCACCGCCGCCGAATGCGGGGCCGGATGGATCCGGTTCAAGGGTTTTCCTGTCACACCCTCGTGAAATTCAATGGTCCGCGATACGAGACCGGTCGGGTTCTCCTTGACGGCCGTCGCCCCCGGCTGCCACGATCGACGGCATGACGATGCGACTGGACCTCACGCGGCGACGCCATGTCGACCTCGCGCGCGTCTCCAGCGCCTCCTGTCGCGCCGCGGCCTGATCTCCCTCTGCGATCCGCCGCGCTCTCTCTTTTCCCCTCTCCTCTTTCTCGCCTGAATTCACCATGCCCGCACATTCGTTGAGGTGCGCCCGCGCCTTTTGCGGGAATCGTGTGCGCGCCTGAATTCGGCGTGCCCGAAAGCACGACGCACCAGGAGTTCCGCATGCCCGCAGCGCCCCTGCGATTCGCCCACCGGGAGGACAACGGGTTCGACCACGCCCTGAGTCAGGTCCGGTACGTGGCCGGCTGCGGCGCCGAGTGCCGGCACGACGAGCGCTACCGGCGCCGCAGCGCACCGGAGTTCGGCCTCCACGGCCACTCCTGACCGCCTTCCTTCCGGGCACCCGTCCGCGCACGGGCGCCCGGCGCACCCAGAAACGAGGCATCCATGGCCACCGTCCTGTCCGTCTCCGGCAGCCCTTCCGCCACCTCCCGTACCGGCCGCCTGCTGCGCCACCTGGACCAGCGGCTGACCGCCCACGGGCACGAGGTGATCGCGCTCGACGTCCGCACCCTTCCGGCCGAGGCCCTGCTCGGCGCCGACGTGCGTCACCCGGCCATCGTCCGGGCCGCCGAACAGTTCGCCCGTGCCGACGGCGTCCTGATCGGCACGCCCATCTACAAGGCGTCGTACTCCGGCGTACTCAAAGCGCTCCTCGACCTGCTCCCGCAGTACGCGCTCACCGGCAAGACCGTGCTGCCGCTGGCCACCGGTGGCTCCACCGCCCATGTCCTCGCCATCGACTACGCGCTGCGCCCGGTGCTGAACTCCATGGGCGCCGCCCACATCGTCCAGGGCTGGTTCACCCTCGACAAGGACATCACCGTGCGCGAGGACGGCTCGCTGGCCGTGGCCCCGGCCACCGCCGAGGCGCTCGGGCAGGTGGTGGACCAGTTCTCCGCCGCCCTCGGCCGGACCCCGCTGCTGGCGGCGGCGAGCTGAGCCGTCCCATGACCGGCGCACACGTCATGGCCGGCGACACCGAGCGGCGCCTGGCCCGGGATGAACCGGACCGGCTGTCCCGCTCCGGGCTGCTCGCCGTCACCGTGCCCGCCGGCCGTGGCGGCACCGATGTCGCCGCAGCCGGCCTCGCGGGGTCTTCCGACTGCTCGGCACGGCCGACGCGAGCCTTGCCCGGATCCCGCACATCCACTTCGCCCACGCCGATGTGATGCGACGTCAGGGGAGCCGACAGCAGCGGACGTTCCTCTTCCCCGAGCCCTGGCCGAAGACGGCCCCGGCACGGCCCGTTCCGACGGGCCGTGGCCCGCTGCGACGGACACCCGAGAACGGAGACCCACGTGTCCCTCACCTTCCACTGGTTCCTGCCCACCAACGGCGACAGCCGCCATGTCGTCGGCGGCGGTCACGGCACCCCGGCGACCGCGTCGGGTCAGGACCGGCCGCCCACGGTCGCCTACCTGAGCCAGATCGCCCGGGCCGCCGAGCAGCTCGGCTTCGCCGCCGCGCTCACCCCGACCGGCGCCTGGTGCGAGGACGCGTGGCTGACCACCGCCATGGTCAGCCAGAACTCGGAGCGGCTGAAGTTCCTGGTCGCCTTCCGGCCCGGCTCCGTCTCGCCGACGCTCGCCGCGCAGATGGCGTCCACCTTCCAGCGGCAGAGCGGCGGGCGGCTGCTGCTCAACGTCGTCACCGGCGGCGAGAGCCATGAACAGCGCGCCTATGGCGACTTCCTCGACAAGGACGCCCGCTACCGTCGTACCGGCGAATTCCTGCACATCGTGCGGCAGTTGTGGGACGGCAAGAGCGTGGACCTGGACGGCGAGTTCCTGCGCGTCGAGGAAGCGAAGCTCAGCCGGCTGCCCGACCCCGTGCCCGAGGTGTACTTCGGCGGCTCCTCGTCCGCCGCCGGAGAGGTCGCGGCCAAGTACGCCGATGTGTACCTGACCTGGGGCGAGCCACCCGCCCAGGTCGCCGGGAAGGTCGCCTGGATCCGCGCGCTGGCCGCCGAGCACGGCCGTACCCCGCGCTTCGGCATCCGCCTGCACGTCATCACCCGGGACACCGCCGCCGAGGCCTGGGCGGAGGCGGACCGGCTGCTCGACGGCTTCGACCCGGAGACCGTCCGGGCCGTGCAGGCGGGGCTCGCGCGCAGCGAGTCCGAGGGCCAGCAGCGCATGCTCGCGCTGCACGGCGGCAGCCGGGACAGCCTGGAGATCCACCCGAACCTGTGGGCCGGCATCGGCCTGGTGCGCGGCGGCGCGGGCACGGCCCTGGTCGGCAGCCACGACGAGGTCGCGGAGCGGATCAAGGAGTACCACGCGCTCGGCATCGACGAGTTCGTCCTCTCCGGCTATCCGCACCTGGAGGAGGCGTACTGGTTCGGCGAGGGCGTGCTGCCCCGGCTGGCCGCCCAGGGGCTGTGGACACACCCCGACGGCCGCGCGTCCGTTCCCTCCGCGCAGGTGCCGTTCACCGGCTGACCGACCGGACCAACTGCCCCTGGCAGACTGCTGGTTCATGACAAGGGAACAGAACGACGTCTCCGCCGCCGTCACGTGGGGCCTGCTGGCCGCCTGGGCGCTGCACGACACCGAGGAACTGGTCATGGTGCCGCGCTGGGTGCGCACGCGGGTGCCCGAGCTGCGCAAGCGGTTCCCCCGGGTGCCGGAGGCGGCGTGGCGGCGGCTGGAGGCCGTGGACGCGCGTGAGTTCCGCACGGCGGTCGCCGCGATGGCGGCCGTGCTGGCCGCCGCGGTCGCCGACGGCCACCGGACCGGGGGCCGTTCCGCCGTGTACCAGACCGCGCTCAACGCCTTCGGCCTGCACGGCCTGGTCCATCTGGCACAGGCGGCGACCATGCGCGGCTACACCCCGGGCTCGGCGACCACCCCCCTGGTCGTCCTGCCCTTCACCGTCTGGGCCCGCGGCCGGCTGCGCCGCTCCGGCGTCCTGCGCCCCGCCCGGCCTCGCGACCTGGCCCAGGGCCTCGGCTTCGCCGCGGCCGCCACGGTCCTCACGCATGCGGTGGCCCAGGGGGCACGGCGACGACGCTGACGCCCGCTCGCGTGCCCCAGCCGGCCGCCAGTGCGCGCAGACCGCTTCACCGCCGCGATGTGGCTCGCGGGCACCCCCTCCTGGTCCACCCGCTCGGCCTCGGGGACGAGCAGCTCGGCGGCGAGCCGGCGGGCGCGGGTGACGAGCGGATGCGCGGTGGTGGTCATGGCGAGGATTGTTCCGGACTTTTCCGGGCGATCCGTGGGCGGGGGCCGATCGGGACGGGCGTATCCGGAGTGGCGCGGGGATGGCCTGGGCGTGTGAGCGTGATCACTTCTGTCTGGAGGAATTAACTTGAGGACCTGAAAGGTTGGCAACTGCATCCATTGAGTCCTAGGCTCGGGCCGTAACCGCCCGGCACCACCAGCGAGGCATCCGTGAACCACCCCGCCATCGAGCAGCCCGCCGACACCGTGGCCCGGCTGCGCGCCACCTTCGCCACCGGCCGCACCAAGCCCGTCGACTGGCGCACCGAGCAGCTGCGCCGCGTGCGCGCGATGCTCACGGAACGCGGCGCCGACCTCGCCGCCGCCCTCCACGCCGACCTCGGCAAGAGCGCCACCGAGGCCTATCGCACCGAGATCGACTTCACGATCCGCGAGATCGACCACACCCTGGACCACCTCGCCGACTGGCTGCGCCCCGAGCCCGCGCCCGTCCCGGCCCACCTCGGCGCCGACGCGACGGCCTGGACGCAGTACGACCCGCTGGGCGTCGTCCTCGTCATCGCCCCCTGGAACTACCCGGCACAGCTGCTGCTCGCCCCCATGGTCGGCGCGCTGGCCTCCGGCAACGCGGTGGTCGTCAAGCCGAGCGAGCTGGCCCCGGCCACCTCGGCCGCCCTCGCCGAGCTGATCCCGGCCTACCTCGACACCGACGCGGTCGCCGTGGTGGAAGGCGGCGTCCCGGAGACCACGGCCCTGCTGGCCGAGCGCTTCGACCGCATCTTCTACACCGGCAACGGCACCGTCGGCCGCATCGTGATGCGCGCCGCCGCCGAGCACCTCACCCCGGTCACCCTCGAACTCGGCGGCAAGTCCCCGGTGTTCGTGGACCGCGACGCCGACCTGGACGTGGTCGCGGACCGGCTCGCCCGCGGCAAGTTCCTCAACGCCGGACAGACCTGCGTCGCCCCCGACTACGTGCTGACCGACCCGGAGACCGCCGCCGCCCTGGAGCCCAGGCTGGTGCGGGCGGTCGAGGCGCTGTTCGGCACCGACCCCGCGAAGTCCCCGGAGTACGGCCGCATCGTCAACGAGCGCCACTTCGACCGGCTGTCGGGGCTGCTCGGCTCGGGCCGGGTGGCGGTGGGCGGCGTGAGCGACCGTACGGCCAAGTACATCGCCCCGACCGTCCTCGCGGACGTCGACCCGGCGTCGGCGGTCATGCAGGAGGAGATCTTCGGCCCGATCCTGCCGATCGTCACCGTGTCCGGCCTGGACGAGGCGATCGCCTTCATCAACGACCGCGACAAGCCGCTCGCGCTGTACGTCTTCAGCGAGTCCGAGCGCACGCGCGGGCGCATCGCCGCCGAGACCTCCTCCGGCGGCCTCGGCTACGGCCTGCCCCTCGCCCATCTCACCGTCTCCGACCTGCCGTTCGGCGGCGTGGGGGAGAGCGGCATGGGCAACTACCACGGCCGCTACTCCATCGAGACGTTCAGCCACCGCAAGGCGGTCCTGGACAAGCCGCTCGGCTGAGACGGCCCCGGGGCGGCGCCCTACCGAATTCGCTTGCGTGGACGGCCGGATGTGCGACACTCCGCCGGATGACTGCTGAAACGATCACCGCGGAGGCCTCCGGCACCGTCCGGCTCGGCGATCTGCCCGTCCACCGCATCGGCTTCGGAGCCATGCGGCTGACGGGCAGCGCCGCGTTCCACCTGGGCACTCCCAGCGTCCGGGAGCGCTCCCTGTCCGTACTGCGCCGGGCCGTGGAGCTCGGCGTGAACCACATCGACACCGCCGCCTTCTACTTCTCGGCCACCCGCTCCGCGAACGAGCTCATCAACACCGCCCTCGCGCCGTACGCCGACGACCTGGTCATCGCCACCAAGGTCGGACCCTTCCGCGACTACTACGGAGAGTGGGGCACCTCGGCCCGCCCCGACCAACTGCGCGGCCACGTCGAGGAGAACCTGCGCCAGCTCGGCCGTGACCACCTCGACCTCGTCTATCTGCGCCGGATGCGCCAGGAGTCCGTCGCCGAGCACTTCGGCGCCCTCGCCGAACTGCGCACGGCCGGACTCGTCCGCCACCTCGGCATCTCCGGCGTCGAACCGCGCCACCTCACCGAGGCCCTGGAGATCGCCCCGGTGGTCAGCGTCCAGAACCGCTACGCGCTGGACCGGCCCGACCCCGTCGACGACGAGATGCTCCGCCTGTGCGGCGAGCACGGCATCGCGTTCGTCCCCTTCTACGCCGTCGCCGGAGAGGCGGGTGCCCACGCGGCGGCCGACTCCCACGCCGAGGAGGTGCGCGCCATCGCCCGCGCCCACGGAGCGACCCCCGCCCAGATCCGCATCGCCTGGACCCTCCACCAGGGCCCGCACGTCCTCGCCATCCCCGGCACGGGCAACCCCGACCACCTCACGGAGAACGTGGCGGCGGGGGCGCTGCGCCTGACGGCGGACGAGCTGGCGCGGCTGGACGCCCTGCACACCGGCGCGAGCTGACATGAGCGCAATACCGGGGCGAGCCGGCATGGCAGGGGGATCCGCCCGGCCGCCCCGGGCCCGCCCGTCTTGTGCGGGTAAGGGACGAGGCGGGCGCCCGGGCCGTACGGGGGCGGGGTTGACTACCATCGTGTAGACGGATTCCCTGGCCGCATACGTAGACGGGGTGAGGAACGTTCCATGACCGAGGCGAAGGACGAGCGCCGGCCGGCCGGTGAACTCGAGGCGAGTGTCATGGCCACGCTGTGGGCCGCCGGAGGGCCGCAGACGCCCGGCCAGGTCCAGTCGCGCCTCGGCGCGGACCTGGCGCGGACGACCGTGACGACGATCCTCACCCGGCTGCACGACAAGGGGGTCGTGGAGCGGTACCGCCAGGGGCGCGGATTCGCCTACGTCCCGGTCAGGGACGTGCAGGACGCCCAGGGGCTCACCGCGCGCCGCATGCACAGCGAGCTGGACCGCGACACCGACCGCGAGACCGTGCTCGCCCGGTTCGTCGCCCAGCTCAGCCCCGACGACGAACGTGTCCTGCGGGACCTGCTCGAACCCGACGAACGATGACCGCACTGCTCCTGCTGCCCCTGCTGCTGCCCTTCGCCCTGCCGGCCCTGGCCCGCCGGGCGCTGGGCCGGCTGACCCCGGTCGTCGCGCTGTGGGCCGTCACCGTCTGTGCCGTCGTCCTCGCCGGCTGCTCGCTCGCCGCGCTCGGCTCGTTCGTCCTGATCGGGCTGTTCAAGGTGCCGCGCTTCGCCGCGCTCGGCGAACTGGTCCGCCCGCTGCACACCGCCTCGGACCTCGTCGTCCTGCCGGCCGCCGCGACCTCCGTCGGCGTGCTCGCCGTGTGCGGCTGGACCCTGGTCCGGTCCGTGCTCCGGCAGACCCGCGCCTTCCGCGTCGCGCGCACGCAGGCCCGGCGCGGCCCCGCCGCGGGCGACCTGTGCGTGGTGGACTCGTCCCGCCCGGACGCCTACGCGCTGCCGGGCCGCCCGCACCGCATCGTCGTCACCACCGCGATGCTGCGCAGCCTGGACGGTCCCGAGCGCGAGGCGCTGTTCGCGCACGAGCGGGCGCACAACGACGGCGGCCACCACTACTTCCTCGCCGCCGCCGAACTCGCCGCGCACTGCCACCCGGCCCTGCGCCCCGTCCGCGAGTCGATCCGCCTCGCCGCCGAGCGGGCCGCCGACGAGGCCGCGGCGGCCCGGGTCGGCGACCGGAAGCTGACCGCCCGCGCCATCGCCCGCGCGGCCCTCGCCGGGCACTCCGCGCGCACCGAGCGCCCCGAGTTCGTGGCCGCCGCGACCTCCGGTCCCGTACCGCAGCGCGTCCAGGCCCTGCTGGCCGCCCCGCGTGCCCCGCGTACGGGCCGTACGATCGCGGCCCTCCTCCTCGCCTGCACCGCCGTCTCCTGCGTGGCCTCGGTCGCCGGAATGGCCGACTTCCACCACCGTGTGGAGATCGCCCAGGGCGACGAGACGCCCTGACCCGGACCACCGGCCGACAGAGACCCCGCGGCAGCCCGGCGGCAACATACGGGGAACACTGCGCCGCAACGCGCGTAGAACGGGACTGGCGCCCACGAAGTTTTACGTATAACCTCACCCGCTAACCACCCCCCGCCGGAAGGTCCCGATGCGCCGCGTCGCCCTGGTCACCCTCGTCGTCGACGACTACGACGAGGCCATCCGCTTCTACACCGAGGCCCTCGGCTTCCGACTCGCCGAGGACGCCCCGCGCCCCGACGGATCCCGCTGGGTCGTCGTGGAGCCCGGCGGTGCCGGAGCCGGCACCGGTCTGCTGCTCGCCCGCGCCAAGGGCGAGGACCAGCGGGCCCGCGTCGGCGACCAGACCGGCGGCCGGGTCGGCTTCTTCCTGCACACCGACGACTTCGCCCGCGACCACGCCCGCATGACCGCGGCCGGAGTGACCTTCCTGGAGGACCCGCGGCACGAGCCGTACGGCACCGTCGCCGTCTTCCAGGACCTGTACGGCAACCGCTGGGACCTGCTCCAGCCCACCACCTGATCACCGCTGAACCACTCGCCGAGGAACGCCCTGCCATGACCGTGCCCCGCATCGACACCGAGACCCTCCGCCGGCTCCCCAAGGCCGTGCTGCACGACCACCTCGACGGCGGCCTGCGCCCCGCCACCGTCGTCGAACTCGCGGCGGAGATCGGTCACACCCTGCCCACCACCGACCCCGACGAGCTGGCCGCCTGGTACTTCGAGGCCGCCAACTCCGGTGACCTGGTCCGCTACATCGCCACCTTCGAGCACACCCTCGCCGTCATGCAGACCCGCGAGGGCCTGCTGCGCACCGCCGAGGAGTACGTGCTGGACCTCGCCGCCGACGGTGTCGTCTACGCCGAGGTGCGCTACGCCCCCGAGCTGAACACCAAGGGCGGGCTGTCGCTCGCCGAGGTCGTGGAGACCGTCCAGGAGGGCCTCGCCGCCGGCATGGCCAAGGCGGCCGCCGCCGGCACCCCCGTCCGGGTCGGCACCCTGCTGTGCGGGATGCGGATGTTCGACCGGGTCCGCGAGGCCGCCGACCTGGCCGTCGCCTACCGCGACGCCGGGGTCGTCGGCTTCGACATCGCGGGCGCCGAGGACGGCTTCCCGCCCGCCGACCACCTGGCCGCCTTCGAGCACCTGCGCCGCGAGAACGTGCCGTTCACCATCCACGCCGGCGAGGCGCACGGCCTGCCCAGCATCCACCAGGCCGTCCAGGTGTGCGGCGCCCAGCGCATCGGCCACGGCGTCCGCCTCACCGAGGACATCCCCGACCTCGCGGCCGGCAAGCTCGGCCGACTCGCCTCCTGGGTGCGCGACCGCCGGATCGCGCTGGAGATGTGCCCCACCTCCAACCTCCAGACCGGCTGCGCCACCTCGATAGCCGAGCACCCCATCACGGCCCTGAAGGACCTCGGCTTCCGGGTCACCCTCAACACCGACAACCGGCTGGTGTCGGGGACGACGATGACCCGGGAGATGTCCCTGCTGGTCGAGGAGGCCGGCTGGACTCTCGAGGACCTGCGCACGGTCACCGTGAACGCCCTCAAGAGCGCGTTCATCCCGTTCGACGAGCGCGTGGCCCTCATCGAGGACGTGGTCCTGCCGGGTTACGCGGCCGCGCTCTGAAGCAGCCCCCTGAGGTAGGCGGCCTGTCCGACGTGCTGGAGATCGTCGGACAGGACGCTCACCAGGCGGACCCCCAGCGTCACCGGGGGATCCCAGCCCTCGTCCACGACCCGCTCCAGATCCTTGGCGGCGAGCCCCTTGAGCGCCCCGAGGGTCTGCTCGTGGACGGCGTCGTAATAGCCGGTCAGCAGGTCCGCGGAGTCGACCCGCACCTTGGCGACCTGGGCCGGGGTGTGCCCGTAGCCGTGGTCGCGGGGCGGCAGGCCGAGACCGAAGCGTTTCTCCCAGCCGTCGGCGAGCCAGACCTGCTCCAGGTCGAAGGCGCCGGCGACGTGGTCGTCCTGGACCCGGGTCAGGTGCCAGACCAGCCAGGCGATGGAGTTGGCGGCGGTCGCCGGGCGGTGGTTCAGCTCGTCCGGTCCGAGGCCGTCGAGGGCGGCGTGGACTTCTTCCTGGATGCGGCCGTAGCCGTCGATGAGGATGTCCTTGGCATGCATACGGTCCACGATCGCGCATCCGCCGCCCTCACGCGTGCGGAATCCAGCTTCCGTGGAAGCCCAGCGGCACCCGCCCCGGCAGGTGGATCCGCGCCACCGGCTCGCCGGTGACGTCCTGCGCCGCGAGGATCACCGGGTCGGCCGGGCCCTGGTCCGGATCGTGGACGTGGGCGAGGGCGTACCCGTCGTCCTCGGCCGCCCGCGGGTCGTCCGGATCGCGCGGGACGAACACGGCCTCGCCCGCCGCAGCGCCCCTCGGCAGCCGGTGCACCTGGGTCGTGCCGCGCAGCAGGCCGTGCTGGACGAGCGCGTCGGAGAAGGCGTCGTCGGGCGGGGTGCCACCGTCCGGCGTCAGATACGCGGCGGTCATCCCGGCGGCCGCCGCCGTGCAGCCGTAGCGGTGCCGCCGCGCCACCAGCGCCTCGTTGGCCCGCGGGAACTCCTGCGGCCGGTCGTCCAGCACCCGCTGCCGCACCCGCCCGAGGCGCAGGCCGGCGGTCCAGCGCTCCAGCCTGGCCGTACGCGCGTCGTACGGCCCGTCCGAGCCGCGCCCGGCGACGTGGAAGGGCGCCGGACAGGCCATCACGTCGATCACCACGCGGACCCACCCTCGTCATAGGCGTTGAGGGTGTGCGAGCAGGAGACCGGATCGATGCCGAACCAGCGCACCGGGCCGCCCGTACGCGGCATGACGCCCACCCGGGTCGGGTGCTTCCGGTTCCGGACGCACGGCACCGGTGCGCCGCGGTCGGCCGCCGCCGCGTCGAAGGTGACCGGCAGGTCGAAGACGACGACGTACCGCCCGGTCAGCGCGAAGTCGTGCATCATCGGCGCACCCGCCACCGCGTCGTACTTGGCGTACGCCGCGAAGGCGCCCCGCAGCGTGCCCCGGAAGTCGTGCGTGCCCACCGTGCCCGGTTCGCCGTCGAGTTCGTACGGCGGCGGGCCGCTCTCCTGGAGCGCGAGGATCCGCCCCCGGTGCGGGACGACGTGTGTGGTGCAGGCGAAGTCCTCGTTCCTCGGTGACCGGGGCGAACGACTCCTTCTGAAAGAGATAGTGACGTGGTGTCAACTCTCTTGCGGTGCCTGTCGGTACGGCGCTCGTTGCGGTGCCCGTGCCCACGAGCGCGCCCCCGCCGCGAGCCCCGCCGAGCCGCGCTGCGGCGGGCCGCCCGGATCAGGAGGCCCGGGACCCCTCCCGGGGTGGTGCGAACCCCCCTGTCCCGCCTCCCGTTTCGAGGAGAGCGACCAGCGCGCGGGCGGCGGGGCTGGTGGCGCGGTCCGGCGGCAGCAGGGCGACCGTCTCGTACGCCGCTTCGTCCGCGCCCTTCAGCGGGAGCGCCGTGAGCGCGGGCCGCTTGTGCCGGAAGTGCCGGGGCACGACCGCGATCCCCAGGTTCTCGTCCACCAGGTCCAGCAGGCTGTGCACGTCGTTGACCTCCAGCGCGACCGTGCGCCGTACGCCCGCGGCGGCGAACGCGGCGTCGGTCGTACGGCGCGGGCCCCAGTCCGGATGGAAGTCGACGAAGACCTCCCCGGCCAGGTCCTCCGGCGTGAGCGCCGCGCCCGTCGACGCCAGCCGGTGGCCCGGATGGCACAGCACGGTCATCGGCTCGCCCGTCAGCGCCACCGAGCGCAGCTGATCGGAGTCCGCCTGCGTGCGGTAGGCGAAGGCCAGGTCCAGCCGCCCGGCCGCGACCTCCTCGGCCAGCGCGCCCGAGCCCGCCTGCCGCAGCCGGATCTCCACGTCCGGATGCCGTCCCCGGAAGCCCGCCAGCAGCCGTGCCACGTGCACCCCGGCGATGCACTGCTCGGTGCCGAGCGCCAGTGTGCCGCGCAGCACGCCCTGCACCGCCGCCACCGCCTCGTGCGCCGAGCGCACCTGCGCCAGGATCCGCTCGGCCTCCGCCAGCAGCGCCCGGCCCGCCTCGGTGAGCGTCACCCGGCGCGTGGTCCGCACGAACAGCGGCGCCCGCAGCTCCCGCTCCAGCGCCCGGATCGAGGCGGACAGCCCCGACTGCGACACCATCAGGCGCTCGGCGGCCCGGGTGAAGTGCTGGTCCTCGGCGACCGCGACGAAGTGCTGGAGATGGCGCAGTTCCATGATTGAGAAGCCTAGCCGCACAATTCCATCGGATTCTCCTGTTGGACCGCTGCGTGCGGTGCGCGCGAGAGTGGCCCTGGCAGACCCTGTGCCCACCCCTCTGGAGTCGCGTTGCACACCGCACACCCCGACCGCTACGACGACATGCCCTACCGGCGCACCGGACGCAGCGGGCTCAAGCTCCCCGCGCTGTCCCTCGGCCTGTGGCACAACTTCGGCCCGGACCGGCCCGTCGAGACCCAGCGCGCCATCCTGCGCCGCGCCTTCGACCTGGGCATCACCCACTTCGACCTCGCCAACAACTACGGCCCGCCGCCCGGCGCCGCCGAGTCCGCGCTCGGTGAGGCCCTGGCGGCCGACTTCGCGCCGTACCGCGACGAGCTGGTGATCTCCACCAAGGCCGGCTACCTCATGTGGCCCGGCCCGTACGGCGAATGGGGCTCGCGCAAGTACCTGCTCTCCTCGCTCGACCAGAGTCTCAAGCGGATGGGCCTGGAGTACGTCGACGTCTTCTACTCGCACCGCCCCGACCCGGACACTCCGCTGGAGGAGACGATGGGCGCCCTGCACTCGGCGGTGCGGCAGGGCAAGGCGCTCTACGTCGGTGTCTCCAACTACTCCGCCGAGCAGACCCGCGAGGCCGCCCGCATCCTGGCCGGCCTCGGCACCCCGCTCCTCATCCACCAGCCGCGCTACTCGATGCTGGACCGGCGTCCCGAGGACCAGGGCCTGCTCGACGCCCTGGACGAACTCCAGGTCGGTTCCATCGCCTACTCCCCGCTGGAGCAGGGCCTGCTCACCGGCCGCTACCTCGACGGTATCCCCGAGGACTCGCGCGCCGCGAGCGACAGCCCCTTCCTGAACTCCGACGCCGTGACCGAGGACCTCGTCGCGCGGCTGCGCGCCCTGGACGAGATCGCGAAGTCCCGCGGCCAGACCCTGGCCCAGCTCGCTCTGGCCTGGGTGCTGCGCGGCGGCCGGGTCACCTCCGCGCTGGTCGGCGCGAGCAGCGCGCGGCAGGTCGAGGACAGCGTCGGCGCGATCCGGAACCTGGACTTCGACACGGAGGAACTGACCCGGATCGACGCGATCGTCCGTCCGTAGGGCCTGTCGTCACATTCCCGTCTGCCCCACGACGCCTGCACTCCCCCAGAGGGGGCACCCCCACTCGCCGCACCGGGCGAAAGCCCGAGTACGTCCGGTACGAGGACTTCCGCCCGGCACTCCCCCCAGCCTTCGGCCGGGGGGACCCCAGAGCACGCACCGGACGCCGCGAGGCCGCCCTTCGGGCGACGACGGGAATGTGACGACAGGCCCTAGCCCCGCCGCGGGGCAGCGGGACGGAAGCTCACGTGTGTGCCGGCTCGCCCGCGCTCCACACGACCGCCGGGGGCGCCACCCGCCCGCACAGCGGACGGCCCTTGGCGTCGGTGAGGGCGAGCCGGCCCACCAGCGTGCCGCGCCGCCGCGCCTCGGCGAGCACCTCGGGCGGAACGTCCGCGAGCATCAGCTTGGCGCGCCGGAACATCCGGGACGCCTCCTCCTGCGGCTGCCTGCCGACCCAGGAGAGGTAGACGAAGCGTCCGCCGAGCCGGTTGTGCACGTACGGGCCGCGCAGCCCGCCGTCCGCGGCGAACGTGCACGGAAGCGTCCACGTCACCGTCGGGGCGTCGCCGGGCTGCGGATCGAGCAGCTCGGCCGGCCGGTCCTTGCGCTGGACCGCCACCTCGATCCCGCTGACCCCCGGGAAGTCCGGCCCGGGCCCGCAGGCGCGGCCGGGCAGGGTGTGGCCTTCGATGCGCAGATGCATGCCACTCAGTGTGGGGGAAGCAGCCCGAAGGGACAGCCCCTCGCGCAGGCCGTCGGCCGCGAGGCGTCAGGCGCCCTGCGGCACCCGGTCCAGGAAGCCCAGCACCTGCCGGATGCGGCCCTCCTCGTCCAGGGTGACCACGTCGAACCCGGCGACCGGCGCCGAACCGTCCTCGCCCACCAGCTCCCAGCCGAAGCGCGCGGTGTCGTGGTGGCCGTCCACCGTGCCGAGCGGGCGGAAGACGAACCCCGGGAACTGCTCGTGGGCGGCGGTGATCACGGCCGCGACGCCCTCGTGGCCGCGGACGTCGGCGAGCGGGTCGGTGTAACCGCCGTCCGTGGTCCACGCGGCGGCGACCGCCTTCTTCAGCGCCTCCGGCTCGATGGCGTTCCAGGCCTCGAAGTAACGGGCGGCCGCGGTCTCGTAACGGTCGGTGTTCACGGACATGGTGAATCAGCCTCCATCGAGGTCGTCAGTGCTGGTCGGGTCCGGATCCCGGGTTTCGCCGATCCGGTGGGACCACCATGCCGGAGGGCGCCGGGGCGGGTCGATTACCTCTCCGGTCATGCCGGGGCCGTGCGCACCTCGGTGCATTCCGGCCAGAACGGGCGGCGAATATGCCAACAGGCTGGCTGGAAAGACATGGTGACAGTGTTTCGGGAGAGGCGATACTCGAACGTCAGGAGCACTTCACCGCACAGGAGCCGCACGGGAAGGCGGGGCTTCGGCCGGCACACCAGCGAGGCGACGGGGGAGTGAGACGTGCACGACGAATTCCTGTGCCATGTCACGGCGTACGGCATGTGCGACGGCCGGCGCGTCGGCGTACCGCTCGGCACCTATCGCGCGCCGACACTGGCCCTCGCCCTGTGGTGGTTACGCGACCGGGCGTCGTGGATCGCCGAGCGGCTCGACCCGAGCCCCGAGCACTCCTCCTTCCCCGTGGGCGCGCTGGTGCCCGTCGCCGAGACGGTCGCCGACGTGCCCACGCTGCTGCGCGCCTGGTGCGCCGACGACGTCCGGCAGGAGCAGGTGGCCGACGAACTGGCGGGCGGCCGGCTGGTGCGGATCGCCGCCAGCGACGACACCACCGAGTACGAGCTGCTCGCCGAGTCCGTCGACGCGCTCCGGATGCAGCGCACCCTGCCCGCCCTCGTCGTGCCCGTCGCCTGACACGTGTCCATGAGCCCTGAGCGGGGAAGCGAAGCGGGCCGGGAGGCTCATAGAGGGGTGAATCGGTAGAATTCTGGCCATGGCGGAGCGGCCGGTCGCCCCGACGGCGTCCGAACTCGTCCTGGAGACCGACACGGGCTCCACGGTGATGAGCCCGGGGCGCGACTACCACGTCGGACGCGACCCGTTGAGCGACATCGTCTTCGACGATGCCCGGGTCTCGTGGCACCACGCCGTGCTGCGCTGCGACCAGGACCACTGGACCCTGGCCGACCAGCACAGCACCAACGGCACCTACGCCGACGGCCGCAGGATCGAGCACTGGGCCGTCCGCCCCGGCAGCGAGATCCGCTTCGGCAGTCCCGCCGACGGCCCCCGCGCGGTGCCCGCCGACGCCCCGGAACCCGCCCCCGACCGCCCCTCCGCCGTATCGCAGCCCCGACTGACCGGCACCTTCCGCCGCCCCACCAGCGTCCGCCCGCTGCCCCCGCGCACCGTCCGCATCGGCCGGGCCCCCGACAACGACCTCGTGGTGGACGACCTGACCGTCTCCCGCCGGCACGCGGAACTGCGCGCCCACCCGGACGGCACGTACGAGATCGCCGACCTGGACAGCCACAACGGCACGTACCTCAACGGCCGGCCGGTCACCTGCGCCCGCGTCGGCCCCGGCGACATCATCGGCGTCGGACACTCCGCGTTCTGCGTCGTCGGCACGGAACTCCAGGAGTACGTCGACACCGGCGAGGTCTCCCTCGACGTGCAGGAACTCACCGTCACCGTCGACGGCGGGCGCACGGTGCTCCTCGACCACGTGTCCTTCCCGGTGGGCGAGAAGTGCCTGCTCGCCGTGGTCGGACCGAGCGGCGCCGGCAAGTCCACGCTGCTGAACGCCCTGACCGGACAGCGGCCCGCCGACCGCGGCACCGTCCTCTACGACGGCCGCGACCTCTACCGCGACTACGCCGAACTGCGCGGGCGCATCGGTCTGGTCCCGCAGGACGACATCCTGCACCCCCAGCTCACCGTGCGCGCGGCCCTCACCTACGCCGCCGAACTGCGCTTCCCCGAGGACACCGCCCCCGCCGAGCGAGAGGCCCGGGTGAGCGAGGTCATCCGGGAACTCGGCCTCGAACACCGCGCCGACCAGCCCGTGCACCGCCTCTCCGGCGGACAGCGCAAGAGGGTCAGCGTCGCCCTGGAACTGCTCACCAAACCCTCGCTGCTCTTTCTCGACGAACCGACCTCCGGACTCGACCCCGGCATGGACCGCTCGGTGATGACCATGCTGCGCGGCCTCGCCGACGACGGCCGCACGGTCGTCGTGGTCACCCACAGCGTGCTCAGCCTCGGCGGCTGCGACCGCCTGCTGGTCCTCGCCCCCGGCGGCAGAGTGGCGTACTACGGCCTGCCCGACGACGCCCTCGCCTTCCTCGGCCACGAGCAGTGGCCGGAGGCCTTCGAGGCCTTCGACCGCGAACCGGACCGCGACTGGGCCGGGCAGTACCGCGCATCGCCGTTCCACCGGCACTACGTCACCGAGGCCACCACCCAGCCCCACCACCCCGGACCGGCCCCCGCCGGCCCGGCACCGCCGCCCCGGCCACGCGGCTGGGGCGCCCAGCTCGGCACGCTGGTCCGCCGCTACACGGCCGTGCTGAGCGCCGACCGCACCTTCCTCGTCGTCATGACCGCCCTGCCGTTCGTCATGGGCGCCATGGCCCGTGCCCTGGCGGGCGGGCGCCTCACCCCGGACACGGCGATGAACGCCCTGCTCATCCTGTGTGTCGGTGCCGTGCTGACCGGCGCCGCGAACGCGGTGCGCGAACTCGTCAAGGAACGCCCCGTCTACCGGCGGGAACGCGCCGTCGGCCTGCCCAGATCGGCGTACCTGTTGTCCAAGATCGTGGTCCTCGGCACGGTCACCGTCGCCCAGGCCGTCGTCCTGACCCTGGTCGCCCTGCTCGGCGTCGACCTCGACGCCCCCGGCGGCAGGGGCGTACTGCTGCCGCCGCTCGCCGAGATCACCCTGGCCGTCGCCCTGCTCGCGTTCACCGCCATGATGCTCGGCCTGCTCGTCTCCGCGCTGGTGCGCAAGGAGGAGGTGACGATGCCGCTGCTGGTGCTCCTCGCCATCGTCCAGGTCGTCTTCTGCGGGGCCCTGCTCACACTCCACGGCGTGCCCGGTCTGGAGCAGCTGTCCTGGCTCGTGCCCTCCCGCTGGGCGCTCGGCGCCATGGCCGGCACGGTCGGGCTGTCCCGGCTCGTCCCCGGCAAGCTGACCGCCGACCCGCTCTTCCGGCACACGCCGGGCGTCTGGCTGCTCGACCTGGCCATGCTGCTGGTGCTGTCCGCCCTGTGCGGCCTCGCCGTCGCCCGGCTGCTGCGCCGGCAGGAGCCGGCCGTGATGCGGAAGTAGCAGCGGGCGGACGTGCGGCACGACGCCCCGCATCCGGAAGCAGCACGACCCCCACGCGGAAGGAGGCGCCCGATGAGCGGAGCGCCCGGTCCCGGATTCCGGCCCACGCACGTCGTCCCGCCGCGCGGCATGCCCGCCTGGGAGGCCCCCGACCCGGCCCGGCCCACCGTGCCCCTCGACCCCCTGCTGCCGGTCCAGCTCCTGGGGCGGCGCGGCGACTGGGCGCACATCGGCTGCGCCAACGGCTGGGCCGCCTGGGTCGACGGGCGCGGGCTCGTCGCCGTACCCGAGGACCCGCCCGTCGCCGACGGTCCGCCCGGCGCCGCAGACCCCCGGCCCCTGCTGGCCCGCGCCGCCGAGGCCCTCGCCGCCTACCGCTCGGCCGTGGACGAGCTGGCGGCCGGCTCCCTCGCCGGCGAGGACTTCGCGGACCGCACCCGCGGTCTGCGGATCGGGATCGTCGTCGACGGCGAGGCCGTCTGGCTCTACGACCCCGAGGAGAGCCGCTGGATGTACGGCGACGGCCGCCGGCTGACCACCTACGCCACCGACCGCGCGGTCACCGGCGACACCGGGCCCGGGCACGCCCCGACCCGGCTGGTGACGCCCGACGGCGAGCCCTGATGGACCGCGAGACCAGCCTGTTCTCCGGCCGGCCCGCGGAACTGATCGGCCGGACGGTGGCGAACTACCGGGTCGAGAGCGAGATCGGGCGCGGCGGCATGGCCGTCGTCTTCCGCGCCCACGACCTGCGCCTGGACCGCACGGTCGCGCTGAAACTGCTCGCGCCCGAACTTGCCCGCAACGACACCTTCCGCAAACGGTTCACCCACGAGTCCCAGGTGGCCGCCGCGATCGACCACCCGCACATCGTGCCCGTCTACGACGCCGGCGAGACGGACGGGGTGCTCTACATCGCCATGCGGTACGTCTCCGGCAGCGACCTGCGCCATCTGCTGGACGCGCACGGCGTGCTGCCGGTGCCGGACGCCGTGCGCATCGCCGGACAGGTGGCCTCCGCCCTCGACGCCGCCCACGAACACGGCCTGGTCCACCGGGACGTCAAGCCCGGCAACATCCTGATCGCCGAGGGCACCGACCGCGACCACCCCGAGCACGTGTACCTCACCGACTTCGGGCTCACCAAGAAGTCCCTGTCTCTGACCGGTCTCACCAGCGTCGGCCAGTTCGTCGGCACCCTCGACTACGTCGCGCCCGAACAGATCTCCGGCCGCCCCGTCGACGGCCGCTGCGACGTCTACGGGCTCGCCTGCGTCGTCTACGAGACCCTCGCCGGCCGCCCGCCCTTCCGGCGCGAGGACGACATGGCGCTGCTGTGGGCCCACCAGTACGACGAACCACCCCCGCCGAGCGCGGCCCGCCCCGGCCTCGCCCCGGCGGTCGACGCCGTCTTCGCCCGGGCCCTCGCCAAGAGCCCGGCCGAGCGGTACGACACCTGCCTCGACTTCGTCGCCGCACTGCGGGCCGCCGCGGCCGCCACGGTCACCGCCGCGCAGCCTGCGGCCGACGGCCCCCGGGCCGCCGAGACGGAGTCGCGCTCGGGCCCGGACCGCACGGTCACCGACGCTCCACGGCCCCCGCGCTGGGCCGAGCCGATGTTCCCCACGTGAGCGAAGAGGTGACGTGAATGACGTGAACGACGTGGGCGTGCGGAGCGGCTCATGACGCGGGCGGCTCACCGACCTCGCCCCGCCGGCGCACCGGCAGCGCCAGCAGCCCGCCCAGCAGCCCGGCCACCAGGCCCCACAGGGCGCCCAGGCCCACCGCCTGCCAGAGCCGCGGCTCGAGGAACAGCTCGCCGGACAGCCCGCCGCCGAGGTTGCCGATGCCGAGCAGGGACAGTCCGTAGTGCGCCGAGACACGGCCCGTCAGGCAGATCATCAGCACGGCCAGCGCCAGCGCGACGGCCAGGTGCAGGGCGTGCTGCCACAGCCGGATCCGGGCAGGTGAGCGCACCGCCATCCGGAACGCGACGGCCAGCAGCAGGACCGCGTCCACGACCGCCAGCCACCACCAGCGGCCGTCGTGGGCGGTGAGCGTACGCAGATTCAGCTCCGATGCGCCCGGGGTGCGCAGCAACTCGTCCAGGACATGGGGCACCGGCAGCCCGAACGGGCCGTCCACGCGGCCGTTCCAGGTGGCGCCCAGACCGACGGTGAGGGCAAGCCAGGCCAGGTTGGGCAGGCCGAGCAGGACCAGCGCAAGGGTCGCGGCGACGTGCCCCCGGCTGGCCGCGGTGATCAGCGCGATGACGAGGCCGACGACGACGTAGCCGAGCAGCAGCACGACCACCGCGTGCGCCGCCGGGCGTACCGACTCCTGGCAGCGCAGCAGCCGCCCCGGCAGCGGAGCCCCCCGCGCGACCAGCACCGCCAGCAGCAGCACGCCGGCCAGCCACAGCAGCCCGAACAGCACGGTCAGCGGGACGTCCGTGGTGAACCCGACCTTCGGCGCGGCGTTGAACAGGCCGGCCAGATCGCTGAGAGTGCCGCTGCCCACGTCGACCGCGAAGGTCTGCCGGGCACCGAGGGCCAGCCCGATCAGCGCCAGCAGCCACAGCACCGCGAGCCGCGCCGCCCAGCCGGCCAGTTCCGCGGCCGAGGCCACCGCCCGGTGCCGCAGCGGGCGCAGAAAGCCCGCCCCGATCACCAGGGCGCCGACGAGCGTCACCGACAGCGGGATCACGGTCAGCCCGGCATGGCTCTCCGCCAGCACCCCCGCGTCGCCGGACAGTTCGACGCTGCCGCCGACGGCCGTCACCAGGGTCGCGACCACCACCCTCGGGAACGCGTCGTCCGGCAGATCCGCCGCACCGGCCGCCCACAGTCCGAGTGCCGCCACGAGTGCCATGACGGCCAGTCCGGTCAGCACCGTGCCGAGGGCCTGTGCCCAGCCGTGGCGGGCGACGGGCCGCTCGGGGGCGGTCGGAGGGCTCACACCCTTCACGCTAAGCAGCGGCCGCGCGTCCCGCCCGTCGGCTTGCGACCGTCGCGACTCTGCGACACACAATGGGCTCAATGTGCCGCTGAACGAACTGAAGGCACCCAACGGAACCGCGCCGGGAAGAGGTGCTCGTGAGCGTCGAACCTCCGTCCTCCGACCGCCCTTCCGGACCGCCCCCCGGCCCGTTGTCGGGCTCCTCCCAGCCGCCCTCCGGCCCGCCCGCCGGGCCCTCGGGCGGCGCCGACGGGCCCGAGGAGCCGCACGGGCCGTGGTGGAAGTCGATACCGCGCATCGGCGCCCTCAGCGCCCTCGGCGCCGTCGTGGCCGCCGCCGTGGTGCTCGCCGTCGTCTTCACCCGTTCGGGTGGCGGCTCGTCCGCGAAGCGCGGCGAGGTCTTCCTCCAGCCGGCCGCCAGCGCCGGGCAGGATCCCTTCACGGCATCGACGGCCGAGCGGAGTTCCGTTCCGCCCCCCGCCTCCGCATCGGCCGCGCCCTCCGCTGTGGCGGGCGCGGTGCAGGGCGTGCAGGGCGGGGCGCCCGGCCTGTACGGCGGCACCCAGAACGCCGCCGCCTGCGACGTCGGGCAGCAGGTCAAAGCCCTCCAGGCGGACTCGGCCAAGACCAGGGCGTTCGCCTCCGTGGCCGGTGTCCCGCCGTCCGGCGTACCCGGCTATCTGCGCTCGCTCACCCCGGTCCAGCTGCGTGTCGACACGCGCGTCACCAACCACGGCTACCGCGACGGCGCCGCCACCAGCTACCAGTCCGTGCTCCAGGCGGGCACCGCCGTGCTGGTGGACAGCCACGGCGTGCCCCGGGTGCGCTGTGCCTGCGGCAATCCGCTGACCTCGCCGGTCGCCGAGAAGAACACGCCCCGGCTGGTGGGGCCGCGCTGGCCGGCGTACCGGTCCTCGAACGTGGTCGTCGTGACGCCCGCACCGACGGTGGTCGACGTCTTCGTGCTCTACGACCCCCACCACGACGACTGGATCCACCGCCCGCACGGCGACCAGGGCTGGCACCACGACCAGCACACCGCGCCGCCGAAGGACCCGCACCCCTGGAACCCGCCGGCCTCCCCGTCACCCTCCCCGTCGTGCCCGCCCGGCGCGCAGCACTGCCCGTCCCCGCCGGGCACGCCGAGCCCGTCGACCCCGACACCGACCCCGACCCCGTCCCCGACACCGTCGAGTGCCCTTCCGTCGTCCTCGTCGTCCTCGTCGTCCTCGCCGTCCGCCCCTCTCTCGTCTCCCGCATCCCCCGCTTCGCCTCCCACGTCGCCGGGTACGTCCCCGCCGGCCTCCCCGTCACCGTCGCCTTCGTCGTCTCCGCCCTCCGCCGGCGCGTCGGCGGAGTCGTCGCCGGCCGAGTCGCCCTCCTCGTCCCCCTCCGCCGGGCCGGCATCACCGTCCCCGAGCCCGTCCGGAGGGTGAGCATCGCCACTGTGCGCGCTCGGCGAACGCTTCGGGGGACTGCCGCGCCCGGCTCGGGGTAGCAGGACTGGTGCAACGGACGAAAGGCCGGACCGGCATTCGAGAGAGACAGCATGACCGAGTACGTGGGCGGGGACGTGATACCGACTGGTTTCGATGTACCCGTGGAACCGCTGCGGCGCGCCGAGCACTACACCGGTGAGCCCGGCTCCATAGCGGAGGCACGGGCCTTCGCGGCCCGGTTCCTGGAGCAGCTGAAGACCGAGTGGTGCGCCGCGCCCGACCGCGGCGCCGACGGCGAACTGCTCCTGCTCGTGAGCGAGCTGGTCACCAACGCCGAGCGGCACAGCAACGGCCCGTACATCCTGGAGCTGGAGGGCACGGACAGCGCGGTCACGGTGTGCGTCTACGACAGCAGCTCCGCGCTGCCCCACCGCTACCCCAGGGACCCGGCACGCGTCGGACGGCACGGTCTGGAGATCGTGGACGCCCTGGCCGTGGAGGTCACCGCCGAGCGCGTCCCCGTCGGCAAGCGGGTGCGTGCCCGCTTCGTGCTCCGGCGCTGAGCCGGTTTCCCTCAGGGCGCAACGCCGAGCCCTTGCCCCGCGGCCTGCGCCTCCTAGGCTGACGTGGGTGACGAACCAGGTGAGCAACGAAGCCCGAGTGATCCCGCTGCGGCCCGCACCCGTCCGCCCGCAGGCGCCCGAGACGGAACCGGGGGAGGGCAAAGAGCCCCTCTGGCGTGATCTGGTCGGAGAGGTGCTGCGGCGCGAGCGCCGGGCGCAGGACCGCACGCTGAAGGACGTTGCCGACACGGCCCGGATCTCGCTGCCCTACCTCTCCGAGATCGAGCGCGGCCGCAAGGAGGCCTCCTCGGAGGTCCTCGCGGCCGCCGCGCACGCCCTCGGACTGGGCCTCGGCGACCTGCTGTCCCTGGCACACGGCGAGCTCACGCTGCGCACCAGCGTCCAGCGGCGCCCGGCCGCCGTACCGCACCGCCCGTCCGGCGTGCTCTGCCTGGCGGCCTGACCCGGTTCCGCCGCGGCCGATGAGTTCTGCCGTGCGGAACGGTCGGTACTCATGACCGCGTTCCCCGCCCAGGAGGTACTCATGACCACCGACGGTTTCACCACCTGTCTCTGGTTCGACGGCAAGGCCGAGGAGGCCGCCGAGTTCTACGTGTCGGTCTTCAAGAACTCGTCCATCGGCCATGTCACCCGCCACACCGAGGCCGGGCCCGGTCCGGCCGGATCGGTGCTGGTGGTCGAGTTCACGGCCAACGGCCAGAAGTTCATCGCCCTCAACGGCGGCCCCCAGTTCACGTTCAACGAGTCGATCTCCTTCCAGATCCTCTGCGCCGACCAGGAAGAGATCGACTCCTACTGGACCGGGCTCACCGAGGGCGGCGGCGAGCCCGGCCCCTGCGGCTGGCTCAAGGACCGGTACGGCGTCTCCTGGCAGGTCGTCTACGACCGGATGACCGACCTCCTGAGCGACCCCGACCCGCAGAAGGCGGCCCGCGTCGCCACCGCCATGATGAGCATGGGCAAGCTGGACGTCGCCGCCCTGGAGAAGGCGTACGCGGGGGAGTAGGGCGACTGCCGTACGACCGGGCCGGCGGGGCGCCGAGGCGAACCTCGGCACCCCGCCCCCCTCGACCTCGGGATCAGACCCGGTCGGCCACGATCAGCAGGTACTGGAAGCTGCCATTGCGGTAGGCGTCCAGGAACGCGTCCTCGATGCCCGTCACCAGGTGGTCGGCCTGCTTGCGCAGCTCCCAGTACGGGATCGTCGCCGCGGTCAGGTCCTCCACATGGACCGGCACCAGCCGGTTCTTCGCCATCGAGCGGAAGTACTCCGACCTCGGGTGGATGTCGCAGATGTAGTGCGCGTTGATCAGCGACACCTCGCGCGAGGCCCGGCCGTAGGTGTCGTTGTAGCAGCCGGTGACCGTCACATAGCGTCCGCCGCGGCGCAACAGCCGGGCGTGCTCGGCGAACAGCAGCTCCAGCTCGACGTACATCGTGGACTCGTTGTTCCACGAGGCCGCGTACGCACCCGTCTCGAAGCCGGTGTCCAGCATGTTGCGGTGGTGGTAGCGCACCTTGTCGTCGACGCCCCGCTTGCGGGCCATCTCGTTGGCGAAGTCGCACTGCTTGGCCGAGATGGTGACTCCGTCGGCGTGGCAGCCGTGGCGCAGGTTCGCGACGATGCTGCCGCCGCCCCGGCCGCAGCCGGCGTCGAAGACCCGGTCGGCGGGCGTGAGTGGGCCGAGGTGGGACGCCAGCAGCTCCGCCTGGGCGTGCTCTAGCCGGTGCAGCTCGCTGGTGATGCGCTCCTTGCGCAGCTCCGGGTCGGGCTCCTCCAGCACCGACCGGTCGGCCTCACCGATGCCGTAGTGATGGTGGTACAGGTCGTCGATCCTGCCGAGTTCGAGGTTGACCGGATTCTCCTCGGCGTTCCAGTAGTCCGCGACCCGGGTCTGGTAGATGGACTGGGTCGGGACCGGAACGGTGGTGGTGCGGGCGGGGGCGGTGGTCAACGAAAACTCCTCTGGACACGTATGACAGCGTTGCGGTGCAGCCGGACTACGACCGGTGATCGCGTGGATCACCAGTAGTCGGGCAGGTGGTAGCGGTGGGTGTTGGTGGCGTGCCACTCGTGGTTGCCGGAGACCCAGGCGGCCAGGCCCCCGGCGTAGCGCGCGATCACGGGCGAGGTGGCCGACAGCGCGGCCGACTCCTCCTCGAAGGCCTCCATGACCTGGTTGTGGATCTCGACGGACTTCAGATAGGCCGCCTTCAGCCCGCGCCGGTCGTTGGCGGCGACCACCTGCGGCAGATTGAGGTGGTCCGGATCGCTCGCCAGCTCCTTGGTGAAGGAGTACAGGTCGTTCACGATCGTCGTGGCGTTGCACGCGAGGGCCGTGATCCGCTGGATCTCCGGGCGGGCGTAGACCTGCTCGGGCAGTTCGTAGCCGTCCACCGCGTCGACCAGTGACAGACAGGGGCGGAAGTTGTTGAACTGCCGCATCACCAGGTACTCCCAGATCCGTGGCATGTACCGGGCCTCCATCCAGGCGGCCTCGCCGAGATAGCCCATGTGCAGCCGGGCCATGTCGTGCACGAACCGGCCGGTCTGGCTGGGTGTGGCGAAGGTGGCGTAGTCCGCGAGGGCGTGGTGGTAAGAGCGCAGCGGGCCGTCGGCCTCGATGCCCTCGCGCCACTCGGCCTCCAGCTCCGGGATGCCGTGGTACGGGTCGAGCGCCGACTGGGCGATGATCAGCGGGCCGCCGAGGCCGCTGCGCGATCCGCCCCGCCCCTCGTCCTCCTCGCAGTAGCAGGAGTCCACGATGTTCTCGGCGAGCAACAGCTTGCCCGCCGCGGTGAGCCGGTCCAGGTCGAGGCCGCCCGGGTGCTGCAGGACGACGGCCCGGCCGAACTGGAAGCCGGAGAAGTCGCCCGTCCAGGACTCGGGGAACAGGTCCAGCCCCCGGGCCCATTCCTCCAGCCGGCGGTCGATCTCGGCGGCCTTCTCCGGGTCGGCGGGCACGGCCGGTCGGCAGTGCAGGCCGGGGATCACTCCGGTGCGCCGCACCGGGCGCAGGGCCTGGGCGAGGTTCGGTGGCCCGGGCAGCGTGTAAGCGGTGGTGGGTGTGTTCATGGCGCGCTCCAGGCCGTCAGTCGGCGGTCCGGCCGAGCTGGACGTTCTCCAGGATCCCTGCCGCGTCGGGGACGAGGATGGCCATCGAGTAGTAGGCGGTGACCAGGTAGTTGATGACGGCCTGTTCGTTGATGCCCATGAAGCGGACGTTCAGGCCGGGCTGGAACTCGTCCGGGATGCCCGTCTGGTAGAGGCCGACGACGCCCTGGTCGGCCTCGCCGGTGCGCAGCGCGAGGATGCTGGTCGTGTGGTCGTCGCGGATCGGGATCTTGCTGCACGGGTAGATCGGCACCCCGCGCCAGGCCGGCACCTCGTGCCCGTCGACGCTCGCGGTGCCGGGCACCAGACCGCGCCGGTTGCACTGCCGGAAGAACGCCGCGATCGCCTTCGGGTGGGCGAGGAACACCTTGGTCCTGCGCCGCATGGACAGCAGCTCGTCCATGTCGTCCGGGGTCGGCGGGCCGGTGAAGGTGCTGATCCGCTGGCCGTAGTCGACGTTGTGCAGGAGTCCGAACCGGCGGTTGTTGACCAGCTCCCACTCCTGGCGCTCGCGGATCTCCTCGACCGTCAGGCGCAGCTGCTGCTGTGTCTGGTCCATCGGGTCGTTGTAGAGGTCGGCGATGCGGGTGTGCACCCGCAGCACGGTCTGGGTGAGCGACAACTCGTATTCGCGCGGGGCGAGTTCGTAGTCCACGAAACCGCCCCGAAGGGTCGGCTCGCCGGTGTGGCCGGCCTGCACCGGCACCTCGGCCTCGCCCTTGCGGTTCATGGGCATGCGCTGCTGCTCGACGTACGCCTGCAGATGCGCGGCGAGGGACGGCACCCGCTGGGTGACCTCCTGGATGGCGGTCCAGGGCAGCGAGAGCACCACGCCCGCGGTGTCGGCGCGCACCGAGGACAGCCACAGCGGGTCGGACTGGCCGACCGCCTCGTCGCCCATCTGGTCGCCGGCGGAGACGACCCCGGTGATCTCCTCGTCGCCGTACTTGCCGTTGGTGTAGCGGGTGAACCGGCCGTGCACGACCAGGTAGGCCTCGGTCACCGGCTGGCCGGCCTCGAACAGCACCTGCCCGGCGCGCACCTCGCGGGGCTGGAAGCGGCCCGCGAGCTCCCGCAGCACCTCGCCGTCGGGATAGCCGCGCAGGACCGGCAGTTCGGTCAGGGTCTCCGGGACGACCCGGATGTCGTCGGCGCCGTTGTGCTCGAAGTGCACCCGGCCGCGCCCGGTGCGCAGCTGCAGACGGCGGTTGACCCGGTAGGTGCCGCCCTTCACGTCCACCCACGGCAGCGTCTTCAGCAGCCATCGGGAGGTGATGGCCTGCATCTGGGGTTCGGACTTGGTGGTCGTGGTGAGCTGGCGTGCCGCCCGGGTGCTCAGACTGCTGAGCTGTCCGTCCGGTGCGGGGGCGGGTTCTTCGACGACGGAACCGGTGGCGCTGTCCGGTGTGGACACTTTCCCTCCAGGCAGGGCGGAACGGGGGTGACGAGATGGAGCAGTGGTGTGCCAGTGGCGTTGCGCACGCCCAGCCAAACAGGCCGGATGATCACCGGGTAAGGCGTGAAAGGGGGCGGCTGCGCGCGCGGGTTGTGCAAACCCGCCGTTTGTGTCAAACCTGCGGCGTGCGGCTGAATGCATGCTTCCGCTCGCCTCCGCAGCCGGGTTTCGCGCGCGCTGTTCACCCCCAAGGGTGACCTGGAGCGCCCATGTCATGACTGTCCGTGAATGCCCGTGGTCCAGCTCCGGCTCCGGTCGCTCGGCGCGCGGGCCGACGGCGGCATGGCTAGCGTGAACAGCGGGGTGGCAAGCGTGACTGTCCGGACATACCGCACCAGGAGGGTCGTCAGCATGGCCGTGCAACCCGAGGGAACGCCCTGTTGGGCCGACGCGATGTTCAGTGACGTCGAGGGAGCCAAGCGCTTCTACGGCGACGTCCTCGGCTGGACCTTCGGCGAGTCGTCGTCGGAGTACGGCAACTACACACAGGCCTTTGTGGACGGCAGGGCGGTGGCCGCCGTCGTCCCGCCCATGCCCGGTCAGGAGGGGCAGTCGCAGTGGTGCCTGTACTTCGCCGTGCCGGACGCCGCCGCCACCGCGCAGAAGGTCCGGGACAACGGCGGGGAGGTGCTGATGGAACCGATGCGGGTCGGGGACTTCGGCACGATGTGCCTGGCCCGGGAGCCCAGCGGAGCGGTGTTCGGCGTCTGGCAGGCGGGCAGCCACGAGGGCTTCGAGACGACCGGCACCCCGGGCGCCTACTGCTGGGCCGAGGTCTTCACGCGGGAACCGGAGAAGGCCGACACCTTCCTGTCCGCCGTCTTTCCCTACCGGATGAAGCAGATGGAGGACCACGCCGTCGACTACCGGATGTTCGACGTGGGCGGCGACCCCGTCCTCGGCCGGATGAAGATGACCGACGACTTCCCGCCCGAGGTGCCCTCGTACATCAACGTCTACTTCACCGTGGACGACTGCGACCGGGCGGTCGAGCGCGCCGTCAAGCTCGGCGCCGTCCTCCGCTTCGGGCCGATGAGCAGCCCCTTCGGCCGGTTCGCGGCGCTGAGCGATCCGCAGGGCGCGAACTTCTCGGTGATCGACGTCACGACCACCGAAGGGCAGATGCCGTCGGTCAAGGAGGTGTGAGGCCGAAGGCGCCGGAGCGGTGGTCCACGCACCCATGGCATGATCGTGCGTATGCGTGAACGTGTGGTGGCCGCGTGCGACGGGGCTTCGAAGGGAAACCCCGGACCGGCCGGATGGGCGTGGGTGGTCTCCGACGACGAGCGGACCCCCGCCCGCTGGGAGGCCGGCCCGCTCGGCCGGGCCACCAACAACGTCGCCGAACTCACCGCTCTGGAGCGGCTGCTCGCGGCGGTCGCACCGGACGTGCCGCTGGAGATCCGCATGGACTCCCAGTACGCGATGAAGGCCGTCACCACCTGGCTGCCCGGCTGGAAGCGCAACGGCTGGAAGACCGCCGCCGGCAAGCCGGTCGCCAACCAGGACCTGGTCGTGCGCATCGACGAGCTGCTCGACGGCCGGTCCGTGGAGTTCCGCTACGTGCCCGCCCACCAGGTCGACGGCGACCCGCTGAACGACTTCGCCGACCGCGCGGCCAGCCAGGCGGCCTCCGTGCAGGAGGAAGCCGGCAGCGCGCTCGGCTCCCCGGCGCCGCCGGCCTCGCCGGACACCCCGAAGGCCGCGGCCCCGCGCAAGAGGGCGCCCCGCCGCACCGGCGGCGGGACGGCCACCGGCACGTCCTCGCGCACGATCAAGGCGAAGTTCCCCGGCCGCTGCCTGTGCGGCCGCTCCTACGCGGCAGGCGAGTCCATCGCCAAGAACGCACAGGGCTGGGGCCACCCGGAGTGCCGTACCGCCGAGGCCTGACCGGCCGCCGTCGGCCGGACCCGGTCGTCAGCTGTCGAAGGTGTAGAACTTCGTGTGGTCCAGCAGGTCCGCCGGGCGCACGTCGTTCCACGGCTTCATCGTCTCGTCCAGGTCGACGACGTCCGCCGTCCCGCCGGTCGGCACATAGCCCGCGCCCGGGTGCCGGCTCTGCCACTGCGCCCACAGCTTGTCGACGTAGGCGTGGTGCAGCCAGAACACCGGGTCGTTGGGGGAGACGCCGGTGGCCATCTGCCCGCCGACCCAGACGTGGACCCGGTTGTGCAGATTGACCCCGCGCCACCCCTCCAGGTTGTTCCGGAAGCCGTCCGAGGCACTGTTGTACGGCGCCATGTCGTACGTCGGTATGGACAGCACCGACTCCACCTCCGCGCGGGTCGGCAGCTCGCGCACGCCCGTGCCGAGCGAGCGGCGCAGGAACGTACGGCCGTCGACCCGCACGGTCAGCGGCCAGTTGCCGGCCGCCGCGGCGAACGGGCCGTCCATCACCCGGCCGTCCGAGCTGCGCCCGGTGCCGCCGAGGAAGTCCGGCGCCCACAGCGAGGCGCGCGGGGTGCGGTCGGCGCTCCAGTCCCAGTACGGCAGGGCGACCGAGGAGTCCACCGACTGGAGCGCCCGCTCGAAGTCGAGCAGGAATCTGCGGTGCCAGGGCAGGAAGGACGGGGAGCGATGGCCGGTCCGCTCGCCGGTGTCGGTGTCCGACATGATGAACTCGTTGTGCGTGCGCACGAATTCGTCATAGCGCCCACCGCGCTTGAGCGCGAGCACGGCGTCGACGAACCGCTTCTTCTCGTCGGCGGTCAGGGTGGCCTGGTTCTTGCGTACGGTCATGGTCCGCGTTGCTCCGGAAGTCCTTGTGGGGGCGGGTCAGTTGGCGGGGAGGGGCAGCAGCGGGGCGCCCTGGAGCTCGTCCACCGCGGCGCGGGCCGCGGCGCGCGGGGTGGCCACCGGGTCGTAGTGGCTGACGACGCTGATCCAGGTGCCGTCGGCGTTCCGCATCACGTGCAGCTCGACGCCGTCGACCAACACCTCGACTCCGCCGCCGTGTTCGGCGTGGTGGCCGCCCCCGCTCATCGGGCGGCCCTGTATTCGGCGGCCCTTGTAGACCTCGTCGAAGTTCTCGGGGTGCCGAGGCATCGGCATGGGGTGCTCGTGGCCGGCGGCCGAGGCGGCGGGTGCGGCGAGGGTCGCGGCGGTGGCCGTCGCGGCCAGGGCTGCCGCGGCGGTGAGCGCGCGGCGACGGCTGATGTCGGGCATGAGGGTCCTCCTGAAGGGTGCTTCCGGTGGTGACGACGCATGCCTATCGAGGGGGCGGGTACGGGGAGAAATCTCCCGGAACCGGTTGGCCATGATCCAGACAATTGGCCATATGTCGTACAGGGTTGAACGAAGTTGATCTTGTCGCGCCAGACGGGCGATCTCCTCCGGAACGGGGAATTCCTTGCCGCGCCGACCGCCTTTCCGGTGATCTTTCGCGGGTTCCGTCTGTCCGAGTGATGCTGCTCACCACGCCAAACTGACGCGATCGAAAGGCCTGGTCGCACTGCTACCCTGCGGTCCCGTTCGACCACGTTCAGTGTCAGGCAGGGGTATGGCTGTGAAGGTCGTCTGCGCCGGAGGCGGGCCCGCGGGCCTGTGTCTCGCCATCCTGCTCAAGCGGCAGGACCCGTCCCACGACATCACCGTCCATGAGCGCAACCCCGAGGGGTCGACGTACGGCTGGGGCGTGACGTACTGGCGCGGCCTCCTCGACCGGCTCCAGGACCACGACCCCGACGTGGCGCGGGCGGTCGAGCGCGCCTCGGTCCGCTGGAGCGACGGCGTCGCCCACGTCCGGGATCTGACAACCCGTCACCAGGGCGACGAGGGCTTCGGCATCGGCCGCCACCGGCTGCTCGACCTGCTCGCCGAGCGGGCCCGCGCGCTCGGCGTACGGCTGGAGTACGAGAGCGAACTGACCGAACCGCCCGCGGACGCCGACCTCGTCGTCGCGGCCGACGGCGTGCACAGCGCGCTGCGCACCCGGCACGCCGAGGTCTTCGGCACCGAGATCGCCGAGGGCCGCAACCACTACATCTGGCTGGGCACCACCAAGGTCTTCGACGCCTTCACCTTCACCTTCGCCGAGACTCCGCACGGCTGGATCTGGGCCTACGGCTACGGCTACAGCGACGCGCACAGCACCTGTGTCGTCGAATGCTCCCCGGAGACCTTCACCGGTCTCGGCCTGGACCGGATGGACGAGGCCGAGGGGCTCGCGGTGCTCGAGAAGCTCTTCGCGGACGTCCTCGACGGCCACGGTCTCATCGGCCGCCCCGGCGCCGGCTGGCTGAACTTCCGCACCCTCACCAACCGCACCTGGCACCACGGCAACCTGGTGCTGCTCGGCGATGCCGCCCACACCACCCACTACTCCATCGGCGCCGGCACCACCCTCGCCCTGGAGGACGCCATGTGCCTCGCCGACGCCCTGCGCACGCACCCCGTTCTGCCCGAGGCGCTCACCGCCTACGAGCGCCGGCGCCTGTCCGAGCTGCTGTCCGTCCAGAGCGCGGCCCGCTACAGCGCCCGCTGGTACGAGAACCTCCCGCGCTACATCGACCTGCCCCCGCACCGGATGTTCGCCCTGCTCGGCCAGCGCCACTCACCGCTCCTGCCGTACGTCCCCCCGCAGCTCTACTACGGCCTCGACAAGGCGGCCGGGCAACTGGAGGTGCTGCGCCGGCTCAAGCGGTGGCTCGGCCCACGCGCGGCCCGCGCGTTGCACGTCCGTGCGAGGGGCCGCTGAGGCTCGGCACGCCGGTCGTCCGCGGCCGGCCCTCACCACACCCCTCGCATCCCCCACCCGCAAGGAGCCCCGCCCATGGCCATGTCCGACACCTTCGACCAGACCTCGACGGGCTACAGCGTGCAACGCGCCTACTGGCTCGCCCGCGCGTCCGATCTCGCGTACAAGGACGAGGCCACCATCGAGGCGCAGGCCGCGAAGTGGGGCTTCGATCGGGTGCGGCACCATCGGACCCGGTTCACCCCGCCGTTCCCGCTGCAGGACACCCAGGCGTACACGATGGCCGGTGACCGGATGATCGTCATCGCCTTCCGCGGCACCGAACCCACCCAGATCAAGGACTGGCTCACCGACGCCTCGACCCCGCCCGCCACCGGTCCCGGCGGCAGCGGGCACGTCCACTACGGATTCGCCGAGGCCCTGCGCTCGGTCTACCCGGACGTCGAGGCGGCCCTCGAGGACCTGCGCACCGACGGGCAGACCCTGTACTTCACCGGGCACAGCCTCGGCGGCGCCCTCGCCATGCTCGCCGGCGCCCGTATGTACCTGGAGGACCCGAACCTCGCGGCGGACGGCATCTACACCTTCGGCCAGCCGCGCACCTGTGACGTGGTCCTCGCCGAGGCGTTCCACCGGGGACTCGGCGGGCGCACGTACCGCTTCGTCAACAACAACGACATCGTGCCCCAGCTGCCGCCCGAGCCCGTCTTCACCCATGTCCGGGGGCTGCGCTACATCGACTCCAAGGGCAAGCTGCACGACAGCATGCCGATGTTCTCGGCACTCACCGACCGGATCGCGGGAGCGAGTGCGGACGTCTTCGCGCCCGCGTCCGACGGAATCCGCGACCACTTCATGCGCAACTACCTGAAGGCCCTGGAGCAGAACCTGGGCTGATCGGAGCGCGACCCGGGCCGGGTGAAGGGCGTTGGTGAATTCCCATTCACTCGCTAGGGTGAATGGGAATTCACCCTCTTTCACGTCTCCTCACACCGTCCCCGGGAGCACCGATGGACCAGCCCGCCCCGATACCCCAGCCGTCCGGCGCCCCGGCGGCGGCCCGCGCGCCGCGGAACCGGTGCACCATCCCGGTGCTGGCGTCGGGCGGCATCCTCATGGCGGTCATGCAGACCGTCGTCGTCCCCCTGCTGCCGGACCTGCCCCGGCTCACCGGCGCGTCCGCCGCGGCCGTGTCCTGGACGGTCACCGCGACCCTGCTCTCCGGCGCCGTCCTCACCCCGGTGCTCGGCCGGGCCGGAGACATGTACGGAAAGAAGCGGGTGCTCACGGCCGCGCTCGTGCTGATGACCCTCGGCTCGGTGATGTGCGCCCTGACCTCGGACATCGGCGTGCTCATCGCCGCCCGCGCGCTCCAGGGCGCCGCCGCCTGCGTCGTCCCGCTGTCCATCAGCATCCTGCGCGACGAACTCCCGCCGGAGCGCCGGGGTTCGGCGGTGGCCCTGATGAGCTCCACGGTCGGCATCGGCGCCGCCCTCGGCCTGCCGCTCGCCGCGCTGGTGGTCCAGTACGCCGACTGGCACACGATGTTCTGGCTCACCGGCGCCCTCGGCACGCTGGGCGTCGCGGCGACCTGGTGGGCGGTCAAGGAGTCGCCGGTGCGCGAGCCCGGCCGGTTCGACGTGCTCGGCGCGCTGGGGCTCGCCGCCGGGCTGGTGTGCCTGCTGCTGGGCGTCTCCCAGGGCGGCACCTGGGGCTGGGGCAGCGCGCGGATCCTCGGACTGTTCCTCGCCGCCCTCGTGGTCCTCGCCCTGTGGTGGTGGCGGCAACTGCGCACCGAACGGCCGCTGGTGGACCTGGGGCTGGTCAGCCGGCCGCGGGTGGGGCTGTCGCACGTGGCGGCCCTGCTGACAGGGTTCGCCTTCTACGCCAACTCCCTCGTCACCGCCCAGCTGGTGCAGACGCCGAAGACCACCGACTACGGCCTCGGCCTGTCCATCGTCGCGACCGGCCTGTGCCTGCTGCCCGGCGGGGTGACCATGCTGCTGCTCTCGCCGCTGTCGGCCCGGATCTCCGCCGCCCGCGGCCCGCGCATCACCCTCGCTCTGGGCGCCGCCGTCATGGCCTGCGGTTACGCCGTACGCATCGCCGACAGTCGCGACCTGTGGATGATCGTCGTGGGCGCCACGGTCGTCGCGACCGGCACCACCCTCGCCTACTCGGCGCTGCCGACCCTGATCCTGCGCGCGGTCCCGGCGAGCCAGACCGCCTCCGCCAACGGCGTCAACGTCCTCATGCGCACCATCGGCCAGGCCGTCTCCAGCGCCGCTGTCGCCGCAGTCCTCGTCCACCACAGCAGCCCCGTGCGCGGCACCTCGATCCCCACCCTGCACGGCTATCTGCTGGCGTTCGCCATGGCGGGCGGTGTCGCCCTCGCCGCCTGCGCGGCCGCCCTGACCATTCCGGGCGACGGCGGCCCCGCCGACGGCGGCCGCCGCGCCCGGCGCGCCACCCGCGGCGCGCCGGGCGGGGTGCGGGCGGGAACATGAGCACCGTGAGCACCCCACCCGGGCCGGACAGCGCCCCCGGCCGCCGTGACGCCGAGGTCACCAAGGCCGCCATCGTCAAGGCCGCCCGTCATCTCCTGGCCCGGCAGGCCCACGCCGACATCACCCTGAAGGCGGTGGCCGAACGGGCCGGTGTCAGCCCGCCGTTGATCGTGAAGTACTTCGGCAACAAGGACGCCCTGTTCGCCCGCGTCATGTCCTTCGACACCGACGCGGACGCCCTGCTCGACGCGCCGCTGCCCGGCCTCGGCCGGCACATGGTCCGGCACGTCCTCGCCAGCCAGCGCGACCGCGGCGCCGACCCGCTGCTGCGCATCGCCTTCGCCCCGCTGCACGGCGACCACGGCGAGGTCCTGCGCGCCAACTTCCGCGCCCAGGTCACCGAACGCCTCGCCGCCCGGCTCACCGGCCCCGACCCCGGACTGCGCGCCGAACTGGCCGTCGCCGCGCTCGTCGGCCTCGGCGTGATGTACGGCATCGCCCGCGGACCGCACCTGCGCGGCACCGACGCCGACGCGGTCGCGGAACGCTACGGGCCGCTCGTCCAGGCCCAGTTGACCCCGGCAGGCTGAGCCGGCACGCCTCGTCCGGCCCGGTGCGCAGAGCTCCGGCGGCCCCGCGGAAGGCCGCGACCAGCGGGCCGTCGTCCCCGGCGCGGGCCGCGGGGGCGACCTGGCTCGGATGCGGCTGCGGCTGCCCGGCATGCCTGCCGCGATCGCCGACGTCCGGTTCACGCAGGCCCTCGGACGGGAGGGGCAGCCCGGGTCACGGCACCCCCGCCTCAACGCCGGCTCGGCGAAAGCGCAGTTCGGCGGTGGCCCGCCCGAAGCACCGGTGCGGGGCGGCGACGACCGCGCCTCCAGCCGTCCTGGCCATCACGTCGCCCGGCGGCAGCCGCGCGCGACGGGACTGCTCGCGGAACCGGGCGAGGGCCACGACGTCACCGGGCAGGCCGCCATCGGCTCGGGGCGGGTTCAGCGCAGGAGGCGGTCCAGGAAGGCGTTGCCGAACACCCGGTGCGGGTCCAGACGGTCGAGGGTCGCGACCGCCTGCCCCCACACCTGCCGGCCGAAGGTGCCGGGCACGGCCGTGCCGAGCACCTCCGGGTCGCTCCAGGCGGAGTCGTCGGAGTACGCCCAGCCCTTGGACCACTCCGCGCGGGCGAGGGCGTACCCGCCGTCGTACGTGCCGAACAGGAACCGCTCCAGCTCCCGCAGGAACGCCTCCGCGTACGGCGTGCCGGGCAGCGTCAGCACGTCCAGCCACACCGCCGTGTCCCACTCGGGACGCTCCGCGCACGGCCGCAGCGCCGACAGCAGCGGGGTCCGCGCACCCGGCACGCCCGCCTCGGCCGGCTGGTCCAGGCCGGTCACCCGGATCTCCACCGAGCCGTTGACCGGGAAGCGGCCCCGTGCGGCGTACGCGGCGAGCAACTCCCGGTAGCGGCCGGTGAATTCGTGCACCACCCGCTGCACGCCGGCCCGCGGGGTGAGCACCGCGTACCCGCTCGCCGTGACCCGCAGCGTGGTCGGCCGCAGGTACAGCAGGGTGTTCTTCGACGGCCCCCACAGGTCGGCCGAGTCCGTGGCCGTCAGTCCGAGCCTCGCCACCGTGAGCTGCGCGTTGCCCACCTCCGGCGCCAGGGACCAGCCCGCGCCCGCGACCAGCCGCCCCACCAGGTCGGCCACGGGCGTGGGCACGCTGTCCGAGAAGGGGTAGTTGTAGGGCGAGGTGACATGCCGTGAGCCCGGCGGCCGCACCGGTGCGACGCTCCACTCCTTCAGCCACGGAAACGCGGTGAAGGCGAACCAGATCGCCTCGACGCGGCCCGAGCGGTGCACGAAGCGCTCCAGGGTGCGCCCGCCGGAACCGGGCGCCGCGAACAGTTCACGGGCCGGCACGTCCGTACGGCTGACACAGCGCAGGTTGCCGTCCGGCGCGGCCCGCAGCACCACCTCGGTGACGAAGGCCCGGCCGAGGTGGGCCAGCAGCGCCGCGCAGTCCGCCTCGTCGCGGCGGAACGTGCGCAGCGCGTACGCCCCGCGGTCCGCGTCCCACACCACCGCCGTCAGCTCCAGCACACGATTGCTCAGCGAGCCGTACGTCGTGCCGGGCGCCGGGTGCTCGCCGTCGGCCGGTACGGCGGTGCCGTGCGCGCCGATCGCCAGGGCGCCGCCGAGGGTCAGGTCTCCGGGCGCGGGCGTCGCGGTGAGGCCCAGCCCGTGGCCCTCCAGGAAGGTGAGCAGGGCTTCCATGGTCACGCCCGCGCCGGCGCGGACCGCCGAACCGGACTCCAGGGCCAGGCCGGTCAGCTGCGAGGCGGTGTCGACCAGCAGGGTCCGGGTGCCGGCCGTCGTCCCCTCGGTGATCGTCAGCGGCGACCAGCCGTGCGAGCGGCCCCGTGCGCGGACCCGCCAGCCGCGGCGCCAGGCCCAGTCGACCACGGCGAGGACCTGCTCCGGCCCGGCCGGGGCGCAGGCCCACAGTCCGTCGGCGGTGATCTCACCCACCCAGTTGCGGTACGCCGAGCGGTAGAGCCTCACCTCGGCCGGAAACCCGGGAAGTTCGGCCGCGGCCGCCGCCGGGTCGGCCGCGAGCAGCACCGGCACGGCGGCCCACGCGGCGGCGACGGCCGCACCGCGCAGCAGGCCGCGTCGGCTGACGGGCCATGAACTGCCGTATGAAGAAAGAGAGTTGTCCGGGGCGTCCGTGAAGCGTTCGGTCACGGGCTCACGGTAGGGGCGCGCTGTACGCCCATCGTGCTGTCGTCCACCGACATCACCCGAGCGGGTGAAAGGCGCGCGGTCCGCGCCCGGGAGTCCTGCCGGAGCGGCCTGTTCCGCGCGGACCGGTGCCGGATGGCACACTGACGCCATGGACGAACGCGAATTCGGCAGGTCGGGCCAGTGGGCCTCGGTGGTCGGTCTCGGTACCTGGCAGCTGGGTGCCGACTGGGGCCACGTGGACGAGAAGGAGGCCCTGTCCGTCCTGGAGGCGGCGGCCGAGGCAGGGGTCACCTTCTTCGACACCGCCGACGTGTACGGCGACGGGCGCAGCGAGGAGACCATCGCCTCCTTCCTGCGCAGCCGCCCCGATCTGCACGTGCTGGTCGCCACCAAGATGGGCCGCCGGGCAGAGCAGCTCCCCGAACACTACGTCCTGGACAACTTCCGTGCCTGGAACGACCGTTCGCGCCGCAACCTCGGCGTCGACCGCATCGACCTGGTCCAGCTGCACTGCCCGCCGACCCCCGTCTACTCCTCCGACGCGGTCTACGACGCCCTGGACGCGCTCGTCGAGGAGGAGCGGATCGCGGCGTACGGGGTGAGCGTCGAGACCTGCGCCGAGGCGCTGACCGCGATCGCCCGGCCGCACGTGGCGAGCGTCCAGATCATCCTCAACCCGTTCCGCATGAAGCCCCTGTACGAGGTGCTCCCCGCCGCCCGCGCGGCCGGTGTCGGCATCATCGCGCGCGTGCCGCTCGCCTCCGGCCTGCTGTCCGGCAAGTACACCAGGGACACGGTGTTCCCGGCCGACGACCACCGCACCTACAACCGGCACGGCGAGGCCTTCGACCAGGGCGAGACCTTCTCCGGCGTCGACTACGCCACCGGTGTCGAGGCCGCCGCCGAGTTCGCCGCGCTCGCCCCCGAGGGATACACCCCGGCCCAGCTGGCCCTGCGCTGGATCGTCGAGCAGGACGGCGTGACGACGGTCATCCCCGGCGCCCGCAGTCCGGAGCAGGCCCGCGCCAACGCGGCCGCCGCCAAGCTGCCGCCGCTGCCCGGGGACACCCGCACCGCGATCCGCGAGCTGTACGACCGCCGGATCAGGGACCAGGTCGAGCAGCGCTGGTAGCCGCCGCCCGGACGGCGGTCGTTTGAAGGAACGGCCGGACGGTTACACGGACCGCATGGCGGAGGAAGGGCGGCGCACGGGGCGCGACGAGTCCGAGGAGGAGCGGGCCGACCGGATGTGGGGCGAACTCATCCAGGAGGTCCGCGTCGCCCAGACGGGCGTGCAGATCCTCTTCGGCTTCCTGCTGACGGTCGTCTTCCAGCAGCGGTACGCCACCCTCGCCCACGCCGACCGGGTCATCTACATCGTCACCGTCGTCCTGGGCGCCTCCGCGACCGGCGCCCTCATCGGACCGGTGTCGCTGCACCGCCTCGTCTCCGGCCGCAGGGTCAAGCCGCAGGCGGTGCGGATCGCCTCCCGGCTGACCTTCGTCGGCCTGCTCCTGTTGCTCATGACGACGACGTCCGCGCTCCTGCTGATCCTGCGGGTGGCCACGCACGGCAGCGAGGTGACCTGGCTGGTCGCGGGCGTCGTCGCCTGGTACCTGGTGTGCTGGTACGTCGTGCCCCTGTGGATCCGGTGTCGCCACACGATCCGCCCCGACGCCGGGGCCACGGTGCCGCGCCGAGCGACCGGCAGCGGCGACGACGGCGGCGGGGCGGGGCACTGACGGCGGCCGGACCGGGCTACGGGCGGACGTAGGGCCGGGTCATGATCTCCATGTTGTGGCCCGACGGGTCGGCGAAGTACGCTCCGCGGCCGCCGAACAGCCGGTTGATCCGGCCCGGCTCGCCGTGGTGCGGATCGGCGTAGTACGGGACGCCGAGTGCGTCCAGCCGGGCGATCATGCCGTCGAACTGCTCGTCGGGCACGAGGAACGCGTAGTGCTGCGGCTGGACCGGTTCGTCCCGCTGCTCGTAGTAGTCGAGCGTGACCCCGTTGCCGAGGTCGACGGGGAGGAACGGCCCGAAGGGGGCGCCGACCGCCAGGCCGAGGACGGCGGCGAGGAACTCGGCCGACAGCCGCCGGTCCCTGGCGAGCACGGCGGTGTGGTCGAGGCGGACGGCGGTCGTGGGCAGGTGCGGTGCGGTGGTCTGCATCGGCGGGTGTGTCTCCGGGTGTCGGGATGCGCTGGAAACGGCGCCGTACGGGCGCCGGGGCAGGAGCACTCGGAGACGGCGGCGGGCCTCTCGCCCGCCTCGCGCTCACGCCGAGGCCGGGACCCTCACTCGTGTATGGCCCAAGGCCGACCCGGCAGTCACCCGGCCGACTCTAGTGATCAGCATCGGCCGGGGCAACCCGTTCAGTCCTGCGGCGGCCGTCCCCCGCGCGCTCCCCGCAGCGCCGTCAGGCACGTGCCGATGGCCTGCTGCAGTTCCTCCAGACGCTGGACCGCCTCGTCCATGTCCTCCTCCTGGAAGTCCTGCGCGTCGTCGAAGGTCAGCTCCTCGAACGCCTTGGTCGCCTTCTGCAGGCTGCTGTAGAACCGGGTCCGCTGCTCCTGGACGCGCAGTTCGGGATCGGCCTCGACCGCGCCGGCGACCAGCGACCTCATCGTGTCGTAGGCCTCGGTGGCCCACTCGCCGGTGTCCTCGTCGTCCGCCAGCTCGTCGATGAGCGACAGATGCCGCTCGGCCTCCTCGCGCAGCTCGACGGGGGCGTCGACGGTCTGCCCGGCCGGGGTCTTGATCCGTCCGGACTCGGCGATCTGGCGGACGTAGCCGATCCGGTCGGCGGCCCGGCTCTCGGTCGCGACGGCCTTCTTCAGGTCGTCGGTGCGGACGACGTCACGGGCCAGCTCGGCCTGCAGCTCGGGGTCCTCCCGGAGCCGGTCCAGCAGGGCGCTGCGGGCCGCGCGGGCGGTGGAGGGGTCGGCGAGGATCGCGGCGCGCAGCGCGGTCGGGTTCTCGGCGACCTCCAGCGCCTTGGTGGGGCGGATGCCCTCGGCCTCCGCGGCCTCGGCGATCGCGGTGCCGCGCTCGGAGGCCGCGCTGTTTCGGGAGACGTAGTAGTCCAACCACACGTCCGCGTCCGGCAGTTCGACGTGCTGGCCGGGTTCGAGGGTCTCGAAGTGCGGTACGAGCGCGTCGTCGGCGGCCCGGTCCCAGGCCTTGTAGTAGCGCATGACCCGCTCCGGGGAGCAGTCGGCCAGGCGCGCGAACTCCTTCGCCGACACCTTCGGCGTCTCACCGGCGGCCTGCCCGCCCGGCCGCACACTGCGCGCCACCATCAGCGCGAAGGCCCAGCCTCCGGTGCGCGCGTAGACGCCGAACTCACGGGCGTCGCGTGCCACGAGGTCGGACAGCGGCGCCGCGGCCGGCTCGGCCGCGGCGATGCTCTCCGACGTCTCGGATGTCTCGGACGGGTCGATGACCAGGGTCACGGATGGCTCTCCTGCAAGGATGACTCGACGGACCGCACCCGGGAGCGGGCGCGGACAGGAAAGCCTATCGGGGCATATCGGCCACGCGGAACGTCGCCAGGAACGTCTTCAGGGCCAGCCGGTTCGCGGCGTCGTCCCAGGCCGAGGCGAGGGTGGTGAAGCGCAGCGAGAAGCTCCGGTCGCCGCCGATCAGGAAGCCGCGGCCGAAGGTGTGCACCCGGGCGTCCCCCGTACCCGCCAGCCACTCCAGGTCGGCGGCCTTGCGGCCCTGGTAGGTGGTGGCCCGCAGGGCGCCGACGCGCTGGTAGCCCGGGAGCCGCAGCAGGGACGGTTCGACGTCGTCGCGCCAGACGGCGACCGGGTCCGGGCCGACGTGCTCGCTGTAGGTGACGGCCAGGGTGGGGGCGGCCCCGCCCGCGCCGAACGTGATGCGGTAGCGCGCCCCGGCCCGCTCGGTGCGGAGCCGCTTCCAGCCGTCCGGCAGCGCCACCGAGAAACCCTCCGGTGCGATGGAGCGGTGATAGCCGGCCGGCAGCCCGGCCGGTGCCGTGGCGGAGGGGGAGGGCGAGGCGGCCGCCGTCGGCGGCGCGGTGGGAGGGGCGGCCGAGGCGGTGGGGCGCGACGGCGCGTGCGCCGCGCGGGTGGCGGTGCCGGGCAGCTGGTGGGTGACGGCCAGGGCGGCGACCACGACGGCGACCACGGCCACGGCGCTGCCCGCGGCCAGCGCCCGCCGGCTCCGCCCCGGTCCGCGGAGCCGCAGCAGACGCGGGTACCCACCGCGCAGCCGGGGCTCGGGGCCCGTCGGCAGGCCGGCGCCGGCGTCCTCGTCGAGAGCGCGGGTCAGCGCCTCACGGGTCTCCGGCCGCGGCAGCCGTTCCCGCGAGTTCTTGCGCAGCAGCCCCTGCACGGCCTGCGTGAGCGGGCCCGCGCGCAGCGGGGTGCGCAGCGGCAGCCGGTCCACCGCCTTCAGGGTGGCCTCGGGCCGGCCCCGGTCCCGGAACGGCGGCCGGCCCTCCACCATCGTGTACAGCAGCGCGCCCAGCGCCCACAGGTCCGCGGCCGGGCCGATCCGCTCGTCGCGGGCCTGCTCCGGCGAGGCGTACGACGGTGCCGTCAGCCGTGGCACCAGGGTCGCCCCGGCCAGCCCGAACCCGGTGACCACGACCGGTCCGCCCTCCGGGACGAAGACCTGGCCGGGGCTCAACTCCCCGTGGGTGATACCCCCGTCGTGCGCGGCCTGGAGCACCTCCAGCAGCTCCAGGCCGATCCGCGCCGACCGCGCGGGGCTGAACGGGCCCTCGTGGTCGAGGAGTTCGGTGAGCGGCGTGCCGTCGATCCACTCGGTGACCGTCCACAGCGTGCCGGCCTCGACCACGGCGTCCACGACCACCGCGACCCGGCCGGGGCACAGCCGCCGCACGGTCTCCGAGGTCCGGATGACCCGGGCCGTGACCCGGTGCACGGTGTCCCCGTCGCAGTCCGCCGGCAGGGCGGTCTGCGCCACCAGCCGGGGCTGTTCGGCCGCCACGTCCTCGGCGTACCACCACAGGCGGTTCGTCTCGCGGGCGAAGACCTCCAGCAGCCGGTACCGGCCGGCGACCAACTCGTGTGCGGAGACGTGCGCCTCGACCATGGTCATCCCTCGCTGAAACCCCTGTCCCGTGTCTCCCAGGGGTACGCAGGGCGCGCGGGGGTGCGTTCAAAGAATTCCCGGATGCGCCCCCTTTTTTCCACGGATTCCGGGAGCGCCCCGCTCCGGGGCTTCCGCAACGCGCCCCGTCGCGCTCACCCCAGCCCGAACCGGTCGGCCCAGCCCATGAGTTCGCGGGGTGTGGTGTTGCCCCCGCACACCACGAGGCCGAGCCGGGCCCCGTCGCCGACCCGCGCCAGCACCTGCCGGGCCGCCGGCAGCAGACAGCCCGCGGCCGGCTCGGCCCACACCTTGGCGTGCTCGGCGAGGTCCAGACAGCCCTGCACGGCGTCCCGGTCCGGGACCACGAGCACCTCCTCGACCAGCGCGGCGACATGGTCGTACGTCAGCTGGGACGCGGAGGGCGCGCTGAGCGTGGTGACGAGCGACGACAGCGGCACCGGCACCGGTCCGCCCGCCTTCAGCGCACCGGACATCGCCTCGGCACCCTCGGTCTCCACACCCCACACGCGCACCCCGGGACGCAGGGCGGCGAGGGCCGCGGCGACGCCCGCGATCAGCCCGCCCCCGCCGATGCTGACGATCACGTCCGTCAGCCCGGCCGTGTCCCGCGTGTCCTGCGCCAGCTCCAGCCCGACCGTGCCCTGCCCCGCGATCACGACCGGGTCGTCGAACGGATGGACCAGGGTCAGCCCCTCGTCCCGCAGCCTCGTCACCAGCTCGAACGCGCTGTCCATGCCGTCGGTCAGCCGCACCGACGCCCCGGCGGCCTCGGCGAGCGCGAGGGACCGGGCGGGTGCGGTCCGTGGCATCACCACGGTCGCCTTCACATCGAGGGCCGCCGCCATCACCGCGAGGGCGATGCCGTGGTTGCCGCCGCTGACCGCGACCACGCCCGCCGCCCGCTCGGCCCCGCTCAGCGACAGCAGCTTCGCGGTCGCGCCGCGCGCCTTGAACGAGCCGGTGCGCTGGAGCAGTTCGAGCTTGGCGGTGACCGGGACACCGAGCAGTTCGGTCAGCCCCGGGCTCGGTACGGTCGGCGTCCGTACCACGTGTCCGGCGATCCGCTCCGCCGCCGCTTCGATGTCCGAGATGCCGATCACGGTGCTTCACCCTTCCGGCGCGGGGGTGGGAACCCGCGTCCCCCGCACCCTGACCCGTGTGGACTGCCCAGGTCAACACCGTTTGAACGGACGGCGCCACGGCCTCACAGCTCGCGGCCCGCCAGATGGTCCAGCAGCGTGCGCAGCTCCCCGGCGGCCCTGGGTGCCAGGGGCGCCTGCGCGAGCGTCCCCCGCGCGGCCTCCGTGTGCCGTCGGGCCTGTGCCAGCGCCGCCGTACGGCCGCCCGCCGCCTCGATCAGCGCGGCGGCCTCCTCGGCCCGCTCCGGGCGGCCGAGCAGCTCGGGCAGCCCGCGGGCCACGGGGGAGGAGAGCGCGGCCAGCACCGGGTACGTCATCTTGCGCTCGCGCAGATCACCGCCCGCAGGCTTGCCCGTGACGGCCGGATCGCCCCAGATCCCCAGGACGTCGTCGACCAGCTGGAAGGCGACGCCGAGCTGCCGACCGGCCCGCTCCAGCGCGCCGACCACGCCCTCGGGCGCCCCGCCGAGCGCGGCGCCCAGCGCGACGGCGCAGCCCAGCAGCGCGCCCGTCTTGCCCTCCGCCATCGCCCGGTACTCCTCGGGGGTCACCCGCTCCGGGCCGGCCGGGGGCCGGGTCGCGAACAGCAGGTCGTCCGCCTGCCCGCGTACCAGATCGGCGAGGGCCGCCGACAGCAGCCGCACCGCCCCCGGACCCTGCGGAGCGCGCGCCAGGGTCTCCACGGCGAGGGCGAACAGGGCGTCCCCGGCCAGCACCGCAGGCCCGGTGCCGTACGCCTTCCACACGGCCGGGCGGCGGCGCCGGGTCCCGTCGCCGTCCATGATGTCGTCGTGCAGCAGCGAGAAGGCGTGGACCAGCTCGACCGCGACCGCCGCCGGGACGCCGGCCCGGCCGTCGGCGCCGGCCGCCTCGGCGCCCAGCACCGCGAGCGCCTGGCGTACGCCCTTGCCGCCGGGCGCGGCCGCCGGTGCCCCGCCGACCTCGCACCAGCCGAAGGAGTACGCGGCCATCTCGGCCACCCACGGATGCAGCCCGCCCACCGCCTCCTGGAGCGCCGGGAGCACCAACTCCCGGCACCGGCCGAGGACTTCGGGCACGGAGGGCGGCGCCTGCACCGTCACGGGCCACGCGCTCACCGTACGGCCGCCGCGTCGAGGCCGAACTCCTGCTGCGCCCGGACCACCATCTCCCGCGCGTGCTTGAGTCCGCTGCGCTCCAACGTCCTGGCCAGGTCGGCCAGTTCGGCCGCCGTCTCGGCGTGGTCCCGGCCGAGCCGGGCCAGCGACTTGGCCAGGCCCAGCCGGGCCAGCGCCTCGCCGCGCGGTTCGCTCATCGCGCGGAACTCCTCCAGCGCCAGCTCGTACATGTCCCGTGCTTCGGTGTGCCGACCGGCGCGGTACAGGACGTTGCCGCGCATCTTGTGGTTGTAGGCGAGCGCGGAGGACAGGTTCATCGCCCGGCACCCGGCCTCCGCGCGGGACAGCAGCTCCAGCGCCCGCTCGGTGTCCTGGTCGCGCACCGAGAGGATGTCGGCCAGCCCGCGCAGCGCCCACGCGTGCCCGCGCCGGTCCTCGGCCCGCTCGGCTATCTCCGCGGCCTCCTCGAACAGCGCGTACGCCCGGTCGTGGTCGCCGGTGTTGCGGTGCATCTGCGCGATGCCCTCCAGCGCCCACACCGTGTGCCGGGCCTCCCCGCGCTTGCGGGCCTCTGCCAGCAGCTGTTCGTGCAGCCGGCCCACCGCGTCGTAGTCGCCCTGGATGCGGCCGGTCTCCGCGAGGCCCGCCAGCGAGTAGCCGCGGACCACGATGTCCCCGCCGCGCTCGCCGAGTTCGGCCGCGAGCCCGAGCAGCCGCCAGGCCAGCGGGAACGCCCCGCGCTGGCGGGCGAGGGTGCCGCCGCTCCACAGTGCCCAGGCCATCGCGCCGGTGTCGCCGGCCGCACGGGCGGCGCGGTAGCTCGCCTTCCAGGCCCGGTCGGCGTCCTCGATCCGGCCGAGCCGCCGCTGCGCCTCGGCGACGGCCAGCCCGCAGCGGGCCGCCTCGGCGGGCTGTCCGGACCGCTCGGCCGCGCGCAGCCGCTCGGTGCCCTCGGCCAGCACGTCGACCAGCGAGGAGTTCACAGAAAGGGAGGTCAGGGAGCCCTGGTACTCCGGGGCGAAAGCCTTGCCGTACATATGCGCCTTTCTATACACGACGTGTATACGCTATATGTATACCTCTTGGGTATACATCCCGTGCATAGGGGTGGGAAAAGAGCCCCGGCCCGGAGGCCGGGGCGCCATCGGTCTGTTGTCGATCAAGACGCAGGTGCGGTGGCGGGGGTTGCCCGTGCGGCACGGATCACGTTGTGGAGGTTCAGTGCTGCTGCGCCTTCTGCGGGGTCGCCTCGCTCGGCCGCACCACGACGAAGCCCTCGCCCTGGAGCATCAGCTGCACGGCTTCGCCCGAACCGCCGCGGAGCATCGAGCCGATGGACTGGGAGCGGTGCAGCGAGGTCTCCAGGCGGGCTGTCCAGCCGACCACCGCGTCCGTGTCGACGAACACCGGGGACTGCGGGGAAACGGGGATGACCAGCGGATTGCCCTCACAGACCAGCCCGAGCCGACCCTGCCCGGAGAACACGCTGTTGAACAGTCCGCCGCCGGCGATGCCGGACCCCTTCACGGTCCTGATCTCGTACGACAGCGAGGGGTCGAAGCACAGCACGTTGCGCCCGTTGACCGTGAACCGGTCGCCCTGCTCGATCTCGACGATGAAGCAGTTCTGCGCCTCGTGCGCGAACCAGGCCTCGCCCTGCCCGCGCACCGCCATGAGCGGCAGCCCCTCACCGGTGACCGCACGCTTGAGCATGCCGCCCACGCCCTGGCCCTTGCGCTCGAACTTCAGGTCGCCCCGGTAGGCGACCATCGCACCCTGGCGGGCGTACATCTCGCCGTTCACCGTGTAGCGGACGCACTTGGCGTTCTCGACGGACATGCCCGGCTGCGTGGCGGGCTGCACCACGCGCTCACTGGAAAAGAGGTCACCCTTCATGCCGGGCATCGTGTCCCGGAAGCCATCATTCCGCCAAGATGACGGAAAGTGCCCGGTCAGCCACCGAACAACTGGGCCCAGTACGTGCCCGCGCGGCCGCCGCCCGCGAAGCCGACGCCCAGGTGACCGAAGTCCCGCTTGAGGATGTTGGCGCGATGCCCGGGGCTGTTCATCCACCCCTCCACGACCTCGGCGGGGGAGCGCTGGCCGCAGGCGATGTTCTCGCCGATCGTGCGCAGCCGGGAGCCCGCGGCGGCGGCCCGGTCCCAGGGCCGGGTGCCGTCGGGGCTGACGTGGTCGTAGAAGTCACGGGCGATCATGTCCGCGCAGTGTGCCTGCGCGGCCGCCGTGAGCAGCGGATCGACGGCCAGCGGCGGCAGCCCGGCCCGGCCCCGCTCGGTGTTGGTGAGCGCGACCACCTCGGCCGCCGTACGGGACAGGGCGTCCGGCGTCAGCGGAGCGGCCCAGAGCGCGGTCCAGTACCGGTCGCCGGCATCGGTGTGGGCGAGGGCGGCATGCCGGAACCGGGGGTCGAGCAGCGTCCGCCGGGCCCGCCCGGATCCCAGGCAGTACTCCACGAACTCCGCCGGGGAACGCGGCCCGGAGACCAGATGCTCGCCGACGCCGATGTACGCGTACCCGGCGCCGGTGATCCGCTGGTGCACGGACACCCCGTCCCGCCCCTCGGCCCCGAGCCGCCCCGCCTCCGCCATGGCCCGGGCGTGCGAGCGCGCGGCGGTGAGGAGCCGTGGATCGAGGGCGACACCGGGCGAACCCGCCTGCGCACGAGCCGAGTTGACCAACAGGAGGAAACGGTCGTCGGCGGGCGGTACGGAGCCGGCGGTGGGACGGGAGCCGGGCGGGGCGGAGAACCCGGCGGGCCGGTGGCCGGGCGGGCGCGGCGCCGGTACGGCCGCCCCGGAGCCGGAGCCGGAGCCGGAGCCGGAGCCGGAGCCGGAGCCGGAGCCGTCCCCCATGCCGCCCTGCCCGCCGTCGTCGGTGACGTCCACCCCGAAGTCCCGGGCGAGCCCCGCCAGCCCGTCCGCGTACCCCTGCCCGATCGCCCGCAGCTTCCAGCCGCAGCCGGCCCGCGGATACAACTCGGCGAGCAGCAGCACGGTCTCGGGTCCGGGGCGCGGCGGCGTGAAGCGGGCCACCGGCCGCCCGTTGCCGTCGCCGACCTCGAGCCGCGGAGGGGGCAGCCGCCCGAGCGCCGCACCGGGCTCGGCCGCGCTGACGACGACGGTGACGCGGCACGCACCGCCGCGCAGCCGCCCCGGCTCGACGGTCAGGGTGTCACCGAGCAGCCGAACCCCGGGCGCCCGCGGCTGGTTGTAGAACACGAGGTCCGCGTCGGACCCGACCTTCCCGTCGGCCCCGGTGACCAGCGCGGACACATCGAACGCACCGGCCACCCGAAGCCGGACCGGGCCGTCGGGCAGGACCAGATTCGCGCCGGGCACCAACTCGGACGTCATGCCTGGGAGAACGCCGTGCGCCCGTGAGGAGGTTCCCGCGTCCCGGACGAGACCTCCTGCTCCTTCCTACTTCTTCCCGTTCCCGTCGCTCGCCTTCGCGGACTTCCCGCAGAACGCCGAATCCAGCACACCCCACATCGCCTGCTGCACCTGCCCGTTGTTCGACGTGTTGGCGACGGCCGCGAGACTGCGCGAGCCGTCCTTCGTGGCGAAGGCGTAGGTGTAGTACCCCTGCACGATCCCGGTGTGCCCGTACACGGACACGCCGCACGGCAGCGAGCGCCTGCGCAGCCCCAGCCCGTACGCCGTCGTGCTGTCGACCCGGCTGAACCGCTCCATCTCGCGGAGCCGCGCGGCGGACAGCAGCCTGCCGCGCAGCAAGGCGGAGTAGAACGTGTCGAGGTCCCGTGTGCTGGAGATGATCGCGCCCGCGCTCTGCGCCCACGACACCGTCTGTGCGGTGGCGTCGATCAGCGGGGCGCCGGCCCGGCCGGGGTCGAGGTATCCGCGGGCGTACCGGCCCGGGATCGTGGTCCTCGGGTGGACGTAGAACGTGTCGTGCAGCTTGAGCGGCTTGAAGACGCGCTCCTCGTACGCCGTCCGCACGGAGTGCCCCGTGAGCTTCTCGATGAGCATCCCGACGACCACGAAGTTGGTGTTGGAGTACGCGTACGCGGCGCCGGGCGCGTTGGTGCGGGGCTTCTTCAGGGAGAGGTCGACCAGCTGGCGGTAGGTGAAGACCTTGTTCCGCACCGCCTCGAAGCCGGACTCGCTGTCCGCGAACATGTCGTTGGTGTAGTCGTACAGGCCGCTGCGGTGGCTGAGCAGATGGCGGACGGTGATCCGGTCGTCCGGCAGCAGCTTCGGCAGATAGCGGTTGACCGGTGCGTCGAGCGACAGCCGGTGTTCGTCGACGAGCTGGAGCAGGACCACGGCCGAGAAGGTCTTGGTGACACTGCCGATGCGGAACCGGTCGTCGGTGGTCAGGGCCCGCCGGGTGCTCCGGTCGGCGAGGCCGCGCGTCAGCCCGTACGCCGTGCCGTGGTCGTCGATCCGCGCCATGGCGCCCGGCGCGCCCGCGGTCACCGCCGACCGCAGCGCCGCGGCCACGCCCGCGGTGTCGGGCGCCGCGAGCGCCGCCTGCTCCGCGGTGTCGGGCTCCGCCGTCGCGGCCCGTGCCGGAACCGCGAGGAGCGAGAGCACGACCGCGCCGAGGACCGCGCCCCGACCCACCGTTGCTGAGACCATCCGGCACCCACTTCCCTCCGTACGACATGTGATGCGACATCGATCACATTCCGGCCCTGGAACCTAGGGGATTGGGTCGCCGTCTCCACAGCCGACACACAGTTGGTCAGCTTGTGATCACTCTGTGGCGCATGTTCGTAAAGGATTGTCATGGAATATTGCGAAATCGATCATTCCGTCTTTACGTGCACATGACTGATCCGTAAGGGTTACCCCTCGGGGCCGGTCCGGTCCCCGTGGCGCCGAACCGTGCCACGCCGCAAGGCGGTTGGCGATCCCGGCCGCCTTCGAACGAAGGAACCCTGATCAGTGCGTAGACCGCACATACGCAGCGTCGCCGTCGCCGTCGCGGTGACGACCGCTGCCACGGGCCTGGCCGGTACGGCCTTCGCGGGCCCCGACACGGGGGTGGAGCGGTCCGCCGCGTCCGCCGGCACGAACACCTCGGCGGCGGTGGTGAAGGCGGCGCGGACCGCGGCCTTCACCCACGCCTCGGCGACCGGCGTCGCGCAGGGCGACGAACTGCACGCCCAGGACGTGATGATCGACCCCGAGGGCGCGCGGCACGTCCGCTTCGCCCGCACCCACAGCGGCATGCCGGTGCTCGGCGGCGACCTCGTCGTCCACCTCGACGCCGAGCTCGCCTACACGGGCGTGACCCGTGCGGCCGGCCACACCGTCACGCCGGCCACCACCCGGGCCAGGCTGACCGCGCAGCAGGCCGCCGCCAAGGCCGCCCAGGTCGCCAAGGGCGACGCGGGCAGCGCCCGGCTCGTGGTCGACGCCCGCGCCGGCGCCTCCGCCCTCGCCTACCAGGTGACGGTGACCGACCAGCAGGGCACCAACACGGTCGTCGTCGACGCCGTCACCGGCAAGGTGCGCAGCAACACCCCCGACAGTGACGAGTTCCTGTCCCCGAAGCTGCTCGCCGACCTGCGCAAGCACGGCCAGACGCTGGACCCGGCCACCGGCACAGCCGCCGCGCCCGACTCCGCCCTGGCCGCCTCCGGCGTCGCCCCGTACCCCACGGCGGGCAAGGGCACCGGCAAGACCCTCTTCGTGGGCACCGTCGGCCTGACCACCACGGCCACCTCGAAGGGTCACTACCTGCTCAAGGACCCGACCCGGTACGGCACCGAGACGCGCGACGCCAAGGGCTCGACCACCGAGAAGTTCAGCGCGGGTTCGACGTTCACCAGCACCACCGACGTGTGGGGCAACGGCACGACGGGCAACCGGGCCAGCGCCGCCGCGGACGCCCAGTACGGCATCACGAAGACGCTGGACTTCTACCGGTCCACCTTCGGCCGCAAGGGCATAGCCGACAACAGCAAGGCCGCCCAGGGCATGGTCCACTGGGGCAGCAGGGTCGCCAACGCCTTCTGGGACCCGACCTGCAACTGCATGCTGTACGGCGACGGCGACGGCAAGACCTTCAAGAAGCCGCTCGTCGTCCTCGACGTCACCGGTCACGAGCTGACCCACGGCGTCGTCGACGCGACCGCCAAGCTGGAGCCGACCTACGTCGACGCGCAGGGCAACCAGTACGGCGAGCCCGGCGCGCTGAACGAGTCCCTCGCGGACGTCTTCGGCTCGAACGTCGAGTTCTACGCCAACAACAAGAACGACACGCCGGACTACCTGATCGGCGAGAAGCTGGGCCTCGCGCAGAAGTTCCTGCGCCGCCTGGACCACCCCTCGCTCGACAAGCTCGAGGGCACGATCGACTCCTGGACGCCGGACACCTACTACACCGAGGTGCACGCGGGCTCCGGTGTCTCCTCGCACGCCTACTACCTCCTCGCCGAGGGCAGCGGCAAGAAGACGATCAACGGCGTCGCCTACGACTCGCCGACCTCCAACCACTCCACGGTCAAGGGCATCGGCCGCACCAAGGCCACCGCCATCTTCTACCGTGCGCTGACCCGCTACATGGTCTCCACGACCGACTTCCACGGCGCGCGCGTCGCGACGCTGCAGGCGGCCAAGGACCTGTACGGCGCGAACAGCACCGAGTACAAGACGGTGGACAAGGCGTGGGCCGCGGTCAACGTCACCGCCGCCAACACCCCGGCCGCCCGTCCCTGACGCGCGCGCCGTACCCCTGGATGCCCCGCCTCGTGCGGGGCATCCGCGTGTCCGGGCCGCGCAGTTGTCCGCGCGGACGCCCGTGGCTGCCCCAACTGCCTCCGTAACAGCACCTGTTTCTTTTATTGACAGCGGAAAATAACGGCCTTAGGTTCCCGGCCATGCGTTCGACCCCGCACGCCGAGGCGTTCCCCGCCCACACGCCGGCCGCCGCGCAGGTCTTCACGGCGGTGCTGTCCCACGGCCCGCTGACCCGGCTGGAGGCGGGCCGCCGGGCCGGGCTGTCCGCGGCCGCCGTCACCAAGGCCGTACGTCCCCTGCTGGCCGCCGGATACCTGGCCGAGGGCGCCGACGACGACGCCCGGCCCACCCCCGGCCGCCCCGCCGCCCTGGTCCGGGTCAACGGCGAACGGGCCCTGTTCCTCGGGGTGAAGGTCACCGGCGGCGAGCTGATCGCGGTCCTGACGGACCTGTGCTGCCGCATCCGGGTCGCCCGGCGCCGGCCCCTGCCCGACCGGGCGCCCGGACCCGTGCTGGCCTCGATCGCGGAGCTCGTCCAGGAACTCCTCGCGCACGCGGCCGAGTCGGACGCGCCGGTGGCCGGGCTCGGCATCGCCGTCTCCGGCGACGTCGACCGCGCCGAGGGCGTCGTACGCTACTCGCCGTTCCTGGACTGGCGGGACGTGCCCCTCGCCGACCTCGCCGCGACCACCACCGGACTGCCGGTCACCGTCGACCACGACGTGCGCGCGCTCACCGTCGCCGAGCAGTGGTTCGGCGCAGGCGCCGGGCTCGCGGACTTCGCCCTCGTGACCGTCGGCACCGGCATCGGCTGCGGGCTCGTCGTGCACGGGCGGGTGGTCGCCGGTGCCCATGGCGTGGCCGGGGAGATCGGCCACGTCGTCGTGGACCCCGCCGGACCCGCCTGCCACTGCGGCAACCGCGGCTGTGTCGAGGCGATCGCCGGCGAGTCCGCGATCGTCGCCCGCATGCGTGCGGTGACGGACCGTCATGTCACCGGCGTCACACAGGCGGTGGCCCTAGCACGCGACGGCGTGCCAGGCGCCCGCGAGGTGTACGAGCGCGCCGGGGAGGCCATCGGCCGGGGCATCGCCACCGTGGCCAACCTGCTCGGCCCCGAGCGCGTGATCATCTCCGGCGAGGGCCTCGCGGCCTACGACCTCTTCGCCGACCAGATCCGCCGGGCGTTCACCACGGCCGCATTCGGCTCCGCTGCCCGGTGCGACGTCCTGACCCGCCCGCTGCCCTTCGAGGAGTGGGCACGCGGCGCCGCGGCCGCCGCGATCCAGTCCTTCATCACCCACACCCCCGGCACCGGGCAGGGCTGAACCGCCCTGCCCGAACCCACCCTGGAGGTACGGCCCATGCGGTCACCCTCGCACTCCGTGCTGCCCGCCCGCGGGCTCAGAGCCGCCGTCGTCCTGGCCCTCACCGCGGGCCTCGCGACCGCCGTCCCGGCCACCGCACACGCGGCGCCTGAGCCGGTGATGGCGACCAAGCCCTATATGGGCTGGTCCAGTTGGAGCATGCAGTCCTCCAAGTACCCCGGCCTCAACCCGGACGGCGACTACAGCTACCTCACCGAGGCCAACGTCCTGAAGCAGGCCGGCGCCCTGGCCACCAAGCTGAAGCCGTACGGCTACGACTACATCGACATCGACTCGGGCTGGTGGCGGGACAACAGCTGGAAGCCCGGGTACGACGGCTACGCACGCCAGCAGGCCGACCCGGTCCGCTTCCCGCACGGCATGAAGGCGGTCGCCGACCGCATCCACGCGCTCGGCCTGAAGGCCGGGATCTATCTGCCGGTCGGCCTGGAGAAGGAGGCCTACGGCGACGGCAAGGTGCCCGTCTGGCACGCCGACGGCTGCACCACCGCCGGCATCGTCTACAACGACCTGCGCACGACCAACGGCTGGGACAGCGCCTACAAACTCGACCTGGCCAAACCCTGCGCCCAGAAGTACATCGACTCGCAGGCCCGGTTGCTGACCTCCTGGGGCTACGACTTCCTCAAGCTCGACGGCGTCGGCCCCGGCTCCTTCAAGAGCGGGGACAACTACGACAACGTCGCCGACGTGGCCGCCTGGCAGCAGGCCCTCGCCGCCACCGGCCGTCCCGTCCATCTGGAGCTCTCCTGGTCCCTGGACATCGGCCACGCCGCCGACTGGAAGAAGTACTCCGACGGCTGGCGCATCGACACCGATGTCGAGTGCTACTGCAACACCCTCGTCACCTGGGAGAACTCCGTCGACGACCGCTTCGACGACACCCCCGGCTGGACGCGGCACGCGGGCCCCGGCGGCTGGAACGACCTCGACTCCCTCGACATCGGCAACGGCGCCATGGACGGCCTGACCGAGGCCGAGCGGCAGAGCTACGCCACGCTGTGGGCCATCGCCAAGTCGCCTCTCTACACCGGCGACGACCTCACCAGGCTGGACGACTACGGCGTCAAGCTCCTCACCAACCGCGAGGTCATCGCCGTCGACCAGGGCGGCACCCCGCCCGCCCGGCCGGTCACCCCCTCCGACCCGCAGCAGGTCTGGGCGGCGAAGAGCCCCGACGGGACGTACACGGTCGCCCTGTTCAACCTCGCCGACCACCCCGCCGCCGTCACCGCCGACTTCTCCGCCCTCGGCTTCACCGGCAGGGCGTCCGTGCGGGACCTGTGGAACCACGAGAACGTGGGCTCGTACAAGAACAGGATCACCGAGGCCCTGCCCGCGCACGGCTCCCGCCTGTTCACCGTCACCCCGCACGGCAGCGCGCTGCGGACCACCGGCCACGAGGCCGAGTCCGCCGCCAACACCCTGACCGGCAACGCCTCCGTCGCCGACTGCTCCGCCTGCTCCGGCGGCAAGAAGGTCGGCAACCTCTACCTCGGCGGCGCCCTCCGCTTCAACGACATCGTCGTGGACCGACCCGGCACGTATCTCGTCAAGGTCGCGTACGTCAGCGGGGACGCCCGGTCGGTCAACATCTCGGCCAACTCCGGTGCGGCGGTGTCCCATCGCTTCCCCTCGACCGGCGACTGGAGCACCGTCGAGACCGTGAGCGTCCCCGTCACCCTCAAAGCAGGCGCCAACACCGTGACGTTCGACAGCGGTTCGAACTACGCACCGGACATCGACCGCATCGACGTCCCCGTATCGCCGCGCCAGTGAGATCGGAGCCCGCCATGGACACCCCTCCCAGCAGACGCGGCTTCCTCGCCCTCGCCGCCGCCACCGGAGCGCTCGTCACGCTGCCCGCGTTCACCGCCACCGCCGCGCCGCGGCGCCCGGCCGAGGGGCCCGTGGCGGATCCCCGGCACCAGCTCTGGTGGCAGGCACCGGCCGATGAGAAGTCGCTGATCACCCAGGGCCTGCCCATCGGCAACGGCCGGCTCGGCGCCCTCGCGACCAACGACCCCGGCCGGGAACTGCTGCTCGTCACCGATGCCACGATGTGGACCGGCGGCCGCAACGACACCCTCGACTCCGACGGCCAGTTCCCCTACGGCCGCGACGACTTCGGCTCCCTCACCCTGCTCGCCCGGCTCACCGTCGACGTGCCGGACCACGACCTGTCCGCCGTCAACGGCTACCGCCGCACCCTCGACCTCGCCCAGGGCGTCGTGACGACGTCGTACGTCCGCGCCGGAGTCACCTACCGGCGGCAGCTGTTCGCCAGCCGCCCCGACGACGTCCTCGTCCTGCACCTCACGCAGAGCGGCGGCGGACAGTACACCGGCACCGTCACCCTCGACGGCACCCACGGAGAGACCGGGGGCGCGGCCGACTCCTTTGCCGGGGCGTTCCCCAACGGGCTGACGTACGGCGCCGCCGTCACCGCCCACGGCAACGGCGGCAGCGTCCGGGTCGACGGCCCCCGCATCACCTTCTCCGGCTGCCGGGAGCTGACGGTGATCCTGAGCGGCGGCACGAACTACGCGCCCGACCCCGCCGCCCACTACCGCGACCCGTCCCTCGACCCCCTGACGCTGGCCCGCGGCAAGGTGCGCGCCGCCGCCCGCCACTCCGCCGCCACCCTGCTGCGCACGCACACCGCCGACCACCGCGCCCTCTTCGACCGGTTCGGCCTCTCCCTCGGCACCTCGACCGCCGAGCAGCGCGCACGGGACACCTGGGAGCGGATCCAGGCCCGCGCCCGGGACGGCGCACCGGACCCCGAACTGGAAGCGGCCTACGTCCAGTTCGGCCGATACCTGATGATCTCCGGCTCCCGGGGCAGCCTGCCGCTCGGCCTCCAGGGGCTCTGGCTCGACGGCAACGACCCGGACTGGATGGGCGACTACCACACCGACATCAACCTCCAGATGAACTACTGGATGGCCGACCGGGCGGGCCTCACCCCGTGCTTCGACGCCCTCACCGACTACTGCCTCGCCCAGCTCCCGTCCTGGACCGACCTCACCCGGCGCCTGTTCGGCGACCCGCGCAACCGCTACCGCAACTCCGGCGGAACGAACGCCGGCTGGACCCTGGCCATCTCCACCAACCCCCACGGCGGGGGCGGCTGGTGGTGGCACCCCGCCGGCAACGCCTGGCTCGCCAACACCCTGTTCGAGCACTACGAGTTCACCGGCTCCCGCACCCATCTGGCCAAGATCTACCCGCTGTTGAAGGGCGCCTGCGAGTTCTGGGAGGCCCGCCTGCTCCCCACCACGCTGCCCGGCACCGGCCAGGAGGTCCTGATCGCCGACAGCGACTGGTCCCCGGAACAGGGCCCGCTCGACGCCAAGGGCATCACCTACGCACAGGAACTGGTGTGGGCACTGTTCGGCAACTACCGGACGGCCGCTGCCCGGTTGGGGCGGGACTCCGACTACGCGGCCGCCGTCGGCACCCTGCGCGAGCGGCTGTACCTGCCGGTGGTGAGCCCGAAGACCGGGTGGCTGGAGGAGTGGATGTCCCCGGACAACCTCGGCGAGACCACGCACCGGCACCTGTCCCCGCTGATCGGCCTCTTCCCCGGCGACCGCATCCGGCCCGACGGCTCCACCCCCGCCGGGATCGTCGCCGGTGCCACCGCCCTGCTCACCGCGCGCGGCATGAACAGCTTCGGCTGGGCCAACGCCTGGCGCGCCCTGTGCTGGGCCCGGCTGAAGAACGCCGAGAACGCCTACCGGCTCGTCGTCAACAACCTGCGCCCCTCCGAGAGCGGCAGCAACGGCACCGCCCCCAACCTCTTCGACATCTACGAGGTCTCCCAGGGCCGGGGCATCTTCCAGATCGACGCCAACTTCGGCACCCCGGCCGCCGTCGCCGAGATGCTGCTGTACTCCCGGCCGGGACACCTCGAACTGCTCCCGGCCCTGCCGGACGCCTGGGCGGCCGCCGGCTCGGTGACCGGGGCCGGGGCCCGCGGCGGGTTCGTCGTCGACCTCGCCTGGCGGGAGGGCAGACCCACCGAGGTGCGCATCTGCAGCATCGGCGGGACGATGACCTCCGTGGGGTACGCAGGCACGTCCCGGACCGTCCGCGTACGGCCCGGCGAGTCCGTCACACTCCGGGACTTCGCGTGATGAGCGGCAGGATCGGACGCGGCTGCCGCGTCGTCGCCGCCCTGCTCACAGCCGCCGTCTGCCAGTCCCTGCCCGCTCAGGCCGCCGCCCTGCCCGGGCCCGTCACCCGCGCCACCGGAGTCGTCACCTGGGCCGCCAGTGCCGACCGCATGAGCGAGGGCGCGGCGGACGAGAGCTACCGGATGATCGTGCACACCAGCGTCGGCGGAAGCGGTCTGCGGGTCCGCGTGACCAACGCCTTCGGCGACCGCCCGCTGACCCTGGACAGCGTCTGGGCCGGCCGGCGCGACCACGGCGCCGCTCTGCGGCACGGCAGCAACCGGCGGCTGACCTTCGGCGGCGCCCGCTCGGTCACCGTGCCGCCGGGCGCCGTCGTCTGGAGCGATCCGCTGCCCGGCACGCTGCCGCCCGGCACGGACCTCGCCGTCAGCCTGCACACCCCGCACGCGGCTGGCCCCGCGACCGGCCACGGGATGGCGATGCAGACGTCGTACACCGGCCGGGGTGACCACACGGCCGAGGAGAGCGGCGCCGACTGGACGGGGACGACCGGGTCCTGGTGGTATCTCGACGCCGTCTCCGTACGGCCCTCCCGCGCCGCCGTCCGGGCCGTCGCCGCGCTCGGCGACTCCATCACCGACGGCTGGCACTCCACCACCGACCTGAACCGCCGCTGGCCCGACTACCTCGCCCGGCGCCTGAACACCGCCCGCACCGACCTCAAGGGTGTCGCGAACGAGGGGATCTCCGGCAACCAGGTTCTCGCGGACGGAGCAGGCCAGAGCGCACTGCACCGGCTGGACCGGGACGTGCTGTCCCTGCCGGGCGTGCGCACCGTGTTCCTCTTCGAGGGCGTGAACGACATCAAGGCGCACACGGGTGTCACCGCCGCCCAACTCGTCGCCGGCTACCGGGAGATCACCCGGCGGGCGCACGCGGCCGGTAAGTGCGTCGTCGCCGCCACCGTCGGCCCGTTCAAGGGCTGGCCCGACTGGGACCCGGCCGCCGAGACCGTACGCCGGCAGGTCAACCGGTACCTGCGTACCACCCGTGACGTCGACGCGCTCGCCGACTTCGACCGGGTCCTGCGCAGCCCCTACGACCCGGAACGGATCCTGCCGTTCTTCGACGACGGCGACCATCTGCACCCCAACGACAAGGGCATGCAGGCCATGGCCGACGCCGTCGACCTGGGCCGCCTGAACTGCGCCCGCTGAGCCCGCCGGGCCCGCCGACGGCTCAGCGCAGCGTCTCGGCCCAGTTCGCCGGTACCCGTCCCGCCGGGCCGGGTACCGGCTGGTCGGCGGGGTGGCAGGCCGGCGGGGCGAGTTCGGGCCCGGAGACGTACAACTCGTCCTTGGCGTAGTCCCAGAACCATTCCTCGCCCGGCTCGAAGCTCCGGATCACCGGGTGTCCCGTGGCGTGGTAGTGGGCGGTGGCGTGTTTCTCGGGGGAGTCGTCGCAGCAGCCGATGTGTCCGCACCGCGCGCACCGGCGCAGATGGAACCACCAGCCGCCGGCCTCCTCGCACTCCACGCACCCGGTGCCGCTGGGCGGGACGGCCGGGTCGATCGCCTCTGTTCCCTCGGTCGCGCTCATACCGTCTCCTCCTCGTCAGGTGTCTCGGCGGTCAGCGGCAGCAGCACCTGGAACCGGGTGTCGCCGGGCACCGACTCCACGCGCAGCGAGCCGTGGTGCTTGTTGACGACGATCCGCCAGGAGATGTCCAGACCCAGCCCGGTGCCCTCGCCGACCGGTTTCGTGGTGAAGAACGGGTCGAAGATCCGGTCCTTGTTCTCGGGCGGCACGCCCGGACCGGTGTCCCGGAACTCCACCAGCAGCCGCTCGTGGTCGAGCGCCGTGCGCACGGTCAACGTGCCCGTGCCGCCCGCGCTGTTGACGGCGGACACCGCGTTGTCGATCAGGTTGGTCCACACCTGGTTCAGCTCCGCCGGATAGGCGGGCACCGGCGGGAGCGTACGGTCGTACTCCTTGACGACCTCGATGCCCGCGCCGATCTTGCCGGAGAGCATCAGCAGGGTGCTGTCGAGGAGTTCGTGCACGTCGACCACCCGGTACGGCGCCCGGTCCAGCTGGGAGTACTGCTTGGCGGCGTCCACGAGATGCGAGATCCGGGTGGTGGAGTCCTCGATCTCGTTCATCAACAGCTCGGTCTCGATGGTGTAGTTGAGCCAGCCGACCGCTCCGGGCAGGATCTCCGTGTCCACGGCCGCCGCGACCTGCTCGAGCCAGTCGACGTCGAGCCCGGCCTGCACGAAGGTCGGCGCCAGCTGCCAGCCGTTGTCCATGCCGTGGTCGTCCAGCCAGTCGGTCAGCAGGTCCTCGCGGTCGGCGGCCTCGATCGGGCTGAGCACCGGGGCCTTGGCGACCCGCTCGGCGGTGCGCTCCTGGACCTCGATCAGGCTCGCCAACGCCTCGCGGGAGAAGGGGCCCTCGGCGATCACGGCCAGCTTGTGCCGCATCTTCGCGACCCGTTCGCGCAGCGTGGCCGTGGCCCGCACGGCCGCCGCCGCGGGGTTGTTCAGCTCGTGCGTGAGCCCCGCCGACAGCGAGCCGAGCGCCAGCAGCCGCTCCCGCTGCCCGATCGTCGCCTGGGCGCTCTTCGATCCGAAGAACAGCCCCTCCAGCAGATGCACGGCCATCGGGAACCAGTCGGTCATGACCTCCGCGAAGACGTCCGCCGGCAGCACGAAGAAGCGGGTCGGCACCGTCACCCGCATCGAGTTGTTGTAGACCTGCCGCACCCGGTCGCCGATGTAGGCCTGCATCGCGCCCGCGTACACCCCGGACTGGGAGGAACGGGTGACCTCCACGTCGTCGCCGCCGACCCGGCGGGACAGCACCACCGTGCCCTCGATCATCACGAAGAAACACGTGGCGGCGTCGCCCTCGGTGTAGACCGGGCCGGGTTCGAACAGCTCCACCCGCCCGTCCCTGCACAGCCGCCCGAGCTGCTCGGGGCTCAGCTTCTCGAAGAGGAACAGCGAGCTGATCTCCTTCGGACTGCACGGCATGATCCGACCGCTCATGACCTCTCCAGACCGTTCATGGCTGCTTCAGACCGTTCATGACTGTTCGAGATAGCGATGGACGAGCATCACGGCCATGGCTCCCTCGCCGACGGCGGACGCGACGCGCTTCGCGGACTCGGCGCGCGCGTCACCCGCCACGAACACACCGGGCACGCTGGTCTCCAGGTGGTACGGCGGCCGGTCCAGCTCCCAGCCGGGCGGCGGGCTCCCGTCGGGGCTCAGGTCGGGCCCGGCCAGGATGAACCCGCGCTCGTCGCGCAGCACGGAATCGCCCAGCCAGTCCGTCAGCGGGGCGGCACCGATGAACACGAACAGCCACTGGGCGTCGACCCGTTCGCGCTCCCCGGTCCCCGTGTGCCGCAGCGTCACCTGCTCCAGGTGGTCCGAGCCGTGCGCCGCCTCCACGACCGTGTGCGGGCGCACCGAGATGTTCGGCGCCTCGTTGATCTGCTGGATCAGGTAGTACGACATCGACGCCGACAGATCCGGTCCGCGCACCAGCAGCGTCACCGACTTCGCGCCCCGGGACAGGTACATCGCCGCCTGGCCCGCCGAGTTGGCGCCGCCGACGATGTAGATGTCCTGCCCCTGGCAGGCCGCCGCCTCGGTCAGCGCCGAGCCGTAGAACACCCCGCAGCCGGTCAGGTCGGTGCAGCCGGCGGCGTCCAGCTGCCGGTACTGCACGCCGGTCGCGAGGATCACGCTGTGCGCCGCGATCGCCGTACCGTCCGCGAACCGGACGACGCGGGCGGCGCCGTTGACCTCCAGCCCGGTCACCTCCCGCGCGGTCAGGATCTCGGCGCCGAACCGGGCCGCCTGCCGCCGCGCCCGCTCGGTGAGCTGGGCGCCGGAGACCCCGTCGGGGAAGCCCAGGTAGTTCTCGATCCGCGAGCTCTGCCCGGCCTGCCCACCGGTCGCCGACCGCTCCACCAGCACGGTCCGAAGCCCCTCGGAGGCCCCGTACACGGCGGCTCCGAGCCCGGCGGGCCCGCCGCCGATCACGACGAGGTCGTAGAAATCGGCCATGGGCGTCGTCGCCAGGCCCACCTTCGCCGCCAGCTCGGGGGCCTCCGGCTCGACCAGGGCGGTGCCGTCCGGGGTGATCACCAGCGGCAGCCGCTGACCGTCCTGCCCGGCCGCGGCCAGCAGCCGGTGCCCCTCCGGCTCGTCCACCGAGTACCAGCGGTACGGCACCTGGTTGCGGGCCAGGAACTCGCGCACGTCCGACGAACGGGCCGACCAGCGGTGCCCGACCACCTTGGTGCTGGGCACGGGCCGGTAGGCGCTGCACCGCCAGGCCTGCAGCAGATCGTCGAGCACCGGATAGAGCTTCTCCTCCGGCGGGTCCCACGGTTTGAGCAGATAGTGATCGAGATCCACCACGTTGATCGCGTCGATCGCCGCGTTCGTGTCCGCGTACGCGGTGAGCAGCACGCGCCGCGCCCCCGGATACACGTCGAGCGCCAGCTCCAGGAACTCGATGCCGTTCATCTGCGGCATGCGGTAGTCGGCCAGGATCACCGCCACCAGATCGCCGCGCAGCTTCAGCTCACGCAGCGCCTCCAGCGCGGACTGGCCGGATTCCGCCCGCACGATCCGGTACGACTCGCCGTAGCGCCGCCGCAGATCGCGTGCGACGGCACGGGACACGCCCGGGTCGTCGTCCACGGTCAGGATGACGGTCCGCGCTGTCTCGGCGGCCTGTGTCATGCCTCTCCCACCCCGAGCTTCGGTTCCCGCGGCCGGCGTCCGGGGAACGCCGCACCGGTTCTCAGCCATCGTATGTTCGATCGCGCCGGTCCGCCCCGGGATACCGAGGAGACGGTGATCAGTCCGGCCGGCGCTGCCCGAGCACACGGAACTCGTCGCGCTCGGGGCCGGCGGGCACCGTCCACGGTTCGTGGCCGCTCCGGCCGATGAGCCCGAGCAGCCGCTCCGGCACGGGCCGGTTCCCGAACCCGTCGGTGTGGGCCGCGGGCCGGTGCCCGTGTCTCTGCGCCGGTGCCGCGGCCGCGAGATGATCGTCCCGCAGGACGCGCCGCGGCGACGAGGAGGCCCACGCATGACACGCCCGATCACGGCAGGGGTGGACGGTTCCGAGGAGAGCCTGGCCGCACTGGACTGGGCCGCCCGGGAAGCGGTACGGCGGGGGCTGCCGCTGCGGGTGGTGCACGCGTGGCGCTACACCGAGCAGCTCGCCACGGCCGACCGGAGCACCCAGCAGGGTTGGGTGTCGGACGGCGTGACGCAGGCCGTGCGGGGCGTCGCCGAACGGCATCCGGGCCTCCACCCGGCCGTCGACGTCGTCGAGGGCGAGCCCGTGCACACGCTGGCCCGGGCGGCGGCGGAGGCCGAGATGCTGGTGCTGGGCTCGCGGGGGCACGGCCCGCTCGTCGGGTTCCTGCTCGGCTCCGTCGGCCGGCAGGTGATCGCCGAGGCGAGCGGGCCGGTCGTGCTCGTGCGCGCCGGGGACAGGGCGGCGGCCGAAGCCGCCGGGCGGGACGTCGTGGTCGGCCAGCAGGGCGACGGCGACGACAGCGCGGCCGCGCTGCGGTTCGCGTTCGAGACGGCGGCGGCGCGCCGTGCGACCGTCCGGGCCGTGCGGGCGTGGACGCTGCCGCCGGTCTTCGCCTACAGCCCCGGCTCGCTGGAGCTGCTGGACGACGCCGGCGGCCTCGAACCGTACGAGAGGGAGGCCCTGAGCCAGGCGCTGAAGCCCTGGCGGGAGCGGTTCCCCGAGGTGCCGGTGGCCGAGCAGGTCGAGATGGGCAGCGCGGGCCAGGTGCTGCTGGAGGCGGCGAGCCGGGCCCAGCTGATGGTGGTCGGGCGCCGGGCGCACCGCAGCGCGGTGGGCGCCCGGATCGGGTCGGTCGCACACGGGGTGCTGCACCACGCCGGGTGCCCGGTCGCCGTCGTCCCGCACGACTGACCTACTCGGGGCCGGCGGGCTCCAGCGCCGCCCGCGCGCTGGGCAGGACGTTCTCTATGTAGTCCTCGACGGCCGTGCCGAGGCCGATGTCGTGCTGAGCGTGCTCCGACAGGTACCAGCGGTGCTCCAGGAGCTCGTGGTAGATCTGGGCCGGGTCCATCGAGCCGCGCAGGTCCGGCGGCACGGCCCGCACGGTCGGCCGGAACACGTCCCGCACCCAGCGGTGGGCGAGCACCTCGGGACGGGCGGCGAGGGGATCGCCGGGCGCGTAGTCGTCCTGGGTGGCCATCCAGCTCTCCAGGTCGCCCAGCAGCCGCCTAGCCTGGTTCTCCTCGGTGTCCAGGCCGGTCAGCCGCAGCAGTTGGCGCTGGTGGTGGCCGGCGTCCACGACCTTCGGCACGAAGGTGACCGAGTCGCCGTTCGAGGAGTGCTCGATCTGCATCTCGGCCACGTCGAAGCCCAGCTCGTTCAGCCGTCGGATGCGGCGCTCGATGTAGTGGTACTTGCCCGCCGGGTACACCGAGGTCCGGGTCAGCTCCTGCCACAGCCCCTGGTACCGGGTGCAGATCTCGTGCCCGAACCCCACCGGCTCGACCGACGGGTGCAGCGCGCCGGACGCCTCCAGGTCCAGCAGCTCGCCGCTGATGTTCACCCGGGCCAGGTCGAGGTCGTACTCCCGCTGCCCGGGGCTCAGTCGCGGGTGCAGGTCGCCGGTCTCGGCGTCGACGAGATAGGCGGCGTAGGCGCCCGCGTCACGCCGGAAGAGAGTGTTGGACAGCGAGCAGTCGCCCCAGGCGAACCCGGCCAGGTGCAGACGGACCAGCAGCACGGCGAGGGCGTCCATCAGCCGGTGCATGGTCGCCGGGCGCATGGTCGTCTCGAACATCGACCGGTACGGCATCGAGCCGCGCAGATGCCGCGTGATCAGGACCGGCTCCAGTGGTTCGCCCGCGGCGCCGGTGCGGCCGGTGACCACCGCGAGCGGGTCGACGGCCGGGATGCCGAGCCGGTCGAGGTCGCGCAGCAGCTCGTACTCGCGCAGCGCGGGCCGCTCGGCCAGTTCCTTGACGGCGATCACCTCGTCACCGGCGTGCGCGTACCGCACCACGTGCCGCGAGATGCCACGAGGGAGCGGTACGAGGTACTCCTCGGGCCACTCCTCAAGCGGCACGTCCCAGGGCAGGGCGAGCAGGAGCGCGGGGTGCTCCGGGTTCGTGGCGTTGATCTGCAGGGCCATGCCACGCACCCTAAGGCCCCGCGCGGACGTTCCGGAAAGCTCTTTCCCCGCCTGACCGGCCCTGGTGCCGCAACAGGCAACGTTCGCCCCGTCGCGACGCCCTGCACGCTCCCTCAGCCTGCGGCCGGGGGTGCCCCCACTCGCCCCACCGGCCGAAAGCCCGAGTACGTCCAGTACGAGGGCTTCCGGCCGGCACTCCCCCAGCCTTCGGCCGGGGGGACCCCCAGAGCACGCACCGGACGCCGCTCCTTGACGGGCAAACGTTGCCTGCCGCGGCCCTAGGAAGCCCGCTCCAGCGCCAGTTCGGCCGCCGCGCGCACCGAGCCCCGGTGGACCGGACCGTGGCCCGGCAGCAGGATGTCGCCCGCCAGCTCGCCGATCGGCTTCAGGGAGGTGAGCGCCTGGGCGCGGTCGTGGTGGAAGAAGTCGGTCAGCAGCTGCGGGCCCTTGATCCGCGAGATCGCGTGCCCGCTGACCAGCGCGTCGCCGGAGATGACGACCCCCGCGTCGGGCAGGTGGTAGACGCAGTGGCCGTCGGTGTGGCCGGGGGTGTGCACCGGCACCGGACGGCCGGGCAGATCCAGCGGGCCGTCGGCCGGGAACGGCTCGGGGGCGGCGACCGGGTGCTGCTCCATGCCGCCGACCCGCAGCGTGTGCACGGCCCAGGGCAGGACGCCCGGCCGCCAGATGCTGCGCACCACGTCGCCGACGGCGGCCTGCTGCAGGAACTCCCGGCGCGCGTGCCGGACTTCGACGGGATGCAGGACGACCGGGGTGCCGTGGGTGGCGCGCAGGTACTCCGCCGAGCCGAGATGGTCGTTGTGCGCGTGGGTGATCAGCACGGCGGCGACCGCCTCCGGCGAACTGCCCACCGCGGCCAGGGACTCCAGGACCCCCTGCCGGTCCCCGGGATAGCCGGTGTCCACCAGCGTGACGGCGTCGCCGTCCTTGAGGATCACCCAGTTGACGTTGTTGCCGTGTACCAGATAGGTGCCGTCGGCGACGTGGTGTACTTCTGCCCGCATGGTCTCCCCGCCCCGGTGGCCGCTGGTCGTCGTCGGACAGCCAACCAGATCGGGAGCCGTCGCGCACCGGCGGGTGCCCCACACGTCACCGCACGCCGCGCGGCCGGAACTGGACGCTGATGCGCGCTCCGGCGGCCCGCGCGCTCTTCGGCACGCAGTGCTCCCACGTGCGCTGGCAGGAGCCGCCCATCACGATCAGGTCGCCGTGCCCGAGCGGGCGCCGGACGGTCGCGCCGCCGGTGCCCCGGGGCCGCAGCAGAAGGTCCCGGGGCGCGCCGACGGAGAGGATCGCGACCATCGTGTCCTCGCGGGCGCCCCGCCCGATCCGGTCCCCGTGCCAGGCCACGCTGTCCCGGCCGTCGCGGTAGAGGCACAGCCCGGCCGTCGTGAAGGGCTCCCGCAGTTCCTCGGCGTAGTGCCGGGACAGGGTGTCGCGTGCCTCGTCCAGCACGGGATGGGGGAGCGGCTCCCCGGCCGCGTAGAAGGCCAGCAGCCGCGGCACGTCCACCACGTGGTCGTACATCGTGCGGCGCTCGGCGCGCCAGGGTACGTCCGCCACGAGCCGTTCGAACAGGGCGTCGGCCCCGCTCAGCCACCCCGGCAGCACATCGATCCAGGCGCCGGCGCCCAGCTCGGTCCGGCTCAGCCCGGCGAGCGGGCCGAGGCGCAGCTCGTCGGTCTGGTCGAACAGGGAGCCCTGGAGGTGCGTGGACATGCGTCCAGCGTACCTCGTAATCGAAAATACGTTCCCATTTCCTTTGTGGGAGGAGCGGAGGTCTTCGCGTGCCCCTTTCGATACATCGGTGTATCGAATACATTCATGTATCGAATGGAGGGCCGATGCCGATGTCGATGCCGCTGGGCGACACACCCAGACGCGTCACCCGGCGCCGCGTCGCGACCCGGGCCCGGCTGCTCGACGCCGCCTTCACGGTGTTCGCCGCCAAGGGCTTCGGCCGCGTCTCCATCGAGGAGATCTGCGACGCCGCGGGCTACAGCCGCGGCGCCTTCTACTCGAACTTCGCCACCCTGGACGAGCTGTTCTTCGCCCTCTACCAGGACCGCGCCGACGTCATCGCGGCCCAGGTCGCCGAGGCCCTGGCCCAGGACGGGCCCGGCCTCGACGTGCCGGCCGCCGTGGACCGGGTCACCGAGGTCCTGCTGCTCGACGTGGACTGGCTGCTGGTCAAGACCGACTTCCTGGTGCACGCCGCCCGCGACCCGGACGTCGCCCGGGCCCTCCTCGACCACCGCGCACGCCTGCGGGAGGCCGTCGCCGACCGGCTCTTCCGGGCCCGCGGCCACACCGAACTGCCCGCCGTGCTCGGCGACGTGGACAGTGCCGCGCACGCCGTGGTCGCCGCGTACGACGGGGTCACCACCCAACTGCTGCTGGACAAGGACGTCGAGGCCGCGCGGGCCTGGCTGAAGCAGCTGCTCACCGCGCTGCTGACCGACGGCAGCCGCACCCCCGTATGAGCACCGCCAGCACCGTCAGGAAGGACACAGTCGCCATGGACGCGGACGTCATCGTCGTCGGAGCGGGCCTCGCCGGGCTCGTCGCGGCGCACGAACTCAACCGCCGGGGCCGCAGGGTGGCCCTGGTCGACCAGGAGAACGCCGCCAACCTCGGCGGCCAGGCGTTCTGGTCCTTCGGCGGGCTCTTCCTCGTCGACTCCCCGGAGCAGCGCCGCCTCGGCATCAAGGACTCCTTCGACCTCGCCTGGAACGACTGGCAGGGCAGCGCGCAGTTCGACCGGCTGGCGGACGAGGACTCGTGGGCGGTGCGCTGGGCGCGCGCCTACGTCGAGTTCGCGGCCGGCGAGAAGCGCTCCTGGCTCCAGGGGCACGGCATCGAACTGCTGCCGACCGTCGGCTGGGCCGAACGCGGCGACCTGCGGGCGGACGGCCACGGCAACTCCGTGCCCCGCTTCCACATCGCCTGGGGCACCGGCACCGGCGTGGTCGAGCCGTTCGTGACGTACGCCCGCCAGGCCGCCCGGGACGGGCTGCTCACCTTCTACCACCGCCACCGGGTGGACGAGCTGGTCATCGAGGACGGCACGGCCCGCGGGGTGCGCGGCACGGTGCTCGCCGAGGACCGCTCGCCGCGCGGGGTGGCCTCCAACCGCGACCGCGCCGGCGACTTCGAACTCACCGCCCAGGCGGTCGTCGTCACCACCGGCGGTATCGGCGCCGACCACGACATCGTCCGCCGCTACTGGCCCGAGCGGCTCGGCACGCCCCCCGCCGAGATGGTCACCGGTGTCCCCGCCTACGTCGACGGCCGCATGCTCGACATCAGCGCCGGCGCGGGCGTCCGCCTGGTCAACCGCGACCGGATGTGGCACTACACCGAGGGCCTGCAGAACTGGGACCCGATCTGGCCCGGCCACGGCATCCGGATCCTGCCCGGCCCGTCCTCCATCTGGCTGGACGCCCTCGGCCGCCGGCTGCCCGACCCCTGCCTGCCCGGCTACGACACCCTCGGCACCCTCAAGTACCTGCGCACCACCGAGGACATCGCCGGGTACGACCACTCGTGGTTCATCCTCACCCGGAAGATCATCGAGAAGGAGTTCGCGCTCTCCGGCTCCGAGCAGAACCCGGACATCACCGCCAAGGACCGGGGCGCCGTACTGAAGGACCGGCTGCTCGGCAAGGGCGCGCCCGGACCGGTGCAGGCCTTCCTCGACCGGGGCGCGGACTTCGTGACCGCGGGCAGTCTGGAGCAGCTGGTCGGCAAGATGAACGCCCTCACCGACAAGCCGCTGCTGGACGCGGCCGAGGTGCGCCGCCAGATCGAGGCCCGCGACCTCCAGATCGCCAACCCCTACAGCAAGGACTCCCAGGTCCAGGGCATCCGCAACGCGCGCCGCTACATCGGCGACCGCCTCGGCCGGGTCGCCGGCCCGCACCGCATCCTCGACCCGGCCGCCGGGCCCCTCATCGGCGTGCGGATGCACGTGCTGACCCGCAAGACCCTCGGCGGCATCCAGACCGACCTCGACTCCCGCGCCCTGGCCGCCGACGGCACCCCGATCGAGGGGCTGTACGCGGCGGGCGAGGTGGCCGGCTTCGGCGGCGGCGGAGTGCACGGCTACAACGCGCTGGAGGGCACGTTCCTCGGCGGCTGCCTGTTCTCCGGCCGGGCGGCGGGCCGGCACGCCGCCCGGCAGACGGGCTGACGGGTACGCGAAGGGGGTCCGGAGGAGTCAGTGCTTCAGCAGGTCCAGCAGCACCCGGGCCTGGCTGTGCGCGGGCTCCTTCGACGCCGTCAGCAGCGTCACCGGGCCCTTGCGGACCGCCTTCCTGAGACCGTCGAGCAGTTCGGCGGCCTCAGGAGTCTTCAGCTCCTGCGTGCGCGGCGCGGTCGAGGGCGTGAGCCCCTTCGGCCACTCGTCGACGTGCGCCTCCTCCTTGCAGACGCCGCGCGGCCACAGCCGGTCCACCAGCACCCGCACGCCGTCGTCGGGGTCGGGCCCGTCGTAGATCCGGCGCGTACGCACGCTCACATCGGGCCCCTCCCGGGGCGCGGACGGTGTCGCGAGCCTCACCGCCGCGGACTGCGGCCACCCGGTGCGACGCGGCGTAACGTGACGTGAAGGAGCGCATCACGCGGACCGGACGGCGCCTACTCTGTCGGCCAGACGATCACCGGCCGCTCCCCGAGGAGACCATGTGACGCCATCCCCCAGACCGTCCGCCCGGCGCGCCACCACCGTCCCGCGCCGGCGGGCGGTCCTCGCCACCGTCCCCGTCGCCCTCGCGGCCCTCGTCGGCGCGGCCGCACCCTCGGCACCGGGCACGGCCGGCGCGCCCGGCGCGGGCGACCCCTACTTCCCGCTCAGCGGCAACGGCGGCTACCACGTACAGCACTACGACCTGACGCTGCGTTACGACATCACGCGCCGGCACCTCGACGGCACGGCCGTCCTCACCGCCCGCACCACTCAGCGGCTGAACCGCTTCGACCTCGACCTGACGGGCCTGACCGTCACCGGCGTCACCGTCGACCGCACCCCGGCGGCCTTCCGGCGCGCCGGCCAGGAACTCGTCGTCACCCCGCGCCGCTCCCTGCCCGCCGGCCGCGCGTTCCGGATCGCCGTCACCTACCAGGGCACCCCGAAGCCGGTCACCGACCCGGACGGCTCCCAGGACGGCTGGATCCCCACCGACGACGGAGCGTTCGTGGCGGGCGAACCGCAGGGCGCGATGACCTGGTTCCCTGCCGACGCGCACCCGAAGGACAAGGCGTCGTACGACATCACGATCACGGTCCCGCAGGGCCGCACCGCGGTCGCCAACGGCTCACTGGCCGCGCAGCACACCGCACAGGGGCGGACGACGTTCCACTGGCGCGAGGACCGCCCGATGGCGGCGTACCTGGCCACCGCGACCATCGGCACCTTCCAGGTCCAGCGCTTCACCACCCGCGACGGCATCGAGGTCTACAACGCCGTGGACCCGCGGGAGGCGAGCGCCGCCGCACCGGTGCTCGCGCAGCTGCCGTCCGTCCTCGCCTGGGAGAGCAGGCTGTTCGGGCCGTATCCCTACCGGACCGCCGGGGCCATCGTCGACCACGCCCCGGGCATCGGCTACGCGCTGGAGACGCAGACCCGGCCGCTGTACGACTCCGCGCCGGACCTGACCACCCTGGTCCACGAGAGCGCCCACCAGTGGTTCGGCGACTCCGTGTCGCTGACCACCTGGAAGGACATCTGGCTCAACGAGGGCTTCGCGACCTACGCCGAGTGGCTCTACACCGAGCAGCACGGCGGCGACAGCGCCCAGAAGACCTTCGACGCCCTCTACGCCACCCCGCCCGGCGACGCGCTGTGGGCGTACCCGCCCGGCGACCCGGGCAGCGGCAAGAACATCTTCGGCAAGCCCGTCTACGCCCGCGGCGCCATGGCCCTGCACGAGCTGCGCAAGGCGGTCGGCGACCGGGACTTCTTCCGCATCCTGCGCGACTGGGCGGCACAGCACCGCGACGGCCACGGAACGACCGCACAGTTCACGCAGCTCGCCGAGCGGGCGTCCGGGAAGCGGCTCGACGGGCTGTTCCACACCTGGCTGTTCACCAGGGGAAAGCCGAACCGCGCCTGAATCCTCACTCTTTTCAAACAAGTGTCGGCCAAGGTCGGCACCATGATCCATCGCAGAACCGCCGTCGCGCTCCTCGCCTCCCCGCTGCTGCTCACCGGCTGCGGCGGCGGAGCCGAGGCGACCGAGCGCCGGGCGCGGGCCGACCGTCCGGCGCCCACCGGCACCCCCACCCCCCACGTCCGGGCCGCCCAGGCACCGCAGGGCATACCCGGCCTCGGCCCCACCCGGCAGGCCGCGATACCCGCGCGCTGCTCGCAGGCCGTCGTCGTCTCCGGGCGCGGCGAGGACTCCCCGCTGTCCACCGTCGTCCTGCACGAACGCGCCGACACCGACACCGGGTGGCAGGCGGGCGCCACCTGGCCCGCCCACAACGCCCTACACGGCTGGAGCGCCCATCACATGCTCGGCGACCTGTGCTCCCCGCTCGGTGTCCACACCCTCTCCGACGCCGGCGGCCTGCTCCCGGACCCCGGCACCAGACTGCCCTGCCACCGGTCCGCCGGCTTCCACTCGCCCGGCAGCGGCTTCGAGGGCGAACCGCTCGACGGCTGCTTCGACCACGTCGTCGCCATCGACCACAACCGCAAGCCGGGCACCTCGCCCCTGGACCGGACCCGGCCGCTCGGAGCGGAACGCGGCGGGGGAGTGTGGCTCCACGTCGACCACGGCGTTCCCACCCACGGCTGCGTCAGCGTCTCCAAGGCCCATATGAGGGACCTGCTGCGCACCCTCGACCCGGCCCGGCATCCGGTCGTCGTCATGGGATACGCCGACTGGCCGGCCGGCTGAGCCGCCCGCGCCGCTCAGGATCCGAACTCGTGTGCGCATATGTGCTGGTCGCCGAGGACGACGAGAAACAGGCCGAGCTGATCCGCCGCTCGCTGCTGGCCGAGGGACACACCGCCACGGTGGTGCACGACGGCGGCGCCGCGCTGGACGCCGCCCGGCGGCTGCGGCCCGACCTCGTCGTCCTCGACCTGATGCTCCCCGTCGTCGACGGCTTCGGCGTGTGCCGGGTGCTGCGCGGCGGCGCGGACCCGGAGATCCCGGTGGTCATGCTCACCGCCCGCGCCGCCGAGGACGACGTGCTGCTCGGCCTCGAACTGGGCGCCGACGACTACCTGACCAAGCCCTACAGCCCGCGCGAGCCGATGGCCCGCATCCGTACGGTGCTCCGGCGCAGCGGGCGCGGCGCCGGCGCCCGCGACGGCGACCTCGTCGTCCGGGCCGCCGGGCTCACCATCGACCCCGAACGGCACGAGGTGCGCTGCGACGGCGCACCGGTGGAGTGCACGCCCGCCGAGTTCCAGATCCTGCTGGCCATGGCGGGCGAGCCGGACCGTGTCTTCACCCGGCGCCAACTGCTGCACTGCACCCGCGGCTTCGACCGGGCCTCCACCGAGCGCGCCGTGGACGTGCACATCATGAACCTCCGCCGCAAGATCGAACCCGACCCCCGCCGCCCGGTCCGCCTGCTGACCGTCTTCGGCGTCGGCTACAAGCTGACCGGCATCCGGCCGTGACGCGCGGGCGGTCGCGAACGGGGCGGGAGACGCGCGTGCGGCGGCGGATCCCGGTGCGCAAACGGCTGCTCGTCCGGCTGCTCTTCGTCTCCGCCCTGATCGCGGTCTGTTCGGTGGCCGCCACCGCCTGGCTCGCGGTCACGACGACGACCAGCGCCCTCCAGGAGGAGCAGGGGCAGGACCTCGCGGCCGACAACAGCATCCTGGCCGAACTCAGCGGGTACGCCGCGACCCACGCCGGCTGGTCCGGTGCCCGGCGCACCGGCCAGGACCTGGCGGCCAGGACCGGACGCCGGATCGCGCTCACCACGGCCGACCGCACCGTGCTCGCCGACTCCGCGCCCCGCGGCACCCCGCTGCCACCCCGGCCCGCCGCCACCGTCGACCCGCTGCGCACCGACACATACAGCGAGACCGGCGCCCAGCTCAGCGGCATCGACCCGCGGGCGGTCGGCCCCTACAGGCTCCCGGCGGCGGAGCGGGCGAAGCCGGACGCGCTGGCCGCCACCCGCAAGCGGTGCTCCGCACGCCACGGCCTGCAGTCCGGCATCGTCCGGACGGCGAGCGGGCGGCCCGTCGTCACCACCGCGGACGGCGCCGACCCCGCCGGCTACGGCGCCGCCGACTGTGAGGACGGCAGGCTGGGCGCGCCCACGCCGACCGAGAGCAGGGCCCAGGACGCGCTCACGGACCTGGCCCGCCCCTGCCTGAAGAAGGCCGGACTCGACATCGTCGGCCCGCTGTTCCCCCTCTACGGCCCCGCCGCCAAGGACCCCTTCTCCGGTGACCACCTCATCGCCAAGTACGTCAGCAGGACCACCAGGGCGAGCCCGGCGGCCACGGAACGCGCGGCCCGGACATGCCTCCTGACCGCCCGGCGCACCCAACTGGAGCCGTACGTCGCCCCGGTGGCCGAGCTGTTCCTCGGCATCGGCGCCCAGAGCCCGAGCCGCGTCGACATGTCGACGGCCAACAAGGCCAAGGTGATCGGCGCGGCCGGACTGGTCCTCGCCGTCACCGTCGCCGTCACCGCCGTCGTCGCGGTCCGGCTGGTACGGCCCCTGCGCGCGCTGACCGAGGCCGCGGGGGCGCCGCCCGAGCTGCACGTACGGGTCCCGGTGACCACACGGGACGAGACGGGTATCCTCGCCGAGGCCTTCAACGACCTGGCCGAGCGGCGCGAACGCCTGGAGGCCCAGCGCAAGGCGTTGGTCAGCGACATCGCGCACGAGCTGCGCAGCCCGCTGACCAACATCCGCGGCTGGCCGGAGGTCGTCCGGGACGGCGTCGTCGAGGCCGAACCGGCCCTCCTGGACTCGCTGCACGAGGAGGCGCTCGTCCTCCAGCGGATCATCGACGACCTCGAGGACCTCGCCGCCGCCGACGCCGGCACGCTGCGGCTGCACCGTGAACCGCAGCGCGCCGCCGACCTGTTGGACCAGGTGGCCGCCGCGCACCGCGTCGCCGCCGGGGTCGCCCTGCACCCCGCCGCCGACCCCGCCGCCCGGCTGGACGCCGACCCGGTGCGGATGCGGCAGGCCCTCGGCAACCTGGTCTCCAACGCGCTGCGGCACACCCCCGCCGACGGCACGGTCACCCTGACCGCCCGCCGCGAGGGCACCGACGTCGTGCTGCGCGTCGGCGACACCGGGACGGGCATCGCGGCCGAGGATCTGCCGCACGTCTTCGAGCGGTTCTGGCGCGCGGAGAAGTCCCGCAGCCGGCGCACCGGCGGCAGCGGCCTGGGCCTGCCCATCGTGCGCCATCTGGTCGCCGCGCACGGCGGCACCGCCGAGGCCGCGAGCGCTCCCGGCCAGGGCGCCGTCCTCACCCTGCGGCTGCCCGGCATCGAGGCCCCGGCCGACGGATCCTGACGGCACGGACGGCGAACGGCGAGGCAGCGGCTCCGGATCAGCGCGAGCGCGGCCGGGAGCGGGCCTGTCGGCGCAGCGACCGGCGGTCCGTCTCGCTCGTCCCGCCCCACACGCCGGTGCTCTGGCCCGTGGCCAACGCCCAGTCCAGGCACGGTTCGCGGGCCGGGCAGAGCCCGCACACCTCCTTGGCCCGCTCCGTCTGCACCAGCGCGGGTCCGGTGGTGCCGACGGGGAAGAACAGGTCGGGGTCCACATGACGGCAGGCGGCGTGGTCGCGCCAGTTGTCCATCGGGGTCTCCTGGATGCGTCTGCTGGACTGGACTGGATCGGAACCGTTCTCGGGATGCGAGTGACCGGTGGGCGCGGCGGGAAACCGGGCAGAGGGCGAGCCGCTCGCGCCGGGCGGGCCGGGAAACGGGGCGGAGGGCCGCGAGGGCCGAGGGCAGCCGTGTCCGACCGGGCAGCAGGGAGCGCGGAGTTGGGGACGACGACCGGACGAACCGGCGTCCGCCGCGCGACCGTCCACCACCGTACTCCGCCGTCCGCCGCCCGGCACCGTCCCGTGACGGACCGGGCGCCGGGGTAAGCCGGGGTCAGCCGCGCAGCGTCTCGGCCGCCGTCGCCGTCACCGCGTCGGCGAGCCCCTCGGAGATGGGCACGTAGTGGCACAGCGGGCTCGCGGCGCGCGGCCCAGCCGGCGGACGAAGCCGTCCTGGAAGTCGTCCTCGCGCCCGAAGACCACGGCGGGGGCCGCGGGCAGCGGCTCGGGCAGCACCCCGGTCGGATGACGGTCGGTGAACTCCGGCGCGGCGACCGGCAGACAGCGCAACCGGCCGAGCGGGCGGACCGTGTGGCCCTCGTCCTCCCGGTGCGGCTCGAATCCTGAGACAACCGGTTCGGGGTACACGGGTGTTGCTGAGATAGTCAGGCTCTGGAACGGAAAAGATGCAGCGAGCAATCAGGACACCTGTGGACACGAGCGAGAGCAGTACGACCGAACCGGGACCGATACGGGAGGAGGCGAAGGCGCCGCCCCGGCGCGGCTGGCGGCGCTGGGCGATGGACACCCGCCCCCTGCGGATCCCCGCCTACCGGCGCCTGTGGGCGTCGACCGTCGTCACCGCCGTCGGCAGCCAGCTCACCGCCGTCGCCGTACCGAAGCAGATCTACGACATCACCCACTCCTCGGCCTGGGTCGGCTACGCGAGCCTCGCCGGGCTCGTGCCCATGGTGGTGTTCGCGCTGTGGGGCGGGGCCGTCGCCGACACCGTGGACCGGCGCAGACTGCTGCTGGTCACCAACAGCGGCATCGCGGTGACCTCGCTGCTGTTCTGGGCGCAGGCGATCGCCGGCCTGGACTCGGTCGTCGTCCTCATGCTGCTGCTCGCCCTCCAGCAGGCCTTCTTCGGTCTCAACTCCCCGGCCCGCAACGCCTCCGTCGCCCGGCTCGTGCCCGCCGAGGAGCTGCCCGCGGCCAACGCCCTGAGCTCCACGGTGATGCAGACCGGCCTGGTGGCCGGTCCGCTGCTCGCCGGTGTGCTCATCCCGGTCATCGGGCTGCCCGAGCTGTACCTCGTCGACGCCCTCGCGCTGTGCGTCACCGTCTGGGCCGTCTTCCGGCTCCCCGCGCTGCCGCCGCTCGGCGACGCACCCGCCCGCCGGGCCGGGATACGGCAGATAGCCGAGGGCTTCGCCTACATCTCCCGGCACAAGGTGCTGCTGCTGTCCTTCCTCGCCGACATCGTCGCGATGGTGTTCGGCATGCCCCGCGCCCTGTTCCCGCAACTGGCCGCGCAGACCTACCAGTCGTACGGCGAGGGGCTCGCCCTCGGTGTGCTGTTCGCCGGCATCCCGGTCGGCGCGGTGCTCGGCGGCCTGTTCTCCGGGGTGTTCTCGCGGGCCCGGCGGCACGGCTGGATGGTGATCGGGGCGGTCGTCGGCTGGGGCGCGGCGGTCGCTGCGTCGGGGCTGAGCGGCAACCTCTGGGCCGCCATGGCCTTCCTCGCCCTGGCCGGGGTCGCCGACATGGTCTCGATGGTGTTCCGCGGCGCGATCCTGCTGTCCGCCGCGACCGACGAGATGCGCGGCCGGATGCAGGGCGTGTTCACGGTCGTCGTCGCGGGCGGGCCCCGCCTGGCCGACGTGTTCCACGGCACCGCCGGCTCCGTCTTCGGCCCCCGGGCGGCCGTGGCGGGCGGCGGCGCCCTGGTCGTCGTGGTGATGCTGATCCTGGCGGCCGCGGTCCCGGCACTGCGGCGCTACCGGATCTGACCCGCGGCGGACCGCCAGGTCCTGTCGTCGGACTCCCGCCGTCCCCCCGGCGACCGTGGGCGCCTCCCGGCCGGAGGCAGCGGGAGGCAGTTCGATGACAGGCCCGGCCCGTCCGCGTCACACCCGGTGTCAGATCAGGCCGCTGCGCCGGCGGATGGCGTACTGGTCCATCAGCTTGCCGCGGGTCGTCTCCAGGCGGCCCGCGAGGATCTCGGCCACCGTCCGCACCAGCGACAGCCCGAGCAGCGGATCCTCCACACACAGCGCGAGCACCGCGGGCCCGTCGAACTGGTAGGCCCGTACGTTGCTGAACGCGACCGCGCCGAAGTCCCACGCGTACGGCGGGAACAGCCAGGACCAGCCGAGCAGGTCGCCCGCGCCGAGCGTGGCCACCGTGACCCGCTGCCGCGCGGTGACGTCAGTGTCCAGGTGGACCGCGCCCGACCGGATCACCCAGAACCGGTCGGCGGTGCCGCCCGCCTCGAAGATGCGGGTGTCCTCCGGGAAGGAGACCTCCTCGGCCAGCTCCATCAGGCGCTCGCGCTGTGCCTGGGGCAGCGCGGTGAGCAGTTTGATCGCTTTGGTCATGGCGCGGGGCTCCTCGCCGGCGGCGGTTCCGGGTGATGTGCGTAAGCCCATTTCAGCCGCTGCCGCCGACCGGGGCACCTCGAAGGACACGGAGCCGGGTGCCGGATCACCTGTCCGGTGGCGCGTGCGGGCATGAGAAAGCCCTGGCCGGACGGGGGAGGCCGGCCAGGGCCGCTTGAGGTGACGCACAGACGGAGGGAAGGACGGTTCCGCTCCGCTCCGGCATCACGTATGTATGAACGATAAACCATCTGGGGCGCCGGTGCGTCATCCCGAACGGGTCACGTGACCGGTTTCACCTTCCCGCCTGTACCGGCAGCCGGCCGGGGGACGCCCAGCGGCCGGGCCAGACCCGAAACCGCCTCGTCCAGACGCTGGAGGTGGCGCAGCACCCGGTCGGTCACCCGGCCGTAGCGCGGGGTGCGCAGGGTGCCCGGCTCCAGCATCGAGGCGATGCTCGGGCCGGTCTCGGTCGTGGCCGGGGAGCGCGGATCGGCGACATGCTCGGCGATCGCCCCGATGTTGTGCAGGATCCGCGCACACGCGCCGCTCAGCCGGGGGTCCGCCGCTATCGACGGGTGCGTGGGCAGCAGCTCGGCCGTGGCCGCGAGGGAACGCGCGTGATAGGCACACGTCTCCAGCAGCGCCACCACGTACCGGGCGGTGTCCCGTCGGGAGCGCATCGGGGTGATCGGATGCGTGAGCGGGTCGGTGGCGGCGCGCAGGTCGGCCAGCGCCTGGTCCAGCTCGCGTGCCTGCTCCACCAGATCGGCACCCGCCCCGCCGCTCAGCTGCTCCACGGCGGCCCGGGTGACGACCCCCAGCCGCTCCAGCACCTCGACGAGCAGCTCGTTGGTCCGGCGGTCGGTGTGGATCGGCAGCACCACCGCCGCCGCGATCACCCCGCAGGCCGCACCGAGCGCCGTCTCCTCGATCCGCAGCACCAGCACCGACAGGCTGTAGGTGTTCAGCAGCGTGTACAGCAGCCCGAGCATCGCCGTCACGAAGAACGACATCAGCGTGTACGACAGGGGCGCCGTGTAGAACATCGCGAAGATGAACAGCAGCACCAGCGCGAACGCCGTCCAGGTGTGGTGCCCGACCAGCCCGGCGAGCCCGATGCCGGCCACCACGCCGAGCACCGTGCCCAGCAGCCGGCGGTAGCCCTTGACCAGGATCTCGCCCGTGGAGGCGGTGTTGAGGAACACGATCCAGCAGGTCAGCACCGCCCAGTACCAGCGCTGACTGGACAGCAGCTCGCCGCCCGCGATGGCCAGCGAGGAGCCGACGGCCACCTGGACCGCGGCCCGCGTCGTGGGCCGGCGCAGACCGCCCGGCTCCGGCTCCTCGCCCCCGCTCTCCGCGCCCACTTCGACTGCCTCGATCGCGGCGTCCTCCGCGTCCAGCTCCGCCCGCGAGCGGACGGTCGCCGGGCTGTCGTCGGACTCGTCCAGCGCCCCGTCCAGGGCCACCCGCAGGCCGAGCGCGGCCCGGGCGGCCTCGCCGAGACCACGGAAGACGTCCTGCACGGCGGGGGAGGCCTGCGGCAGGTTCTCCTCGTCGCGGTAGCCGAGCAGCCGGTTGCGCAGATGGGCGAGTGCGGTGCCGCGGGCCTCGCCCACCGGCCGCAGCATCAGCAGCCGCAGCGCCTCCAGATCCCGGCGCAGCGTCTGCGTCGCCTCGTCCCGCACGGGCAGGGCACCGCCCGACGGCAGATGGGCGCCCGGCAGGTGCAGGGTCAGGGTGTCGGTCCGCTCGGCGCTGCGCGCGGTGAGCAGCAGCAGACCGAGCCGCTCGGAGGCGATCTCGGCGTCGGCGATCCGCCGCTGGAGCAGCCGGGCCACCGCCGGTTCGGAGGTGCCGTCCTCCAGCCGCCCCTGGATCATCAGCGCCGTCTCGTGCAGCCGGGCGGTCGCGGTGCGCAGATCCTCCAGAACGGTGTCCACGCCGTCCGGACCCGCGTCCAGCAACTCGGTCTGTACGGCGATCAACTGGGCGAGCCGGGCGCGGAACGCCCGCCGCAGCCGGTCCAGGGTGCCCGCCGGGGTCTGCGGCAGCAGCACGAACCGCGCGAGGGCGCTGGAGGCGAACGCGACGCAGATGACCCCGCACAGCGCGGGCAGCAGGGCGGTGGTCGCGTGGACGAACAGGGAGAGGAAGTAGACCTGGAAGCCGATCAGGCCCAGCGCCGTGCCGCGGTCACCGAAGCGGCGGCCGTAGACCGCGCTGAAGATGAGGGCGACGAAGAACAGGTCGCCGACGACGACCCGTTGGTTCAGCAGCGCGCCCAGCGACACCGAGGCCAGGGCCACCGGCAGGCCGAGCGCGAGCGTGATCGCCTGCTGGGCGCGCGACGTCTCCCGGATGGCGAAGGTCGCCACCATCGCCGCTATGGCGCCGGCGACCAGCTGCGGCACCGGCACCCGCAGGGCGGCCAGGACGGCCAGGGTGAGCGCGATCGCGGTGACCGTGCGCAGCCCCGCGGTGAGCCGCAGCAGCCCGGGATCGGACGCCGCGAGCCGGTCCCGCATCCGTACCCGTCCCGACCGTCCCGCTGCCCTCACGCCGCCGCGCTCTCTCCCGTGCCAGAAATCGATCTACGTTCCAGCATCGCACGAGTGCCCGAACTATCTCCTCTCGGCCAGGGTCGCGGCGACCAGGGCATTGGCGTGCCCGTGGCCGAGCCCGTGCTCGGACTTGAGCCAGCCCACCAGCTCCGTGTGCTTCGTCAGCGGCGAGGAGCGGATCAGCTCCTGCCACTCGGCGACCGGCCGGTGACCCGGGTCACGTCAGCTCTCCGGCTCGGCCCCGCCCTCCACCCGCGCCCGCACCTGTTCCGGTGTCAGGTACGAGTTGGTGTACTCGAAGTCCTTCAGCCGGGCGGGCCGGTGGGCCTGGAATCCGGTGCGGACGAAATCGTCGCCCGCGACCGCGTTCAGCAGCCAGTTGGTCGCGACCCGGGTCTTGGCCACGTTGGTGCGCAGCGCCGACCAGTGGTAGCCACGGGCCACGGCCTGGGCGGCCACCCCGCGCAGTTCGACGCCGAGCGGCTTGGACACGGCGTCCTTGCCGCCGAGGTCGACGACGAGGCCCAGGTCCCTGTGCACGTACGGCACGAGCGGCTCGCCCCGCAGCGTCGCGATGACGTTGTCGGCGACCTTCTTGCCCTGGCGCATGGCGTGCTGCGCGGTGGGCGGGCAGACCGCGCCCGTCTCGTCCTTGGCCAGGTCGGGCACCGCCGCCGCATCCCCGAGCGCGAACACCCCGTCGTGCCCGGGCAGGGTCATCTCGGCGGTGACCGCGAGCCGTCCGCGCACCGTCTCCGCGCCGAGCGTGCCGATCAGCGGGCTCGCGACCACCCCGGCGGTCCAGATCAGCGTGTGCGTCGGCACCACCCGGCCGTCGGTGAAGGTGACCTCCTCCGCGCCCGCCTTCTCGATCGACACCCCCAGCGAGACGTCGACACCGCGCCGGCGCAGGATCTCCTGCGCGCTGCGGCCGAGCTTCTCGCCCAGCTCCGGCATGAGCCGGGGCGCGATGTCGATCAGGTGCCAGCGGATCAGGCCGGGGTCGATGCGCGGATAGCGCTGCACGGCGGCGTGGGTGAGCCGTTGCAGACAGGCGGCGGTCTCGGTGCCCGCGTATCCGCCGCCGACCACCACGAACTGGAGCCGCGCGGCCCGCTCGGCCGGGTCGTCGCTGGCGTCGGCGAGGTCGAGCTGGGTGATGACGTGGTCGCGCACATAGGCGGCCTCGGCGAGCGTCTTCATCCCGAAGGCGTGATCGGTCAGCCCCGGGATGTCGAAGGTCCGGGTCACGCTGCCCGGGGCCAGCACCAGGTAGTCGTACGGCTCGTTCACGAGCTTGTCGTTGATGGTGCGGACGACGCACACCCTGGCCTTCAGGTCCACGCCGATCGCGCCGCCGGGCAGGATCCGGGTGCGGTACTTCCTGCTGCGGCGCAGGCTGATCGCGATCGACTGGGGCGTGAGCACGCCCGAGGCGACCTGGGGCAGCAGCGGCAGATAGAGCTGGTACGAGAACGGCGTCACCAAAGTGACGTCGGCCTCGTCGGGGGCGAGTTTCCGCTCCAGGCGGCGGACGCACTCGACTCCGGCGAAGCCGGCGCCGATCACCAGGATCCTGGGTCGTGTCACGGTGTTCATCCCTTTCTGCGGCTCCAGGCGGTCCGACTCGACGCCGTTCGCATGCCCTGGACCGCCTCGCACCATGTCCGATCCCACCGCGCACCGAGCCGTTCCGCCAGCCGGGTGCGGCAGGCAGACGAACGCGTGGCCACCAGCATGCACCCGATCAGGGCCGGGTGAGCGGTTGTCGCACGGAAAACCGTCGGACAACTGTCGGCGCCGGTCAGGGCGTGTCCGCTGAGCGGATCAAGCGGGTCCGCTCAGCGGAAGACGTCGTCCGGCTCGTCCCAGTCCGCGGGCTCCCGCACCCCCGACCCGGCCCGCGAGCGCGCCTGGTACATCGCCTCGACCTCGGCGGCGTAGTGCCGCACGATCACGTCCCGGCGCAGCTTCAACGACGGGGTGAGCAGCCCGTCCGCCACGGCGAACGGCTCGGGCAGGACGCGGTGGACGCGGATGGACTCCGCCCGGGACACGGCGCTGTTGGCGGAGGCCACGGCCCGTGCGATCTCCTCCCGCAGCGCGTTCTCCTCCCGGCCCTCCCGGCCGGGGCTGCCGCCCGGCAGCGCGAGGGCGGCCCGCCAGTGTGCGAGGAACTCCGGGTCCAGCGTGATCAGCGCGCCCACGCACGGCCGGTCGTCGCCGAGCACGACCGCCTGGTGGATCAGCGGGTGCATGCGCAGCCGTTGCTCCAGCGGGGCCGGGGCGACGCTCTTGCCGCCGCTCGTGACGATGATGTCCTTCTTGCGCCCGGTGATCGTCAGATAGCCCTCGGAGTCCAGCCGCCCGATGTCCCCGGTGGCCAGCCAGCCGCCGCGCAGCGTCGCCCGGCTCGCCGCCTCGTCACCGATGTAGCCCTGGAACACCGACGGACCGTGCACCAGGATCTCCCCGTCGTCGGCCACGTGGACGTCGGTGCCGGGCAGCGGCCGGCCCACGGTCCCGGACTTCTCCCGGCCGAGCGGCTGCATGGTGATCCCGCCGGAGGACTCGGTGAGGCCGTAGCCGTCGTTGACGACGACGCCCATCCCCTCGTAGAACAGGGTCAGTTCGCGGCTGAGCGAGGAACCGCCGGAGGTGCCGCGCACCACCCGGCCGCCGAGCGCCGCGCGCAGCCTTCGGTACACCGTCCGCTCGAACACGGCGTGCTGGAGGCGCAGTTCGAGCCCGGGCCCCGGCCCCGTGCCCAGCCGCCGGCGCTCCTCGGCCGCGGCGAAGTCCCGCGCGGTCTGCGCGGCCCGCTCGAACAGGGCACCCCGGCCCGTCTGTTCGGCCGTGCGCAGGAAAATCTTGTAGAGCTTCTCGAACACCGACGGCACACCGTACAGATACGTCGGCCGGAACGTGCCGAGCGCGGAGGCGAGCGCCGCCTCGGACAGCTCCGGCTCGTGCGCCATCAGGACCCCGCCGCGGACGCAGATGAGCATGATCATGATGCCGTACACATGCGAGAACGGCAGAAACGCCAGCACGGTCGGCTGCTCACCCGGCGGCGCCGCGGCGTGCGCCCAGCCGGCCAGTATCGTGTCGCAGGGGTAGGCGAGGGAGCGGTGGCTGAGCGCGCAGCCCTGGGGGTGGCCGGTGGTGCCGGAGGTGTAGACGACGGCCGCCGTGGCGTCCGGCAGCACGATCCGGCGCAGCGACTCCACGGTGGTGTACGGCACGGCCGCGCCCCGCTCGACGAGTTCGGGCAGCGCGCCCGCGTCCAGCTGCCACACGTGGCGCAGCCGCGGCAGCCGGGTGCACACCGTGCCGACGGTCATGACACCCTGCTCGTCCTCCAGCAGCACGGCGACACAGCCCGCGTCCCGCAGTATCCACTCGACCTGGTCGCGCGAGGAGGACGGATGGACCGGCACCACCTCCGCGCCCACGGTCCACAGCGCGTGGGCGAAGACCGTCCACTCGTGGCGGGTGCGGGCCATCACGGCCACCCGGTGGCCGGGCGAGATCCCGGCGGCGATCAGCCCCTTGGCCACGTCGACGACCTCGTCGCGCAGTTCGACCGCGGTCATCTCCCGCCAGCCGCCGGCGGCGGTGTCCGCGCGGTACGCGAGGAGCGGCAGGGCAGGGCTGTGCTCCGCGGTCTCGAAGACGCTGTCGGCGAGGCCCCCGACGAGCGGCGGGGCCACGGCGGGAGCGAGGGCGACGTCGCGCATGCGCTGCTCCTGGATGTACGGAGGGTCACACCACCGATCGGCTCTGTGGTCGGCGGTGCTCGAATGTAGCCGAGACGAGCGCGTCCGGTGCGGGGAACGGAGAAGTCGTGATCGGTTGATGATCTGGCCGTGTCACTGCGGGTGCCGCACGACCTCCACGGCATGGACACGGCACATCGTAGGTCCGGCTCGGCCCGGGCGTTCAGCCCTGGGTGTGGCGTACGCACTCGGTGACGACCTCCCGCAGACTGCCGACCCGCTCCAGCACCCCGCGCTGCTCGCGCGCGCCCGTCCCGCGGTCCAGCAGTTCGCCGACGGCCTCCTCGGCCAGGGCCGTGTCCCCGCTGTCGGAGAGTGCTTCCCCGGTGTGCTCCAGCAGCGCGCGCACCACCTCGGGTGCGGGCCGGGGCAGCATCGTCGCGGGGTCGAGCAGTTCCCCTTCCAGACCGGAGCGGGCGGCGTGCCAGGCGGCCAGCCGCAGCAGGCTCACGCTGTGGCCGGCCGGCGGCCGGCCCGCCCGCCAGTCCCGCGCGGCCGTCTCCACCAGGGCGCGGACCAGCGCGGCGACCAGCACCGTGGTCTCCGCGCGCAGGCACACGTCCGCCACCCGGATCTCCACCGTCGGGTACTTCACGGACAGCCGCGCGTCGAAGTACACCATCCCGTGGTCCAGGATCACCCCGCTCGCCAGCATGTCCGCCACCTGCCGGTGGTAGCCCGCGGGCGAGCCGAACAGCTCGGTCGGCCCCGCCGACGGACCACGGCTCCACAGCCGGCTGCGGAAGCTGGCGTACCCGGTGTCCCGGCCCTGCCAGTACGGCGAGTTGGCGCTGAGCGCGCGCACGACCGGCAGCCAGGGCCGCAGCCGGTCGAGGACCGCGACCCCCTCCTCGTCGGAGTCCACCGCCACATGCGCGTGGCAGCCGCAGACGAGCCAGTCCTGGGTGGCGATCCCGTACCGCCTGGCCATCCACCGGTAGCGGTCGTCCGCGGTGAGCGCGCCCGTGACCGGTATCGGGCACGTGGCCAGCGCGGCGACCGCGCAGCCCACCTCGCCCGCGACCCGCGCCGCCTCCTTGCGGGAGCGCACGATCTCGGCGCCGAGCTCGGCCATGTCCGTGTGCGGATGCGTGGCGAGCTCCAGCATCTGCCCGAACAGCTCCAGCTGGAACAGGTCCTGTCCGGGATCGTCCTGGACCGCCCGGGTCAGCACGGCGGTCGACAGCGCCTTCGGCTCGCCGCTGTCCGGATCGACCAGAAGGAGTTCCTCCTCCACACCGACAGTGCGCACGTGGGGCCGCCCTTCTGCTCAGACCGTGAGGGGCAGACGAAAGTCTGTACGACCCTGACTGCCCCTCGGGCGTCCGGCCGACTCCTGCGGGTTCAGCGCACAGGCGTCAACCAGACAGTGGCGAGCGGCGGCAGCGTGACCCGGAGGAATCCGTCCTCCGGCCGGAGGACCGCGCCGGGCTGTCCGGCACCGACGCCGCTGCCGCCGTAGCGTGCGTCGTCCGTGTTCAGGGCCTCCTGCCAGGCCGGGAGGGAATCCGGAACCCACAGACGGTAGTCGGCGCGGACGGCCGGCGAGAAGTTGGAGACCGCCAGCAGCGCCGAGCCCTCGGCGTCGAAGCGAAGGAACGCGAATACGTTGTCGTCCGCAGCGTCACACAGCACCCACCGGAAACCGCCCGGATCGGTGTCCCGCTGCCACAGGGCCGGTGTCGCCCGGTACCCGCTGTTCAGGTCGCGTACGAGGTCCCGCACGCCCCGGTGGTCGCCGGCCGAGTGGTAGTCGTCGTCGAGCAGCCACCACTCCGGGCCGTGTGCCTCGGACCACTCGGCGCCCTGCGCGAACTCCTGGCCCATGAAGAGGAGTTGCTTGCCGGGGTGGGCCCACATGAAGCCCAGGTAGGCCCGGTGGTTGGCGCGGCGCTGCCACCAGTCGCCGGGCATCTTCGACACCAGTGCCTGCTTGCCGTGCACGACCTCGTCGTGGGAGATCGGCAGGACGTAGTTCTCGCTGTAGGCGTACACCATCGAGAAGGTCATCTCGTGGTGGTGGTACTTGCGGTGCACGGGCTCCTTCTGGACGTACTGGAGCGAGTCGTGCATCCAGCCCATGTTCCACTTCAGCCCGAAGCCGAGCCCGCCGCCGTCCGTCGGCCGGGTCACCCCGTCCCAGGCCGTGGACTCCTCCGCGATCGTCACCACGCCCGGACACCGCCGGTAGACCGTGGCGTTCATCTCCTGCAGGAAGGCGACCGCGTCCAGGTCCTCCCGCCCGCCGAAGACGTTCGGCTGCCACTGGCCGGAGTCCCGTGAGTAGTCGAGGTACAGCATCGACGCGACGGCGTCCACGCGCAGCCCGTCGATATGGAACTCCTGGCACCAGTACACGGCGTTGGCCACGAGGAAGTTGCGCACCTCGGTGCGGCCGAAGTCGAACTCGTAGGTACCCCAGTCCGGATGCTCCGCCCGCCGCCAGTCCCCGGGTTCGTACAGCGGCTCCCCGTCGAACCGGGCCAGCGCCCAGTCGTCCTTCGGGAAGTGCGCCGGCACCCAGTCCATGATCACGCCGATCCCGGCCCGGTGCAGCGCGTCCACCAGGAACTTGAAGTCGTCCGCCGAGCCGAGCCGGGGCGTCGGCGCGTAGTAGGAGGTGACCTGGTACCCCCAGGACCCGCTGAAGGGATGCCCGGCGACCGGCATCAGCTCCACGTGCGTGAAGCCCAACTCCATGACATATGCGGGAAGTTCGTCAGCCAACTGGCGATACGTCAAACCGGGCCGCCAGGACGGGAGATGCACCTCGTACACCGAGAACGGCGCCCGGTGCACGGGCGTGTCACCCCGGTGGGCCATCCACTCCGCGTCGCCCCACTCGTGGCGCGACACCGTGACGACCGACGCCGTGTCCGGCGGCACTTCCGTGCACCGGGCCATCGGGTCGGCCTTGAGGAACCGGTCGCCGTGCCGGGAGGTGATCTCGAACTTGTACCGGGCGCCCTCGCCGATCCCGGGCAGGAACAGCTCCCACACCCCGGACGCGCCGAGCGAGCGCATCGGGTACTGGGTGCCGTCCCAGTACGTGAAGTCCCCGGCCACCCGCACCCCCTGGGCGTTCGGCGCCCACACCGTGAAGCGGGTGCCGGTCACCCCCTGGTGCGTCATCGGCTCGGCGCCGAGCGCCTGCCACAACTGCTCGTGCCGGCCCTCCCGGATCAGATGGAGGTCCAACTCGCCGAGCGCGGGCAGGAAGCGGTACGGATCGTGCACCTCCTGCTCGGTGTCGTCGTACGCCACCCGCAGCGTGTACGCCTTCGGGATCTCCGGCAGCGGCAGCACGGCCGCGAACAGGCCGCCGCCCTCCGACACCAGCGGATGGTGCGTGCCGTCGGCCAGGACGACGCTCACCGCGCGGGCGTTCGGGCGCAGCGTCCGGAACAGGGTGCCGCCCGGCACCGGATGGGCGCCCAGGAGGGCGTGCGGATCGTGATGGGCACCGCCCAGCAGCCGGCCGCGCTCGGCCGGATCCAGGGGGACGGCCGTGACCGGCGTCGGACCGGCGGCCTCGGGGAGCGAGGTGTCGCGCAGAGCCATGCCGTCAGCCTCCCCACACGGCGAGCCGCTTGATCGCCGCCATCGGTACCGGCAGCCAGTCCGGCCGGTGTCTCGCCTCGTACAGCACCTCGTAGACCGCCCTGTCCGTCTCGTGCGCGCGCAGCAGCGCGTGCTTCTTGCGTGGATCCCAGCCCGCGCGGGCCGCGTAGCCCGCGCAGAACGCCTCCCGGCAGCGGCGCGCCCATTCGGGTCGCCAGGGGCGGCGCTGCCGGGCCGCGTAGTCGAAGGAGCGCAGCATCCCCGCCACGTCCCGCACCGGGGACTGCGGGGCCCTGCGTTCGGCGAGCGGCCGGGACGGCTCGCCCTCGAAGTCGATGACGAACCAGTCACGGCCGGCCCGCAGCACCTGCCCGAGATGCAGATCGCCGTGCACCCGCTGCGCGGGCGGCCCGGCGTCACAGGTGGCGAGCGCCCCGAACGCGGCCCGGAGCCCCGGCACGAACGGCCGCAGCCCCGGTACGGCGTGTGCGGCCGCGTCCAGCCGCGCGGACATCGCCTGCGCCGTACGGTCGTTCTCACCCGGCCCGGCCGGACCGAACGCCTCGGCCAGCGCCAGATGCACCTCGGCCATCGCCCGGCCCAGCTCCCAGGCCTCGGCCGTGAAGTCCTCGCCCGCGGCGAGCGCCCGCAGCGCCAGCGTCCAGCCGTCGGTCGCGTCCGGCAGGAACGGCTGGAGCACCCCGAGCGTCGCCGGCTGCGGCGCGCTCGTGCCGAACCAGGCCACCGGCGCCGGCACCCGGGTGCACCCCTGCGCGGCCAGCGCGGCCGACACCTCCAGATCCGGATTGACGCCCGGCTGGATGCGCCGGAAGACCTTCAGGATGTACGCGTCGCCGTACACGAGCGAGGTGTTGGACTGCTCGGCGTCCAGCAGCCGCGGCGGCAGCCCGCCGGGCACCTGGACGGCCGGGTCCGCCTCGAACCGCAGCGGGCCCGCCGCGCCCGGGTGCCGCAGCCGCTCCAGCAGCAGATGTGCCGAGCGAGGGTCGTGCAGCGCGTCGTACACCGCGAGCCCGGCGAAAGGTCCCTGCTCGGCGCGGCCGAGGAACGCCTGTTCCAGCCGCGGGGCGAGCTGCTCGCGCAAGGCCAGCAGCAGCTGGTAGCAGTCGCCGGGCGGGGGAGTGCCGCCGGGCGTGGGCACCGGCGCGTGCGAGGCGCGCACCAGCAGATGCAGACACCCCGGGAACAGCTCCGCCCCGTGCAGCACCGACAGATCCGTGACGGGCCGGTCCTTGCCCGCGAACCAGCGCTGCCTCGGCAGCCACTCGCGCAACAGCCCGCCCAGTGAGGCCGGCGGCCCGCCCCGACCGGCCGCGGTTCCCGGTCCGACAGTGATGGTCTTCGGCATGACGCGCGTCCTTTCCTCGGCGTCGGGCGTTCAGCGGCTGCCGATGCGGGATGCGACCCGGGTGAGCCGGAACCAGTAGAAGCCGTGGCCCTGCAGCGTGAGCAGGTACGGCAGTTCACCGATGGCGGGAAACCGCACCCCGCCGATCAGCTCGACCGGATGCCGGCCGTCGTAGGCGCGCAGGTCGAGTTCGGTCGGCTGGGCGAAGCGCGAGAAGTTGTGGACGCACAGCACGAGGTCGTCGCCGTACTCGCGCAGGAAGGCGAGCACCGCCGGGTTGGAGGACGGCAGCTCGGTGAACGAGCCGAGTCCGAAGGCGGGGTTCTGCTTGCGGATCTCGATCATGCGCCGGGTCCAGTGCAGCAGCGACGACGGCGAGGACATCGCGGCTTCCACGTTGGTGACCTGGTAGCCGTAGACCGGGTCCATGATCGTCGGCAGGTACAGGCGCCCCGGATCGGACCTGGAGAAGCCGGCGTTGCGGTCGGGGGTCCACTGCATGGGGGTGCGGACGGCGTCGCGGTCGCCGAGCCAGATGTTGTCGCCCATGCCGATCTCGTCGCCGTAGTAGAGGATCGGCGAGCCGGGCAGGGAGAGCAGGAGCGCGGTGAACAGTTCGATCTGGTTGCGGTCGTTGTCGAGGAGGGGGGCGAGGCGGCGGCGGATGCCGATGTTGGCGCGCATCCGTGGGTCCTTGGCGTATTCGGCCCACATGTAGTCGCGTTCCTCGTCGGTGACCATTTCGAGGGTGAGCTCGTCGTGGTTGCGCAGGAAGATGCCCCACTGGCATTTCGAGGGGATGGCGGGGGTCTTGGCGAGGATCTCCGAGACCGGGTAGCGCGATTCGCGGCGTACGGCCATGAAGATGCGCGGCATGACGGGGAAGTGGAAGGCCATGTGGCACTCGTCGCCGCCGGTGCCGTAGTCGCCGAAGTAGTCGACCACGTCCTCGGGCCACTGGTTGGCCTCCGCCAGCAGCACGGTGTCCGGGTACATCGCGTCGATCTCCCGGCGGACGCGCTTGAGGAAGGTGTGCGTGGCGGGCAGGTTCTCGCAGTTGGTGCCCTCCTCGGCGTAGAGATAGGGGACCGCGTCGAGCCGGAACCCGTCGATGCCGAGGTCGAGCCAGAACTTCAGGGCCGCCAGGACCTCCTCCTGCACCGCGGGGTTCTCGTAGTTGAGGTCCGGCTGGTGCGAGAAGAAGCGGTGGAAGTAGTACTGGCCGCGTACGGGGTCGTACGTCCAGTTGGAGGCCTCGGTGTCGACGAAGATGATCCGGGCGTCCTCGTACTGTTTGTCGTCGTCGGCCCACATGTAGTAGTCGCCGTAGGGGCCGTCGGGATTCTTGCGGGACTCCTGGAACCACGGGTGCTGGTCGCTGGTGTGGTTCATGACGAAGTCGATGATGACGCGCATGCCGCGCTGGTGGGCGGCGTCCACGAACTCCACGAAGTCGGCGAGGTCGCCGAACTCGGGCAGGACGGCCGTATAGTCGGAGACGTCGTAACCGCCGTCCCGCAGCGGGGACTTGAAGAACGGTGGCAGCCACAGGCAGTCCACGCCGAGCCACTGCAGATAGTCCAGCTTGGCCGTCAGGCCCTTCAGGTCGCCGATGCCGTCGCCGTTGCTGTCCTGGAAGGAGCGGACCAGGACCTCGTAGAAGACGGCGCGTTTGAACCAGTCCGGGTCACGGTCCTTGGCGGGCGTGTCCTCGAACGTGTCGGGTACGGGTTCGTTGACGGTCATGACGCTGCGGGCCCTCCGATCTGGGGCGTCGATCGCCCGACGTGGAGCACGTGCGCCGGCGCGCCGCCGGGCGTGAGACGCACGTAGTTGGTCCTGCCCCAGTGGAACGTCTCGCCCGTCAGTTCGTCGTGTACGGACAGGGCGGCGTCCCAGTCCAGGCCGAGTTGCGGCATGTCCAACGAGACCGTGGCCTCCTGGGTGTGATGCGGGTCGAGGTTGACGACCACGATGACCGTGTCCGTCCCCGTGCTCTTGCTGTAGGCGAGCACGGCGTCGTTGTCGGTCGGGTGGAAACGCAGATTCCGCAGGCGCTGCAGCGCGGGGTGCCGGCGCCGGACGGTGTTGAGCCGGGTGATGAGGGGGGCGATGCTGCGGCCCTGCCGTTCGGCGGATTCCCAGTCGCGGGGGCGGAGTTGGTACTTCTCGGAGTCGAGGTACTCCTCGCTGCCGTCCTTGAGCGGGGTGTTCTCGCACAGTTCGTAGCCGCTGTAGACGCCCCAGGCGGGGGAGAGGGTGGCGGCGAGGACGGCGCGGACCTCGAAGGCGGGGCGGCCGCCGTGCTGGAGGTAGGCGTGCAGGATGTCCGGGGTGTTG
>NZ_MLYO01000071.1 GCF_001866665.1 Streptomyces monashensis | reverse complement strand
AGCAGTGGTTGGTGCTGGAGTCGTTGCTTCCTGCGGCGGGTGTGAGTCGCAGGTCGCCGGGTCGGCGGCGGCTGGTGGACGGTGTGCGGTGGCGGGTTCGGACCGGTGTCCCGTGGCGTGATCTGCCAGATGAGTACGGTCCCTGGCAGACCGTGTACGGCCTGTTCAGGCGCTGGCAGCGGCAAGGGGTATGGGCAAGGCTGCTGACGTTGTTGCAGGCCCGGGCTGATGCGGCCGGGCTGATCACCTGGGAGGTGAACGTCGACTCCACGATCTGCCGGGCCCACCAGCACGCGGCTGGCGCCCGCCGGGACGGCGCCGGGCAGAAGGAACCGCCCGGCGGGGTCACCACCGAGCCGGACGACCACGGGCTGGGAAGGTCGCGGGGCGGGTTCACCACGAAGATCCATCTGGCCTGTGAGCAGGGCCAGAAGCCGTTATCGCTGCTGGTTACCGCCGGACAGCGGGGTGACAGCCCGCAGTTCGAGCCGGTCCTCAACGCAATCCGGGTGCCCAGAAGGGGTAGCGGCCGGCCGAGGAACCGCCCGCTGCGAGTGCGGGGCGACAAGGCGTACTCCTCGCGCGCGAACCGTGCCTACCTGCGTAAACGCGGGATCAGGTGCACGATCCCGGAGCCGGCCGACCAGATCCGCAACCGCAAGCGTCGTGGCCGCGGGGGCGGCCGCCCGCCCGCCTTCGACTCTCAGGACTACAAGGCCCGTCACGCCGTTGAGTGCGGGATCAGCCGCCTCAAGCAGCACCGTGCGGTCGCCACGCGCTATGACAAGCTCGCGGTTCGTTTCGAAGCGGCCGTCCACGTCGCGGCGATCCACCAGTGGCTGTGAACCGCAGGCGGGGCCGGCCCGCCGTGCCATGCTGACCAACGGATTCGAGCAGCACGGACAGGGAGGGCCTGTGGCCGCTGAGTACTACTGCGCCGACAGCGAGAACGGCGACCACGTCGACGACCCGTCCGAGGACGCCCTGTTCATGCTCATAAGCGACCTGAATGACGCGGACAACACCTTCGTCGTCATCCAGCCGGACGAGGACGAACCTGCCTGGTTCGCCTCCGTTGCCGTTCTGGACGAGGGGGGCTACGAGGTCGTTCGGCGCGACACCAACCGTCGCGAGCACGAGGTTAGCATCGAGACCGCTATCGGCCGCATCGCTGGCGACCTCACCAAATGGCTGGCCGCCCGCGCTTCCTAAAACACGGCCTAG
>NZ_MLYO01000070.1 GCF_001866665.1 Streptomyces monashensis | reverse complement strand
CCGACCGGCTCCTCCTGGATCAACCAGGTCGAGCGGTGGTTCGGCCTGCTGACAGACAAGCTCATCCGTCGTGGCGTCCACACCTCGGTGAAGGCGCTGGAGGATGACATCAGGGCCTGGATCGACTCGTGGAACGAGAACCCCAGGCCCTTCACCTGGACCAAGACCGCCGACGAGATCCTCAAATCTCTCGCCGACTACCTCACCAAAGTCACTCCGCCAGCCACCGATAATCAGCGAGAGACTTAAGCGTTCGATTTCAGGCGCATCACACTAGGCCCTGTCGTCACATTCCCGCCTGCCGCGCGGCGGCTGGCACGCACATCTGCTGCGTTGTCGTCGGTCGCCGGCTCCCCCACGCTCGGCTGCGCTCGCGCGGGAGGGGCCCCCACCGCGTCGACTCCCTCCTCCGCCTTGCATCTGCACGCACCAGCCGCCGCGCGGCCCGCCCTCCGGGCGGACGACGGGAATGTGGCGACAGAGCCTAGGTGCGCCGGCAGGCGTGTTCGTGCGCCTGTGTGATCAGGTCCAGGGAGACCGCGAGCGTGGCCGCACGCTTCTTCTCCACGTCCCCCTCCAGGTCCTGCATCGCGAACATCCCGGCGTGCAGCGTGAACATCGCGCTGACGGAGCGCACCTGGTCGACGAGGTCGGCGCCCGGGTCGATGAGGATGTCCCGAAGGCCCCGCATCCGGTCCTTGAAGATGTCGCCGATGCGCAGTTCCCGCACCGTCGCCTGGTTCTCCTGCATGAACCGGAACAGGGGCTCCGCCCCGGCGAGGGCCGCGCTGTAGCGCCGGATGATCTCCCGCTTCGTATCGAGCGTGGAGGGCTGCTCCCGGCCCCACTCGATCAGTTCCGCCATCGGCTTCGTCAGGTCCTCGAAGAGGCTGACGATGATCTCTTCCTTCGTCTTGAAGTGGTAGTACAGGGCTGCCTTCGTGACGTCGAGACGCTCGGCGATCTCGCGCAGCGAGGTCTTCTCGTAGCCCTGCTCTGCGAAGAGTTCGAGCGCCACGTCCTGGATGCGCTGGCGGGTGTTGCCGCGGCGCTGCTGTTTCGTGCCGTCCATCGTGCCGCCCATCCTCGTACTCCTTGCGCTCCCAGGAAACTTACTTGACGCCCGGCTAGTGACAGGTCTACCTTCCCCAGTGTAGACAACTAGCCGGGCGGCAAGTAAGTAGAAGCCGCAGGGGGAATGGAAAGAAAGATGGCGGACACAGTAGAAAGCGTCGGCGCGGGCCAACTGCCCGCAAGCGAGGGCAAACGGCCCAAGAGTGTGCGGGTCGTGCTGCTCGCGCTGATGATCGCGATGATGCTCGCGATGCTCGACAACATGATCGTGGGTACGGCGATGCCGACGATCGTGGGTGAACTGGGCGGCCTGGAGCACCTGTCCTGGGTGGTCACCGGCTACACCCTGGCCACCGCGGCCTCGACCCCGATCTGGGGCAAGCTCGGCGACATGTACGGGCGCAAGGGGTCCTTCCTCAGCTCGATCGTGATCTTCCTGGTCGGCTCCGCCCTCAGCGGCATGGCCCAGAACATGGGCCAGCTGATCGGCTTCCGCGCCGTGCAGGGCCTCGGCGCCGGCGGTCTGATGGTCGGCGTCATGGCGATCATCGGCGACCTGATACCGCCGCGTGAGCGCGGCAAGTACCAGGGCATGATGGCCGGCGTCATGGCGCTGGCGATGATCGGCGGCCCGCTGGTCGGCGGCACCATCACCGACAACTGGGGCTGGCGCTGGGCCTTCTACATCAACCTGCCGCTCGGCGCCGTCGCGCTCGCGCTGGTCAGCGCCGTGCTGCACCTGCCGAGGAAGCGGGCCAAGGCGGGCATCGACTACCTCGGTGTCGTCCTGCTGACCGTCGGCATCACCTCGATCGTGCTGGTCACCACCTGGGGCGGCAGCCAGTACGCCTGGACCTCCGCGCGGATCATGGAGCTGATCGCCATCGGCGTGGTCACGCTGGTCGGGTTCGTGTTCTGGCAGACCAGGGCCGCCGAGCCGGTGCTGCCGCTGCACATCTTCAGGAACCGCAACTTCACGCTGATGTCCGTCATCGGCTTCATCACCGGCTTCGTGATGTTCGGCGCGACGCTCTACCTGCCGCTGTACCAGCAGTCGGTGCAGGGCGCGTCCGCGACCAACTCCGGTCTGCTGCTCCTGCCGATGCTCGGCGCGATGCTGGTGACCTCGATGGTCGCGGGCCGGGTCACCACCAACAGCGGCCGCTACAAGGCCTTCCCGATCGTCGGCGGTGTCCTGATGGCCGTCGGTCTGTACCTGCTGTCCACCATGGGCACCGGCACGACCCGGCTGACCTCCGGCGTCTACATGGCCGTCCTCGGTCTCGGCATGGGCTGCCTGATGCAGATCACCATGCTGGTCGCGCAGAACAGCGTGGAGATGAAGGACATGGGCGTCGCGTCCTCGTCCACCACCTTGTTCCGTACGCTCGGTTCGTCCTTCGGTGTCGCCATCATGGGCGCGCTGTTCAACGACCGGGTCAAGCACGTCATGGCCGAGCGGGCCGGTGCGGCCGGCAAGCACATGACCGAGAAGAGCGCGGCGCTGGACGCGAAGAGCCTGCAGAAACTGCCGCCGGTGATCCGGGAGGCCTACCAGCACGCCGTCTCCGCCGGTACGCACTCGGCGTTCGTGCTGGGCGCGGCGGTCGCGGTCCTCGTGCTGGTCGCGGCGGTGTTCGTGAAGGAGGTCCCGCTGCGGGGCGCCGGCGCCAAGCCGTCGCCGGAGGGTGAGGACGCCGCCCCGCCGGTGCTGGTCGAGGCCGTCTGACCTCCCTCTGAACGGAAGACCCCGGTCGGTGTCCGCCCCGGGGTCTTCTTTCTTTCCCGTTTCCTTCTTCGCTCCCCTTTTCCGTTTGTCCGCTCAGCGGCCCGTCGCCAGGGTCGCGCCGCCGGTCGCCTCCAGGACCACGCCGGTCACGAAGCCGTTGGTGGCGAGCAGGTACAGGGCGCGGGCGATGTCCTCGGGGCGGCCGACGCGGCCCGCCGGGGTGATCGCGGCGAAGCCGTCGAAGACCGCCCGGCGCTGCTCGGCGGGCAGGGAGTCCCACCAGGGCGTGTCGACGACACCCGGCGAGACCGCGTTGATCCTGAGCGGTGCCAGTTCCACGGCGAGCGGCGGGACGAGGGCCTCCAGGGCGCCGTTGATCGCGGCGAGGCCGGCGGTGCCGGGGAGGGCGGCGCGGGCGGAGGCGGCGGTCACCAGGGTCACCGAGCCGTCGCGACGCAGGGCGGGCAGCGCGGCCTGGAGCGCCTGGACGTGCGGCCAGAACTTGCCGTCGAAGCCGGCCGCCAGCTCGGCCAGATCCAGCTCGGCGAAGGGGCCGCCGCCCTTGCTGCCGCTGAGCGCGAGGACGAGGTGGTCGACGGTGCCCGAGGCGGCGAAGAAGGCGTCCAGCGCGGCGCGGTCGGTGGCGTCCAGCCGGTACGCCGAGACCTTGCCGCCGATCCGGTCCGCCGCGGCGTCGAGGCGGTCCTGGTCGCGGCCGGTGATGACCACCTCCGCGCCGTCCGCCGCGAAGGCCGCGGCCGTGGCCTCGCCGATGCCGGAGCTCGCGCCCATGACGACGACGCGCTGTCCGGCGAGCGGCTGCACAGGGCTGTTCGGAGTGCTCATGACTGGCTCTCTCCTGAGGTCCACCGGGTTCCGGCCCTTTGCCGAGAACGTCGGTCTCGTTAAAGTGTTACCGAGACCGATAGTCTCGTCAAGCGGATACGGGGACGGACGGGACGGACGGAGTCGGAGAGGATGAGCCCGTGCACGACAGCAATGAACCCCGACCGCACACCGGACGGCGCCGTAACGAGGCCGCGCGGCGGGCGATCCTCGATGCCGCCCTGGAACTGCTCGCCGACGCCGACGGGGCGCCGGTGAGCGTGGAGACCATCGCGCGCGCGGCCGGGGTGGGCAAGCAGACCCTCTACCGCTGGTGGCCGTCGAAGGGCGCCGTCCTGCTGGACGCGCTCACCGACCGTGCCGCCCAGGACGTGCCCGCGCCGGACACGGGGAGTCTGCGCGAGGATCTGCGCGCGCTGGCCGTCGCCACGTTCGAGGCGTCCCGGCGACGGCCCTCCGGACCGGCCCTGCGGACCCTCGTCCAGGAGGCGGCGCGGGACGCGCATCTGGCCGAGCTGATGCGGACGTTCACGCAGGCGCGACGGGACGCCGTGCGCGCCGTACTCGAACGGGGCCGGGAGCGGGGGGAGTTGGGCGCCGACCGGGACGTCGACCTGCTGGTGGACCAGTTCTACGGGTTCTTCTGGTACCGGTTCCTGCTGGGGCATGCACCGCTGGACGCGGACACCGCGGTGCGCTTCGCCGACGCGCTGCTCCGCTGAGCGCCGTCCGCGCCGAGCGCCGTGCGGGGCGCTCGGCGCCGTATCAGCTGCTTCCCCCCGACAGCGGCAGCATCGGATAGCTCCCCGTCGCCGTCGGCGCGTGCTCCGGCAGCCACAGCACCGCCACCGCGCCCTCCGCCGGGTTGTGCGGCGGGGAGCCGGCGGGGCGGATGTTGCGGAAGGTCAGGCGGGCGCCGAGGACGCGGGCCTGGCCGGCCGCGATCGTGAGGCCCAGGCCGTGGCCCTGGCCGGCGCGGTCCTTGCTGCCGGTGCGGAAGCGGCTCGGGCCCTCCGCGAGGAGTTCCTCGGGGAAGCCGGGGCCGTGGTCCCTTATGCGGATGACGCGGCCCTCGACGGTCACCTCGACCGGTGGGCGGCCGTGCCGGGCGGCGTTGGCGAGGAGGTTGAACAGGACCCGCTCCAGGCGGCGCGGGTCGGTGGTGACCTCCGACTCGTGCACCACCTGTACGGCGATGTCCGGGTTCTTGGCCGCCACGCGCCGGGTGACGAACTCGCCGAGCATGATGTCCTGGAGCTCCGCCCGCTCCGACGCGCCGTCGAGGCGGGCCACCTCCAGCACGTCCTCGACCAGTGTGCGCATCGCCTTCGCCCGGTCCAGGACGAGTTCCGTCGGCCGGCCGGGAGGGAGCAGTTCGGCGGCCGTGAGCAGGCCCGTCACCGGGGTGCGCAGCTCGTGCGCGATGTCGGCGGTGACCCGCCGCTCGGCCTCCAGGCGCTGGCGCAGCGCGTCCGCCATGGCGTCCACCGCGCGCGCGAGATCGTCGGTCTCGTCCCGTACGACCCCGCCGATGGCCTCGCGCACCCGCACGTCGGTCTCGCCCTTGGCGACCATGTTCGCGGCGGCCGCCGCCTTGCGCAGCCGCCGGGAGAGCTGGCCGCCGATCAGCACGCCGAGCGCGCTGCCGCCGAGGACGACCGAGACCGAACCGATGATCAGGGCCTGGTCGAGATCGTTCAGCATCTCGGCCGAGGGGTCCGGCAGATGGCTGTGGTACGACAGCACGTGCCCGTCCTTGACCGGCACGGCCGCCCAGATGTCCGCCCGCCCGGCGTGGTCGGAGACGTCGCTGACCATCCGGCCCTCTTCGAGCTTCTCGCGCAGCGCGTCCGGCAGATCGGGGTCGTCGAGCTTGATGTTGGGGAAGTTGGGCCGTCGGTTCAGCTCGTAGTTGCGCTGGGCGATCTGGACGCGGTCGTTGGCCAGCTGACGCGCGTTGTCCAGCATCGAGACCCGGGCCGCGTTGTGCACGACCAGGCTCAGCACGATCGCCACGAGCCCGGCCACCAGGGCGATGGCCGCGCTGAGCTTCCATCTGAGCCCGGTGCGCAGGTCCATGCGCTCCATGCGCAGCATCGGCCGCCTGAGGAACCCCCACATATGCGCCCCGCTCAGGCCTTCAGCTTGTAGCCGAAGCCGCGGACCGTCTCGATCCGGTCCTGGCCGATCTTCTGGCGCAGCCGCTGCACATGCACGTCGACGACCCGGGTGTCGCCGCCCCAGCCGTAGTCCCACACGCGCTCCAGCAGCTTGTCGCGGGAGAGCACCGTGCCCGGCGCGGAGGAGAACTCCAGCAGCAGGCGCATCTCGGTCGGGGTGAGCGCGACCGGCTGTCCGGCCCGGCGCACCTCCATGCCCTCGGTGTCGATCTCCAGGTCGCCGAAGCTGAGCACGCCGCCGGTCACCTCGTCGGCGGGCTGCTCGCCCTGCGCGCCCCCGCCCGCGTGCCCGAAGCGGCGCAGCACCGCCCGGATCCGGGCGACCAGGACGGCGCCGTCGAACGGCTTGGTCACGTAGTCGTCGGCGCCCGCCTCCAGGCCGAGGACGACGTCGATGGAGTCGGCGCGCGCGGACAGCATGATCACCGGCACGGTCGACTCGTCGCGGATGCGGCGGCACAGGCTGACGCCGTCCAGACCCGGGACCATCACGTCGAGCAGCGCGATGTCGGGACGGTCGGCCCGGAACGCCTCGAGGCCGGACAGGCCGTCGGGCATCGCGGTGACCGCGAAGCCGTCGCGTTCCAGGGCGAGCTGGGTGGCCTCGCGGATGACGTCGTCGTCCTCGACGAACAGGACGTGGGTCTGGTCTGCCATCCCGGTGCTCTCAGTCCTCGTGCTCGGTCGGTGGTCGTGGGCGGTCGGTGGTCGGGGCCGGTCAGCCGTCGGGCGGGGGCGTCGACTCGCTGCCCGCGCCGGTCTTGCCGTAGTCGGTGTGCACCGGCGGCCGGCCGGCGAAGCGGCCTCCGGTCCAGTCGTAGGTGATCACATCCTCGCCGGACGGGCTGGAGATCGGATCGCCCTTCTTGTAGACCTGCTTGGTGACGGTCAGCAGGCCCTGGTCGACCTCCGCGTAGACCGGCGATTCCTCGGTCTTGAAGACATTCTTGTACGTCCCGCCCTCGTCGCGGTACACGTACGACCCGATGCCGACCGCGTCGGCGCAGGTCAGCACGTTGACGATGACGTCGTCCACCGAGCCGCCGGTGAGCTGGCCGTAGGTGACGTCGACCGGGTACTCCTCGCCGCTGCACGGCTTCAGCTCGCTCTTGACCGTCGTGGAGACCGCGGGGTCGTCCTTGACCAGGGTCACCGCGTCCACCCGCTTGTACGTGCCGGACGGGCTCGCCGACGGCGAGGCGACGGCCCCCGCCACCGCCGAGGCATGTGCCGGTCCCTCGTCCCGGGCGCCCGTACCCCCCGTGCCGCACGCGGCGACCAAAAGGGTGAGGGCGGCGAGCACGGCCCCCACCGTGATCACCGCCTGTGTACCGCCTGGGGCCCGGTCGGACCCGGCCCGTGTCAGGCCGCGCAACGCTCCCGCTCCTCACGCTCCAGCGCGCGTGCGTCCAGATCGCGGGCCTCCAGCTCCTCGCGGAGCCGGGCGAGCGCCCGGTGCAGCGTGCTCTTGACCGTACCGGCCGACATGCCGAGGGCGGCGGCGGTCTCCTCCGTGGACATTTGCTCCCAGTGTCGCAGTACGACGACACTGCGCTGTTTCGGCGCGAGCACCTTCATGACATCCATCAGCAGGGCCCGGTCGGCGTGCTGCTCGGTGGAGTCGTCCACGGACGCGTCCGGCAGCTGCTCGGTCGGGACCTCCTCCAGCTTGCGCGCCCGCCACCACTCGGTCCGGGTGTTGATCATGACCCGGCGCAGATAGGCGTCGGCGAGGCGCTTGTCGGCGATGCCCTCCCAGCGGCCGTACGTGCGCACCAGCGCCGTCTGGAGCAGGTCCTGTGCGTCGACAGGGTCCGGAACCAGCCGGCGCGCGCTGCGCAGCAGCGCGTCCTGCCGGGTACGGACGTACTCCTCGAATTCGAGCACCTCGCCCTGCGCCATGATCAACCGCCTCCGTTCCCCGTTCACTCCGGCTCGCGCCTGAAGTCCTGCTTTCCGCGTTCCCCGTGTCCCGGTGGTCTGCCGGGCACAGAAACGAACTTAGGCAGTCGTTGTCACGGCGCTGTGCGAGCCAGCCTTCGGCTAGCAGTCGGCTATCCGTCGGTTGTGTAACGGAGGGGGGTAAGGGGTAAGGAGGTTGGTCGCTATGTCCCTTTATGCGGTGCTTTGTCGAGTTGGATGCTCTGTAACGGAGAGGCGGTTGCTGTGATGTGGCTGTGTGTCAGCTGAGCGGCAGCCGGTACAGGCCGCCGGGCAGCGGCTCCACCAGACCGTCCGTGACGAGCCCGTCGAGCGCGCGGGCCCGCTGCACCGGCTCGTGCCACACCCGGTCCAGCGCCGCCTGCGGCACCGGCGCGTGCGCCTCGCGCAGGACCGCCAGCAGCTTGCCGCGCACCTGACGGTCCGTCCCCGCGTACGTCTGCCCGCGCCGCGCCGGCCCCGTGTGCTCCGGCTTGCCCGCCAGCCGCCACGCGCACTGCGCCGCGATCGGGCAGCGCCCGCACCCCTCGTTCTTCGCCGTGCACACCAGCGCGCCCAGCTCCATGGAGGCGGCGGCCCAGCGTGCGGCCGTCCCCTCGTCCTTCGGCAGCAGCTCGCGCGCGAGCCTGCGCTCGGCGGCCGTCGTCGCGTTCGGCGGGTACTGCACCCCCGTCACCGCGCGCGCGAAGACCCGGCGCACGTTCGTGTCCAGCACCGCGTGCCGCTGCCCGTACGCGAAGGAGGCGACGGCCGCGGCCGTGTACTCGCCGATCCCGGGCAGGGCCAGCAGCTGCGCGTGGTCCGTGGGCACGTCCCCGCCGTGCCGCTCCGTTATGGCCACCGCGGCGCCGTGCAGCCGCAGGGCCCGGCGCGGATAGCCGAGCCGGCCCCAGGCGCGCACCGCCTCGCCCGGCGCCTCCTTGGCGAGATCGGCCGGGCGCGGCCAGCGGGCCAGCCACTCCTCGTAGACGGGCAGCACCCGGCTGACCGGGGTCTGCTGGAGCATGAACTCGCTGACCATCACACCCCACGGACCCGCCTGCGGGCGGCGCCAGGGGAGGTCGCGGGCATGGGTGTCGAACCAGGCGATCACGGGAGTGTGGAGCTTCTCAGTCATGGCCTTCCGATCCTGCCACGCCTGGGCGGGCAGGGTGGGTGACGGCGCGATCACCGAGCGTACCGGAAGTCGAAGAACCCTGGCTGCCACGGCAGTTACCGGGATGATGATCCGGAAAAGTTGGTATCGGCGCGGCGGGGGGCGCAGGACAGTGCGCCGTTCTCTCGTAAGGTTTGGGCCGTGGGATCTCTGCGCAATCCGGTCGGGCCGCTTCCCTCCTCCATCTACTGGCGAAGGAGGGCCGTCATGCTGGCCGTGGTCGCCGTGCTGGCGCTGGTGATCACGCTGGTCGTCACCGCGGGCGGCGGCGGGGGCGGCAAGAAGAACAGCGACGCGTCCGGCGGCAAGAACCCCGCGCACACGATCACGCCGGGCCCCTCCCCGTCCGGGCCCGCGATCAGCCAACACCCCGGCGGGCGCGACGAGTCGAGCGGCGGCGGCGGCAGCGGCGGAGGCGACTCCGGGTCGGGCGGCGACAGCGGTTCCGGCTCGGCGGACTCCTCCGGTGGCTCGGGGTCCGGCGGCGGCTCGTCCGCGGGCGCGGCGGGCGGCGGTACGGTCGTCGCGGGCGACGCGCTCCCGGCGTCCTCCGCGCTGCCCAACTGCACCTCCCCGGCAGTGGCGTTGAGCCTGAAGAGCCTGCGCAACTCCTACTCGCCGGACCAGACGCCGACCTTCGAACTCACCGCCAGGAACAGCTCCTCGGCCGACTGCAAGATCGACCTCGGGCCGAAGCACGCGGTGTTGACCATCACGCCGTCGGCCGGCAGCGACTCCTACTGGTCCTCGTCCGACTGCCCCAAGGGCGCGGCAAGCCTCGTCTTCCGGGTGCCGGCCGGGCGGAGCATCACCTACACGGTGACGTGGGACCGCAAGCCGAGCGCACCGCAGTGCGAGACGCCTGCGGCGGGCTCGGCGAAGGCGGACACCTATCTGCTGGAGGCCGGCACGCCGGGGTTCGGGAAGCAGGAGGCTTCGTTCGTGCTGTCGGCGGACTAGGACGAGGAACCCGCCGAGCCGTCAGGCGGCTCAGACGTACCGCTCCAGGATCGAGGACTCCGCCAGCCGCGACAGGCCCTCGCGCACGCTCCGGGCTCGGGCCTCGCCCACTCCGTCCACGGTCTGGAGGTCGTCGACGCTCGCGGCGAGCAGCTTCTGCAGGCCGCCGAAGTGCTCCACCAGCCGGTCGATGATCGCGCCCGGGAGTCGCGGGACCTTGGCCAGCAGCCGGAAGCCTCGCGGGGAGACCGCGGAGTCCAGCGTCTCGGGGGACCCGGTGTAGCCCAGCGCGCGCGCCACCGTGCCCAGTTCGAGCAGCTCCGCGTGGGTCAGCGCGTCCAGCTCGGACAGCGCCTCCTCGACCGTGCGGGAGCGCTTCGCCGTCGGCTCGGGGACGTAGTCCCGCACGACCAGCTCGCGGTCCGGCTCGACGCCCGCGATCAGCTCCTCCAGCTGGAGGGCCAGAAGGCGGCCGTCGGTGCCCAGTTCGACCACGTACTCGGCGATCTCGGTGGCGATGCGGCGGACCATCTCCAGCCGCTGGGCGACGGCGGAGACGTCCCGGACCGTCACCAGGTCCTCGATCTCCAGGGCCGACAGCGTGCCCGCCACCTCGTCCAGGCGGAGCTTGTACCGCTCCAGCGTGGCCAGCGCCTGGTTCGCGCGGGACAGGATCGCCGCCGAGTCCTCCAGGACGCGGCGCTGACCGTCGACGTACAGGGCGATCAGGCGCATCGACTGGGAGACGGAGACCACGGGGAAGCCGACCTGCTTGCTCACCCGGTCCGCCGTGCGGTGCCGCGTGCCCGTCTCCTCCGTCGGGATCGTCGGGTCCGGCACCAGCTGCACGCCCGCGCGCAGGATCTTCGACAGGTCCGACGACAGCACGATGCCGCCGTCCAGCTTGCACAGCTCGCGCAGCCGGGTCGCGGTGAACTCCACGTCCAGCACGAAACCGCCCGTGCACATCGCCTCGACCGTCTTGTCCGAGCCGAGGACGATCAGCCCGCCGGTGTTGCCGCGCAGCACGCGCTCCAGGCCGTCGCGCAGGCCCGTACCAGGAGCCACGGCGCTCAGCGAGGCGCGCATCAGGCCATCGGAACCGGCACTCCCACCGATCTTTCCGGGAGCCGCTGCCCGGTCGTTGGCTGCCACTGCACTCCTCCGGTCGCAGGTTCTGACGCGCCCCCGCACCCGCACTCTGTTCGCACGGACGGGCGAGACCTGGGCAAAGTCTACCGGCGCTCCTCCGCCTCCCGTGGGGCCTCTCGGCGACGCGAGCGGGGCAGGACCCGCAGCGCGTCCCCCATGTCCGCGACTTCCAGGACCTTCATACCGGGCGGCACCTTGCCCGGATCGGTCGGCACGAGCGCGTGCGTGAAGCCCAGCCGGTGGGCCTCGGCGAGCCGGCGCTGCACGCCCGTGACCCGTCTGACCTCGCCCGCGAGGCCCACCTCGCCGATGGCCACCAGGTTCTTCGGCAGCGGGGTGTCGCTCGCGGCGGAGGCGAGCGCCAGTGCGATCGCGAGGTCGGCGGCCGGCTCGGACAGCTTCACCCCGCCCACCGTCGCCGAGTAGATGTCCCGCTTGCCGAGCGCGCTGATCCGCCCGCGCTGCTCCAGCACCGCCAGCATCATCGACACCCGGGAGGTCTCCAGGCCCGAGGTCGTCCGGCGCGGGGAGGGGATCTGGGAGTCGACGGTCAGCGCCTGCACCTCGGCCACCAGCGGGCGACGGCCCTCCAGGGTGACCGTCAGGCAGGTGCCCGGCACCGGCTCGGCCCGGCGCGTCAGGAACAGGCCGCTGGGGTCGGCGAGGCCGGTGATGCCTTCGTCGTGCAGCTCGAAGCAGCCGACCTCGTCCGTGGCGCCGTAGCGGTTCTTGACTCCGCGCACCAGGCGCAGGCGTGCGTGCCGGTCGCCCTCGAAGTGCAGGACGACGTCCACGAGGTGTTCGAGGAGGCGGGGGCCCGCGATCGCGCCGTCCTTCGTGACGTGGCCCACGAGGAGCGTGGACATGCCGCGTTCCTTGGAGGCGCGGATGAGCGCCCCGGCCACCTCCCGCACCTGGGCCATGCCGCCGGGCGCGCCGTCGATCTCCGGGGAGGCGACCGTCTGCACCGAGTCCAGGATCAGCAGGGACGGCTTCACCTCGTCCAAGTGGCCGAGGACGGAGGACAGATCGGTCTCGGCGGCCAGATACAGCTCGTCGTGCAGCGCGCCGATACGGTCCGCGCGCAGCCGCACCTGGCTCGCCGACTCCTCGCCCGTGACGTAGAGGGTGCGGTGCTCGGCGCTCGCGGACTTGGCGGCCACGTCCAGCAGCAGGGTGGACTTGCCGACGCCGGGCTCGCCCGCGAGCAGCACGACCGCGCCGGGCACGAGGCCGCCGCCGAGCACCCGGTCGAGCTCGGGCACGCCGGTCGTGCGGGCGGTGGCCTGGCGGCCGTCGACCTGGCCGATGGGCAGCGCGGAGCTCGTGACGCGGCCCGGCGCCGTCGTACGGACCGCGGGCGCTCCGTACTCCTCGACGGTGCCCCACGCCTGGCATTCGGGGCAGCGGCCGAGCCACTTGGCCGTCTGCCAGCCGCACTCCGTGCAGCGGTAGGACGGGCGGTCCTTGGTGGTCTTGGTACGGGCAGCCATGCGGAAACCGTAGCCCGCGGCACTGACAACCGGTCCCGGGACCGGGCGACGGACGTCCCCGGGCCGGGCGACGGACGCCCCCGAGTCGCGGAACGAAAGGTTCCTGTCCCCTTATGAGGGATCGTTTCACCCGTACGGATTAAAAGAGCTCAAGGATAAAGAAGGGGCACTCCGGGGCCGCCTACGGTCGCACAGGTGATGAGCAGCAGTCCGGAGACCACGACCCGCACCACCGGAGCGCACCGGACGCACCACGCGGCGCGCGGAACACGCGAGGCACGCGAGGAGCGGGAGGGACGCGACCGTGCGGCCGCGCGCACCCTCGCCCACCGCGTGCCGACGCGCTACGAGCCGTACCTGGACGGTCTGTTCACCTACTGCCTGTCGGTGCTGTGCGACCACGACGCCGCCACCGCCGCCCTCCGCGACGTCCTCGCCCTGGCCGAGCGGCGCGCGCACCGCGTCCCGGAGGCCGTGGCCGACCGCAGGGCCTGGCTCTACGCACTGGCCCGCTGGGCGTGCCTGCGCGGGCTGACCGAGGCCAAGCAGAAACGTCAGGCCACCCACGCGGCGGGCCGCCCGGCGCCGGCGGGAGCGGCCGGGGCGGGCGCGGGCGAAGCCGGCGGGAGCGCGGGGAAAGTGGCCGCGGGGAAAGGATCCGCCGGGCCGGCGGGGAGACCGGGCTCCGCTCCGGCCCCCGCCCCGGAGACCCAGGAGCAGCGGCGCCGCGAACTCGCCCTGCTGGCTTGGCCGGAGGCCGCCGGCACCACCCCGGAGCAGCGCGAGGCCCTGGAACTCGCCGTCCGCCACCACCTCGCCGCCCACGAGGTCGCCGCCGTCCTCGGCATGACGGACGCCACCGCGCGCGAGCTGCTCGCCTCCGCCGCCTGCGAGGTCGAGCGCACCCGCGCCGCCCTGGCCGTGGTCGAGGCAGGCGGCTGCCCGAGCGTGGCCCACCTCACCGGCGACAGCCGGCTGGTCCTGAGCACCGCGCTGCGCCGCGAGCTGGTCCGGCACGTCGACGACTGCCCGCGCTGCCGCCGCACCGCCGAGCGCGCCGCCCCCGGGCGCTGGCCCGGCACCGCGGTCACCCCCGCCGAGCTGCCCGTCCTGGAGGCACCCCGCGCGGCCCTGCACAGGGCGTTCGCGCACCACACACGCACGCGTGGCGCCGACGTGCCCCGCTTCGACCGGCGCGGCTTCCCGATGGACCCCAAGGACCGCGCGGCCCGCCGCGACCGCCTACGCGCGCGTGCGGTGACGACGACGGTCGTCGCCACGGTCGTCGCCGCCCCCGTCCTGGCCCTGTGGGCCGCCTACCGGGGTGCCCCCACGGCGGAGGGCGAGGGCCGCTCGCCCTCCGCGCGCGAGGCGCAGGGTCCCGACGCCCTCGCCGACGACCCGAGCGGCGGCTACGAGAACGCGGGGAACGCCAGCGTGAAGCCCGGCGCCCACGTCGGCAGGAACGGCAAGGCGGACGTCTCGGTGGAGGTCGTGAGCGTCACCGGAACGGGGACGGGACGGCAGGGCGCCGGCCACCTGGACGTGACCGCCGCCAACGACGGCGACACCACGCTGATCACCCTCGCGGCATCGGGTGCCGCCCCGGTCCGCTGGTCCGCGTCCACCACCGTCGGCTGGCTCTACCTGAGCCGGTCCTCGGGCACCCTCGCCCCCGGCCGGACGTCGACGATCAAGGTGTACGTCGACCACCTCCGCGAGCCCTCCGGCCACTGGCACGCACAGGTGGCGGTCTCCCCGGCGGGCACGGTGGTCACGATCGACGGCTACGGCACGGCCCCGACC
>NZ_MLYO01000007.1 GCF_001866665.1 Streptomyces monashensis | reverse complement strand
CACTCAAAGACTCACGAACCGCCCACTTACACGTCCCCAACTGGCCCAAGGGTCCATTCCCCTTCGAGCTGGGCAGTCGCCGCACCGACGCCCGCACCCGGTCCACCTACTTCGCCCCTGCCTCCGCCCGCGCGATCTACGGGGCACCCGGGCGGCCACGCCGCTGGCACCTGCCGCTGGACGTCAAGCAGGACGGACTCCACCTGCTGGGCATGGAACTTCTCCGCGCAGCCACGGCTCGCAATCCAGAACATGCCCTGGCCGTCTTGCACTTGAGCGTCGAAAGACCGCTGCTGCCTGTACTGCGCTCTCTGGCCGGCCGACGGCCGAGCCCCATCGACGATCCGCTCGCAGGTCCCCTTGACCCAGCCGGGCTTCTCGCCGGCATCGCCGACGTCCGCAATCCAGACGCGCCCTTCGCCATAGCCAGGCCCTACACCATCGCCTTCATGACCCCTACGTCACAGCAGACCCCAGCCCTCCGCTCCGGCCTGGAAGGGGCGCTGCCTGCGAGCGCGGATCGCTGGCTGTGGCAACTGGCGTCACGCTCCACCACGGACGACTTTCCCCTGCCCCCAGAGACTGCCGGCGAACAGCTCAAGGACGTTGTCAGGATCTCGGCAGACTGGAGTGCCCTCGTACTACGTCAAGGGGCAGCCTTCCTCGGCCACCGGGCCGACACCGGCGCCGGCGACTTTTTCGAATTCGCCGCATTGCACTCCCGTACCGTCTATCTCGACGCCCTTCTCCTCGGCGCTCTCCAGCGCGATCACATCGACGAGCTCACCGACGAACTCTCCGAGGTGTTCAACTCATCACAGCTGGCACGCCGGGTTGCCGCACTGGAGAGGAATATCGCTGTCTTTCGCAGCACCTACTGGCGGCAGCACCTCACGGCACACGGGGCAGCGAACGATCTGCTGCTCGCCTTCCAGAACCAGCACCGGCTCCCAGCCCGTTTCCATGAAATCCTCGCTGAAGCAGCCGACTACAGCAGACTCGTACAAACTCAGGAAAGCCAGCAGATCAGTGGGGCCCTCGGCGTCCTCACCATTCTCGGCCTGCCACTCGGCACGGCCCTCAGCATCCTGCAAGTCCTCGGCGACAACTCTGTGGCAGACCTGCTCATCGCACTGACACTGTCGGTCGCCGCCGCAGCCGGGGCCCTCACCACACGGTATGGGCGCTTGGTCTTGTCATCCCTGCGAGGCAGGGATGACGAGGCGTAGGACGCTGCAACCTGCCAGGTGACCGGGCCGGGTAAGCCCGACCAGTCGGCCTTCGGGCGATCCCGAGACGGACTGTCGTCGCACCCGCATCCGGGTGCTCAGTTGCGCTTCACTGACGCCGACGGGCTGCGGCTGACCTGCTTCGCCACCAACACCAAGCACACCCCGATCGCCGATGTGGAACCCGGCGCCCACCCGGCGCGACAGCCGGGCCATCAGCCTGCCCACGTGACAGAAATCCCCGCCGTGAACAGGCAGAAAGGGTCCGTCAGCAAGCTGACGGACCTTCATGCAAGATCGAGGTTAGTGCTTCTTCATGATTTTGAAGTAGGTTGTGCCCAGGTTGAGCTGGAACACCATGCCGTACTGTTTGCGGATGGCGGCCACCGTAGCGGAAGACGGTTCGCGCAGACACCGTTTGACCGGTGGGTCATTTTCACACGGGCCTGTCGGTTCGCTGATGAAATTTGGTTTCCATTGGCGGTCGCGTACCGGATCCCACTTCAGGCTCTGGCTTGCGGCGTCACGCAAAGGCACTTCAGGATTTCGTTTGTCATACGGCTTCCGGTAGTAGTCGATGAGCGCTCCGTCGACTGTGTGGTTGAACTCAATGCCGGGTACGTTCCTGTCGCCGGCTGTGAGGATCCCGTCGAGGACGGACACGATGTGTTTCGGGTCGGCGCCGAAGTAGGCGGTGACATTCAGACCGCAGCTGATCTTGTACAGGTCGCTGTCCCTGGTCTCCAGCCATCCCTTCGCCGTTCCGCCCCAGCAGTTGTCGCGGACCACGACCAGGCCGAGCTTCAAGGGCGTGTGCTCGACGTACGCCTGAACCACTTCTCTGAGCCCAGCTTCCGACTTCTGCCTGGCGTTGACCGCTTCCGGGCTGCCGGCAAGTTCGCGGACAGTCTTCTCCGGTACAGCCCGGTCCTCTGCCGAGCACGCGGACACCGCCAGCGCCAGAAGCATCAATGCCGCTGTCTTGACCTGCTTGACCCGCTTCATGAACGTGGCTTCCTCCCGTCTGCCCTCAGCATGCAGCCCACGTGCGGCGGGCAGCATGAGTATGTGTACTCAAAAAGCGTGTGGGGAAGCCCTGTTGGACTTCCCCACACGGTCTGGCTGGGTTACTTCTTGGGCCAGGCGTCCAGCGCGGCCTCCAGGGTGTCCGCGTACAGTCGCGCCCCGGCGATCTTCGGATGGAACGACTGCGCGGAGATACCGAACTGGAAGAACGGCCAGTCGATCTTCGGTTCGTCGCTGTCTGTCAGATCGGTGACAATGCCGTGAATGCTTTCGGGGTCGCCGCAGACGGCCTTGCCGTGGAAGAACGCCTGCGGGTTGGCATAGCCGACGTCCACTCCGTGCTTCCTGACGAGGTCAGCGGTCTCGAACATCGTCTGTGCCAGGTAGTCGGCCACGCCGTTGAGCCACTGCGATTCCTCCGGTGAGATCCCGACGAGAGGGATCTTGTTGAGGCAGGACGCGTCGTTGGACAGCAGCGGCGGGTAACCCATGAGGACGATCCTGGCATTCGGGGCCTTGCTGTGGATTGCCTCGATCGTCTTCTGGATGCTGGGTGCGACGACATCGCTGATGAGGTCCGGGATGGCTTCCGCGAGCGGCTTGCCCTGGTAGGGGCCGTCAGGTACGCCCTTGCCTTCGACGTTGTCGAACTTCTTCTCCTGGCACGGATTCCCTGGCCCCATGCACTGGGTGATCACGTAGCCGAACCGGGAGTCGTTGCCGCCGATGGAGATGGTGACCAGGTCGGTGTTCTGGTCCAGGTATCCCTGATTGATCTGCGGCAACTCTCCGCTGTTGTCGTATGTCCTGTCGTTGTTGTCGGCCGGAGCGATCACGTTGTAGGTGCGGGATCCGGAGCAGGCGATGAGGTGGTAGTCCATCCGCGCGCTCCAGTTGTCGTCCAACTCGCCGATGGAGAGCTGTTCGCCGGGGAGCTTTGCCTGCCGGGACCATGCGTAGGTGGAGCGGTGGCAGCCGTCGCGGTCTCCGCTGGCCTTGTTGCGCCAGTTCGTCTCCGGGTAGTAGTCCCGGTTGCCCTCGGAGGCTCCCTCACCACTGGAGAAGGAGTCGCCCATCGCGACGACCGTGTGGTTCGGTTTACCGGGAAGGCCCTGGAAAGCGACCGCGCCCCAGGCAACGTCCTCGTCGCCGGTCCCGTCGGCGGTGGTGTTGGTCAACGTCACGGACGGGGTTCCGGTGAAGTGGAAGACGCCGAGGCTGACCCATCGGCCGGCTCGCTGCTCCACGATCCGCGTAGGGCTGCTCGTGTCAGAACCGCCGATCGTGTAGGCGGCCTGCCTGGTCTGTGCCCCGGTGTCGGGAAGGTGGACCAGGACACGCCCCCAGTCGAGGCTCTGGCCGAGGGTCCAGGTGCCGCCGATGGTCATGTAGCCGCCGTCACCGCCGAAGTGGTCGGCGTTGCGGGTGTGGGTGTACCAGTAGTGGCCGCCGTACCCGCCGCCCACCGAGTGCAGGTCGGCCTTCGCTTCGTACCGGCCTTCCGTACCCGGGTTGAACTTGAACTGGAAACTTCCTGCGGAGTGGATCGTTGCGCAGCCGCTCTGATCGCTCCAGGACGGCGTTCCGTCCGGCACCGAGGCGACGACGTTGGATCCGGCCGGGGCGGCGGAGCACACAGGCGTACCGGTCTGGAGCCGGTAGCCGCGCCCCGGTTCCTGCACCAGCTTCTCGTACTTGATGTTCTCGTGCCCGCAGCTGACGTCGCAGTCGGCCTTCCAGCTCACGTTCGGCTGGTTCCACCAGTACTGTGCATAGCACTCGGCGTCCGGGCACTTCGGCGGCGTGTTGGGATCGCAGTTGTTCTTGGAGTTGCAGAACGCCTCCAGCGGCGGCTGCACGGCGGTGCGCTGGGCGACCAGGGTCCACCAGGCGGGCCGGAAGCCGGCCGAGGCGAAGCCGGACTCGCCCGGCCAGTCCTGGCGGCCGGAGGTGGCGTAGGAGAAGCCGGTGTCCTGGGACCAGGCGGCCCAGCCCATCACCTTCTCCTCGTACGGCCAGTCCTGCGGATGAGCCGCGTCCTTGTTCGCCGCCGGCCCATCCACGTCGGTGTTCATGAACGGATGGCCCCAGCCCTTGGCGTAGATCGGGTTGGCCGGGTTGTTGTACCAGCCCAGGCCCCAGTGCCCGGAGTGGCTGCCTGCCTGCGACGGAGGGTTGAAGCCGAGGTTGTAGTTCCACACGGCGGTGAACCAGTTCTCCACCCTGGAAGAGTCGTCGTTGTTGACGGTGATCTTCTGGCCGTCCTGGTGGACCTCGTTCCACTTGTCGGCGAGGATCTTCAGAGAGGCGGCCACGTTCGTCGCATAGTCGATCGCGACGAGCTTCTGCAGGCCGGGGGACAGGCTGGTCTCGCCCGGCTTCTCGTGGCCGGCCAGGCGCATGCCGTCGGTCACCTGGCCGACGCCGTAGCCGCAGTCGGACTTGTCCCAGTTGATCTGCCAGTAAGCGGCCGGGTCGCTGGGCTCGGCCTTATGGCCGTAGTAGCCGTCGACTGCGGCCAGCGGGTTGCCCATCTGCCCGGGGATCGATCCGCCCTCGGCCTGCCACAGGTTGGACTCCTGGGCCATGATGCCGAGGACCACGTTGGCCGGGATCCTGCCGCCGCCGCTCAGCTTCGGCAGCGGGAACAGCGCCTGCGGGTCGACGGTGCCGAGGCCCGCCTGGGCACGGTAGTCGCCCTGGCGGATGTAGCTGGCGCTCAGATCACCGCGCACGGCCATGTCGACGGCCCACTCGACCTGGTTCGGCGTCGGCTGGAGTGCCTGGACGTTGACGTCGTTGCGGGATACGGCGCACCAGCGGTCGTCGTCGGTCGGTGGGCTCACCGTCAGCCCGGCCGCCTTCGGGGAATGCTTGGGCCGGGTGTGCGTTGCAGTGGCGGTGGCGAGGACCGGGGAGGGGTTGTTGCCCGAGCCGTCGCCGGCGTTCTGCTGCACGCTCTGTGTCAGCCTGGTTCCGGTGGTGGTGGCGGTGCTGGTGACCGTCAGGGGTTCGTCGCCGGAGGTGCCGGGCGTCGCGGTGTGGGGGGCGGGTTCCTGGGCTTTCGTGAAGCCCTTGCCCGCGTCCTTGATGTGCGTCAGTCCGGCGTGCACACCAGGGGTGAGGACCGGGTCGATGGCGAGACGGCCGTGGGAGGACACGTCGGTGCCGGCCGGGGCGGCGAGGCGGGTGACGCCGGTTCCCGCGGTGGCGGGTGCGCCCTTGGGGTGGCCGGTGAGGAAGACCCTGCCCGCATCGCCCTGCATGAGGTCGAGATCGCCGAGCTTGCCCGAGGCGATTCCCCTCGGCGTGCCGCGCCCGGTGAACAGCTTGGCGTGCGCCGTGGAGTCGCCCTTGCGGTCGAGGAAGGCGATCGTGCCGTCGGCGGCGGGCCGGATGTCGAACGGGGCGCTGTCCGCGTCCGCGAGGTTCTTCACCCTGCCGGAGCGGTCGAGGCGGACCAGGCGGCTGCCGAGTGCGGCGACCGTGCCGTCCTTCACCGGTACGGCGCTCGTGATCTCACCGCGGGCCGCCACCGTGCCCATGGTCTTCCCGGACACGTTCACGGTGATGACGCGCGTGCGTGTGCTCGCGGCGTCGTTCATGTCCCGGAAGCCAGTGAACGCGGCCTGGTGCGTGGTCGTGTTGCAGGACGGGTCGAAGGACGCCAGTGACGCGGTGAAGGGCAGCTTCGTCACCTTGCCGGTCGTCAGATCGACGATGGCGGCGAATGCGCCGCCCTGCATCAGGTCGGGTTTGTTGGTGAAGGCGCGCGGCGCGTAGACGACGGCCGCGTGCGTGTGGTCCATCAGGCACTGGTTGCCGATCCACGAATCGGCCGGCATGCCCGGTTCCGACAGTACGGCTACGGTCTTCCACGCGTACGCCTTGTCGCTGTCGGCGACGAGAATACGCAGACCGTCCGCGTCGGCGGCGGCGGTGAGCGCACGGTCCGGGCTGTTCTGCCAGCCCTTGCCGAGCTTCTTGCCCGGGTCCGGTATCCGGTCCGGGGGCGCCGGTGGTGTGGTGGAGCGGGCGGCGGGATGGGAATTGGGTGCGGCGGCGGCCGGTACGGCCTGGAGCAGTCCGCCGGTCAGAGCCGCACAAGCCGCCATCGCAGCCCAGGGCGTGCCTAATCGTCTTCTGGATCTCAAGAGAGAGTTTCCCCGTTTCTCGTGAGTGGTGTCCCGTGCCTGGTCGAGGCAGGGCTCGCCCGCCCACCGTCACGACAGAGGGCCGGAGCGCGGGCTGAGTTCAAAGCGGGTCAGCTGGTAGCGGCGGGCACGGACATCGCCTCGCAGCCGATGCCCGTGCCCGCCGCAGCTTCCGCCCCACTGGGACGCAAAGGGACGAGACGCGAATGGAGAGTTGTTTACCGCTGGTATTCGTTCCGCTCGACGCTCACGATGGTGATCTGCGGGTGCGCGGGAGGCGTGTGGCCGGGATCCTTTATAGTCAACTCGGTCGGCCACGAGGTCCCGGGATATAGACCTACGACGTCCATCGAGGCGCTCGCCGTCGCATCGAAGCCGCCCGGCCCCGTCACGCGAATGCGGAATCGGTAGAAGGCACGCTTGGCGCCGCTGTTGACCACCTCTACGGGGACTGCCAAGGCGTCCCTGTCCCGTCTGGGCGTGTAGATGGTCACATCTCCGCGTCGGATGACCGGAGTTCCGAACTGCTCGCCGCCCTTGGCGATACCGGACACTGCGGACGGCGTAATGGTCACCCCAGGCGGTGCGGCCTGCCTGCGCTCCCTCTCCGCCTTCTGCCTGGCCGCTTCTGTCCCGTCAGGGCTCGTAGCGCCCGCTGACGGCGATGTCGCGGAAGCCGACAGTGAGGACTGGGGAGCTGATGTGCCTCGACCATGACTCGCCTGTTCATGCCCGCACGCAGCGGTCATCGCTCCGGCAGCGATGAGCAGGACGAGGAGCCGACGAGATACCGGCGTGTGCACGGGCATGAACATGTACCTCGAAGAAGGAGAGGGACGGGTGATGGTCAGTCACAGCCAGCAGCGTGGGTTTGGTGGTTGATGATCGGGACATCGCCCTCCCACATCAGGGCAGTCACCTGCGCGCAGGCTGGGTCGAACTTGATAGGGGTGCTCTCGTACTTGACCGGACCCGCGTAGTCAGAGAACGAGCCTTCATCGACGTTGCACGTAGTCCAGCACACCTTCAGCTTCATGTGCTTCTTGGCCCCGAGGTTGTTGTCGAAGAGGGCGCACGCCCCGTTCGTCCCCGATGTGTACTTGGTGTACGTGAACAGGGTTCCGAACCGGCGGGCATCCGGAAGAGGCTCCATAAATTCCAGTTTGTATCCGCTACCGCATAACAAACCAGCGGCCTGTACCGCTGTGGGATCCGTCGCCGCGAGGGCACGTGTCTGCGGATCGGCACTCGGTGAGAATTCCACGTTGGTGCCGGGCACCTTCTCGGAGATCGGCTTCGAGTCCTGAGCCAGGGCCTGCGGAGCTGCCAGAACCGAAGAGATGACAGCGGCAGAGAGGGCGAGAGTAGGTAGCCACTTGCGCATAGCGATGTTCCCCCCGTGTTGAAGGCACAAGAGGGGACTGCCGTGGTGGCAGGCGCGATGCGGTCCCCGTTGTGCCCAGTGCGTGTTGGTCGTCCGCTCCCGTCCCGCCCGAACGATACGAGCAGGCAGTTCCCCAACTGACCGGGAGCAGCTCGCCACTCTAGACAGAGCATGTTCATGCCGGTCAAGAGCAGCTATGTCGGCCCGGCTGAAAGCAACTCCGGCAGCGGCAGTCATCCGGAATGCGGTGATCAAGTGTGCAACCCAGGAGGTACCTGTGTGACTCCTGTGGAGCGGAGGGGGATGCGAGGGGACCGCTGGGGCTGCCAGGGGTGGCCGGATGCAGCCCTTCCTCACCAACATCCGAGCGAAGCGAGAGACAGGAGTCAGACTGTGAGCATCGAGGCCGAGTACGACCCGGTACCCGCCTGCCAGGCACAGGCGTTCGTGCGGGACGGAAGGTGGGTGGTCGAGGTACGGCATCCACAGCATCCCGACGCGGAACCGCTGGCCGTGGCGGACGCTGATGAGGCTTCGTGAAAATGGCTCTGGCCGCAGTTTCGGATGCTGTTGGTGATCTTCACTCGGTGAGGTGAAGTCGTCGGGCTGTGGCTGCGGTGTTGTCCTCGCGGTGGTGCGCTGGTGGGCCGGGCAGCGCGACTGGATCGGCTATCGCGATCACCAAACCGAGACCTGCGACGAGACAAGTCCCAATGTCATCGTCTACCTGACAAGGTCGTTCACGCTCCCCTGCCGGACAGCCCGACATCTTGAGCCAAACTCGACCCATCCCATGTCGTACACCTCGATGCCGTCCGCGTGCGCAGTGAACGCGTTCCATGAGCGGCGGGTGAACGAGGTCCCGCATTTCTCTCGGTTAGGGCCTGCGGCAGATGGCTGATTCCCGCGAGCACCCGTGGACGGCCTGTCGCTGGGTTCGTACGCTGGGTAGCCGGTCTGGGCAGAGGTCACAGGGGGCGACGTATGGGCGGTACGTGGGACGCGGATCCACAGGCGCGGCTGGTCCGGCGCATCGGCGTCGCGCCGGCCGAGCTGGGTACGACTGGGGGCCGGGACGGCTGTCCGGACATCTGGGAGTTCGACAACGGCGACTTCGCGGTCATCGGCCGTGACCTCACGGCGGTCTATTCCGAGGGGCTGCCCGAGGATGCGGTGATCGGCGGTGGAGAACGCCTCGTGGTCATCCCGCGCGTCACTCTGCTGGCCGCCAAGGCCCACATTCCGGATGCGTGACCTTCTTGGCGCCTCGTCCGGCGAGCGACTGGGACTGGACGCTTATCGCGAGGACTTCCGCGGCAGGGATTTCGCTGTCGACGGGTGTGATTCGTGGAAGCTGGAACGCCGCCAGCACTTCCGTGAGCCGGGCGATGCGAGCTGGGAGGCCTTTGCCCAGGGGGACTGGGAGGAGGCGCTGAGGCTGATCGAGGCCCAGCGCGCCGAACTGCACGACCTGTCCCGTCTGGCCGCGCGTCATCGGTGCCGTCTGCTGCGCGTCCGTGTGGTGGAGCAGCCACTCACGCCGTACCTGCAGTGGGAGCTGCATCTGCTGCGTGTGCGGGCCGAGTGCGGTGAGCTGATCCGCGTCGTCGGCCCGCAGCACATCGCGGCATACGAACGCGAGGGGACCGTACCGGAGTTGGTCACTCTGAACGACGACACGGTGTACGAGATCCTTTACGACGCGGAGGGTGTCCTGGAAGGGGCCGTGCGATACCTCGGTACGAGAACGCGGGATCGCGTCGCGGCGCGGGTTGAGGAGCTGTACGTGCTGGGTGAGGACATCGGCACGTTCTTCGACCGTGAAGTGGCCCACCTCAAGCCTCCGACGGGTGTATGAGCCGCGCGAGGAAGTCAACTCCTCACTCTCCGGCACCGCCCGTGACGTCGTGCAGGCACGCGACGTACAAGGCGGGATACATTTCCACGCTCCGGCGACCGATCGCGTGCGGCCGCCCGTGCCGTACCAACTTCCTATGGCCGGGCAGGGCTTCGTCAACAGACGCGCTGAGCGTCAGGCGCTTGACCGTCTGCTCGATGACGGTCTCGCCTCTGCGCAGGTGCTTCTGGTAACCGGCACTGCGGGAGTCGGAAAGACGTCTTTGGTGCTGCACTGGTCGCATGCGGTCCGTGACCGGTTCCCGGACGGCCAGTTGTATGCCGATCTGCACGGCTACGACCCGCAGGCCCCGGTCAGGTACGAGCGGGTCCTTGAAAGCTTCCTGCGGGTGCTGGGCGCCCCTGCGGACGCGGTTCATGCCGAGGGCGAGCACATGGCCGCGGCCTTCCGCTCATGGCTTGCCGGCCGCAGGCTGCTGATCGTGCTCGACAACGCCGCCAGCGCGTCCCAGGTCAGACCATTGCTGCCGGCGACGCCGGGATGCCTGGTCATCGTGACCAGCAGGCACCGTCTGCCTGGCCTGACGATCCGGGAGGGAGCGTGGCGCCTCACGCTGGACGTACTCGACCAGGACGGCTCGGTCGCCCTGCTGCGCAGCGTCACCCGGGGCTATCGGGACGGGGACGATCCTGAGCAGGTGGCGGAACTCGCCTCGCTGTGCGCGCGCCTGCCGTTGGCGCTCAGGATCGCTGCCGAGCGTGCGGCGGGGCGGCCGCTGATGCACCTGGAGGATTTGATCGGCGAGCTGCGTGACGAGTCCGGCCGGTGGGAAGTTCTGTCGGCAGACGGCGACGAGGAGTCTGAGGCGGTGCGTCCCGTGTTCACATGGTCATATCGGGCGTTGCCCTCAGATGCCGCCCGGCTCTTCCGGCTACTCGGACTGCACCCCGGGCCGGACTTCAGCGACACGGCTGCGGCAGCCCTCGCAGGAGTCGACGTCCGTACCGCGCGACGCCTGCTTGATGTCGTCGCTGCCGCGCATATGGTCGAGCAGACCGCCCCCGATCGCTTCCGCCTGCATGACCTGCTGCGAGCCTATGCCGCCGATCAGGCACGGCTGGAGCAGACTCCCCAGGAGCGCCACGATGCGCTGAGCAGGGTGCTGACCTGGTACCTGCACACCGCCGACGCGATCCAGGCCCGCGTCGCTCCGCACGAGCCTCGCGTGGAGCTGGTACCTGCCGACGCAGGACTGCCCGAGCTGCTGTTCGCCGACGAGGCGCAGGCGATGCGGTGGTACGAGGCGGAACGCGACAACCTGGTCGCTGCCGTGCGTGCGGCCGCGAGTAGCGGGCTGGACCGGATCGCCTGGCAGCTGGCGGTGGTCCTGCGTGCCGTCTACATGACCAACAACCCATTCCAGGACTGGCTCGCCACCTCGCAGATCGGTCTGGAGGCCGCCCGGCGCGACGGCGATCGAGGCGCCGAAGCCGAACTGCAGGAGAGCCTCGGCATGGCGTACGCCCAGTCCCAGTGCCTGGCAGCCGCGGCCGAGCACTACGAGTCGGCACTGACCCTGCGCCGAGACCTGCGGGATACCTTCGGTGAGGCGTTGACGCTCAACGGCCTTGGTCTGCTTGAACTACGCCGCCGCAATCTCGCACCGGCACAAGCGGCGCTCGAAGGTAGCAGGGCGCTGTTCGCGGCGCTGAGCGACGGCTTCTGGGAGCCTCGCGTGGCAGTCAACCTCGCGCAGGTGGAACTGGAACTCGGGTACCCGGCCGGCGCACTTGGCCCGCTGCGCCGAGGAGTCGAGGTATTCAGGGCCCACGACGATCGCCACGCCGAGGGCAATGCCCTCAGGCTCCTTGCCGCGGCGGAGTTGGACAGCGGAAATGCGGATGCTGCGTTGGCACACGCTGAGCAGGCCGTAGCCATCGCCACTGAGATCCGCAGCGCAGCCGCGGAAGGCTACTGGCTGCTGGCCTTGGGAGATGCTCAACGCGCCACCGGGCAACCCACCCAGGCACTGGCCTCCTACCGCCGCGCCGCCACACTCCAAGAACAGCTGGGCGACCGCACCCGCCAGGCCGCAGCCTGGGACGGGCTCGGGCAGACGTATTTGCAACTCGACCGTGCTCAGGAAGCCGCCGAATGCCACCGCCGGGCAGTTGTCACCTACCGCGACCTTGAGCAGACATGGGAGACGGCGCAAACGCTGGTGCACCTGGCGGAGGCCCTGGACCGTGCCGGCACACCGCAGGAGGCCGCCGACGCACGAGCTGACGCATGCGACCTGCTCACGGCGTTCACCGATCCGCGCGCTGTACGGCTACGGGAAAGCATGGCCCAGCGGTGACGACTTCACGACGAGGCCAGCCAGCGATCACGAGCCGGCACCGGCACCGATTCGGTGACCCACAGCGGCCGGTCCCCGCACCGCATCCTGACGCCGCTCACCTCACTGGTGCTGGTCCGCAGCACACTGACCCACTTGCCCCGAACGAGTGCCAGCGGCCCCGGCACGGCGAACAGGCCGAAACGGTAGGCCCGCACCAGGTTGTGGATCTCCCGGGCCGGCCGGCTCCAGTCGATGACCGCGCTCTCCGGGCCCATAGCACCCTCGTACGACGCCAGCGACTCGTCCTGCGGCGTGCCTGCGAAACCGTCTTCCGCCAGGGCCAGCGCCTGTGGCACCAGAGCCCGGATCGTGGCCCGGACCTGCGCGAAGACCACGTCGCCTGCCAGATCGTCCGGCAGGGCAATGCCGCCGCGCTGCGCCACGACCGGGCCGCTGTCGAACGCCTCGTCCATCCAGTGAACCGTCACCCCGGTCTCCTCATCGCCGTGCCGCACGGCCCAGTGCACCGGCATCGGCCCCCGGTGCCGCGGAAGCAGCGACGGATGGACGTTCAACACCCCAATGCGCGGTACGCGCAGCACAGACGCGGGCAGTCGCCACGGAATCCCGTAGCACACGACAATGTCGGGTTCGTATCCGGCAAGGCTGAGCGTGAGACCCTGCGGGCTGCGAGGGACCAGCAGATCGGGCCCGGGCGGCATCGCCGCCAGCACCTCATCCACGGCAGCCCCATCCCGCGATGCAGCGCACACGTACGCGACCGGGGCGTGGCCGGCTGTCTCGCACGCCGCTTGCAAGTCCTCGAAGCCTTCGGCCCCGTACGCCATCAGCACTACGCGCATCCGTCAGCCACCTTCCACCATGACGGGCGAAGCCGAACCGCAAAGCAAAGGTGCGTGATCATCTCATGGATCCGATGACATCCGTGCTCCTGCCCAGCGCCCAGTCCCTCGTCACGGCGATTCTCACCGACGGCTGGACACACGTGCGCGACGCCTTAGCACGCCGCTGGAGCCGACAGACCGGCGAAGGACGGGCCGACGTCGAACGCCGCCTGGATACGGCCCACCGCCAGGCCGCAGGGATGGGCGACGACGAGGCCGTGCAGAGAGCGTACTGGGCTGGCTACCTCGCTGCCGTTCTTGCGGAGCGCCCGACCTTGCTCGACGTCGTACGCGAGCTGCCCGACATGCCTGACCTGCACAACACCAACAGTGGAACCGTCACGAACCTCATCCAGGCTCGCGACGTCCACGGCAACATCATCTTCGGGCCGCAGTAGCGGGCATCCCGGAGGCGTGCGGCGGGGGACTTCAAACCGGACACCGGAATCACCGAGCTGACCGTCGACAACCTGTCGGAGGAACCGTCGACGTCGGCCGCGTGGACACACTGACCGGACGGCTAGTGTGGCTGCGGGGGGTGGCCCCGAGGCGCGGGCGTCGTAGGTCCCGGTCGCCGTGGTCCCCGCGTACGCGGGGCGGTCCCAGGCCGTCACTCTTGCCGCGGACGATGTCCACGTCGTAGCGCGGGGTGCCGGGGGCGAGTTCCTCGTGTTGCCGGATGACCGTCCGCGACCGGGCCTGTGGTGCGGGCGATCTCGTGGAATGACAGGGGAGTTGGATGATCTGCGTGGTGCCTCCGGGCTTCCAACCTCGTGTACACGGCCACGCAGAGGAAACCGGGTAGTGCCTGCCCTCCCAAGTGCCGCGAGCCGCGTCCTCGAGGTGCAACGAGGTTGGGGGCGACTCAACCGTGGCGGTTGCGCTTTGCGTTGACGGCGGCGGTGTAGGCAGCGGCGGCTTCGGTTGAGGCGCCAGGGGCCGGGACCCACTGTTCGTGGTGGGCGGTGTAGGGGTACCAGCGGTCGTCGGGGCCGAGTCGAATTTGCAGCTGTGCTTGGTCGTCGGTGATTCGGTTGCCGTCGACTTGTAGGGGCGTTGCCGTATGGGAGCGAGTGCAGTTGATCGCTTCAAGGGCGGGTTGGATGGATGAGTCGTCGGGGGCAGTGCGGTAGAGCGTGGCGTGCACGCCTGGTGGCCCGCCGAAGGTGTGTGCGGCGCGTAGACGCCGTAGGTCGGTTGAGGAAATGCCTGCTCGCTCGGCTGCTTCGCTGGCGAGGGTGGTGTTTGTGTCTCTGTCGAGGAGGCGGATGAGGTCGATGAGCGGGTCGGTGATGGGAGGTTCCCCGGCAAGTACGGCGGTGGCGCGCTGCGCCGCGTCGCGGGCGGTGAGGGCCAGGTCGTCGATTGTGGGGGTGGACGGAGGAGGGTCGGGGAGTGCGCGATCCCAGAGTGGCGGGGCCTGACGGGGGCTGTTCATGGGCGGGGTGTCAGCTTGCACAGGGTGAGGAGTTCGCTCTCATCGAGTCTGCTCAGGTCGAGATCGCCTGAGGGTAGGAAGGCGTCGGCGAGGTGGCGTTTGTGGGCGAGCAGGCCGGTGATGCGGTCTTCGATGCTGCCCGCGGTGACGAGATAGTGCACTTGCACTGCGCGCTGTTGACCGATCCGGTGGACGCGGTCGTTGGCTTGGGCTTCCAGCGCGGGGTTCCAGTTCCGGTCGTAGTGGATGACGTGATTGGCGTGGGTGATGTTCAGCCCGAGACCACCGCTGTGCAGTGTCATGACGAGCACGTCGGCGGCGCCGGTACTGAAGGCGTCCAGGACTCCGGTGCGTTGGGTGCGACTGAGTGATCCGTCGAAGAGAAGGGGGCGGAAGCCGCGGCCTGCGAGGTACGCGCAGAGCAGTCGGCCGGCGACGACATAGCTGGTGAAGACCAGTGCGGACTCGCCCTTGTCGCGGATGTTGCGCAGGATGGTGTCGAGGGCGGCGAGTTTGGGCGCGCGATCCGCAGCTGTGTGCGGGTCGGCGGTGACGAAGGCGGGGTCGGTGCCGGTGTAGTGATCGGGACTGTTGGCGACCTTCCTGTAGCTGGTGATGAGGTTGAGCAGCATTTGCCCCCGTTTCTTGCCGTCGGGACAAGTGCGCAGCTGGTCGAATGTGTCGCGATGCAGGGCTTCGCACAGGCCGATCTGCTCGCGGGACAGGGCGACGTTGTGGGTGGTTTCGTGCTTGGGTGGCAGCTTCAGGCCGAGTGCGGGATCCGTTTTCAGGCGTCGGCGGATGAAGGGGAGCAGGAGCTGATGCACGCGGCTGCGGGCCTCATCGACGTGTGCGGCGCCGATACTCTCCTGGACCGGTCGGGCGTACTGGGCGAGGAAGCCTTGGCGTGTGGAAAAGAGCTCTGGGTTGCACCAGTCGAGGATGGCCCACAGCTCACCCGGCTGGTTTTCGATGGGAGTCCCGGTCAGCGCGAGGCGGGTCGCGGCGGGGATTGTCCGCGCGATTCGGGCAGCTGTGGTGTCGGCGTTCTTGATCTTCTGGGCTTCGTCAGCGATGAACAGGCCCCAGGTGTGCTCGGACAGCTCCCTACTGTCCTTGCACATGAGGTGATAGCTGGTGAGGACGATCGAATCGGGGTGTAGGCCGGTCAAGCGACGCTTCGGGCCCGTGTAACGGATGACCGGGGCACTTGGAGCCCTGGTGCTGATCTCGCGGTACCAGTTGTCCACCAGGCCGCTGGGACACACCACGAGTGTGGGGCCGGGTGCGAGGTGCCGGCGGCTGAGGTGGAAGGCGATGGCTGTGACGGTCTTGCCGATGCCCATATCGTCGGCGAGCACGGCGCCGAATCCCAGTGTGGTCAGGCGGTCGAGCCAGGTCAGGGCGCTGATCTGGTACGAGTGCAAGGCGGTGTCGGACAGAGCCGACAGTCCGTCGAGGCTTGACTGCCGGTCTTGGTTGCGCAGTTCCTCGATCAATTCGGCCAGACCGTCCACGGCGCTGCAGGCGTAGGTGGTGCCGTCGATCGTGATAGTGCCGAACAGGACGTCGAGCATTCCCTCACGTAGGCCGATGGGCGGCAGCGCGCGTCGCTTCAGCCGCTCACGGACGCCTTCGTCGAGAAGCACCCACCGGTTACGGAGGCGCACGATGGGGAGCGCCTGCGCTGTCAGGGTGTCCATCTCTTCTTCGGTGAGTACCTGGCCGTCCAGGGTGACTTGCCATCGTCGGTCGAGGACTTCGCCCAGGCCGAAGTCGCCGGAGGAGACTGGCGTCGGTGTGCCAGTGCCTACGGTTGCCTGCACGGTCAGGTCGCCGGGCCAGTTGTCCTGCCATTCGACGGTGATTCCAAGGCGTGCCAAGTCCTCGCCGGCTTTGCCGCGCAGTGCTGCGGCGTCCGAGACGCCAAGCAGGCACGCCTCGGGCGACGGCTGCTGCCCCAGCGGACCCAACGGGGGGTAAACGGAGGCCGCGCGGCGTAGTGCGCGAGAGGTCCGCTGGCGCAGGCCGGGCGGGAGGTGCGGCAGTGAGGTGCGTCCCTCCCAGACATCGGCGGCCTCTACGGTTTCGGGGCCCTCTGGTGTGGCGGCCAGCCGGAGCGTGGCGCGCAAGCGGGTAGAGCGGTCACTTCGCGGTGCCATGACGCTCAGGACTATCGGGGCGATGGGATCGGGATCGAGCTCGTCTTCGATGGCGTCAGCCCACGTTTGCAGAAGCGTGAGCGGGTCCTGGTACTTCACCGGTGCGACGAAAGGCAGGTGCCCGAGGAGATGGCGCAGACCCGGGGCGGCCACGAATCGGTCGGTGATGGCATCCAGACACTGACGAACGACGTCCACAGGCTCGCGGACCTGTTGCCTGGAGTTTGCGTCGGGCAAGCAGCGGGGGAGGTTTGCTAGCTCGGCAGCGAGCGCGGCGCTCTGCTCGTGTAGCTCGGTGCTCCATGGCCCTACCCGCCACGTGGGCTGCCGACCATTGTGGCGTGCCGATTCGATTAGCGCCGGATACACCTGCCCAGCCGCGATCAGGCTCAATGCCAATCGGACCACCCGCGACCACACCATCGCGCTCGCATCCCACCCCTCAGCGGTAGGGAGTGCCAGGTGAAGCGTTATGTCCATCAGATCTGCTTGAAGGCAGACGCGGTCGGTGAGTTCACCGCCGGACAGCAACAATTGCCGCCTCACCATCATCCCGGCGGCATCCTGGTCGACCGGTGGGTAGGGCTCGGGGAGCGCGCACAGGAAGGACGCCTGACCCAGGCCGTCCCCGCCGTCGAACACGATTTCAGTGCCGCGGGCCAGCAAGGACGCTACTTGCTCCAGGTCTGCGGCGGGCGGAAGCGAACGAAGTGACATCTGCCGAGGTGCGGCAGGAGACCGCTCCCTAACTGGCTCGGCTGCGGGCGGCGTAGGCTTTGGGAGCTGTCCGGAGAGGGCGTCGGTGCCCTGAGAACGATGGTCCCGCTGACCAGGGACTGACCGTTGCGTTGGTTCCTCGGCGATGTTTGGGGTAGGTGGAAGCGGGACCTTTCGGGTGAGCTGGCGGTTCACCAACATCAAAAGGGTGCGCGCGGCAGCTTCCCGAGCGGCTTGCTGTGTCGGACCACGACCCGGCGCACGCAGGGACCGCCCTTGGACGACGCAAGCGGCCTGGGCTCGTACCGGCAGCGTGGTTCCGGTGACTTGGCATGTCAGGTCGGAAATGCAGTCCCTGCTGGTCGCTGCTTCCAATGCTTCCAGTGCCGAGCGATGGTCGAAAACCGTGACCAGCCCGGTGCTGTCTTGTGCCGTACGGCAGCCGTCCGGCGCGTAGAGACCGACGAGACGCACCAGGAGCTCGTATCGTGCCTCCTCTGCTGCCGCCTCCTCGCTGGGCCCGGTGCACGAGCCTGATGCCACGGTGTCCTCGTTCGACTCGAATAGTGCCTGCGCTCTGCAGAAGCCTTCGTGGTCGGCGGGGGAGAGTTTCAGTCGCACAGATGCCAGGCCGTTGCGCCGGCAGTGTTCGGAGAGCAGAGCGGCCGTCGCCCCTGCGGTACGGGAGACCGCGTTCATGGCGGCCCATCGGGCCGTGTCCCATGGCTTACTTCGCGGAGTGAGGAGCAGTGCATACAGCTGGCGCTGCGTCAGCAAGCCACTTCGTGCTCGGAGCTCGACGTGATCGATCAAGTCCTGGTGACGTCCGTCGCGAGACGTGGCCAGTAGGTCGAGCAAGGTGTCGCCGTCGACAAATGCGTAGGCATCATGTGCGGCATCCGCGCTGGTTGATGCTCTGGGGGCGCTGGTCTGACTGGTCAGATGCCGGAGCACATCAAGGTACGCCTGATGCTGTGCGGCCTTCTTGCTGGAGGCGCTGCACCATGCGCTGTCCCTTCTCTGACCCCCGATGTCCACGGTAGCCCTAGCGATGAACGCGTCGCCGGAAGTGCGGCAGACGACTCTGGGCTGGGGCAAACCTGCGGACTGCGCATGGATGTTCAGGATGGACGTTGCCAAGGCGGGGTCCTGAGCCACGTACTCCAGTGCCGTCCCGCGTGCGGCAGTCACTCCGGGGCCGCTGATGGGGACGAGGAGGAGTGTACGCAGCTCGTTGGGGGTCAACGTGCGCTTCTGCGCTCGTTGTTGGACATCGGCAGCGACGTCCATGTCGAGTACCCCCGAGCGGAAGGCTGGGCGTAGCCATTCGGGGAATCCCTGGCTCATCGTCTCACCCGGCGCTCGTCTGCGAGGCAGGCCGATCGCCCTTCGCATTGTGGAAGAAGGCTCACGATCCCAAGACCTTAGACTACTATGAGCGATTGACTCAACACGAAGGGTAATCGTATGAGTGCGACCTTCGAACCGGGTGACCCCAGCCAGATGGGACCTGTCGCCACGCGTGAGACCGAGCCGCGGATCGAGCGCGGGTACAGCTGCCGCCGATGCGGTAAAACTGACCGCGGCTACTACATCCCCGCAGGCTGGTATCTGGTGCAACGCGCAACTGGCCACGGCCAAAAGCACTTCCGTCTTGGCCTGTTCTGCACAGTCCGTTGCCTTATCGCCTCACAGCGGCGACTTGAGGAGGGCCACGAGGTCCACGCGGAACGCCTAGGATTGGACGAAGAGTTCGCCGAGCACGCGGTGTTGATCGAACGAGCAATCCAGCTCATGCACGACAGCAAACTCAGCATTCGGCAGACCGGCGACCTCCTCGGCATCTCCACGGATGATCTGCGGCGCTGGCTTCGGGCGGGCAACATCTGCTTCGACGAGGACGAACGGCTCACACCTGCCAAGGTCCCCGGGCAGCGGCAGGCTCCGCTGCCCATTGGGGACTTCCTCGCTCAACGCATCCACCCCTCACCGGTCGGCGCGGCAAACGAGCTCGAACAGGCCGGCTACCTTCGCAACCTGACCTGGAACTGCACCACAACAGGCCCGTCACACCGCCCAACCTTCTCCTATGCCGTGTCCGCTGTGCTGGCGGCCACGGGCGAACCCGTATCTGCGCAGGCCAACCGCGGCACCAAGACCACGGCGAAGGCTGCCGCCGCCGAAGCCCTTCTCGGCCAGCTTGCCCCCGTGAAGTGAGCGGTTCCGTGTGGCCGCCCTTTGCAGACGGCGTCGCCGCAATGGGGCCGGTTTCCGGTACCACGACGTCCTGCTGGAGCGCGCCGTGGCTCGCGGCGAGGCGGCGGCCTCCGCGCGTCGAGTCGGTCCCGGTGATGCGCGCACATCGTGGCGAAGGTGCTGTGCTGCCGCAGCGTCGACTGATCGCCGCCGTCTACGTGAAGGTCTCGGCGAGCCACGAGGATCTGATGCTGCTGCCGGGCGAGAGCCCGCCGCTGGAGATCGCCGCCCTGGTCACGAACCCGGACGCCTAGGACGCCCCACCGGATGATGACGCCGAGCCGGAGCCGATTGCCGTCGGCGAGCTGGACCCGAGCGGGGCCACGACCGGGCCGGACCAGGGGCAGGACGAGGCAGGCGGGGGCACTAGGAGGAAGTCGCCACCGGGGCGGACACGCTCGTCCTCTGTGTAATACGCTCACGCGTACGGCCTGCAGCCAGCATCCCCCGTCTGGCTCCAGGCCGTGCCTCATGCCGAGGGATGTGAACCCTGGTGGACGAGTTCCAGTGGTCCTGGCTGCTCGCCCAGCTTGGTCGGGACACCGACCCTGCGGACCTGGAACGCCGGTTCTTCCGACTGCGGTCCGTGCGCGCGGTCGCGCTCGAGGTCCTGGGCTAGCGACGCGCCAAGCTCATCGCCGACCCGCTGAAAGTCACCGTCGATGGTGTAGTGACCATGGACCTTCAGGAGAACCTGAAGGGGATTGAGCGGCAGATCGAACAGGTCCGCCAGTCACCCGCGCCGGATGCCCTGGCGACGAGGAAGACGGCGAGTCGGTGATGACGATGACGTATCTGACGCCGGCCCGCCGCTACCGGTAGGCCATGGGATGCGACCGCCCCACGGTGGCGCCGTAGTCGGTTGCCCCGGGGCTCAGACGTGAGCTGGACGTCGAGGCGGCTGGCTCGCGTGAAACGGGATTTCGCGGTGCGTCGCTGGGTGACTGCAGGGGCCAATGGGTAGTGTCCGAAAGGAACGAACTAGCGAGGCCCGCCCCCATCCCACCTGGGGACGGGCCTCGCGTATTTGTACCGGGGAGGTCAGATGCCGCCGAGACCTTCCTTACAGGGCACGGCCGTTGAGCTGGTCGTTTCGCTTGATGTCGGCGATGAAGCTGCCCCACGCCTGGCTGGTGAATCCGAGAACCGGGCCGCGCTTCTGCCTCTTGGTGTCGCGGACTGCAACGTCGGCGGTCGCACCAGCGGGGTACTCGCCGCACTCCACGCACTCATTCTCCGTGGCACTGCGGCTGGACTTGTGCCAGTTGCGTGCGCCCTGGTCGAGGCTATCTGCCATGTTGTTCCTTCCGCGCTGTGTCAGCCAACTCACGTGGTCGAGATGGCACGACGCAAGTATGTCGCCGTCTCCTTCGTGGACAGTGCTTGGGATTGGAGCTGCGTGAACCGGTTCGCGCTCACGCGAACCTCGTTCGGCTCGTCGTTGAAGGCGTTCGGTCCACCCGACTCCACGTACGTGATGCTCCCGTCCAGGGTGTCTCCGAAGCTGAGCAGCATGAACGCCCCGTTCATGCCAACGTGCGCGCCGGCGGAGAAGGGGAGGAGCTGAAGCGTGATATTGCTCCGTTTCCCCAGGTCCACAAGGTGTGCGATCTGCTCCTGCATTACCTGCGGGCTGCCGACTTCGGTACGGATGACGGCCTCTCCGATGACCGCCCATACCTGCGGCGGGTTCTTCCGCACCAGTACTTCCTTGCGTCGCTCACGCAGGGTGAGTGCGTCGTCAACCGGCAATGGGGAGTCAGCCGGCCGGATGGACTTCTGAGCCTCGATGATCGCTGCCGAGTAGTCGGTTGTCTGGAAGATGCCCGGCACAGCGAGTGGCTGGAAGGTGCGTACCTCGGTCGCGAGGTCTTCCGCGTCCGCGACGTCCACGGCGGTCGGGCCGACCTTGGAGCCGTAGGCCGTCCACCAGCCGCGCGCCCTGCCGTGCTTGGCGAGCGCGACGAGTCGCTGCTTCACATCGTCGTCTCCAAGGCCGTAGATGCTCGCGTACGCGATGGCGTCGGCGACGCTGACAGCGGTGTGGCCCGACTCCTGGCGGCGCACGGTGCTGTGGCCGACGCCGAGCTTCTGCGCCACGTCCTCGATGGAGATGCCACGCTCTTCGCGCAGGCGGCGGAGCTGCCCGCCGAGAAGCCTCTTTCGGACGGTGGGAACGCCTTTGTAGGCCATGTGACCTCCACGTCAGTACTGGATGGCGCCTGTCAGTGTGTCTGTTCCCGTGCGCTGTACGCCAGTTCGGTCACCCGTCAAAAGTGAAAACGTGTCACCGAGCCACTTGTTAGTTTTGTGTCTGTGCGAGATTCTACCGATGTCGCTCACGGTAGGTACCGCCCTCCGCACGACCAGTGATTTCGTGCGCCCGTGCGGCCTTGCTCAGGCGGCGGCCGAGCTACCTGCTCGGCAGCGGCGGCCGGACCCTTCCCCCTTGGGGTCTGTCCGCCGCCCCCCACATGACTTTCCGCGAGCGAGCCGAGGCGGCAATGACGCCACACGCACCCCAGGAGCACCACCACCCCAGCACCTCCGCGCCGGAGCCCGCTCGCACCGGGCCGATATCACCCGCTGCCCGCACATACGCCGACGAACACGGCGACGTTTCCGACTGGAACACCGAATGGTTCGAGATCTACGCGGAGCTGGGAGACATCCAATGACAAAAGCAGCCGCCATGCAGGAGGGGATCGCCACCGCCGCCAGCCGCGACTCGGTTGCCGCCGTCTTATATGTCTGCGTTGAGCGCGGCAAGTTGGCGCCGAGCCAGGCCACCCAGCGCGCGGAAGGCGAGGGCCGGTCCTATGCGGCGGAGCGGGACCTGCGGGTTACGGAGATGATCTGTGACCCGTACGGTGAACCCGATCCACGCCGCCGCGAGGGCTGGATGCGGGTGCGGAAACTGGCGGAAGCCGGTTCGGTCGGCGTCGTGATCGTCCGCTGGCCGGCGGCCATCGCCCCTGATGGCTCACACGAGTTGCGCCATCGTGAGATCCGTTGGCTCATGAAGCGCGGGGTACAAGTGCGCTACTCGTGGGCTCCGCTCTCCCGTTCGGACGCCGGTGAGACCAAGTGAGCGCAGTGCATCCGTCGTTGGCCCTGTGCGATGCAGCCGCAGCCCGCAGTATGAAGGTCGGATCCGCCTGGCCCGCTGCCCCACGAACCCTGTTCGACTTGCTGGGGGCGCTTGGCGCCGCGCTCGTCGACGACTACCTGGAGTTGGTCCTCGGCTGGGGTGCCGCGCCGTTGCAGCCGGTCGAGATTCCGAAGATCGTGTCCTGCTTGCGGGGCTGTCTGTGGGGGCTCGTGACCGAGGCCATGAATCGCGTCAAGGGGCGTCCGGACCAGGATCTGATCAAGCGGATCGGCTTTGCTGTGTGCCTCGACGTCGAGGGGGCAGCGGAGGGTTTCCATCCCGATGACGCCTACGTACGCCGTCTCGCCATGCTCGTTTCGGACCTGCTCGACCGGGTGGCCGAGGATGACGACGGTCCGCTTCCGACCTTCAACGCCCGCCCCCCATTCCGTGGTTGGTGGTCGGCGTGAGCGAGTTGCTGCCGCGTGTGTATTGGTGCCACGTCGACCACGACGGCCGGCAGCTTCAGAACTGGGGCCCGGCCGACATCACCACCAATGCCCCCGGATTGGCCGTCGCGTGGGTGCGTGAGGCCGTTCGCGATATCAGTTCCACGCTGGAGCGCGAGACCTTCCACGCGGTGTGGGGCTGGCTCGGTGACCACGGAGCTGTCCATGCGGCCGTCGTTGAACTGCGCAGGGGTAAGCCTTACATCTTCACGGTGCCAAGCTCGGCCGGCCGCTGGACGTGGACTGCATACCCCGTCTCCGTGCTCCCCATGGTGGAACGCTGCTCCGTCCCGGCTGCTCGTATGCGGCACTTAGCCCCGGTCGGTGCCATCGGCGGGCCCCTGTGACGGACACATCTGTGTTCACGGCTTTGTCAGCGCACCATCTGCTCGGAGAACCAGTCATGACGATTGCTGTTGACGCCCCGGTGAGGCCTGCCCGCCCCACGACCGGAGAAGCCTCGAATGAGCTGAACCGCGCCGCTCGGGCCGCAGGTCTCAGCGTCTCGCCGATGCCCGACATGGACCGGCCCAGGGAGTACGTCGACCTGGGCAAGGTCACTCCGGAGACGGCCGCCGAGCTGGCCCGGCTGATTCGCAGCGGAATGAGGCGGGCCTACAGGACCGTCGACGGCCTACAGGCTGTCTGCCAGGCGCACGGGCTTGCGATCCCGGACCTGTCCGTGCAGGACGGCAAGATCGATCTCGGTGACGTCTCCGTCGAGACGGCTGACCGCCTGGCCTGCCTGCTCGGTGCGCCGCCCCAGCCGGAATCCCGTCTGGACCTGAACGAGTGGACCGAAGCGCACAAGGTCATGGACCGCCTCAGCTGCGCCTTCAAGACCGCCACCCGCGGCGGATTCATCGACCTTTACTTCCACCCGGACTGCCTTCGCTGCGACACGGACGCGGCCATCAGCCTCGGCTCTATCCCCGTCAAAACCGCACGCCGCCTTGTCAACGCCCTCCAGTTCGGAGCCTGACCATGACCACACAACCGCAGCGGCCCGACCTCGCTCAAACCCTCGTCGACCGCGCCGAAAGGGCGCGGGCACACCGCTCTCTCCTCGTCCGCGGGCTGCTGAGCCCGACCGAGATCGACATGGAACGGCACGTCGATCGCGCCGACGCCCAGGTGCTGCGGCGGATCGTCACGAACCACGGCTGGCCCGGCAAGACCCTGGTCGGCGAGGACGGCGCCGAAGCCGCCTGGCACCTCGCCCTGCACGCCGACCACGACCCGGCCCTTCAACAGCTGGCTCTCGGCCTCCTGGCCTCCGCCGTCGAAGAAGGTGAGGCGACGATCCAGCAGTGGGCGCACCTCCGCGACCGGTGCAGCGTCAACGCCGGGCAGCCGCAGGTCTTCGGTACCCAGCACTGCCGCAGCCTCGCTGGCATACAGATGCTGCCGACGCAGGACCCGGATCACCTCGACGCCCGTCGTGCCAGCGTCGGCCTGCCGCCGCACGCTGTCGCCTACGAGGCCCTGCGGCAGCGCCACCGCCGCGAGCCGGAGAGCGAGCAGTCTCGCGACGACGACCGGGCGCGGCCCGCGCTCGTAGGAAGCGCCGCATGACGTCCGTCGAGCAGCTCCCCGGCGACCTGGGACGCGTGGGCTGACGACGGCCGTAACCGCACGCCGCACAGCTCCAGTGGCCGGGAGTGCATGACGGTCCTCCCGGCCACCGGTCCCAACCATGCAGGCGCCTCTGCACCACGCAGACCTCAACTTCCCTTTCATCAAAGGAGCATGGTCATGTCCTTAAGTGAACTCGCCGGATGCACAGTGCTCGTCACAGGCGCGGGCGGGTTGATCGGCAGCCGCCTCACCGCGCAGCTCCGCCGGCTCGGCGCGCGCACGGTGTCGGTGTGCAGGATGGATGCCTATCCGGAGCGCACCTACCGCGACTACTTCGGCATCCGCTCCGACGACCCGGACTTCATCGTCGGTGACATCGCCGAACCCCGCCTGATCAAGAGGCTCATCCCCGGCTGCGACTACGTCATCCACGCCGCTGCCCTGGCCGACGTGGCGGCCTGCACCCGCCAGCCCCTGGACGCGATCGACAGCAACGTGGTCGGCACCCAACGGGTCCTCGACGCCGTGGCCGGCTCGCGGACCGTGCGCCGGATGGTGTTCGTCTCCTCCGCCAGCGTCTACGGCAACGGCGAGCACGGGCAGGCGGGGGCACGGTTCAGGGAGGACGCGCCGATGCGCCCGGTCTCGGTGTACGGAGCCAGCAAGGTGTGGGGTGAACACGAGACCGCCGCGCTGCTCGGCGGTTCCGGCATCTCCTACGCGATCGTGCGCTACTTCTCGGTGTACGGCGAACCGCAGGTCATCAAGGAGCACAGCCACTCCTGGGTCGTCGCCTGGTTCGCGATGCGCGCCGCGCTGGGACTGCCGCTGCACCTCAACGGGGGCGGGCGCCAGGTCCGCGACTTCGTCCACGTCGACGACATCGCCACCGGCACCCTGCACGCCCTGACCGCCGAGCGGGCGCACCGGGCGACGGTGAACATCGGCACCGGCACGGCCACGACGATCCGTAACCTGGCCGAGCTGGTCTGCTCGCACTACCCCGGCGCCAAGCTCGTGGAGACGCCGATGCCTCCAGGCGATCCGGAAGGCGGGTTCGCCTGCACCAGCAGGATGGAAGATCTCCTGGGCTGGAGGCCGGGCATCGGCGTGGGGGAGGGGGTGGCCCGGTATACGGCGTGGCTGCGTGAGTGTCCGGACGTGATCCCGTCGTGGCTGCGCGAGCTCACCGCGGCGTAGGCGGGGCGCCCTGATGCATTCGCTCAGAGATCTCGCCGAGAGGCGGCTGCTCGGTGATCACCAGGTGATGGACCGGCCCACGCTGGACTGGATCACCTCCCATCGGCCCTCCTCCTTCCCCGACCAGCCGTCACGTGTGCTGCATCCTCCCCTGCTGCTGATCCCGCGCACGGAGTGGTTCGCCGACGTACGGCTCGTGGATTCCATTCACGGTGTCCTGCACGGTGCCCGCGTCAGTGTGCTCGCCTCGCTCCTCGCGGTCGAGCACGGCCTGAACCGCGAGGAGGCGGCCACGTTGTGCGTCGCGGCGGCGGTCCACGACTGCCGCCGCCGTCACGACCGCGACGACGTCGGCCACGGCCGAAGAGCGGCCCGATGGTTCGCACGGCACCACCAGATGGTCAGCCGCGCCTTCGGACACCAGCTCCCGCCCGCGCTGATCGCCCCGGCGGCCACCGCCATGGCCCTGCACGACGTCCCCTACGGCGCGTTCTCGGCCGACCAGGTACGCGCCTACGGGCGGGCCCGGCAGTTCACGGACCTGCTGAAGGCCGCGGACTGCCTCGACCGCTACCGGCTGCCGCTGGACCGCTGGTGGCCCGACACCCGCCGGCTACGCATCCGCGTACCGCAGTGGCTTCACCCGCTGGCCTTCGACCTGGTCACTTCCAGCGAGCAGCGGCGCCTGGACGGGGCCAGCCCGGTCGAAGCCCTCACCCACGCCCGTCAGATCCTCTACCGGTAGGAGACTCAACGTGCGCGCCGAATGGGACGACGCCCACACCGACTACGCCGCCCCCGCCCGGCCACCCGGCCCCGCCTCTCTCAGCGAGACCCCCACCCAGTGGCGCGAGCAGCTGGAGCACGGCACCCCGAACGGGTGGCTGCTGCGCGGCAACACCATGCTGAAGACCCTGGCCAGCGGGCGCCCGATCCACCTGATGCACACCACTGCGGCCCTGGACGCGATCCGTGCGAGCGGGCAGCTGTATGCCGCGGCCGGCTGCCTGGTCGGCAGCCTGTACTGCGCTCCCCTCAGCCCCGAGCCGGCGGGGCTGAGGCCGCACAACATGGGCGCCTATCTGCTGGAGACGAAGCAGAACCGCGACGTCCTGGTCATCGAGATCAGCACCGGCGCGGCGGTGCCGGTCAAGGGCATCGACTATCTACGCCTTGGCCGCATCCACCTGCGCACCTACGAGGAGCACCGTGACTGCCTGACCGGCGCCGAGGACGCCCGGCTGCGCAAGGCCGCAGTGGAACGAGTACGGGCAGCATCCGGTTTTCTGGACACTCTCCTGGCCGCTGCGTGCGGCAGCTCCCCCTGCCCGGACGCGGTGTTCGTCGACCGGCTTGCCGCCACCGTGCCGTTGGTTCCGTTCCTGGGCTACCTGTACTTCGAAGTGCTGTCCGAGTACCTGATGCTCCACTCCATCTCCCCGCAGACCAAGGCGTACGCCGAAGCCGGGGAGATGAACAACCGGCTCTACAAGCAGCTCGCCTTCGCGGCGGTAGAGAGCATGCACCGTCTGTTCGACCTCGCCCTGTTCGCACCGGGCCACGACAGGCTCGTGGATCTGATCGGCGAGATCGAACCCGCCCTCGCACCGGGCTTGGCCTCCTACGTGCACCGCCGCCTGCCACACCTGTTCGCCTGCACGGCCCTTGACGCCTCGCAGGACGCGGCAGCCGTCTCCTTCAAAGACGCGGACTTCCTCACCCTCGCTCGTATCGCGCCCTACTTGTTGGGGCAGATGGTCTTCCGCGAGATGCGCACCGAGCCCCGCTACCCGCGGCTCTTCCCGGTGTTCGAACAGGCCAAGGCACTTCAGGCGTACGCGTACTGGAACCGCGAGGGCATCCCGACCCCGTTCAACGGCTTCCTGCCCAAAGGGGAGATCGGCGTCAACCTCGCCTACCCGCACGGCTCCTACGCGGTGTGGACGGCCGAGGTCTGCGAACGCGGCCTCCTCCATCCGGTCGACCAGCTCGACGTGACGTTCATCCCCCGCCTCACGGACCTGCGGGCCACCGCCCTGGGCAAGGCCGCCTTCCCCACCACTCCCGAGCCCGCAGCACACTGATTCGAAAGGAGCACCCAGCGTGCGCATCGTCCTGCTCGGCGGGGCCGGCTACATCGGCACCGTCGCTACCCGCCTCCTGACCGCCCTGGGCCACCACGTGACCGTGGTGGACGGGCTGATCTACCACCGCGGCGACGACCCGGCACGGCTCGTGCCGACCGCCACCGACTTCCTCCACGCCGATCTCCGGGACACGGTTGCGCTCCGGCGCGCGGTCCAGGGCGCGGACGCGGTCGTGCACATGGGCGGCCTCGTCGGGGAACCCGCCTGCGCCGTCGATGAGCGTCTGGCCGTCGAACTCAACTACGCCTCCCCGGTCCTCGCCGCCGAAGCCGCCCACGAGGCCGGGGTCGGGCACTACGTGTTCTTCTCCTCATGCAGCGTCTACGGCCAGCACGCCGGGACCGTGGACGAATCCACCGCCCTCAATCCGCTGGGCATCTACGCCACCACCAAGGTTCTGGCCGAACGCCGCCTGGCCGCCACGCTCGACGACACGGCGCTGACGGTGCTGCGGCTCGCCACCGTGCACGGCCGCTCACCGCGCCAGCGCCTGGACTCGGTCGCCAACCGCATGACCGCCCAGGCCGTCGTAACCGGCCGTATCCCGCTCAACGGAGGCTCCCAGCGCCGCCCTCTCGTCCACGTCGCCGACGTCGCCGAAACCGTCGCCGCAGTCCTGAACACCCCCCAAGGCCATCGGGTGTTCAACGTGGGATCGGACCGGGCCAACTTCACCATCGCCGACATCGCAGAAACCGTGCAGCGCACGCTACCCGGCACCAAGATCGACCGCGGCCCGGAGCGCGACGAGACCGACGCCCGCGACTACCGCACATCCTTCGCCCGCCTCGCCGACGCCTTCCCCGGAGCGTGCCGACACTGGCTTCACGACGGCATCCGGGAGATCGCCGACGCCATGGATTCAGGCAAGCTGAGCGACCCGGACCGCCCCGAGTACGACAACCTCAAGGGCCTCATCCTCGCCCGCGACGCCGCGCACCTCACCGCCCGGCGGACGCCTGAGTGCGAGCGCCTGCACGCTGAGTACATCGCCAGCGGCTGGAGGACCCGATGACCCCCACCGCCCCTGCCGGCGCGCCGTTCTTGCCGTGGAACCAGCCGACCATCGGCGAGGAGGAGATCGCCGAGGTCACCGACACCCTCCGCTCCGGCTGGCTGACCTACGGCCCGAAGGCGGCACGCTTCGAGGACGCCGTACGCGAGGCCCTCGGCGTCCAGGACGCGTTCGCCGTGTCCTCCTGCACCGCAGCCCTCCACCTCGCGTTCCTCACCCTCGGGCTCGGCCCCGGCGATGAGGTGATCACCCCGAGCCTCACTTTCTGCGCCGCCCCGAACGCGCTGCTCCAGGTCGGCGCCCAGCCCGTCTTCGCGGACATCGAGCCCGCGACGCTCAACATCGACCCCCAGGCGGCCGAGGCAGCGATCACGGGCCGGACGAAGGCCATCGTCGTCATGCACTACGGCGGGCACCCCTGCGACCTCACCGCGTTCCGCAAGTTGGCCGACGACCACGGGCTCATCCTGATCGAGGACGCCGCCCACGCCCTGCACGCCAGCCGCGACGGACGCCGCGCCGGCGCGGTGGGCGACCTCGCCGTCTTCAGCTTCTACGCGAACAAGGTCATGACCACCGGCGAAGGCGGCATGCTCGTCGGCCGCTCCGACCTCATCCACAAGGCCCGGCCGCTGGGCCGCCACGGCATCGACTCCTCCGCCTGGCGCCGGCACGGACAGCGCAACACCGCCGACTACGACGTGAGCGTGCCGGGCCTGAAGTACGTCATGCCCGACATCACCGCCTCCATCGGCCTGCGGCAGTTCACCAGACTCCCGGCCTTCACCGCCCGCCGCAGCGAGATCGCCACCGCCTACACCGAAGCCCTCGCCACTCTGCCCGGCCTGACCATTCCCCCCGTCCTGCCCGGCGTCGAGCACGGCTGGTTCCTCTACTCGGTCCTCATCGACCCGGCCACGGCGCCCCTGGATCGCAACCAGGCCGCGCAGGTGCTGCGCGATGTGCACCAGATCGGCACCAGCGCGCACTTCAAGCCCGTGCACACCCTGGCCCCCTATCAGAGCCTGGACACCTGTGCCTTGCCCGTCACCGAGACGGCCGCCGCCAAGCAGCTGTCCCTGCCGTGCTACCCGGCCATGACCGACCGTGACGTGGACCGCGTGATCACCGCTATGCGAAGGCTCTGGTCTTCCTAGCCGCCCGCCCGGAGCGTGAAGACGGCGCGCTCCGGGCCGTACTGCCTCGCTGTTTACGGCCACAGCGCGCGGGCGACCATGCCGTAGGCTGACCGCCCGCAGCACAACGAAGGGGAACATCGGCGTGAACAACGGCGCAACGCGACCCACCGTGGGGGCCGTGGTCCTGACCATGAACGACCGGCCGGACGAGTTCCCGAAGGCCATGTCGTCCCTCCTGGCTCAGGAAGGCATCGATCTGGACGTCGTCGTCGTGGGTAACGGGTGCACCCCCAAGCAGGTCCCTGACGGTGTGCGTACGGTCACACTGGCCGAGAACGTCGGCATCCCCGAGGGCCGCAACATCGGAGCCGACCGGGTGACGGGCGACTACCTCTTCTTCTTCGACAACGACGCCCTGCTGCCGACCCCCCACGTCCTGGCCCAGCTCGTCGCCCGCCTGGAAGCCGATCCCGGTCTCGCCTACACGCAGCCCCGCATCGCCGACCCCGACAGCGGCATCACCCTGCGCCGCTGGGTCCCGCGCCTGCGCACGTCCGATCCGGCCCGGCCCGGCATCGTCACCGTCATGGCCGAAGGCGTCGTCATGGTCCGCCGCTCCGCCTTCGACCAGGTCGACGGCTGGCCCGGCTCCTTCTTCCTCTACCACGAGGGCGTCGACCTGGCCTGGCGGCTGTGGGACCAGGGATACCGCGGCTACTACCTGCCCGACGTGGTCGTGCACCACCCCGCCACCCACCCCTCCCGCCACGCAGCCTTCTACCGGCTCAACGCCCGCAACCGGGTCTGGCTCGCCCGCCGCCGCCTGCCCCGCCTCCTCATCCCCGTCAACCTCGCCGTCTGGGCCACCGTCACCCTCTGGCGTACACGCGGGCTGTCCGCTCTGCGTGCTTCGCTCGCCGGCTTCATGGAAGGCATGCGAGAGGCGTGCGGGACACGGGAACCCATGAGCTGGAACACGGTCGCCCGCCTGACCCGTGCCGGACGGCCTCCGGCCTTCTGAGCCTCCACACGACACGCGTCGCATCCGCTGCCGTCCGCGTCATGCCGCCCCCCTGGCAGTCTGGCCGCATACCGCGAGGAGGGCGGGCTCGACGCGGACAGTCAGGCACAGGATTGCCGGGACTTGGCAGGACCTGTGGGCTTGGAGCCGGGGTCCTCCCAGACGAACTGTATGGCGACTTCTCAGCCGCTCTCGATTCCAGCGAAGTGGCGATCACTCGATTCCGCTGGGACGGCACCGGATGTGCCGACTGGGCAAGCCCTTCATCGTTCAGCCGTGGAAGGGACGCCCGGCGGCTAGGACAAGGCGTACGCGCCTGAGGGCGTCAAGCTCGACGAGGGGGTTGCCGTCCACTACGAGGATGTCGGCGCGGTGCCCCTCAGCCAGTTGTCCGGTGTCTGACCCGATGCCCAGCGCATGGGCCGCGTTGACGGTGGCCATGTCGATGATCTTCGGGAGGGGAATCCCCAGGTACTGGTAGAACTCCATGCTGTTGACGATCTTGTCGAAGACCGCCCGCGTCACGCCGGCGTCTGTACCGGCGATCATCGGGACATCCAAGTGCGCCATCCAGCGCATCGACGTGAACAGTTCCTCTGCTCGGTCGTGACCGACCCGTTCGGCAAACGCTCGCCAGTTGGGGCTGGTGGCCGTGCAGACGTGGATCCCGGCGGCCTTGATCTTGGCAGCGAGATCCTCACGGAGGTCGAATCCGCCGTCCTCGGCCATCCAGGTGCAATGCTCGATCGTGTTCACGCCTGCGGCCACGGCCGCCTCGATACCCTCGGTGCCATGCGCGTGGACAGCAACGGGCAGACCGGCGTTCTGGGCTTCCTCGACCACGATGCGGAGGTCGTCCTCGCTGAACTGGGACTGCCAGATCGCGGGCCCGCCACGGGTGAGTCCGCCGCCGGTGGCCATCACCTTGATGACGTCCGCTCCAGCCCGCACGTTACGTCGCACCAGGGCACGGATGGCGTCTGCGCCCTCGACCTCACCGCCGAAGAACCAGCAGTGGCCCCCGGTTGAGGTCAGCGGTGTGGTGGCGGAGAGGATCCGCGGTCCAGGCAGGGCTCCATCGGCGATCACATCACGAAGGCGTACGGCAAGTCCGTTCCGGTCGCCCAGGTCGCGCACCGTGGTCACTCCACTGCCAAGCAACTGGCGTGCTCGGTCGGCCATGCCGGCCATCAGCGTCTCGTCATCGCTGCCTTGCAACGCAGCCACCGGGTCCGAACTCGCGTCGAAGGCGAGGTGGACGTGGGAGTCGATGAGCCCCGGCATCACCGTGGCGTCTGGGAAGGACTTCGTCGAAAGCCCTTCGGTTGCCAGCCCCGCGAGCGTCTCGCGCGGGCCGACAGCGGCGATGGTGCTCCCGCGTACGAGCACGGCACCGTCCTCTACACATTCGCCGCCAGGTCCGGTGAGCACGCGACCGGCCGTGATCAGTAGATCCGTCATGAAGTCATTCCTATCCACGTGTCGCGAGTGCGTCGGAGAGGGCCACCAACTGTCGCGCGTCGGCGTCGAGGCTGTTCTCGCCTGGTAGGGCTACCGCAATGGCGTGGGTTGGCGCAGGCTCGCCTGCCGCTTGGGATCGCAGTGCCGACCGCAGGTAGCCGGCCAGGGCCTCGGGTGTGGCTCCGGTCTGCACATCCTGGTGGGCCATGTAGGGGCTGGCCCTGACCAAGCCGTCCCGGCATTCGATGACTCGCCGGTAGTAGCGGCGGTGTACTCCGCGTACCGTCAAGTTTTCGCGCCACAGACCAGCGGGCTCACGGTGTAGAGCGTCCTCTGGGAACGCTTCGTGCAGCAGCTGCCACAGCGGGCGAAGGCGCCGGTAGGTCCGGCGGTGCTGGCGCCAGATCCGGAATCCCGCCAGACGCAGCATGACACCGGGATAGCTCAGGCCGACGACAAAGGCCGGCACGGCGAGCGCGAACAGCATTGCCACGCTTTTGTTCAGCCCTGTCGGGACGGCGCTGCCGTGCCAGGCGATCAGGTCCATCGCGATGCGGAGAGTGTTGGCCGCCGCCATGCTGACCAGCGAACTCGCGGTCATCCACAAGCCGATGGTCACGGGCTTCTGCGACATCCGGGCATAGCGGCCGGTCCACCAGGCTGTGGTCGCAAGCGCGTAGACGAGGTAGAGCTGGGCCGCGATGAAGAACACCGCGACCTGTGGAGTGTGCAGATCGGCAGTGCCATAGGGACGACCTCGCACTCCGGCTGGTGTGGCGATGGTCGCCAGCGTGATGACGATCACGGCCATCGCCAGCGGCACCGCTTCAAGGCGGGCACGTCGGCTTGCTCGTTGACAATCGGTCGCGGAGTGAAGGTAGAAGGAGAGCAGCCAGTAGACGGCACAGAGGAGCAGGACGTTCGATGCCAGGCTGGCTGCGCCGGTGCCCGCCAGGGCGTTGAGGGCGTGGTTCTCAGCCGGCAGGCCGGTGGAGAACGAACCAGCCGTGCAAAGGAGGCAGAAGGTGACCGCGCGCAGGGCACGGTCCTGGGGGGCCTGGAAGAGTTGGTAGACCTTCCAGAGCACAGCGAGAAGGAGGAGCGCGGCCGTCAGGTACATCGCGAAGTTCACAGCCACCCCCGCCGGTCGCCGAGGGCGGTCTGGACGCGCTGCATTGACGGATCGCTTGCCTGACGGGGAGTCACGCGGTCCAGAACGGAAGCCCATTCCAGGATGATCGTGGCCACCAGCTCTGCCTGGCGCTCGTGCGCCTCGTCGTACGACGTACGCCGCAGCGCGCGGGTGACCATGCCCGGCGAAAGCTCGGGCATGGTTGTCCGCAGGAATGAGTCGTCGGTGTCGACACCCTGGTGATCAGCCATGATGTGGCCGACCTCGTGCAGGATTATGTGGTCCTGGTGGGTCTTGCTGGTCTCCTGTTGGTACAGGATGTAGTCGGCTGAATCCGTTGCGATCCATACCCCGAAGGGCCCAGGCATCGGAAGCGGATGGGCCACCAGTCGGATGGGGCGTCCTCGACGCTCGCCAAGCTGCTGGCAGAGTGCCTCCACTCGCAATGGGGGCCGCACGTCCAAGGCCCGCAGTTCCCGCTTACAGCGGCGTCGAAGCTCTCGCTCCTTCACGAAGATCTCTCCTGCACAGATACGGCACGATCCTCCCCCTTCCTGCCTGATGGTTAAATTTCGGTACTGATCAGTCGTTCATGGGATGGCGGCGCTCTGCCTGCTCCAGTTGGTAGACCACGTCCAGGAGTTCCATCACCTGTCTGCGGCGTTCCGGCGACAGCTCGCCGGCGCGCATCGCCATCAGCTTCACATCACCAGTGCCGATGGCCTCGCTCACGCGGACCTGCTGCGCCTGCAGCGCCTCCAGCTTCCCGTCGACTTTGCTGGCCACCCCGTCGTCGACGAAGTAGGCAACGGGAACGCCGAAGAAGTCAGCCAGCGCCTGCAGGTGACTGATGGTCGGGTTGTCCTTCTTGCCTTTGCGCAACTGCCAGATATAGCTCTGGGAGATGGTGGTAGCACCGCTCTTCCCGATCTCGGCGGCTACATGCTCGTTGCTGTACTCCTGCCCGCTGGGCGACCTGATGGTGTCGAAGAGATGGTTGATCTTCTCCGCCAGGGTGCGGAGCCCCTGCTCGCTCACGTGTCCTCCTTTCTGGTCGGTGGACCCGGCCACTCTACCTGAGTGAAAACGCTGCCAGGTGCAGCATTCACCACAGTGGAGATACTGCTACGCTCCCCCGCATGATTTCCACTGAGGTAGGAAGTCGCGGCGGTGAGGCCCTTCACGTCAGTGGATATTGTCGATGCTCGCGAGGCTGACGGGACCCCAGCCTCAGTACGTCCTCATCGGACTGCAAGGGGCCCCGGCAGCCGGGGCCGACTGTTGGGCGACGGGGTCCAGCTTGGAGAGAAATGGCTGGTGGGAGCGGGTGAAGCATCGCTGGACTGATGCCGCAGCGTGCTCATATGGTGCTGCTCCCGCAGAGGGCGGGAGCCAACCGGCGAAGGGGGGACCGATGACGTACAAACCGCCGTGATCGCCGAACCGGGGTGGAAATGAGACCGGCGCCCTGGAGCTACCAACTCCTGGACGCCGGGCCAGCACCCCGAGGGGCACCGATTCACATCTCGCGGGCGGCGGGGCTTTTGCACGAGAACCGCCGTACCGCGCTCCTACGAACAACGGAGTATCGCATGCTCGCCATGCCCAGCGGAACCCCGGCCTGCCCGGACACCGGCCGCCGGCACCGCCTCGCCGCTCAGCTCGCCGACATGATCCCCGGCGCGGCCACCATCCGCGTCAGTCTCACCGACCCGACGCAGGCGTGGCCCCACCCGCACGCCATCGTCAAGGACGAGGCCGGGGAGACGATGCAGTTGGATCGGACGACTACCCGGGTCGCAGCCCGCTGGATCCTGCGAGTCTGGCCGCACGCGGACTGGACCCGGCCACACACCTTCGACCTCGCCGACGCGACGCTCACTGGCAGCGACCTCGCCGCCGCCCGTCGGGGCCGCTGACATGGCACGGATCCGCACGATCAAGCCGGAACTGTTCATCAACGACAGGTGCAACGAGGTATCGGTCACCGCGGTACTGACCTACATCGGCCTGCTTCCCCAAGCCGACGACCACGGTCGGCACCGGGACAACGCGGCCATCATCGGCGGAGTCATCTGGCCGATGCGTGCCGAGCACACCGCCGTGCATGTCGAGGACGACCTCACCCAGCTCGCCATCGCCGGGCTGATCTGCCGGTACACCGGATGCGACGGCAGGCGGTACCTGCACATCGTCGGCTGGTTCGAGCACCAGAAGATCGACAAGCGGGGCCAGTCCCGGATGCCGGTCTGCACCGACCACCACCCCGACCACCGATGCGGGCCGTGCGAGGGCACCTGCACCAAGCGAACCGAGGAGTCGCCGACCCCTACCCGAGTGTTCGCCGAGGCTTCCCCGAACACTCGCCGAGCCCTCGATCTGCCCGCGCCGCCCGCGTCGACGCCTCCCACGCAACGAAGCGAGGCCCCGACCATTCAGGAGGAGGCGCCAGTCGGTATCGCCGACACCTCTGACAAAAGCAGCACGAAAACCGCAGCTCATGCGGCATTCTCCGAGGACTCCCCAAAGCCTCCCCGAAACCTCGGAGAGGGCTCGGCGCCTGGATCTAGGATCTTGGATCCTGGATCTTCTTTCCCTACGGGGCGCACAGCGCCCGCCGCCACCGTCTCAGCCAACGACCTGATCGGCGAGTACGTCGCCTCGTGTGACGAGCGCCCGCCCAGCGACGTGATCGGACACCTCGGCCGCATCGTCAAGAAGCTCCTCGGCGAGGGGATCGCCCCGGAGCACGTCCGCACCGGACTGCGGCGCTTCGCGGAGATCCAGGGCCACCCCAGCCGCCTGCCGAGCCTGGTCAACGACGCCATGAACGCACGGTCCGCTGGTTTGGTGCGGCCGGGATTCGGGCCTAACGTGCCCGCTCACCAGGCGTGGACCAACCCGGTCAATGCTGCCGCCGCCTACGCCGAGGAGCTGTGATGCGCACCCGTACCCGCGACCCGCAGACGCTCGGCAGCGAGGGCACCCTGGACCGGATGGCGCGCATCCTGGCCGCCCGCAACATCGACCCGGCCGCCGTCGCCGCGCTGGCCGACGAGCGTGAACCCTTCTCCCCGCTGGACGCCTTGTCCGCCGGAATGCCCCCGCGATATCGGGGCGCGGTCGCCGACCACCCGAAGGTCCTGGCCTGGGCCCGGGACGTCGCACAGCAGGCCGTCGCCCCCAATCCGGGAGCCCGGCGGCAAGTGACCACCGGCCCGAGCCTCCTGATGGCCGGAGTGGTCGGCGCGGGCAAGACCCACCAGGCGTACGGCGCGGTCCGACGGCTGGTGCAGAGCGGCGTCGGCGTGCGGTGGCGCGCGACTACCGCCGCTGACCTGTACGCCGACCTTCGCCCTCGGCCCGGGACGGACAGTGAACGGGAGCTGGCGGCCGTCAGCAGGTGCCCCCTGCTGATCATCGACGACCTCGGCGCGGCCAAGGCATCCGAGTGGGTCGAGGAAGTGACATACCGGCTCATCAACCGCCGGTACAACCACATGCTCCCGACGCTGATCACGACCAACCTGGCGATCAAGGACCTCCGGGCCTACCTCGGCGACCGCGTCACCTCCCGGCTCGCGCAGATGACCACCCGGGTCGAGTTCGAGCCGGTCGACCGCAGACGTCACCGCCCCGCCGCCTGACTCACCGCCGGCCGTACCGCCGGGCCGCGTCTCCAGCGCGCCGCCCCATGCACCTCCCGACCCAGTGCACCCCTCCGCCGACGCCACTGCGCGCGGAGGGCGATCGGAGCAACCCGCATGACCACCACGACGATCACCCCTGCCCGCCACCGCTCGCTCGGTGACCACACCTGGCAGGACCAGGCCGTCTGCCAGAGCACCGAGTACAACCCGGTGGACCCCGAAATCTTCTTCCCCGAGCCCGACGAAACCGCCAAGATCAGCGCCGCCAAGTCGCTGTGCGGCCAGTGCCCGGTCCGCCGCACCTGCCTGGACGCCGCTCTGGAAGGCGGCGACACCCACGGCATCCGGGGCGGGATGACCGAGGAGGAACGCGAGTCGCTGCACGAGAAGCTCGCCAACCGCCTCGACTACAGCAGGGTCAACGCCACCGTCGCCGGGCGCGACGTCCACCTCACCAAGGCCGAGCGCCGCGCGGTCGTCCGCGCCGCCTACCGCCACGGCCTCACGGAACAGCGCCTGGCCTGGCTCCTGAAGATCAGCGAGGAGCACGCCCAGAAGCTCTACCGGGAAACCCGCCGAGCCCTGCGCAATCGCGAGCTGGGGCAGACCACGAAGACCACCCCGCCCCCCGAGACCGACGGCGAGCGCCTGGGCCGCGACGACTTCGGGACGGCGGCGTGAGCATCGCGAGCGCGTCGAGCACGGCGCACGTCACCGGGTGGGACCGCGCGGTCGTCATCGCCCTCGGCGGCGCGGGGTGCGCCCTGTCGTACGATGCCCTGCAGCAGATGGCCGTCGCCATTCACGTCCGGGGCCTGCTTACCTTCCTCTTCCCCCTGGTGATCGACGGGTTCATCGCGTACGGCATCCGGGCCCTGCTGGTCCTGCGCGACGCACCGCTGCGCGCCCGGCTCTACGTCTGGACACTCTTCGGCACGGCCACCGCTGCCAGCATCTGGGCGAACGCGCTGCACGCGGTCAGGCTCAACGAAGAGAACACCTCGGCCACGGGGCTGCGGCTCGGAGACACGGTGGTCGCGGTGCTGTCCACCATCGCTCCGCTGGCCCTGGCCGGAGCGGTGCACCTGTACATCCTCATCGCCCGGGGGCCGGTCAAGGACAGTGACCGAAGTGACCGAGATGACCTCGGTCAGGCCGGTCACCCCGGTCAGCCCGAGCGCGTCGCGGTCACTCGGACTGACCGGGCCGGTCAGCAGCAGCCACAGACCGGTCAGGTCAGCGGCGGACAGCCGGTCACCGCCGTGACCGACCGGCCCCGCTTGTCCTTGGACAAGCAGACCCCGGATGCCCGGACACTGACCGGGGACAGCGCCCCAGCTGACAGCAACAGCCCGGACACCAGTCACCATGACGGGGAGTCCAAGGCCGCTGACCTGGGCGGACAGCAGGACACCACCCCGGCGGTCAGTGACCGACAGGCCGTCACCGAGCCGGTCACCGGTCACCCGGACAACCTCCCGCCGGTCACCGACCGGCCGGTCACTCCGCCACCGGTCACTGACCGCGACCCCCGGACAACCGGTGACCGGCGACCTGACCCGGACACCGAGGAACTGCTGGAGATCGCCCGGTCAGCGGTCAGGGCCGAGGACAAACTGACCCGCAAGGTGGTCGCCCAGGCGATCCGCGGTCAGCAGATCCCGCTGTCCAGCGACACGCTGACCGCCCTGATGGTCCAGCTCCGCCAGCAGCACGGACAGTCGGCCACCACCCCCCGGAACTGACCGCACACCCCATGGGGCGGGTGACCGAGCCGGACACCTCGGCCGGTCACCCGCCCCGGACACCCCGCCCCACGACCTCCTCCCGTGAACCGGAGAGCACCGCCATGCGCACGAACCCCGCCACACCCGCCGAGGTGGACACCTGGCTGACCGTCCTGCACCAGCGCGGCCACCTCCACCGCGCCGCATCCGGTCCCGACAACACCTGGACCGTGCAACGATGGCGACACAGCCGCCCCTGGACCCTGCACCACCCGGTCCTGGCCATGGACTGGATCGAGGACATCGTCCGCGACATCCGTCAGCAGGACGCGGAGACGGGCCGGTGACCGCCAACGACCCGGCGGCCACCACCTCCGGACCGCAGCGCGATCCCAACACGGCTCCTGGCGGAGCAAGTTGTCGCATACGACGGTCCTACGGCCCGTCGTATGCACTCGCCGCCCCCGCCCAGGGGGGCGGGGGAAGTCCGGCTAGTCCCCGAGCGAGGGCGCACGGTGACCAGCCGGACTCCCGGCACCAGGGAGCGCTGGCCGAAGGGGGAGAAGCAGAGCGCCACGACCGCCGCGAGCAGCCGAGCCCGAGCGCGCCCGCCTTCCCCGACCGCAAGCCGCACCGCCGCAGCCGCAACCCGAGCGAGCGCACCCGCAAGACGACCACCCGCCTCTCCGACACCGAGAAAGCCGAGATAGTCGCCGCCGCCGCGCAGCGCGGCGTCACCGTCGCCCGATTCCTCGCCACGGTCGGCCTCGCCGCCGCCCGCGGTTCCACCACCTTGCACACCAATGAACAACTCGACACCGCCATCGACGAGCTGGCCGCCCTGCGCACCGCCCTCTCCCGGATCGGCAACAACATCAACCAAATCGCCTACGTCCACAACGCCGGGGGGCAGTCCCGCCCCGGCGAACTCGACCACGCCCTCACGACCCTGATCCGACTCCTGGCCCGCATCGACGACACGGCCGACAACCTGGTGAAGAAGCGGCTCTGATGGTCCCCAAGATCCGACGCGGCTCACGCACCCACGGACTCCTCGTCTACCTGTACGGCCCCGGCAAACGCGACGAACACATCGACGCACACCTCGTCGGAAGTTGGGACGGATTCGCCCCCGACCCCGGACGCGACACCAGCCCCGACCCCAAGGCCACCCTCGCCCGCCTCGCCGCCGCGTTGGACCTGCGCGTCAAGCAGGCCGGCACCACGGCACCGGCCCAGCACGTCTGGCACTGCTCGGTCCGCACCGACCCCGGCGACCGGACCCTGACCGACGCCGAGTGGAACACCGTCGCCCGCCGCCTGGTCCACGCCGTCAACCTCGCCCCCGAAGGCGACCCCGACGGTTGCCGCTGGGTCGCCGTGCGGCACGCCGACGACCACATCCACATCCTGGCCACCATGGTCCGAGGCGACCTGCGCCGACCCAGGATGAACTACGACTTCAAGAAGGCCCAGGCCGAATGCCGCCGCATCGAAAAGGAGTGGGGTCTGCGCCAGCTCAAGCCCGGTGACGGAACCGGAGCCAAGACGCCCACCAGCGCCGAACGCTTCAAGGCCGAGCGCACCGGCCGCCCCCAGGCCCCACGCGAGACGCTCCACGAAGCCATCCGCCAAGCCCTTGCCGGAGCCGCCAACGAAGAGGAGTTCTTCACCCGGCTGCGCGAGGCAGGCCTGCGCGTGAAGATCCGAAACGCCCCATCCGGTGACGCCATCGGCTACAACGTTGCCCTCCCCGGCGACCGTAACCGCGACCGCGAGCCCATCTGGTTCGCAGGCTCCACCCTGGCCCCCGACCTCTCACTCCCGAAGATCCGCAGCCGCCTGTCCAACGGCACCCTCGATCAGACGGCGCCCTCGATCGCCACCGGCGGCCGACCGGAATGGTCCCCGCCTGCCCGAGAACGACGCAACGCCACCGGCATTGCCGAGCGCGCCGCTACCCTGCTCGACAGCGACGACGACCAAGCCGCCGCTCAACTCGTAGGGGTCGGAGAACTCCTGGACGCGGTCGCACAGACCTCTTCGGCCGTCACCCGCGCTGAGCTGGGTGCCGCCGCCCGTGCCTTCGAGCGCGCCACTCGCAGCCACGTCCGAGCGGAGCGTGCTGACACCCGGGCGGTCCGCTCGGCGGCCCGGGGCATCATCCAGGCCGGCAGTGCCCTCGGCCGTGGCGAGGATGGCGGCACCACCGCCATGCTCGTCTCCACCCTGGTCCTCGTCGCCCTGGCCGCCGCCCGCTGGCACTCCGCCCGTGGCCATGCCCAGCAGGCCCATGCCTCCCGACAGGCCGCCGAGCACCTGCGAGCCGCTTACCGCCTGGCCGCCGCCACGCCCATGCAGGCACTGCGCGACCAAGGCCGCGCCCTGCCGGAAGCCGAACGACGAACCCACGAGGCCACCATCCGCGCAGCCCTGCCCGAAGAGGGGCTGCGAGCAGACCACTCGTCGACGAAGACCGATGCCCTGACCGCCACCCTTGCCCAGGCCGAGAAGGCAGGTCATGACCCCAAGGCCCTTCTGCAGCAAGCCATCGACATGCGCGAACTCGACACCGCCGAGGACGTGAACGACGTCCTGGTCTGGCGACTACGCCGTCTCGCCCAGCTCCCCGCTCACCCGGGCGCGACCCATCGACCGCAGGCCGGCGCCGGCCAGTCCAAGTCCCCGGCGAAGCACACCAGCAACCGGACGACACCCACGGCAGCAGCTCGACCCGCTGCCTCCGATCCGCGTAACCGCACACCGCGCCGCTGACCGGCGTCCGGCAGGCCATCCGCCGGACTTGGCGAAACCCCTGGACACCGGTGACACCGGTTGTTACGGATGGAAAACAGAAGGACCTCGACCGGGAGATGACGCTCGTGCTCAGAACCACCGACCGCCCCGCAGAGTCGACCATACTGCCCGTCCTCTCCATCGGTACCGATCCGCTGCTGCAACTCGCATACGAGACACAGCCGCCCAGCGGCCCCGGCACGCCGCGCTGCCTCAGCCACCCGCGCGAGTTGGCCCTCCGCGGGATCCCGGTGATGTGCACGGCCTGCCGTGCACGGCGCGACTGGCTGCTCATCAACCACGGCCGCAACGTCTGGATCGTCTGCCGTTGCAGCAACCAGTGGCTCGAACCCGAAATCAGGCGGGCTGACTTCGACGCCCTGATCGCCATCCCGGACGGGACGACGTACCCCAGCGTCGAGCAGGGGCTCACCGCGCTCGGCTTCGACGGGGCCTTTGCCGGCACCTACCTGGACTAGCGGGTCGAATTCCTGCTGTTGCAGCCCCTTCGTAAACGGCGTGAGAACGGAGCGAACAACGGCGGCGTCATGATGCGGTCACGCTTCAAGTCAGCGGATGATGATGCCTGCCCCGTCCATATCTCTCTGGCCAGTCGAAGTCCTCGCCGATTTGCAGCATGACCTCTACCAGGGTGCCCAGCCGTCTGCTTACAGCCATAGAGAATTCCTCTAGCCAGTCATGGCCGTTGTAGTCCTCGCCTTGGCCATCGAGGATGAAGTAGGTCTCCACGTCGTAGACGGTGACGAAGAGATTTACCCAGTCTCCAGATGCCACCCTGGCCCCGTTGTAGGTCGCGCGTCCCATCGCTTCGATGACCTCGTCGAAGCCAAAGGGGTGCGGCCAGAATCCGTTGGAGAAATCCTCCCAAGTCTGCTGAACGGCTTCAGCGACGCGGTCGTGGTCAGGAGGTGCCGCTTCCTGCCGCGCCTTTTCCCAGAGTCTGGCTATCTGGCGGTCGATCCGGTCTTCCTGTTCATCGACGTCAACGTCTGCATCCCAGCGGATCCGCTCCGCGAGCGCCAGCGCGAGACGGACAGCTGTGTCCTTACTCGGGAGCTTGGCCTTGGTCATGGAGTCGCTGAGGGTGGTGGGTGAGACGCCCATGATGCGCGCAAGTGAGCGCATCGACGGGTAGTTAGCCCGGCTGTGCAACTCGTGCAGTTCGTCGTTGAGCTGACGGTGCGCGCCGGGCAGCAGGTCCGGCTTAGGGAGGGGGCTTCCCATCGGGGGCTCCAGACAAAAGATGGCGGACGTGACGAGGAACGCTCCATGTCGGTGCCACCACCTAACAAAGCAGCGTGCGCACCCCAGGAACAGGGCCACCAGGAGCCCTGCCACTACGTTCTCGACAAGGTTCATGCTTCGAGGGTTCCAGCGGCGTGGAGCTGAATGGACGGTTCTGGACACGGGGATACCGAAGGCTTGGCTCTGCCTCAGTGGTAGTGCACGTCGGCCATGTCCAACCCAAACGCCGAGGAGCGCCACCGACATGTTGGTGGCGCTCCTCGGCGTGCAGGATGGTCAGCCGTGGTTGCCGTTCTTCGGCAGCCCACCTCGGAAGTCGCAGCCGGGGCACTTGTCCTCGCCCTGGATATGACCCTCGTACCAGCCGTGGACGGCGGCGTGCAGGATCGCATCTTCCACCGAGGCTTCGCCGTTGCGGACTGATGCGATGGCGTTGCCGACAACCGTCCGGAGCGCAGCGTTGTCAGGCGAAGGGAACGGCGGAGACGGCGTCGGCGAGTCGGACGTCATGGCGGCAGCCCACGGGCGGGTATGAGCACCGGTCAGCCGGATGGCGTGTTCCCGCGCGAGGAGGAGCCGTGCAGATCGCTCCGGAATCCTCGGCCGACCGGCTTCCAGTCTTGGAACGTGGATGGTCTCCAGCGGGGCCGATCCGGCACGGTGGTGTCATCGGGCGCGGGCAGGCTGCCCCGGCTCTTGCGGCTGCGGGCGGCGCGGACGCTGATGCCCAGGTGGGCAGCGACCTCCGGGTACCCCCAGAGTTGCTGGTCGTCGGCCATCGTGTCCTCCTCGCTCGTCGGTGATGAGCGTACGCAACACGCGGCAGGGCGTACGGCAAGGCCGCCCCTTGCCTGATCGGCGTGGGGCGGCCTTCTGCGGTTTCCGTCAGACCTGGGCGAGGCGATTCGAGAGGTCGAGGGCGGCGGTCGCGACCGCGAGGGCGGCGCACAGGCCGAGCACCTCGTGGATGGTCGGGCGGATCAGGCGCGGCCAGTCGTCCGGGGCGGCAGGCCAGGAGGCGAGATGCACCTCGTTGGTGGCCAGGCCAAGGTGGGCGGTTACGTCCCAGCCTGCGAGGGAGCCTGGCTCCCAGTGAAGGCGAATGCGGCCAAGGGGGAGTCTTGGGGTTTCGACGGGGATCCAGGTGACGTCGAGCGGTCCGTCGGGCAGGGCGGAGACGCGCTGGACCAGTGCGCCGCGTACGTCGCTCGGCATGGGGTGTACGGCGAGGCTATGCAGCGGAAGGAGGTGCGAAGGGCGGGATCGCGACGAGATAAGAGCCTCCGGGGAGTGTCGGTGGGACGGGTCAGGCCCAGGCGAGGGCGTCGCTGACCGCCCTCGGGAGGTAGTCCTCCTGGCCGTCGTCGGCGATGAACGCCTTGCCGTCCCGGACGACGACCTCTGCCCCCAGGTAGTGGGTGAAGGGGAAGTCAGGGTTGATGGCGAGGCGGATCGGCAGGTTGGGGTCAAGGTCCTGGAGCTGGCGGAGCAGGTGGCCGACGGTCAGGTAGCGGGGCACGGGAACCTCCGAGAGCGGTACGGGATGACAAGGGCGAGCTGGTGGTGGAGAGTCAGGGACCGTCGATGCGGGGCAGATCGCAAAGGACCTTCGGCCCCTGGGTGTGGCTGGCGAGATGCCGCTTGAGGCTCTCGTTGACGTAGCCCTTGCCGGACTGCTTCATCTCCCAGTCGCCGCACGAGCAGATGGCCTGCGTGTACGCGCGACCGGGGCAGTCGGGGTTGAGCGGCTTACCGGAGCTGGTGTGCTTATGGTCCACCGGGCAGAGAGTCCCGTCGGCGTGGTGGTTGGTGAGCGGGGCGCGGTGTGCCATGAGGTCCTCCGAGACAGGGGTCGGTAGCGAGGTCAGCGGCTGGGAGTGGCGATGAGCGCAGCGAGGAAACCGGCAACGGCCTCGGAGGGGGTGTAGAGGCCGAACTCCTGGACCCACGGGTCACCCTCGGTGGGCTGCACCCGGACATGCCAGACGATGCCGCGCTTCCAGGCGGCGGTGTCTTCGGGAAGCCAGCCGACGTAGACACGGCCGTCCGGGCTCGTCGCGTGGACGTTGGCCTCCGGGGTGTCGACGATTGCCCAGCCGAGCGCGTCGAGGAGGTCGAGCACCGGGCCCGCGCAGTGGTCCGAGGAGAGCCAGCAGCGGTCTTCCACGGCCGGGCGGACGGCGGCGGGCAGGAGGGTGGCGGAGGCGTTCACGGTTGGACGATACCTTCGTTGACCTGCGGTTTTTCTCAACACCCGTACGTTGACATGCGGTGTGCCGAAGTACGTAGTCGTTTGCCGGGAAGCGGCGTCTGCCGTGGGCGAACTGGCGGTCGTCAGCAGATGGTCTGCGGCCAGGGAATGGATCGGCGGACGCGGTTGTCCTAACTGGGTTGCGGCAACGGGCCGTACGGGACCGAAGGGGGAGCAGGGATGGCGGAGCCGGGCAGACACTGGGACGGAGCCGGGCTGGAGCGCAAGATCCGCGCCGCTGGGCGGCCGTGGACGGTGGGCGACATCGCGATGATCGCCGACGGCCAGTGGGCTGTCGGTGCGCAGTCCGACGGGCGGCGGGACGAGGGGGCGGTGGTGGAGGACCGTATCGCGGATGAGCGTCGCGTCGAGTTGACGGTGGAGGAACTGGCCCGCGCGGTGGGCTCCCGCATCGGGGATGCCCACCGCGACGAGGATCTCGCCTGATCGATCACCGGTGCGGCCCTGGTCCGGCCCCGGCGGGCCGACAGCGGCCGAAGGAGCGGGCTGATCGGGTGGCTGGCCCAGGGTGCGTGGGGCGTGCCCGGAGCGGGTGACAGCGGCCTGGGCCAGCCGGACTGCCGGGGCCCGGTCCGCGGTCGCGGCGGCCTCACGTGCTTCGATCACGTGGCTGATGGCCTGCAGGAAAGTACGGCTCTCCGCCTGAGCGACGCGAAGGTCCGCCGCTGAGCTGGTAATCCGTTCGAGGTCGTAGAAGGCCGGCACATAGCCGGGCCGGGTAAGGGCGTGCAAACGGTCCTGGTGCACGACCACGGCGTTGTCGGTGATGACCAGGGCCGAGCGGATGTGCATGGCCGAGCGCAGTAGCGGGTCGTCGTTCGGGCGGCGGACCGCGAGGGATTCCAGAGCTTCGATAGGGCGGCCCCAGGCTTTCTCGATCATGGCCGTGGCTTGATCGAGTGCGGTGGCGCCGGGCATGGCGGAACTCCTGGCATTCGGAGATGGTGCTTCGGTCAGGGGGACGTCCCGGAAGGGCCGGAGCCGGGGGTCAGCGGCTACGGCGTGGGGCCGTCGGGCTGGCCAGCGGCTTGGCCCCGAGGGCGGGAGCGGGATTGCTCGACCGGTTCTGTGCCGAAGGCGCCGTGCGGCTGCGGGCGGCCATGACTCGGAGGTCGGCGGCTGTCTGAGGGAAGCGTGTGGCGCGTTGGACGGCCTGGACGACAGCAGTGCGGCGCACGTCGAGCGGGGTCGGAGCCCGAGGAATCTGGGGCGCGGTCGGGCCAACGGGAGTGAGCGTGACCAGGTTTTCCATCTTGCGATCGAGTTGGTGCCGCTCACGCATCACCGGGGCTGGATCGGTCATGGCGGCTGCCGTCGCGGCGATCAGGTGGGACGGGGTGCGGGCTGTGAAGAACGCCTCCGCGCGAGTGCGCCAGCCCGGTGGACCGGCCCACAGCGTGACGGTTTCGTCGTCCCAGTTAGAGAGACGGTTGTCGATCAGGATGCCTGCTTGTCCGTCAGGGGCGATGATTTCGACGGTGCCGCGCTCGGCCCCGCCATCGCGGGTCCAGCCGGCATCGGTCAGTGGCCGGACTGCGTCAGCCCAGTACATCGACGGGTTCGCTAGATAGCGCCCGTCGCCGTCGTAGGCGTCGGCTTCGGCGTAGTCGTGTTCCAGGGCGTTGGTGAGACCGGCGACGATCTCGGCCGGGGTGACGTGGTTGAAGGTTGCCGTCCAGCGGGGTGCGGAGACAGCGTCCTCGGCTGCGGTGATCTTCCAGAGCGCGAAGTCGTCGCCGAACCAGCCGATACGGATCCTCTGGTCGGGTGAGGTGACGAGGAGCTGGCAGGGGCCCTCGTCGAGGTAGTGGTGCGGCCAGTGAGCGACGGGGGCGAAGCCAGCGTCTGCGGTCCCGTTGGAGCCGGCCAGGTACATGGGGCTGACCAGTACCTCTTGGTATGGATCCTGGTCGTAGGACTGCTGGGTGTTCATAGTCGAGGCTCCGGGGGCGTAGGAGGGGGACGCGCCCACGTGCGCGGAACGAGCTGCTCAAGTGCACGCGGGCGCCGTGGCAACGGGGAGACGCGGCTGGCTCTCAGCGGCACCCGGATCACCGGCCTCGCGAGGGGGCAGACTGGGCGGTGATGGCCGCCGGTACCCGCGGTTGAGGCCGCGGTGCGTGGCTGAACAGGGTGCTCGGCGCGGCGGCGCTCCGGCGCAGGGCCGCTGCGGTTCGGATGCCGTCCGACCCCGGCGGGACTCCGGTGTGGGTCCGGGTGGCTGCCGTGACGGGGGCTGCGGGTGCCGAGCGCCCCTGCGTGGCGACGGGGTTACTCCAGTGCTCGACGGCTGCGTAGACGGGGCCCAGCGCCCGCCCGGCATCGGTCAGGACGTAGGGGTCGCCGTGGCGCGGCCCGGTACGGGCGACCAGACCATCGACCTGAAGCCGGTTGAGCCGCTGCCGGGTGAAGCCGTTGTCCAAGCCGGCCTCCTCGGCGATGTGGACGAACCGCATGGGGCCGCCCGCGTCGAGGACCTGGATCACGGCGGTCGAATGCCGCAGGTGCAGACGGCGCACGGCGTCCTCGACGCGTTCGGCACCGGCTACCTTGCCGAGCGACAGGTTGGTCTGGGACCAGTCCGACAGGGCACGGTGCACCCGAGACAGCGATTCACCGAAGGCGCTGAGCTGGTACGGGGCCCCGTGGCGGCCGTCAGCTCGGGTGACCAGCCCATCAGCGTGCATCTGCGCCAGCCGCTTACCGACAAGCTGCTCGCTGACGAAGGGGAGCCTGGCGGCGACGTCACGAACACGCATGGGGCGACCCTGCTGCGCCAGGGTCTGCGCCGACCAGGTGGTCCACTTCGGTGCTATCAGGGAAAGCGCGTCCTCGACACGCTGGGCATCGACCGAGCCGATCGAGGCAGCGGAGGATTGTACAGGGATGGACATGGGGCGAACTCCGTTAGGGGAAAGAGGGGTTGCGGATATGTGGAGAGACCGAGTGGTCAGTGGGAGGCGCTCTCGGCTCGGAGCTTCTGGAGCACCGCGCCAAGGCGGCGGTTGCTGACGTGGATGCCGCGGTCGCGCAGTCCCCGGCGCAGCGCCTCACGGTTGAGGCGGTGCAGGCCGGCGGCGACCTCCCGGGCACTGGTCAACAGGTCCTCATCGTCAGGAGCAGGGGCCGCTCGATGGGCCAAGGGCGGCTGATCAGAAGGACGGTCCAGCAGGAGGCGGACATCCAGCAGATCCCAGACGGCTTCCGCCTCGGTCTGCTCCTGGCGTTCGAGATCGACGACATCGGTCGCGTACAGCAGCACGAGGTCGTCGAGGACGTGTTCGCCGGAGCGGCACCGCTGCCAGGCCGCGTCGAGGTTGCGGCGAGCGGAACGGGCATCGGCGTCGGTCTGGGCGAGGCCGCCGAGCCGTCGCAGCAGGATCGGCAGGACAGGGTCGTCGGAGCGGCCGGAGGCGTTGCTCCGCCGCAGTTCTTCCAGCGGGCGGCCGTATCGGTGCTCGACCAGGCGGCGGGTGTAGATCGCGGTGGACATAGGGGACGTCCTTTCTGCAGGAATCAGCGGGAACGGGAAGGCTTGGTGGCCGGGTTTGTCGCGGGTGCGGTAGACGGATCGGCAGCGCCGGAGATCGCCGCGGAGTTGCTGCGGCTGAGGGCGGCGGACACGCGCGGCGTGGCCGTACGTGCGGCACGCAGGACCGTCTCGCCCTGTGGCGTGAGCGAGAGGAGCTGTCCAGGTCGGTACAGTCCCTCGCTGGTGTCCTGGTCCAGTAGCCCGTCGGCGACCAGCCGTTGGACGGTCTCGGGCCAAACCTCTGGGTTGGGGCGCATGCCCCGCCCGTCGGAGAGGTAGATGTAGCCGTAGACCCCGCTCTGGTGAAATCGCAGTCCGCCGGCCTCGACGGCTTCGAGGGCTCCGAGCTGGCGATCATCCGAGATGGCCCAGTCATCGTCCCGGCCAGGGGTTTGTTCGCTTTTCAGTCCGTGGACCGATGCCTTCGGGGGTTGGACAACATCCGACTCGGACAGGAGATGGCGGTACGCGGAAATGGACTGGGTGAGCTGCTCGTAGGCTGCATCCTGCCGTGCGACGAGTAGCCCGATCTGCGGGACTGCGGTCCGCAGCAGCGCGTACGAGACGCGCGTGCCGCTGAGTTCGCCGCGCTCGACGGGTTCGAGCAGCCCGATGGCGGACTGGGCAGCATGAGTTACCTGGCTTTGCAGCTCGTCGAGATCACGGGCGGCCTCGGCGACCACCGTCCCGGCGCGGCCGAGCGGTTCACTCGGGCGATGCCTACTGGTCAGCGCCCAGGGATCCTCGACGCCGAGCGCGTCGGCGACGAGGTGCGCGCCAGGCCGCTTGGCCGGGTCGTGGGGGTTCATTCAGCCGTCTCCATCCGGGCGAGCAGCGAACGGACCAGAGTGGGCAGGCTGTCGGGGCCATCGCCGATCCAGACGTGGTCGGTCGCGTCGCCGAGGACGTACGCGGAGTCTTCGAGGAGACCGCTGGAGATCTCCATGCAGGCGTCGGTGATCCGGGAGGCTGCGAGCAGGGACTCGGAGAGCACCTCGACGTAGTCGCCCGGTGTGAGACCGGCGGCCTTGGCCGCGGTCCGGATCGCCGCCAACTCCAGTGCGCTGAAGGCGAAGTCGAACTCGCTGTCCTGCTCCACGCTGGCGGGCGCGGCGAAGGCCGGGTCCGGCGGCTCCCTGGGGATGCCGACGCGTGTGCAGATCTGGTCCACCGAGGAGGTCAGCTCGGCGAGGGACTCGGTGAGCCATCCCAGCGCGGATGCGTAGGAGGCCAGGGTGAAGAGACCGGCCGGCGTCGCGGGGAGCGGCTCGTCGGCTACGAAGCCTTCGAGCCGTTCGTTCAGCTCGCAGACCACCCGAGGCCCGGCCGAGAGCGGACCAAGTACCGGGTGCAGGTAGGAACGGCTGGCGGCCGTCGGGTACTCGGCAGTGAGGATGCTGGAAACGCTCTGCGCGGCATTGGTGAGGAGGCCCGCCAGTTCGGCACGGGCCAGGGAGGCGCGGTTGGTGGTCATCGCTGGGGAGCCTTCCGGGAAGCGGCGGCAGTGGGCTGGGCTGCTGCTGGAGGAGTTGCCCGGACAGCCGCCGGCTGGTCGACCGCGCGGGGGGAGCGGGATCGAGCGGCCTGTACGCGCGCCTCGGTGGCAGAGGCTGTCTCGGTGTCCTCGCGGGGGCTGGTGCGGAGGTGTGCCGAACGGTAGACCGCGTAGTCCTTCCGGCTGCCGGCGGCGACGAGATAGATCTCGCGCTTGTGGTGCGAGGTGGGCGGGGCCGGGCGGAACTGGATGACCATTCGGTAGGAGACCGCTGGGTCGACGTAGACCTTGTGGAAGCCCGCGAGGCGGCCCTCCAGCGGCAGGCAGTCGTCGCTTCCGTGGACCAAGTTCTGCAGCTCAAGCAGCGCCAAGTCACGTATTTCGGCGGGAAGCTCCCGTAGATCCGCGATGGCGTCCGGGTGTGCGGCGAAGGCGAAGCGGGCGCGGCTCACAGTGACTTCCCCCGGTTCGGTCGCTGGTTCGTCCCCGTCGACAGCGAGTGGCAGGGGCCGGCCTTCGGGATCGCGGAGGTACCGGCCGACCGGTAGAGGGCGGCGCGTGCCAGCCGGGCGGCAGCCTCACCGCGGTAATCCGGCGGCTGTGGCAGTGGACTGCCGCGGTGGGCCAGCCAGTGCCGGGCGGCGGCCTCGTCGGCGAAGGCGCCCTCGCGGATCGTGTAGGTATGGGCCTCGTGGTCTCCCTCTTCGAGGAAGACACGAATCGGTGCCTGCGCGGCGCTGGAGTCGCGGGTCAACGTCCACGTCTCACGTGGGTCGAAGTCCGAGGTCCAACTGTCGATGACCTCGTACCGAGCCCCCGACTCCCGGATCTGCCGGTCCAGCCACAGAGTGAGGTCGTCGGTGGGCGTCATGAAGTCCCCGCGGACCAGGGTGATCCGCTTGTGCGGGCAGCCGTGCTCAATCAGCCAGTTCTGGGCGAAGGACACGGTGGAGTGATAGGTCGACTCGAACGTGAAGGTGTTCTGGTTGAGGTCCCGTGCGACCTTGATCGCGACTATCTGCGGTGCGCCGGGTATGCCCAAGGTGGCCGACCTGTCGTGGGCGACGACGAAGCTGTGGGAGCCGTTGGGGGTGGTGTGGTGCTCGGCCAGGACGGTGAGGTCACTGGCCCAGAACCGCTGCTCCGCGTGCTCGGAGTCCGCGTCGGCAGGCTCGAAGTCGTCAAGATGGAAGTCGAGTTCGTCGCTCATGCCGCCAGCCCCAACTGATCGGGCGCGGGGGTGGCCAGCACGCGATGGTTGGGCCGGGTCGGGCTCGTCGTGCACGCGGCGAAGGGGCCGTCGGGAGCACGGAGATGAACCAGGGCTTGGTCCAGGTGGTCGCGGTGCCACGTTGAAGGACCGGACAGGCCGGCCTCGGCGTCGGTGAGCTGCTGCCACGCGAGCCAGAGGGCGTGCAGCCGGGCGACGGCCTCGGGGTGTTCATGCCATTGCGCGCACCACGGGCGGGTCGTGCTGATCTCTCGGCCGTACACCGGCAGGAAGAGGTTGTTCACCCAGTCGCTGAGGGCGGCGAGTTCGACGGCGTATGCCTCGCCGCCCAAGGCGAGGATGAACACCGAGGTGGGGCCATCCTCCTGCGCGGAGTCGGTCGCCGCTGCGGCCGGAACGTCGTCGGTCGGCTGGAGTGCGGCGGAGGCGGCAGCGGGCTCGGAGCCGAGGCGGTCGAGGATGACGCCGTGCTGCCTGACCTCGGCCATGGTCTTGGCGAGAGTGCTTGCGAGGTCGTCGAGGTCCCCGTCGGGGACGCGGAACGGCTCGGAGTCGGGGGCGGTCTTGCTGGTGTCGGACATGGGGGCGTGCTCCATCTGTGAGACGGCGACATGGGGGAGAGGATCCGGAGAAACCGCGATTTGGCCCGGCCGGGAAAACCCGGTAGTGAGGCGCTACGCCGCCGTGCAGCGAGGGCAACGTGGGAAGGGCGGAGCCAACAACTGCACGGCCCTGGCGGCTTGTTGAGGCACGACGCCGTTGCCGAGCGTGGTGAGCTGAGCCGGTCGGCCGAGCCCCGGAGTGGCGGTGACCCAGCCGGGCTCCAGGCCCTGCATCCACTCCACGAAGTCGGCACGGAGCCGCCCGGCCGCGTCGGTGGGCGGCGGCGCGGGGCGGGTGAGCGTCTCCCATCGGGTGATGGCGGCTGCGTACGCACCCCATCGCCGGTCTGCTCCCCGGCTTCCGGAGCCGATTCCGTCCAGAGCGGTAGAACCACTGCTGACAGGGGAGGACGCGACGCCTTGCACGGTCGGCGTCCCGGGGTGCCCGTGTCGCTGGTCCGCAATGTGGGCAGCAGCGAGGCCGCCGCACTCGGCAAGGTCATGTCCCCGTTGACGTGTCGCTGGTTGGGCGAGCCCTTGATTCCGTCCGACGCCTTCGGGGTAGGCAGGAGCCACTCCACCTCGTCGGCCAGGTTCGGACCGTGGCCCCCGCTCTTCCTCTTGGCGGGGTGTTGAGAGCCACCGTTCTTCGCGATGTTGCTGGTCGGCGTCTTGAGCAGGGTGTTCGGCTGGCCAGGCGGCGAGGAAGGTCCGCTCGCGGCGGTGCGGTGCTCCGATATCGGAGGCACGAAGCACGAGCCACCTCGCGTCGTACCGGAGGTCGGCCAGGGATCCGAGTACGGCACCAAGTGCTCGCAGAGGAGGCTGGGTTGGTTCGTCTCCCAGACACCACGGGCAGAGTTCCAGGTCGCCAGGGGAGCCGGCGGGTGAGGTGAGGAGGCCGCGCACATTCTCGATCACCACCAAACAGGGTCGGAGGGCCTCGACCGCACGGGCGACGTGCAGCCACAGCCCGGAACGGGTCTGGGAGTTGAGTCCGGCCCGTCGGCCGGCGACCGAGACGTCTTTGACAGGGGAAGCCCGCCGTCAGGACGCACACCCGGGGGACGGTGGACCAGTCGACGGTCGTGATGTCGCCCAGGTTGGGCACCCCGGGCCAGTGCCGGGCGAGGATGCGCGAAGCGTCGGCATTGACCTCTGCGTGCCAGGCCAGAGTGCCGCCGAGGGCGCACTGCACCCCCAGGTCGAGGCCGCCGTACCCCGAGCAGAGCGAGCCGATCAGTGGAGGGCGCGCGATGGTGGTCTGCATGTCACCGGCTCCGAGTGATTCGGTCCGCAGGAGCTGCTCGGAGATGGGGGTGTTGTTCACGGTGAATTCCATTGGAGAGAACACGTGGCGGGCTGGGGGAGGTTTCAGCTGTGGCCGCGGGAGGGCGGTCGCGCGGCGGTCGAGGTGGGCGCAGAGCTGGGCCGGGACGAGGGCGGTGAGACTGGGCGCGGCGTGCTGCGGGCGAGGGCGGCGTGCACCCGCCCAGCGGGAGGCCCGTTCGGCGAAGGAGCCGGGGCCGTCGGCGTCGGAGCGGGGTGGCCGTTCGCGGACTGCCAACGGGTCCGTACTTCGTCGAGTGGACCGAGCGCGTGCAGGGCGTGATTGATGAGCCGCCCGGGGGCCAGAGCCTCGTTCTCCGCCAGGGCTCGGATGGCACGCGCAGAGGTGGCCGCTGTGCGGGTGACAGAGGAACGCATCACCAGCTCGCCGAGCCATTCGGCGCTGCCAGGACCCACGCCGTCGCAGATAGCGGTGAGCTGGTTGCTAGACAGCGTGCCGTCGGCCAGCAGGCCGCGCCGCTGGGCCTCCCAGAGCAGGGTGATCCGGTCGATGGGCTCGCCCCGGTGGTGCAGCGCGCCGAGGCAGCGGTAGAGCTGCCCGTGGGCGGGGTCGGCGAAGTCGCCCGGCCGCAGCCAGCCCACCACCTCGTCCATGGCCTTCGGCTGCTCAGCTAGGACGGCCAGAAGGAACCGCTCGTCCTCTGCTACCTGGTCGGCCCGGACCGGCGGCGGCGCGGCCGGGGCGGTGGCCGGCGGAGTAGCAGGCGCGACCGGGCGCGGTTCGGTTCCCCACCGCTGTGCGAGATCGTTGAGCACTCCGGTCAGAACGTCCGCGTAGCGCAGGGCTCCCTCGACTTCGCCCTGCAGGGCGTCGGCGCGAGCCGCTTGGTGAAGACGGATCGCGTGTTCCGTGATGCTGCGATGGATCGCACCCTCCAGCACCATGCGGCCGTACACCGGAGCGTGCGCGGGACGCGGGCAGGCCGAGATCAGGGTGTGGGCGTACATCGCGGTCAGCCCTCGTACGTGGCGGCTGGTCTCGTTGACAGCATCGGTCACCCAGGACAGCGGTACGGACTTCTCGACCAGCGCGGGGTGGCCGTCGTTTCGGAGCTTGCGCAGTGCGGCGAACAGCGCTTGGTGGACCGGCCGGTAGAAGTGATCCGGCGCGAGCCAGTCAAGATGTGAGAGTTGGCCCGGGTCAAGCAGAACGGAACCGAGTACCGCCTGCTCGGCTCCCAGCAGCGGGTTCATCGCTGACCCCCTGCGTCGGAAGCGGGAGGTTCGCTCTGCCGGGAGCGAAGGTCGGCGACCGCCTGGTCGGCAGCGGCCATCGCCTGGGCGAAGCCGTCCAGCACGCTGGTGAACGTGGGATCGGTGGCGAGAATCGAGCCGGCCCCGCTGACCAACCACCACTGGCCGCCGTGCAGAACGACCGGCGAGCGTACGAGCCGCCCGGAACGCGGCGTGGGCGTGCTCATGCCGACAGCCCGAAGTCATCGCGGCCGAGGGTCTTCGCGAGGGCCCGTTCGGTGATGGCCTTCGTCGCGCGGGCGGATGCCGGGCCGACCACCTTGGCGGAGGGCTCCTTGTACCAGGGCCGGAGGTCGAGCATGGCAACCCGGATGCCGGTGGCCAGGAGCAACGCCTTGCCCTTGGGCAGGGCACGGATCGCATCGGGCGGCAGGATCCGCTCGGTGCGCATGCTGACCGAGGTGGACTTGCCACCGTCGCTGGTCGACACCGAGGTGGTCTGGACGTCGTGGTCACCGACCTGCCTGCTGAGTCGGTCCGCGAAGTCGGCGTCGTCAATGCCGCTACCGACGATCTTGATGGTGGCGGCGGACCAGAGGGCGTCCATGCCTGCTTCGCCCCAGCACCGCTGGCCCTGCCGGTACGACTGCAGAATCGTCATCGGGATGACGCCGCGGCTGCCCAAATGGCTGTACAGGTCCGGGAGATCCGAGATTTTGCAGACGTTCGCGGCCTCGTCGAGGACGCACAGGGCGGGCGGATCGAGCCGTCCGCCGGAGCGCTCGGCGACGACCACGGCCGCGCGCATCACGGCGTCGGCCGCTGCGGCGATGATCGCGCTCGCGCTGCCGCCGCCGTCCTTGCTGAGGAGGTACAAGGTGTCGCGGGACGTGGCGAAGGTGAAGGGCTTGAACTCGGGGAGGTCCTTGCTGGGCGTGACCCAGGCTGCGACGTCGGGGTCGAGCAGGCAGCTCGCGTACTGCCTCGCCGTCTCGTAAATGCCGTCGCGGGTCTCGGTCGCGCCGGAGACGGTGCCCTGGAGCTGGGCGGCGACCGCGTCGTGGCCTGCATCGGTGAGCAGGTCGACCGGGGTCCGGTCGGCGGGGGAGGCGAGCCAGGCCAGGACATCGGTGACCGGCCGCCGGTGGCTGGCAGCAGCGAGGAACAGCGCACCGAGCGTGTTGCTCGCGGCGGTGGACCAGAAGTCGGAGCCATTCGACTCGTCCACGCTGGCGGCGACGAAGTGTCCGGCCAAACGTTTCGCCCCGGCCAGGTCGCGGGCGTCGGCCAGGATGTCCCACCACATCTCGCGCGGGTGGTGGGCGATCTGCTGGGGGTCCAGGGTCCAGATCGTGCCGACCTCGGCACGAGCGTCCACCGTGGCGGTGAAGGCGTCGTTGGCCGCCTTGTTCGAGGTCAGCAGTACCGGGCCGGGCGCCGCGAGAATCGCGGGGATCGCCAGTCCGGAAGTCTTGCCGCTTCGCGGAGCCATGATCGCGACGATCACGTCCTCCCAGGACGCGCGGACATTGGCTCGCCCCGGGGAGAGGGTGCCGAGCAGGATGCCGCGGTCAGCAGGAGCGACCTCTTTTACACTCCCGGCCGCTCAGGGACGGCCGCAGGCTCCTGGCCTTGGCGGTGATCTCCTTGTCCAGCAGCGGGGCGAGGTCGGCCTTCCGGGCGAGGCCGTTCTTCGCGCCGCCGCGCAGCCGCATCCACAGCACCAGGCCGAGGACGGTGAGGCAGGCGGACAGCAGGCCGGGGATGATCCGTGCGCCGACCAGCAGGGCGGTGGGGCTCAGGTGCGGCCACAGCACATTGGGGTGAAGCAGCGCGTCAGTGGCCCTGAAGGGTGCCCAAGGTCCGGCGCCGAAGAGGGAGTTGCTGACATTGCCGGTCAGCCACGCCAGCGAACCGAAGGCGAGCGCGATGCCGAGTATGCCGAAGAGGAGGTAGAGGAGCGCGTCCGACCCGGTGGTGGTCGAGGGCGCGCTGGTACGCGGTGCGGGCATGGTGGGTCCTGGGAATGAGCGCAGGTGAGTGATGGGGCGGGGCGCGGGGCCCTCTTCTGCTGGTCATCGGGGCAGCTCCCGTTCGGGAAGGGAGTTGGTGGTCGGGGCTATCGGGTGCGGGGGGCGCGGGGCGGCGGAGTGCCCGTCGACGTCTCTGCGGAATTGGCCGTGGACGTCGTGCGTTGGGCGGCGGCATTCGGGGAGGAGGCATGGGCAGCGCGCTGCCGGTTCGCATCCGGTTCGCCATCGGCGGGTGTCGGGGCTGCGGCGATCGCGCCGGTACCGAGGATGTCGCTGAGCAGTTCCCTGGTACGCAGGACGTTGACCATCTCGTGGTGCCTGGGGTCGGTAAGTTCGGCAGGGCACGCGGCGATCCCGTCCTCGGCGATCTCCAACTGCTCCTGGACGTCCCGGAGCATGCGGTGGGCGGCGGCAAGCCGCGTCCAGGTTTCGAAGGTGGGGTTGTGGCGCGGGTCGTCGAACGCCAGGCGGACGCGGGTCCAGTCGGCGGCAGCGGCGACGAGTTCGGTCAGCTGCGGCAGGGTCCCGACCAGTGCACCGTTGACCTCCTCGATGATTCCGGCAACCTCGTCGGGCGTTGCGGTCTCGGTGAGCCGGGCGATCATCCCGGGGACGGAGTACGGGTCGGAGGAAGGATGGGGCAGGTAGCGGACCTGCAGCGGTTTGCCGGAGCCCGACGTCTCGCTGCTTTGGGCGAGCCGGATGTTGTGCTGCATCGCGGCGCCGACGGCCTCGCCGATGCTCGGGTAGAACTCGGGCACGCTTGCTCCTTGGTCGTTGTGCTGGATTTCCGGGCTGGGTGGGGGCACGCGGCAGCGGTGCTCCCCAACCCGATGGACAGACTCGGGTCCGGGGAACGGTCTGGTGGTGGCGGAAGGCGGCGGCAGGTTCACGGTGTGACCGACAGGGTCAGACCGTTGGCGAGGGACGAGATCCAGTCCCGGGCTGCTTCGGGGCTGTCGGCGGTGACGATGAGGAAGCCGACCCGACCGGTGTCGAGTTTGCCCGTCGGCGGCAGCACGACCCGCTCTCCGACGTCGCGGAGCCAGGTCACCTGGTGCAGCCACGGATACTTCGGGCCAGGGACGATCGCCAGGTCCTGTGCGGAGAGGATGCCGGTGGCCGGGGGATACAGCATCTTGATCGCGGCGGTGGCGTGCGCTGTGGGCGTCAGGTCGGGAATCTGTCCGCAGGCGATGTCGGCAGCGATCCGGGGCAGGTCGAGGCCGGTGGCGAGGCGGACGAGCTTACCGATCAGGTCGCCGCCGATCCGGGCGTTGACCTCAATGATCCGCGGGCCGGACGCGGTGAGTCGCATCTCCACGTGCTGGACGCCGTCGGTGACGCCCAGTGCCTGGACGGCCTGGACGGCGAGGGGGGGGCGACCTCGAGCAGGAGCGGGTCGCCGGCATCCACGGTATGGCCGACCTCTTCGAAGTACGGAGGAAAGGCGACCTCCTTGCGGGTGACGGCCAGAGCGGTGGTGACGCCGTGCTGGGTGACGCACTCCACCGATATCTCCGGGCCGGACAGGTACTCCTCGACCAGCACGCCGCTGCCTTCCGGGCCCTGCTCACCGGCTCCGGCGGCAGCGAACTCCCAGGCGGCGGGCAGCCCCTCGGGGGTATCGACACGGACCACACCGATGCTGGCCGCGTGGGAGGAAGGCTTGAGGACGACCGGGAAGCCGGTGCGGAGCGCGGCGACTGTCGCCTCGGCCAGCGTGCCGACGCGGGTCGACGTGGCCGAGGGCACGCTGTGCTCGGCGAACAGGCGGCGGCTGGTCGCCTTGTCCCGGCAGGCGGTCATCGCCGCCGCGCTGTTGCCGGGCACGCCGAGACGGGCGGCGAGTTCAGCGGTCGGCACGAGCGTGTACTCGTCCCAGGTGACGACTCCGGCGATGGGGTGGCGAGTGGCCAGGGCCAGGCCGGCAGCGACCACGGCCTCCGGATCGTAGGTGTCGGCTACCTCATGGTCGACAACCAGGTGCTGCTGCCAGGACGGCGGCTTGGTGTCGATCAACGCAATCGGGTACGCGGCGGCGGCCTGCTTGACGCAGTAGCCGCGATAGACACGATCGGTTCCCCCGACGACGATCAGCAGCGGGCGAGTGGATTGGGACATGAGAAAGCCTCCATAGTGCGGTGGCGGGTAGAAGAGGAGAAAGGGCAAAGTGCCGGGCCGTTCAACGGCCCTTCAGAGGGCATCCGCTGGCCGGGCGGGCTCCTTGTGGAGTGCAGGAACCTGCTGGGGGCAGTTCGCAGGCGGTCCGGTTCCGCCGCAGACCGGCGAAACATGCGCTCAGCGCCAGGCCCTGAAGAGCGGCGCACGCCAGCAGAAGGTGCGGAATCTCAGCGGTGGAAGCGATCGCGATCAGGGCTCCGGCCAGCGGAAACGGCAGCAGCACCAGGATGATCGTCACCGCCAGCGTGGAGCCGAACGCCTGCACCGGGATGAGACGGGACCGCAGCGTGCGCAGGACGACGGTCATCGCGCCTTCGCCAGCCATGACCACCGCCACCGCCACGGTGTACGCGGTGAAGCTCGGAGCCAGGGCGGTCGCCAGGCACGCCGCGGTTGAGACAGCGGCCGTCACCGCGCCGACCGACCAGATGCCGAAGCGGTCAATCGCACGGCGGCTGGCCCACACGGCAATCAGGGAGGCTACGGCAGCCGTGCTCCAGACCGAACCCACGGCTGCGGTGGAGTAGCGGAAGTGGTGGATGACCGTGATCGGGGCGGCGGCCTGCAGGACGCCGGTGGCCAAGTTAGAGGCGATCAGACCGCCGACCAACCAGACGAGCGCCGGGGTCCGGCGAAGGGTTGCCCACCCGGTCAGAAGACTGCTGGGCACCGGGCGGTGGTCCGTGGCGTCTACACCGCCAGATGCGGTCGCGGCAGCGGTCAGAGCCAACAGCGCGACCACGGCCAGCAGCACGGGGGGACCGGCCAGCAACAGCAGGCCGCCCAGGAGCGGACCGACGAGCATCGCGCCCTGGTCGATCCCGGTCTGCGCGGCCTGCACACGGTGGGCCGCATTGCCCAACCGGCGGCTCGCCTCAGCTCCGAGAGTCTCCACCGCGACGAAGGAGACCTCAGCGAGCAGCCCGGAGGCAGCGCCGAAGCTCAGGACAGCACATGTTGTCATCGTCCCGGCGCTAGGCAAGACGAGCAGCGTCGCACCGGCCAGCACGACCACGGCGGTACGGACCAGATTGGACATCCGGAACACACGGCTGGCACCCCACCGGTCGACCATTGATCCGGCGAAAGCGAAGGCAGCCAGACGAGGTGCCCATTCGAGAAGGAACGCAAGGCCGGTCAGGGCGGTGGAGCCGGTGGTGACCAAGACCAGGAGCGGGACAGCGTAGGTGGCAGTCGCACTGGCCAGAGCGTCGGCGGCCCGTATGAGGTACGTGTGCGACAGAGCGGCGGTGGGAGCGTGTGAAGAGATCATCTGGGTCACCGCGTCCGAGGGGCAGGGGCCTGCGACGGACGTACGGCCGCGCTGACGTCCGCCGCCCCGGCGCCGAAGGTCGAGGAGACCTTGGCCTTGGCCGCTGCAGGCGATGCGGCGAGAGCAGCGCTTCGGGACTCGGGGAGCCTCGGAGCGTGCGTCCTCGTCTCGGCCGGGGGCTGCAGCGCGTGGCCGACACGGCGCAACTCAGCCTCCGAGTCGACGAGTTCCGACTGCGCCGAGCTGACGAACTCCGCAGCGAAGCCGAACCGGTCGGCGAGCTGGTGTGCATCGTCGTCGAGGTCGTTGATCTGCGCGCCTGCCGCCTCCAGGGCTTCTCGGACACGCTCCAGTGCGCCGTGTTCGGGATGAAGGAGGTGGTTGACCGCCCGCCCAAGGTCGGCACCGTTCCCGGCGGACCTGATCTGGTCGGTGATCCGGAGGAGTTCCGCTCCGGCGGTGTAGGGCCCGAGCGGATTTGCCGGGGTGGCCGTCCGGGCGGTGTCGAGGGAGGGATCGAGGTCGACACCGTAGCGGGCGGCGCGGAGCATCTCGGCTGCGTGGGTGGCGACGGCGGCCTTGTCGGCGACCGGCATGGTGGTGGGAAGGCGATGGCGTCGGCCGTACCAGTCCTCGATCTGCTGAAAGCCAGCGTGCTTGAGGAGCGTGGCGGAAAGGTCGTCGCTGGCGCCCTTCGCCGAGACGCTGCCGCTGGGCTCGGCGGTGATGGTGATGGAAGGGGCAGGCACGTGGGTCTCCTGGACGCGGGGTATCGGGTGTGCACTGGTGGGCAGGTGGCCCAGCTCAACGGCGAGGCGGTGGCATTCGGTTTGGAGGCGGAAGGCGTCGCGGTAGGCGTTGTGGAGGCTGCCGTCCTCACGAGCGAGAGTGGCCACGACGTGCACCTGCCGGGGCTGGTTACGCAGGGCGATCCACCGGCAGGCGTCCGGATCGCCATCCGGGGCGATACCGGTGGCGGCCACCAGGCGGCGGGCGACCGTGGCCCACTGAGTGTCGGTGAGGTCCGGTCGGCGAGGGTCGGAGCGGACCGAGCAGATCCATACCGGCCGTTCCGGTGCGCGGGCCCCGAGGCGTTCGACGGGCGCGTCGAGGGCGCGGGCCAGGTAGGGCAGCGAGCCAGACTCGGCGAGCAGTTCGATCGGGGCACCGTGGCCGTCGCCCGCGATCAGCCGGGGGATGGTGTGGCTACCGCGTTCGCCCGGCCCGTAGAGATACGAGAGCAGGCCGGCGGTGTTGCTGGCGCGCTGCAGGTGGGCGATCACGGCGTCTACCTCGAAGGGGAGTGGTGAACAGGAGCCCGGTCTTCGGGCTGCCAGGGGGAGAGGATCCGCAGAATCCGCGATTTGGCCCGGCCGGAGATCGCTGGTAGACGCCGCTGTTCACCCCGGGGCGTCGAGGCCGTGGTCGTAGGCGAAGTTCGCGCAGGCAGCGCGGGCGAAGTAAGCGTCGTTGTGCAACCGGGCCCAACGGCCGTCCTGGCGGATGACGGTCGCGACGATGTCGAGCCCGCTGGCCTGGTTGCGCAGGGCCACCCACCGGCAGGCCGCCGGGTCGGCGTCCGGCTCTATGCCTGTGGCGTCGAGGACCTCGCGCGTCAGCTCGAACCAGTCGTCGTCTCCGAGTTCCACGCCGGTGGTGTTGCGGATGGCACAGTGCCAGGTGAGCCGGCGGGACGCGGTGTGACCGGTCCGCGGTTTTCGCAGCGCGATCGGTTCATCGAGCAGCAATGCCAGGTGCGGCAGGACGACGGACTCCTGGGCGGTCAGCTCCGGGGACCAGGCGGTGAGCAGGTAGGGGTCGAAGCCTGGCTCGCTGCGGTGGAGGTGGCCGAGGAGGTCTGTGGTGCTCTCGGTGCGCCGCACATCGCAGCGCAGGGGGTACTTGGGCATGGGGTATCTGGGTCGTTGGTAGGGGGAGCCGGTGCCCCGCCGATGTGGGGCACCGGGCGGTTAGAAGTGGGGGTTCTCGGTGGGCCGGTCGGCCTCGGTGGCGGCCTGGAGCAGCTCGGTGAGGTCGTTGGGTTCGGAGGAGCGCTGGTCGATCCACCACCCGGCGCGGGTGATGGTGCGAGCGGCCTCCTCGATGTCCTCCCACTCCGTCTCGCTGGTCTCGCCTTCGAGGACCAGGGCGGCGAAGGCGGCGGCCAGGACCTGATGGCGACAGCGCACACTCCAGGCGACGGCTCGCTCAGTCCCCTCAAGGGGCGGCATCCGGTACTGCTCCGACCAGGCTTCGGATTCGGCCTGCTCTTCGGCCCGCTTGGCCTTCAGCCAGGCGGCCTTGTCCTGCTCGTCGCCCTCCTTGGCGGCCCGCCAGCAGTCGGTGCACTCTTGCTTGGCGAGCCACTCGGCGAAGCCCGCGCGGCGGTCGGCCGCCCGGTCGGACAGATCGCGGTCGGCCTGGTGGCCGCACGAGTGGGTGATCTGCCAAATCGTCTTTGACCGCGGGGAATTGCGTTGGATGCGTGATCCGGAGTCGGTTGAGCTGGTGGTCTGCGGCTTCATGCCAAGTACCTCTCTTCGAAGTTGAGGCCAGTGGCCTGGGGGTGTTGCGCACATGAGTGCATCTGATGCATGATTCGCGCGGCTAATGGAGGGGGCAGAGGGATGCCCGGAGCGGAACTGCGGGAGGCTTCAGCACAGCTCGTGCTGCTTCAGGGCGTGTCTCTGCTGCATCCCGAGGACGCGGTCTTTGAGGCGATGCTCGAAGGTTGGGGACGTCAGCAGCGCGGCGGGCGCCGGCTGCAGCCGGACACGATCAGCGACCGGCAGAGCGCGGTGCGGCGCTTCGCCGAGTACACCAACGCCTATCCGTGGCAGTGGTCGGCGTCCGACCTGGACGAGTGGATGACGTACCTGATCGCCGAGTTGAAGCGGGCGGAGTCGACGATCCGCGGGTACCAGGGTGCGATCCGGATGTTCTGTGACTACGTCACCTCGCCGCACTACCAGTGGCCGTCCGAGTGCGAGACCCGCTTCGGGGTCCACCCGGTGCAGATCTGCCACGAGTGGAACACCGTCGCGCACTTGGCCGACTACGAGGGCGGTCCCCAGCGGCGGCCGATGACGCGCGAGGAGATCCAGATCTTCCTCGACCACGCGGATGCCCAGGTCGACCGGGCGATCCGGCTGGGGCGCAAGGGAGCGCTCGCGGCCTACCGGGACGCCACGGTGTTCAAGCTGATGTACGGCTGGGGCACGCGGTGCACCGAGACATCCCGGCTAGACGTCACCGACTTCTACCGCAACTCGAAAGCTCCGGAGCTGGGCAACTTCGGGTCGCTGCACGTGCGTTACGGCAAGCGGACCAAGGGATCGCCGCCGCGCCGACGCACGACGCTGAGCGTGATGCCCTGGGCGGTGGAAGCGGTCGAGGACTACGTGATCAACGCCCGGCCCCGCTACGCGACGGCCCCCGAGCAGTCGGCGCTGTGGCTGACCGAACGAGGCGGACGCCTGCAGGCCCGCGAGATTGAGGACCGGTTCGCGGCCTACCGCGATGCGCTGGGCCTGGACAAGTCCCTTGTCCCGCACTGCCTGCGGCACAGCCACGTGACCCACCAGATCGAGGACGGCGCGGACCCGGTTTTCGTCCAGCGGCAGGTCGGCCACCGCTACGCCTCCACGACCGCCCTCTATACCGGAGTGAGCGGGGACTTCATGAACACGATGATGCGCAAGATCTTGGACCGCGCCCTCCAGGGCGGACAGTAGGGAGACGATGTGACGCCGAAGCTGGACTACCGCTGGCATCTGCGGGAGGTGATGGCCACACGCGGCATGTTCTCCACCACCGACCTGCGTCCCCTGCTTTCCGAACGCGGCATCGACCTCTCGCCCAGTCAGACCTACCGCCTGGTGGTGGAACGGCCTGAGCGGCTGAGCCTGAAGACCCTGATGGCCCTGCTCGACATCCTGGGCTGCAGCATGGACGAGCTCATCGAACCCGTTGCCGCGGCTGGTTCGCGGCGCCGTCACAGCGCCGCGGCCGGCGGCGGACCGGCGCCGGGGAAGGATGCCGGACTCGGCGACTTGCGGCCCAAGCGGGCCCGGATCGTGCCCGAGTAGGTGCAGGTCGTGCCCGATCCTGAGCTGCCGCGCTCCGCTACCGAGCCCGAGGCCGTGATCAGCGGGATCGTCCGGTCGGCCGACCCCGCATGCGAGCGGATCGATGTCGCCGCCGTGCTCCAGACGGTCTTCCGCCAGCGACCCCAGCTGCGGACGCTCGCCGAGGTCCTCCAGGCCAGGCCGGAGCTGCTGACGTCCGGTCGTCCCGAGGGACCGCGCGCGATCGAACGGCTCGTCCGGGCGCTGCGCGAGGCCGGCGCCGAACAGCTGGTGCTGCCCCGCTGCGGCGACTGCGGGCGCGAGCGTCCGCTGACCGCCCTTGGCGACGGCGCGCGCATCTGCGGCGCCTGCAGCAACCGCCGTGTCGCGCGCGCCAACCCCTGCGTGATCTGCGGAAGCACCACCCTTGCCGGACGCGACCGCTCCGGCCGGCCCCGCTGCCGGGCCCATCCGCCCTGGGGCGCCACAGACCCGGCCGAGGAACTGGCCAAGCTGATCGCCGACAGCCCCTTCGGTGTCTCGCCCGCGACCGCACAACAGGCCATCCGCTCGGTCGAACGCACCCGCCCTGGCCAACTTCAGCTGCTGTGGGCGCTGGAAGACACCCCTGGCCTGCTGACCGGAAGGGGCGCCGAGGGGCCACCCAGGATCTCCGCCCTGGCCAAGGCGTTGATCGATCGCGGCGCCCAAGGCGTAGTCGTCCCCTCGTGCCCGTTCTGCCAGCGCACCACCGACCTGAAGGAGCGCCGTGGCGGTCTACGTTGCTGCGGGTCGTGCTGGCGGAAATCCAAGATCGCGACGTGCGCGGACTGCGAACGCGCGCGACCGATCGGTGGCCGTAGGTTCGACGGCAAGCCTGTGTGCGGCACCTGCCGTCAGCGCGACACCTTCAACCACAGGCCGTGCGGTGTCTGCGGCGAGATGCGGCTGAGGAAGTCGCGCACCGGTGACGGCGGAGTCTGCGCCGCCTGCCGGAGGTTCCCCACCGCCCTCTGCGCGACCTGCGGTGCACGCGGACCGTGCTATTTCGCGTCTACCGATGCACCCAAGTGCCTGCCCTGCAGCGCCAAGGAACGCGAGGAGGCTGCGTGCGTCAGCTGTGGTAAGCACCGACGCGTCAACAACCGCACCGCCACCGGCGAGCCGCTGTGCGGAAACTGCGGCAACAGGTCCAAGCCGTGCGCCGGCTGCGGAGGGATCTTCCGTACCAGCGGCCGGACCCCCGAGGGCGAGCCCTTGTGTCAGACCTGTTGGGCCAAGCATCCCGCCGCCCGCCGTCCCTGCGCCCACTGCGGGTCCGTCGAACGGCTCTATCGGCACGGACGGTGCGCCGCCTGCGCGCGCTCCGCTGACCTGCGCGACGTGCTCAGCCCGCCGGGCGGTCCCGTGCGCCCGGAACTGGAACCGGTCTTCCAGGCGCTGCTGAAGCCGCCGCCCCGCATTGTGTTGCACTGGATCCACAAGGTTCCCGCCCGTCGTGCCGTTCTCCAGGCCCTGGCGAAGGAGCACGGGCCACTCACCCACGAGGTCCTTGACCGCTTCGCCGGCGCGCCGACTGTGGAGCACCTGCGTGCCGCCCTGGTCGCCGCGGGAGCCCTGCCCGCCCGGGACGAGCAACTGGCGAGGCTGGAACGGTGGTTGGCCAAGACGATCGCCCGTGTCTCGTCCGCCGAGGAGCGCAGGATCCTGCGCAACTACACGAACTGGCAGCCCCTGCGCAGACTCCGCCGCCTGCCCGCCGGACAGCCGGTCACCCACGGTCGGGCCGAGACCGTCCGGGTCGAAATCCGTAACGTGGCCCGCCTGCTGGAATGGCTCCATGACGGCGGCACCACCCTGGCCGCCTGCACCCAGGACCAGGTGGACGCCTGGCTCAGCGAGGGCCCTACCACCCGCGCCGCAGTCCGCGCATTCCTGCTCTGGACCAGCAGACGCGGCCACAGCCGACCGCTGACGGCACCAGTCATCAGCCATTACATCACCGCGCGCACCATCGGCAAGGACCAACGCTGGGCCCTGGTCCGCCACCTCGTCCACGACGAGCAACTCCAGGTCGCCGACCGGGCCGCCGGCCTGCTCCTGCTGTTGTTTGCCCAGCCCGTGGGCCGCATCAGCCGCCTCACCACCGAGCACATCGTCGACCGCGGCGACACCCTCGCTCTGAAGCTCGGGCGAGTCCCCGTCGAGATCCCCGCGCCTCTGGACGACCTGATCCGCCAGCTCGCCAAGCGACGGAACGGTCGCGCCGCCACCGTCCCGCTCGAGGAACCCAAGTGGCTGTTCCACAGCATCTACCCCGGCCAGCCGATGGACCCGCACACCCTCGGCCGGCGCCTGAAGGCGATCGGTGTCCCTTCTCAACTTGCGCGCCACGCAGCGCTGATGGACAGCGCTTCGGAGCTGCCCGCCTTCGTCATCAGCCGACTGCTCGGCTTCCACCAGTCCACCGGCGACAACTGGACCCGCAAGAGCCAGGGCTTCGGCGCCGACTACGCCGCAGACATCAGCCGCCGGTGACTCGACATTCCACAGCTTGTCATAACCGGGCGGACCCGAAGGTCCCGCGAAACGTTCAGTTGAGCCCAAACCCGATTGCAATCCCAGGGCAAGAACCATGGCCCACAATCGAGAGTCACCAACCTTGCCTGATTGGCTTCGTGTTCGGCTCCACTTGGTCTGGGAGCAGGCTCGGGTCTGCTGAGAAGCTGTTCCATGCGGAATCGCCACCACCACCAACAACTACCAGCCGTTCCTTGCCGGTGCTGAGGTCCTTGGCCGTAACGTGCATGATGCCGTTGGCGTCGATGTCGAAGGACACCTCGATCTGCGGGACACCGCGCGGGGCCGGCGGCAGACCGATCAGCTCGAACATGCCGAGCTTCTTGTTGTACGCCGCGATCGGGCGCTCGCCCTCGTAGACCTGGATCTGCACGGACGGCTGGTTGTCCTTGACCGTGGTGAAGACCTCCGACCGCTTGGTCGGGATGGTGGTGTTCCGATCGATCAGCTTGGTCATGATGCCGCCCTTGGTCTCGATACCGAGGGACAGTGGGATCACGTCGAGGAGCAGGCGGTCCTTGACCTCACCATTGAGGAGACCGGCCTGGAGCGAGGCGCCGATGGCGACGACCTCGTCCGGGTTCACACTCTTGTCGGGCTCCTTGCCGCCGGTCAGCTCCTTGACGAGCTCGGCGACGGCGGGCATACGGGTCGATCCACCCACGAGAACGACGTGGTCAATCTCGGACAGCTGGGTACCGGCGTCCTTGATGACGCTGCGTAGCGACGTCTTGCAGCGCTCCAGCAGGTCCGAGGTGAGTTGCTGGAACTGGGCGCGGGTGAGCTTGTTGTCGAGGTGCAGGTGGCCCTCGGCGGAGCGGGTGATGTAGGGCAGATTGATTGAGGTCTCGGTGGAGGAGGACAGCTTGATCTTCGCCTCCTCGGCGGCCTCACGTAGGCGCTGGAGTGCCATCTTGTCCTGGGACAGGTCCACGCCATGGCTGTACTGGAACTGCTTGACCAGAAAGTCGACGATGCGCTGGTCCCAGTCGTCACCGCCGAGCTGGTTGTCGCCGTTGGTGGTCATGACGTCCGCCACTCCGTCCCCGACGATCACCAGCGACACACTGAGAGTGCCGCCTCCCAGGTCGAAGATGAGAACGGTCTCGTTGTCCTTCTCAAGGTCGTAGGCGAGCGCAGTCGTGCTCGGCTCGCGGACGATACGGAGCACGTTCAGGCCGGCGATCTCAGCGGCTTCCTTGGTTGCCTGCCGCGCGGCGTAGTTAAAGTACGCCGGGACGGTGATGACCGCGTCGGTCACCTTCTCACCGAGGTGCGACTCGGCGTCCCGCTTCAGTTTCTGCAGGACAAATGCGCAGATTTGCGGCGGGTTGAAGTCTTTGCCGTCAATCTGGATCTTCCAGTCAGTGCCCATGTGACGCTTCACGGACCGGATGGTCCGGTCCGCGTTGGTGGCCGCCTGACGCCTCGCCACCTCGCCGACGAGTATCTCGCCGTTCTTGGCGAAGGCGACGAGGGACGGCGTGGTCCTGGCGCCCTCGGCGTTTTTGATGACGGTAGGTTCACCGCCCTCCAGAACGCTGACGACGGAGTTTGTCGTGCCCAGGTCTATGCCCACCGCACGCCTACCGAGGGCGCCTGCCGGACGTGAGGATGCTTTGGTGGCTCCCCATTCGGCCCAGAACGCACGGCTGGCCTCCGCAGCTTTAGCCTCGGGCCAGTCAGTCCCGTAGAGCCGCACTAGAACACTTCCGACCTCCCCGTACTTGCGGGCCGCCTCGGTGGGATTTCCAGCGCGCCCGATGCGCTCTTCTTCGTCTAGAAACAGGCGTGGCTCACCGCTACGTTCACCATCTGCCGCCGACCGGCGTTGGTGTCCGGATGGCGGGCGGTAGCCCACGTTACGGGCGACGATCAGGTCCGCAACTGTGTCAGTGCCCTGCCGTCGTGGCTTGGGCAGCCCTCGGCTTCTCAGGTTTCGGTAGAGAGAGCGGTAGAGGTCGTCGAGCGTCAGTTCTGCTGGTGCTTCTGGGTCGCCCTGCCTGAGTATCCTCAGCAACTCTGCAGTGAAGGCGGTGTTTCGGTCACCGGCTGGGGCAAGGGCAGTCATGCCGGCGGGAGTAGCGGTCAGCGTGTAGGTGCCGGTGATCTCGATCTGATCCAGCACAAGGTGGTCGAGGGAGGCCATCACATCGACCGCACGCCCGGAGAAGCAACAGTCCAGGATGAGGACGCGATTGCGTGCGGGGCTGCTGATGACGAGGTCCCTCACCCCGTCAAAGGGCATCGCCGTGTAGCGCAACAGGTCGCCCCGTAGGGTTTCCGACAGCCCCAGATATAGCTGACCACGGCTGTCGAGCAGACCGTGTCCCGCGTAATAGATCAGGAGCAGATCTTCCGCCTGCCCAACGAGTTCGGCCAGCCGACCTCCCAGCGCGGACGGGGTGTCCGGGTCAGCGATGAGCTGACACGTGTGTGGGGTGAACCAGCCATGCACGGGCTCACCCAGTGCATCGGCTACGTCTGTGAGGTTGTTGAGTACCGACGGCAGGGCCGGCAGGCCCGGATCCGCTGCGTAGTTCGCCGTGCCAATCAGAACGACACGGGAACGTTCGCCGTCAGGCAGTCTCATCGGGGTCCGGGCCCGACTGTTCCGGGCTCAGGAACTTGCAAAGCTCGGCAACAAGAGCTTCGGGAGCGGTGACACGGCGGAGATCGATCTCGAAGGTCTCCCCATCCGGCTTGACAGCTTTCACAGTTACGTCACTCTTGCGCTGCCTGACCCATTCGACGACGGCTCGAGCCAATACGGTGGCTGCCCCGCCTGTGGAGAGCGTGGCTACCAAAGCCTCAGGGAGGCCGCCCATCTGACCAGGCGTGATCTCGCCGTGCTCCAGCTGAGTCTTCCCTCGCAGATCCTCTTCGTAGCGCAGCCAGTCAGCGAGGGAACGGAGGTACGTCGAAGCCCGTTCGGCATCAGCATCCTCGATGAAAAACTTCGACTCCAACGCTGCCCCCTGGTCTACAACAGTTGATGCGGTCATCCTACGCAGGGCCCTGAGCTGGCCGTGTCGTGGATGACCGAAGAGGACGGCGAGCCGCTCAAGGTGTGGCCGCCAGCAGGAGAGCAAAGGGACACGCCCCATTACGCAGGTTGTGATAGCCCGGCTTACCGACAACGGCCATGGGGACTGCTCCTTAGGAGAGTTGGTTCAGCGGTTGCGTGAGAACGCGATGCGCGGGTCGACCGGCCGGGCTGCCGGAGTGGAGGCGGCGGGAGCGGGATCCGGCGCCTTGCCGGGGAGGCCAGCGCGGGCTGGGCTGGCGGCGACTGCGGCGCCGCTGATGGGGAACTTCTGGGTGGTGAAGCCCTGACTGCGCTCCAGGCGCGCGGCCGTCGTGGGTCCAGGAGCGCGGCGCGCTGCTACGTCGTGGGCGAGGCGGGGTTGCACTGCGACCTGGAGATCGGATCGGTGCATCGACACCGTGGCGTTGGCGACCTTCTCCAGGGCCTCGCTGCGGTCGGTGGTGATGGGCAGCGTGTAGATATCCAGGTTCGGGTTATGCCGCCAGCCGTGTTCTTCCAGGATGAGTGGGCCGCCGAGCGCGGAGGAGTGGTCCCTGGTGGCCGCGACGATGCCGAGTTGCGGGTGCTCGGCGAACGCGACGTCGGGTTCTGTGCGCGAGGGCCGGTCGCGGGCGGAAGCCGGACCGGAGGCCAGGGAGGGGTCGAACGCGGCGTCCACGTCGACCTGGTAGCCGGCCTTGCGCAGCAGCGCGATGGCCCGGGTAGCGCGGCCCTGTCCGTCACGCTGCTGGTTGGCCAGTGCGTACAACGTCGGCTGGTCCGGGATGGGGTGGAAGTCGAAGCCTTTCAACATCCATGTGCTGGCGGCGAGTTGTTTCGGGTTCGCGGCGACGATGCCGTATGCGGGGTGGCGGCCGACTGCGATGTCGGGAAGCGAGTCGTAGTGGGTGGGCATGGCTGATCCATCCGGTGCGGGTTCGGTGAGAGGGGCGGTCGAGGGCTGGGATGGTTCTGCTGGTGCGGGACATGGCGCACTCCGAGGCGGGAAGCGGTCAGCGACCGGATACGGACGAGGGACGGGCGGGCGGCAGCGCGGGGCGTACAGCCGGAGCCGCTGACAGTTGTGCTGGAGCCGCGTGCTGGGCGGTCGGCGAGAGCGCGAGAGCAGCACTCACTCGCGGCGAGGCAGAGGCTGGCCGTGGAGGCACGTCGAGCTGATCCAGACGCGCGTCGATGACGACGAGCAGACTTGGGACACTGCCGCCGTGCCGGGCGTGGGGTCCGTCTGGCTCCGAGTCGTAGATCACTTCGTGGACTGCGGAGTCGTCGGGATGCCCGCGGGTCACCAACCAGCTCTCGGGATGCCCGGGTGGGTGGTCGGTCGACGGTTCCTGAGGTGGCGAGATGATCAGTGAACTGCCGTCGGGGAGTACGGCGTGGACGATGTAGTCGCTGAGGCCGTACTCGACGGTGCACTCCAGGCCGCGCTGCCGAAGGGGAACGGTGAGGTGTCCGTACCCGTGCTCCCGGTCCAGGTTGCTGGCAGTGGCTTGCAGAGGAAGAGGATCGCTGGTGCGCGCGGTGATACGTATACCCTCCCGTCGAAGGGGGACCCAGGACTGATCGGGGCGCATGGGACTTCTCCGCGGCCGGGTGCCCCAGCAGCCGACGACGCGAGCCGCAGGCGGTGGGGCGGTAGGGGTTGTGGCGTTCCATGAGGATCCGGGGATCGGCCGGTTTGGTCCCGCTGGAACTCGGTGCTAGAGGCGTCAGCGGGAACGACGCGGTGCCGTCGGATTCGACGCGGACGGTGCAAGGGGCGAAGCGGGTGGAGCGCCGCGGTTGCCGGAGGTGGACCGAGCAAGGGCCACCTGGGCACGTTCGCTCTGCGAGGGCTGATCGGGATCCACCCGGTTGGCGAGGTAGTCAGCAGCCCGAGCAAGCGCCGGGCCCTGGAATGACAACTCGTCCGCGGAGTTCCAGCCTTCGGAGTTGCGGATCTCCTGCGCCTGGCTCGCGTAGATCTCCCGTGAGCCGGGGAGTGAGGCGTCCATGAGCGCCATGACCTGATCCCACTCGTGCCTGATCTGGCCTGCTCGTTCCAGGGTGGTGTCGATTCCGCGCAACCGCCGGAGGTCCTCGTTGATCGGCCCCTCGACGTAGTCGGCACCGCTGGCGGCGGCACGGACACCGGCCAGCACCTCGGGGCCGTGGGCGAGAAAGACCTCGACGTGTTTCCACGCTTCGGCGTCGCGTTTCACTTTGCCGTCGGCATAGCCCTTCTCATCGATGGGCCTGCCGTAGTGGTCGCAGAAGGAGTCCGAGACCGCGTCCCAGGCATCGGACGCCTGCTTGATGCCGGCGGCGGCGGAAGCCAGCGCCGGGACGTGCTGCCGCCATGCAAGGTGATCGGTGGTCGCCGCTGGCTGGCCTTCATGGGAAGCGGGAGATGTGGGCACGGTTGGTCCTCGTTCCTGTGTCGGTGCTTACCGCGAACGCGGCAGCAAACGGATGGTGGGTGGTGGGAGCGGGACAGAAGCGTCGCTCGGCTGGCTGACGGAAGTCCCCTGGACCGACACGGCTGAGGAGATGCGGACCGCTGCTGCCGTTCGATGCGCGTGGGCGTGGATCTCGTGGCCCACGTCCTCCCGCACAAGATGCAGCTCCTCGCCGAGGTCGGTCAGGCGATCGGCGAGAGCGCCCAGGTCGGAGGCACTGCTTCGGGCGCCGTGGGCGCGACACCACTCCGAGGCGGTTTCGAGCATCTGGTGCAGCCGGGCCACCGCACCGAAGTCGTCCGTGAGTGCCTCGTGGAACAGCTCGGCGAAATCCTCGGGTCGGGCAGCAGCGAGACGGTCGTTCCAGTCGACCGCCGGTGCGGCAGTGCCCGCACTCACGGCCGGGGCGGGGGCTCCTCCGTCGACTCGGTGGTCTGCTCGCCGTACGGTTGACGGCATGGCTCAACTCCCTTTGGTATAGGTCTAGTTGAGCTAGACCGACATGCGGGCGTCGGTGTCGAACAGCTCGCGCTCGGCCGGGTGCAGGATGTGCTGGGTGATGAAGCTGCGGCCCGCGACCTTCCACAGGCCCCGGCCCTTGGTCAGGGCGGACACCGCTTGGGTCTCGACGCCGGTCAGGCCGAGCAGCGAAGCGGCAGCAGCGAGCTGGTCGGGCTCCTGGCGGTAGATGATGCGGGTGGAGCAGTCGGCCAGGAGGCCCTCGGCCAGCACCCGGCCGCGCGAGCCGGCATCGCCTGCGCTGAGCAGGTCGCTGAGGCGGTGGATGACCATCAAATTGGCGATGCCGAGGCCGCGGGATAGCTTCCACTGGGACTGCATGCGCTCCAGCAGGCCGACGTGCCGCATGACGCGCCACGCCTCGTCGTAGATCACCCAGCGTCGGCCGCCGTCTGGGTCGGCGAGCGCGCTCTCCATCCACGCCGAGGCGCAGGTCATGGCCAAGACCAGGGCGGTGTCATCGCCGGAGCCGCCGAGGCGGGAGAGGTCGATGGACAGCATCGGGGTGGTCGGGTCGAAGGCCACTGTCGAGGGAGCGTCGAACATGCCGCTCAGATCGCCGTGCACAAGACGGCGAAGGGCGTGCGCGAGATCCTGCGCAGCGGGCCCCATGTGGCCGGCCTGGTCGCCGAGGGCTCGGTCGAGGCGCTCGGGCGAACCGAGGGTATGCGCGATCTCGCCGAGCAGCGGCACCGTGCCGCTGGCGTCGGCCTCGGCGACGACCAGGTCGAGCGCAAGGTCCAGAGCTGTGTGCTCCATCGGCAGGAGATCGCGCTTGAGCACGGTGCGAGCCAGGCCCGCCAGGAGCAGGAGGCGGCGCTTTCGGACCTCGGTCGACCAGTCACTCTCGCTCACCGAGGCGGGCTGGGCCGGAGCATCCAGGGGGTTCAGCCTGCCCGGGAGCCCTGGTCCCAGCGCGATGCTGTAGCCGCCGAGAGCCTGTGCGACGGCAGTCCACTCTCCCTTGGGGTCGCAGGGAACGTAGACCCGATATCCGTGCGCAATCGCCCTGGTCGCGATGGACTTGGCCAGCGCGGACTTGCCCATGCCGATGATCCCGGCCAGGACCGCGTTGGGGTTGGTGAAGCCCTCGATCCGGCCGCTGCTGTACAGCGCGAAAGGGTCGTAGCAGAACGCCGCTTCGGCATGCACGTCCCGTCCGATGAAGATCCCTTCGGCGCCCAGGCCGCCCTCCGCGAGAAACGGGTAGGCGCCGCTGACGGTGGCTGTGGTCATCCGGTGGGCGGGAAGGCTGAGCTTGCCGCCCCGAGCTGAGGAGGGGCCGGGGCGTCCGGACGGCGGGTAGGTCGGCCGGAGTTCCGGGTCGAGGGTCTCCTCGGCGCGGTGCTTCGGCGGTGCTCCGGCAAGGCGGGCTTGGCGGCGGGCCTCGGCGAAGCCGGCGCGGGCGGCGCGCTGCTCGGCGCGTGATGTCTTGTGGGGGACGAACAGGTGGGAGGCGCTGGCGCGAGTGCGGGGCATGAACGTTTCTCCAGATGGAAGGTGGGTCAGCGGCGAACGAGTCCGGTGAACGGCGCGTGCAGGTCGGCCGGGGTGGTGCGGCGGCGCACTATGTGCGCGGTGCGTTGATGGCGCTGGCAGATGGTCAGCTCCGGCGTCCCTTCGGGCAGGCCGGTCTGGCACGCCTCACGTTCGGGCACCTCGCCGGAGTCCGACCGGGGCGCCGCGTGGTAGGCGGCATGGACGAGGTCGGCGGCCTGCCAGATTCGCGTGCGGGCCGCGCGGAGTTGGTCGCCTTCGACCGGCATGAGCTGTCCGGTGCGGTTGGCATGGGCGTCGAGCAGGCCGTACAGCGAGACGAGGTGGGAGTGCAGGGCGTCCAGCTCGGCGCGGGTGGTGACGAGAGGACCGCCCGGAATGTTGAGCGCACGATGGAAGTCGAGCGCGGCGGTGGCGAAGGGCACGAAGTCCTGCGCGGTCGGACTGGCGGTGCGGGACATGGAGGTGCTCTTTCGGAGGGAGGTACGGCCGGCATCAGGCGGCGAGGGCGAGCGGCATGGCGGCGGCGGTGAACGCTTCGGCCTGCTGCCAGGTGAGCGGCCTAAGGTCGAGCTGGGCACTGACGGCCGCGGTTTCCACGACTGCGCAGGCGGAACGGAGTTCCTCCTCGGAGTCGGCCGAGACGGTCAGCAGGCCGGTCAGGGCGACATCCGCATGGCCCGCGATGAGCTGGCGCTCACGGGACTTGATGTCCTGGTACTCGATCGAGTCAGCCTCGGAGTCGACCTGACCCCGTCGGGCTCGCTCGGCGGCGTCGGCGATCACGCTGGCCTTCTTGCGCTGGACGTCGCGGAGGGCGGCGTCCAGGCCCTTCGGCTCGTACGACAGCGACAGCGTGCGCCGGACCCCGGCGGTGAACAGGAGCTGGTGCAGGAAGCCCGCTGAGGTCTCGATGCGGGGCCAGTTCTCCACCCAGTACGTGGCGTGGACGGCCGAGTCGGTCGCGATGTGGTCCGACTTCTCGACGACCACGACGGGCCCGGCAGCGGCGGGCTCAGCCTCAGGACGCCCGGCAGTGGACCAACGGTCCAGCGCCGCAAGGGCCTTGGGGTCGTACGCCGTGCGCACGACGACCGCGATTTCCTGGGCGGTGAGCCAGCCGGTGGGGTTGAGCCCGGCGGTGCGGGCGGCCTGATCGAAGGTCGAGGTCAGCTGTGCCAGGACGCTGAAGGCCCCGGTGAGACCGCCTCCGGCCTGGTTGATCAGACGTCGTGCGGCCTTGGCGTCCAGCGACACCGCGACGTATGCCTCGTGCGGCGCCGCCGCCGGGCCGGCACTTTGGATCAGCTCGCTGTAGATCGCGCCAGCTACGGGGGCATTGGGCTGGCCGTGCTCCTCCCAGTACCGGCGCAGCGCGTCGCCGGAGTCCGGGACGGTGCGCTCGATCACCTGGATGCGGGCGACCTGGCCGGTGCGGGCGAGCGCGGCCAGCGCGCGTCCCCAGCCGTTGACGTTGGCGTTCTGGGTGCCGGGGTCGAGCAGCGCGTAGGCGCGGGAGGAGACCTTGACGACGGCGGTCAGGGTGCCGGTGTGGGGGTTGTGGACCGCGCCGTATCGGCGGTCTGGGGCGGTGACCACACGCAGGCTGGCTGCGGTGCCGGGCAGGTGGAGGAGTCCTTCGCGGATGGGGCGGCGGGAAGGCCGGGCGAGCCAGATCAGCTGGCCCCGCATCCGGCGGAGCACGTACCGGGTGACGATCGGAGCCCAGTCGGCCAGGGCGCGGCCTCGATAACGGACGAAGACGAGCAGGGCGATGGCGGCCCAGAAGGGGACGAGTTCGAGAGCGCCGACCACGCCCCGGGTGAGGATCACGGCGAGCAGGAGCAGGCCGGTGAGACTTACGACGATCAGTTGCGGGGCGGTCAGGCCGAGCAGGATGCCGCGCCTGCTGCGGTGCGGGAACTTCACGGTGGCCGTGATGGCTTCGGCCTGGGGCTTGTCAGACATGGTGGTTCCAGACGGTGGGAGCTGGCGGAGGGCGAGGTGCGCGGCGCTCTTCTGGAGGTCATGGCAGAGCTCCGTTTCTGGTGATCGGCGGCGCGGGGTACGGGGGGCGGGCTGCGGGATGCAGCCCGCCCCCGGCTGTGGTTACTCAGGACCCCGAAGGCGGCTGGTTGGGGTACACCCAGCTCGTCGGCGTCGGGGAACCGGTTGCCGATGGCCCGGTCGAGGACGGCGGTGCGGCAGGGCTGCTCTCGCCCCCGGGTGCAGGGCTGGCAGCCGACGCGGCACCAGCGCGGGTCATGCTGCCGCCCGGAGCCGACGGGCCAGCGAACTGACCACCCGGGGCGCCTCCTTCGGAACCCCCCGATTCGCCCTCGCTGAGCCGGGTGATGAGCGGCGGGATGCCGGGGCGCTGGATCAGGGCCCGACCCTTGTCGCCGGAGGCGTTCGGGTCTTCGCCGTACCGGAACCGTGTCTGCGGCTTGGGCGGCCCGGCGTCGATGCCCTCCTTGCTGAGGTTGCTGCCGGAGGGGTTGATGCCAGAGGCGACACCGTCGCTGCCTGCGCCGGGGACTTGGCTCGGACCCTGCGGTGCACGTGTACCGGTGCTGGCCTGCATCGCCAGGCTGCCTGCGGTCTTCGCGGCCCCTGCGGCGACCGCCATGCCAGCAACGCCGGTGCGATGCAGGTCGTCGTGGCCGCCGGCGTCGCTGGCCCAGTGGACGAACTTATAGGTGGCGTACGGGCACAGCAGGACCAGCACCATCACGACGACGCCTGCCAGCGCGTCGGACAGTGCGGCCATGCCGTCGTGGGCATCCGACTTGCCCATCGCCGAGACGCCGATCAGGAAGACCACGGTCATCAGCAGTTTCGACACGACAAGCGTGGCGGTGGCCTCGGTCCAGCCGCGCCGCCAGCGCTTGGCGACTTCCCAGCCGCCGCCGGATCCGGCGAAGACGGCGAGGGCGACCATGATCAGGACGCCGACCTTTCGGGCGACCATAACGCCCCAGTACATGAACGCGCCGATCGCGCATCCGAGGGCGACCAGGGTTGGGACGCCCCAGCCGAGGCCGTACATCGCCCCCAGTTCGTTGACCTTCACCACACGGCGGATTGCGGCGTCGACCGAGCTGTTGGCTGCTTTGAACAGGCCGTCGGACAAGGCGTCGACCACGGTGATGGCGACGGAGGTGAAGGCGACGGCGCAGAAGCTGAAGAGGACGCCGGTCATGGTGCCGATGGCGGCCTGAGCCAGGGCGCGTTCGTCCCGTCGCCAGGCCGCGAACATCAACTGGATGCAGAACGTCCCGACGGTCAGCGCGAGCCCGATGGGCAGCAGGAGTTCGTAATTGTCCCGGAACCATCCGGCGTTGAGATCGATGGCGGTAGTTTCGTTGACGGCCTTCGCGGCGAGATCCGCAGCGCTGGCGGCCAGTTCGCCCGCCGACTTCGCGATCCATGCTCCGATGCCGTCGGTGACGGACCCGGCGGGGTTGGTGACGAAGTCAACAGCGCCGCACACCTTGTCCATCAGCGGAAAGTCGCAGACTCCCATGGCGATACCTCCTTTCTGGATGGGGGGTCAGGGCGCGACGGACGGCATGACGCCGGCCAGGGCGCAGGAATGGGAGGGGCGGCACTGGACCGCGAGGGTGGTGACGCGGTTCTCCGCGCCGCCGGCGCGCAAGCCGTTCCAGGCGATCGACTGCTTGCCGGAGACTGTCACGGCGTAGACGTACGCCTGCGTGATCGTTCCGGGATTCGCCTGAAGGGCCTGGGTGAACGAGTCCGGGAAGTGCCCCTCGTTCACGGTCGTGGTGGCGAACTGGCCGTTCGCGGCCATTTCCTTCCACAGCACACGCGAGGGAACGACCGCGTCGACCGAAGCAGGGTCGGCGTACTTGGTCTCGGTGGTCAGCCACCCGTGGAGGGCAGTCAGCAGTTCCGCCTGTGAGTACGCGCGGGTGTCGTAGGACCACAGTGCTGCGGCGGCTGCCTTCCCGAACGCGATCGGGTCGTGGGTCTTCGGTGGGACCGGGAGCGCGTGAGGGCGTGCGCGCGGTGAGGGCGATCCGGACAGCGAAGCGGTCGAGGACGAGGGAGCGGCCGAACTCTTCAGCGGTTCGTGGGTTTTGGGGGCATCCCTGCCATCGCGAGTGAGGTAGGCGGCCAGGCCGGCGAGGGCGACGAGCACCACTAGGACGGCAGTGCCGAGCAGCGCCCGTCGGCGCACACGTGATGCGCCGCCGGGGTTCGAGGAGCGGCGAGACATCAGTGGACCCTCGTCCCCAGCGTGCTGAAGAAGGCCACCACACCGTTCGCGGCACCCAGCAGGAGGGCCGCGCCAGCGCTGACCAGCACACCCTTCTTGCCGTTGGCCTCGGCCTGATGGCCGCCGGAGTGATGGCCCCAGGCCCATACGCCCGCGCTGACGGCGAGCGCGCCGACCACGGCGATGATCCCGAAGAGGTTGATGGAGCCCATCACCTGCTTGAGGACGGCGAGGCCCGGCAGTCCGCCCTCGTTCGGCTTGATCCCGGGGTCGTAGGCGAGCTGGACGACCTTGTCGGCGAGGTACATTACGAACTCCAGTTTGATTTAGCACGCGCCAAAGCCCGAGAGGGCGCAGCGGCGGTGCGAGAAGAAGAGGGGAGGGGGAAGGCGCCGGTCAGACGACTCGGCGGGCCGCGAGAATCTGCGGCTTCCAGGACGCGAGGGTCGCGAGGCGGACCACGTCGCCGCTGTGCGGGGCGTTCACGATCAAGCCCTGGCCGATGACCATCCCGACGTGTTCCGGGACTTCGGCAGTCCCCTCGGTGAAGACGAGATCACCGGGCTGGAGAGCGTCGATCGATACCGGCTTGCCCTCCTTGACCTGCGTGTACGTCGTCCGTGTCAGGGTGACCCCGGCGGCCTTGTACGACTGCTGCATCAGCGAGGAGCAGTCGCAGCGACCCATGGGGTCGGGCCCGTGGGAGTCGGTGCAGCTCCCGCCCCACTGATACGGGGTGTCGAGCTGGCCGAGCGCCCAGCGGATCGCCGTCTGGACCTTCGGCGGAGCGTCTGCCGGAATCTTGTATCCGGCCGGCGCCGCGCCGGGCGGGATGGTTCCGAAGTCGGTTCCGTCCCCGCCGCTTGTGCAGCCACCTGCGGTACTCGCGGGAGGACTGCCCGCGCTGCCCGAACCGGACGGCGAAGGGCTCGGTGACGCGCCGCCAGCCTTCGACAGCAACGGTGCGATCGCCTTCTGCAAGGCGGTGGCCAGGGGCTCCCACTTCGCGTAAGCCTCGGGAAAGCCAGACCCCTGCACCGCCTGGGCGGCCTGGGTAACGGACAGGGACTGCCAACCCGAGACCTTCTCCAGCGCCTCGTAGAACATCGTCGAGGCGTGCACCGGGTCGAGGACCTCGTTCGCGGTGCCCCAGCCCTGCGACGGACGCTGCTGGAACAAACCCAGCGAATCACGATCGCCGTAGGTCAGGTTCCGCAGACCGCTCTCCTGCAGGGCGGTCGCCAGGGCCACGATCTGGCCCCGGGCCGGGATGTTCATCGCGACACCAGTGGCCTGGATGGCCTTGGCGTTGGGGATCTGCTCGGCCGGGTCGGCCAGGCCCGGCACGGAGACCGTGCCCTTGCCGCCGCCGTCCAGGACCGCCTTTACCTGAGCGGCAACGGCTGAGGTATTCACAGCCTGCATACCGCCAGTCGAGCAGGAGGCCGAAGCAGTCCCGGCACTGAAAGCGAGGATCGGAACGGCCAGCAGCATCGGACCGGATGCGCAGAGGCCGACGACGGCTCCGGTGGTCTTCTTCATCGCCGCCGCCGTTCGCAGGGGCGGACAGCCCGGACGGACAACGGGGCTGGGTCAGGGCGTGGGTGTATCAGGGCGTGCTGCATGGCAGCGGCTCCTCGCGGTTCGTAGAAGGCGCGGTGCCGACTTCTCGTGCAAAGCCGTCGGCACCGCACCGATGTGAATCCGCCTCTCAGGGCGGGCCCGGGTCAGGGGAGTTGGTAGCTCCCGGACGCCGGTCTCAGGTCATGCGCGGCAGCCAGCCGCGCTCGTAATCTCAGGCAGTACACCGGGTCTCCTCCGGGCTGCGGGAACGGGGGTCAACGTGCCTGCCGGGTCACGTTCTCGGACGCGGCAACAGGAATCAGCACAGGTCAGCGGGGGTGGAGCTGGGCTCTGCCTCGGTGACGTGGCGAGACAGTAGACCGGGATTCCGGCCGCGCCAAACGGCCGCCGAACCCGGGCCCGGAGTACGGGACTGGCTTGTTAGGTGCGGCCGGAAATCGCGGCTAACCTCCGGCGCAACCCCGCTCCGAAGGACTGCCGTTGAGTGCCGTCCGGAGCTGGCTCAGTCCCGTCGTGCCCTGAAAGAGGCCCCGCACATGAGCTACACGCTGCACCGAGGCGACGCCCTTACCGTGCTGAAGACCCTCCCGGACGAGAGCGTCAACGCCGTCATCACCGATCCCCCGTACAACTCCGGTGGACGCACCAGCTCGGACCGCACCAGCCGCACCGCCCGTGCCAAGTACGTCACGGCCGGATCGGCGCACGACCTGCAGAACTTCCCCGGCGAGAACCGCGACCAGCGGAGCTATCGAAGCTGGCTGACCGCGCTGCTCACCGAGGCGTACCGGGCCGCGACGGAGCACTCCGTCGCCATGGTCTTCTCCGACTGGCGCCAGGAGCCGACCACCAGCGACGCCCTGCAGATGGCGGGCTGGACCTGGAGCGGCACGATCCCCTGGATCAAGCCCGCCAGCCGGCCCCGCAAGGGCGGGTTCAAGCAGTCGGCCGAGTTCATCATCTGGGGCGTCAAGGGCAGCCTCGACAAGAACCGGGACCTCTACCTGCCCGGCCACTTCATCGCTTCCCAGCCCCGCAAGGACCGCGTCCACATCACACAGAAGCCGGTCGAGATCATGCAGCAGCTCGTGCAGATCTGCCCCGAAGGCGGCACCGTCCTCGACCCGTTCACTGGCAGCGGCTCCACGGGTGTCGCGGCCCTACGCGAGGGTCGGCAGTTCGTCGGCGTTGAGCTGTCCTCGCACTACGCCGACGTGGCAGAACAGCGACTGTTGCGGGCAACGCAACACACTCTGGCCCAGGACGCCTTCGTCCTGGCCGGGCCGGAGGCATGAGCATGAGAACGATCAGACCAGGGGTGAGACGGACCGCAGACGCCAGAGGGCGGCTGGAGCATCGAGACACCGATGTGCCGGCCGCCCTTCCTCTTGCGTCACGCAGCCTCGAACGCCCGCCGGATCAGCGGCTCCGCTTTCTCCAGGTCGGCCGCCGAGGCGATCCGCACCTCCAGGTCGCCCGTCCCGAGGTGACCGATGTGACGCATGTCGCGGGAGAAACCGTCCTCCAGCTCGACCGTGTCCGGGTCGATCTTGAGGTAGACCAGGATCGCTTCGTGCTTCGGGCGGAAGATGACGGAGGCGACGTTCACCAGCCGGCGGTAGGCGATGTAGTGCCGAAGCTGAGCCACCTCGACCTCGCCCCAGGCGGTGAGGGCCTCGTCCAGCTCGGCGTACAGGTCCTGCAGGCAGCCAGGAATCGCACCCTCGGTAGCGGTCGCCTGAGCGGACGTCTTCCCGCCTTTGCTGGCGGCACCAGCCGTGACCTCCCGCTCGCGGCGCTGGCGCCGATCCGATATCGGTCTCGTAGATCCGGGCGTGGACTCGATCAGTAGCAGGCTCAGCAGCCCACCCTCGAAGACGCGGTAGCGCACCAGGTCGATCCGCTCGCGCAGACGGCGCACCGCGACTCGGTCGTGGTGCGAGAAGCCAGCGGCGATGCAGACCATCCGAGGGTTCCGCCAGTCGATCGACTGGGCGACCTCTGAGCCCAGCTTCTCCTTGACCAAGGCCTCGAACTCGTGACGCGCGGAGTCCAACCAAGATAGGTAGGAGACAGCCTGCGACAGGACACCGCTGTCGGAGCCCTTTTTGTATTCGATCAGCGCAGGTGTGCCGTTCTCGTCCAGACCGAGCGAGTCGATCCGGCCCCGGTGCCAAGGCCCCGTCGGGTACTCCGACGCCAGGAAGCGGATGCCGAGCATGGCCTCCATGCCTGCCTCGATCCGCCGCTGCAGCTCTACCTCCAGCGCCACCGTCGAGCCCCGCAGCTCGACGTCCTGGCCATCGGCATCCAGCCGGAACAGCTTCAGGTCGGTCACCAGCGTCCCCCTCCGCGCGATCCCTACAGGAGAAGCAATGGAAACCGGGCCCGTGGCTATTCCGATCAGGCTGTGAGCTTGCATCGTCCGCTGGGCCTGCTCTCAGGACAGCCACGCGTAGGTCTGTGGGGCCTGCTGCTGAATCTGGACGGACCGGGGTGACATTCCCTGAGATCACCGAGCCGCACACATAGTGTCCTAATTCAGGACATAGAGCCCGGAGGCTGCTCCCGGTCCGATGTGATCACTTCCTCCCGTGGGATGCCGATCAGTAGGCTGTAGCGGTGATTCGTCGGTGTCCATGCCCCTCGTGCTTTGCTTCTTCTATGGCGGAGCGGGGGCATGCGCCGAGCGAGGGTGTGCTTTCGCTGCGGGAGTCAGGGGGTGTGCGGTGAGCGGCGCGTCTCTGCCGTCGCGTATCGGTCCGTACCTTGTCGAGCGGCGGCTCGGCGCGGGCGGGATGGGGGAGGTATACCTCGGCTACTCGGTCGCGGGTGAACCGGTCGCCGTGAAGGTGATCCGGCCCGACCGTACGGATCCGCACACGCGCGCCCGGTTCGAACGCGAGGCGACGATCGCGCGTACGATCTCGGGTACGGGTCGTGTGGCCCGTTTCATTGAGGCGGACCCGTTCGCCGAGCTGCCCTGGCTGGCCATGGACTACGTTCCTGGTCGCCCGCTCTCCGATGTCGTGAAGGACCAAGGTCCGCTGTCTACGCCACTCGTGGCGAGCCTTGGCGCGCTGTTGGCCGAAGGGCTTGCCGCCGTGCATGCCGCGGGCCTGGTACACCGTGACCTGAAGGCGCAGAACGTCATTCTCGGAGACTTCGGTCCGGTGATTATCGACTTCGGTCTCGGTGCCTTCGTCGGGGCGTCCAAGGGGTCGCTCACCCAGGCCGGTGTGGTCATCGGCACAGTTCGCTGCATGCCGCCTGAGCAGGCCCTGGGTGAACTGGAGGTGACACAGGCTGCTGACGTGTACGGCCTGGGCACCGTACTTCTATACGCAGCGACCGGGCACTACCCGTACGACGGAGCCCGGTGGGAGGCGGTCGCCGCGCAGGTGGTCAACGCCGAGATCGGCCCCGATCTGTCCGGGCTGCCCGATGAACTGGCCCCCGTCGTGTCGGCCATGCTGGCACACAAGGCGGAGGACCGCCCCTCCCTGGAGGAGGTCACCCGGCAATGTGCCGATCTGATGCGCCTGCTGGGTACGAGTCCGGCCCGGGCACGGCGCGCTCTGATCCAGGAGACGACGCCGAAGGATCATCCTACGATGGTGCTGCCCCAGCCTGACACGCCCATGCTGGACCGGCTCGACTCACTTGAGAGGCTGCTGCGCGAAGAGTCGGCATCGCCGGCGGAGAACATCCCCGTCCCGCCGTCCGGCGGTGAATCCGGTCCGGACACCGAGAGCGATGTCGAGAACGGTGTGGAGAACTCGCCCCCGCCCGTGCAGAAGCCCGAGCCCGGGAGCGGAATCCCGGCTGAACCCACGCCGCAAAGGGGCCGTCCCCCCGCTTCCCGGCGGGTCGCCGACGAGCTGCGCAAGCGCTACGCGATGGGGCCGGCACTCGCCTGGTCGAAGCGCTGAACCACTCTCCCTTCCTTTCGCCGACAGGGCCGGTCCGAGGCGATGCAAAGTGCGGGCACCCGCACACCGCACATTACGAGTACATAGTCCAAGAGGAGCACCACGTGACCACGGCGATGCAGCCCGAGGTTCCTGAGGCGCGCGACGCCGATGCGGCGTCGGCGTATCCGGCCGGTGCGAAGCCGACCTTCGCGCCTGGCGCCCAGGTGCGCATCCGCCACGAGCAGTGGCTCGTGAAGTCCGTCGACGAGTCCCGCGACGGACTGATGGTCGAGGTCAGCGGGGTGTCCTCGTTCGTCCGGGGCACGGACGCGGTGTTCTACTCCGGCCTTGACCAGATCGACGTACTCGATCCTCGCAAGACCCGGCTCGTACCCGACGACACCTCCAGGCACGCCAAGGCCCGCCTGTACCTGGAGGCGGTGATCCGCAAGACCGCGCTGCCGCAGACCGAGCACGGCATCGCACTCGCCGACTCCTTCCTCATGGACCGGCAGGAGCACCAGCTACGCCCCGCCGAGCTGGCGCTGTCCATGCGCAACCCGCAGCCCCGGCTGCTGATCGCTGACGTGGTTGGGCTGGGCAAGACGCTGGAGATCGGCATCACGCTCTCGGAGCTGATCCGGCGCGGGCGCGGCGAGCGCATCCTCGTGGTCACGCCGGCCCATGTGCTGGAGCAGTTCCAGCGTGAGCTGTGGACGCGCTTCGCTCTGCCGCTGGTGCGCCTGGACTCCACCGGCATCCAGCGCATCCAGCAGGAGATCCCGGCGGGCCGGAACCCGTTCGCCCACTTCAAGCGCGTCATCGTCTCCGTCGACACCCTCAAGTCGGCGACGTACGCCCATCACCTGGAGAACATCACCTGGGACGCGGTGGTCATCGACGAGTCGCACAACCTCGTGAACAAGGGCACCCGCAACAACCTCCTCGCCCGCCGTCTCGCCGAGCAGACCGATGCGCTGATCCTGGCCTCCGCCACTCCGCACAACGGCGACGCCGAATCCTTCGCCGAGCTGATTCGGATGCTCGACCCGGCGGCGATCGCCGACCCCAAGAACTACAAGGTCGCCGATCTCGACCACCTCTACATCAGGCGCACCAAGTCCGACCGTGAGGTGCGTGACGGCCTCAAGGACAAGCCTTGGGCCGAACGCGGCGACTCCCTGCCGGTGCCGGCTCCGGCGACTCGGAGGGAGGTCGCCGTCCTGGAGAAGCTCGCGAGCGAATGGACGCCGGGCGACCCGAACCGTTCGTCGGTCTGCGCCGATCCCCTGGTCGGCTACAACTTCCTGAAGGCGTTCCTCTCCTCCCACGTCGCTCTGCGTGAATCCCTGGCCAACCGGCGTGCCTACCTGGACAACCCGAAGAGCGTCACGGCGAAGGGCAAGGCCAAGACCGCGCCGGACACCCCCGAGCGCCGCGCCGCTCTCGCTGCCGAGAGCAAGGCCCTCGCGGAGCTGGAGGCGCTGGTCGCGGACTTCACCGACCAGGACTCCGCCAAGCTCGACGCACTCGTCCGCACGCTGAAGGACGACCTCGGCGTCGGCCCGCACTCTGAGCGCCGCGTCGTGATCTTCTCCGAGCGGGTCCACACCCTGGACTGGCTGGCCCAGGAGGTCCCGGCCCGGCTTGGCTTCAAGAAGAAGAACCTGGCCAAGCCGGACAAGATGCGTCCCTGGAAGGCGTACGACGGCGCCGTCGAGGTCATGCACGGCGACACCACCAACGACCAGCAACAGCGGGAGATCGTCGACCGCTTCGGCCGGCGCGAGGAGCCGGTGCGGCTGCTGTTCACCGGTGACATCGCCTCCGAGGGCGTCAACCTGCACCACCAGTGCCACGACCTCATCCACTACGACCTGCCCTGGTCCCTCATCCGTATCGAACAGCGCAACGGACGTATCGACCGTTACGGGCAGGCGGTCAGCCCCGAGTTCCGTGCGCTCACCCTCACCGCCGACGTGCCCTGGCGGCGCGACGAGGAGAGCGGCGAGATGCTCACGCTCGACGACCGGCTCGTCGGCACCCGCCTGCTGCGCCGCGAGGCCCAGGCGCACGAGATCGAGACCGGCGAGGGCAGCGCCGAGGCCGTCACCGGTCTCTACAACGACAAGAAGGAAGAGGACCGCCTCACCCGCGACCTCATCAAGGGCGGCACCGTCGAGCGTTCCATCAAGCAGTCCCAGCAGGAGTCCGGCGGGGTCCTCGCGGGGCTCCTCGCCGGCGCCAACGCCCGGCTCGCTGACCCGACGGCCGCTCCGGCCACCCTCGGCACGGCCGCGGTGCCCGAGGCCGACGTACCCCACGTCTTCGCCGACACCAAGGCGTACTTCCACACCGCCGTGGACCTCATCTACCCCCAGGCCGAGCGCGAAGCACTCGACTGGAAGCCCGAGACGGCAGGCGGCCGCATCGAGTTCACCCCGCCCGACGACCTGCAGTACCGCTTCCGGGAGCTGCCGAAGTCGTACCTGGAGCAGGAGAAGATCCTCACGACACCCAAGTACGACGGCACGCTACGCATCACCTTCGACAAGCAGTACGCCGCCGACCGGCTGGAAGCCGCCCGCAACGCCAAGCAGGGCAAGACCGACGAGCCCACCTCCCAGTGGCCCAATGTCTCCTACGTCTCCGACATCCACCCCGTGCTCGACTGGGTGACGGACAAGGTCCTCGCCAAGCTCAAGTACGACGAGGCGTTCGTCCTCGCCTACCAGCCAGACGTAGCCAAGGCCAAGCGGATCGACGCAGCTCTGCCTTCGGCCCTGACCGGCCCGGTTTATCTCCTCCAGGGCGTCTACTCCAACGAGGCGGGCAAGCCGACGGTCGTGGAGTGGATGGCCGTCACCGGCCTCGCCGAGGCCACTCCTCGCGTGTGGCGCATGGACTCGGCGTTCCTCGCCGCTTGCGGCGTGGGCCCTGATATGCCCGGCCGCGCCCAGCCCGTCGACCGCGACCTCCTCCAGGAACTCGTCCCCGCGGCCGTCGATGCGGCCGAGACCCACCTGCGCGAGCGTCGCGCCGACTACGACAAGCAGGTCGACTCCTACCTGGCGCCGTACGAGGACCGGGTGCAGGTCTGGGAGCAAGGTGCCCTGATCGCCGTCGGTAACCAGGAGCGTCGCCGCAAGCAGGTGTACGACACCGCCAAGCGCCGCCGTGCCCTCGTACGCCGTCTGCGGACCGACGGCGACCCGATGCTGCGGGTCCTCGCCGTCCTCGAACCCCTCCACCCCACCACTGTCTCCACCGCGCACGCCGAGGAGTCCGCACGATGAGCTACACCTACGACTCCTTCGCCAACCGCGGCGAGTATCTCTCCGCCCACTACTTCAGCGAGGAGCTGGAGAACACCCTCAAGAAGAGCAAGGCGGGCGACGAGGGCCTGTTCACCCTGTGGACCAGCCGCGAGACCGACCCCCACGACCCGCATCCCACTCCGCGCGAACTCCTCCCTCGGCTCCGCGGTGAGTACCTGGCCACCGTGCGCCCCTTCCTGGCCTCCCGCGCCCAGCAGGAAGAACTCGGCAGCACCTACGACGACCCCACGGGCGAGTGGGCCGAGCGCCTCACCACCTGGCACAGCGCCGTCCTCAAGGCCCTCGGCTACGGCGGTGACCGGCCGGAGCCGATCACTGTGCACAACGCGGGCAAGGAGTACGAACTCCAGGTCGCCTGGCACGGAGACGGCATCCTCGCGGTCGACTGCGGCTGGACCGCCAAGCTCGACGACGCCCTCGACCCCGACGAGGCCGGACAGCTCCTCCACCCGCTCAAGACCGCCGACGGCCTCCTCGAAGTCGGTGAGAAGCTGGCGGGCTGGCTCTTTCAGAGCGAACTGCACGAGCTTGGCGGCGATGCGCCCCGCTTTATCCTGCTGCTCTGCGGCGGCGTACTCGTCCTCGCCGACCGGGGAGCTTGGGCTGAAGGCCGCTATCTCGCCGCCAGCCTGGACGCGGCCCTCGCCCGAAACGACACGGCGAAGGCCGGCGAACTCGCCCTCCTCGCCGCTCTCTTCTCCCATGACATGCTCGCGCCCCGCCCCGACGGAAAGGGCCGACGCCTCGACGACTTGCTCAAGGCCTCCCGTGACAACGCCGTTGGCGTCAACTCCGAGCTGCGCAAGGGACTGCAGCACTCGGTCGAGATCATCGCGAACGAGGTACTCGCCCGCCTGCGCGAGGCGGAGGTCGAGCCGCGGGAGATCGAGGACCTCAAGAAGGGCCCGTTCGCCAAGCAACTCACCCGCGAATCGCTGCGCTATCTCTACCGCATCCTCTTCCTCCTCTACGCGGAGGCCCGCCCGGAGCTGGGCATCCTGCCCGCCGACGACTCGACGTACCAGACCGGGTACTCGATCGCCCGGCTGCGCGAACTGGTGGCGCGGGAGCGAAAGTTGGTCGAGGAGGACAGCAGGAATGGCTTCCACCTTTACGCCTCCCTCGACGTTCTGTTCAACAAGGTCAACTACGGCCACCGCCCGCACGGCACCGAAGCAGACGACGACAAGCTGGCCGAGGAGCGCAGCCAGCTTCGCGGACTGCGCTTCGAGCCGCTGCGCAGCGAGCTGTTCGACCCCAAGGCGATCACCCTCATCGGCCGCCGCATCCTCCACCCTCACTGGGACGAGGACGGCGACGAGCAGCCGCGATGGCTGGACCTGCGGCTACGCAACGCAGCGTTGCACCAGGTGCTGCGCCTGCTGACCATGAAGGAGGCTGGCCAGAAGGGCAGACAGGGCGGCTTCATCTCCTACCGCAACCTCGGCATCAACCAGCTCGGCGCTGTCTACGAGGGCCTGATGTCCTACACCGGCATCATCGCCAAGGACGAGCTGGCCGAGGTCGCCAAGCCTGGTGCGAAGAGGGGCGACAAGCAGCACGGCGACCCCGAGAAGGGGTCCTGGCTCATCCCTGCGGACCGGCTGAAGGACTACCGGGAGAACACGCACGTCGTGTACTCCGCCCAAGACGCCGAGCAGTACGGCCTGCGCGGCCCGAAGAAGTACGCACCAGGCACGTTCGTCTACCGTCTGGCCGGCCGTGACCGCGAGACGTCCGCCTCGTACTACACCCCTGAGTCTCTTACGAAGGTCACCGTCGAGCTTGCCCTCAAGCACCGTCTCGACCAGAAGAAGGATGCTGACGGCAACACAGTCAAGACCCGCGCGAGCGAGCTGCTGCGCTACACGATCTGCGAACCGGCCCTGGGATCCGGAGCGTTCCTCAATGAGGCAATCAACCAGGTGGCCAAGGAGTACCTGAAGCGTCGTCAGGATGAGCTGCGTGTCAGCCTGGACACGTCGAAGACGCTCGATGCCGAGCAGAAGGTGAAGGCGTACATCGCCCTTCACAACGCGTACGGGATCGACCTGAACGCCACGGGTGTGGAGCTGGCGGAGGTGTCGCTGTGGCTGAACACCATGCACCCCGGCATGCGTGCGCCGTGGTTCGGTCTGCATCTGCGGCGAGGTAACTCCCTCATCGGTGCGAGGCGTTGGGTGTACGACGCCGAGCGCATCAAGAAGGAGCGGACTATCGGCGCCCAGACGCCGACCAAGCTGCCGTTCCGGGCTGCTGGGGATGGTGCGAAGCAGTTGCTGCCGGACGGGGCTGTGCACCAGTTCCTGCTGCCCACGCCTGGTTGGGGTGCGGTCGCAGGGGCGAGCGGGGACGCGAAGAAGTTGGTGGAGCAGCTCGCCGGCACACAGGTGGAGCAGCTGAAGGCGTGGAAGAACAGCATCAAGGCCAAGCCCAAGACGACGGGCGGCAAGGGCAGCCAGCTCGCCCGGTTGCAGGCTGCGGCCCTTCGCGTCGAGTTCCTGTGGAAGCTGGTCGCCAAGCGCATGGAGCTGAGCGAGCAGGAGATCGCCCGCACCATCGATGTGTGGGGGACGGATCGCGAGGAGGACGCGGAAGAGTACGCCTTCCTCCGCCGCGACAAGCAGAACCCGGACCAGAGCCTGCCGCTGACCAAGGAGCAGGTCTTCAATGACCTCTTCGAGGCGGAGGGCTCCCCGTACTGGCGGCTCAAGCAGGTCATGGATGCGTGGTGCGCGCTGTGGTTCTGGCCTCTGGAGAAGGTGGGGCTGCTGGACGGAACGGACGCGGAGTACGAGACGGCTCCGGTGGTGACGGCGCAGGCGGGGGCCGACCTGGATGCGTTGCTGTCGTCGGTGGCCGGCCCGGCGGTGGAGGTCGAGGAGCGCGCGCCCGAGCCCACGCCTGTGCCGCGATTCCTTGAGCCCGGCCTGCTGTTCACCGTGTACGGCGACCAGATTTCCTTGGGTGAGGCTGAGAGCGACGACGCGGCTGGGAAGAAGAAGGCGGCCAAGAAGGCACGTACCTCCTCTGCCCCCAGGAAGCCCAGTGGACCGGCACGCCGCCGCGATGTCATTCCGCTGGCGGGCCTGGACGACTGGATCGCCTTCCTGGAATCCATGCTCGGCACGGGACCGGTTCCGGAGGACACCTTCGCCACGACGGTCGACTCCCTGAAGGAGTTGAAGAAGCTCGAAGACCTGATTCAGGCCGAGATGGGCATGGACGACGCCCGTAAGGCGGTTGAGACGCGGTATCCGTGGATGCGGGTCGTCCGTGATATCGCGGAGGAGCAGGGTTTCCTTCACTGGGAGTTGGACTTCGCTGGTGTCTTCACCGGCGAAGCGGGGGGCTTCGACCTTCAGGTGGGTAACCCGCCATGGGTGCGCCCGGAGTGGAAAGAGGATCCGGTCCTGGCGGAGTACGAGCCTTGGTTCATGCTCACCGATAAGCCGAAGGCGGAGGACAAGAAGCGGAAGCGGGATGCCGAACTCGCACGCGAGGAGGTGCAGGAGTACCTGCTCGGTGAGGTGACGAATACGGTGACGACGGCGTCGTACCTGGCGGCGTCACCGGTGTACCCACTCGTGGCAGGCACTCGGCCCGATCTATATCGGGCGTTCATGTGTGAGATTTGGGACCACGCCGGGCGCGGCGGGACGGCTGGGATGGTGCACCCGGACACCCACTTCGCAGGAGACAGGGAGGCTGCGCTGCGGGCGGCGGCGTACCGGCGGCTACGCGTGCACGGTGACTTCGTCAATGCGGGCAACCGCTTTTTCCCGCCCCCGGTGGGGCGGTCCAGCCACTTCGGCGTGCACATCTACGGGGCCGAAGGGGACATCTCCTTCGACTCGTTGTCATGGCTCTTTACGGTGGACGCGCTTCGGTTGTCCGCCTCCGCCGAGAGCGTCGGCGACGACCCCGGCGTGAAGTACAACGGAGACTGGGACGAGCGCCCCCACCCGAAGCGGGTCGTTCGTGTGTCCCCCGACACCCTCAAGCGGTGGCAGAAGCTTGCCGGCGATGAAGGGCCCCTGGAGCACACACGCCTGCTCACACCGGTGAGCACAGCGGAGGACACGGCGATCGACGCGCTGGGGGCCTATCCCCTACGCCTCGGTACGCCCAAGCTAAGAGTCTCCGTCGGATTCGATGAAGGCGCTTCTAAGAAGGCACAGTTCGGCCCGGGGAAGGACCAGCGACTCATCGACTACAACACCGGGATCAACGGCCAGGACGACTACCAGGCGACAGCTTGGAGCGACGTCATCCTCAAGGGGCCGCAAATCGGCGTTGCGAATCCGATGTTCAAGCAGCCCAGCCAGGGCAGCGGAGAGGTATGCGGCCTCGACCCGAAGGGGCTCGTGGACGACGCGGTACCGGAGTCCGAGTACCGGCGCGTGGCCCCGCAGGACGTGTTCGTCGGCGAACAAGATAGGTGGACTGACTGGGAGAAGTACGAGGCGCTGCTGGCGTCGCCGGAGGAGTGGGAGCAGGTCCGGCAGCAGCTCGCGGAGGGGCACGAGGTGCAGCCGGAGGACATAGAAGACGAGCGGGTCGAGAAGCTCCTGTTGGCCAAGGCCAGTAGGCCATACACCCATTACTACCGAATTGCTTGGCGAAGGATGATCGCGCCTGATACCGAACGCTCTCTCTACGTCGCATTGCTACCTCCTGGCGTATCGCACATCGACGGCATGTGTAGCGCTTCGGTTAATGACCGTCGTAGAGATGTCTTGAACGCTGGTCTGTGGGCAGGCATCCCCAGCGATTACTTGCTACGCACAAGTGGTGACAGCCACCTCAATCCCGCTCGGGCTGCAGGCATGCCTGCAGCCCATGTTGACCACCCCCTAGCCTCCGCCCTCCTCCTCCGCACCCTCCGCCTGAACGCCCTTACCACCGCCTACGCCGATCTCTGGTCAGAGCTCTACGACCCCAAGTGGCCCGGCTACGAGTCCTGGGCGATCAACTGGCCGAACCTCAAGACCGAGCTGCACAACGTCACTCCCACTTGGCAGCGCGACACCCCCCTCCGCACCGAATACGCCCGCCGGGCCGCTCTCGTCGAGATCGACGCCCTCGTCGCCGTATGGCTCGGCATCGACGCGAAAACGCTCATCGCCATGTACCGGGCCCGTTTCCCGATCATGCAGGACTTCGACCGGGTGACCTGGTTCGACGCCGAGGAGCGGAAGATCGCTGGGGATCGCTACACCTACGGCTTCGACCAGACCAAGGACCACTGGACCCAGTTCCAGGAATACCGCGAGGCCTACGAGAAGGATCCGAACACCGACGCCCCCGTCCCCGACGGGTACACCGCCCCCTTCTACAAGGCCAACCGTGAACGCGAAATGCGCCAAGCCCACGCCTACTTCAAGCAGCGCCTCGACCAAGCCGTAGCGAAGGGTCTGTGGGACCCGGAGAAGATGGAGGTCCCGACCCCGTGAGGCCCACCCTCGAAGCACAGGGACTCAAGGAGAGCCTGCTCCAGTACCTGTCCACGACGTACGGCCTCGCGGACGAAGGCGCCCGAAAAGCCCTGAACGCCTTCCTCGGGGACGAGACGACGGGCATGTTCCGCGGTCCGTACCTCCGCCTGCGTACCCCTTTCACCCCGGCCGACGACGGCTGGCAGCAGCACCTGGACTGGGTACGAACCGACGGCTGGACGCCGTACGCACACCAGGCCCGCGCCTTCGCCCGGCTCACCTCGAAGAACGGTCACACACCCCAGCCCACCCTCGTCACCACAGGCACCGGCTCCGGCAAGACGGAGTCGTTCCTTTACCCCGTGCTTGATCACTGCGCCCGAGAACGCGCGGCCGGGAACAACGGGGTCAAGGCGGTCTTCCTCTATCCGATGAACGCCCTGGCCACCGACCAGGCGGCCCGCATCAACGGACTCCTCACCGACTACGACGAGCTGAGCGGCGTGCGCGCCGGCCTGTATATCGGAGAGAAGGCGGCGACGCACTACGACCGGGTCTACACCCGCCGCCAGGACATGCAGCTGTCCCCGCCGGACATCCTGATCACCAATTACAAGATGCTCGACCTGCTCCTGCAGCGTGCCGCAGACGCGCCGCTGTGGGACGCCAGCGACATCCGCTATGTGGTCGTCGACGAGTTCCACACGTACGATGGCGCGCAGGGCACCGACGTCGCCATGCTGCTGCGCCGCCTCGCTATCGCCGTCGATGCCAACCAGCCTGGCAAGCCGCTCGGCTCGATCACCCCCGTCGCCACCTCCGCGACCCTCGCCTCCGGCACCGATGAGGATGGGGTACGCCAACTCCTCTCCGTGGCCACCAACATCTTCGGCACGGAGTTCACCGAGGACGCGATCGTCGGCGAGGACCGACTGTCGGTCGACGAATTCATCCTCGGCGAGGACGAGTCGATCCCGGACGCGCGATTCCTCCCTGGCCAGGCCACGCCCCCCGAGACACTTACCGCCCTGTCGGACCCGGCGTCCGGCCTGAAACAGCTCGCGGACCTCGCCGAGGCCGTGACCGGAAGCCGGATCACCGACCCGGTCGCCCTCGGTGCCGCGCTCAAGCGCAACCGGCTCACCTACGCCGTCCTGAACGCCTTTGACGGCACGGTGCGCACTTACGACGAGGTGCTCGATGTGATGCGCCGCAGTGGGGCGAAGAGCTGGGACGAGGCGATCACGACGCGGCCGCAGATCGCCGCGCTGGCACTCGCCCGCTTCGTGGCCCTACTGTCCGTGGCGCGCGACCCGGACGCGCCGGCCGAGCTCGGCCGCCCCTTCGTCCAGGTCGAGGTTCACCAGTGGGCACGGTCCGTCACCCGCATGCTGCGTGGCGTACTGCCGTGGCCGAAGGCCGAGTTCGCGTGGGATACGGCCGGGGCGCAGAACCAGTCGCGTACGACGCCCAACACCACCACCTCCCGCGACACCAAGGTCTTCCTGCCTGCGGTGTACTGCCGCGAGTGCGGGCGTTCCGGGTGGTCGGTCCTCGCCCCCGAGTCGGACTTCGAGGAGCTGAACTTCGAGGCCCACAAGATCCGCCGAGCCACCGTCACCGCCGAGAAGGCCAAGGTGCGCACTCTGGTGGCGGCCACCGACAACGAGGCTCGTGAGGGCAATGGCCGTACCGCGATGGACCCGGCGGCGCAGAGGTCGCTGACCACCGGCGGCGCGGGCGTGCTCATGGTGCTCGATGGTCTATCCCAGCGTCTGCGTCTTCCCGATCCGCAGGGCGACTATGACGACGAGGGTAACCCGGCTCCCGCCAGCCCTGACTCTGCCTTCGTCCTCGTCCAGCTCGGTGACACGGCGGAGCGTGCCGCCAAGGACGACTGGTGCCCGGCCTGTGGCACGCACAACGCGATCCGCTTCGTCGGTACGGGTGCCGCCGCTCTCGCCGCTGCCTCCGTCACCCAGCTGTTCACCAGCGGGGAGATGGACAAGAAGCAGCGTGAGACGAAGACGCTGATGTTCAACGACTCGGTGCAGGACGCCGCGCACCGGGCCGGATTCGTCGCCTCCCGCTCGTACACCTTCTCCTTGCGGGCCCTGTTTACCAAGCACCTGAGCGAGCAGCGGCCCAGCGCGCTCAACGACCTCGTCGCCGACGTCGTCGCGGCCACCACCGACCGTGAGACACTCGCCGCCGTCGTCCCGCCGGACCTGCACGACGACACGGGTGTGGCGCGTCTGCTGTCGGGCGCGGGGCGGGGCGGGGACCGGAAGACCTGGGATCTGATCGGTGAACGGTTCGCGTTCGAGGCCGTGATGGAGTTCGGCCACCGCTCCCGCAACGGCCGTACCCTCGAACTGACCCGTACCGCAGCCGCATGGGTGGACATCCCCGACGAGCAGGCGGCCGTGGCGCTCGTGCGCGCTGCTCATGAGGATGCCGCCCACCGCGGGTTGACGCTCACCGAACACGATGACGCCCGCTATATGGCGTTCCTACGCGGCCTGTTGGAGCGGCTGCGTACGCGGGGGGCGGTCGGGCACCGGTGGCTGGAGAAGTTCCTCGACGAGGCGGGCACCAGCCGTTACTTCATCTGGGGCGGTCGCCCACGCGGCATGAAGGCCTTCCCCAAGGGGGTGTCCGCGCCGACCTTCCTGCTCGCGCGGCCCAAGCCGAGCAGCGAGTTCGACTTCGCCGCGGGACGTCTGTCCTGGTACCAGACCTGGGCCCAGCGCTGCCTCGACATGACGCGCGAACAGGCCGACGAGTTCTGGGTACGGTTGCTGCCGCAGCTCACCGATGCCGGGCTGCTCGCCGCGCGCACCCCGAGCGACTCGGCCGCCTGCCTGTACGGCCTTCAACCAGGCGCCATCCGGCTGCAGTTGCTGACCAACGCCCAGGTCAACGAGGCGTATGTGCGCTGCCCGAAGTGTTTCTGGGAGCAGACCGTCCATCCCTCGCTGCTGGCGCAGTATCACGGGCAGCCTTGCCAGGCGTATCGCTGTGCGAAGGGGCGGCTGGTCGCTGGTGATAGGTGGCTGGAGACCGTGGACCGGCACGACCGGGACCGAGACTACCGTGACGATTACTACCGCAGCCTGTACCGGCGAGCCGGCACCTACCAGGTCATCACTGCCGAGCACACCGGTCTGCTCTCCCGCGGCAAGCGCGAACGCGTCGAGGACGCCTTCCGCAACGGCGAGGGATTCAATGACCCCAATGTGCTGTCCTGCACGCCCACCCTGGAGATGGGCATCGACATCGGCGACCTGTCTGCCGTCGTCCTCGGCGCCCTGCCACGCCGCCCGGCCAATTACGCCCAGCAGGCGGGCCGGGCCGGACGCCGCACCGGCAACGCCTTCCTGCTGACCATCCCCGACCGCAAGCGCCGCGACCTGTACTTCCTCGACCGGCCACGGGACATGATCGACGGGCGGATCGTGCCGCCGGGCTCGTATCTGTCGGCCATCGAGATCCTGCGTCGCCAGTACACCGCCCACCTTCTCGATCTCGCGGCGCGTGGCCGGCTGCTGCGCGAGGACGGCAGGCCGCTGGCCGCGCTGTCACGCCGGGTCGACGAGCTCTTCGGCCCCTCCGGCTACCTCGCCGACTTCACCGGCGCCGCCCTCGCCCACGGCGAGGAACTCGTCGCCGACTTCCTCGCCCTGTTCCCGACCGGCGTGAGCGACACCGCCAAGGCGGAGCTGGAGAAGTACGCGGTCCGCGGCATCCGGAGCGCGATCGAGAAGGCCGAGCGGGAGTGGGAGCGCGAGAACCAGAAGCTACGTACCCGTATCCGTACGATCCGTTCCGCGATCGACGAGCTCAAGGACGGAGACGAAGAACAGGCGAGTACGAAGGCGGAGTTGGAGGCCGAGCTCGGCGCCATTTCCAAGCAGGGTGCTACGCGCCAGCGTCAGCCCTCGCAGAGCGTGCTGTGCGACCTCGGCCTGTTGCCGAACTACGCCCTCATCGACGCCACGACCACCCTCGACGCCACCGTCTTCTGGCCCGAGGGCACCACACCGGAAGGCCGGCCCCGCTACAAGTCGAAGTCGTTCTCCTACGGGCGACCGCGCGGCTTCGCCCTGTCCGAACTCGCCCCTGGCAACACTTTCTATGCCGAGGGCTACAAGCACCGGATCACCGGTATCGACATCGTCACCGGCCGGGACCAGGACTGGCGCCACTGGCGCTTCTGCCCTTCGTGCGGCTACGTCCGCACCGAGAACGCCGAGAACGACATCACGCCCTGCCCGCGCTGCGGGGAGGCGGGCATCGCCGACTCCGGCAGCCTGTGGCAGATCGTCCAGCCCAGTGTCGTGACGGCCCGTGACAAGCGGGAGGACGCCAGGATCGGCGACGAGAGCGACGATCGCGACCGCCGCTTCTACACCGTCGTCGACATGGTCGACATCGCCCCCAAGGACTTCGCGGTGGGCAAGTCCTGGCGGCACACCAAAGAGATCTTCGGCGTCGACTACACCCGCCGTGCCGTCATCCGCCGCATCAACGCCGGACCGCTCAGCATCGGCGCCCAGGAGAACGAGCAGCTCGCCGGGAAGCCAGTGCGCATCGCCCCCTTCCACGTGTGCACCGCCTGCGGAGCCGCGAGCGCCGACGGCCGACCGGTCTTCGACGACGACCGGGACGCCGTCGACAACTCCGCCAACCGCCAGCGCGAACTCAAGCACCACACCCCCTGGTGCCCGCTGCGGCGCGGCAAGAAGGGCGTACCCCAGGAACCGGTCCTGCTCGCCCACGAGCTGGAGACCGAAGCGTTGCGCATCCTGCTGCCGGCCGCGACCGTCCTCGTCGAGGAGAAGGTCCACTCCTTCCAGGCGGCCCTGCGCCTGGGCGTGGACGGCGCCTTCGGCGGCGACCCGCAGCATCTCGCCACCACGCTCGCCACCATGCCGGACCGCGACACCGCGGAGAAACGGCACTTCCTGGTCCTGTACGACCGTCTCCCGCACGGCACTGGCTACCTCGACAGGCTCACCGACCCTGCCGCCTTCCGTCAGGTGCTGGAGGGCGCACGCCGGCTGCTCGTGGAGTGCCCCTGCAACGAGGAGGGCGGGCCGGCCTGCCACCGCTGTCTGTACCTCTACGCCGACGAGCAGTACATCGAGCGCGTCTCCCGCCAGGCCGCCCTGGAGATCCTCGATGAACTCCTGGGCACGGACACCGACGCCTGGGACACCAAGAAGGTCGGCAACACCGATCAGATCGGTCTGGACGGGCAGGTCGAGTCCGATCTGGAGGCACGCTTCCTCAAGGCCCTGCGCGGGTGGGCCGGACAGCGCGGCGACGCCGTGCTGGAGGAGAGCGGCGACAACAGCGCCTATCTGCGCCTGGACGAGGTCGGCACCGTGCACGGCTGGCGGCTCACCGCCCAGCGCAACGAGGGTTACACCCGTACCGACTTCACCTTCGAACGCGTCGACGGCCCCAAGCAGAAGATCACCGTCTACCTCGACGGACACCGCTTCCACGCCACCCGCCAGCACAACCGGCTCGCCGGCGACGCCGACAAGCGCAACCGGCTCCGGGCCGAGGGGCGAATCGTCTTCCAGCTCACCTGGGACGACCTCGACGCCTTCGAGCGGCAGACGAACACGGCCGAGTCCGCCGCGGGGCGCGAGGCGGCCGAGCCGGTGTGGCCGCCGTACCCCCGCAGCGCCCAGGACATCGCCAAGCAGCTCTACGCCGACCGTGGCGGCGACGACCTCGCGACCACCGCCTTCACCGACCCGATGACCATGCTCCTCGCCTACCTGCGCAGCCCGGACGACGCGGCCTGGGGCAAGCGGGCATCAGCCATGGTCGGCGGGCTCCTCGGGACCAGCCAGGAAATCCTCGTCGGCAACGGCACGCCCGACCAGACGCGTCAGACGCTCAGCGGGCTCCTCGATGCCTGGGGCCGCACCGACGGCATCGACCCGGCGCCCGTCCAGGGCACTGGCACACTCAACCTGTTCCAGACCTGCGACCAGTCCGGTCTCCCCGTCGCCTTCCTCGTCGATGCGGTCACCGGCCACTGGTCCGCACTGGCCTGCCTCGACGACACCGCACACGACCAGCTCGGCACGCCCGAACACAAGGCGCGCTGGCGCTCCTGGCTCCAGTGGTCCAACATCCTGCAGTTCCTTGCCCACGACGGCGGCGACGGCATTCAACTCACCACAGCCACCGCAGCCGGATTCGACATCTCGGTCCTCAAGGCCTTCGGCGGCCTCGGTGAACTCGAATCCCTCGTGGTTAGGTACGGCACCGGCACACCCGCACCGCGGCCCGTACCCGCGGATGCCTCCAACGAGACTCCTCTCGAAGCAGCAGTGCGGGATCTGCTGTGGGACCGGGAGATCCTCGAATACCTCGACGAGGACGAACCCGACGCCCCCCTCACCCGCCTCGCCCACGCCTTGGCCGACGGCGGCAAGAAAGCCCCCGCTTACGGCTACGAACTCGGCGAACGCCGTTGGCTCGCCGACTTCGTCTGGGACCACGGCGATCCGCGCATCGCCGTCATGGCCGAGCCGTACGACCAGGAGGACGAGGAGAACGACAAGACCTGGAGCGCCTACCGCGACGCTGGGTTCACCATCCGCTCGGCCGGCGACTGGCTGGCCGATCTCGACGCTCTGCTGACCGTGCTCCCCGACGCCACCGCCCGTCCCGACTCCGAAGAACAGAGTGCCGCACGATGACCGCACGCCTGAGCCTCTACCAGAAGGCTGAAAACGAGCTCTACAAGATGGACTCGTCGGTCAAGACGAAGTTCTACGACTTCTGCCACCAGTTCCGCCTCGACCCCGATCATCCCAGCCTCGACCTCATCCCTCTCAAGGGCGACGGCCGGATCTTCCGCGCCAAGATCGACCGTTCGTACCGGGCGCTCCTGGCTCGGGCGGGCGTCGGCGCCGATGGCGTCCAGCAGTGGTTGATCGTCGCCGTCCGCCACCGTAAGGACGTCTACGAAGAACTCACCGTCGCCATCAACCGGATCACCGGCGAGATCGAGTTCGTTGACCTCGGCGTCGTCGGTCAGAGTGTCCTCCAGCGCGCGGGGCTCCAGCTCACGCCGGCCCCGGATGAGCCCACCGCACCGGCCGAGTCCACGCCGGCCCCCGGCGTGACACAGCAACCCGCCGCCCCCGCCGAACCGCTCCTCGTCGGCTGCACGCCCGAGGACCTGCGTCGGCTCGGCGTCGCCGACGCCCTCATCGGCCCCGCCCTCGCTGTCACGACCGACGAGGAACTCGACCAGCTCATCGCCGGCGCTCCGCGCCTGACCGCCGAGGTCCTCACCGGCCTCGGCTCCGGCATGTCTGTCGACGAGGTCGAGCGTGAGATCACCCAGCCTGCCTCCACCGAGCTCGAACCGGGCTTCGAGAACGACATGGCAGCGGCCCTCACCCGTACCGCGGTCACCACAGTCGATGACGACATCCGCAACGTGCTGGCCGAGGGCGACTTCCGTGCCTGGAAGGTCTATCTCCACCCCACGCAGCGCAAGATCGTCGAACGGAACTACAGCGGTCCCGGCCGGGTCAGCGGCGGCCCCGGCACTGGCAAGACCATCGTCGCCCTGCACCGGGTCGCCCGCCTCGCCGCAGCTCTGCCGCCCGGCCACGGTAAGCCGATCCTGCTGACCACGTACACCAAGAACCTCACTGCCGACCTGCGCTCCCGGCTCACCTCGCTCATGGACCCGGCGCTGCTCGGCCGGATCGACATCAAGCACATCGATCAGCTCGCCCAGAGCGTCCTGAACGAGAACACCGCGCCCGGCGCGCAGCGGAGTCTGATCACTGACGACCGGGCCCTGGACGTGCTGCGAGAAGTCCTCTTCGAACATGATGAGCAGCGCTGGGATGCCGAATTCCTCTTCGACGAATGGGAGCAGATCGTCCTGGGCCAGTCACTAGGCACCCGTCAGGACTACTTCAAGGCCCGTCGTGCCGGTATGGGCCGCGCCCTCAACCGCCCCGAACGCGCCGCCATCTGGAAGCTGCTCGACCAGTTCACCCTGCGCCTCAACGGCATGGGCCGGGAGACCTGGGCCCAGGCCGCCGAGCGCGCGGCCCGCTACGAGATGGAACGCGCCCGCAAGATCCAGATCCGGGCCGAGCGCAAGGCGGACATCGGCGGCGGTGACCTGGCCCACCTCGATGACAACAGCTCCGCGATGCGCTACCTGCGTCACCGCTACCGGCACATCGTCGTCGACGAGGCCCAGGACCTCAGCCCCGCCCACTGGAAGATGCTGCGCGCCATGGTCGCGGCCGGCCCGGACGACCTGTTCATCGCCAGTGACACCCACCAGCGGATCTACGACCGGCAAGTCACCCTTTCCACTGTCGGCATCAACATCCGTGGCCGCTCCTCGAAGCTGACGCTGAGCTACCGCACCACCCAGGAGATCCTCGACCAGGCTGCCAAGGTCGTCCGCGGGGGCACCTATGACGACCTCGACGACGGAACCGACACCCTCGACGGCTACCACTCCCTGCTGCACGGGCCAGCCCCCGAGTATGTCGCCTGCGCCGACTGGACCGACGAGATCACTCAGCTTGCCGAGGCCCTCAAGCAGTGGCGCGCGGACATCACCCAGCCGGGTAAAGACGGCACCGTACGCGACCCGAGCGGCACCATGGCCGTCTGCGTCGCCGACGGTGACATGGCAGGCCGGGTCGCCGCCGACCTGGAGACGAAGCACGGCATCACCACAGCGACCCTCACCAAGGAAGGCCCGCAGGGCGGCGGCGAGGTCCACATCGGAACGATGCACCGCTTCAAGGGACTTGAGTACCAGAAGCTCGCGGTCATCGGCGCGAGCGACGGCATCCTGCCCCGCACCGCCCTCATCGAGCAGCACGCAACCACCGACCCCAACCGCTACGAACGCGAGCTCAAGAAGAGCCGCAACCAGCTCTTCGTCGCCACCACCCGAGCCCGCGACGCGCTGCGTATCTCCTGGCACGGCAGGCCCAGCCCGTTCCTGCCGTTGTAGGCCTGGTCGGAGTCTGTGCCGCTGCGACCACCGCCATGGGGCAGCGCCGCTGTGGACGCTTCCCGTGGGTCGAGGGCGGTTACGTACAGCAGCGCGGAACCAGATGCCCACACCACTCTGGGGAGATCTCCGCGACGGACACTGAAGCGAACGAGAGACGAATCCGGAGGATGCTCGTCTCAGGCGATAGAGCCACAGCGATGCGGAGGGTGTGGCACCCTCGATGCCAGCTGGGCCTGTCGCTCCCCCCGTGGCGGCAGGCCGGCCCTCAGATAGCCTGCAGTACCTCCCGGACTGTCGAGACCGAGAGTGTGCCTGTGTTCGGCCCGTTGTTCTGGCAGTCATCTGAGGGGACGACGAGGCTTGTCGCGTGCCTGATTCCCCGCAGGCCCCGATCTGCGTGGAAGAAGCACGTCTCCCTTAGCAGGGGCAGAACAGGAGAGTGGGGGAGCGAGTCGAACTCGCTCCCCCACTCTCTACCGCTTGTCAGTCCTGGGCGCGGGCCCTCAGCCAGCGCTCGGCAGTCGTCGCGTTCATCGTGTAGAAGAACTCCGACTTGAGATCCGGCTCGCTGGTCGGTGCCTCAGCCCATGTCATAGGCCAGTTACGACGCTTGTAGTGCTTGCGCACGGCGCGAGTGAAGGCCGCGAGATTGCCCTGCAGGCTCTTCTTCTCCATGCCCAGGTGATGAGCGAGCGAGGTGTAGCTCACTCGCGTGTCGGGCTCCTTCGCCAGAAGGTCGAGGACACGGGTGATCGCCTGCACCGAGCTCAGCGGTTCGATTACGAGCCGACGGAAGTCCTCCACGGTCCACTCGACCACCGGGAGCGGATCGCCGTCCGACGAATCTGCCGACGGAGTCGTTGGCGGCCCCAGAGGGGGCTCCACGGGCGGAACCGTGGAGACGGGGGAAGTAGCAGCAGTGGCTCCAGTCAGCTCAGCGAGATAGGCGTACACCTGCGTGACGTACTGGCTCGGCACGGGCACCGAGATGAACTGCGGCTGGGGTTCCTGCGACATGAATCCTCCCCGGGGCTGTCAGCCAGTCCTGTTGTCTGGCGGCAGAAGCGACTCTGGCATACCAACAACCGTCACGTCTACTTGTTACTGTCATGCACTATCCGATAGTCCAGGATACTAACTCTCCTTACTGTCGGATACCGGTCCTAGGGTCAGGCGAGCGATGGCGTGCGTGACGCGACGTCAAAGTCATCGGGACGACCCTCTGGTACTGGACGCGAGCCGGCCGGGTCCTCGGTGGCTCAGACCTCCCGCTTACGCAAGTGGGCCAGGACCTCCGCCACTGGCAGTACGGTGCCGTGATGACGTACACATCGCTGCACCGGGCCCTCGGACTCCCAGCAGGCCCGGTAACGGAGGAGATGATCGCCGCTGCGGTCATCGCACAAGTAGCGGAAGCCGAGGACCTGGACTGGAAGGCAACTGTCGACGAGGTCAAAGACGGCAGGGAGTTTGCCAAGGACGTTGCGGCGATGGCGAACACGGCTGGCGGGGTCATCGTCTTCGGCGTAAGGGAGGACGGCCACGACCAGGCGGACGAACTCGTCGGGATCGCCGACCCGCGGCCTCTTGTCCAGAGTCTTCGGGGTAAGGCAGGCATGGTCCGCCCCTTTATCCCCGCGCTGCGCGTTCGGTCGGTGCCCCTGGTCAGTAAGCCGGGCCGTCATTTGATCGTGGTGGAGGTGCCGCGTAGTCCGGAAGCGCCGCATCTGGTCCCCCTGGCGAAGGACTTGAAGGACTCGTGGGGCTACCCCCGTCGTCGCGGCAGCGATACGGACTGGCTGGGGGAGAGCGACCTAGCGGTGGCCTACGCGGACCGGTTCAGCCGTCGGCGGGCCGCGGAGGACCATCTGACTACTTTGTCGACTCACCTGTCAGAGCGCCTGCTCCATCTCCCGTCGAGCATCTGGGTCGCCGTCACCACGGCGTGTTCCGTGCCCTCGGTTGCCGACACAGCCAACGCCGTTGATCCGAACACCGTGGAGCCGAGCCTCCAGGAAGCGCTGCCATTGCTCCCAGAGGCCGTCGTGCGTGAATACCTCGACGGCGGCACGGGACGGCCACGGATCGGCCTTCGCCGTGCTGTGGTAAGCACCGACATCACCTACACCGGGCAGAGCCGCAGGGGGCATCTGGAGTTGCTGCACGATGGGGCGTTTGCCGGCGCGCTGAACATGGCCCATCTCGACGAGACGGTGAACGGTCTGCGCTATCTGGTGCAGGTAAGGCTTCAGAGAGCTGTGCGGGACATGGTGACGGTCGCCGCCCTGCATGCCCAGCGGCGCCAGGCTGATGGTGTGCTGGAGGCGCGTGTCGGTATCGCCGTGCCCGGCCCGGAGACCGTAGGTCACGCCCCTGCCGTCGCCCTCACCCACCAGCGGTACATGATGGGCGACCCGCAGCCAGTGTCCGGAAGCATCACCTTGGCCACGGTCCTCCCCGTTATGAGCGAGGCGCCGCTGGCCGACCTGGTGTCATCGGAGGAGAGTCGACGCCAGTTCATCGAGCAGCTCACCCTTGATCTCGTTCATCAGTTCGCCGTAGCGTCACTCGTTCCCGGTAGCTGATCTTTGGCCGTCAGGACCACCCCAGGGCCTCCTGGCCGGGAATCTCTGTACTGCGGTTCCTGGTGCCATGGGCGAGTTTTTCGCATGGTCAGGCTCTACGGTCACGTTGGTTTGCTGCCTTGCACGTCTGGTACAAGTCGCGGTAGACCCCCGTGGAGGGCAGTGGCCTTTCTACCAGCTGTATGTAATCTTCCAATCCGCTGCCGGGGCGCAGATGCACATGGCTGAAGGCGGCGCGCACCTGCCAGGCATTGAATTCGCGAACCTCGTCCTCGTCAATTTCGACGTAGCGACTTGGTCCGTCAATAACGCGGAGTGCATACTTCGGCGAAATTGGAAGAACAATCGCGTCGGCGAAGACGTAGCCGATTCCGCCATTGACTCCGGCGTTGGGCATCCCTTTCTTGATCGTCAGGGCTGGGATGTCGCCTACGATGAATTCGCTGCCATGGGATGGCGTGAGGATCTCAATACCGTGGCCCTTCATCCAGTAACGTGTGCGCCAGTAACGGGATTCCAACATGGCACGAAACAGGATCCCCGTTTCAACCCACTTGGCGATGGGGGCGTGCAGGTCCTGAAAGGCACGTTCGCGGCTGTGACTGTCACCGCCAGGAAGGCCGAGTTGTGAGGTGGCGATGGCGTCGAGCACTGCCGGGTAACCTTGCCAGAAGCGTCTCGCCTGCTCGGCGGCGTGGAGCCAGTTGTCCTGAAACAGCGTGTAGTACTGAATGCTCCTAGCGTGATGGATGGCCACGAGGTTGCGCAGTCGATCAAGATGCACCGGATCCAGTCCATGGCCGTCGCGAACTGCGGCGAACGTTCCGCCTGCCGCGTTCTCGACTCGCCCCCAGACCGTCTCCATGGATCCCGACTCGAACTTTACGAAATCGACTATTGGAGCCTGCCCACACTCCTCAAGTCCTCGTCCCCGGATTTTGGCATGCGGGTATTCCAGATTGAGCGAATAGACCTGTGGGGCGCCGCCCTGGCCAATCGGGGCAGAAAACTGCCGGAGCATGACTCCTGACACCAGGTGTTGGGCATGCACGGAAACGCTTGCCTTCGCCCTCAATATCTCTATTCGCCTTTGGATGACGTCAGGTGTGGGTAGGGGTGGCAGCGGTCCTCGGAGCATGCGGACAGCATAGGCAACCGTGCACCTACGGAGCAGACGGAGCGGCTCCAGTCAGATACCCGCTGACCGGAGCCGCTCGTTGCCCGTCATCGTCAAGCAGTGCTCTTCTTGTCTTCCGTGCCGGCCGCTTGGGCGACTGCATATTCGGCAGGGTGAGGACCCCGGTCATTTTGGGTTATCCGGGACTGTCGCCGGATGGGGGCCGTGAGTGCGGGGCGCGAGCTGCACGACCAGTTCGGCTGCGTCGCGGGCCAGGGTCGTCCAGGACCGCCTGGTAGATGTCGCGAGTGTCCGAGCGTCTCGCTGACGACCTTGACGTCCACGCCTGCCGCCAGCATGAGTGCGGCGGCGGCATAGCGCAGATCGTGGAGTCGGCCGGTGTCTTGCCAGCCTTCTCCCCACTCCTCGCGGTCGCGTTCCTGGCGGAGCCTGTGGGCCTGGAGGACCTCGAAGGTCTCGTCGTCCAGGGCGATGAGACGGACGCCCGAATCGGTCTTGGGAGCGCCTTCGTGGATCTTTCATCCGTCCTGGACGATCTGGGTGGCGATGGCCAGGGCCTGCGCGGCGGCCGACAGGTGGAGTGCCACCGCTGAACAAGCTGTGGAGAAAGGCTGATCAGCGGCCCGGTCTCGGTGTGCGTAGGTGCCGCGAAGACCATCCCTGCAAGCACGGGGACCACTGTGCCATCTGAGCCATGAGGTAGTAGAACGGGGGCCCCGCGCGGGGAGCAGTTGACCACGACACCAGGACGGAATCCCAGACGGGGCCATCCCTGCGCCTGCGGGGATGGCCCCGGCGCGAGACGGCGGCTAGCGATGCCCTCACACTGCTCTGCGCGCCTGCGAGGGATGGCCCCACGTCGTACAGGTGCTCGTTCAGCTCGAAGTGCTCTCGGCGCCTGCGGGAGATGCTCCCAACCAGGTCGGGGCGGTCGCAGGAGGCACTGTGGGAGGCCTCACAACCCGGGTGGCCTCTCTTCTCGTCGTCAGCAGTGCCCCTCCTGGCCGGACGCCTTTGGACGACGTAATACGAGGTGGCACAGAACAACCAGCTGCACGCGCTCTGATCAGGTAAAACATCACTCAGCAGCGCGACCAGGCACCAGGTGGCGCGAACGCTCACGGTCTGGTACTGCGCAGGTCCCGGGTTCGAATGCAGTTGCCCGCGACCCCCGCGCGGGGCTCGCAAGCGCTGGACGGCCCGCTCTGAACCAGGGACTTTTCAGGGACTTTCAGCTCTGTCCCAGGGACTTTCCAGGGATTTTCCGCTGAGCAAGCGGGAAAGACCCTGACAGCTTCGAAAGACATAAAGCCCCAGTTCAGGGCCGGTTTGGTGTCGGTCGATGCCGCTCACCAGGCCGTGTCCCCGTGCAGTCCGCATGGACTGGGCGAGGAGGCGCGGATGAGGACTTGGCGGGCGCCGCGAGAGGCACCCCACGGCAGCGCCGCCATGGGTGCTGGTCCGGGTGAACTCGCCTTGGAACAGCGCCACTTGGCGGCGTCGCCGCACTCGCTAGTACGTGTAGAACCCCGACCCGGTCTTCCGGCCCAGCCGGCCCGCCTCGACCATGCGCTGCAGCAGCGGGGGAGCGGCGTACAGGGGCTCCTTGTACTCGGCGTACATCGAGCCCGCGATCGAGACGATGGTGTCCAGACCGATCAGGTCGGACAGCCGCAGCGGGCCCATGGGGTGGGCGCAGCCCATCTCCATGCCGTTGTCGATGTCCTCGCGGCTCGCGATGCCCGACTCGAACATCCGGATCGCGGACAGCAGATAGGGCACGAGCAGCGCGTTGACCACGAAGCCGGAGCGGTCCTGGGCCCGGATGGCGTGCTTGCCGAGCACCTTCTCGGCGAAGAGCTGGGCGCGGCCGAGCGTGCCCTCCGAGGTGGTCAGCGCCGGGATCAGCTCGACCAGTTTCTGCACCGGGGCCGGGTTGAAGAAGTGGATGCCGACCACGTGGTCCGGGCGGGAGGTGGCGACCGCCAGCTTCACCAGCGGGATCGAGGAGGTGTTGGAGGCCAGGATCGCGTCCGGGCGGGTCACCACCTGGTCGAGCACCTGGAAGATCTCCGTCTTCACCTGCTCGCTCTCCACCACGGCCTCGATCACCAGGTCGCGGTCGGCGAACTCGCCGAGGTCCGTGGTGAAGCTCAGGCGCGCCTGGGTGTCGTCCCGCTCCTGCTCGCTGATCTTGCCGCGCTCGGCCGCCCTGGCCAGGGAGTTGAACAGCCGGGTGCGGCCGATCTCCAGGGCCTCGCCCGTCGTCTCGGCGACCTTCACGTCCAGTCCGGCGCGGGCGCACACCTCGGCGATGCCCGCGCCCATCTGGCCGCAGCCCACGACTCCGACGCGTGCGATGTCTCCCGCTGGGATGCCCGTCACATCGACCCCTTCGCTGATCTACGGCACTCGCAGGACCCCCGGGTTTCGGTGCCTGCTCCGATCGTGCACGTTACCGCCAAGTATCGATGATCGATCGCGCGGGTGGGGGCATCCTGGAGCGCGGGACGATCCGTGACGCCGCGGATCCGGAGCGTATGGGGGTGTGCGGATGGGGCACGTGTCACGCCGGGCCTTCGCCCTGGCGGCGCTGTCGACCCTGGCCACGGCGCCCGGCGCGGCCGCTCTGCCGCGCGCCGGGGGGCCCGGGCGCCGGCCGCGGGGGAGCGCCGGGATGCGCGGCGTGTGGCTCGCGACCGTCGCCAACCGGGACTGGCCCTCACGGCCCGGTCTGCCGGCCGCCGACCAGCGCAGGGAGCTGATCGCGTATCTCGACACGGCGGCCCGGGACCGGCTCAACACCGTGATGTTCCAGGTGCGGCCCACCGCCGACGCCCTGTGGCCGTCGCCGTACGAGCCCTGGTCCGCGTATCTCACGGGCACCCAGGGGCGCGATCCCGGCTGGGACCCGCTGGGCACGGCGGTGCGCGAGGCCCACGCCCGGGGTCTGGAGCTGCACGCCTGGTGCAACCCGTACCGGATCGCGCTCGACACCGACCTGGACCGGCTCGCCCCCTCGCACCCGGCCCGCCGTCACCCCGACTGGGTGGTGGCCTACGGCGGCCGGCTCTACTACAACCCCGGTCTGCCCGAGGTCCGCGCCTTCGTCCGGCGGGCGATGCTCGACGCGGTCGCGAAGTACCCGGTGGACGCCGTCCACTTCGACGACTACTTCTACCCGTACCCGGTCGCCGGTCAGCCCTTCGACGACGACGCGGCCTTCGACCGCTACGGCGGCGCCTTCGGCAGCCGGGCCGAGTGGCGGCGGGACAACATCAACCGGCTGGTGCGGGAGACGGCCACCGGCATCAGGCGGGTGCGGCCCGGCACCCGGTTCGGCATCAGCCCCTTCGGGGTGTGGCGCAACGCCTCGACCGATCCCCGCGGCTCGGACACCCGGGCGGGCACGCAGACGTACGACGACCTGTACGCGGACACCCGCCGCTGGGTGCGCGAGCACTGGATCGACCACATCGTCCCGCAGATCTACTGGAACATCGGCTTCGCCGCCGCCGACTACGCGAAGCTGGTCGACTGGTGGGCGTCTGTCGCCGAGGGCTCCGGGACCCGGCTCTACATCGGCGAGGCCCTCTACAAGGCCGGCGCCGCCGGACAGCCCGCGGCCTGGCAGGATCCCGTCGAGCTGTCCCGGCACCTCACCCTCGCCGCGCGCCACCCGCAGGTCCGCGGGCATGTGTTCTTCGCCGCCAAGGACATGGCGGACGACCCGATCGGCGCGATGGCGCGCGTGGTCGCCGACCACTACGGGCGATCGGCGAGACCACCGCGGTGAGTCACTGCTGTCGCGCGTTCTTCTGGTGCTTGACCTGGCAGTCCGGTCCCGGCGACATGATCGCCTCGTGTCCGTCCGGGAACCGGACGCGATAGGGCGGCTCGCCCTTCTCGCCCATCACTTCGACGACTTCGGACTCCTGGTCGTGCTGGCCGACCACTCTGCCGTGCTGGACCAGCTTGTCGCCCTTGGAAGCACGCATATCGGGCCCTCCTCACGTTCACGACCGCTGGGTGACGGCGATGCACACGAGCACGGCGACAGCAGTCAGGGGAGCGGCGGCCGTGAAGTGCTCGCCCAGCAGCAGCGCCGACCACACCAGTGTGAGCAGCGGCTGCGCCAACTGCAACTGGCTGGCCCGCGGGACGCCGATGACCGCCATGCCCCGGTACCAGACGACCAGGCCGAGGAACTGCGAGCCCAGCGCCACCCACAGCAGGCCGGCGATCCCGTGCCAGGCGAGGTGCACGGGCTCGTACGCCAGCGCCACCGCGGCGGCCGGGACGGTCAGCGGTGCGCACAGCACCAGCGCCCATCCGATGACCTGCCAGCCCGGCATCACCCGGGCCAGCCGCCCGCCCTCGGTGTATCCCGCCGCGCACACCAGCAGGGCCCCGAAGAGATAGCCGTCGGCGGCGGTGAGCGAGCCGCCGCTCTGGGCGACGGTGAAGGCGACCACGGCCGCGGCGCCCGCGAGCGCGGCGAGCCAGAAGCGGCGCGAGGGGCGGCTGCCCGTGCGCAGCGCCGAGAACACGGCGGTGGTCAGCGGCAGCAGCCCCACCACGACGGCGGCGTGCGCGGTGGTGGAGGTCCGCAGGGCGAGCGTGGTCAGCATCGGGAAGCCCAGCACGACACCGGCCGCGACGACGGCGAGCCCGGGCAGATGCCGCCGCTCCGGCAGGGGGACGCGCAGAGCGAGCAGACAGCCGCCCGCGACGAGCGCCGCGAGGACGCAGCGCGCGGCCACCAGCGACCAGGGGCCGAACCCCTCCAGGCCCCAGGCGGTGGCCGGGAAGGTGAGGGAGAAGGAGGCGACGCCGAGGAAGGCCAGGGCGGTGCCGACGCCACCCCGCTCCTGCGGGGCGGTCACCGCTATCGGGGCGGATGCAGTAGCGCTACTCTGTGTCTTCATGTACCAGCGTAGCAGCGTCAATGAACTGGCAGAAGCGCTCCGACGGGACCTCGATCGCTACCCTCCGAATGGAAAGCTCCCGTCGAGCCGGGCCCTGGTCGAGCGGTTCCGGGTGAGCCCGGTGACCGTCTCGCGGGCCCTCGCTCAGCTCGCCGCGGAGGGGCTGGTGGTCACCCGGCCCGGCGCCGGTGCCTTCCGCGCCCGGCCCCGCGCGGCCGTGACCCCGGCCGGGGACACCTCCTGGCAGGAGGTCGCGCTGAGCGCCGACAACGCCCCCGAACTCGTCCCGCGCACGGTGGACGCCTCCGGGGTCACGGTCTCGCTGGCCGCTCCGCCGCCCGGGGTGCTGGAGTTCAGCGGCGGCTATCTGCACCCCTCCCTCCAGCCGGAGCGCGCCATGGCGGCGGCCCTGGCCCGGGCCGGGCGCCGGCCGGGTGCCTGGGGGCGGCCGCCGCTGGAGGGGCTGCCGGAGCTGCGGGAGTGGTTCGCGCGCGGCATCGGCGGGGCGGTCACCGCGGCCGAGGTGCTGATCGCGGCCGGCGGCCAGTCCGCGCTGGCCACCGCCCTGCGCGCGCTCGCTCCGCCCGGCGCCCCCGTCCTCGTGGAGTCACCGACCTACCCCGGCATGCTGGCCATCGCCCGCGCCGCCGGACTGCGCCCGGTCCCGGTGCCGGTCGACCCCGACGGCGTACGGCCCGAACTGCTCGCGGACGCCTTCCGGGCGAGCGGTGCCCGGGTGTTCGTCTGCCAGCCCCTGTTCCAGAACCCGACCGGTGCCGTGCTCGCCCCCGAGCGCCGCGCCGAGGTGCTGCGCATCGCCCGTGAGACGGGCGCGTTCGTCGTCGAGGACGACTTCGTCCGGCGCCTCGTGCACGCCGACGCGGGCCCGCTGCCCCGCCCGCTGGCCGCCGACGACCCGGACGGTGTCGTCGTGCACGTCGGCTCGCTGACCAAGGCGACCTCGCCCAGCTTCCGGGTCAGCGCCCTGGCCGCGCACGGGCCCGTGCTGGAGCGGCTGCGCGCCATCCAGGTCGTGGACAGCTTCTTCGTGCCCCGGCCGCTCCAGGAGGCGGCCCTGGAACTCGTCGGCTCCCCGGCCTGGCCCCGCCATCTGCGGTTCATCTCAGCCGAGTTGAAGGAGCGCCGCGACGCCATGACCGCCGAGCTGGCCCTGCGGCTGCCCGAACTCGCCCTGCCGCACATCCCGTCCGGCGGCTACCACCTCTGGCTGCGCCTGCCCGACGGCACCGACGAGACCGCCCTCACCGCGGCCGCCCTGCGCGCGGGCGTCGCCCTCACCCCCGGCCGCCCGTACTTCAGTGCCGAACCCCCCGCCGCCCACCTCCGGTTGAGCTTCGCGGCCGTCGCCGGCACCGGAGAGATCACGGAGGGCGTACGGCGGCTGCGGGCGGCGTGTGCCGAGGTGCTCTGAGCGCTCCGCTGGACGTGCCGCGATGTGCCGTCGGTCATCCGCGGGTCCGTCGTGGCCGGTCGCGCCCACGCGGCGGAGCCGCATATCGAGGGAGCCCCGCGCCCCTTCGGGACGCCGCCGAACCGCACCGGACCGGCCGCCACGGACAACTCTGCGATGATCACCCGATGAACGACACTCCCGCCCTCCCTGGCGGCTACGAGTTCTGCGCCGACACCGCCCGCGTCGACGTCGACCGCGTCCACCGGTGGCTGTCGACCGACGCCTACTGGGCGGTCGGCCGCCCCCGCGAGAAGCACGAGCAGGCGATGGCGGGTTCGCTGAACTTCGGCGTGTACGAGCGGACCTCGGGGGAACAGGTGGCGTACGCGCGCGTGGTCACCGATCAGGCGCTGTTCGCGTGGCTCGCCGATGTGTACGTCGACCCGTCGGTGCGCGGCAAGGGCGTCGGCACGGCGTTCGTCTGCCGCATCCGCGACCACCTGAAGCCGTACGGCCTGCGCCGCATGCTGCTCGCCACCGAGGACGCCCACGGGGTCTACGAGAAGGCGGGCTTCCGGCCGCTGGACCACCCCGACAGGTGGATGCTCCACCCCCTCGGGTGAGGACGGGCGCGGCGAGGTTCTCGTGAAGAAGTCCGGCGTCGGCATCCACACGGTCGTCGTATCTCACAGGGGACACCCCTTGACCCGTTCTCCCCGACGGCACACCATCACCGCATGCCACTGAGGGTGACGTTCGTCGCCGCCGCGCGCAGCGCCCCGCTGCTCGCGGAGCGGTTCGACGACGACCGGCCGCTGGACCGGTCCGGCTGGGACGAGGTGCAGCGCGCCGCCGGGGAGCTGCTGCCGCTGGCCGGTGCCGAGCTGCGCTACTGCTCGCCGACCCCGCGCAGCCGGGCCACGGGCGACGTGCTCGGGTACACGCCCCTGGTCCAGCCCGCGCTGCGGGACTGCGACATGGGCCGCTGGCGCGGGCTGACCCTGGGTGAGGCGATGGCCCGCGAGCCGGCGGCGGTGGACGCCTGGCTGGCCGATCCGCGCGCCACCCCGCACGGCGGGGAGTCCCTGCTGGCCTTCATCTCCCGCGTCGGCGGCTGGCTCGACACCCGGCCGGCGCAGGACGGCGGCCGGATCGTCGCCGTCGCCGAACCCGGCGTCGTCCGCGCGGCCCTGGTCTACGCCCTGAAGGCGCCGCCCGCGAGCTACTGGAACATCGACGTGCGCCCGCTGTCCACGACCACCGTCACCGGCCGCGCGGGCCGCTGGAACCTCCGCTTCGACGGCGTGTCCGCTCAGCCCTCCCGCGCGTAGTCGGTGGTCAGCAGCAGGTCCTTCGCGGGGCCGCCGACCCGCCACACCGTGCGCCAGTGGTCCGCGTCCCGCACGGTGAACTCGCCCCGGTAGAGGTCGGCCGCGCACGGGTGGTCGGCGACGAACCGCCCGGTCGTGAGGTCCAGCTCGTGGAACGGGCGCCCGTCGGCGAAGCGCACGTCCGCCGTGCCCGGCGCCGCCCCCGGCAGGAAGCGCAGCGTCCGGGTCGCGGACCGGGTCGTGCCCCGCCAGGTGAATTCCCCGGACTCCTCGTGCAGCAGCCCGCCGGCGCCGTCCAGTGTGCTGAAGACGGTCACCCCGGAGAAGTGCCCCGCGTCACCGCTCGTCAGATCCCGCACGCTCCGCTCGACGCGCCAGCGCCCGGCCAGATGGGCCAGCACGTCGGCGACCGGCCAGTACCGCTGCTGCACGTCCATGCGTCGAGCCTACGGGGCACGGTGCCCGCCCATTGACGTGTTCACACCCCTCCTCTTGCGGTGTGTTCGAAGTGTGTTCACCCCCCGAAGTACTTCTGGGCCGCCCGGACGCCCTCCGCCAGCGCGTCCACCTCGGCCGGGGTGTTGTAGACGTAGAAGCTCGCCCGGGTCGTCGCGGGGATGCCGTAGCGCCGCACGATCGGGCGGGCGCAGTGGTGGCCGACGCGGACGGCCACGCCCCGCTCGTCCAGCACCTGGCCGACGTCGTGCGGGTGGATGCCGTCGACCGTGAAGGAGACGGCCGAGCCCCGGTCGGTGACCTCGGCGGGGCCGACGATCCGCACACCCGGGATCTCGGCGAGCAGGGCCAGGGCGCGGGCGGTGAGCACCTCTTCGTACGCCGCCACCTCCGCCATGCCGAGGCGCTCCAGGTACTCCACCGCCGCCGCGAGCCCCACCGCCTGGGTGGTCATCGGCACGCCGGCCTCGAAGCGCTGGGGCGGCGGCAGGAAGGTGCTGCGGTCCATCTCCACGATCTCGATCATCGAGCCCCCGGTGAGGAACGGCGGCAGGTCCGCGAGCAGTTCCGCCCGGCCCCAGAGCACGCCGACCCCGCTCGGGCCGAGCATCTTGTGCCCGGAGAAGGCGAGGAGGTCCGCGCCCAGCTCCGTGACGTCGACCGGGCGGTGCGGCACCGACTGGGCGCCGTCCACGACCACCAGCGTGCCGAACGCGTGGGCGCGGTCGGCCAGTTCACGCACCGGGTTGAGCGTGCCGAGGACGTTGGACTGGTGGGTGAGGGCGAGCACCGTGGTGCGCTCGTCGAGCAGCTCGTCGGCCCGGGACAGATCGAGCCGCCCCTCGTCGGTCAGCCCGAACCAGTCGAGCCGCGCCCCGGTCCGCTCGGCGAGCTGCTGCCAGGGGACCAGGTTCGCGTGGTGCTCCATCTCGGTCACCACGATCCGGTCGCCCGGGCCGAGCCGGCCGGAGTTGCCCAGCGCGTAGGCGACGAGATTGATGCCCTCGGTGGTGTTCCGGGTGAAGACCACCTCGTCGGCGGCGGCCCCGATGAACCGGGCGACGGTCGCCCGGGCCTGCTCGTACGCCTCCGTCGCCTCGCCCGCCAGCTGGTGCGCGCCGCGGTGCACGGCCGCGTTGCGGGTCAGGGCGAAGTCCCGCTCGGCGTCGAGGACCTGGAGGGGCTTCTGGGTGGTGGCCCCGGAGTCCAGGTAGACGAGCGGGACGCCGCCGTCCAGGGTCCGCTCCAGGATCGGGAAGTCCTTGCGCAGCGCGTCCACGTCGAAGGCCACGACGGTTCACCTCTCACGGTTTTTGATTCGATTCTCCGTGAGGCACGCTAACCGCATCTCACGGAGAATCGCAAGGATTGCCATGAGAGGCGGCTAGCATGGGGACCGTGGATCACGAGGCCCCCGTCTATCTGCACCAGCTCCCGGTCCCGGGCGAGGACCGGTACGTCTCGCTGGCGCTCGTCAACACCCGGTTCACCGTCAGCCACGGCCGCGTCGACCTGCTCGACGACGCCGATGCCGCCCGTCTGTGGCTCGTCCGGCACGCGCTGCTGTCCGACCGGGTGGAGCTGAACGGCAGGCAGTCCGGCCGGCTGCGCGCCCTCCGTGAGGCGCTGCGCACCCTGTTCGAGGCCCGCGCCGCCGCAGCGCCTCCGGCCCCCGACGCCCTCGACGCCCTGAACACCGCTCTCGCGGCCGCCCCCGCCACCCCGCGGCTCGTCTGGACCGCCGACGGCCCCCACCGCGCCGACGTCCCCGACACCGGCAACCCGGCCGCCGCCGCCCTCTCGCTCCTCGCCGAGGACGCCACCGACCTGCTCACCGGCGCCGACGCGGGCCAGCTCACCGAGTGCGCCGCCCAGGGCTGCGCCCGCTGGTTCCTGCGCTCCCACGGCGCCCGCCGCTGGTGCACCACCAAATGCGGCAACCGCGTCCGCGCGGCCCGCGCCTACGCGGCCCGCAAGGGTGCGGCTCCGTGACACGGCCGCTCGGGCATGGTGCCGCGAACCGGGCAGGTCCCGCGCGGGCGGCGAAAGTAATTGCATAAAACTGCGGCGCTACGTATAGTCATGCCATCACGAGGAGGATGGACATGGCGGTACGTGCGGCGGTGGCCGGAGCGAGCGGGTACGCGGGCGGAGAGGTCCTGCGGCTGCTCCTCGCGCACCCCGAGGTCGAGATCGGTGCCCTGACCGGAAACTCCAACGCCGGCCAGCGGCTCGGCGCGCTCCAGCCACACCTGCTGCCGCTGGCCGACCGCGTCCTGACCGAGACCACGGCCGAGGCGCTCGCCGGACACGACGTCGTCTTCCTGGCGCTGCCGCACGGGCAGTCCGCCGCGGTCGCCGAGCAGCTCGGCCCCGATGTCCTCGTGGTCGACATGGGCGCCGACTTCCGGCTGAAGGACCCGGCCGACTGGGAGCGGTTCTACGGCTCCGCGCACGCCGGCACCTGGCCCTACGGCCTGCCCGAACTGCCGGGTGCCCGCGCCGCGTTGGAGGGGTCCAAGCGCATCGCGGTGCCCGGTTGCTACCCCACCGCCGTCTCCCTCGCCCTGTTCCCGGCCTACGCGGCCTCACTCGCCGAGCCCGAGGCGGTGATCGTCGCCGCGTCCGGCACCTCCGGCGCGGGCAAGGCCCCCAAGCCGCACCTGCTCGGCAGCGAGGTCATGGGCTCCATGACGCCGTACGGCGTCGGCGGCGGCCACCGGCACACCCCCGAGATGATCCAGAACCTCAGCGGCGTGGCGGGCGAGCGGGTCGCGGTGTCCTTCACGCCGACCCTCGCCCCGATGCCCCGCGGCATCCTCGCCACCTGCAACGCAGCGGCGAAGCCCGGTGTCACCGCGGAGTCCGTGCGGGCCGCCTACGAGAAGGCCTACGCCGACGAGACGTTCGTCCACCTGCTCCCCGAGGGCCAGTGGCCCGCGACGTCGTCCGTCCACGGTTCCAACGCCGTTCAGGTGCAGGTCGCGTACGACGAGGCCATGGGCCGCATCATCGCGATCAGCGCCATCGACAACCTCACCAAGGGCACCGCGGGCGGTGCCGTCCAGAGCATGAACATCGCCCTGGGTCTCGACGAGACCACCGGGCTGACGACGATCGGAGTCGCGCCGTGAGCGACGCACGTGCAGCCGCCGGGCGGCAGACGACTGGGGGCACCTTCCAGGCCCTTGAGGCACTGGGGGAGAAGGCCGCACCGCTGCGCTGCACGGGCGGAGAAGCGAACAAGGAGACACAGTGAGTGTGACGGCAGCCAAGGGATTCGCGGCGGCGGGCGTCGCCGCCGGGATCAAGGAGAACGGCAACCCCGACCTGGCCCTCGTGGTCAACGACGGACCGCGCCGCGCCGCCGCCGGTGTCTTCACCTCCAACCGCGTGAAGGCCGCGCCGGTGCTGTGGTCCGAGCAGGTCCTCAAGGCGGGCGAGCTGACCGCGGTCGTCCTCAACTCAGGCGGCGCCAACGCCTGTACGGGCCCCAAGGGCTTCCAGGACACCCACGCCACCGCCGAGAAGGTCGCCGAGTCCCTCAACACCGCGGGGCACGACCGGACCGGCGGCCACGCCCCCGGCCAGGTCGCCGTCTGCTCCACCGGCCTGATCGGCGTCCTGCTGCCGATGGACAAGCTGCTGCCCGGCGTCGACAAGGCCGTCGCCCAGCTCAGCCCGCACGGCGGCGAGAAGGCCGCGATCGCCATCAAGACCACCGACACCGTCCACAAGACCTCCGTCGTCACGAAGGACGGATGGACCGTCGGCGGCATGGCCAAGGGCGCCGGCATGCTCGCGCCCGGCCTCGCCACCATGCTCGTCGTCCTCACCACCGACGCCGACCTCGACAGCGCGACCCTGGACCGCGCCCTGCGCGCCGCCACCAGGGTCACCTTCGACCGCGTCGACTCCGACGGCTGCATGTCCACCAACGACACCGTGCTGCTGCTCGCCTCCGGCGCCTCCGGCGTCACCCCGCAGTACGAGGAGTTCGCCGAGGCCGTACGGACCGTCTGCGACGACCTCGGCCGGCAGCTCATCGGCGACGCCGAGGGCGCCAGCAAGGACATCAAGGTCGAGGTGATCAACGCGGCCAGCGAGGCGGACGCCGTCGAGGTGGGCCGCTCCATCGCCCGCAACAACCTCCTCAAGTGCGCGATCCACGGCGAGGACCCCAACTGGGGCCGCGTCCTCTCCGCGATCGGTACCACCGGCGCCGCCTTCGAACCGGACCGGCTGAACGTCGCCATCAACGGCGTCTGGGTGTGCAAGAACGGTTCCGTCGGCGAGGACCGCGACCTGGTCGACATGCGTTACCGCGAGGTGCGCGTCACCGCCGACCTCGCCGCGGGCACCGAGACCGCGACCATCTGGACCAACGACCTGACCGCCGACTACGTCCACGAGAACAGCGCCTACTCCTCATGACCTCGACGCGCAAACACACCGCGCTCCCCAAGGCCCAGATCCTCATCGAGGCCCTGCCCTGGCTCACCCGGCACAACGGCAGGACCGTCGTCATCAAATTCGGCGGCAACGCCATGGTCGACGAGGAGCTGAAGGCCGCGTTCGCCCAGGACGTCGTCTTCCTCCACCACGCCGGCCTCAAGCCCGTCGTCGTGCACGGCGGCGGCCCGCAGATCAGCGCCGCCCTCGACCGGCACGGCATCGTCAGCGAGTTCAAGGCGGGCCTGCGCGTCACCACCGAGGACGCCATGGACGTCGTACGGATGGTGCTGGCGGGGCAGGTGCAGCGGGAGCTGGTCGGCCTGCTCAACCAGCACGGCCCGCTGGCCGTCGGCCTGACCGGCGAGGACGCCCACACCATCACCGCGACCAGGCACATCCCCGAGATCGACGGCGAACCGGTCGACATCGGCCGGGTCGGCGAGATCACCGACATCGACACGGGCGCGATCGACGCCCTGCTGGCGGACGGCCGTATCCCGGTCGTCTCCTCCATCGCCCGCAGTCAGGACGACGGACATGTCTACAACGTCAATGCTGATACGGCGGCTGCGGCACTCGCTGCTGCTCTGGGCGCCGAAACCCTCATGGTCCTCACCGACGTCGAGGGACTCTACGAGGACTGGCCGAACTCCGACGAGGTGATCAGCCGTCTCACCGCTTCCCAACTGGAGAAGCTGCTGCCGGAGTTGAGCTCCGGCATGGTGCCGAAGATGGAGGGCTGCCTGCACGCGGTACGCAACGGCGTGCGGACCGCCCGCGTCATCGACGGCCGGGTCCAGCACTCGATCCTGCTGGAGATCTTCACCGACGAAGGCATCGGCACCATGGTCGTGCCGGACGGACAGGGGGAGCCATGAGCAACCAGGAGCTGACCGCGCGCTGGCAGGGCGCGCTCATGAACAACTACGGCACGCCCCGGCTGCCCCTGGTGCGCGGTGCGGGCCTGAAGGTGTGGGACGCCGAGGGCCGCGAGTACCTCGACTTCGTCGGCGGCATCGCCACCAACGCCCTCGGCCACGCCCATCCGGCGATCGTGGAGGCGGTGAGCCGGCAGATCGGCTCCCTCGGCCACATCTCCAACTTCTTCATGGCCGAGCCCACCGTCGCGCTCGCCGAGCGGCTGCTGCAGCTCTTCGGCCGCGAGGGCAGGGTCTTCTTCTGCAACTCCGGCGCCGAGGCCAACGAGGCCGCCTTCAAGATCGGCCGGCTCACCGGGCGGACCCACGTCGTCGCCACCGAGGGCGGCTTCCACGGCCGTACGATGGGCGCCCTCGCGCTCACCGGACAGCCCGCCAAGCAGGACCCGTTCCGGCCGCTGCCCGGCGACGTCACCCACGTCCCCTACGGCGACGCGCAGGCGCTGGCCGCCGCGGTCACCGAGGAGACCGCCCTGGTGGTCATCGAGCCGATCCAGGGCGAGAACGGCGTGGTCGTCCCCCCGGCCGGCTACCTCAAGGCCGCCCGCGCGATCACGGCCGCCACCGGCGCCCTGCTGGTCCTCGACGAGGTGCAGACCGGCATCGGCCGCACCGGCACCTGGTTCGAGTACCAGGCCCACGAGGGCGTGCTCCCCGACGTCGTCACCCTGGCCAAGCAGCTCGGCGGCGGACTCCCGCTCGGTGCCACGGTGGCCTTCGGCCGGGCCGCCGAACTGCTCCGCCCCGGCCACCACGGCACGACCTTCGGCGGCAACCCGGTCGCCTGCGCCGCCGGACTGGCCGTCCTCGACACCATCGCGGGCGAGGGCCTGCTGGAGAACGTCAAGCGGCAGAGCGCCGCGCTGCGCGAGGGAATCGAGGCGCTCGGCCACCCGTTGATCGATTGTGTTCGGGGTGCCGGCCTGCTGCTGGGTATCGTGCTCACCGGGCCGCGCGCACCGCAGGTGCAGCAGGCGGCCCAGGAGGCCGGGTTCCTGGTGAACGCGCCCGCCCCGGACGTCGTACGGCTCATGCCGCCGTTGAACCTCCGCGACGACGAGGTGGGTGCGCTGCTCCAGGCGCTGCCCGGCATCCTCGACGCAGCGGACCCGAAGCACGGGGACGGACGATCCGGAGAATGAGACGACGATGAGCGAGGCGCAGGACCACGAGCAGACGGCGGGCGCCGGGCCCGCCGTACCGCAGACCCGCACCGCACGGCACCGCCGGATCGTGGACATCCTCAACCGGCAGCCGGTGCGGTCGCAGAGCCAGCTGGCCAAGCTGCTCGCCGACGACGGGCTGAGCGTCACCCAGGCGACGCTCTCCCGGGATCTCGACGAGCTGAACGCGGTGAAGATCCGCAACACCGACGGCGACCTGATCTACGCGGTGCCGAGCGAGGGCGGATTCCGCACGCCGCGCGCGCCGCTGGGCGAGTCGGCCAAGGAGGAGCGGATGCGGCGCCTGTCCCAGGAGCTGCTGATCTCCGCCGAGGCCTCCGCCAACCTCGTGGTCCTGCGCACCCCGCCGGGCGCCGCCCAGTTCCTCGCCTCGGCCATCGACCAGGCCGAACTGCACGACATCCTCGGCACCATCGCCGGTGACGACACCCTGATGCTGATCAGTCGGCACCCGACCGGCGGTCAGGCGCTGGCGGACCACATGCTGCAACTGGCGCAGAACGGGCACTGAGCCGGGGAGCGGCGGGCGGGGCGAGCACGGCCGGTGAAGCGGACAGGCGGGAGCAGCCGTCGTCGTCAGCCCAGTCTCGCCGCCAGTCCTGCGGTGCAGCGCACCTCGTCGCCGGCTGTGATCAGCAGGGCCTCGATGTCCGGCAGGGACTCCAGCCAGGCCAGACCGGCCCGCGAGCCCATCGCGAACGCCGCCGTGGCCCAGCAGTCCACCCAGGTCAGACGGGGTCCCACGACCGTCACCGCCACCAGGTCCGTCACCGCCGGCCGTCCGGTGCGCGGATCCACGATGTGGGCGCCCCGCTCGGCCGTCCCCGACGTCGCCACGGACAGTTCGTCCACCCCCGTCGTCGAGATCACCGCCGCGAGCCCGCCCGGCCGGAGCGGATCGGCCACCCCGACCCGCCACGGGCGCTCCCGCTCCGGAGCGCCGAGCAGCTGTACGTCACCGCCGCCGTTCACGCTGACCCCGCACACCCCCTCCACCTCCGCCAGCAGCCGCGCCGCCCGTTCGGCGGACCAGCCCTTGACGATGCCGGTGGGGTCGAGCGAGCCCTGGTAGCGAGGGCTGAACCAGCCCTCGCTCACCCGCTCCGCCTCGGCCGCGAGGTCCAGCACCTCGGCCATCTCGGGAGCGCAGTCCGCGAGGGTCAGCTCGCCCCGGGCCAGCCGGCAGACCTCGCTGTCCTCGCGGTAGGTGGAGAACAGCGCGTCGACCCGGTGCAGGCCCGCGACCGCCTCGGCGAGCGCGGCCCGCACCGCGTCGGGTTCCCCGCCGCGGACGTCGACGGAGAAGACGGTCCCCATGACCTCCTCCGCGTGACGCACCGCGGCGGGAGCCTCGGCCGGCCCGGTCATCGCCTCAGCCACCGGCCTGGTCCAGCGCCGACTGGAGCGACTGCCGGTAGCCGGTGCTGGTGTAGGTCGCGCCCGACACCGTGTCGATGTGCGCGGTCCCGGCCGCGACCGCCTCCTGGTTCAGCTTCGGGACGGCCATCGCGGTCTTCTGGTCGCTGAGGCCGCCCTTGGGCGCCTGCACCGCCGACGCCTGCGTGATCCTGCCGCCGCTCATCGTGATCCGCACCTGCACGGGGCCGTACTGGGTCTGCGCGACCTTCCCGGTGACGGTGACCGAACGGGCCTGCGCGGCACCGGAACCGGACCTGGCCCCGGATGCGGCGGGGGACGACGCCGAGGGCGCGGGCGCCGCAGCGGACTTCATCCTGTCCAGCGCCGACTGGAGCGACTTCTTGTAGCCGTTGCTCGTGTACGTCGCCCCGGACACCGCGTCGATCTGCGCGCTCTGCGCCGCCACGGCCTCCTGGTTCAGCTTCGGGACGGCCATCGCGGTCTTCTGGTCGCTGAGCCCGCCCTTGGGCGCCTGCACCGCCTCCGCCTTGGCGATCTTCCCGCCCGCGACGGTCAGCCGCACCTGCACGGTGCCGTACTGCGTCTGCGTCGCGTCCCCCGTCACGGTGCCGCCGGCCGCACCGGCCGGCCGGGTGGCGCCCTGGGGCGACTGCCGCGCCCCGGCGGCCTGCTGCGGCGCCGTACCCGCCGCGGCCGCCGTCGGATCCGACGACGGTTTCAGCGACAGCAGCAGCACGACACCGGACACGGTCGCGGCGGTGGCCAGGACGACCCGTCGGACCGGGTGGCTCTTCCTCATGTCTCCGTAGCTCCCGCTCACATCTCGAAGGACTCGTGATGGATGCGGCGGGCGGGAACCCCCGCACCGCGCAGTGCCTCGTACACCGACTGCGCGAACCCGGCCGGTCCGCACATGAAGACATCGTGCCGCTCGATGTCCGGGATCTTCCGCTCCAGGCTCTCCGCGGAGATGTCCGGGCGCTCGCCCTCCGGGCTGTTCACCGCGTACATCAGCCGGGCGCCCCGCTCGTCGGCGATCTTCGCCAGCTCGTCCCACAGGGCCAGATCCTGGGTCGTGTTGGCCCGGTACAGCAGGGTGATGTCACCCGCCGCGCCCGGCAGCGTCTCGAACAGCGCCCGCATCGGCGTGATCCCGACCCCGCCCGCGACCAGCAGCACCTTGCCCCGGCTGCGGCGCTGCGCGGTCATCGCCCCGTACGGCCCCTCGGCCCACACCCGGGTGCCGGGCGTCAGCTCGCGCAGCCGCTCGCTGTGGTCGCCGATCGCCTTCACGGTGATCCGCAGCATGTCCGGACGGGGCGCCGCCGACAGGGAGTACGGGTGCGAGCTGAAGCGCATCCCGGGCGCCAGGAACCGCCAGCGGAAGAACTGGCCCGCCTCCGCGCCCATCCGGTGCAGCTTGCGCCCGCCGATCAGCACCGACACGATGCCCGGCGTCTCCTCGATGACCGCCTCGACCCGCATCCGGTGCTTCAGGTTCAGCCGGATCGGGGTGAGCACCCGGTACCAGAGCACCAGCGCGGTGACCGTGCCGTACAGGCCGTACCAGAAGGTCTTGGCCATCGGCTGGACCGCGAAGTCGTTGCCGGTGGTGAGCTGGTGCCAGTACGTCAGGAACACCGCCGCGTACGTCAGCAGATGGACGTGGTACCAGGTGTCGTACGGCATCCGGCGGCGCACCGGGCCGATCGAGGTCAGCCCGATCAGCACGAACAGGCCGGTGCCGATGGCCGCCTTGCCGACATCGGGCAGCTGGTTGATCGAGTCGATCGTCTGCTGGACGATGTCGTTCAGCGACTTGCCCGCCTGGCGCGCGTACCCCCACATCGTGAGGAAGACGTGCGCGACGATCAGGCAGAGCGTGTAGCGGCCGCTCATCGCGTGCCAGCGGGAGACCCGGTCCGAGCCGACCCGCCGCTCCAGCGCCGGGACGCGCGCCATCTGGAGCACGACCAGCGCCATCAGATAGCCGGCGAGCAGGCCGGTGATCCGGCCCGCGTTCAGGATGCGGCCGGTGTCGTCGGCGACGGACGGCGTGTTGTGCCACCACAGCCACAGCACCGCCGCCGCGCCGGCCCACACCGCGAGCAGCAACGGGACGGCCGGCGAGCGGCGCGGGCGGATGCGGCGCATCGTCTGACGGCGGGCGGCACGGCCGCCGGCGAGGGTGGTGCTCACGGTTCCTCCGTGGGGACTCGGGGGAGTCGGCCCTTGGCCCTCAGATACGTGCCGCATGCGCCGCGTGTTCAGCGGCCCGCCGAGTCCAGCGCGGACTGGAGGGACTGCCGGTAGCCGGTGCTGGTGTACGAGGCGCCCGACACCATGTCGATCTGCGCGCTCTGCGCGGCCAGCGCCTCGCGCCGCAGCTGGGGGAGCGCGTAGCTGTTGATCTCCTGGTCGCGCGGGTTGTCCTGCGGGTACTGCACGGCCGTCACGTCCGTGATCCTGCCGCTCTTGATCGTGACCCGCACCTGGACCGGACCCCAGCGGGTCTGGACGGTCTCACCGGTCACGGTCCTGTCGCCGGTGCTCCTGCCCGAGGCGGCGCCGCCGCCCGAACCGGTACCGCTCGAAGACGCCGAGGGGGCCGAACCGCTGGACACCGCGGGCGATTTGGCGCCGGTCGAGGCCAGTGTGGGACTCGTGTGCGGCTTCAGCGCCAGCAGCAGCACCATCCCGGACACCGTCGCGGCACCGGCCAGCACGATCCGGCGCAGCGGACGGTTCTTCTTCAAGGCGTGCACGTCAGGGTCCTCACAGCTCGAACGACTCGTGGTGGATACGGCGGTCCGGCACCCCGGCCGCCCGCAGCGCCTCGTACACGTCCTGCATGAAGCGATGCGGGCCGCAGAGGTAGACGTCGTGGCCGGCGATCCCGGGGAACGTCGCGCGCAGCGACCCGGCCGAGATGTCCGGCCGCTCCCCGCCCGCCCCGTTCAGCGCGTACAGCACCTGCGCGCCGCGCCAGCGGGCGATCGCCTCCAGCTCGCCGCCCAGCGCCAGGTCCTCGGACCCGCGCGCCCGGTACAGCAGCGTGACCTCGCCGGGCAGCGTCTCGAACAGCGCCCGCAGCGGGGTGACACCGACCCCGGCCGCGATCAGCAGCGAACGGTGGCTGGTGGCGCGGTCGGCGGTCAGGGAGCCGTAGGGACCCTCGGCCCACACCCGGGTACCGGGCCGCAGCAGGGCGACGCCCGCGCTGTGGTCGCCGAGCGCCTTGACGGTGATCCGCAGCCGGTCCGGGCGCGCCGGCGCCGACAGGGAGTACGGCGTCGACGTCCAGCTCAGGCCCTCGGCGAGGAACCGCCAGCGGAAGAACTGCCCCGGCCGCGCGCCGAGCTCGTCCAGATGCCGCCCGCGCACGACGACCGAGTACACACCCGGTGACTCCGTGTGGACCGAGTCCACACGCAGCTGGTGTCGCCGGTTGAGCCGCACCGGGGCGAGGATCCGGAACCACAGCACCAGGGCCGCGACGCCCAGGTACAGCGCGTACCAGAGCGCCGTCGGCACCGGCTGCCCGTTGAACTCGTTCCCCAGCGACACCTGGTGGAAGAAGACCAGGAAGACGGCCGCGTAGGTCAGGAGGTGGACGTAGTACCAGAACTCGTGGCTCGTCCGGCGGCGCACCGCGCGGGCCGAGGTGATGCCGACCGCGAAGAGGACCAGCGTGCCGGCCGTGGCCTTGAGCATGTCCGGGTAGTCCAGGACGACGCTCACCGTCTCGTGCCACAGCGAGGCGTGGTCCTGGGCCGCGTACCCGGCGAGGATCAGCCCGATGTGCACGGTGAGCAGGCACACCGTGTAGCGGCCCGCCATGGCGTGCCAGCGGGCCACCCGGTCCGAGCCGACCCGCTTCTCCAGCAGCGGCACCCGCGCCATCAGACCGACCAGCACCGCGCAGGCGTACCCGCACAGCAGCCCGGCGAGCCGCCCGGCGCCGGTCAGCCAGCCGGCCGAGCCGACCACGGACCCGGTTCCGGTCCACCAGAGCGCCGCCGCGCCCGCCGCGCCGGCCCACAGCACGGCCAGCACGGGTCCCGCGGGGGAGCGCCGGGCGGCCACGGGCACGGGCGGGGCCGTCCGTCGCGTATCGACCGAGGTCATAGGTTCAACGCCCTTTCGTCCGTCATGCCCGGCCACTGTGCCCGCCGAATCTCTGAGCCACCTCTGAGCCACCCCTCTGACCAGGGCTTTCGACAGCAGACTCAGAGGGGTTTCTCATCCGGCGTTCAGCGGGGCGGGGCGGGCGGCGCCGGGGCGGCGGTGAGCGCACTCACAGAAAACTCAGAGGTCAGGCGGTACACCGCAGCCGCCGGCAGGGGTGATGCTGGGAGGCGCGATGAACACGACCCGTTCCGGCCGCCCGGCCCTCACCCGCCCCGACGGCACTCCGCTGCGCGTCCTCGTCGTCGACGACGACCCCGACCTCGCGGAGGTGCTCACCGGCGCCCTGCGCTACGAGGGCTGGGAGGTGCGCGCCGCCGGCGACGGCGTCTCGGCCCTCAGCACCGCACATGACCTGCTGCCGGACGCCGTCGTCCTCGACGTGATGCTCCCCGACACCGACGGCTTCACCGTGCTGCGCGGGCTGCACGAGGTGAAGCCCGACGTCTGTGTGCTCTTCCTCACGGCACGGGACGCGGTGGAGGACCGGATCGCCGGCATCACCGCGGGCGGCGACGACTACGTCACCAAGCCCTTCAGCCTGGAGGAGGTCGTCGCCCGGCTGCGCGGACTGCTGCGCCGCGCGGGCATGGCCCGCCAGCTGGAGGACGGGCCGCGACTGGTCGTCGGCGACCTGGTGATGGACGAGGAGGCCCGCGAGGTGACCCGGGCCGGCGAGCTGGTCGAACTGTCGCCGACCGAGTTCGAACTCCTCCGCTTCCTCATGCGCAACCCGCGCCGCGTGCTCAGCAAGGCGCAGATCCTCGACCGGGTCTGGTCCTACGACTTCGGCGGCCGGGCCCATGTGGTCGAGCTGTACATCTCCTACCTGCGCAAGAAGGTCGACGCGGGCCGCGAGCCCATGATCCACACCGTCCGCGGCGCGGGCTATGTCCTCAGACCGGCGACCCGCTGATGTCGTCGCTGCCACGGTTCCTGCGCCGCCTGCCCCGCCCCCGTACCCTGCGCGCCCGGCTCACCGCCGGGCTGGTCGTGCTGCTCGCGATCAGCTGCGCCGCGGTCGGCGTGGCCGCCGTCGTCGAACTGAACGGCTTCCTCACCCGCCGGCTCGACCAGCAGCTCCAGCAGACCGGCACGGCCTTCCCGCAGAGCCTGGAGCACGGCACCTACACACCCTCGAAGCCCTCGGACCACGACGGCGACGAGCACGGCGACACCCGCCGCCAGGCCGCCGAGACGTTCGGCGCCCGTCTGCTGGCCGGCCGGGTCACCAGCGCGGCCGTCGTACCGGCCAGCGACAGGCAGGACCTCAGCATCACGCTGACCACGCACGACCGCGCGGCCCTGGCCCGGATCCCGGTGGACGGCGCGGGCCACACCGTGTGCCTGTCGCGCCTGCGCGACTACCGCATGATGGCGTGGCGCGGCCGGGACGGCGACGTGCTGATCACGGGGCTGCCGACGGAGCCGGTGCGGGCCGTGGTCCAGCGCCTCGAACTGGTCGCGGTGGTCGTCTTCGGCCTGGCCCTGACCGCCGCCGGGGTGGCCGGGGCGCTCTGGGTCCGCTGGTCGCTGCGCCCGCTGAGCCGGGTCGCCGCGACCGCCACCCGGGTCAGCGAGCTGCCGCTGGCCACCGGCGAGGTGGTGCTGCCGCCGCGCGCCCCCGACCACGACCCGCGCAGCGAGGTCGGCCGGGTCGCCGCGGCGTTCAACCGCATGCTGCGCCACGTCGAGGACGCCCTGACGAAACGGCACGCCAGCGAGGAACGGCTGCGCCGCTTCGCCGCCGACGCCAGCCACGAGCTGCGCACCCCGGTCGCCTCGGTCCGCGGCCATGCCGAACTGGCCCTTCTCCACCCCGGCCCGGTGCCGCCCGAGGTCACCCGGGCCCTGGAGCGGATCAAGGCCGAGTCCTCACGCATGGGCGAGATGGTCGACGACCTGCTCCTGCTGGCCCGCCTGGACGCGGGCCGCCCGCTGGAGCGGCAGCCGGTGGACCTGACGCACCTGGTCCTGGACGCCGTCACCGACGCCCGCGCCGCCGGTCCCGACCACCGCTGGTCCATGGACCTCCCCGAGGACCCGGTCACGGTCCCGGGCGACGCCCACCGCCTCCACCAGGTGTTGGCCAACCTGTTGGCCAACGCGCGTTTGCACACACCTGTGGGCACCAAGGTGACGGTCATCCTGCAGCGCGACCCGGACGCCGCCGTCCTCTCCGTCCACGACGACGGCCCCGGCGTCCCCGAGGACGTCCAGCCGGGCGTCTTCGAACGCTTCACCCGGGCAGAACACCGCCGCCGCCCCGGCGCCTCCGGCGGCGGCGCGGGCCTGGGCCTGTCGATCGTGGCGGCCGTGGCGGAGGCGCACGGGGGAAGCGTGGGGCTGGAGAGCAGACCGGGGAGTACGACGTTCAGGGTGGTTCTGCCGGCCTGACGGTGCGCGAGGCGCTCAGTACCGGGTCACCGCGGTGGCGCCGCTGTCGGTCCCCACGGCGATGTGCGGCGACTTCTCGGGCCTGGCCCACTGAAGAATCCGCTGCATCGCATCCTCCGGCACCGACACACAACCGGCCGTGGCGCCCTGCCCGTTGACGTGCAGGAAGATGCCGGCGCCGCGTCCGCGCACCGGGCGGTCGTAGTTGAAGCCGATGACGAGGCCGTACGCGTACTGCGCGGTGTAGGAGACCAGGTGCTCGGACTCGGACGCCCGGCAGTCGGCCGGCAGGGGGTCGACCCACCGGTTGTACGACGACGAGTCGTTGTCCTGGCACCACCATGAACTGTCCTGCACCGCACGGTACGTGACGGCCGTGCCGCTCGGCGCCGCCTTGATGCCGAAGCCGAAGGGGAGGCCGTACAGCCCGGTCGGGGTCGTGTTCGTGCCCTGCTCGCGGGTGGCGCCCTCCGCCAGTCCGCTCGCGCCGAACCGTGCCGGTGCCGAGCCCGCCCGCACCCACTGCCCGTCCCGCAGGTCCCACCAGGTGACCGTGCCCGACGTCGAGTCGGTGCGCGGTGCCTGAGCGGTGATCAGCTGGGTGCCGCCGCCCGTGTCCGCCATCCGCGCGGGCAGCGGATCGGACTCGGATCCGGATCGGGCACCGGGGGCCGGGCCGGATCCGAGCAGGGCGAGCGAGGACGCGGAGACGAGGGCGAGGACGACACCGGGGCGCATGGCTCAGACGGTAGACGGGGGCAGCGGCAACGGCAGTCCGGGTAGGCCGTCCAGGCTAGTCGCCACGTGTTCCTTCTTCTCGAAGTACCGGCCCAGGGAGTCGTCGTCCTCGCGTGCGAAGCGCTTCTCGTGCAGGTCGCGGTCCTGCTCGTACGCCATGAAGGGGACGGCGTAACCGCAGGTGTCCCGCACCAGCTCGGCGTGGACGACGATGACGGCGCGCAGTCCGTGCGGGGTCGGGTCGATGCCCGGGAAATGGGCGAGCAGCTCGGGGAAGCGCGGGTCGTCGCGGAAGACCGGCTCGCCCCGGCCGTGGACGCGCACGATGTTCGGCGGGCCCTGGAAGGCACACCACATCAGGGTGATCCGCCCGTTCTCCCGCAGGTGGGCGATCGTCTCGGCGTTGGACCCGGCGAAGTCCAGGTAGGCCACGGTCAGTTCGTCGAGTACGGCGAAGGAGCCCCGGAGCCCCTTGGGGGAGAGGTTGACGGTGCCGTCGCCGGAGAGCGGGGCGGTCGCGGTGAAGAACAGGGGCTGCTCCTCGATGAACGTGCGGAGCCGGCCGTCGATGTGTTCATAGGTCTTTCCCATGTCTAACGATTATCGGGGAAACTCCTTCGCCTGTCTAAGGAATTGCGAGGATGCGGAGAGGTGAGGATGCGGAGAGGTGAGGACGTGGAGCCGTGAGGGCCCGGGGACCTGGGGAAGTGCGGGCATCTCGGGGCCGCCCCGGCCGGCGCTTGTCGGGGCGGCCCCGGGTGCCTGCTACCTCACTTCGTGAGTGTGCAGGCGGCGAGGGAGTCGAGGCCGGTGGGCTTGGTGCCCTTGCGGCCGATGGCGATGGCGATGCGGTCGATGGTGGAGACGCGTTTGTCCTTGAGGGGGCCGAGGATGGCGTTGTTGACGAAGTTGGGTCCGCCTTGGCCGACGGTTGTTTGCAAACGGTTGTTGGCTTCCTGGATCTGGGTCTGGAGGAGGGCGAGGTTGCGGGTGACCTCGGCCTGTGCGGAGGCGGGGACGGCCGGGAGCTTCGAGGCGACGTCCGGGCAGGTGATCGTCCCGGCCGCCGTGTTGCCGGTCGTCGCCGAGCCGCCGGACTGTCGGCTCGCCGAGACGCTCGGCGCGGCGTCGGCGCCGGCGTTCACGCCGCCCGCGTTGGCGTTGCCGCTGTTCGCGCTGCCCTTGTTCGTGCCGCCCCCGTTGAGTGTGCAGGCGGCGAGGGAGTCGAGGCCGGTGGGCTTGGTGCCCTTGCGGCCGATGGCGATGGCGATGCGGTCGATGGTGGAGACGCGTTTGTCCTTGAGGGGGCCGAGGATGGCGTTGTTGACGAAGTTGGGTCCGCCTTGGCCGACGGTTGTTTGCAAACGGTTGTTGGCTTCCTGGATCTGGGTCTGGAGGAGGGCGAGGTTGCGGGTGACCTCGGCCTGTGCGGAGGCGGGGACGGCCGGGAGCTTCGAGGCGACGTCCGGGCAGGTGATCGTCCCGGGGCTCGCCAGTGTGCGGGCGTTCGTCGCGCCGTCGTTCCCGCCGGGCGTCCCGGCGAGGGCCGAGCCCGCGATCACGGCGCCGGACAGCACCACGGCGGCAGTGCCGCCGATGAAGGCCACGCGACGCTTGTTGTACTTCGGGAGAGCCCTGGACATGCGGATGCCTCACTTGGTCAAGGGTGGGTTCAGCGGTGTGTGAGACGCGGCGCCTGCGTTCGGGTGGAAGTACGGGAAAGCGGTTGCCCGCGTTCACGACTCCCCTCAATTGACGAAACATGCAGAGCTCTGCATACTCATGCATGACAGGGGAATGGCCGTGTGAGGAGTAACCCGTGACCGAGCGCGTCGTACTCGCCTATTCGGGTGCTCTGGACACCTCCGTCGCCATCGGCTGGATCGCCGAGGAGACGGGCGCCGAGGTCATCGCCGTGGCGGTGGACGTCGGCCAGGGCGGCGAGGACCTGGACGTCATCCGCAAGCGCGCCCTCGCCTGCGGGGCCGTCGAGGCCGAGGTCGCCGACGCCAAGGACGAGTTCGCCGACGAGTACTGCCTCCCGGCGATCAAGGCCAACGCCCTCTACATGGACCGCTACCCGCTGGTCTCGGCACTCTCCCGGCCCGTCATCGTCAAGCACCTGGTCGCCGCCGCGCAGGAGCACGGCGCCACCACCGTCGCCCACGGCTGCACCGGCAAGGGCAACGACCAGGTCCGCTTCGAGGCCGGCATCGTCGCCCTCGCCCCCGGCCTGAAGTGCATCGCGCCGGTCCGCGACTACGCGATGACCCGGGACAAGGCGATCGCCTTCTGCGAGGCCAGGCGGCTCCCGATCGCCACCACGAGGAAGTCCCCGTACTCCATCGACCAGAACGTCTTCGGCCGCGCCGTCGAGACGGGCTTCCTGGAGGACATCTGGAACGCCCCGATCGAGGACGTCTACGACTACACCGCCGACCCCGCCGTCCCCCGCGAGGCCGACGAGGTGGTCATCACCTTCGAGGCGGGCGCCCCGGTCGCGATCGACGGCGAGGCCGTCACCGTCCTCCAGGCGATCCAGCGGCTCAACGAGCGCGCCGGCGCCCAGGGCGTCGGCCGGATCGACATGGTCGAGGACCGGCTCGTCGGCATCAAGTCCCGCGAGGTGTACGAGGCGCCGGGCGCGATCGCGCTGATCACCGCCCACCAGGAGCTGGAGAACGTCACCGTCGAGCGCGAACTCGCCCGCTACAAGCGGCAGGTGGAGCAGCGCTGGGGCGAACTGGTCTACGACGGCCAGTGGTTCTCCCCGCTCAAGCGCGCCCTGGACGGCTTCGTCGACGAGGCGAGCACGCATGTGTCCGGCGACATCCGGATGACCCTGCACGGCGGCCGCGCCGTCGTCACCGGCCGCCGCTCCGCGACCTCGCTCTACGACTTCGACCTCGCCACCTACGACACGGGCGACACCTTCGACCAGGCCGCGGCCAAGGGCTTCATCGACATCCACGGCCTGTCCTCGCGGATCGCCGCACGGCGGGACCTGCGGGCATAGCCTGGCGCCCGACCCGCACCACAACCGACCCACCCACCTTCTCTAGGAGCAGCGCAAGTGAGCAGCAACAGCGGTGACGTCCGGCTCTGGGGCGGCCGTTTCGCCGACGGTCCCGCCGAGGCCCTGGCCAAGCTGTCCGCGTCCGTCCACTTCGACTGGCGGCTCGCGCCCTACGACATCGCCGGTTCGCGTGCCCACGCGCGTGTCCTGAACAAGGCGGGGCTGCTCACCGAGGACGAGCTGACCCGCATGATCGACGGGCTCGACCGGCTGGAGGCCGACGTCGCCGCCGGCACCTTCACCGGCACCATCGCCGACGAGGACGTGCACACCGCCCTGGAGCGCGGCCTGCTGGAGCGTCTCGGCCCGGACCTGGGCGGCAAGCTGCGCGCCGGCCGGTCGCGCAACGACCAGGTGGCGACCCTCTTCCGGATGTACCTCAGGGACCACGCCCGCATCATCGGCGGCCTGATCGCCGACCTCCAGGACGCCCTGGTCGGCCTCGCCGAGGCCCACCCCGACGTCGCGATGCCGGGCCGCACCCACCTCCAGCACGCCCAGCCCGTGCTCTTCGCCCACCACGTCCTGGCCCATGTGCAGTCCCTGTCCCGGGACGCCGAGCGGCTGCGCCAGTGGGACGAGCGCACGGCCGTGTCGCCGTACGGCTCCGGCGCCCTCGCCGGCTCCTCGCTCGGCCTGGACCCGGAGGCGGTGGCGAAGGACCTGGGCTTCGAGCACGGCAGCGCCGGCAACTCGATCGACGGCACGGCCTCCCGCGACTTCGTCGCCGAGTTCGCCTTCATCACCGCGATGATCGGCGTGAACCTCTCCCGGATCGCGGAGGAGATCATCATCTGGAACACGAAGGAGTTCTCCTTCGTGACCCTGCACGACGCGTTCTCCACCGGCTCGTCGATCATGCCGCAGAAGAAGAACCCGGACATCGCCGAGCTGGCGCGCGGCAAGTCCGGCCGTCTGATCGGCAACCTGTCCGGCCTGATGGCGACGCTCAAGGCCCTGCCGCTCGCCTACAACCGCGACCTCCAGGAGGACAAGGAGCCGGTCTTCGACTCCTGCGACCAGCTGGAGGTGCTGCTGCCCGCCTTCACCGGCATGATGGCCACCCTCACGGTCAACCGCGAACGGATGGAGGAGCTGGCCCCGGCCGGCTTCTCGCTCGCCACCGACATCGCCGAGTGGCTGGTCAAGCAGGGCGTGCCGTTCCGCGTGGCGCACGAGGTCGCGGGGGAGTGCGTGAAGGTCGCCGAGGCCGAGGGCAAGGAGCTGGACGGACTCACGGACGAGCAGTTCGCGAAGATCTCCGCGCATCTCACGCCGGAGGTGCGCTCCGTGCTCAACGTCCCGGGCGCCCTCGCCTCCCGCAGCGGCCGCGGCGGTACGGCGCCCGGCGCGGTCGCCGTCCAGCTGGCGGAGCTCAAGGCGGACGTGGCGACGCAGCACGCGTGGGCCGAGGCAAAGAAGTGACGCGCGGGCGTCGCGGGTTACGTTGGTCGTCAGTCAGCCGACCGAACGGAGCCCGCGATGCCCTTCGCCCGCCTCGCCACCGCCACCACGCCGACGTGCCACATCGGCCTCGGCCTGGCCGCCGTCGGCCGTCCCGGCTACATCAACCTGGGCCGGGACGAGGACCTCGGGGAGAACCACAGCGTCGACGCCCTGCGCGACCGCACCCATGAACTCCTCGACGCCGCCTACGCGCAGGGCGTGCGCTACTTCGACGTGGCCCGCTCCTACGGCCGTTCCGAGGAGTTCCTCGCCGACTGGCTGAACGCCCGCCCCGACGTCGACGACGTGGTCGTCGGCAGCAAGTGGGGCTACACCTACACCGCCGCCTGGGCCACGGACGCCGAGAAGCACGAGGTCAAGGACCACGGCCTGGCGACCTACGAACGCCAGCGCGCCGAGACCGACGTGCTGCTCGGCGACCGGCTCGACCTCTACCAGATCCACTCCCTGACCCCGGACAGCCCGGCCCTCACCGACAAGGACCTGCACGTCAAACTGGCCGAGGCGGCCGCCCAGGGCGTGAGCGTCGGCTTCTCCACCAGCGGCCCCGCCCAGGCCGACACCATCCGCGCCGCCCTCGCGATCACCGTCGACGGCAAGCCCCTCTTCCGTACCGTCCAGTCGACGTACAACCTCCTGGAGCACTCCGCCGCCCCCGCGCTCGCCGAGGCGCACGACGCCGGGCTCACCGTGATCGTCAAGGAGGGCATGGCCAACGGCCGGCTCGCCGCGCCGCATGCCCCGGAGATGCTGAGGGCCGTCGCCGAGGAGACCTCCCTCGGCTGTGACGCCGTGGCGCTCGCCTGGATCCTGCGCCGGCCCTGGGCGGGCGTCGTCCTCTCCGGCGCGGCGACCGTCCCGCAGCTCTTCTCGAATCTGCACGCCCCCGCCGTCGACCTCGACGCGGATCAGATGACCCGCCTGGCCACGCTCGCCGAGGACCCGCGCGCCTACTGGGAGCGTCGCGGACAGCTGCCCTGGCACTGATCCGACACCCTCTTTGACCAGCACCTATGAGCCGCACACGCCCAGTGTGAGACAAATATGTCTCATGTGGGCTACTCTTGTCTCATGGCCTTGGATCGTGACCACGTGCTGCGCAGCGCAGCCGCCCTGCTGACCCGTAAGTCCACCGCGACCATGGACGAGGTCGCCAAGGCCGCCGGGATCAGCCGGGCCACGCTGCACCGCCACTTCGCCGGGCGCGACGCGCTCGTCCGGGCGCTGGAGGCGCTCGGCATCGCGGAGTGCGAGGGGGCCGTGAGCCGCGCCCGGCTGGACGACGGGCCCGCCGGCGAGGCCGTCCGCAGACTCGTCCGCGAGATCCAGCCCGCCGCCGGACTCCTCGCCTTCCTCTACGGCGAGAGCCAGCTGTGGGAGGGCGACCGGCAGAACGACGGCTGGCAGCGACTCGACGCCCGCATCGGCGCGGTCTTCCAGCGCGGCCAGCGCACCGGCGAGTTCCGCATCGACCTCACCCCGGTCTGGCTCACCGAGGCCCTGTACGGGCTGATCGCCTCGTGTGCCTGGGCCACCCTGGACGGCCGCGTGGCCGCCCGTGACTTCCCGACCATGGTCGCCGAGCTGTTGCTCGGCGGCGCCGTACGAAGAGAGGAATCATGACCAGCACCCTGCAGCCGGCCGGTGCGACGGAGCTGGAGAAGCGCCCGGGCCGCTGGCTCGCGCTCTCCGTCCTCGTCCTGGCCGTGCTGCTGGTGGCCGTCGACGCCACCGTCCTCGGCCTGGCGACCCCCTACATCAGCGAGGACCTGAACCCCTCCGGCACCCAGCTCCTCTGGATCGGCGACGTCTACTCCTTCGTCATCGCGGGTCTGCTGGTCTCCATGGGCAGCCTCGGCGACCGCATCGGCCGCAAGCGCATCCTGCTCCTCGGCGCCACCGCGTTCGGCGCGATCTCCGTCCTCAACGCCTATGCGACGACACCGGAGCTGATGATCCTGGCGCGGGCGCTGCTCGGTGTCGCGGGCGCGACCCTGATGCCCGCCACCCTCGCCCTGATCCGCAACCTCTTCCACGACCCGCGCGAGCGCAGCCTCGCCGTCGGCATCTGGGGCGCGACCGCCTCGGCCGGTACGGCGGTCGGCCCGATCGCCGGCGGGTTCCTGCTCGAACACTTCTGGTGGGGCTCGGTCTTCCTCATCAACCTGCCGGTGATGGCCGTCCTCGTCCTCGTCGGCATCCGCACGCTGCCCGAGTCCCGCAACCCCCACCCCGGCCCCTGGGACCTGGCCAGCGTCCTGCTGTCCCTGGTCGGCATGATCGGCGTCGTCTACGCGGTCAAGGAGGCGGCGACCCACGGCTTCACCTGGCCCACGCTCGCCGCGGGCCTGCTGGGCGCGGCCGCGCTCCACGGCTTCGTACGCCGCCAACTCACCATGCCGGTCCCGCTCTTGGACATGCGGCTGTTTCGGCGGCGCGGCTTCAGCGGGGCGGTCCTCGCCGACCTGCTGACCGTGCTCGGCATGTCCGGCCTGGTGTTCTTCCTCTCCCAGTACCTGCAACTCGTCCAGGGCAGGCGTCCGTTCGAGGCAGGCCTGGCCGAACTGCCCGCCGCCGTCGGCGCGGTGGTGGCCGGCCTGCTGGCGGGCCGCGCCGCCCGCCGCTTCTCGGTACGGACCGTGGTCTCGGGCGGTCTCGCCGCCGTGGGCCTCGCCCTGGCCGCGCTGACGACGCTGGGGGTGTCGACGGGCTACCCGGTCCTCGGCGCCGCACTGCTGGTCGTCGGCGTCGGGGCCGGCTTCTCCTTCACGGTGACGGCCGACGTGATCCTCTCCAGCGTGCCCAAGGAACAGGCGGGCGCCGCCTCGGCGGTCTCCGAGACGGCGTACGAACTGGGCGCGGCCCTGGGCATCGCCCTGCTGGGCTCGATCGTGACAGGCGTCTACCGCGACTTCACGGGCCCGGCGGGAACTCCGGCAGCGGCTCACGAATCACTCGGCGCCGCGGCGGATTCAGCGACGAAGATGCCCGCGCACACGGCCGAGCAGATGCTGGACGCCGCCCGCGAATCCTTCGTCCACGGCCTCCAGCTGGCCTCGGGCGCGGGAGCGGCGGTCCTGCTGACGGCATCACTGGCGGCGTGGTTCCTGCTGAAGGGGCAGAACTTGGAAAGCGCCGGATGAGGTGAGGTACCTGGGGGCGCGGGGCTGTGTCTGGCATGCGGCCCCGCCGTGTGGGCGCGAACAGCGACCACGAACCCGCACCCGAGGACCGGCCCGACTGCCGGCGGCGCTACGCGGCTTTGGCCTTCGTGGCGTACATGTCCACGTACTCCTGTCCACCCAGCCGCATGACCTCGGCCATCACCGAGTCGGTCACGGCCCGCAGCACATAGCGGTCCCGGTCCATCCCGTCGTACCGCGAGAACTCCATCGCCTCGCCGAAGCGAACGGTGACCCGGCCGGGCCGCGGAATGCCGGAGCCCCCCGGCTGCAGCTTGTCCGTGCCGATCATGGCGAAGGGGACCACCGGCGCACCGGTCATCAGCGTCAGCCGCGCGATGCCGGTGCGCCCCCGGTACAGCCGGCCGTCGGGCGAGCGGGTGCCCTCGGGGTAGATCCCGAAGATCTTGCCCTCCTCCAGCACCCGGCGCCCGGTCATCAGCGCGGCCACGCCGCCGTTCGCCCCGTCCCGGTCCACCGGGATCATGCCGACGCCGGTGAAGAACCACGCCATCAGGCGGCCCTTGAAGCCCTTGCCGGTGACGTACTCGTCCTTGCCGATGAAGTGCACCTGGCGCTTGGTGACGATCGGCAGCACGATCGAGTCGATGAACGTGAGGTGATTGCCCGCCAGGATCACCGGCCCGTCCCCGGGGATGTGCTCCACGCCCTCCACCTGTGGGCGGAACATCAGGCGCATGATCGGTCCGAGCACTGCCTTGATGAGCCGGAAGCGGGACAACGGGTCCTCCGATGCCGAGAGGCGTTATGAGTCTGTGCAGGTGAGGACATTACTCGCGGGGCCCTGCCGAACGCACATCGGGGACGCCCGGTTCACTCAGGTCTTACGAAGTGTTGACGTGGGTTTACCGACGGTGTCCGCCCGGCGACGCCCCGGCGGCCGGCTGCCACAGGTCACACGGTGTCACCCCGGCGTTCGGACACAGGTCTCCCCTCGGTCATGACCACGCCCCTACGATCGGCCGGACCTCACGAGTTGACACGTGCCCCGGAGTCACACGGGCTCCATGGGCGGACGAAGACGGCAGGAGACGCCCATGGGCAGCGACCAGGCGAACGAGCGGACTCAGGACACCCGGACCCGGACCACCGGACGGCGGGCGATCCTCGGCGCGGCGGTGTTCGGAGCGGGCGGGTCGGTCCTCGGACTGCCGGACGCCGCGGCCGCGGCGGAGGCCCGCGGCGCGCGGCCCGCGGCCCGGGGCCTGAAGAGCCTGCCGGTGCCGACGATCATCGGCCACCGGGGCACCAGCGGCTACCGCCCCGAGCACACCTTCGGCTCCTACGACCTGGCGCTGGACCTGGGCGCCGACGTGGTCGAGGCCGGTGACCTGGTGCCCACCAAGGACGGACACCTCGTCTGCCGGCACGAGCCGGAGATCGGCGGCACGACCGACGTGGCCGACCATCCCGAGTTCGCCGACCGCCGGACCACCAAGACGCTGGACGGGGTCGCCACCACCGGCTGGTTCACCGAGGACTTCACCCTCGCCGAGCTGAAGACGCTCCGCGCGATCGAGCGCATCCCGGCCAACCGGCCGCACAACACCCTCTACAACGGGCGCTGGGAGATCCCCACGTTCGAAGAGGTCCTGAAGTGGCAGGACGAGCAGACCCGCAAGCGCGGCAAGCAGGTCTGGATCTACCCCGAGACCAAGCACCCCACCTACTTCCGCCGGCTGGGCCTCGGCCTGGAGGAGCGGGTGGCGAAGCTGCTCGCCAAGTACGGCAAGGACGGCCGTGACGCGCCGGTCATCCTGCAGTCCTTCGAACCCACCAGCATCCAGCGGCTGAACCAGCTCGTCGACAACCCGCTCGTCGTGCTGCTGTCCTCGGCCGACAGCCGCCCCTACGACCTCGTCGAGGCGGGCGACCCGCGCACGGTCGCCGATCTGATCACGCCCAAGGGGCTGCGCGAGCTCGCCGGTTACGCGCAGGGCATCGGCCCGACCCTGGACCTGGTGATACCGAAGAAGGCCGACGGCACCCTGGGCGAGCCGACCACCCTGGTCCGCGACGCGCACCGGGTGGGCCTGGTCCTGCACCCCTACACCATGCGCAACGAGAACCCGTTCCTGCCGGCGGAGTACCGCAAGGGCAGCGCGGCCGACGCCTACGGCGACCCCTTCGGCGCGTTCAGGACGTACTTCGCGACCGGCATCGACGGCGTCTTCACCGACAACGCCGACACCGGCCTGCTCGCCCGCGCCGACTTCCTGGCCGGCTGAGCCGAGCGCCGGCCGGGAGTCGCCTGAGTCCCCGTCAACCGTTCGGCCCGCCGCACCCCGTTCGGGCTGACTCCGCGCCGCCCCGGAAACCTGCTCCCGGGGCGACGCGTCGTTCCGCATATGACGTACGACCTCGTAGCCACCCTGAGCCCGCTGCTCACCGCCGAGGCCTCGGCCGAGGCATATGCCGCCGGGAGCGAGCCGGGCGACCTGGAGCAGGCCGTCTGGCTCCGGCTGCTGGAGCGGCTGGAGCGCGACGGGCCGCCGCCGGACCCCGAGGGCTGGCTGCGCAAGGCCGTCCGCGCCGAGGCCCGGCGCAGCCGCCGTACCACCCGGCGCGAACACCCCTACGGCATCGAGCCGGCCGACGACACCCGCCCCGGTCCCGAGCAGCTCGCCGTCACCGCCGCCCGGCACCGTGCCCTGCGCGAGGCGGTCCGCCGGCTGCCCGGCCGCTGCCCCCGGCTGATCGAGGCCCTGCTCTCCCCGCAGGACCTGACATACCGGGAGATCGCGGGGGAGTTGGGTATCTCACAGGGCAGCCTTGGCCCGGAACGCTCCAGATGTCTGGGATGTCTACGGCGTTTGCTCGCACCGGAGGTTGCGGCGCGCGAAGCGCGGGGATAGGAGTGGGAACGACAGGTGATCAGGTGAGCGGGAGGCGTGCGCACATGGGCATGAGCGTGACCATCTCGGTGGCGACCGAGCAGGATGCGGAGCAGATCTTCAGGCTCCAGTACCTGTGCTTCCAGAGCGAGGCGGCGCTGTACGGCAATTACCGCATCGACCCGCTCGTCCAAACCCTGGACTCGGTCCGGGCGGAAGTCGCCTCCGACTGCGTCTTCGTCGCCCGGCTCGGTGACGAGGTGGTCGGCTCCGTGCGCGGCAAGGTCACCGAGGACGGCTCGGCCGCCATCGCCAAGCTCTGCGTCCACCCCCGCCTGCAGGGACACGGCATCGGCGCGCGGCTGCTGCGCTCGGCCGAGGCAGCGCTGGTGGAGGAGCGGGGCGCCACCCGCTTCCGTCTCTTCACGGGCCACCGCAGCGAGGGCAACCTCCGTCTCTACCGCCGCTCCGGCTACGAGACGGTCGGCCGCTCCAAGGGCGCGGACGGCGTCGAGCTGCTCATTCTCGAGAAGCAGGCGGGGGCGTACGCCGCTACGGCGTGACGGTGCTCCGCGACTTCCGCAGCCAGTACATCGCGGAGATCGGCAGCAGCACGGGAATGAAGACGTACCCCATCCCGAAGTCGGACCAGACGGTCGCGTCCGGGAAGGCCGAGCTGTCGACCACGGTCCACGTGCCGACCAGGAGCACACCCGCGAGTTCGGCGGCGCAGCACACCAGCGCCGCCTTGCGGGCGGTCTCCCCGCCCCGGACGAGTGAGTACGTGATGAACCCGTACACGACTCCCGCCACGGCCGACAGGGAGTAGGCCAGCGGCGCCCGCTGGAAGTCCGTCGCGATCTGGAACACCGAACGCGACACCGCGCCGACGACCATCACGCCGTAGAACCAGACGAGCAGCATGCCCGGCCCGCTGATCAGCCGGGCCGGCTTCTCCTGCACCGCCGTCACGTCAGCCTCCCCAGATGTCATAGAGCCGCACCTCCAGCACGGCCAGCACCACACCGCCGGCGGCCGCCGTCACCGAGCCCCACCGGGTCCGCTCGGCCAGCGACATCATCCCCGCCGCCGGCACACAGGCGAACGCTCCCAGCAGATACGCCACGAAGATCGTCGTACCCTGTTCCGGCTTCTCGCCCCGCACCAGCTGCACGATCCCGATCACCAGCTGGAGCACGGCCAGGACCGACACCACGGCCATGCCGATGAAGTGCCAGTCCTTGGTCGGCTGGTCGCGGTACGCGGCCCAGCCGCACCACGCGGCGAGCAGCAGCGCGGCGATCCCGGTCACCAGCGTCAGGGCATTGAGCATGCGGAGACCTTATTACGGCCGAAACGGGCGCCGGCCGCCGACCCCGCCGTACGCCGTAGGGTCTAGACCATGACGATCCACGCACAGGCCCTCCTCTTCGACAACGACGGCACCCTCGTCTCCTCCCTCGACTCCGTCGAGCGCTGCTGGGCCCGGTGGGCCCGGGAGTACGGGATCACGGCCGAGGACTTCGGGCGCGTGGAGCTGCACGGGCGGCCCGCCGCCGAGATAGTCGCCGACCTGCTGCCCGCCCACGTCGTGCCCGAAGCGGTCGCCAGGGTCGAGCAGTTGGAGGTCGAGGACGTGCCGAACGGAGGCGTCCGGCTGCTGCCCGGCACGAGCGAGTTTCTGGCGGGTCTGCCCGCCGAGCGCTGGGCCGTCGTCACCTCGGCCACCCGGCGGCTGGCCGAGGCCCGGCTCGACGCCGTCGGCATCCTGCCCAAGACGCTGATCGCCGCCGACGACATCACGCGGGGCAAGCCCGACCCCGAGCCCTACCTCCTCGCCGCCCGGCAGCTGGGCGTCGACCCCGCCCGCTGCGTCGTCTTCGAGGACGCCCCGGCCGGGCTCCAGGCGGGCCGCGCCGCCGGGATGACCACCGTGGCGTTGGCCACAACCCACCGGGCCGAAGAGCTGGCCGCCGACCTCGTCGTGCGCGACCTGTCGGCCTTGTCCGCACTGGTCACCGACGCGGGCCTGGAGATCTCCGTCCGCGACTGAGGCCCGGTCCCGCACTGTCCGCCGCTGTCCACTATGCGGACAGCGGCGACCGGTCAGGAGTGACCGTCTGCTTTACTTGCCGCATGACCACGACGAGCTGCCGCACCCTTGCGACCGAGGCGACCATGACGCCCGGTGCTCGTTGTATGTGTCGCCTGATGTGTCGAATGTGCGCCTTCTAGAGGGCCCCCGCATCAGCTGAGCCTCGCGCCCCGAAGCGAGAGCCGTGGCATGTCCGTGCGCCGTAGGCCGTACGAGACGCACGACCACCCGCCATGCCGAAACCGCATGCACCCGTGCCCGGGCACACCCACGCCCGCGCACTCGACAGTGACGGAAATCCTGTGATCACCACCTCGGGCCTGACCAAGGTCTACCGCTCCCGCGGCCGAGAGGTCACCGCCCTCGACGGCGTCGATCTCCACGTCCGCGAAGGCGAGGTCTACGGCGTCATCGGCCAGTCAGGCGCCGGCAAGTCCTCCCTCATCCGCTGCGTCAACCTGCTGGAGCGCCCCACCTCCGGCACCGTGACCGTCGCCGGACAGGACCTCACCGCCCTGGCCGGCCGCGGCCCGCGCGCCGGCCGGGAACTGCGCCAGGCGCGCAGCCGTGTCGGCATGGTCTTCCAGCACTTCAACCTGCTGTCCACACGCACCGTGCAGGACAACGTCGAGCTGCCGCTGGAGATCCTCGGCACCTCCGGCAAGGAGCGCTCCCGCAGGGCGCTCGAACTCCTCGACCTGGTCGGCCTCGCCGACAAGGCCAAGGCCTTCCCCGCCCAGCTCTCCGGCGGCCAGAAGCAGCGCGTCGGCATCGCCCGCGCCCTGGCCGGCGACCCCAAGGTGCTGCTCTCCGACGAGGCCACCAGCGCCCTCGACCCGGAGACCACCCGCTCCATCCTCCAGCTGCTGCGCGACCTCAACCGCCAGCTCGGCCTGACCGTCCTGCTCATCACCCACGAGATGGACGTCGTGAAGTCCATCTGCGACTCCGCCGCCCTCATGGAGCGGGGCCGGATCGTGGAACACGGCACGGTCAGCGAACTGCTGGCCACCCCGGGCTCCGAACTGGCCGCCGCGCTGTTCCCGGTGAGCGGCGAGCGCACGGGCGACGACCGCACCGTCCTCGACGTCACCTTCCACGGCGAGGCCGCCACCCAGCCGGTCATCTCCCAGCTGGCGCGCACCTACAACGTCGACATCTCGATCCTCGGCGCCGCCATCGACACCGTCGGCGGCCTCCAGATCGGCCGCATGCGCATCGAACTGCCCGGCCGCTACGAGGACAACGTGGTTCCGATCGGCTTCCTGCGCGAGCGGGGCCTGCAGATCGACGTCGTCGGCGACGAGGGCCGGGGCCCGGAGTCCGTGCTGGTGAAGGAAGGTGCCAAGTGACCTGGTCCGAGATGCAGCCGCTGCTGTCGCAGGCCTGTACCGACACGCTCACGATGGTGGTCTGGTCCACCCTGATAGCCGTCGCCGTGGGCCTGCCGCTCGGCGTCCTCCTCGTCCTCACGGACCGGGGCGGTCTGGTGCAGAACGTCGTCGTCAACAAGGTGATCGGCCAGATCGTGAACGTCGGCCGGTCGATGCCGTTCATCATCCTGATGGTCGCGCTGATGACCTTCACGCGCTGGGTCACCGGGACGACGATCGGGACGACCGCCGCGATCGTGCCGCTCGCCATCGGCGGCATCCCCTTCTTCGCGCGCCTGGTCGAGACGGCTGTCCGCGAGGTGGACAACGGACTCGTCGAGGCCGTGCAGTCCATGGGCGGCAGCACCTGGACGATCGTCCGCAAGGTCCTCGTCCCCGAGGCCCTGCCGTCGCTGATCGCCAGCACCACCACCACGATCATCGCCCTCATCGGCTACTCCGCCATGGCCGGCACCGTCGGCGGCGGCGGGCTCGGCGACCTCGCCGTCCGCTACGGCTACCAGCGCTTCGAGACCCAGATGATGTGGATCACCGTCGCGATCCTCGCCGTCGCCATCTCCCTCATCCAGTTCGCGGGCGACTTCGCGGCCCGTTCCCTGCACAGCCGCGGCGCCCGCTCCGGCCCCGCGCCGAGGCTCCGCCTGCTGAAGGCGAAGGAGTCGGCCGCGGCCGACGTCAGCAAGGCCGCCTGACACCCCCTCAGTCCCCCCGTTCACCCGTACACGGGGTCGCACCACCCATAAGGAAAGGCACTTTTCGTGCGTAACACCGCCAAGCTCACCACCGCCGTCCTCGCCGCCGGAGCCCTCACCTTCGGACTCTCCGCCTGCGGCTCCGGCAACTCCTCCGGCTCCCACGACTACAGCGGCCCGCTGGTCGTCGCCGCCAGCCCGACCCCGCACGCCGAGATCCTCGACTTCGTCAAGAAGAACCTGGCGAAGAAGGCGGGCCTCGACCTGGAGGTCAAGGAGTTCACCGACTACATCGCGCCGAACACGGCGACCGAGGACGGCTCGGTGGACGCCAACTACTTCCAGAACCAGCCGTACCTGGACGACTTCAACAAGAAGCGCGGCACCCACATCGTGCCCGTCGTCACGGTGCACCTGGAGCCGCTCGGCCTGTACTCCCACAAGGTCAAGAAGGCCGACGCGCTGAAGAGCGGTGCGACCGTCGCCGTCCCGAACGACGCCGTCAACGAGGGCCGCGCCCTCAAGCTGCTCGCCGACAACGGGCTCATCACCCTCAAGTCCGGCACCGGCGACGAGGCCACCCCCCAGGACATCGCCAAGAACCCCAAGCACCTCCAGTTCAAGGAGGTCGAGGCGGCCCAGACCCCGCGCTCCCTGGACGACGTCGACGCCGCCGTGGTGAACGGCAACTACGCCATCTCCGCCGGTCTCAAGCCCGCCAAGGACGCGATCCTGCTGGAGTCGACGAAGAACAACCCGTACGCCAACTTCCTCGCCGTGAAGAAGGGCAACGAGAACGACCCGCGCGTCAAGAAGCTCGCCAAGCTCCTCGTCTCGCCCGAGGTCAGGAAGTTCATCGAGGACAAGTACCAGGGCTCCGTCCTGCCGGTGACCCAGGGCTGACGGTCCGTCCGCGCCGCCGCGACCCGCACGGGGTCCGCTCCCGCAGCACCGCGGGAGTGGACCCCGTCGTGCGGTCGAGTGGTTTCATGCTGCATGCTGGGCAGTTCAGCGGGCCCGGCCCTGACGGCCTCTCAAGTCTTCCGAAGGTTACGGAGTGGCGCATGACTAGCACCTTCCCCAACATCTCCATCAGCACGGAGCGGTTGGTGCTGCGTCCCCTCGACGTGGACGACGCGCCCGCCCTGGCCGAGATGATGAACGACGAGCAGGTCGGCGCCTGGACCGCCGTCCCGCAGCCGTACGGCGAGGACCGGGCCCGCCACTGGATCACCCGCTACGCCCCCGCCGAACGCATCGCCGGCCGCGGCCTCGACCTCGCCGTCACCGAGTTCCTCACCCAGCGCCTGGTCGGCATCGTCCAGCTCGCCAGGACCAACTGGCAGGTACGCTCCACCGAGATGTCGTACATCATCGCGCCCTGGGCCCGCGGCGAGGGCTACGCGTCCGAGGCCGCGCTCGCCACCGCGCACTGGCTCTTCGACGACCAGAAGTTCGAGCGCATCGAGCTGCGCACCGCCGCCGACAACACCGCCGCCCAGCAGGTCGCCCAGAAGATCGGCTCCATCAGCGAGGGCGTCCTGCGCAACGCCTGCATAGTCCACGTCCGCGGCGACGACGACACCTGGAGCGACGTGCGCAGCGACTACATCGTCTGGAGCCTCCTCCCGGAGGACCTCGAGGGCGCCGACGAGCAGCTCGCCGACACCGGCGGATTCGCCACGTACGCCGACTGGAACTGACGTCCGGGCGGTGTGCGGGCTCGCCCCGGCGCGCGTCCGACAGCTCCACCGGGTAGTCTCAACCAGCCCCACCATGGGCCCGTACCCCTGACGACCTGCGAAAACCTGGAGACTGACGACCATGGCCGACCGGGTGACGGTGATCGGCTGGGACGGCTCGCCGCTGACCGCGACGGCACGCGCCGCGCTCGGCGCCGCCACGCTCGTGGCGGGCGCCGCCCACCATCTGGCCCTGCCCGAGGTCCCGCTCGCCGCCGAACGCATCCGCCTGGGAAGCGTCGCACTCGCCGCCCGCCGCATCGCCGCGCACCGCGGCACCGCCGTCGTGCTCGCCGACGGCGACCCCGGTTTCTTCGGCGTGGTGCGCACCCTGCGCGCGCCGGAGTACGGCCTGGAGGTCGAGGTCGTCCCCGCCGTCTCCTCCGTCGCCGCCGCCTTCGCACGCGCCGGCATGCCCTGGGACGACGCCCAGGTCGTCGTCGCCCACCGGCGCACCCTGCGCCGCGCGGTGAACGTCTGCCGCGCCCACACCAAGGTCGCGGTCCTCACCTCGCCCGGCGCCGGCCCCGCCGAACTCGGCCTGCTGCTCGACGGCGTCCACCGCACCTTCGTCATCTGCGAGGAACTCGGCACCGAACGCGAGCAGGTCAGCGTCGTCACTTCCGACAAGGCCGCCGACCACACCTGGCGCGACCCCAACGTCGTCATCGTCATCGGCGGGCCCGCCGCGGGAGGTGTCCCGGGGGAGGGCGGCGGCTGGATCGCCGGCCGCGACCCCGGCATCGGCCCGCGCGGCTGGGTCCAGCCCGACGAGTTCTACGTCGCCGGGCCCGAGGGCGGCCCCGGTGGCGAGCCCGGTCGCGGTCCCGCCGGTGGTCTCGGCGAGGGCGAGACGGAACTGCTGCGCGCCGCCCAACTCGCCCGGCTCGGGCCCCGGGTCGGCGACCTCGTCTGGGACATCGGCTGCGGCTCCGGTGCCTTCGCCGCCGAGGCCGCGCGCGCCGGAGCCGCCGTCATCGCCGTCGACCGGGACCAGGAGGCCTGCGTCCGCACCGACGCGGCCGCCCGCCGCTGCGGCGTGCAGCTCCAGGTGGTCCGGGGTACCGCCCCGCACGTGCTGGAGAACCTGCCCGAGCCCGATGTCGTACGCGTCGGCGGGGGCGGCGCGGCTGTCGTCTCCGCGGTCGCCGACCGGCGCCCACAGCGCATCGTCACCCATGCCGCGACCCGGGACGCCGCCGAACTCGTCGGCCGCGACCTGACCGAGCACGGCTACCGGGTCGAGTGCGCCCTGCTCCAGTCGGTTGCCCTCGACACCCGCGCCTGGACCGAGACCGAGCGCAGCGTCGCCTTCCTGCTCACCGGAGAACTGCTGCGGCGCGAAGCGCCTCGTTGAGGGGTGGTGGTCGGGAGGCGGGCGGGCCCTCCCGGAACGCGCCCCGTGATCGTGTTGTCGTACCGCGCGCGGTAGGCTGGCCGATCGTTGTACCGCACCGGGCGGCCCGGAACTTCGTTCGCCAATGTCCGGAAAGCGCGCCCGTTTTGGGGTGGGTGTGGTACTGCGGAACCGGAGGACGCGCAACGTGGCGCAGTCCACAGCGGACTGCGGCGGATCATGCTGTCGCGACGGCGCAACGGCCGGGACAATGCCACTGAATGGCTTTGTCGCCTTTTCCGGCGGGTCGTTCGTGCCGCTGGGCACGGACGCTCGTTCTTCACTGCGGGCGGTCGGTGCGCCGTTCCGCATGAGCTGGTCGTAGGAGAGCACTAACCGATGGGCGAGGGGTACGCATGACCGACACCGGCCAGGTCCCGGGCGAGGGACAGCCGGAGAGCGCAGGCATGGTGGAGCAGCCGGGCGTCGCCGCGCACGGTGCGTACACCTACCTCTCCGAAGCGCCCGCCGAGGACGAAGAGCTGCTGCTGCCCGGCGCCCAGGGCGCGTGGGGCAACGAGGTACCGCCGCCCGCTCCGGAGCCGGTCCTGGAAGCCGTGCACGAGCCGGGTCCGCACGAGACGGCCGGCCGTGACAGCGGTTCCGTGGACCTCGGCGGCGTCCGGCTGCCCGACCCGGCCCCGGTGTCCGCGCCGGCGGCCCCCGTCTTCTCCGCGCCGCAGGATCCGCAGGCCGCCGCGCAGCCGCCGCGCCGCCCGCTGCACCTCGGCCCGCCGATCCCGGACGCCTCCGCCAGCCCGGTCCGCTCCCTCGCCGACCGCGGCCCGGCCGGCGCACCGGTGCGCCAGCCCGCCCCGGCACCGGTCGGCCCCGAGTATCTCGACGCCCAGCCGCTGGGCGAGACGGGCCCGCAGAACGCGGTCCCCTGGGGTACGGCGCCCGCGCCGGTGGCCGAGGCGCCCGCATCGGCCCCGGCTGCGGAAACGGTTGATCCGGCGGTCGTCACACCGGACGCCGGTGTCGCGGCGGATGCCGCCCTCGCGGTGGACGCGGCGGAGGCCGGGACCGCGGTTCCGGTCGAGTCCGTGGCTCCGGCGAACGACGCCGTGCCCGCGGGTGTCGCGGTTCCGGCAGAGGGTGTGATCCCGGCGGAAGCGGCGGTTCCGATGGAGGCCGCCGCCGTGCCCGCGGAGGCCGCGGTCGCCGCCGTGGACGCCGCGGATCCCTCGGCCGGCGCCGACCAGGCCGCCGTCGCCCCGGTCGCGAGGCAGACGGCCGGCGACGCGCTCGCCGCCGCGCCGGTCGTGCACGGTCACGACGGTGTGCAGCCCGCGGCCGCCCACGACGGGGTCTACGTGGCTCCGGCCGTCGTCGCGGCTCCCGAGAAGGTCGAGGTGGCCGTGGTGGCACCGGAGAGCGGCGCGGCCGAGCAGGCCCCCGCCGAGGCAGCACCCGTCGTCGCCGAGGCCGCGCAGCCCGCCGCCCCGGTCGACGCCGTGGTGGTGCAACCGCCCGAGGAGGCTCAGGCCGTCGAGGGCGCCGAGCCCGTGCAGGCCGCCGGTGCGGCCCAGCAGGCCGCGGCCCCCGAGCAGGGTGCAGAGGCGCAGGCCGTGCCGGTCGCCGAGGCCCCCGTTGCCGCTGCCGTGCCCGCCGCGCCCGTCGCGCCTGCCGAGGCGGAGGCGGCTGCGGCCGTCGCCCCGGAGGCCGTCACCCCGGCGCGGCCCGAACCGAGCACCCCCGCCGCCGACGTCGTACCGCCCGTCGAGGCCGTGCCGGCGCCCGAGCAGCCGGCCGCGCACGCTCCGGAGGCGGCGCAAGCGGCGGAAGCCGCGGAAGTCGAGGCCGCGGTGCCGACCGCGCCCGCCGCCGAGGCCCCCGCGCCCGCCGCCGACGTTCCCGCGGCGCCCGAGCCGCAGCCCTACCCGGCCCAGGGCCCGCAACTGGCCGAACCCGTCCCGCCCCTCGTGTCCGCCGCGCCCGAGGCCCAGGCGGTGCCCGAGGCAGCACAGCCGGCCGCGGAGCAGCAGGCCCAGCCCGCCGCCGTCGAGTCGCAGCCGCAGCCCGAGGCGGCCGCACAGGACATCGTCGCTCCCGGGCCGGTCGCCACCCCCGAAGCGCCCGCCGCCCCGGCCGGCGCGGAGCCCGAGCCCATCGGAAACGTCGCCGAGCCGCAGGCCCAGGTCCCGGCCGCCGCCGAGGCCGAGCAGGCCGAGCCGCTGCCCTCGCACGTAGCGGCGGAGCCGCGGCCGGAGCAGCCGCTCGGACAGTTCGTGGCCGTCGACGGGCAGGTGCCCACCACCCCGCACCTGGCGCCGACCCCGCCGTACCCCCTCGTCCTGCCCACGGAGGAGCCGCAGCAGGCGGTGCCCACGGTGCCCGCACCGCGCGAGGGGGACCAGGCCCTCGCATCCGCGGCGCCGGACGCGGGGCACGCGCCCGATGTCGTACAGCACGCGGAGGACCTCCGGACCAGGGCCGCCGACCAGGAAGAAGAGGACACGGCCGCAGTGGCGGAAGCACGACAGCCCGCCGGCCCGGCCGCGCCCGGCTACGACGACGCCGAGCGCGAGGCCGTCCTGAAGGTGATGCGCGAACGCCGCGACATCCGCAACGGCTTCCGCAGCGACCCCATCCCGCACGAGGTGCTGCTGCGCGTCCTGGAGGCCGCCCACACGGCGCCCTCCGTGGGCCACTCGCAGCCCTGGGACTTCGTCGTCATCCGCTCCGCCGACACCCGGCGGACGATGCACGAACTGGCGATGCGGCAGCGCGACGCGTACGCCAAGTCGCTGCCGAAGGGCCGGGCCAAGCAGTTCAAGGAACTGAAGATCGAGGCCATCCTCGACACCCCGGTCAACATCGTCGTCACCGCGGACCCCACCCGGGGCGGCCGCCACACCCTCGGCCGTCACACGCAGCCGCAGATGGCGCCCTACTCCTCGGCGCTCGCGGTGGAGAACCTCTGGCTCGCCGCCCGCGCCGAAGGCCTCGGCGTCGGCTGGGTCAGCTTCTTCGACGAGCGGGAGATGGTCCGCGCGCTCGGCCTGCCCGAGCACCTGGAGGTCGTCGCGTACCTGTGCGTCGGGTACGTCGACGAGTTCCCGGACGAGCCCGAGCTGATGCAGGCCGGCTGGTCCAAGCGACGCCCGCTGTCCTGGGTGGTGCACGAGGAGACGTACGGCCGCCGCGCCCTGCCCGGAGAGGAACCCCACGACCTGCTTGCCGAGACCGTCGCCCAGATCCGCCCGCTCGACGCCAAGGCCCTCGGCGAGGCCTGGGAGCGCCAGAAGCGCATGACCAAGCCGGCCGGCGCGCTCGGCATGCTGGAGATCATCTCCGCGCAGCTGTCCGGGCTGTCCCGGCAGTGCCCGCCGCCGATCCCGGAGCCTGCCGCCGTCGCCATCTTCGCAGGCGACCACGGGGTGCACGCCCAGGGCGTCACCCCCTGGCCGCAGGAGGTCACGGCCCAGATGGTGGCCAACTTCCTCGGCGGGGGAGCGGTCTGCAACGCCTTCGCCGCGCAGGTCGGCGCCGAGGTGTGCGTCGTGGACGTCGGTGTCGCCGCCGACCTGCCCGCCACGCCCGGCCTGCTGCCCCGCAAGATCCGGGGCGGCACGTCCGACATGACCACCGGCCCCGCGATGACCCGCGAGGAGGCCAAGGCGGCCATCGAGGTCGGTATCGAGACCGCTCGCGACCTGGTCGCGGCCGGCAACAAGGCGCTGCTCACCGGCGAGATGGGCATCGCGAACACGACCGCGTCCGCCGCGCTGATCTCGGTCTACACCGGCGCCGATCCGGCGGAGGTCACGGGTCGTGGCACGGGCATCAACGACGAGACGCTGGCCCGCAAGACCGAGGTCGTGCGCCGGGCGCTGGAACTCCACCAGCCGGACCCGGCCGACCCGCTCGGCGTCCTCGCGGCCCTCGGCGGCTTCGAGCACGCGGCCATGGTCGGCCTCCTCCTCGGCGGCGCCTCGCTGCGTACGCCGGTGATCCTGGACGGTGTCAGCGCCGGTGCCGCGGCCCTGGTCGCCCGCGCCATCGCCCCCGAGGTGCTCGCGGCCTGCATCGCGGGCCACCGCAGCGCCGAACCGGGCCACGTGGCCGCCCTCAACAAGCTGGGCCTGCGCCCCCTGGTGGACCTGGACCTGCGCCTCGGCGAGGGTACGGGCGCCCTCCTGGCCCTCCCGCTGGTCCAGAGCACGGCCCGGGCGATGCACGAGGTGGCGACGTTCGACTCGGCAGGGGTCACCGAGAAGTAGGCGGCACGGCACGGGCGGTCCGGTGTTCACCTGCCGGACCGCCCGTGCCCTGTGTCCCACGCACAGCTAAAATCGCACGTCAGGGCCGCTCCGAAGGTGCAGCGGGCCCCCACCGCACAGCTGCACGAGGAGCCGCCCCTCATGGCCGAACACCCCGCCTACCCCGTAGGCCTCCGCCTTTCCGGCCGCCGCGTGGTCGTCCTGGGTGGCGGGCAGGTGGCCCAGCGCCGTCTGCCCGCGCTCATCGCGGCGGGCGCGGACATCACCGTCGTCTCCCCGCGGGCGACCCCCTCGGTCGAGGCCATGGCGGACGCGGGCGAGATCACCTGGGAGCGGCGGCCCTACGCCGACGGCGACCTCGCCGAGGCCTGGTACGCCCTCATCGCCACGAGCGACCCGGAGGCCAACTCGGCCGCCTCCGCCGAGGCCGAGCGCCACCGCGTCTGGTGCGTGCGCTCCGACGACGCCGACCGGGCGACCGCCTGGACCCCGGCGACCGGTCACAGCGAGGGCGTCACGGTCGCGGTACTCACCACGGACGCGCGCGGCCGCGACCCCCGGCACACCGCCGCCATCCGCGACGCGGTGGTCGAAGGCCTGCGCGACGGAACCCTGGTGGCACCGCACCACCGCACCCGTACGCCCGGCGTCGCCCTGGTCGGCGGCGGCCCCGGCGACCCCGACCTGATCACGGTCCGCGGGCGCCGCCTGCTCGCCGAGGCGGACGTCGTCATCGCCGACCGGCTCGGCCCGCGCGACCTGCTCGCCGAACTGCCGCCGCACGTCGAGGTGATCGACGCGGCGAAGATCCCGTACGGCCGTTACATGGCCCAGGAGGCCATCAACGACGCGCTGATCGAGCACGCCAAGCAGGGCAAGTCGGTCGTCCGGCTCAAGGGCGGCGACCCGTTCGTCTTCGGCCGGGGCATGGAGGAGGTCCAGGCGCTCGCCGAGGCCGGGATCCCGTGCACGGTCGTCCCCGGCATCTCCAGCTCGATCTCGGTGCCCGGCGCGGCCGGCATCCCGGTCACCCACCGGGGCGTCGCCCACGAGTTCACGGTCGTCAGCGGTCATGTGGCTCCCGACGACGAGCGCTCCCTGGCCGACTGGCCGTCGCTGGCGAAGCTCACCGGCACGCTCGTGATCCTGATGGGCGTCGACAAGATCGGGAAGATCGCCGAGACGCTCGTCGCGCACGGCAAGTCCCCCGACACCCCCGTCGCGCTGGTCCAGGAAGGCACGACGGCCGCGCAGCGCCGCGTCGACGCCACCCTCGCCACGGTCGCCGAGACCGTGCGCGCCGAGGAGGTGAAGCCGCCGGCGGTCATCGTCATCGGCGAGGTCGTGACGGTCGGCCCCTCGCCGGCCCGCTGACCATGCGTGGCTCGATCACGCGTAACCCGGGGTAACACACCCCCGCCCCAGCCGTTGGCAGCACCTCCAGGACAAGGCAGTATCACCCTGTGGCCTCTCTCATCACCGTCGAGGATCCCGACGACCCGCGTCTCGCCGACTACACCGGACTGACCGACGTCGAACTGCGCCGCAAGCGCGAGCCCGCCGAAGGCCTGTTCATCGCCGAGGGCGAGAAGGTCATCCGCCGGGCCAAGGAAGCGGGCTACGAGATGCGCTCCATGCTGCTCTCGGCCAAGTGGATCGACGTCATGCGCGACGTCATCGACGAACTGCCCGCCCCCGTCTACGCCGTGAGCCCCGAACTCGCCGAACAGGTCACCGGCTACCACGTGCACCGCGGCGCCCTCGCCTCCATGCAGCGCAAGCCGCTGCCCACGGCCGGCGAACTGCTGCGCTCCGCACGCCGGGTCGTGGTCATGGAGTCGGTGAACGACCACACGAACATCGGCGCGATCTTCCGATCGGCCGCGGCGCTCGGCATGGACGCCGTCCTGCTGTCGCCCGACTGCGCCGACCCGCTGTACCGGCGCAGCGTCAAGGTCTCGATGGGCGCGGTGTTCTCGGTGCCGTACGCCCGCCTGGAGACCTGGCCCAAGGGCCTGGAGTCGGTCCGCGAGGCCGGCTTCACGCTCCTCGCGCTCACCCCGGACGACAAGGCCCGCTCCCTCGACGAGGCGGCCCCCCACACGATGGACCGGGTGGCCCTGATGCTCGGCGCCGAGGGGGACGGGCTCTCCACCCAGGCCCTGGTCGCCGCCGACGAATGGGTGCGCATCCCCATGTCCCACGGCGTCGACTCGCTGAACGTGGGCGCGGCCGCGGCGGTGGCGTTCTACGCGGTGGCGACCGGCCGCCCGCGGTCCTGACGGCCGCCCCGGCCGACGCTCACCGCCGGGCGCCTACGGCCGGGCGCTCACCGACCGGCGTCCGGGTCCGGAGCCGCTCCGTACCGCGGAGCCGCCGCGTCCCGGTCCGCCGCCGGGCCCCCGGCCTGCGGCTGCTGCTGCCGTAGCTGCTGGGCGCGCTGCCCGTCGCCGTCGCCGCCGAGTCCGCGCGCCGGACCCTGGCAGCCCTGCGCCAGCGCGATCCCGAGCGCCACGAGCAGCGTCACCACGACGAACACGAACAGCCGCTGCCGCAGCAGACGCGGATTGGCCGGCCGCCGTCCGGTCCCCGTCGCACGCGGCCCCGGCCGCCCGGTACCGCCGCGCGGAGCGGGCCGGCCGCCGCCGCGCGGGACGCCGCCGCGCGGTGCGGGTGTCGGACGAGCCGTACCCGGCCGCGCGCCGGCCCCCGCACCGCGCGCGCTGCTGCCGCCGCGCGCGGGCGCCCCGTTCCGGGGCGGCACACCGCCGCCCCGGGAGGGGACACCGCCGCGCGGCGCCGGGGTGCCGGCGGCCGGGCGCCGCTGGGTCTGCTGCTGCTCGGGGTAGGTGTTGACGAGCCGGCCCGTGGGCCGGTCCGCCTCCGCGGCGCGCGGCGCGGGCGGCCGTACGCCGGCCTCCATGCCGTGCGCCTCACGGGCGGCGATCTCCTTCAGCCGCAGCGACAGCTGGAGCGTGCTCGGCCGGTCCTCGGGGTCCTTCGCCAGACAGGCCCGCACCAGCGGCGCGAGCGCGTCCGGCACGCCGAACAGCTGCGGCTCCTCGTGCACGACCCGGTACAGCATCACCTCGGAACTGCCCTGTCCGAAGGGGGAGTCACCGGTGGAGGCGTAGGCGAGCGTCGCGCCCAGCGAGAAGACGTCGGTGGCCGGGGTGACGGCCGCGCCGCGCACCTGCTCGGGCGCGAGGAAGCCGGGGGAGCCGACCGCCGTGCCGACGTGCGTGAGGGTGGAGGCACCGGTGGCCCAGGCGATGCCGAAGTCGATGATCCGCGGCCCCTTCGGGGACAGCAGGATGTTGGAGGGTTTCAGATCCCGGTGCACGACCCCGGCCTCGTGCACCGCGACCAGGCCCTCGGACAGGGCCGCGCCGATCGCGGCGGCGTCGGCCGCGACGAGCGGGCCCTCGTCGGCGACCTTGTCGTGCAGGGAGGGGCCGGGCACGTACTGGGTGGCGAACCAGGGACGCTCGGCCTCCAGGTCGGCCGCGACCAGCCGGGCCGTACAGCCGCCCCGGATGCGCCGGGCCGCCGAGACCTCACGGGCGAACCGCGACCGGAACTCCTGGTCCTCCGCCAGATCGGGCCGGATCACCTTCAGCGCGACGCGCTGCCCCTTCTTGTCGGAGCCGAGGTAGACCACGCCCATGCCGCCGGCGCCGAGCCGTCGGTGCAGCCTGAACGAGCCGACGACGCGCGGGTCCTCGCGCCTCAGGCGCATCATCGCCATGTTCATCCCCGCTGCCCGGCCTCTGTGACGTGGCACAGCTTACGTTTCCACGGCCGTCGGCGCGCAGAGGCCGCGCCCTCCGGCCCGAACGGATTGTGCCGACCGTCCGCCTGATGTGAGACAGGGTCAGCACCCTGGACCGGACAGCACCCTTGAGCGGCCCGTGCTGTCAACCGGCAATCAGGACAAGGGGGTTGAAGCGGCGTCAGGGCGGTCGGCACCGTTCGGTGAACCCGCCGGACGCCCGCCGTGCGCCGACCGGTCAACCGCCGACCGGGCGGACGGCGGGACGGGCGCGGCAGCCCTCCCGCCCGTCGTCCGAGTGATCGAAGTCACTCCTTCTGCACCCGGATGCTCCGGAAATGACGGGATACGGCGGACGTCCCCTCAGGGAAGACCCCGAGACCCGCTCCGCTGTCTCCACCCTGGGGAGTACTCCCCAGCTCACGGCTCATCCTCCGGGAGGCCCGGCAATCGGTACGAGGGCATGACGCCCCCAGGGGGCCGCGCGCCTAGATTTGTGGACAAGCGGCGGGTGCAGCACTCGTCCCCCGAGGTCAGACACCCGCCGCTCCGAGAACACAAGACGGTCAGGAGAGGGACCATGGCCCACACGGCACCGCGGCGCACGTCGTTCGCACCCCGTCGTACGGGCCGTCGCCACCCGCTGGTGGCGACGCTCATGGCCCTTCCCCTGGCGGCCCTGCTCCTGCTCGTCTTCGACGGCTGGGAGACGGTGGCCACACAGGCGTCGTCCGTGGGTGCGATGCTGGGGCGCTGAGCGGCGACCCCAGGCCCGGAAGAGCGGTCCGGGCGGGGACATCCATCCAGGAAACCCCGTGGGGACGGGGGTGCGGCGGACGGCACGAATGCCGGCGCAGCTGGGGAGCTGCGCCGGCATTGCGCCGTTCCGGGGCCGGTCTCGCACACGCGCCCACGGTCCGCCCACCGCAGGAGTCGGCCGGGCCCGCACACGCCTGCGGCTCCGATCCCGGCCGGTCGCGCGGTGTCCCGCGCCCATGTCATCAGGGCAGGGAGGACGGCGGCGACGGCACGCGCCGCGCGTCCCGGCCCCTGCCCGCCTCCAGTCCCCCCGCCCCCCCGCCGGCGCAACCGTCGTACGCTCACCCCTCACCCC
>NZ_MLYO01000069.1 GCF_001866665.1 Streptomyces monashensis | reverse complement strand
ACCACGGCCCACGAACAGACCCCCGCCGTCCCCGCCCTGGCCGACGGGCTCGCCCCCACCCCGCCGATGGGCTTCAACAACTGGAACTCCACGCACTGCCGGGCCGACTTCAACGAGACGATGGTCAAGGGGATCGCGGACCTCTTCGTGGCCAAGGGCCTGAAGGACGCGGGCTACAGGTACGTCAACCTGGACGACTGCTGGGCCCTGCCGAACCGCGACGCGAACGGCAGGCTGGTGCCCGACCCGGCCCGCTTCCCGAACGGCATCAAGGCCGTCGCCGACTATGTCCATTCCAAGGGTCTGAAACTCGGCATCTACACCAGCGCCGGGACCAAGACCTGCAACAGCGCGGGCTTCCCGGGCGCGCTGGGCCACGAGTACAGCGACGCGCGGCAGTTCGCGGACTGGGGCGTGGACTATCTGAAGTACGACAACTGCAACAACCTCGGCGTCGACGCCCGGTTGCGCTACCGGACCATGCGGGACGCGCTGAGAGCGACCGGGCGGCCCATCGTGTACAGCATCTGCGAATGGGGCGAGAACAAACCGTGGGAATGGGCCGCGGACGTCGGTCACCTCTGGCGGACCACCGGTGACATCAGCGACGACTGGGGCTCGATGGTCTCGATCCTCAAGCAGAACCTGCCGCTCGCGCCCTACGCCGGCCCCGGGCACTGGAACGACCCCGACATGCTGGAGGTCGGCAACGGCGGTATGACGGACACCGAGTACCGCTCGCACTTCTCGCTCTGGTCGATCATGGCCGCCCCCCTGCTGATCGGCACCGATCTGCGCAAGGCCACCCCGGCGACCTTCGGCATCCTGGACAACAAGGACGTCATCGCCGTCGACCAGGACCCGCTCGGCAGGCAGGGCACGGTCGTCTCCTCCGCGGGCGGGCGCTGGGTCATCGTCAAGGAGATGAAGGACGGCAGCCGCGCGGTCGCCCTCTTCAACGAGGCCGGCACGGCCCAGCGGATCGCCACCACCGCGAGCGCCGTCGGCCTGCCCGCCGCCCCCGCCTACACCGTGCGGGACCTGTGGCTGCACCGCGAGGCCAACACCGCCGGCACCCTCGCCGCGACCGTACCGGCCCACGGCACGGTGCTGCTGCGCGTCTCCGCCGACCCGCGCTGGGCGACCCGTCCGCCGGCGGTCGAACTCGGCCTGGACGGCAGCCCGTTGCTGGAGGCGGCCACCCCGGTCACGCTGACCGGCACGGTCACCGACCTCGGCCGTACGCCCGCGCGCCGGGTCTCCGTCTCCCTCACCGGCCCGGCCGGCTGGACCGTGCGGCCGACCTCGGCGACCACGGCCGCCGCCCTCCCCACCGGCCGGACCCTGCGCACCGGCTGGCGCGTGACCGCCCCGGCCGGAACCCCGACCGGGGCCTACGGCCTGACGCTCCGGGCCCGTTACCGCTCACCGTCCGGCGAGCAGGTCACCAGCGCCCTGCCGCTCAGCGCGTCCGTGGCGGCGCGGCCGCCCGCCGGGACGTCGTACCTCAGCGATCTGCCCTGGCTGTCGGCGACCAACGGGTGGGGGCCGGTGGAACGCGACACCAGCAACGGGGAGAGCGCCGCGGGCGACGGGCACCCGATCACCATCGGCGGCACCGTGTACGCCAAGGGTCTCGGGGCGCACGCGCCGAGCGACATCTCCTTCTACACCGGCCGGGCCTGCACGAAGGTCCGCGCGGACGTCGGCGTGGACGACGAGGAGGGGGTGAAGGGCACCGTCGCCTTCGAGATCTGGGCGGACGGCACGAAGGTCGCCGCCACCGGCGTCCTGACCAACGCGATGCCCGCCCAGCCCCTCGCCGCCGACGTCACCGGCGCCCAGGTGGTCCGGCTCGTCGTCACCGACGGCGGCGACGGCAACGACTCGGACCACGCGGACTGGGCGGACGCCACTGTGACCTGCTGACGGCACCTGCCTCGGTGCCCCACCGCCCCCGTCCCGGCTCAGACCCCGGCCGCGTCCGGCCGCCGCGCCAGCGCCGCCGCGGCGGCCCCGACCAGCCCCGCGTCGGTGCCCATCTGGGCGGGGACGACCGTCAGCCGCTGCACGAACGACAGGGTCGCGTAGTCGGTGAGCGCCTTGCGCAGCGGCGTGAGGAGGATGTCGCCCGCCTTGCCGACACCGCCGCCGATCACCGCGATGTCGATCTCGACCAGGGTCGCGGTGGCCGCGATGCCGGCGGCCAGCGCCTGGGCCGCCCGCTCGAAGGAGGCCACGGCGACCGGGTCGCCCGCGCGGGCGGCGGCGGCCACCGCGGCGGCCGAGGTGTCGCCGTCGGGGCCCGGCAGCCAGCCCTGCTCCAGGGCCCGGCGGGCGATGTTCGGCCCACTGGCGATGCGCTCCACACAGCCTCGCGAACCGCACGGGCACGGGTCGCCGTCGAGGTCGACGCTGATGTGGCCGATGTGCCCGGCGTTGCCGGTCGGGCCGGGGTGCAGCTGCCCGTTCAGGACCAGGCCGCCGCCGACACCCGTCGAGACCACCATGCACAGCGCGTTGTCATGGCCGCGCGCGGCGCCCTGCCAGTGCTCGGCCGCGGTGATCGCGACGCCGTCCCCGATCAGCTCGACCGGCAGGCCTCCGGTGGCCGTGCGCACCCGCTCCACCAGCGGGAAGCCCCGCCAGCCGGGCACGTTGACCGGACTGACGGTGCCCGCCGAGGCGTCCACCGGGCCGGCGCTGCCGATGCCGAGGAGGCTCGCGCGGTCCCACAGCGGTGACCCGGCGAGCTCGCCGAGCACCACCTCGACAGCCCGCATGACCGTTTCGCCGTCCTGCTGGGCGGGGGTGGCGCGCTGGGCGCGCTCCAGGATGCGGCCGTCTCCGTCCACCAGTGCGCCGGCGATCTTGGTGCCACCGATGTCCAGGGCCGCCACAAGGTCGGTCATGAGAGTCAGATCTCCCCGTCGAAGCTTGATAACCATACAGAGCAGGGCCGGTCAAGCGGTGGGGGCGCAGGCCGACAGACAGCGGTGGACAGTGTCTCGCGCAGCTGACAACGTTGTCCAGGCTCTATGCTCGACGCCACATCCTCATACAAACGCCGGATCGGCGCAGCTCCCCCGGAACAAGCGCTCACGCACCGACCGCGCGGACGAGACGGACGACAGGACAGGACCCCGCATCGTGCCCGACACCACCCGCTCCACGGACCGCCTGCCCGGCACCCGCTACGGCAACCGCCCGACGATGAAGGACGTGGCGGCGCGGGCCGGTGTCGGGCTGAAGACGGTCTCCCGGGTGGTCAACGGCGAGCCGGGCGTGACCCCGGACACCGAGCGCCGGGTGCAGGAGGCCATCGACGCGCTGGGCTTTCGCCGCAACGACAGCGCGCGCGTCCTGCGCAAGGGCCGTACGGCGAGCATCGGCCTGGTGCTGGAGGACCTCGCCGACCCCTTCTACGGCCCGCTCAGCCGCGCCGTAGAAGAGGTGGCCCGGGCCCATGGCGCCCTCCTCATCAACGGCTCCAGCGCCGAGGACCCGGAGCGCGAGCAGGAGCTGGCGCTGGCGCTGTGCGCGCGCCGGGTGGACGGGCTGGTGGTGATCCCGGCCGGGGACGACCACCGCTATCTGGAGCCGGAGATCCGGGCCGGGGTGGCGACCGTGTTCGTGGACCGGCCGGCCGGGCGGATCGACGCGGACGTGGTCCTGTCCGACAACTTCGGCGGCGCCCGGGACGGTGTCGCGCATCTGATCGCGCACGGCCACCGCCGGATCGGGTTCATCGGCGACATGCCCCGTATCCACACCGCCGCCGAGCGGCTGCGCGGCTACCGGGCGGCCATGGAGGACGCGGGGATACCGGTCGAGGACGCCTGGATGTCGCTCGGGCAGACGAATCCGGAGCGGGTGCGCCGGGCGGCGGAGGAGATGCTCGCCGGTCCCGAGCCCGTCACCGCGATCTTCACGGGCAACAACCGGGTGACGGTCACCGTGATCCGGGTCCTGGCCGAGCACTCCCGCCGGGTGGCCCTGGTGGGCTTCGACGACTTCGAGCTGGCCGATCTGCTCCAGCCGGGCGTCACGGTCGTCGCCCAGGACGCGGCCGCCCTCGGTCGCACGGCGGCCGAGCGTCTGTTCCGCCAGCTGGACGGCGGGCTCGTCGCCCCGGAGCGCATCGAGCTGCCCACCCGGCTGATCACCCGCGGCTCGGGCGAACTGCCGCCGGCGGACTGAGCCACGCGGGACCGGAACACCCGCCTCGGCCGGCCCGGCCGGCGCCGTACGGCGGCGATCAGCAGGCCGGCAGGCCGGGCACCGGGGCGTCGTTGTCCCCGCCCTCCAGGTAGACGTCGCTGACGTAGACGCCGGTGTTGCCGCTGTCGTCGTCGGTCTTCGCCCACCACACGTTCGTCCAGCGGCCGTAGGTCTCCCGGCGGCCCAGGTTCGCCTGGCAGTAGAAGTAGTCGGTGCCCGCGTTCAGGGTCCCGGCCGCGGCGCCGGAGGCCGTGTAGGACGTGGCGGTGCGCCACACGCCGCAGGTGTACTTGCCGCCGCCGGTGGACCGGCACGCTGCCGTCGGGCTGGGAGTGCGGCCCGGACCGCCGGTCGGGGCCGGGCTGTGGGACGGCTTGCCCGGGGGTGCGGCCGTGGCGGGGGCCGAGGAGCGCGAGGTCGGCCCGGTGGGGTCCGGACCGCTCGGCGCCGGGCTGGGTTCGGCGCTCTTGCTGCCGTTCGGGCGGGCGTGCCCGGGCCGGGTGGACGTCTCGGCGCCGGCCCTTTTCGCGGTGGCGCTCGCAGGGCGCGAGGCGGCGGCCGCGGCATCGGCCTTCGACGGGCTCGGGTCGTGCAGCGCGGCGACGGTGACCCCGGCCGCGACGAGCACGACGGCGACGGCAGCGGCGGCGAGCAGGGCGCGGCCCCTGCGGCGGGGTGCGGCCGGCGGGGTGTTCATGGGGCCAGTGGGGGTGCCGGGTGCGAGGACGGGAGTCGGTCCGGTGGAGCCCTGGGCGTCAGCGGGCACCGGGCTCATCGGCGCCCCGGCCGGGGGCGCGGGGCTGTGGGCGGGCTGTCCGGCCGGGCCCTGCGGCACCGGCTCGAATTCCGGCGGCGCGGCCGGCACGGTGGGTTCCGTGGGCGCGGGCGCGCCCGGCGGCGTCGCGCGCAGGGTGGTCGTCGGCGTGTCCGGGGTCCGTGTGCCGGTCACCTCGCGCAGCGCCTCGCGGGCCTCCTCGGCGTCCGGGCGGGCGTCCGGGCGCTTGTCCAGCAGGCTCCGCAGGACCGGTGCCAGCGGTCCGGCCCGGCGGGGCTCGGGCAGCGGTTCGGTGACGATCGCGGCGAGCGTCGAGTAGGTGGACGTACGGCGGAACGGGGAGGCGCCCTCGACGGCCGCGAACAGCGTGGCACCCAGGGCCCAGACGTCGGACGCCGGGCCGGGCTCGGCGCCCTGGGCGCGCTCGGGGGCCAGGTAGTCGAGGGAGCCGACGAGTTCGCCGCTGCGGGTGAGACGGGTGGCCGAGCCGTCGCCGGGGTCGTCCATGCTGGCGATGCCGAAGTCGGTGAGGACGACGCGGCCGGAGCGGTCGAGGAGGATGTTGCCGGGTTTGACGTCGCGGTGCAGCACACCGACGCGGTGGGCGGCGGCCAGGGCGTCCGTCACGGCGGCGCCGATGCGCGCCACCTCGTACGGGTCGAGGGTGCCGCGCTCGCGCAGGACGTCGTCCAGGGAGGGACCCTCGACGAGTTCCATGACGATCAGCGGGCGCCCGTCGACCTCGGCCACGTCGTGCACGGCGACCACACCGTGGTGGCGGACGCGGGCGGCGGCGCGGGCCTCGCGCTGCATGCGCAGCCGCAGTTCGGACAGTTCCGGTCCGGCCGCGTCCGTGTACGTGCGCAGTTCCTTGACGGCGACCTCGCGGCCGAGGACCTCGTCGACCGCCCGCCAGACCACGCCCATGCCACCGCGTCCGAGGCGCGCGGTCACGCGATAGCGCCCGGCCAGCAGCCGGCCGGCTCCGTCCGTGTGCCCGTACCGCTCCGGTTCCTGTTCCCCCGAAGACACCGCCGCCCCGTTCCTGGAGTCGTTGCCCTGTCGCGTCCGCCTGGTCGATGCGTGGCGTCCAGCGTACGGGGCGGCGGTGCCGGTCCCACGCCCCTGGCCGGGGGTCGTGACCGGTCCGCGACGTCTACTGCGCGGAGGCGGTCAGGTCGCCGCGCCGGGGTGCGGCGAAGCCCTCCAGGTCGAGGCGGGTCAGGCCGGTGAGGCGGGCGACCTCGGCGATGTCGAGTGCGCCGCAGTCCAGACCGCGCAGCAGGTAGCCGCTGAGGGCCTTGGCGGTGGCGGGCTCGTCCATGACGTCGCCGCCGACGTGGCCCGCGTAGCGGGCGAGGCGGCCCGCGGCCTGCTCGAAGCCCTCGCGGTAGAAGGCGAAGACGGCGGCGTAGCGGGTCGGGATGTGGCCGGGGTGCATGTCCCAGCCCTGGTAGTAGGCGCGGGACAGGGCGCGGCGGGTGAGGCCGTAGTGCAGCCGCCAGGCGTCGTGGACCTTGGCGGTCGGGCCGACGGGCAGGACGTTGGTGGAGCCGTCGCAGACGCGTACGCCGGTGCCCGCGGCGGCGACCTGCATGACCGCCTTGGCGTGGTCGGCGGCAGGGTGGTCGCTGGCCTGGTAGGCGGCGGAGACGCCGAGGCAGGCGCTGTAGTCGAAGGTGCCGTAGTGCAGGCCGGTGGCGCGGCCCTCGGCGGCCTGGATCATCCGGGCCACGGTCGCGGTGCCGTCGGTGGCGAGGATGGACTGGCTGGTCTCGATCTGGATCTCGAAGCCGAGCCGCCCGGCGTCGAGGCCGTGCACCTTCTCGAAGGCCTCCAGGAGCCGGACGAACGCGCCGACCTGCTCGGGGTACGTCACCTTCGGCAGGGTGAGGACCAGGCCCTCGGGCAGGCCGCCCGCCTCGATCAGGCCGGTGAGGAAGACGTCGAGGGTGCGGATGCCCCGGTCGCGGACGGCGGCCTCCATGCACTTCATGCGGATGCCCATGTACGGCGCCGCCGTGCCGTTCTCGTACGCCTCCGCGATCAGGCGGGCCGCGCGGGCCGCGGTCGCGTCCTCCTCGGCGTCGGGGCGGGGGCCGTAGCCGTCCTCGAAGTCGACGCGCAGGTCTTCGACGGGCTCGCGCTCCAGCTTGGCGCGCACGCGCGCGTAGACCGGCTCGGCCAGTTCGTCCGCGAGGCCGAGGACGGCCGCGAAGGAGGCGGCGTCGGGGGCGTGTTCGTCGAGGGCGGCGAGGGCCCGGTCACCCCAGGAGCGGATGGTGTCGGCGGCGAAGGCGTCGCCGGGTACGTAGACGGTGTGGACGGGCTGCCGGGTGCCGGGGTCCCCGGGGTAGAGGCGCTCCAGCTGCGCGTCGACCGGTGCGAGGGAGGCGCTGATCTCCTCGCTCACGGCGCCCGCGAGGCTCGTCGCCACCTTCTCCTGCTGACCCATCCCACACCCTCCAATTTTCCGCTGTACGGAATCAATAATCCGCAGAATGAAGTTATCCGGGTGGTTCGCGCTGGTCAACACCCTGTCCGGACGCCGGCCCACGGGAGACGGCCGTCTTCAGGATGCACCGAGGCCCCGGTGACCGCGTCGGTCACCGGGGCCTCGGGCGGCGCCTGGCCGGACTCAGCCCTTGCGGGCCTTGATCTCGTCGGTCAGCTGCGGGACGACGTCGAAGAGGTCGCCGACGACGCCGTAGTCGACCAGCTCGAAGATCGGGGCCTCGGCGTCCTTGTTGACGGCCACGATGGTCTTCGAGGTCTGCATGCCGGCGCGGTGCTGGATCGCGCCGGAGATGCCGTTGGCGATGTACAGCTGCGGCGAGACCGACTTACCGGTCTGGCCGACCTGGTTGGTGTGCGGGTACCAGCCGGCGTCGACGGCGGCACGCGAGGCACCGACGGCCGCGCCGAGGGAGTCGGCGAGGGCCTCGATGATCGAGAAGTTCTCGGCGCCGTTGACACCACGGCCACCGGAGACCACGATCGCGGCCTCGGTCAGCTCCGGGCGGCCCGTGGACTCGCGCGGGGTGCGGGCGGTGACCTTGGTACCGGTCGCCTTCTCCGAGAAGGTCACGGCGAGGGCCTCGACCGTACCGGCGGCCGGGGCGGCCTCCACGGCGGCCGAGTTCGGCTTGACCGTGATGACCGGGGTGCCCTTGGAGACACGGGACTTGGTGGTGAAGGACGCGGCGAACACCGACTGGGTGGCCACCGGGCCCTCGCCGCCGGCCTCGAGGTCGACGGCGTCGGTGATGATGCCGGAGCCGATGCGCAGCGCCAGACGGGCGGCGATCTCCTTGCCCTCGGCGGAGGACGGGACCAGCACGGCGGCCGGGGAGACGGCCTCGTGGGCGGCCTGGAGGGCGTCGACCTTGGGCACGACCAGGTAGTCGGCGTACTCGGACGCGTCGTGGGTGAGGACCTTCACCGCGCCGTGCTCGGCGAGGACGGCGGCGGTGTCGGCGGCGCCGTTGCCCAGCGCGACGGCGACGGGCTCGCCGATGCGGCGGGCCAGGGTCAGCAGCTCCAGGGTGGGCTTGCGGACGGCACCGTCCACGTGGTCGACGTAGACGAGGACTTCAGCCATGGGATTGCTCTCCTGCGTAAGGAAGTTGAGGGGCGGTCAGCGGGGGCGAGCCCTTAGATGAACTTCTGGCTCGCGAGGAACTCAGCGAGCTGCTTGCCGCCCTCGCCCTCGTCCTTGACGATGGTGCCGGCCGTGCGCGCCGGGCGCTCGTTCGCGGCCTCGACCGTGGTGAACGCGCCCTCCAGGCCGACCTCTTCGGCCTCGATGTCGAGGTCCGACAGGTCCCAGGACTCCACCGGCTTCTTCTTGGCCGCCATGATGCCCTTGAAGGACGGGTAACGCGCCTCGCCGGACTGGTCCGTCACGGACACGATCGCCGGGAGGGACGCCTCCAGCTGCTCGCTCGCCGCGTCGCCGTCACGGCGGCCCTTGACCACGCCGTCCTCGACCGAGACCTCGGAGAGCAGGGTGACCTGCGGGACGCCCAGGCGCTCGGCGACCAGCGCCGGCACGACACCCATGGTGCCGTCGGTGGAGGCCATGCCGGAGACGACCAGGTCGAAGCCGGCCTTCTCGATCGCCTTGGCCAGCACCAGCGAGGTGCCGATGGCGTCGGTGCCGTGCAGGTCGTCGTCCTCGACGTGGATGGCCTTGTCGGCACCCATCGACAGGGCCTTGCGGAGCGCGTCCTTGGCGTCCTCCGGGCCGACCGTCAGCACGGTGACCTCGGCGTCGTCCGCGTCCTCCGCGATCTGGAGGGCCTGCTCGACCGCGTACTCGTCCAGCTCGGAGAGCAGACCGTCCACGTCGTCGCGGTCGACGGTCAGGTCATCGGCGAAGTGCCGGTCGCCAGTGGCGTCGGGCACGTACTTCACAGTGACAACGATCCTCAAGCTCACGCCGGCTCTCCTACTGCATCGACATTTCCGGGCTGCCTCTTGCAGGCAGCATAGGCGCCTCAAGCGGCCGATCCCGGTCGGGGCGTCCGCGCGCTCCGACCGAAATATTACTCGTCAGTACACTCAGTTCGTGCCCGCTAAGCAAGCGCTTTGAACTGTGACCTTCGCAACGCAGCGTAATCGGAATTCGACCGGCCCGCGGACGACGGCGGCGTGATCAATCCCGCAGACCGTTGAAGCGCCCCTGGTGGTAGAGCAGGGGGCGGCCGGTGCCCGAGGGGTCGCCCAGCACGACCTCGGCGAGCACGATGCGGTGGTCACCCGCCGGGACGCGGCCGACGATCCGGCAGACCAGCCAGGCGAGCACGTCGTCGAGCACCGGTACGCCCTCCGGGCCCTCGCGCCAGGCCGTGGGCGCGCCGAACCGGTCGGCGCCGCTGCGGGCGAAGGTGCCGGCCAGCTCGCCCTGGTGCTCGCCGAGTATGTGCACCCCGACATGCTCCGTCTCCGCTATCGCGGGCCAGCTGGAGGCTCCCGTGCCGATGCCGAAGGAGAGCAGCGGAGGGTCGGCGGAGACCGAGGTGAGGGAGGTGGCGGTGAAGCCGACCGGGCCGGCGGCGCCGCGCGCTGTGATCACCGCGACACCGGCGGCGTGCCGGCGGAACGTCGAGCGGAGCAGGTCGGCGGAGCCGAGCCGGGGGGTGCCGAGTTCGGGCGAGGCCGTCATGGAAGGGTCCTTCTGCCGAGGGGGACGAGCCGATGCGTAGCTGCTCAACAGCCCGGACAGCGCGCGCTCGCGGTGCGGGCGAGGTCGATGTGGGCCCGCCCGAAGAGAAGGAGGTCGATCGGCATACGGTCAGGCTGACGATAGGTGGGGCGCGCAGTCAAGTGCGTTCCGGCGACCGGAAGATGGTGTGCCACCCGTGGAGACACCCTCACACCGCCTCTCCGAGGGCCGCGATGACGTCGGCCTTGCGCGGCTGTCCGGCGGCGCGCCGCACCACTGCGCCGTCCGCGTCGAGGACGAGCACGGTGGGCGTCCTGAGGATCTCCAACTCGCGTACGAGACCCAGGCGGGCCTCGGCGTCGATCTCGATGTGCGCCACGCCGGGGACCAGCGCCGCCACCTCGCCGAGGACGCGGCGGGTGGCCCGGCAGGGCGCGCAGAAGACGCTGGAGAACTGGACGAGGGTGGCCCGCTCCCCCAGTTCGGCGCCCAGTTCGACCGCCGTCAGCCGCACGTCGTCGCGCCCGCGCACCCGCATCCCTCTCCCTGCTCCGTCACTTCTGGTCGGCACTTCTGGCCGGCGCTTCTGGCCGGCACTCCTGGTTTCCCTCCACACCAGCGCGGATCAGCCCGTGAAGATTCCCCCGGCATGACGGAAGGTTCGCATCGCACGTAAAGCCGATTTAAAGATCCGAGGTGGGATGTAGGCCGACGTGACGAGGATCTCGCCGCGGCAAGGCACCAGGACTGGCTACCCGTCCGTTCTTCGGGCACGATCTGCGAGACGCCGTAAACCTACGGCTGCGTAACTTTCCCGCCGGGAGCCCCTTTCCCGAGCAGAGCAGAAAGGGTCCACCCCGCCCATGGCAGAGCTGGTCTACCGTCCCGTCATCGGTTTCGCGAAGACGTTGTTCAAGGTCTGGGACCTGAAGATCGACTGCCAGGGCTCGGAGAACATCCCGCGTTCGGGCGGTGCCGTGCTGGTGAGCAATCACATCAGCTACCTCGACTTCATCTTCAACGGCCTCGCGGCCCTGCCGCAGAAGCGCCTGGTGCGTTTCATGGCGAAGGAATCGGTCTTCCGGCACAAGGTCTCCGGCCCGCTCATGCGCGGCATGAAGCACATCCCGGTCGACCGCAAGCAGGGCGAGGACGCCTACGCGCACGCGCTGGACTCGCTGCGCTCCGGCGAGGTCATCGGGGTCTTCCCGGAGGCCACCATCTCGGAGTCGTTCACGCTGAAGAGCTTCAAGTCGGGTGCGGCGCGCCTGGCCCAGGAAGCGGGCGTCCCGCTCGTCCCGATGGCGGTGTGGGGCACGCAGCGCCTGTGGACGAAGGGCCACCCGCGCAACTTCAAGCGCAACCACCTGCCCGTCACGATCCGCGTGGGCGAATCGGTCGAGGCCCCGCGCGACCAGTACGCGGGCGCCATCACGCGCCGCCTGCGCGAACGCGTCCAGGACGTGCTCGACGCCGCCCAGCGCGCCTACCCCGGCCGCCCCAAGGACTCCGAGGACTCCTGGTGGCTCCCCGCCCATCTGGGCGGCACGGCCCCGACGATGGAGCAACTGCGCGCGGCCGAGGCCCACTGAGACACGCGGCGCGGGCGGAAGGGGCTCTGCGCAGCGGACTTCGGCGGGAGCACACGGCCGAGGCCACCGGCTCCGGTACCGCACGGACCGGGCACGCCGCCCACCGTCATGGTGCCGAACAAGCGGGACCGCACTGCCACCGGGCCGTACGGCCACCACACGGCCGTACGGCCCGGTGGCAGTGCGGGCGCCCCAGACGCCGCGGGACAGAGCGCTGCTGCACCTCCGTCGCGACGCCGATCGAGCACCCGGGCGCACCACAGCCGCGCCACGCCCGGACTTCCACGGCGGCGCCGGCCGCTCCGGCCGGGCGAAACGCGGCGGCGTGGCGCCGGTCGCGGTTTCTCCCACGGCCTCGCCCTCTGTTGCTCAACGGGCAGGCGGGGCAGGCGAGTCGGACCCGGGGGCTCAGAGTGCGTCGGGGAGCGTCTTCCACAGGGACGGGCGGTCCGGCGCGGTCTTCAGGGCGTCGAGGACGCGCGGATGCGGTGCGGCGTACAGCAGTGGGTAGTCCACCTCGCCGGAGGCGGGGTCAGGCATCCAGGCCAGCCGTTCGCCGTCGAGGGAGAACTGTGCGTCCACGCCCGGTTTGTTGCCGCGCGGATCCTGCCGGTGCCAGGCGCCGTGGAAACGCACGGCGACGAGACCGTGGACGGCATGACCGCTGCCGTCGTCGTGCGCCAGTCGCTGGTAGCACAGGGCGGTCGGGATGTCCTCGGCCCGCAGCAGCGCGGCCAGGGCGTGGGCCTTGGCGTAGCAGATGCCGGTGCGCTGCGCGAGGACGTCCGAGGCGCGCCAGGTGACGCGCAGGTCTCCGGCGTCGGCGGAGTGCGGGATGGTGTCGCGGACGAACGCGAAGGCGGCGCGTGCATAGGCATACGAGTCCGCGACCCCTTCGGCCAGCCGGGCGGCCGTTTCCCGGACCAGGGGATGGTGATGGTCCACGGCCTCGTCGTCAGCCAGATAGGCGGAGAGGTCGGTGGTGTTCTGGATCAGCTGCATGGACGCAGAGCATAGGAATGCGATCACCCGAGAGTCAATGAAATTTCAGGAGACCGCATAACTATGCAACCGTCGGGATGGCGGTACTGCTAGCGCGCCATCTCCTCCTTGAGCGCCGCCACGAAGGTGTCGACGTCCTCCTCCGTGGTGTCGAAGGAGCACATCCAGCGCACCACTCCGGCGCCCTCGTCCCAGAAGTAGAACCGGAACCGCTTCTGCAGCCGCTCGCTCACGTCGTGCGGAAGCTTCGCGAAGACACCGTTGGCCTGGACCGGGTGGAGGATCTCCACCCCGTGCACCGCGCGCACCCCGTCGGCGAGGCGCTGGGCCATCTCGTTGGAGTGCCGGGCGTTGCGCAGCCACAGGTCCTTCGCCAGCAGCGCCTCCAACTGCACCGACACGAAACGCATCTTGGAGGCGAGCTGCATCGACAACTTCCGCAGGTGCTTCATCTGCCGCACCGCGTCCTGGTTGATGACGACGACGGCCTCGCCGAAGACGGCACCGTTCTTCGTCCCGCCGAGCGAGAGGACGTCGACGCCGACCGCGTTGGTGAACGTCCGCATGGGCACGTCCAGCGAGGCGGCCGCGTTGGCTATGCGGGAGCCGTCCAGGTGCACCTTCATGCCGTGCGCGTGGGCGTGCTCGCAGATCGCCCGGATCTCCTCGGGCGTGTAGAGCGTGCCCAGCTCCGTGGACTGGGTGATCGAGACGACCTGCGGCATGGCACGGTGCTCGTCCTCCCAGCCCCAGGCCTGCCGGTCGATCAGCTCGGGCGTGAGCTTGCCGTCGGGCGTGGGCACGGTGAGCAGCTTCAGCCCGCCCATGCGCTCGGGGGCGCCGCCCTCGTCGACGTTGATGTGCGCGCTCTCGGCGCAGATCACCGCACCCCAGCGGTCGGTGACCGCCTGGAGCGCGACGACGTTCGCACCGGTGCCGTTGAAGACCGGGAAGGCCTCCGCCGTGGCGCCGAAATGGCCGCGGATGATCCGCTGGAGGTTCTCGGTGTACTCGTCCTCACCGTACGCCACCTGATGGCCGCCGTTGGCCAGGGCCAGGGCGGCCAGCACCTCGGGGTGGGCTCCGGCGTAGTTGTCACTGGCGAAACCGCGGACCTGCGGGTCGTGGTGGCGACGCGCGTCGGTCTTGGGTGGGTTCACGGCTTCTCGGTCAGCCACAGACGGTTTCCGTTCACTTCGGCGGCGGACTTGCTCCAGACGCCCTCGACGGCCTCGGCGAGGTCCTTGACGTCCGTGAAGCCCGCGAACTTCGCATTGGGGCGTTCCGCGCGCATCGCGTCGTGCACCAACGCCTTCACCACCAGGATGGCAGCCGCCGCACGCGGACCCTCCTCACCCCCGGCCTTGCGGAAGCCGTCCGCCATGGCGAGGGTCCAGGCCTCGGCGGCCGCCTTGGCCGCGGAGTAGGCCGCGTTGCCCGCCGTGGGCTTTGCGGCGCCGGCCGCGCTGATCAGCAGGTAGCGGCCGCGCTCGCTGCGCTGGAGGGCGTCGTAGAAGGCCAGGGAGGTGTGCTGGACCGTGCGGATCAGGAGCTTCTCCAGCAGGTCCCAGTCCGCGAGATCGGTCTCGGCGAAGTTCGCGCTGCCGCGCCAGCCGCCCACGAGGTGGACCAGGCCGTCGACGCGGCCGTGGTCCTTCTCGATGCGCGCCGCCCAGTCGCGGGTCGAGCCGAGGTCGAGCAGGTCGACCGTCTCGCCGGTGACCGTGGCGCCGCCGTTCGCGTAGCGGGCCGCGTCCACGGCCTCCGCTAGGCGCTCGGGGTTGTTGTCGGCGCCGACGACGACCGCGCCGGCCTCGGCGAGCCGGACCAGCGTCGCGTGCCCGGCGGGTCCGCCCGCGCCGGCCACCGCGATCACCGTTCCCTTGAGAGACCCGTTGTTCCCCACGTTCTTCCCCTCTTGAACAGCTTGGACAGCTTGACCGGTGCTCACGTCGCGGTCGCTCACGCGGCGATCCGCTCGGCACCGTCCGCCGTGATGCCCTTGGTGGAGGCGATCACGTGCTTCAGCTTCTTGGACAGCGCTTCATAGAACATGCTCAGCGGAAACTCGTCCGGAAGCACGTCGTCCACGAGCTTGCGCGGCGGCTGGGTGAGGTCCAGGGCGTCCGGACCCTTGGCCCAGGTGGAGCCGGGGTGCGGGGCCAGATAGGTGGCGACCAGCTCGTACCCGGCGAACCAGTGCACCAGCTTCGGGCGGTCGATGCCGTCCTTGTAGAGCTTCTCGATCTCGGCGCACAGCTGGTTGGTGACCTGCGGGGCGCGCTCCCAGTCGATGGAGAGCTTGTTGTCGGTCCAGTGGAGGACGTCGTGCTTGTGCAGGTAGGCGAAGAGCAGCTGGCCGCCGAGGCCGTCGTAGTTGCGGACGCGGTCGCCGGTGACGGGGAAGCGGAACATCCGGTCGAAGAGCACCGCGTACTGCACGTCACGGGCCTGCGGGACGCCGTCCGCCTGGAGCTTCACGGCCTCCTTGAAGGCGGTGAGGTCGCAGCGCAGCTCCTCCAGGCCGTACATCCAGAACGGCTGGCGCTGCTTGATCATGAACGGGTCGAACGGCAGGTCGCCGTGGCTGTGGGTGCGGTCGTGGACCATGTCCCAGAGCACGAAGGCCTCTTCGCAGCGCTTCTGGTCATGGACCATCGCGGCGATGTCCTCGGGCAGCTGAAGGCCCAGGAGGTCGACGGCCGCGTCGGTGACCCGGCGGAAGCGGGCGGCCTCGCGGTCGCAGAAGATGCCACCCCAGGAGAAACGTTCCGGCGCCTCGCGTACGGCGATGGTCTCCGGGAAGAGGACGGCCGAGTTGGTGTCGTAGCCGGGGGTGAAGTCCTCGAAGGTGATGCCGCAGAACAGCGGGTTGTCGTAGCGGGTGCGCTCCAGCTCGGCCAGCCAGTCCGGCCAGACCATGCGCAGCACGACCGCCTCCAGGTTGCGGTCGAGGTTGCCGTTCTGCGTGTACATCGGGAAGACGACCAGGTGCTGGAGGCCGTCCGTGCGGTCGGCGGCGGGCTGGAAGGCCAGCAGCGAGTCCAGGAAGTCCGGCACCTCGAAGCCGCCCTCGGCCCAGCGGCCCAGGTCCCGCACGAGCGCCTCGTGGTAGGCCTTGTCGTGCGGGAGCAGCGGGGAAAGCTGCTCGACCGCGTCCACGACACGCCGTACCGCCGCCTGGACGTCCGCCTCGGCCGGGGCACCCTCGGCGCCGAAGTCGATCGAGCCGTCCTTGGACTGCCATGGCCGGATCCGCTCCACGGCATCCTTGAGCACCGGCCAGGCCGGGTGCTCGATCACCCTGGTCGACGAAGGAAGCTGATCCTTCACAGCCGTCTGCTCAAGAATTTCCGTCATGACCCATCCTTCACGGGAGAACCTCTCGTCAGGACACCGTATGCATACCCAGTTTCCGCCATCAAGAGGCAGCTCGGGAAAATTTCCCGTGACATCGCTTGGTCGCCGACGATTTTCCTGCTCCAAACCGTGATGACGCTCACTTCCGTCGTGCGCAGCGCGCCCGGGCAGGGCGCTGCTCCGGCCGGTCAAGAATCCGAGGACTCGCCCACGCGCGGGTGACGGTGGGGGCGCATACCGGCCAGTTGAGGCACGCGGCACGCACCCGTACGGCGTGCACGTGCGGGTTCATCGCGGGCCCCGGCGATTAGGCTGCGAGCCTGCCCGCGCGGACGACGACGTCCGTTCGTCCGTCCCGCGCGCGCCGAGCCGCCGTCGACGGAAGCGAGTCGAACCTTGAACTTCCTTACCATCGGTCACCGCGGGGTCATGGGTGTCGAGCCCGAGAACACCCTCCGTTCCTTCGTCGCCGCGCAGGACGCCGGCCTCGATCTCATCGAACTCGATCTGCATCTGAGCAAGGACGGCGCCCTGGTCGTCATGCACGACGCCGAGGTCGACCGTACGACCGACGGCACCGGGCCGATCGCCGAGAAGACCCTGGAGGAGCTGCGCGGCCTGGACGCGGGCCGCGGGGAGCGGGTGCCGGTGTTCGAGGAGGTGCTGGACACGGTGCGCAGCCCGGTCCAGGCGGAGATCAAGGACGTGGCGGCGGCCAGGGCGCTGGCGAAGGTGATGCACGAACGGGACCTGGTCGGGCGGGTGGAGGTCTCCTCGTTCCACGACGAGGCGGTCGCCGAGATCGCCCGGCTGGTACCGGGGGTGCGCACGGCGCTGATCGCCGAACACTACGGCACCGACGTGGTGGAGCGGGCCGTGGCCGTGGCCGCCCCGACCCTGTGCCTCGACATCCGCCGGATCACCCTGGAGATCGTCGAGCACGCGCGCGAGGCCGATCTGCGGATCATCGGCTGGGTGGTCAACACGCACGACCATCTGCGCCTCGTCCGCGCCCTGCAGCTGGACGGCGCGACGACCGACTTCCCGGAGATCAAGCGCGCCGCGCGTTTCACCGCGTGAGGGTCATGCCAGCGGCTTGACCAGCAGCTCGAACTGGAGGTCGGCGCGCTGCGGGATGCCGAAGCGCTCGTCGCCGTACGGGAAGGGGCTCATCTGTCCCGTACGGCGGTAGCCGCGGCGCTCGTACCAGGCGATCAGGTCGTCGCGCACGGAGATCACCGTCATGTGCATCTCGCCGACGCCCCACGCCTCGCGCGCCCGGCGCTCGGCCTCGGCCATGACGACCTTGCCGAGACCCGCGCCCTGCAGCGTGGGGCTGACGGCGAACATGCCGAAGTAGGCGTGCTCACCGCGGTGTTCGAGCTGGCAGCAGGCGACGATACGGCCGTCCCGCTCCACCGCCAGCAGCCGGCTGTCCGGCGACTTGATCACGTCGAGCACGCCCTCGGGATCCGTGCGCTGCCCTTCCAGGATGTCCGCCTCGGTGGTCCACCCCGCCCGGCTGGCATCGCCGCGGTACGCCGACTCGATCAGCGCGACCAACGCGTCGACGTCGGCGTCCGTGGCGTCGCGGAAGGTGACGGAGGTGGCGCTGGTGTCCATGAGCGGCCTTTCGATCTCGGGCGTGGCTGAGCCAGGGTCGAGGGTAACCCTGCCAGTAGGCTCCGCCGGCATGGTGCATGTACTCAGCAGCCGGACGCTGCTCACCCCCACCGATCCCGAGCGCTCCCGCGTCTTCTACGGCGAGCGGCTGGGGCTGTCCGTCTACCGCGAGTTCGGTACCGGCCCCGGGCGCGGCACGGTCTACTTCCTCGGCGGCGGCTTCCTGGAGGTCTCCGGACGCGCCGAGACCCCGCCGTCGCCCGCGGTCCGGCTGTGGCTGCAGGTGGACGACGTGACGGCGGCGCACGACGAGCTTCGCGCGCAAGGCGTCGACGTCGTCCGGCCGCCGGTGAAGGAGCCGTGGGGCCTGCTCGAGATGTGGATCGCCGATCCGGACGGCGTCCGCATCGCCCTGGTGGAGGTCCCGGCGGAACATCCGATGCGGTACAGGCCGGGGGTCTGACCGGGGGGTGACGCTGACGGCGGCGCACGGGGCCGACGCGGTGTGCGGTGGAGGTGCCAGTGCAGGGCCGTGCGGTGCCGGTACGGGGTCTCGCGTGTGGTCGCGTCGGCGGGCGCGTCCGCGCATCGGGGTCGGCCGACGGCTCTCGGGACCGGCGCCGTACGCGGTCTCCCGGTCTGGGGAGCGGCACGGCGCCTGGCCGGGAGTGGTCTCCGGGACGGCGTGGCGGGCGTGGGGATCGTGGGATGAGGGTGTTCCGGATGGCCGGGGCTGTGGGGTGGGGTTAGCGTGCCGGGAGAGGGCTCCGCGGGTGCGGCGGGCCCGGCTGCTCAACCGTCCGTCCGGAGGGAACCGCGATGGAGTTCGACAAGCCCGTGACCGGCGGCCCGTGCTGGACCGAGCTGGGGACCAGCGATCTGGAGGGAGCCAAGCGGTTCTACGCCGAGTTGTTCGGGTGGCGGCCCGAGACGGACTCGCGGCCGGAGGCCGGCGGCTACACGGTGGCCCACCTGGGCGACGCACCCGTCGCCGGGCTCACCCCGCTCTACCAGGAGTCCCAGCCGGTGGCCTGGAACGTCTCCTTCTCCGTGCCGGACGCGGACGCGGCCGTGCGGCGTGCGCAGGAGGCCGGCGGGGCGGTGGTCGTCGGTCCGACGGACGTGTTCGACGCGGGCCGGTTCGCGGTGGCACTCGATCCGACGGGCGCGGCCTTCCAGTTGTGGCAGGCGCGGACGTTCCGGGGCGCCGGTCTGTTCAACGCGCCCGGCACGCTCGGCTGGGTGGAGCTGGCGACCCGGGACACCCGCCGGGCCCGGGAGTTCTACACCACGGTGTTCGACTGGAGCGCCCAGTCCTCCGAGTGGTACACGGAGTGGGCCCTCGACGGCGCGGAGTTCGGCGGCATGGCCGACATGACCGACCGGTTCCCGCCCGACGTGCCCGCGCACTGGATGCCGTACTTCGCGGTGGCCGACGTGGACGCGACGGCCGAGGTCGCGGACCTGGCGGGCGGTGCCGTCGTCATGCCGCCCGCGACCGTGCCGGACGGCCCGCGTATCGCGCTGCTGCGCGATCCGCAGGGCGCGACCTTCGGGGTGCACCTGATGGACCCGGAGGGCTGAGGAGCGGGCCGGGCGCTGCCTGTGGCACGCGGCGCGGTTTGCCCTCGTCCGCGCTCCGACTGTCGCGCAGCTCGGAGCGCGTCCTCGGCGAACTGCGTGCCGGGCGGCGGGACTTCTTCGTCCTGGCCGGCAAGTACACCTGCGTGCGGTTCGTCGAGGAGAGCCTGCGCCGGCTGCGCACGGACCGGCGCGACGTGCTGTGGGTGCACGCCCTCGGCAACCTCACGCCGGTCGAGGAGGTGATGCGGGCCCTGGATGATCCGGACTCCGGCGCGGGTGGCGCCGGCCTGGCTGCTGGGCCGGTCCGGCAACGTCGCCCCGATCGTCGCGGCCACGAAGACGGCCCAGCTCGCCGACAACCCGGCGAGCGCCGAGCTCCGGCTGGACGCCGACGCCGTACGGTCCACCACGTCCTCCGGCCCGGCTTCCTAGGCCCTGTCGTCACATTCCCGTCGTCCGCCCGGAGGGCGGGCCACGCGACGTCTGGTGCGTGCAGATGCAAGGCGGGGGAGGGAGTCGACGCGGTGGGGCCCCTCCCGCGCGAGCGCAGCCGAGCGTGGGGGAGTCGGCGACCGACGACAACGCAGCAGATGTGCGTGCCAGCCGCCGCGCGGCAGGCGGGAATGTGACGACAGGGCCTAGGCCGTGTTTTAGGTCGGAGT
>NZ_MLYO01000068.1 GCF_001866665.1 Streptomyces monashensis | reverse complement strand
AGGCAGGCGAGGGGTCGGAGGGGGCGAGCGGCGTTTCGCGGTGGCGGGGTGGCGGGGCGGAGGCGGGCGGTAGGCGGCGGGCGGGTCGGGGTGGCGGGCCGGCAGGCCGGCAGGCCGAGGGCGAACGGCAAGCGGCGGCCGGGGGGACGGCGGGCGAATCGGGGCGAGGGCCGAGGGCGAGCGGCAGGCGGCGAATCGGGGAACAGGCGGCGGACCGCAGGGCAGCGGGCCGGAGGCGAACGACAGGCAGCGGGCCGCAGGCGTGCGGCCGGTCTGGGGCGGCGGGCCGCAGGCGCGGAGCAGACCGAGGGCGAACGGCAGGCAGCGGGCGGCAGTCGGGCAGCCGGAGGCGGGCAGCAGGCTGGGCGCGGCGGGCCGGAGCCGGACGGAGAACCGGGTGTCCGGGGCCCGACGGTCAAGTTCCAGCGGTCACGTCCCGGGAGTCAGGTCCAGCGGTCAAGCCCGGCAGTCGAACCCCGGCACTCAGGTCCCAGCGGTCAAGCCCCCGGCGATCAGGTCCCGGTCATCAGGTCCCGGTCATCAGGTCCCGGCAGCCGAGTCCCAACGGTCAGGTCCCCGTGGCAAGTCCCCGCGTTCACGTCCCGCGCAGCGGGTTCGGCAGCGGCAGGTAGCGGGCGTCGGCGCCGTTCGCGCCGGTCCAGCGCAGCAGCAGGTTGGTCTTGCCGGGCAGGGTGGGCGAGGCGAGCAGGGCGGGGATCTCCGGCAGGTCGTGCCGGGCGAGCTCGCGGCGGACGGCGGGCCAGGGGTCGAGGCCGGGATGGTGCTCGGCGAGGGCCGCGGCGATCTCGGTGAGGTGGTTGACCACCAGGCAGTACACCAGCCGTTCCCAGCCCGCGGCCCGGGTCACGTCCGGCAGCAGTTTGACGCCCTCGGCGTCCCGGAACAGCGCGGCCACGGGAAGCCCGGCCGCGTCCACGGCGACGAGGGTGTTCTGGAGGTGGGCCTCGACGACGACGCCGTGCGCGTCGAAGGCGGTGAGGGCGGGCGGCACGACCTGGCCCAGATACGCCTGCCACCAGGCGGCCGGGTCCGCCGCGGCGGCCAGCGGGCTGCCGTCGAAGCCCTCGGCGAGCCCGGCCGCGAGCAGCGGGATGGCGCCGGGCGGCAGGTGGTCGCGCAGTCCGTCGCGGACGAGGACCGCCAGTTCCTCGAAGGCGAAGGCGGCGGTGCGGTAGCCGCGGTCGCTCAGCCAGGCCGCGGGCCGGCCCACGGCCGCGAAGGCGTGCCGGGCGGCCGTGTCCGTGCGGCACATCCGGCGCAGGTCGTGGCGCCACAGCCGGCGGATGTCGTTGGTGATGCGGACGTCCAGGGAGAACTTCAGGAACAGATCACGGCGGGGCTCGTAGACCGTGCGGATGGCCGCCGTCGGCCAGGTGTCGAAGGCGGTGGTGCCGAGCCGGAGCAGGCGGCCGTCGGCGAAGGCCGGGGCGAGGTCGCGGGCGACGAGGTCGAGCTGCCAGGGGTGGGCGGGCAGCAGCCGGTAGCCGGGCGGGGCGGTGCCGAGAGCGTCCAGGGCGCGGGTGTCGCCCTCCTCGGCCACCTGGTCCTCGCGGACGGCGAGCAGCACGAGCGGGAAGCGGGCGTGCGCCTCGGGGGCGTAGGGCAGCCAGGACGCGACCGGGCCGCCGCCGCGCGCCTTGGGGGCCGGGTGGTGGGGGTGACCGGTGATCAGGGACTGCTCGGAGCGCAGATAGGGGTCGGCGGGCGGGGTCGCGACGGCGCGGGCGGCGAGGATCGCGGCGACCGCGTCCCGGCTGTCGACCATCTCGGCGGGCAGGTCACCGCCGGTCAGCCCGGTGTGTGGGCGCAGCTCCTCGGCGACCAGCTTGACCAGCTCGGTGTGCCCGACGGGACGCCAGGCGCCGTCGGCCCACACCTCGGGCCCGGCGGGCCGCCGCCCGGCGCGCACGCGCAACAGCCGCCCGCTCGGCAGCCGGTACACCGGCCGCGCACCGGGATCCGGGGGCGAGAGCGGCTCGGCGACCTCGCGCAGCAGGCAGTTGAGCAGGGGCGCGGCCGCGTACGCGTCGGCGAGGGAGCCGACGGCACCGGAGGGGGGTGTGAGGTCCACGCGATCCATTCGTTCCATGTCCGAGGGGGCCGGTCGTTCCTGTCCGGGGCCGGAAGGCCGGGACCGGACACCGCGACCGTCCGTCCATTGTCCGGCCGGGCGACGGGGCGGCGGGACCGGCCCGGGATGTCCGTCTCGTCGGTCCCGTGAAGGGGGCCCGCGTACAAGGATGTGGGATGTGTACGGGAGCCGGTCGTGATCAGTATGTCCGTCGTCCCGCACAATCGTGCCCCGAGCCCGAGCCCGAGCCCGCGACTCGCGTCCCGCCTCCCCGAGGAGCCGACCGTGCACCGACCCCCCGCCGCCGAGGCCGGGATCGCCGAGGAACTGGCCGTCGTACGGCCCGCCCTGCTGCCCCGGTACCGGGCGGAACTGCCGGGTGCCCGCGCCGCCGTGCTGACCCGGCTGTGGCGGGCGCTGGCCCATGAGCCGCTGCCGTGGATCACGGGCCGGACGCGCGGGGCGCACAGCCTGGCCCTGCGGCTCGCCGACGGCCGGACGCTGCATGGGCCGCACGCGGATCCGTACGCCACGAGCGCCTACGTCACCGGCGTCCGCCTCGACCGGGACCGGTACGCCGACCCGGCGGCCCTGATGACCGCGCTCGGGGTGTCGCACGCCGACGCCTTCGCCGCCGAACTGGCCCACAGCGTGGCCTCGTTGGCGCTGTCCCGGGCCGACGCGGATCACCCGAAGGAGTGGCCGGAACACGACTGGGAGTGGGAGCAGCGGGTGACCGACGGGCATCCGTACCACCCCAACTGCCGCTCCCGGCCCGGGTTCTCGGTCGCGGAGCAACTGGCGTACGGCCCGGAGCACCGCCCGGTGGTGGAGCTGGGCACGGTGGCGGTACCGGCGGACGCGTGCGAGGTGAGCGGCGCGTGGCCGCAGGAGCTCCGGGAGGGGGAGCGGCTGCTGGTTCCCGTACACCCCTGGCAGTCGGAGCACGTCCTCGGCCGTGCGAGCGCGCCCTGGCGGCCGGCGCGTCCCCTGCTCTCGCTGCGCACCCTCGCGCTGCCCGGCGGCGGTCCGCACGTGAAGACCGCGCTCAGTGCCCGGATCACCTCCTCGGTGCGGGACATCTCGGCGTACTCGGTCCGCTCCGCCGCGCCCCTGGGCGATCTCGCCGACCAACTGACCGCGCACACCGGGGGTCTGCTGCACATCACCCGCACGCTGGGCGCGGTCACGGCCGGCTCGCCCGACCTCGCGGCACTGCTGCGGGAGTCGCCCGAGAGGTACGCGGGCCCCGGAGAGCGGGTCGTTCCGGTGGCCGCCCTGCCCGCGACCGGTCTGCCCGACTCCCCCGGCTGGCTGGCCGCGTTCGCCCGCCTGGCGCTCACGGTGGGCCTGCGCGTCCTCGGCCTCGGGGTGGCCCTGGAGGCACACGGCCAGAACCTGCTGGCGGTCCTCGGGCCCGACGGCGCCCCCCGGCGGCTGGTCTACCGCGACCTGGCCGACATCCGGATCAGCCCCGCCCGCCTCACCGCCCACGGGCTCACCCCGCCCCCGCTCACCGGACGCCTCGTCACGGACGACGAAACCGCCCTGCGCCGCAAGCTGTTCGGCTCCCTGGTGGCGGGCGCCCTGGCCGCCACGGCGGGCTCGGCCGCGCCCCTCGCGGCGGCCCTGACCGCCGCGTTCCCCGCTCTCCCGGCCGGTGACGACCTGTCCGCCCTGCGCGAAGGCCCCGTTCCCGCCAAGGCGTTGACGCTGATGCGGCTGTCCCCGCGGACCCCGGGCGACCAGTGGACGGCGCTGCCCGACCCGCTCGTTTTGGAGACCGGCGCGTGTGATCAATAGGATCCGGCGATGATCAGAAGACAACGGCTGGCGGCGGGAGTCTGTGCTCTCCTCGCCGCCCTGGCGGCCGGGATGGCGTTCCCCGGCGCGGCTGAAGCCGACGAGACGCAGCCGAGTGCGCCGAAGGTCGAACTCGTGCTGGACGTCAGCGGTTCGATGCGGACACAGGACATCGACGGCGGCTCCCGGATGGCCGCCGCGAAGCAGGCGTTCGACGAGGTGCTGGACGCGACCCCGCAGGAGGTCCAGCTCGGCATCCGCACGCTGGGCGCCAACTACCGCGGCAACGACCGCCAGGAGGGCTGCAAGGACACCGCGCAGCTCTACCCGGTCGGCGCGCTGAACCGGACCGACGCGAAGACCGCGGTGGCCACGCTCCAGCCGACCGGCTGGACGCCGATCGGGCCCGCGCTGCTGAAGGCGGCGGACGACCTGAACGGCGGCAGCGGAACCCGCCGCATCGTCCTGATCACCGACGGCGAGGACACCTGCCAGCCGCTCGACCCGTGCGAGGTGGCCCGCGAGATAGCGGCCAAGGGCGTCGGCATGACCATCGACACCCTCGGCCTGGTACCGGACGCCAGGACCCGCGACCAGCTCAGCTGCATCGCGGACGCGACCGGCGGCACCTACACCGACGTACGGCACAAGGAGGAACTGAGCGGCCGGGTCGGGCAGTTGGTCCACCGGGCCGCCGATCCGGTGGTGACGCCGGTGGCCACCGAGGGCGCCGGGCAGTGCACGGACGCGCCGCAGCTGAAGTCCGGGCTGTTCACGGACCGCGCCGCGTTCGGGCAGCAGCGCTGGTACAAGGTCTCCGTCGAGCCCGGCCAGGAGCTGCGCGCCTCGGTGAGCGTGGCCGACGACCGCGCCGTGAACCCCGGTTACGGGGTGCTGCTGCGGGCGGTCACGCAGAGCGGCCGGGAGATCGTGCGCGGCGAGGCCGCCGGCACCGGCCGTACGGACGTCGTCTCCACCGGGCTGCGCTATCCGAAGCCGGCGAGCGACGACGACAACGCGCCCGCGGAGACCGTGTGTCTCCAGGTCAGCCACTCCTTCTCGGCCGCCGCGGGCGTCAAGACGACCCCCGGTCTGCCGCTGGAGCTGACCGTCGACGTCGTGGACGGGCCGTCCGGCCATCACGACGTGGCCTCCTTCGGCCTCGGGCGCGGCTGGTGGCTGCTCGGCGCGCTCGTGGTGATCGGTTTCGCGGCCGGTCTGCTGTGGGGCTGGCTGTCGCGCTGGCGGGTCGCGGTCTGGAGGACGAACTGATGCGTGCCACACGTGTGTTGAGCGCCGCGCTGCTGGCGCTGGGACTGGCCGCCGGTCCGGCCGCCGCCGACTCCTCGCCGAGCCCCTCGCCGACGGCGTCGCCCGACGGCTCGGCCCCCACGCAGGCGGGCACCTCGTTCCGTACGGCGACGGAGATGAAGCAGGGTCAGCCGGCCACCGCGTCCGGTTCGACCGGTGACTACCTGTACTGGTCGTTCCCGGCGGACGTCGGCCAGCGGCCCACCGTGAAGGCGACCGTGAAGCTGCCGCAGGCGCACGGCGCGCAGACCTGGCAGCTCGACGTGTACGACGGGCTGCGGCGCCGGCAGGCGTGCCAGTACGGCGCCGACCCCCGCACCGCCGCGCAGGACGCCTCCCAGGTCGAACTGGCCTGTGTGCTGCGCACGGTGCGCGGCTGGGCCGAGCCGTCGGCGAACGACCCGCTGCCGGGCACGTACTACGTCCGGCTCACCGTGGTGGACCTGGGCGCCACCGACCTCGGCCAGCCGGTGAGCGCCGAGGTGCGCGTCGACTCCAAGGACATCGGCGGTGCCGGAGCCGTGGACGGCTCGCTGGGCAGGCCGCTGGTGCCGGGGATCGCCGTCACGTCCGGGGAGAAGACGGACGGTGCGAAGACCGCGGTGCTCTCCAGCTTCGGGAAGAACGACGGCTGGTCCTCCGGCTGGTGGTCCGACCGCTGGGTGTGGACCGGGATCGGGGCCGTGCTCGCGGCTCTGGCCGGCATCGGCGGCTACGCGCTGACCCGGGGTTCGGGACGGCCGTCCCGGGTGCCGCCGGGCGTCTGAGCCCTACCGGCCCGATCCCCCTGGAGGACCTGAGGGCCTGCCGGTTCGGCAGGCCCTCCACGCTTCTCACGCCTCCCGCAGCGTCTTCGCGAGCGTGCCCTCGCCGGTCACCGCCACCCGCCCCGCCCGCACCGCCTCCGGCAGGCCCGTCGCCCCGCGCGCCACGGCCTCGCAGGTCGCCGCGTCCATCACCAGGCGCGCGTCGGCCCCGGCGGGGGCGGGACCGTCGCCGTACACCGGCCCCTCCCGCACACCCACCCGCAGATGGAACTCGCCCTCCTCCAGGCCGACTTCGACGATCCCCTCACCGGCGCCCGCCTCCCGCAGGGACCGCAGCAGCGGCAGGGCGAACCAGTGCGCGCGCACCGCGTCCGTCGGACGCCGCTCCCCCAGCTCGGCCGCGCCCCAGCCGCTGAGCGCCTGGAGCACCGGCAGCAACTCCCGTCCGCGCTCGGTGAGTTCGTACACCGAGGCCGCGCCGGGCGGGGGGAGCCGGCGGCGGGTGGCGAGGCCGCTCTGCTCCATGTCCTTCAGCCGGGAGGCGAGTACGTCCGTGCTGACGCCGGGCAGGTCCGCGTGCAGGTCCGTGTAGCGGCGGGGGCCGGCCAGCAGCTCCCGGACGACCAGCAGGGTCCAGCGGTCGCCGACGAGGTCGAGCGCACGGGCCGCGGAGCAGTACTGGTCGTAGCTTCGGCGAGGTGACATGCGACGCAGTCTAGACAAGATGTTGGACTTTCCAAGCTCCTACTTGGTAAAACCAAGCATCACGAGTTTCCGGAGGGGCGCATGGAGTTCCGGCAGTCGAACAAGCTCAGCGAGGTCTGCTACGAGATCCGCGGCCCGGTGATCGAGCACGCCAACGCGCTGGAGGAGGCGGGCCACAGCGTGCTGCGCCTGAACACCGGCAACCCCGCGGCCTTCGGCTTCGAGGCGCCCGAGGAGATCCTCCAGGACATGATCCGGATGCTGCCGCAGGCGCACGGCTACAGCGACTCGCGCGGCATCCTCTCCGCCCGCCGGTCGGTCGCCCAGCGCTACCAGAACCTGGGCCTGGACGTGGGCGTCGACGACGTCTTCCTCGGCAACGGCGTCTCGGAGCTGGTCTCCATGGCCGTGACCGCGCTGGTCGAGGACGGCGACGAGATCCTGATCCCCGCCCCGGACTTCCCGCTGTGGACGGCCGCCACGACCCTGGCCGGCGGCACGGCGGTCCACTACCTGTGCGACGAACAGGCCGACTGGAACCCGGACCTGGCCGACATGGCCGCCAAGATCACGGACCGCACGAAGGCCGTCGTGATCATCAACCCGAACAACCCGACCGGCGCGGTCTACCCCAGGGAGGTCGTCGAGGGCATCCTCGACCTCGCCCGCCGGCACGGCCTGATGGTGTTCGCCGACGAGATCTACGACCAGATCCTGTACGACGACGCCGTCCACCACTCGGCCGCGGCCCTCGCCCCCGACCTGGTCGTCCTCACCTTCTGCGGCCTGTCCAAGACGTACCGGGTGGCGGGCTTCCGCTCGGGCTGGCTGGTCGTCACCGGCCCCCGGCAGCACGCGAAGGACTACCTGGAGGGCCTGACGATGCTGGCCTCCATGCGGCTGTGCGCCAACGCGCCCGCGCAGTACGCCATCCAGGCCGCGCTCGGCGGCCGCCAGTCCATCCACGAACTGACCCGGCCCGGCGGACGGCTGTACGAGCAGCGGAACGTGGCCTGGGAGAAGCTCAACGAGATCCCCGGCGTGTCCTGCGTGAAGCCCAAGGGCGCGCTGTACGCCTTCGCCCGCCTCGACCCCAAGGTGCACAGGATCCACGACGACGAGAAGTTCGTCCTGGACCTGCTGCTGCGCGAGAAGATCCAGGTGGTCCAGGGCACCGGCTTCAACTGGCCCTCCCCCGACCACTTCCGCATCCTCACCCTGCCGTACGCGGAGGACCTGGAGGCGGCGATCGGACGCATCGGACGGTTCCTCGCCGGGTACCGGCAGTAGCCCGGGCGGACAGCGGCGGCAGCCCGGCGCGGCGGGGCCGCGGCGCGACCCCTGCCGTACGTCCGTGCGAAACCAGGGGGTTCATGGGAAGATCACCCGGCATGACCCGGGGGAGCTCCCGCGCGCCCGACCAGCGCCGCACCGCCGCTCGCCCCGATCCGGACCGAACAGGCCCCAGGGCCAGGGGGAGCACCATTGTTCTCGTACCGCGCACGCCGGGCGGCCGTCGCCGTCGTATGCCTCGCGGCCGTCGGGGGCCCGGTTCCCGCGGCGCGGGCCGACAGCGTGACGCCGCCGCCCGCGCCCGGACCCGCCGCCGGGCGCGAGGCCCGGGACGCCGCCCGGTTCTGGACCGCGCGACGCATGGCCGACGCCCCGCCGCTGGACGACGTCCGCACGGCCCCGACCGGGCCGGGGGCGGCGGCCGCGGCGGCGGGCCGGCCGCAGGGCACGCTGTTCCCGGGATCGCCCCTGGTCGGGACGTTCTTCGGGTCCGACGGGCCCGGCGGCACCACCTGGCACTGCACCGGCAGCGTGATGGACACCGCGACGCGCGGCATCGTCCTCACGGCGGCCCACTGCGCACTGAGCATGCGCGGCGACTACGTCTTCGTCCCGCAGTTCGTGAAGGGCGCCGGCCCCGACCAGCAGCCGTACGGCATCTTCCACATCCAGCACGTGTTCACCGACCCGCGGTACGTGCCCGACAAGGGGTCGACGACCACCAAGAAGCCCGCCTCCGACCTGGACACCGCATTCGCCCGGGTCTCGGCGAACCAGCGCGGCCAGAGCCTTCAGGACGCGGTCGGCGGCGGACTGACCTTCACCCGGGCGCCCGGGTACGCGAACCGGAACGTGACCGTGGTCGGCTACCCCTCCTACGGGCACAACAGCGCCGGACAGGCCGTCAAGTGCACCGTGCCGACCACCCAGTTGCCCGGCTTCCGGCAGATGTCGATGACCTGCGGCGGCTACTTCGGCGGGGTGTCCGGCAGCCCGTGGATCACCGACTACGCCGACAACGCGCGCACCGGACACGTCATCGGCAACCTCGGCGGCTACAACGGCGGCGGCAACGACGCGAACGTCGACTACGTCAGCTACGCCCCGGCGTTCGGCGACGATGCCGCACGCCTGCTCGACGCCGCGGTCGCCAACCAGGACCTGCGCGCCGACCTGCCGCCGTACCAGGGGCTCCGGGACCCGCTGCCCGGCGGCGGCGCCCGCTGGCGCGGGGCCGCGCTGCTGGCCTCCGGCGACTACACCGGCGACCGCCTGGGCGACCTGCTGACCGTCTGGTCCGACGGCGGGATCACCCTGCATCCCGGGGACGGCAAGGGCGGGTTCGGATCCGAGCGGCGGCTGCTGAAGGCCAACTCCACCTGGACGCACGCCCGCACCGTCACCGGCGGGGACTTCACCGGCGACGGCCGCGCCGACCTCCTGGTGCGCTGGTCCGACGGCGAGGCCACGCTGTACCCGGCCGTGGGTGCCGCCGGCCTGGGCCGGGAGGTACGGATGGCGCCGCCCCGCTCCGCCTGGCAGAACGCCGTGCAGATCACGTCCGGGCAGTTCGACGGCGGCAAGGGCGCGAGCGACCTGCTGGTGCGCTGGTCCGACGGCCGGCTGACCCTCTACACGGGTGTCGGCAGCGGTACCTTCGGCCCCGCCCGGCAGCTGCTGAAGGCGAACGGCACCTGGACCAAGGCCGCCCTGCTGAGCGGAGGGAGTCTCGGCGCCTCCGCGGGCTTCCTGGTGCGCTGGCCGGACGGCGCGCTGGACGCCTACTCGGGCACCTCGGCCGCCGGGCCCGGCACCCGCTCCCGGGTGCTCGGCCCGAACGGCACATGGACCCACGCACAGGTCATGACCACCGGGGACATGACGGCCGACCACAGGGCCGACGACCTGATCGTGCGCTGGTCCGACGGCGAGACCACGCTGTACGCCGACACCACCGCCAAGGCGCTCGGCACGGAGAACACCCTGGTCCGCTCCGGCGGCTGACGCGGCGAGGGGCCGTCTGGCGCAGTCCGTCCTGCGTACGGCGGTCCTGCTGTGCCACCGTGCTGGCAGGAGAGCGGGAAGGGCGCGCGCGTGAGTGACCTCTTTCTCGTCCGGCACGGCGAGACCGAGTGGTCGCGCTCCGGACGGCACACCGGCTGGACCGACGTACCCCTCACCGAGCACGGCCGGGAGGAGGCACGCCGGCTGGCTCCGCTGCTCCGCTCGCACCGGATCGGCGCGGCCTTCGTCAGCCCCCTCCAGCGGGCCCGGGAGACCGCCGAACTCATCGGCGTCCCCGACGCCCGGGTGGACACCGACCTGCGCGAATGGGACTACGGCGGCTACGAGGGCGTGACCACCGTGGAGATCCAGCGGACCCGGCCCGGCTGGTTCCTGTTCACGGACGGGGTCGCGCCGGGGCCGCCGGAGCACCCGGGCGAGACCCCGGAGCAGGTGGGCGAGCGCGCCGACCGGATGCTGGCCAGGGCCGACGCCGCGCTGTGCGACACCGAGGGGGCCGTCGTCCTGATCGCCCACGGTCACTTCCTGCGCGTCCTCACCGCCCGCCGCCTGGGCCTGCCGCCCCGGCAGGGCGCCCTCTTCCAGCTGGCGACGGGCACACTGTGCCGGCTGGGCTCGGAGCACGGCCGGCCGGTGGTGGCGGGGTGGAACATCCGCCCGCGGGAGTAGCGGGCGGCGGGCCGGGGCCCGCTGTCAGAGCCGCGCCGTACCCTGCACGCACAGGGAAGGAGGACGGCTGTGACCCGAGCGCCGAGTGCCGCGCAGCGGCGGGTGATCGACGGGGCCGACCCGGTCACGGGGCGGGTGCGGGGGACGGAGGCACAGCTCGCGGCGCTGGTGAGGCGCGGGCTCGTGTTCCGCCATCCGCGGCCGCCGCACGAGCACTTCCTGACCCCGGCGGGGCATCGGATACGGGAGGCGGCGCACGAGACGCCGGCTGCTGAACCGGTCGGGCAACCGGCCGCCGGCACGGGGGTGTTCGCGGCACGGGTCGGCAGCCCGGACGAGGCGGCCGGGGCGGGGCCGGAGCGGGCGCGGGAGGTGCACAGCGCGTGGCAGGGGCTGCTGGAGCTGCGCCGGATGACCAACGCCGACGGCGCGGTGGACCGGCCGTGCGACTGGGAGCGGGCCCATCTCGTGCGGGCCGCGGCGCTCGCTCTGGAGGCGGCCGGGCACCGTCCGGCGGGCGGACAGGCGGACGGCTACCGGGTGCGGGCGACCCCGCAGCCGGAGGCCGTCGCCGTGTACGCGCCGGACGCCCAGGCCCTGGCGGCCTGCGCGGCCACGCTGGAGCGCGCGGGCTGGCAGCCGGGCGAGTACACCGAGCCGCGGACCGGGACCCGGTATCTGCTGGCCTCGCCGCGCCGGGTGTGAGCGGCGTGCCAGGATCGACCGACCGCAACTGTGACCGCGAGGAAGGGCAGGCAGTGGCCGAACCGTTTTCCGTCCGTGTGACCGTCCGTGGCTACGAGACCGACACGCAGGGGCACCTCAACCAGTCCGTGTACCTCAACTACGCGGAGCACGCCCGCTGGTCGCTGCTCCAGGCGGCCGGGATCAGCCAGGCCCGGCTCGTGGGCCGGGGGGTGGGCCCGGTGGCGCTGGAGACGACCATCCGCTTCCGGCACGAACTGCTCGCCGGCGACGAGGTCGACGTGACCTGCGCGTTCGAGTGGAGCGGCGGCAAGACCTTCCGGATCGTGCAGGAGGTCCGCAAGACCGACGGCACTCTGGCGGCCGAGGTCAGCGCGGTGGGCGGGCTGCTGGATCTCACGGAGCGCAAGCTGGTGGCCGACCCGCGCACGGTGTTCAAGGAACTGACGACGGACCTCGCCCTGTTCGGCCTGTAGCCGCCGGGCCGTACCGTTCAGTCCGTGCCGAAGGCCGCCTTGTGGTCCTCGGCCCACTCCCGGAAGGTCCGGGCGGGCCGGCCCAGCACCTCGGGCACGTCCTCGGTGACGATCGCGTTGCGGCCGTCGCGCAGGTAGGCGACACCGGTCAGCACGCCCGCCAGCCGCGTGTCGTCGATCCCCCAGGCGGTGCGCAGGAATTCGGCCGTCTCGTCCGGCGTCAGGTCGCGGGTGGCGACCGGGCGGCCGAGGACCGCGGCGAGGGCGGCGGCCTGGTCCGGGACGCTGATCGCCGCCGGTCCGGTCAGGGTGTACGTCCGCCCGTGGTGCGCGTCCTCCAGCAGGGCCCGCACCGCCACCTCGGCGATGTCGCGCGGGTCGATCACGCCGGACGCCCCGTCGGCGGTCATGTTCGGCACCGGCTCGCCCCGCCGGACGGACTGGGCCCAGGCCAGCGTGTTCGTGGCGAACGACGACGGCCGCAGGACGGTCCATTCGGCGCCGCTCTCCCGGACGGCCCGCTCCCCCTCGCCGTGCCAGGCGGCGGAGGGACCGGCCGCGGAGTCGTCGGTGCCGATGGCGGAGAGCTTCACCAGCCGCCGCACCCCGGCCGCGCGGGCCGCCGCCACCAGCGCCGTGTCCTGGCCGGCACCGGGACCGGGCGGGCACACCAGGTACGCGGCCCGCGCCCCGGCCATCGCCACCGCGAGGGAGCCGGGGTCGGCGTAGTCCCCGCGGACCGTCTCCACCCCGGCGGGCAGCTGGGCCCGTCCCGGGTCGCGGGTCAGGGCGCGGACCTCCTCGCCGCGCGCGGTGAGCTGTCGTACGACCTCACTGCCGGTGGTGCCCGTGGCACCCGTCACCAGAATCATGCGGTCCACGATGAGCCGCGCGGGGCGCCGTTCTCTTGGAAATTCCGGCACGGTTCGCCCGCCCGCGAACGGGTGCGGCGCGCGTACGGTGGAGTGATGCCGAACGCCGTCGCCGTGCGGGTCCTCACCGTGCCCGAGGTGCTGCGCCCCTGGCTCTCCGGGGTGCGCACGCTGTCCCTGTCCGATGCCGAGCGCACCGAGGAGCCCTTCGTGCGGCTGCCCGCCGCGGTCACCAAGGTGGTGCTGCGGGTGACCGCGGGCGGGCGCCGCGACGTGCTCGCCGTCGGGCCGCGGGTGCGGGCCTCCTACCACGAGGGCAAGACCCGCCTGCAGTGTGTCGAGCTGCGCCTGGCGCCGGGCACGACCCGGCCGCTGCTCGGGGTCGCCGCGGCCGAACTGGCCGGCCGGGCCGTGCCGTTGGAGGAGTTGCCGGGAGCGATGCCGCGGCGGCTCGCGGCCGCGCTGCGCGGGCTGGACCCGCACGATCCGCTGCCGCGGCTCGCCGGGACGCTGCCCGGACCGCTGTCGGACGCCGCCGACCCCGCCCGTACGGCGCTGCTGCGGGCGGGGGTCGACGCGCTGTCGGTCCGGCCGGACCGGACGCCGGCGCGGGTGGGTGAGGCGGCCCGGGAACTCGCGGTCAGCGAGCGGCAGTTGCGCAAGCTGTTCACCGAGGGGGTCGGGGTCTCCCCCAAGCACTACACCCGCATCGACCGTGTCCGCACGATCGTCACCCGGGCCGGCGACGCCCCCTGGTCCCAGCTCGCCGCCGTCACCGGTTACTTCGACCAGTCGCACATGACGTCCGACTTCCGCGCCCTGATGGGGGTGCCGCCGCGCTCGTACTTCACCGGCCGGCTGCCGTCCCTGACGCCCTGCCAGGCGCGTGGGTGAGGACGAGCGCGGCGCCTGTCAGTGCGCGGGGCTGAGTTCCGCTCCCGCCTCCATCGGGTGGGTGACGTCCTCGGCCTCGCTGCCCTTGCCGAGGTGGTTGAAGAGGAGGTTGAGGATCACCGCCGTGACGCAGCCGGTGGAGATGCCCGAGTCCAGGACGATCCTCGCGGTCTCGGGGAAGGCGTGGTAGAAGCCGGGAGCGGTGATCGGGATGATGCCGACGGCGAGGGAGACGGCGACGATCAGGACGTTGTTGTCCTTCTCCAGGCCGGCCCGGACCAGGGTCTGGATGCCGCTCGCGGCGACCGAGCCGAACAGGACGACGCCGGCGCCGCCGAGGACGGGGCGGGGTACGACGGCGATCAGCGAGGCGGCCATCGGGCACAGGCCCATCAGGACCAGGAAGCCGCCGCCCACCGCGACCACGAAGCGGCTGCGGATCCGCGTCATGGCGACGAGGCCGATGTTCTGCGCGAACGCGCTGCACATGAAGCCGTTGAAGAACGGGCTGAGCGCGGAGCCGAGGGTGTCGGCGCGCAGGCCGGCCGCGATGACCTTCTCGTCGGAGGGGCGCTCGACGATCTCGCCGAGGGCCAGCATGTCGGCGGTGGACTCGGTCATGGAGACGACCATCACCACGCACATCGACAGGATGGCCGCGAGGTGGAAGGTGGGGGCGCCGAAGTGGAACGGGGTCGGGAAGCCGACGACGGCCGCCTTGGTGACGGGGGTGAAGTCGGTGACGCCGAACGGTATCGCGATGAGCGTGCCGAGGACCAGGCCGAGCAGGACCGCGATCTGTTTGACGAATCCCCGGGTGAAGCGGCGCAGGAGCAGGACGAGCAGCAGGGTGATGCCAGCGAGGGTGAGGTAGGTCGTCGAGCCGTAGTCGTGCGCGGCCGGGTTCGGGCCCTGGGCCCAGCCGAAGGCGACGGGCAGCAGGGAGACACCGATCAGAGTGATGACCGAGCCGGTGACGACGGGCGGGAAGAAGCGGACGGCCTTGCTGAAGAAGGGGGCGGCGAGGAAGCCGAGGAGACCGGCGACGATGACCGCGCCGAAGATCATCGGCAGGGCGTCGGACCTGTCCTTGGCGGAGACGGCGATGGCGGTCATCGGGGCGACTCCGGCGAAGGTGACGCCGTTGACGAAGGGCAGCCGGGCGCCGATCTTCCAGAAGCCGAGCGTCTGGAGGAAGGTGGCGAGCCCCGCCGTGAACAGGCAGGCCCCGGTGAGGAAGGTGAGGTCGGCGCCGGACAGGCCTACGGCCGCACCGACGATCAGGGGAGGTGCGACGACCCCCGCGTACATGGCGGCCACGTGCTGCAGGCCACTGGTCGCCATTTTCAGGGCGGGGAGTTTCTCGTCGACGGGATGGGCGGCGGATTGGGCGGCCACGGCGGCTCCTCCGGGCGGTTAACACGTCGTCGTCGACGTGGGTTTCAGGGAGGTGGTGCGTGTGGTCGTGCGGGACCGTGACGGGGGTGAACAGTGGGGGGTGGGTGACCGTTCCGGTGCGGGTGCGTCCGCACCCGCACCGGAACGGCTTCCGTGAACCCCGCTCGGGTTCACGGGCCCGGCCGGGAGCCGTCCCTCCTGGCCGGAGTCCGAAGGGGATCAGCCCTGGGCGGCGATCCGGGCGAGGCGCTGGGCCTCCTCGCGGGTGGAGCGGGCGATGGCGTCCTCGTCTACGGTGACCAGGCGGCCGTTGTCCACGATCTGCTCGCCGTTGACGAAGGACGCGGTGACCGGGGCCGCCGCGCCGAAGACCAGCGCGGTGACCGGGTCGGCGATGGAGGCGTGGGCGAGGGTGTCCATCCTCCACAGCACCACGTCGGCCAGCTTGCCCGGCTCCAGCGAGCCGATCTGGTCGGCGCGGCCGAGCACCCGGGCGCCGCCGTGGGTGCCGAGCCGCAACGCCTGGCGGGCGTTCAGCGCGGCCTCGCGGTGGGTGCCGAGGCGGTTGATCAGCAGGGCGTTGCGCAGTTCGGTGTGCAGCTCGCCGGACTCGTTGGACGCGGTGCCGTCGACGCCGAGGCCGACCGGGACGCCGGCCGCGAGCATGTCCGGGACCCGGGCGATCCCGGCGGCGAGGCGGGCGTTGGAGGACGGGCAGTGGGCGACACCGGTCCCCGTGCGGGCGAAGGCGGCGATGTCGGAGTCGTTCATGTGGACGCAGTGGGCCATCCACACGTCCTCGCCGAGCCAGCCGGTGGACTCGAAGTAGTCGGTCGGGCCCATGCCGAACAGCTCGTGGCAGAACTTCTCCTCCTCCACGGTCTCCGAGCCGTGGGTGTGCAGGCGTACGCCGAGACGGCGGGCCAACTCGGCACCCTGGCGAAGGAGTTCGGTGGAGACGGAGAACGGCGAGCAGGGGGCGACGGCCACCTGGGTCATGGCGTCGAAGGAGGCGTCGTGGTGCTGCTTGACGGTCTCCTCGGTGGCGGCGAGCGCACCCTCCAGCGTCTCGACGGCGAAGTCCGGCGGCAGGCCGCCGTCCTTCACGCTGCGGTCCATCGAGCCCCGGGCCAGCGTGAAGCGGACGCCCATCTCGGCGGCGGCCCGGATGATCGACCCGGACAGGTCGCCGGAGCCGTGCGGGAAGACGTAGTGGTGGTCCATGGCGGTGGTGACACCGCCGCGGGCCATCATGGCGAGGGAGCCCTGCGCGGCGGCGTACGTCATCCGCTCGTCGATGCGCGCCCAGGTGGGGTAGAGGGCGACGAGCCAGTTGAACAGGTTGTGGTCGGTGGCCAGGCCCCGGGTGATCCACTGGTAGAAGTGGTGGTGGGTGTTGACCAGGCCGGGCGTGGCGAGATGGCCGCTCGCGTCGATCCGGCGCACCACGTTCTCCAGGCCTGCGGGGGCCCGGCCCGCGCCGACCGACTCGATCCGGTTGCCGGCGAGGACGAGGTACCCGGAGGCGTACTCGGTGTCACCCGCGTCCACGGTCGCGATCGCGCAGTTCTCGATGACGATGCGCTGGGCTGCCGATGGTGCCATGGTGCTTCCCTGTCTTTCAGTGGCGGATTTCAGTGGCGGCCCGTGAACGGTGGGGTGTCCACGGGGAGGGCACGGCAGGACCCTAGGAGGATTTGAGTGCCGGGGCGGGTCCGCCGCTCCGGGTGCCGAGATGATGGAAGAACAGATTGAGCAGGACGGCGACCAGGGCGCCCGCGCTGATGCCGGAGCCGAGCACGGTCTGCGCCCAGGCCGGGAAGTCGGCGTAGAAGGTCGGCGCGGCCAGCGGGATGATGCCAGCGCCGAGCGCGACGGCGACCAGGACGATGTTGGAGCTGTCGTCGAGGCCCGCCTCCGACAGCGTACGGATGCCGCTGACCGCGATCGAGCCGAACAGGACGATGCCCGCGCCGCCGAGGACCGGCATCGGCACCAGGGAGACGACGGCGCCGAGCACCGGGAAGGCGCCGAGGACCAGCAGGGCGCCGCCGGCCACGGCGACGACGTAGCGGCTGCGCACCCGGGTCAGCGAGACGACGCCGACGTTCTGTGCGAAGGCGGAGGTGGGGAAGCCGCCGAAGACCGGGCCGAGCAGGGTGGCGATGCCGTCGGTGCGCAGGCCGCGGGTGAGGGTCCGCGCGTCGGTGCGGCGCTCGCAGATCTCGCCGAGGGCGAGCATGCCGGCGCTGGACTCGGTCATCAGGACCAGCATCACGATGCACAGCGACAGGACGGCCGCGGGCTGGAACTCGGGGGCGCCGAAGGCGAACGGTGCCGGCAGTGCGGCGACCGGCGCGGACTTCAGGGCGCTGAAGTCGGCCAGGCCGAACGGGATCGCCGCCAGCGTGCCGATGAGCAGTCCGAACAGGAGGGCGACCTGCTTGACGAAGCCGCGGCCGAAGCGCTGGATCAGCAGGATGACGCCGAGGGTGAACCCGGCGAGCGCGAGGTGGCTCATGGCGCCGAAGTCGGGGGCGGTCTTGTCACCGCCCTGCGCCCAGCTCACCGGGACGGGCATCAGGGTGACGCCGATCAGGGTGATGACGACGCCGGTGACGAGCGGCGGGAAGAAGCGCAGCAGCCGTCCGAAGAACGGGCCGACAGCGAGGCAGAAGACGCCGGCGACCATCACCGCGCCGTAGACGGCGGGGAGTTGGTGCCCCTTGGCGTTGGTCTCGGCGATCGCGAGGATCGGGGCGATGCCGGCCGAGGAGGCGGCGTTGACGAAGGGCAGCCGGTTGCCGACGAGGCCCTTGACACCGAGGGTCTGCAGGAGGGTCGCGACGCCCGCGACGATCAGGCTCGCGGCGATCAGCCGGGTGCGGGCCGCGATGTCGAGCCCGCAGGCCTGGCCGATGATGAGCGGAGGAGTGACCACGCCCGCGTACATGGCGGCGATGTGCTGGAGTGCGGCGGGGACGAGCCGCGTGGGGTGGAGCTTCTCGTCCACCGGGTGCACGGACATGGCGGTGTCCTCGGTGTGCACCGGTGGGGTGGAACACGGGGCTGTGTCGGGCCCCTTCGCAGGCTGAGCCATTTCGTTCCCTCCGGTGTGGCGGGCCCCCGGCCGTCAGGTGGCCGGGCCGGGGGCACGCGTCCCGCGTCAGAGGTTGGTCATGTCGACCGGGATACGGGCCTCACAGCCGTCCCGCAGGATGGTGGCCTCGATGAGGCCGTAGGGGCGGTCGGCGGCGAAGTAGACGGCCCCGTCGGCGGTATCGTTCTTGAGCCCGAACGGCTCCAGGTCCACCAGGAAGTGGTGCTTGTTCGGCAGCGAGAAGCGGACCTCGTCGATCTCGCTGCGGTTGTTGATGATGCGCGAGCCCATCTGGTACATCGTCTGCTGCAGGGAGAGCGAGTAGGTCTCGGCGAAGGCGTGGAGCATGTGCTTCTTCACCTGCTCGTAGGACTTCTCCCAGTTGGGCATCTTCTGCTCGTCGTCGGTCCAGTTGAAGCGCCAGCGGCCGGAGACCGAGGTCGCGAGGATCCGGTCGTACGCCTCCTGCAAGGTGGTGTACTTGTCCTTGACGTAGCCCCAGAACTCGGAGTTGGTCGAGTTCATCACGGTCAGGTCCTTCAGGCCGGAGATGACCTCCCACTTCTCACCGTCGTAGGTGATCTGGGAGACGCGGACCTCCTGGCCCTTGCGCACGAAGGAGTGCTTGACGTCGTCGGCGCCGATGAACTTCGAGTTGGCGTCCGAGGTCCCGATCCGCTCCCAGGCGTACTCCTCGATCCGGATCCGGGCGCGCTGGATCGGCTCCTGCGAGGTGACGAAGTGGCGGGCGAGGTGGATGCCGAACTGCTCGGCGGACTCGATGCCGTGCTCCTTGGCGAACGCGAACACCGTGTTCTTGGTGGTGTCGGTCGGCAGGACGTTGGCGTTGGAGCCGGAGTAGTGGACCTCCTCCATGTCGCCGCTCAGCGCGACGGAGACGTTGAGGTCCTTGATGTGGTGGGTGGCGCCGTCCCGCGTGATCTTGACGACTCGGTTCTCGGCCTTGCCGTACTGGTTCTGTCCCAGGATGGTCGGCATGAGCTAGCTCCCTCGGTAAACGGAGTAGCCGAACGGGTTGAGCAGCAGCGGCACGTGGTAATGCTCGCCCGGCACGACGGCGAACGTGATCGCCACCTCCGGGAAGAACACGCCGCGTCCGCTGTCCCGATTCGCGGGGGCGTCCTGCAACGCATCGGCTTGCTGGTTCGCGGTCTTCTCTTCGAAGTACGACTCGACGGCGAAGTCGAGCCGTACGTGGGTGGTTCCCTCCGGCAGCGCCGGCAGGTCCTTGCACCGCCCGTCCGCGTCGGTCGCGGAGCCGCCGAGCGCCTGCCAGTCCGCGCTCCTGCCGCTGCGGGCGGAGAGCTGGACGGCGACGCCCTCGGCGGGGCGGCCGGCCGAGGTGTCCAGGATGTGCGTGGACACGGAGGCGGTGGTGCTGGTGCTCATGGTGTCAGGCGTCCTCTTCGACGAGTCGGGCCAGGCGGATACGGTTGATCTTGCCCAGCTCGGTGCGGACGATCTCCCGTTCCTGCTCCGGCGCGTTACCGATGCGCTCCTTGACCGCGTCGCGCATCTGCTCACCGGTCCGGCCGGTGGCGCAGATCAGGAAGACGTGGCCGAACTTCTCCTGGTAGGCCAGGTTGAGGTCGAGCATCTCGGCCCTGAGGTCGTCCGAGGCGCCGGCCATGCCGCGCTGCTCGCGGGCGGAGGTCCGGTCGCCCGGCTTGGGGCGCCCGATCGGCGGGTGTCCCGCCATCGCCTCCGCGAGGTCCTCGCCGCTCAGCTCGGCCATGGCGGCGTCGCTGGCGGCGTACAGGTCGTCGGTGGTGGCGTACGGGCGGGCGGCGCTGATGCGCCGGCCCCACTCGGCGGAGGCGCACGCCTCGTGGAGGGCGGCGAGGGCCTCGCGCTCCTCCAGAGCGTTGAACCGGGCCAGACCCGGGGGCGTGGGAGTGGTCGTCACGGGAGCCTCCGTGGCCGGAAACGGCCTTCGTGCTGAACGGGCTGCCGATAGTGAACGCCCTCGGAAACGTCACGTCAACACTTTGTTGAAAATTCCGCGTAACAGGCGTGCCACGTCAGGGCGCTACGCGCCCTTGTCCCGGTTGAGGTAGTTGTAGACGGTGAACCGGCTGACGCCGAGCGCGCCGGCCACCGTTTCCACCCCGTGCCGGACGGCGAACGCGCCGCGCGCCTCCAGGGTCCGTACGACCTCCTGCTTGGCCTTGCGGTCCAGCTCGGCCAGCGGCCGCCCGCGCCGGCGCTCCATGGCCGCCAGGATGTGGTCGAGGGAGTCGGCGAGCTGGGGCAGGCGTACGGCGACGACGTCGACGCCCTCCCAAGCGAGGACGACGTCCTCGTCCCTCGCCTCGTCCGGCGGCAGGATCTCCCCGCCCATCGCGTCCACCAGCGGCTTCACCGCCGCGATGAAGGGCTCGTCGCCGCTCATCTACCGCCCTCCCCGAACCCGTCGTCGATCACGTTGACCTGGAGCGAGACCCGGGTGGCGCCGGCCTTCAGGCTCCTGCGCAGCAGCGCGTCCACGGCCGTCAGGACGCGCTCCGCACCGCCCTCCGCCGTGTTGCCGAACGGGCCGACGTCGACGGCGTCCAGCTCGGCCGTCTCGATGACCTCCCGCGCCGCCAGGGCGTGCGCGGGCGCCTCGTCCAGGTCGAAGGGTTCGGTCGTGAACTCCACTCTCAATCGCACAGTACCCCTAAGAGCCTTCTGACCTGCGCTTTCACCCGGATCACCCATCGAGCGGGCACATCGGGGCACACCGAGGACACAGCGACCGACTGCGCCACGGTCGCGGGCTGCCGCAGGCCGATCCATTTCACGCGACGGCGCCGGTCCGTCCGCCACGAGGTGACCCTAGCCGACAGGGCGGCGGTACGCGGTGCGCAGGATTCAAATCCCGCGGAGCCTCGGATCCCACAGCGATCCCGCAGCGCCTCGGATCCCGCGGACCCGCGGTCCCGCCGTGCCGCAGGTGACGGCCGGGGCGTCCGTGGACGCGCCGGCTCACCCCTGCCCGACCGTGCGCACCGCGGCTTCGGTCAGCGTGGTCGCCGTCCGCACCGCGCTCGCGACGGCGTCGTCGGGGGCGAGGCCGCACAGGTCGGTGAGAGTGAAGAGGGCTTCGGCGCCGACGACCACGGCGAGGTCCCGCTTCAGCTGGGCGAAGGCCTCGGGGTCCGTCGCCGCCAGCGTCTCCTCCAGGGGGGCGAGCGCGTGGTCGATCAGCCCGAAGCGGAGCCCGGGCCGCTCGGCCGCCGCCGCGGGACGGGCGACGGTGGCCGCGATCATGGCGCGCACCGCCCCCTGGCGCCGGAGTATGCCGCGCAGCAGGAACTCGCAGGCGAAGGCGACCCGTTCGACGGGGTCGGTGGAGTCCGCGACCGGGGCGAGCGCCTCGGCGGGGGGCGGCCAGGCGCCGGCCAGGGCCTCGCTGATCAGCGACGGGAGGTCGGGGAAGTACCGGTAGGCGGTGGGCTCGGAGACCATCGCCGCGCGCGCGACCGCGGGCATGCTCACCTCGCCGCCCGCGGCGATGAGGCTGCTCGCGGCTTCGACGATCGCAGCCCGCGTGCGCCTCTTCTGATTGCTGCGGCCGGTGTCGATCGGCGTCGCCATCGGTGCGTCCCCTTTCCCGCTCGTCTCCGTCACAGCCACTTTATCACTGTGGACACTCGTCATGAGAGTTCACTTGCATGTAGAGGGTCGACCCTCTACTCTCCTTCCTGAGAGTTGGCTCTCACGAAGGAGACCGCAATGACACAGGCTTCCGTGGTCGGCCCGGACGACGGCGAGACGATCCGCCTGGGACCGGCACAGATCCGCATCCTGGAGGACGGCAGCACCACCGGTCACCGGATCGGCATCGGCGAGATCACCCTGGCCCCGCACGCCGAGGGGCCGCCGCAGCACCGCCACGCCCAGCACGACGAGGGTTTCTACGTCGTCTCCGGCACCGTGCACTTCACCGTCGGCGAGACGACGCACGTCGCACCGGCCGGCACGCTCGCGATGATCCCGCCCGGCGCCCCGCACACCTTCGCCAACCACGGCGACGAGCCGGCGGTGATGCTCAACACCTTCACGCCCGACCTGTACGTGCAGTACTTCCGCGACCTGCGGGACATGATCGCCGGCGGCCAGGAGCTGACCCCCGAGGCGACCGTCCGGGTGATGAGCCGCTACGCCACCGTTCCCGCCACCGACCACGCGTGACGATCCTGACCGCCGACCACCCACGCCAGTAACCGATATGGAGTCCTCCATGACCAGCACCACACGCACCGTCACCCTCGCCCACGACGCCGGCGGCCCCGGCGTCGACCTCACCGTCGACGAGCGGGGCGAGGGTCACCCCTTCCTGCTGCTGCACGGCGGAGGCGGCCCGCAGACCGTCGCCGCCTTCGCCGGGCTCCTGGCCGAGCAGCGGCCGGCCCGGGTCCTCACCCCCGTCCACCCCGGCTTCGGCGGCACCGCCCGGCCCGAGGGGCTGGCCGACGTCCGCGCCCTCGCCGAGCTCTACGTACGGCTGCTGGACGAACTCGGCCTGAGCGACGTCACCGTCGTCGGCAACTCCATAGGCGGCTGGATCGCCGCCGAGATCGCCCTGCTCCGCAGCGAGCGCGTCAGCAGCGTCGTCCTCGTCAACGCCGTGGGCATCCACGTCCCCGGCCACCCGGTCGCCGACCCCGCCACCCTGACGCCTGCCGAGCTGTCCGCCCTGGCCTTCCACGAGCCGGCGAAGTTCGCCGTGGACCCGAGCACGTTCTCCGCGGCGCAGCGTGCGGTCGCGGCCGCCAACCGGGCCGCGCTGCAGGTCTATTCGGGCCCGCACGCGATGGCCGACCCCACCCTGCGCGAGCGTCTGGCCAAGGTCGCGCAGCCGGTCCTCGTCGCGTGGGGCGAGAGCGACCGGGTCGCCGACGCCGACTACGGACGGGCGTACGCGGCAGCCGTCCCGGACGCCCGGTTCCAGCTCCTGCACCGCACCGGTCACATGCCCCAGGTCGAGACCCCCGGTCAACTCCTCCCCGTCGTATGGGACTTCGCCGAGGCCTACGCCACCGACCGGCCGGGCGACTGAGCGGGGAACCCACATGCCCGTCCCCCGACGCGGGCGGCGCGTGCCCGTCCTGGCCGTCTGCTGCCTGAGCGTGCTGCTGGTCGGTCTCGACGTCAGCATCCTCAACGTCGCCCTGCCCTCGATGCAGCGGGACCTGGGCTCCCCGGTCTCCGGCCTGCAATGGACACTCGACGCCTACACCCTCGTCCTGGCCTCGCTGCTGACCCCGGCCGGCGCCACCGCCGACCGGGTGGGACGCCGACGGATCTTCCAGCTCGGTCTCGTGCTGTTCACCGCCGGGTCGGCGCTGTGCAGCCTGGCGCCCTCGACCGGCCGGCTGGTGGCCTTCCGCATGGTGCAGGCGGCGGGCGGCAGCATGCTCACCCCCGTCGCCATGGCCATCCTCACCAACACGTTCACCGAGCCTCGCGAGCGCGCACGGGCCATCGGCGTCTGGGGCGGCGTCGTCGGCCTCGGCATGGCGGCCGGACCGGTGCTCGGCGGCGTACTGGTGGAATCGGCCGGGTGGCGATCGGTGTTCTGGCTGAACGTGCCGATCGGGCTGGCCGCGCTCGCGCTCACCGCGCTGTTCGTGCCGGAGTCCCGCGCACCGCGGGCCCGACGCGCGGACCCGGTGGGACAGCTCCTGCTGATCGTCCTGCTCGGCGCGCTGACCTACGCCGTCATCGAGGCACCCGGCGAGGGCTGGACCGCACCGCCGATCGTGGCCTGCCTGACCGTCGCGGCGTGCGCGCTCGCCGCCTTCGTACCGTACGAGAACCGGCGCGCCGAACCGCTGATCGAGCCGCGGCTGTTTCGCAGCGCATCCTTCAGCGGGGCCACCGCGACAGCGGTCCTCGCCTTCGCCGCGCTCGGCGGCTTCCTGTTCACCAACACCCTTTACCTGCAGCATGAGTTGGGACTGAGCGCGCTGGGTGCCGGGGTGCACCTGCTGCCGATGGCCGTACTGTCCCTGGTGTGCCCGCCGCTGTCCGGGCGGATCGTGGGCAGCCGCGGCCCGCGCACCCCCCTGCTCGTCGCGGGGACCGGCATCACCGCCAGCGGTGTGCTGGCCGTCGTCGCCACCCGCTCCGCCCACCCCTCGGACACCCTCCTCTCCCTCACGTACCTGCTGTTCGGCCTCGGGTTCGGCTTCGTCAACGCGCCGATCACCTACACAGCGGTGTCCGGCATGCCACGCGCCCAGGCGGGGGTCGCCGCCGCCATCGCCGCGACCAGCCGGCAGATCGGCTCCTCGCTCGGCGTCGCGGTGATCGGCGCCACGGTCGCCGCCGGGTCGGGCCCGGCCGCCTGGTGGATCATCGCCGGCTGCGGAGCGGCCGTCCTCGTCCTCGGCGCCGCCACCACCGGGCGCCGGGCCGCCGCCACCGCGGTGACCACGGAAAGGGTTCGCACGTGATGCCGCAGAGCTCACGTGATGTCGCAGAGCTGTCGAACAAGGCCGTTCGCCGGATCGCCGGCGCCGACTTCGATCTCCGCATCGGCTGACGCCGCACCTCCACCCGCCCCGCTCGGCACAGGCCTTTTCGGGCGCCCGGCGGCCGACCCCCTTGACAAGCATCGACATCCGACGGCAATCTTCCGTTACGCAGAAACGAACTTCCATAATACGGAATAAGGAAGCTCGGCGACGTCGATCACGGAAGGGAGCGCGGCCCCCGATGGGATTCGCAGACCAGCGCTTCAACGTCAACCTGTCGATCCTCTTCACGGAACTCCCGCTCCTGGAGCGCCCCGCGGCGGCCGCCGCGGCGGGCTTCACGGCGGTCGAGCTGTGGTGGCCCTGGGTCGACTCCCCCACCCCCGAGCAGGCCGAGCTCGACGCCCTGAGGAAGGCGATCGAGGACGCGGGCGTCCGGCTCACGGGCCTGAACTTCTACGCCGGACAGCTGCCGGGCCCGGACCGCGGCGCCCTGTCGATCCCCGGTGCGGAGTCGGACCGGTTCCGCGCCAACATCGACGTGGCCGTCGCCTTCGGCCAGTCCCTGGGCTGCACGACGTTCAACGCCCTGTACGGCAACCGCGTCGACGGCGTGGATCCGGCCGAGCAGGACGCGCTCGCCCTGGAGAACCTGGTCCTCGCGGCCCGGGCCGTCGGCCGGGTCGGCGGCACGATCCTGATCGAGGCCCTCAACCAGCCCGAGTCGCCGAAGTGCCCGATCGTGAGCGCGCCCAAGGCGATCGAGATCGTGGACAAGGTCAACGAGGCGACGGGCCTCGGGAACGCGACGTTCCTGATGGACCTGTACCACCTGTCCATGAACGGCGAGGACCTGCCCTCGGTGATCGAGCGGTACGCGGCGAAGACCGGTCACGTCCAGATCGCGGACAACCCCGGCCGCGGCGCCCCCGGCACCGGTTCGCTCCCGCTGGAGGAGCTGCTCGACCAGCTGCGGAAGGCCGGTTACGACGGCTGGGTGGGCCTGGAGTACAAGCCGGGCGACAGGCCCAGCGCCGAGGCCTTCGGGTGGCTGCCGCGCCAGGCCCGCGCCGCCCGCTGAACCCCCTGACTTTCCAAGGTAGTTGAGAGAGGCACCCGCAATGAGCAACCTTCCCAAGATCGCCTGGATCGGCCTCGGCATCATGGGCTCCCCCATGTCCGAGAACCTGATCAAGGCGGGTTACGACGTCACCGGCTTCACCCTGGAGCAGGACAAGCTGGACCGCCTGGCCGCCGCCGGCGGCACCGCGGCCCCCTCGATCGCCGCGGCCGTGCGCGACGCCGACGTGATCATCACGATGGTGCCCGCGTCCCCGCAGGTCGAGGCCATCTCCTACGGCCCCGACGGCATCCTGGAGAACGCGCGGCAGGGCGCCCTGTTGATCGACATGTCCTCGATCACCCCGCAGACCTCCGTCGACCTGGCGAAGGCCGCCGGGGACAAGGGCATCCGGGTGCTCGACGCCCCGGTGTCCGGCGGCGAGGCCGGCGCCATCGAGGCCGTGCTGTCGATCATGGTCGGCGGCACCCAGGCCGACTTCGACATCGCGAAGCCCGTCCTCGATGCGCTCGGCAAGACCATCGTGCTGTGCGGCCCGCACGGCTCCGGCCAGACCGTGAAGGCGGCCAACCAGCTGATCGTCGCCGTGAACATCCAGGCGTGCGCCGAGGCCGTGGTCTTCCTGGAGAAGTCGGGCGTGGACCTCACGGCCGCGCTCGACGTCCTCAACGGCGGCCTCGCCGGCTCGACCGTGCTGACGCGCAAGAAGGACAACTTCCTGAACCGCGACTTCAAGCCGGGCTTCCGTATCGACCTGCACCACAAGGACATGGGCATCGTCACGGACGCCGCCCGCAACGTCGGCGCGGCCCTGCCGGTCGGCGCCGTGGTCGCCCAGCTGGTCGCCTCGCTGCGCGCCCAGGGCGACGGCGGCCTGGACCACTCGGCCCTGCTGCGCGCCGTGGAGCGCCTCTCCGGCGCCCAGGTCTGACGCTCCCGAGACTTCCGGGCCGCGGCGGCGCCGACACCTGTCCTGTCGCGCCCAGGCGCCGCCGCGGCCCGGAACACATTCCGCCGCCCCGAGCTTCAACAAACTGTTGACGCCCGGAGGGCCCGAACTTAGGCTCCACAAAGCGGAAACAGTTTTCCGCTGCCACTCGTACGGAAGGTCCCTGATGTCGAAGCGCGTGCTCACGACAGAGTCCGGCGCCCCGGTCGCCGACAACCAGAACTCCGCCTCCGCCGGCGTCGGCGGCCCGCTCCTCCTCCAGGACCAGCACCTCCTGGAGAAGCTCGCGCGCTTCAACCGCGAGCGCATCCCGGAGCGCGTGGTGCACGCCCGCGGCTCCGGCGCGTACGGCCACTTCGAGGTGACCGACGACGTCACCGGCTACACCCACGCCGGCTTCCTGAGCGAGATCGGCAAGCGCACCGAGGTGTTCGCGCGCTTCTCCACGGTCGCCGACTCCCTCGGCGGCGCCGACGCCGTCCGTGACCCGCGCGGCTTCGCCCTGAAGTTCTACACCGAGGAGGGCAACTACGACCTCGTCGGCAACAACACCCCGGTGTTCTTCATCAAGGACCCGATCAAGTTCCCCGACTTCATCCACTCGCAGAAGCGCGACCCGTTCACGGGCAGGCAGGAGCCGGACAACGTCTGGGACTTCTGGGCACACGCCCCGGAGGCCACGCACCAGGTGACCTGGCTGATGGGCGACCGCGGCATCCCGGCGTCGTACCGCCACATGAACGGCTACGGCTCGCACACCTACCAGTGGACGAACGCCCAGGGCGAGGCCTTCTTCGTCAAGTACCACTTCAAGACCAACCAGGGCATCCGCTCGCTCAGCAGCGAGCAGGCCGCGGAGCTGGCGGGCAAGGACGCCGCCTCGCACCAGACGGACCTGCTCCAGGCCATCGAGCGCGGGGTGCACCCGTCCTGGACCCTGTACGTCCAGCTCATGCCGGCGGCCGAGGCGGCGGACTACCGCTTCAACCCGTTCGACCTGACCAAGATCTGGCCGCACAAGGACTACCCGCTCCAGCGCGTGGGCCGCCTGGTCCTCGACCGCAACCCGGACAACGTCTTCGCCGAGGTCGAGCAGGCCGCGTTCTCCCCGAACAACTTCGTTCCGGGCATCGGCCCCTCCCCCGACAAGATGCTGCAGGGCCGCCTGTTCGCCTACGCCGACGCGCACCGCTACCGCCTGGGCGTCAACCACACCCAGCTCGCCGTGAACGCCCCGAAGGCGGTCGAGGGCGGTGCCCTCAACTACGGCCGCGACGGCCTCATGGCGGTCAACGGCCAGGGCCGCGGCGCCAAGAACTACGAGCCGAACTCCTACGACGGCCCGGCCGAGACGGGCCGCCCGCTGTCGGCCCCGCTGGCCGTCTCCGGCCACACGGGCACCCACGAGGCGCCCCTGCACACCAAGGACGACGACTTCTTCCAGGCGGGCGAGCTGTACCGCCTGATGTCCGAGGACGAGAAGTCCCGCCTGGTCGCGAACATCGCCGGCGGCCTGTCGCAGGTGTCCCGCGACGACGTGATCGAGAAGAACCTGGCCCACTTCCACGCCGCCGACCCGGAGTACGGCAAGCGCGTCGAGGAGGCGGTCCGCGCCCTGCGCGAGGACTGAGCGAACGGCGACAGCAACACCCGAGCGGCGTACGGAGTCTGACGGGAGGTCAGCAACTCCGCACGCGGCCCGCGCAGGACGCCCGGCGGCCCGGATGAGGGGTGGCCGGCGAGCGGCCGGCGCGGGCAGGGCGAGGACCGCGGCGGCATGCGAGCCAGTGCGGTGGTGAAGGACCCGTGTCCCCCTTCTCGACCAGAGGGAAAGGGGGACCCGGTTCCGTCGCATCCGCCGCGGTCCCACCCGGACCCCGCTCAGGGGTCCCCACCAGCCCCGTCCGGCGGCGCGAACGACCTGTCGCGCCCAGCCTCGCGCCGTCGGACGGCTGTCAGCACACCGAGGCAGCGCCCCCGGACCGGTCGGTCCGGGGGCGCTGCCGTGCGTCCCGGTCTCCCCCGGACTCAGGCCCGGTCGATGACGAGTGCGGCCGCGCCGACCCCGGTCAGCACCACGCCGAGGGCGATGGGGAACCAGCGGTCCGCGACGAAGTCCACGACGCCCCGGTGCAGGGCGCCGGCCGCCTGGGCGTTCGCCGGATCGGCGGGGTCGTAGACGACGGTGGTGCGCACCAGCCCGTCGTCCTCGGACGGGCGGCCGCTCGGCACGTAGAGCGAGTCCGCCAGTTCGTCCTCCCGGACATACTCGTCGTCCCCGTCGCCGGCTCGGAAACTGAGCATCACGCTGCTCGCGGAGCACGAGGCGCCACGGCCCGTCGAGCACGCGTAGCTGACAACGGCGCCGCCAGGCACCCTGCGCCCGTGATCGCGGAGGGCCGATATCCGGCTGTCGGCCTGCGCGACCTCACGGAGGGTGCCCACGAGGAGGGCCACCCCGAACAGCGCCATCGCCGCCAGGGCCACCGTGCGGCCCACGGCCCACGTACGACTGTCTCTCTGCACCCGGACACGCTATCGGAGGGCGTCACGGCCCCGGCGTGCGCGTCGGGCGGCTCCGCAGCACGCTGGGGGCATGGGCAATCCGACGCAGTACCCGCACATCGTGGTCCACTCCCCCGCCCTGGACGGCTCCCGGCGGGTCACCGAGGGCGAGGTGACGCTGGGGATCGCCTCCCATCTGGACGATGTCGTGGAGATCCTGCGGCTGGCGGACCTGGACCGCATCGAGGTGGAGGAGAGCGACCTGATCGAGTGGCAGGGCGGCGGTCCCGACGACTGGCCGGGGCTGTCGGAACACGAGGTGTAGAGAGAGGTGGAGAGGTGCCGAACGGCCGGTCCCGTGCGGGGGTGCGGGAACGCCGAAGGGCGGCCCGTCCTCACGGACGGGCCGCCCTCGGCTTGTCGGCGTGCCGGCGCTACGGCCGTCAGACCTTCAGCGGCTTGATCGAGGTCGGCGCGTGGCCCGGCTCGGTGGCCAGGTCCTCGAACTCGGAGATGTCGCTGATGTCCATGGTGCGGCTCATCGAGATGTTGGTGATCCGCTCGAGGATCGCCTCGACGACGACCGGCACCCGGTACTCGGCGGCCAGCTTCTTCGCCTGCTCGAAGGCCGCGCCCAGCTGGTCCGGCTCGGTGACCCGGATCGCCTTGCAGCCGAGGCCCTCGGCGACCTTGACGTGGTCGACGCCGTAGACGCCGAGCTCGGGGGCGTTGATGTTCTCAAACTCCAGGTTGACCTGGAAGTTGATGTCCAGACCGATCTGGGCCTGGCGGATCAGGCCGAGGTAGGCGTTGTTCACCAGGACGTGGACGTACGGGATCCGGTGCTGGGCGGCGACGGCCAGCTCCTCGATCAGGAACTGGAAGTCGTAGTCCCCGGACAGGGCGACGACCGGGGAGTCCGGGTCGGCCTTGGCGACACCGATCGCGGCCGGGATGGTCCAGCCGAGCGGGCCGGCCTGGCCGCAGTTGATCCAGTGGCGCGGCTTGTAGACGTGCAGCATCTGCGCGCCCGCGATCTGGGAGAGGCCGATCGTGGTGACGTAGCGGGTGTCCGGGCCGAAGGCCTTGTTCATCTCCTCGTACACGCGCTGCGGTTTCATCGGCACGTCGTCGAAGTGCGTACGGCGCAGGAGGGTCGCCTTGCGCTCCTGGGTGGAGGCCACCCACGCGGAGCGGTCGGGCAGCCTGCCCGCCGCCTTCAGTTCCTTCGCGACCTCGATGAACAGCTCCAGCGCGGCCTTCGCGTCGGAGACGACACCGTAGTCCGGCGGGAAGATCTTGCCGATCTGAGTGGGTTCGATGTCGACGTGGACGAACTTCCGCTCGCCGCGGTAGACATCCAGCTTGTAGCCGGTGTGGCGGTTGGCCCAGCGGTTGCCGATGCCGAGGACGGCGTCGGACTCCAGGAAGTTGGCGTTGCCGTAGCGGTGCGAGGTCTGGACGCCGACCATGCCGGCGTTCAGCTCGTGGTCGTCGGGCAGCGCGCCCCAGCCCATCAGGGTCGGCACGACCGGGGTCTGGGTCAGCTCGGCGAACTCGACCAGCAGGTCGGCGGCGTCGGCACCGAGGACACCGCCGCCGGCGACGATGACCGGGCGCTCGGCGGCGAGCAGGAAGGAGAGGGCCTTCTCGATCTGGGCGCGGGTCGCGGCGGGCTTGTAGACCGGCAGCGGCTCGTACGTGTCCGGGTCGAACTCGATCTCGGTCTGCTGGACGTCGATCGGCAGGTCGATCAGGACCGGGCCGGGGCGGCCGGAGCGCATCAGGTGGAAGGCCTGCTGGAAGACGCCGGGGACCTGGGCGGCCTCCAGGACGGTCACCGCCATCTTGGTGACCGGCTTGGCGATCGAGGCGATGTCGACCGCCTGGAAGTCCTCCTTGTGGATCACGCTGGTGGGCGCCTGGCCCGTGATGCACAGGATCGGGATCGAGTCACCGATGGCGGAGTACAGACCGGTGATCATGTCGGTGCCGGCGGGGCCGGAGGTGCCGATGCAGACGCCGATGTTGCCCGGCTGGGTACGGGTGTAGCCCTCGGCCATGTGCGAGGCGCCCTCGACGTGGCGGGCGAGGGTGTGCTGGATGCCGCCACCCTCCTTGAGCGCCTTGTAGAAGGGGTTGATCGCCGCTCCCGGCACACCGAAGGCGTCGGTGACGCCCTCGCGCTTGAGGATCTCAACTGCCGCGCGGGCAGCGGTCATACGTGCCATCGAGTACTCCTGCTTCGGCTGTCGGATGCGTACTCCCGTCGCGCCCCGCGGTGAGCACAGCCACGTCCGTGATGTTCGCTAGTTTTCCGTATTGCGGAATTTAATTTCTGCTATCTGGAAACAATGTAGGGGGGCGGGCGAAAGCCGTCAAGAGACACCGGAGATGGCCGCGAATCGGCGAAGACCCGGCAAGCGCCGGACAAGCGGGGCAGGAGAGGAGGACCATGGGCAGCGCTGTCCCGACGCGACGCCTGGGAGTGGGCCATGCCCGAGAGCGTGCCGGTGCGCTGTCCGGCCTGTCGGCGCGAGTACGTCTACACCGCGCCGGTCTATCCGTGCGCGTGCGGCGCCCCCACCGCGCCGCGCCTCGATCCGACCGCCGAGCCGGTCGTGACGGTCCACCGCGCCTGGGACGACGAGTGGATCGCGGTGCCGTGCACCGCCTGCGGCCGCCGGAGCCACTGGCCCCACCCGGAACTGGGCTGCCCCTGCGGCACGGTCCTGCGCATCCCGGTCACCGGCTCCTCCCGGCCGGGCCCAGCGGCGGGGGCGGAGCAGCCGGAGCGGGAATCCGGGGCGCGCACCGGGACACAGCCGGGCGCGGCCTCGGCGGCCGGGGCGGGCGCCGGACCGGCACCGAAGCCCGCGTCGGGGCCGGGGGCCGCGGGGCCGGACGCAGTACCGGGCACGGGGACTCAGCCGGACAGGACATCGGCACCCACGCCCGCCTCGGGCGCGGCATCACCCTCGGAGCCGGCACAGGAGACGGGCCTGGTGCCGGGGGCAGGATGGGCACAGGAGACAGGCCCGGTACCGGAGGCGGGCGAGGCACCGGCCGGACGGGAGATGCCGGTGGGAGGCGGGGTGCCCGCGGGAGGCGGGGTGTCGCCGAAACGCGGTGTGCCGGCCGGAGGCGAGCCACCGACGGAAGGCAGCGTCCCCCCGGAAGGCGCAGCCGCGGCCACAGGCGAGGTGCCGACGAGAAACGGGACCCCGGCCGAACACGGGACACCAGCCGGACGTGGGGCCCCGGCCGAAGACGGGACACCGGCCGAAGGCGGGACACCGGCCGGACGTGGAACCCGGCCCGCGCACAGGACCACGACCGGGCACGGGACACCGGCCGAACACGGGACACCGGCCGGACGTGGAACCCGGCCCGCGCACAGGACCACGACCGGGCACGGGACACCTGCCGAACGCGGCGCCCCGACCGAACACGGGACACCGGCCGGACGTGGAACCCCGCCCGCACACGGCGCCCCGACCGAGCGCGAGAAACCCCCCGCACACGGCGCCCCGACCAAGGGCGAGACGCCCCCCGGACACGGCACCCCGACCGGACACGGAACCCGAACCGAACCCGGGACACCGCCCGGACCCGATTCGTCCGCGGCCGGAGCCGGAGAGGCGCCAGGGGTGATGCCGGGGGCGGGCGGCGCGGGGTGGGGGGCGGTTTCCCGGCCGGCGTTCCAGCCGCGCGTCATCCGTACCGCCCGGGACGCCGTCACCACCGCCGCGTTGTATCTGCGCTGGCTCGGCTACCGGGACATCCGGCGGGCCGACCAGCGGCCGCCGAACGGCATCGGGCTGGCCGCCCACGGGCTGCTCGCCCAGGTGGACCCGACCGTCCGCCCGGCGGCGCCGAGGGACGTGGAGTGCCTGTGGCTGACGGCGATGACGGAGTCCGCGGACTGCGTGTACTTCTCGCTGGCCGGCTACACGGACGACGCCCGCCGGCGCGCGGCCGCCCTGGCCGTCCCGCTGTTCGTGCTGGACCTCGCGGGCGTCCCCCAGCCGATGAACGACGCGGCGGACGCCCTGCACACCGAGGGCGCGCGGGAGCGGGGGACGCGGGCGCGGGACGGGCGGACCTGAGGCCGGGAACGAGCCGGACGACGCCGGCTCAGCCGCCGTAGGCCTCCCGCAGTTCGATCTTGCGGACCTTCCCGGACACCGTCATCGGGAAGGCGTCGAGGAGCCGGAGCCGGCTCGGGACCTTGTAGTGGGCGAGCCTGCCCGCGCAGAAGGCGCGCAGGTCCTCCAGGGTGAGCGGGTCGGCGGGGTCCTGCGGGATGACGCAGGCGAGCACCTCCTCGCCGTACTTCTCGTGCGGCACCCCGACGACCTGGACGTCCTTGATCCGCGGATGGGCGTGGAGGAACTCCTCGATCTCGCGCGGGTAGATGTTCTCGCCGCCCCGGATGATCATGTCCTTGATGCGGCCGACGATCTCGACGTAGCCGTCGTCCCGCATCGTCGCCAGGTCCCCGGTGTGCATCCAGCGGCCCGCGTCGACGGCCTCGGCGGTCTTCTCGGCCTCGTTCCAGTAGCCGAGCATCACGCTGTAGCCGCGGGTACACAACTCCCCTGCGCTGCCACGGGGTTGGGTCATACCCGTGGCCGGGTCGACGATCTTCACCTCCAGGTGGGGCAGGACGCGTCCGACGGTGGCGGTGCGGTGTTCGAGGTCGTCCTCGACGCGGGTCTGGAGCGAGACGGGAGAGGTCTCGGTCATGCCGTAGCAGATGGAGACCTCGGCCATGTGCATCTCGGCGACGACCCGCCTCATCACCTCCACCGGGCACGGCGAGCCCGCCATGATGCCGGTGCGGAGCGTGGAGAGGTCGTACGACGCGAAGTCGGGGAGGTTCAGTTCCGCGATGAACATAGTGGGCACGCCGTACAGGGACGTACAGCGCTCCCGCTGCACCGCCTCCAGCGTGGCCCCCGGTTCGAAGGACGGCGCCGGGATGACCACGCAGGCGCCGTGCGAGGTGGCCGCGAGGTTGCCCATCACCATGCCGAAGCAGTGGTAGAAGGGCACCGGGATGCAGATCCGGTCCTGCTCGGTGTAGGAGACCGACTCCCCCACGAAATAGCCGTTGTTGAGGATGTTGTGGTGGGAGAGGGTGGCGCCCTTCGGGAAGCCGGTCGTGCCCGAGGTGTACTGGATGTTGACGGGGTCGTCGCAGGACAGCTCCGCGTACGGGGCGTCGCCGGTGCCCCGTGCGAGCAGCGCCTCCCAGCTCGGGTCGCCGATGTAGACGGTCTCGCGCAGCTCCGGGCACCGGCCCCGGACCTCCTGCACCATCGCCCGGTAGTCGCTGGTCTTGTGGCCGAGGGAGGCGAAGAGCAGGGAGATCCCGGCCTGGCGCAGGACGTACTCGACCTCGTGGGTGCGGTAGGCCGGGTTGATGTTCACCATGATCGCGCCGATGCGGGCGGTGGCGTACTGCACCAGGACCCACTCCGGGCAGTTGACCGCCCAGATGCCCACCCGGTCGCCCTTGACGACCCCGGCCGCCACCAGGCCCTGCGCCAACTCCTCCACGGCCGCGCCGAATCGGGCGTACGTCCAGCGCCGCCCCGAGGGCACGTCGACGAGCGCCTCGCGGTCCGGCCAGGCGGCCACGGCCCGGTCGAGGTTGGCGCCGATGGTGTCGCCGAGCAGGGCGGTGGTGCCCGTGCCGTGCGTGTACGACTGCGCAGACGGCGAAGACGGCCGACCGGTCACCGGAAGTCCTCCTCGCGGTACTCGTTCGCGGACCCCTCGGCCGTGGCCTCGCGCAGCTCGATGCGGCGGATCTTGCCGGAGACGGTCTTGGGCAGGGCGCCGAACTCCAGTCTGCGGATGCGCTTGTAGGGGGCGAGCACCTGACGGGAGTGATCGAAGACGACCTTCGCGGTGTCCGGGCCCGGCTCGTAGCCCTCGGCGAGGACGACGTACGCCTTCGGCACCGCGAGCCGCAGCTCGTCCGGGGCGGGCACGACGGCCGCCTCGGCCACCGCCTCGTGCTCCAGCAGCGCGCTCTCCAGCTCGAACGGGCTGATCTTGTAGTCGGAGGCCTTGAAGACGTCGTCCGCGCGGCCGACGTAGGTGAGGTAGCCGTCCGCGTCGCGGGCGGCGATGTCGCCGGTGCGGTAGTAGCCGCCCGCCATCGCCTCGGCCGTGCGGTCCGGGTCGCCGTGGTAGCCGGTCATCAGGCCGACCGGGCGCTCGGCGAGGTCGAGGGCGATCTCGCCCTCGGCGGCGCCGGGGGCGCCCGAGACCGGGTCGAGGAGTTCGACGCGGTACCCGGGGCTCGGGCGGCCCATGGAGCCGGTCTTGAGGATCTGTCCGGGGCTGTTGGAGACCTGCACGGCGGTCTCGGTCTGCCCGAAGCCGTCCCGGATGGTGACGCCCCAGGCCCGCCGGACCTGCTCGATCACCTCGGGATTCAGCGGCTCGCCGGCGGCGACCACCTCGCGGGGCGGGGTGCGCAGCTGGCCGAGGTCGGCCTGGATCAGCATCCGCCACACCGTGGGCGGGGCGCAGAAGGAGGTCACCCCGTGCCGGTCCATCTCGGCCATCAGCCGGGCCGCGTCGAAGCGCGTGTAGTTGTGGATGAAGACGGTCGCCTCGGCGTTCCACGGCGCGAACAGGTTCGACCAGGCGTGCTTGGCCCAGCCGGGCGAGGAGATGTTCAGATGCACGTCGCCGGGTTTCAGGCCGATCCAGTACATGGTCGCCAGATGCCCGACCGGGTACGAGGTGTGGGTGTGCTCGACCAGCTTGGGGCGGGCGGTCGTACCGGAGGTGAAGTACAGCATCAGCGGGTCGTCGGCCAGGGTCGGGCCGTCGGGCACGAACGCGGCGGGCGCGTCGTACGCGTCCTCGTACGCCGCCCAGTCCGCCCCGGCCGCTTCCCCGACGGCTCCGCCTACCGCGATCCGCGTGTAACCGCCGGGCACCTCGGCGAACTTGGCAGCGTCCTCGGCGCGTGCGATCACGTGTCTGACCCGGCCCCGGTCCACGCGGTCACGCAGGTCGGCCGGGCCGAGCAGCGGGGTGGCCGGGATGACGACCGCGCGCAGCTTCATCGCGGCCAGCGCCGTCTCCCACAGTTCGGCCTGGTTGCCGAGCATGACCAGGATGCGGTCCTCGGCGGCGACGCCCCGTGCGCGCAGGTGGTTCGCGACCCGGTTCGAGCGCTCGGCCATCTCGGCGAAGGACAGTCTCGTCTCGCCGCCGTCCTCCTCGACGATGTGCAGCGCGGTCCGGTGGTTGCCGGCGGCGATCACGTCGAACCAGTCCAGCGCCCAGTTGAAGTGCGCGGGCCGCGGCCAGGCGAAGCCCTCGTAGGCGGTGGCATAGTCCTCGCGGTGCGCCAGAAGGAAGTCCCGGGCGTCGCGGAACACCTCAGTCACCGTGCTCATCACATAACTCCTTGCTGTTCCGGACCATTGCCGGGCGGCTCTCTGGCATCGTCTAATCCGTGATGCGGGTCTCACTACCCCCGAACGGGGGTGTGGACGACCGGAAGGACGGACCAGGTGACAGCGGACGCGGCGGGGGCAGTGGAGATCGGTGGTGCGCTGGCCCGGCTGCGGCGGGCGACGGGGCTCCCGGTGGCCTTCGGCGGGCTGCTGGAGTCGGGGCGGCCGCAGATCCGGATCAGTGAACTGAGCGGTACGCACACGGCGGCGCTGCGCGCGCTCGCGGTGACGTCCGGCAACGGGCTCGGGGGCAAGGCGGTGGCGCTGGCCCGGCCGTGCGCGGTGACGGACTACTCCAGCTCCCGGCAGATCAGCCACGAGTACGACGCCCAGGTGGCCACCGAGGGCATCCACTCGGTCGTCGCCGTGCCGGTGGTGGTGCGGCGCCGGGTGCGCGGGGTGCTGTACGGCGCGCTGCGCTCGGTCCAGCCGCTCGGTGACCGCACGCTGGGCGCGGCCGTGGCCGCCGCCCGGGACGTGGAGCAGGCGCTGGTGGTGCAGGACGAGGCGCGGGAGCTGCTGGCGGCGGCCCGGGCGGAGCCGGCCGTCGCCGACAGGGGCGCGGCCTGGGAGCAGGTGCGCGAGGCGCACGCGGCGCTGCGCGCGCTCGCGCCCCGGATCCCGGACCCCGGGCTGCGGGCCGAACTGCTGGCCGCCTGCGGGCTGTTGACCGCATCGTGCCCGGCCGGCGGCGCGGCTCTGGCGCCGCGCGAACTCGACGTGCTGTCCTGGGTGGCGGCGGGGGCCACCAACGCGGCCGTGGCCGAACGGCTGGGGTTGCGCCCGGAGACGGTGAAGGGCTATCTGCGTTCGGCGATGCGGAGGCTCGGCGCCCACACACGAGGGGAGGCGGTGACCGCGGCCCGCAGGGCGGGGCTGCTGCCGTAGCCCGGCACGGACGGCCGCGACAGCAGTAAACAAACCTTCCTATTCAATGGGAACGGCCTTGATTTTCCCCCAGCTTGCCCTTCTGTTATTTCCCTCACGACCGCTTCCGGCCGAATTTCAGCGATCGTTGCCTAGAATTTGGCCCGGACACGCCACACGAGGGGAGCGGTGACCGTGCGACGGGACTTTCAGGAGCCTGCCAAGTGCCGTCCCGACCTGGTCATCGGCCGCGAGGAGCTGTTCACCGGCGCCCGGGAGCAGCTCGCCTCGGGCGGCAGCGTGCTGCTCCACGGTCCCGCCGGAATTGGGAAATCGACCGTCCTGCGGGCATTGGTCGAGGAATACGGCGCCACCGCGCGCACGGTCCTGCGCTGCTCGGCCACCGAGTCCGAATCCCACCTTCCGTTCCTGGCCCTGGCCGACCTCCTCGGACTGGTCCTCGACGACGTCTCGCCGCGGCTGCCCGCCGCCCAGCGCACCGCCCTGGAGTCGGCCCTCACCGGCCGCGGCGAGTCCAGCCTCCAGCGCGACGGCCTCGCCCTGCGCCTCGCCGTGCTCTCCGCGCTGCGCGCCCTGGCCGCGCGCGGCGGGGTCCTCGTGGTCGCCGACGACCTGCAGTGGCTGGATCCGGCCAGCGCCGAACTGCTCGGCTTCGCCGCCCGGCGCCTGGAGGGCACCCCGGTCCAACTCCTGTGCGCGGTGCGCACGGAGGGCACCGAGAGCCAGGAGTACGACCGGCATCTGCGGGCCTGCCCGCCGGACACCCTCGCGGTCCGGCTGGGCGCGCTGACCCGTACCCAGGTCGCCCAGCTGCTCGACCACCGGGGCCACGGCGGGCTGCCCCGCTCCACGGTCCGCGAGATCCACCGCACCTCCGGCGGCAACCCGCTGTTCGCCCTGGAGCTCGGCCGCGCCCTCGCCGAGAGACCCGCCCCGCCCCGGCCGGGCGAGCCGCTGCCGGTGCCGACGAGCCTGCGCGCCCTGGTGCTCAGCCGCCTGGACATGCTGTCCGTCGAGGCCCGGCGCACCCTGCTGGTGGCCAGCGCCGGCGCGAGACCCACCCCGGCCCTGCTGCACGCGGCGGGCCGGCCGCACGCCGAGGCCGAGTGCGCCCAGGCCGCCGAACTCGGGCTGCTGGCCACCGAGCCCGACGCCCCCGCCGTACGGTTCGCCCACCCGCTGATCTCCGCCGCACTGTACGCCGAGGCGCCCGCGCCGGAGCGGCGGGCGGCGCACGCGGCGCTGTCCACGGCCGCCTCCGACCCGATCGAGCGGGCCCGGCACCTGGCGCTGGCCACCGTGGGCGCCGACCCGGAGGTGGCCGCCCGGCTCGCCGAGGCCGCCGCCCTAGCCCGGGACCGGGGTGCCCCCTCGGTCGCGGCCCAGCTGGGCCTGCTCGCCGCCCGGCACACCCCGGCGGACGGCGCACCGCGCCAGGAGGAGCGCCGGCTCCAGGCCGCCGAGGACGCCATCACCGCGGGCGAGATCGACCTGGCCCGGGACATCGCCCGCGAGGTGCTCGCCCGGGCGGCCGTGCCCGCCGACCGGGTGCGGGCCTGGATGATCGTCATCGACAGCGCCGGGCACACCATGGCCGAGGTGGACGCCGTCTTCCCGCAGGCCCTCGCCGACGCCGGCGACGACCCCCGGCTGCTGGCCCTGGTCCACTACCAGCTGGCCTGGCGGGCGCTGATCGTGGCGGGCGACTTCACCGAGGCCCGCGAGGCCGCCGCGCACGCAGCCGAACTGGCCGCGCGCGGCGGCGAGCGGCGCACCGAACTGCTCTCGCTCGCCTTCCAGGCGCAGACCGAGACCCTGATGGGCCATCCGGAGGCGCCCCGCACCATCCAGCGGGCCCTGAAGGAGCCGCAGGACCCCCGGGTGACCTGGCACCACAACGGGGCGCTCAGCGCCCGGTTCCGCTGGCTGGTCATGGGCGACCAGCTGGTGGAGGCGCGAGCGACGGTCACCGCGCTGCTGCGCGAGGTGCGCCGGCGCGGCTCGGTGGAGAGCGAGGTGCACTTCCTGCGCGGCCTGGCCGAGACCGAGCTGCGCGCCGGGCACTGCGGGCGCGCCCTGGAGCTAGCCCGCGACAGCCTGCGCCTGGCCCGGGACTCCGGGATCGGCGAGACCGCCTCGGCGATGCTGACCTCGCTCGCGGAGGCCTCCGGCGGCGACGTGGACCGGGCGCTCGCGCTCGCCCGGGAGGCGGTGCAGCACGCGGAGGAGGACGGCGACCAGATGTATCTCTCCCGGGCGCTGGGCGCGCTCGGGTACGCCCAGCTGGTGGCCGGGGACCCGGCGGGCACGGTGCGCTCGCTGCGCCGGGTGCGCCGGCTGGAACTGGGGCTCGGCATCACCGACCCGGCGCGCGGCCGCTGGCAGGGCGACCTCGCCGAGGCACTGGTCCGAACCGGTGAACCGGCGGAGGCGCAGGACGTCATCGACGCGAGCCGCGAGCACGCCCTCAGGCTCGGCCGGGAGAGCGTCCTCGCCGTCCTGGACCGCTCCGAGGCGCTGGTGCGGGCCGCCCGGGGCGACCTGGAGGCGGCGACGGCCCAGCTGACGTCCGCTCAGGACCGGCTCGGCAAGCTCGGCTACGGGCTGGAGGAGGCGCGGGCCGCGTTCGCGCTGGCCCGGCTGCGGCCACGGCGTCCCGCGGGCGGCACCGCAGGCACGGCACGGGGGGCCGGCGCGGCGGGCGCGGACGGCTCGGCGGGGACGAGGAGCACGGGCGGCCCCGGGGGCACCGGCGGCGCGGAGGGGGCCGGGGCGCGACGCCCGACGGCGGGCTTCGACGAGGCCACCCGGATGTTCCGGCGCTGCCGGGCGCTGCCCTGGCTGCGCCAGGTGGACGAGGCCCAGACCACCCCCGAGCCGGACCCGGTGCCGGCCGCGGCGGACGCCCTGGACGCGCTCGGCGTGCTGGCCGCGATGGAGCGTCAGGTCGCCGCGCTGGTCATGGAGGGCGCCACCAACCGGGAGATCGCCGCCCGGCTGTTCATCAGCGTCAAGACGGTGGAGGCGACCCTGACCCGGGTCTACCGCAAGCTGGGGATCCGATCGCGGGTCGACATCGTCCGATTGGCGGCGGCTCACCGCGCGAAGTGACGGCGTGGCCGGTTAACTGATGCCGACCGAGGGTTTTCCCTCACCCCACCCGCTAGGGGGTTCCCTCATTGGGAGCCGACGGTTCCGGGTCCTAGCGTAAAGGGCGTGCCGCTCGCCCGGGCACACGGGGTCCGGTCCCGCGAACCCCGTAACACCCCGCCCGTGCGACCCCCCACCGGTGCAACCCCCACTGAGGAGACTCATGTTCGGGCTCAGACGTGCCAGAAAGACCGCCGCGATCACGGTGGCCTGTGCCGCCGCCGCGGCGACCACGCTGCTCGCCTCCCCCACGGCGAGCGCGGCCCCGCAGCCCATCGTCGGCGGTACGGCCACCACGACGGCGGCGTACCCGTTCGTCATGCAGATCACGGACGCCTCCGGCAACCAGTTCTGCGGCGGCACCCTGGTGGCCGCCGACAAGGTCGTCACGGCCGCGCACTGCATGGTCGGCGAGTCGACGAGCAGCGTCCGGGTGGTCGGCGGCCGGACGTTCCTGAACGGCACCGACGGCACGGTCAGCAAGGTCGGCAAGATCTGGATCAACCCGAACTACACGGACGCCACGCAGGGCAACGACGTGTCCGTGCTGACCCTGTCGACGTCGATGCCGTACACCGCGGCGAAGTACGTGTCCGCCTCGGACACCGGGGTGTACGCGGCCGGCGCCACGGCCCGCATCCTCGGCTGGGGCACCACCTCGGAGAACGGCAGCTCCTCCAACCAGCTGCGGACCGCGACCGTCCCGCTCGTGGCCGACTCCGGCTGCAAGACATCCTACGGTTCGGACTTCGTCCAGTCCGACATGGTTTGCGCCGGATACGCGTCCGGCGGCACAGACACCTGCCAGGGCGACAGCGGCGGTCCCCTGCTCATCGGGGGCGTCCTGGCAGGGATCACTTCCTGGGGAGAGGGGTGCGCGGAGGCCGGCTACCCGGGTGTCTACACCCGGCTGGCCACCTTCTCGGACCTCGTGACCGCGCAGGTGCGCGGGTGACCGGGAAACAGCACACCTGAGCATCCCTCAGGTCGATACCAGGGGGACGTTGCGAGCCACCACGAGCGGCCCGCAACGTCCCCCTCTCCATTGCTGTACGGCGTTGAGCCGTCGGGGGGCCGCTCAGCGCCGTACGACGGCCGCACACCGGATCTCGCGCACATCCTTCGATCGGGTGATCCCGCCGTGTCGTCAGGGCGTCTCCCGGCCTCCCGGTGCGTCGGCGTGGTCGCACACCGACTGGAGCCAGGTCAGACCGTGGGCCAAGCGCAGGGAGTCCAGGTTCGTCAGCAGCGTGTCGAGGTGGTCGGGGTGGGCGAGGTACTCGATCGTCGCCTCGGCGAAGGCGTCGCGCACCGAGGGCGGCATCGCGTCGGAGGCGTCGAAGCAGTGCACCGCGCGGTCGTCGAGGAGGGTCGCGGCGAGGGACCGGTGCCAGTCGGCGCCCCGGGCAGCGGGGGCGGGCTGGGCGTCGGGGCTGACCGAGAAGCCCGACTCCCGTGCGCTCCAGGCGCGTTGGGCGGCGGCCGAGGCGAGGTAGCGGATCAGGGCGCGGGCCGGTGAGGTGTCGTGCAGCAGGGCGACCAGGTCGCCGGAGACCTCCCAGGCGTCGTCGGCCTTCGCCCCGGGGATCAGCCGGGCGGAGGGCTCGTAGCGCCCGTCGGCCCGTTTCCAGGAGTCCTGGTTGCGGATGAAGGACGCCTGGTGCTCCAGTGTGCAGCCGCGCGGGGTGCGGGTGACCGGCTCGGCCGCGTCCTGGTACGGCGTCTTCAGCGCCCGGCGCACCAGCGCCGGGTCCCCGCCCGCGCCGACGAGGCGGCCCCAGGCCGTCCAGGCCCCCTTCACCTCCGCGGACCGCCAGGGCAGTTCACCGCGGGCCCAGCGCTGGTAGGTGTCCGGGCCGTACCGCTGGAGCAGGATGTCCTCGATCCAGTCGGTGCCGGGCCAGCCGCTGGTCGCCCCGGAGCCCATGCCGAGGCACCACTGCCCGGGCTGCCGCGCGGCCGCGGCGCGCTGCCGGGCGCTCGTGCCGCCCGGGTACCAGACGATGCTCTTCAGGTCGGCCTTGAGCGGGAACCAGTACACGTGCCCGTCCAGCGGCGTGGTCCAGGACGCGCCGAAGCCGGCCTGGGGCAGCAGGCCGTCGAGCGGCTTCAGCTGTCCCTGCCGGGCGTAGTCGGCCAGTTCGCCGGGCCCGGTCAGCACCACCACGTCGGGCGGGGTGCCGGCCTCGACGTCGGCGCCGAGCACCTGGCTCTCGGCGGAGCTGCCCTGGTAGTCGACGTGGACGTGGTGCGTGCGCGCGAACGGGTCGAGGACCGTCGCGCGGAGGTTGCGCTCGTCCGTGCCGGTCCAGTTCGCCAGCAGGGTGACGGTCGGCTCCTGCCCGAGGGCGCGCACCCCGGCGACGAGTCCCGCCGCCAGCAGGACGAGGCAGCCCGCCAGCACGGTGAGGGTGCGGGCGCGGGGGCGGCGCGGGGCGGCGCCGGGTGTGCCTGCGGGCGTGGGGGCGGAGGCCGGCGCGGGGCCGGTGTACGGGGCGCTCACCGGGGCCTGAACCGGTAGTCGTCGATGTGCCGCCGCAGTCCCGTCTCGGCGAGGGCCATGAGCAGGACGCCTCCGATCAGGATCCACACCGCCGCCGACGCGCGGAAGCCGGTGTGGGCGAGGTACGAGGCGGTGTGCCGCCCCGCGTCGGTGATGAGCGGTCCGGACAGCGGCCGATCGAGCAGGGCGCGGGTGTGCGCCATGCCCCGGTGCGTCCAGGCGGTGAACAGCAGCGCGGTGGCCACCCAGGCCACAAGCAGGCCGCCCGCCGCGAGGAGCCCGCGGTTGAACCGGCGGCGGAAGCGGCGGCGCAGGAACAGCTGGGTCTCCAGCAGGGCGGCGGCGAGGACGAGGGCCAGCAGCAGGGTGAGGGTCCAGCCGCACCACAGCAGCGGCCCGAAGGCGCTCTGGCGGCGCACGGTGGCACGCAGCTGGCTGCGCAGCGCCGTCAGCCGGGCCCGGATGCCGGAGCCGTCGTCCGTCAGGACGCTGGTGGCGTAGCTCAGGTAGGCCTCGCGCAACACGCTGCCGGCGGGCTGGAGTTGGGCCTGTTGGACCTTGACGGCGTACACGGTGATCAGGCCGGCGACCGTCTGGAGGGCCTGTCGGCCCGCCGGCCCGCCGACGTCGTCCCCGGCGGCGGCCGCGAGGCTCTGCGCGGCGACCGAGATCTGCTTCTGGAAGTCGCTGGTCGGCGCCGCCGCACCGGCGTCCCGCTGGGCCTCGTCGAGCGCGTACAGGGCGGTGTCGAGGGACAGCACGGCCGGGGCACTGGCGGTGCGCAGCGGATCGGCGTCCCCGTGCACCCCCTCGTACGACAGGAACAGGCAGAGTGTCAGCAGCCCCGACAGGACCAGGAGCAGACGGTGGCGTACGGCGAGATCGTGCGCCGTACCGCTGACGCGCACGCCGGGGCGGCCGGTGTCGTGCCGGGACGTGACGGGCACGGACGCCGGGGTCATGCGGGGGATCCCCTCAGGGGGCGGCCGCAGTCGCCGCCGCAGTAGGCGGAGTCGGCCGGGCCGAGCCACTTGCACTCCGGGCACTCGATCAGGTCCCCGGGGCCGGCGCCGCCCTCCGGCGCGGGGCCGGCGCCGGGTGGCGGGCCGGGGGCACCGGGCTCGGGTGGGGTCGTCAGCGCGCTGGAGAGGATCAGGTGCTGCCAGTCGACGTCCTTCAGGCCGCTGCGGACCCGGCCCGTGCCCGGCCCGGTCCCGTCCTCCCCCTTCTCCTCGATGCGCCGCAGCGCGCCCACGAGCTGGGCGTCGTCCAGCTCACCGGCCACGGCCAGCACCCGCGCCAGCGCGCGGTCCGCCGCCGCCCGGCCCTCGCTGCCGCGCAGCCACGCCCGGTAGGCCTCGGCCACGGCGCCCTCCACCTGCCGGTACAGCTCGCGCCGGCGCACCCCGGGATGCTGCCGGGAGGCGTCGAGGGGGTTGTCGGTCCAGCGCACCAGGACGGGTCTCGGCGGGGGCAGCCGCACCGGGCGCCCGGCCTCGGCCACGACCACCTCCACGGCGGCGAGCTGGAGGTCCTCGCCGGTCTCGCGGCCGGTCGGGTCGGCGCTCAGGACGGCCTGGAAGTGCCGTACTTCGTCGCCCCAGGCCCGGGTGACGTACTCGATGGCGCGGCCGCCGGAACCGGCGGCCGGGACGGCGGTCAGCTCCTGCTCGTTCGGCACCACCTGGGTGACCCGGCGGATCACCGTGCCGGGGGTGGGGGTCAGTCTGATGCGCAGCTCGGGCACCGCCGTACCGAGCAGGTCCCGCATCAACTCCTCGTAGGCCGAGGTCAGTTCGGACTCGTCGCGGACCGCTCCGGCCCGGCCGTGCAGCCGCCGGGTGATGCGCAGCAGCAGTTCGGCGTCCCAGTCGTCGCCGATGCCCCAGGCGTCGCAGACGAACCGCCCCTCGCACGCGTCCAGCGCGGTCTGAAGGGTCATGGGGGCCCGGTGGTCGTGCTCGTTGCGCCCGTCGGTCAGCAGCAGGACGTGCTTGACCGGGGCGCTCTGCCGCGTCAGCAGCCGGCGGGCCAGGTCGAGCCAGGTGCCGATGGCGGTGCCGCCGTCCGCGTCCAGGATCCGTACGGCCCGCTCGGCGGCGTCGCGTTCGGCGGGCCCGGCGACCGCCATCGGCGGGCCGCCGGGGCCGGGGTGGACCACGCCGGCCCGGAACCGCCCGGAGAGCACGGCGAAGGGCGTGCCGTCGGGCAGCAGCCGGACCGCGGCGACGGTGGCGTCCTTCGCGGCGTGCAGCTTGGCGGCCGGGTGGAGCATGGAGCGGGAGGTGTCGACGATCAGCACCTCGGCGAGCGCGGGCCCCGCCCCGGGGCCGGCGGCGAGCCCCGCTCCGCCGTGGCTGCTGACGCCGATCTCCAGGATGGCGTGCATCTCCCGGCCGGCGGAGCCCCCGGTCGCGGGCGGGGCGGCGGGCAGCTCCTTCTGCTGGCCGACCGCGAGCGTCACCTCGATCGGTCCGGGCACGGTCATCGTCGTCCCCCACGTGGTGGTCAGAAGGTGGTCGTCGGGCGGACCGCGTGGGCCAGGTCGAGGAGCCGGCCGTGTTCCGCGGCGGTGCGGGCCTGCGCGGCCAGCTGCCGGAAGGAGTGCTCCAGCAGGATGCGCAGGCCGTCCTCGTCGCCGGGCCCGAGGAGGTCCCCGGCGCACGTCTCGCCCCAGCCCGGCGCCGGCCGGCCGTACAGGGCGTGCTCGCGGACCTCGGCGGCCAGCCGGGCCCGGGACTCGCCGTCGGCGGCGCCGCCGTCCAGGCGCAGCTCGGGCAGCCGCCGGGCGGCGTCGGCCAGATCGGCCGGCGAGGGCGGGACGGTGCGCAGGAGACCGGCGCGGACGCGTACCGCCGCGATCCGGGCGGCGTCGTGGTGGCGGGAGGTGGCCGGGACGTCGTCGAGGACATGGACGGCCGCGTCCCGGCCGCCGTCGGCCAGATGGCAGCGGGCCAGCCCGAACGCGGCGGCGGTGTGCGCGAAGTCCCGTTTCCACACGGCCTCGTAGAACAGCATGGCGCGGGCGATGCACTGCCGGCGGACCCGCACCGCCTCGGGCTCGGCCCCGGGCTCCCCTTCTCCGTGTGCTCTCGCCTCGGCCTCGGCCTGCCCCGCCGTGTGCTCCGCGCAGTAGCCGAGGGCCAGTTTGGGGACGTACTCGCCGGGCAGCGCGCCGTACACGGCGCCGAAGTGGTCCCCGGCCTCGGCGACCTCGCCCCGGCCGAGGCACAGGACTCCGCGGTGCCAGGCGATGCGCCAGTCGTGGGCGGCGGCGCGCTCGCCGAGCTGGGTCTCGGCCTCGGCGAGCCAGCTCTCGGCCTGGCGCCGCTCACCGCGTCTGAGGTAGGCGCGGCACAGCCACAGCGCGGTCTCGGGGGTGCCGAGCCGGGCTTCGCGGGACCAGTCCAGGGCGACCTCGTCGGCGGCGTCGGGCGAGAACGTGTCCAGCAGCAGGGCGGCGCCGTCGTCGGGGTCGGGCACCGGCTCCGGGAGGGCGGCCGCGACCTCGGCGGCGGCGGGCGGGGCGACGTCCAGCGGTGCGGGCCGTGCGCCGGGGCGTGCGGTCCAGTGGTCCAGGGCCGGGATCGCGCCGAGCCCGGCGTCGAGACCGGCGCCGGCGGCGCGGAACCGGGTGGAGCTCTCCGGCAGCTGCTCGCCGAACTGGAGTGAGCGGAACTCCCGTAGCACTTCCCAGAGTTGGCGGGACATCTCGGCGGCCGAGCGGAACCGGGCGGCGGGTTCGGCGTGGGTGGCGCGGTCGACGATCCGGCGGAAGGAGGCGGGGGCGAGCCCGCGGGCCGGTTCGGCGGCGCGGTACAGGGCCTGGAGGGTCATGCCGACGGTGTAGAGGTCGCTGTCGACGTGCCAGCCGCGCCGGTCGATCTCCTCCTTGGGCGGGGCGAAGCCGGCCGTGTAGACGTAGGCGGAGGCGCGGTCGCCGATCGCGCGGACCGCACCGAGGTCGATGACCTTGACCGCCCGGCCGAAGTGGATGACGTTGGCGGGCTTCATGTCGCAGTACAGCAGCCCGCGTTCGTGCATGTACCGCAGAGCGCCGAGGATCTTGCAGCCGTAGGTGAGGACGTGGTCGAGGCGGGGCCGGCCGTGGAAGATCCGATCGACGTCGTCGGCGTCGAAGAGCTGCTGCAGGGAGCGGCCGCCGATGTAGTCCATGACCAGGTAGCCGGTGGGCGGGCGGCCGGGGGCGCGGTGGTCGGCGTAGGTGATGATGCGGACGATGTCGGGGTGGTGCAGGGCGGTGAGGGAGCGGCGCTCCTCGACGGCGCCGAGGCGGGCGCGGGTGTCGTGGACGTCGATCCGGCCCTTGAGGACGACCCGGTGGCCGTCGGCGCGGGTGTCCTCGGCGAGATGGATCCAGCCGAGGCCGCCGCGGGCGAGACAGCCGAGGACCCGGTAGTGGCCGGCCACCACGTCGCCCTTGTCCAGCTGGGGCAGGAAGGAGTACGGCGTGCCGCAGCGGGGGCAGCGGCCGGTGGCGCGGGCGGGCTGGCCGCCGTAGCCGAGGCCGACGGTCATGGTGCAGCCGTTCGCTCCGCAGCGGCGGCCGCCGGTGGGCGGGCGGGGGTCGGCCACGAGGACGTCGTCCGGTACGGGGACCTCCGGCAGGACGACCAGGCCGTGCGGGTCGAGTTCCCCGACCCCGGCGACCGCGTGCACGACAGGCGGCCCGGCGCTCTCCTCGGTGGCGGCGGACGGGACCGGTCGCGCGGCCCGGTCGGGCGGCTCGCTGTGCGCCTCGATGTGCCGGTGCCCGCAGGTGTCGCAGTAACCGGTCCCCATGATGTGCCCCGCACAGCCGGGCCGGACGCACGAGATCACGACGGTCTCCCCTCTCCGGAGCGGGAAACGCGCTGCGCGGTGGCCGAGTCGGTCTGTGCCACCGCCGACTTCCCGGGAGCGGGATCGCCGAGCGGGGTGGCCGGGTCAGCCTGTGCCGCCCCTGACTTCCCGCCGACGGCATCGCCCTGCGCGGTGGCCGAGTCCGTCTGTGCCACCGCCGACTTCCCGACAGAAGGACCGCCGGACACCCGCACCGGAATCGGGGGAACGCAATCGCCCGGCACGGCAGCCGAGTCGGGCCGAACCACCGCCGGCTTCCCGCCGACGGCATCGCCCTGCACGGTGACCGAGTCCGTCTCTGCCACCGCCGACTTCCCGACAGAAGGACCGCCGGACACCCGCACCGGAATCGGGGGAACGCAATCGCCCGGCACGGTGACCGGGTCGACCCGTGCCGGCGCCGGCTTCCCGCCGACGGCATCGCCCTGCACGGTGACCGAGTCCGTCTGTGCCACCGCCGACTTCCCGACAGAAGGACCGCCGGACACCCGCACCGGAATCGGGGGAACGCAATCGCCCGGCACGGTGACCGGGTCGACCCGTGCCGGCGCCGGCTTCCCGCCGACGGCATCGCCCTGCACGGTGACCGAGTCCGTCTCTGCCACCGCCGACTTCCCGACAGAAGGACCGCCGGACACCCGCACCGGAATCGGGGGAACGCAATCGCCCCGCACGGTGACCGGGTCGACCCGTGCCGGCGCCGGCTTCCCCGGAACGGAATCGCCGCACGCCCGCGCCGGATCCACGGGCGCCGAGGGGCCCTCTGTCACCGCCCGGTGCCCGGGCGCGGGACCGGCGCTCGTCCTCACCGGGGCCGCCGGAAGCGACCGGCCCGGCGGCGGCACCGGGCTCCCGGGAGCGGGGTGGCCGCCGCGGGCGGGGGACGGGGCGTCGGTGGTCGGGTGGCCGGGCACCGGACCCGGGGCTCCGGGTGTGCCGGCCGGGTTCCCGTATGCCGTCCCCATGACTCCGGCACCGGCGCCGGCACCGCCCGAACTGCCCTGCCCGGCATCATGGTTGTCCGGTCCCGGGCGGCCGGGTGCCGTGCCCCGGCCCCCAGGGTCGGAGCGTCCCCGCGCGCTGCCCGGCCCCCCGGAGGGCGAACGGCCCGCCGTCCTGTCCGGGCGGGCTCCGGGGACCGGGCCCGCGGAGCGTGAGCCGTCCGGCGGCGGGGGCGGAGTGTCCCCTGCCCTCGCCGGGCTCCCGGACGCGGGCGACGAGCAGAAGGTGACGAAGCGTTCGACGGCCGCCTCGGCGCGCTCGACGTCGCACGGCGTGTGCCGCAGGACGGAGAGCGCGTGCTCGTAGAGCAGGTACGCCTCCATGACGGGATCGTCGGACGCCGCCGGACCGCCAAGCGCTCCCGACGCACCCGCCCCACCGGGCCCGGCCTGCTCACCGACGCTCCCCGACCCACCGGACGCACCCCGCCCACCACCTCCGCCCGGCCCACCGGACGCACCCGGTGTCGCAGCGGTCCCGGTCCGCCCCTCGGGTTCCGCCGCCGTACCCGCCGGCCCTGCCGTTCCCGCCGCCGAAGGCAACCGGACCCTCTCGGCCGCCGCCGCGGCGCGGCGGCGGCACAGGGGCCACTCGGCGCTGACCCGGCCGAGGAGTTCCTCGCGGCGGTGCAGGCGGCTGTCGAGGTGGCCGATGGCCTGTTCCAGACGTCGGCGGCGGCGCTCGGCGGCGTCCTCGAACGCGAACAGCAGCCCGGCGCCGGCGGGTTCGCGCTCGCGTTCGGGGGTGTGGGCGACCCACGCGCGCAGCATCCGGGTGCGCCGCAGGCCGCCCTCGGCCTGCTCGACGAGTCGCCGGGCGCCGGGGCCGGGCAGCACCCGGTCGCGGAGCCGGTCGAGGGCCGGGCCCAACTCCTCCACGATCCGGTCGAGTTCGCCGTGCAGCCGGACCCAGCGTTCGCGCAGCGGGCGGTTCACGAGCAGCTCGGTGGCGTGTTCGGCGCGCTCCCCCTCACGACGGAAGACCAGCAGCAGCCGGGCCCCCTGGCGGGCGAGCCGGTCCAGCAGGCCGAGCAGGGCGGCGGGTTCGGCGGCCTGGTCGACACCGACCAGGACCGCGGCGAGCGGGACGTGCAGTCCGCCGAGCCGTTCGGGCCGGGGGTCGTCCCGGATGCCGAGCCGGGCGGCGACACGGTCCATGACCTCGGCGGCCGTGAGCCCGCCCGCGTCCAGGGCGAGATCGTGGGCGCCGGCCGGGGGCACCGTCTCGGGCGGGTCGTGGCTGAAGACGCTGGTGTTCCGGTCGGTGCGCAGCTCCCGGTCGGCGAGCGTGACGGCCCGGTTGAGCGTCCAGTCGCGGTCGCCGCGCTCGGGGACGACGGTGACGCGCACCGGCCAGCCCTCACCCCGGAACCAGCAGGCGAGTTCGGTGGCGAACGGCACGTCGAGCGCACCGGACGTGTCCTGGGCGCCGGTGCGCAGCCGGGGGTCGACGGCCTCGGCGCCGTCGGCCCAGGCGGCGACCTGCGGCAGATGGCTGAGGATGGTCTCGGTGGGGCTCATGTAGCTGAAGGCGGAGGGGGTTCCCTCGTCCACGCTGAGGACGATGCCGATGACCCGGTCGGTCGCGTGGTCGACCACCGGGCCGCCGCTGAAGCCGGGCGCGGCCAGCTCGCCGGGGGTCCGCGGGCGCAGCTGCACCTGGCTGTCGCGGCCCCGGGCGGCTTCCAGCGTGGCGCCGTGCCAGCGGCCGCCGTCGTCGCCGTCCGGGAAGCCGTACATGCTGACCGCCCCGTACGGCACGGCGAGCCGGTGGAGCCGGGTGGCGTGGCCGTCGGGCACGCGCCGGTCCAGGCGCAACAGGGCGAGGTCGCCGCTGCGATCGCCGAGGCCGTCCTCGCGCTGCGGCACGTGTTCGTCCTCGCGGACGGTGGCGGGTACGGCGTCCAGGCCGGGCACGGCGACCAGGCGGACGGCGTAGCGCCGGCCGGGCACGACGACGTGCGCGGCGGTGAGCACGCGGTCCGGGGCGAGCAGCACCCCCGCACCGAGCACCTGCCCGTCCGGCGCCTCGATCCGGGCGATCCAGGACGGCATCCGTAACCGCGTCGTGACGGCTCGCTCCCCCGTGCGCGTCATGGCCTCCAAGTTACTCCGCGTACCGCTCCGCTCCTACTGGTGTGCACGGGGACGTTGCCGAGAGGCGGGGGCCGGGGCGAGGGAGGGGCTGTTCAGTGCGCGTGCAGCGCGGCCAGCACCTGCGCGTCGGTGAGCTGCTCGAAGTCCTCGTACCACTGCCCCACCGCGGCGAAGCCGGCCGGCCGGTGCGGGCAGACGACCGTGTCGGCCTCGCCGGTGAGCGACTCGACCGAGTCGGGGGCGCCGACCGGTACGGCGAGGACGAGGTGGGCGGGCCCGCGGCGGCGGACGTGGCGCAGGGCCGCGCGGGCGGTGGCGCCGGTGGCCAGCCCGTCGTCGACCACGATCACCGTGCGCCCGGCCGGGTCGGGGGGCGGGCGGCCCGCCCGGTAGCGCTCCTCGCGGCGGCGCAGCTCCTGCCGTTCGCGTTCGACCGCCGGGGCCATGTACTCCTCGGTCAGGCCGAGCATGTCGAGGGTGCCGGCGTCGAAGAGCGGCGGGTCGTCCGCGGCGAGCGCGCCGACGGCGAACTCCTGGTGGTGCGGAGCGCCGATCTTGCGGACGACGAGCACGTCGAGCGGGGCGCCGAGGGCGCGGGCGACCGGCTCGGCGACGGCGATGCCGCCCCGGGGCAGCGCGAGCACGAGGGGGTCGGCGAGGGCTTCCCGCTCGCACAGGTCCACCAGCAGTCCGGCCAGTTCCCGTCCGGCCTCGGCACGGTCCCTGAAGCGCATGGTGGTCCTCCTCCGCGCAGCCCCTGTCTCCATGGTGCTACGGAAGGGCGGGCCGGGGCGCCTCGGTAAAGGTTTGGTTATGCACTGTGTATATAGTCCTGGTATGTCTCTGTGGACCGACAAGACCCCGACGACGAAGCGCGCCCTCAGGAAGATGCGCGAGACCGCCCGAAGGTTGCGGCCCGTCGCGCTCGCCTCGGCGGCCGCCGCCCTGACCCTCACGCTGTCCGGCTGCGCCGATGTCGACGCGACCTCGCCGAGCACCGCGCGGGCCGCCGCGGCGAAGGGGGCACCGGCGAAGCTCGGGACCGTCGACTGCCGTGAGGCCAAGTGCATCGCGCTCACCTTCGACGCGGGCCCCAGCGAGAACTCGGCGCGGCTGCTCGACATCCTCAGGGAGAAGAAGGTCCCGGCCACCTTCTTCCTGCTCGGCCGGAACCACATCGAGAAGTACCCGCAGCTGGTCGAGCGGATGGCGGCCGAGGGTCACGAGGTGGCGAGCCACACCTGGGACCACAAGATCCTCACCCGGATATCGGACGCGCAGATACGCGACGAACTGAAGCGCCCGAACGACGCGATCGAGCGGCTCACCGGGCACCGGCCCACGCTGATGCGCCCGCCGCAGGGCCGCACCGACTCCGACGTGCACAGGATCACGAAGGAGATGGGGATGGCGGAGGTGCTGTGGAGCGTGACCGCCAAGGACTACATGACCAACGACTCGGCGCTCATCACGAAGCGCGTCCTCGAGCAGTCGTCGCGGGACGGGATCATCCTGCTGCACGACATCTACCCCGGCACCGTGCCCGCCGTGCCCGGCGTCATCGACGCCCTGAAGGAGCGCGGCTACGTCTTCGTGACGGTGCCTCAGCTGCTGGCGCCCGGCAAGGCGGAGCCGGGCAGGGTGTACCGGCCCTGACGCCCGTCACGGGACCTCTACGATCTTGCCGTGCCGACCTTCTCCTTCACCCGCACGGTCCCGCTCCCTCTCGACGAGGCGTGGCGCCGGCTCACCGACTGGCCCCGCCACGCCGACGCGGTCCCGCTGACCCGGATCAGCGTGCTCACACCGCCGCCGACCGGGGTGGGCACGCGCTTCGTCGCCCGCTCCGGCGTCGGCCCGCTGGCCTTCGACGACGTCATGGCGGTCACTGTCTGGCGCCCGCCCGCCGACGACCGCCCCGGCCTGTGCCGCCTGGAGAAGCGGGGGCGGGTGGTGCTGGGCTGGGCGGAGATCGAGGTCGCGCCGGGGCCGGGGGGCCGTAGCAGGGTGGTGTGGCGGGAGGAGCTGCGGGTGCGGTTCGCTCCCCGGCTCCTCGACGGCGTACTGGAACGTACGGCGACCGTGGTGTTCGGACGAGCCGTCAACCGGTTGCTCCGACGGGCGTGAGCGGCGCGCGGTGTGCGGTCGGGAGTCCGGGACACTCAGTCCTTGCGTCCCGTCACCGCCACCGTCACACCGAGCCCGATCATGGTCAGCCCGCCGATGCCGCCGACGGCGGACAGCCGCCGGGGCGAGCGCGCGAACCACTGCCGCGCACCGGAGGCGACCAGCCCCCACACGCTGTCCGAGGCGAGCGCGATGGCGTTGAAGACCAGCCCGAGCAGCAGCATCTGCCCGGTGACGTGCCCCTGCCCGGGATCCACGAACTGCGGCAGCACCGCGGCGAAGAACACCATCGTCTTGGGGTTGGCCACGCCGACCGCGAAGCCCTCCCCCAGGGTCCGCAGGGACCCGTGCCCGGGACCGCCGCCCGGCTGCGCGAACGCGGCCCGCAGCGAGCCGCGACCGCGCCAGGCCCTGACGCCGAGGTACACGAGATACGCGGCGCCCGCGAGCTTCAGGGCGGTGAAGACGAGCACCGAGCGCTCCACGACCGAGCCGATGCCGAGCGCGACGGCCACGACGAGTACGTATGCGCCGAGGGTGTTGCCGGCGACGGTGGTCAGCGCGGCCCGGCGGCCGTGCGCGAGGGCGCGGCCGACCACGAACAGCACGCTGGGGCCGGGCACCGCGATGAGCAGGAGGGACAGCGCCGCGAAGGCGGCCAGCCGGTCGGTGGACACCATGCCCTCCATGCAAGCCGGGCCCGGCGTCTGCCCGCAAACCCTTTTATTCCGGGCCGCTCAGGCCACCGACCCGATTCGCACCGCCGGCCGGGACGCCGGGTCGTGGTGGATCGGGGTGTGTGCGCCGGTCAGCGCGACCCCGCTGCCGCCGCGCCGGGCTGCGACGATCTCCGCGCCGATGGACAGGGCCGTCTCCTCGGGCGTACGGGCGCCGAGGTCGAGGCCGATGGGCGAGCGCAGGCGGGCCAGTTCGAGTTCGGTGACGCCGACGTCGCGCAGCCGCTGGTTGCGGTCGAGGTGGGTGCGGCGCGAGCCCATCGCGCCGACGTAGGCGACCGGGAGCCGCAGGGCGAGCCGCAGCAGCGGCACGTCGAACTTGGCGTCGTGGGTGAGCACGCACAGCACCGTGCGGGCGTCGGTGTCGGTGCCCTCCAGGTAGCGGTGCGGCCACTCGACGACGATCTCGTCGGCGTCCGGGAAGCGGGCGCGGGTCGCGAACACCGGGCGGGCGTCGCACACGGTGACGTGGTAGCCGAGGAACTTGCCGACGCGCACCAGCGCGGAGGCGAAGTCGATGGCACCGAAGACGATCATGCGGGGGGCGGGGACGGACGACTCCACCAGGACCGTGAGCGGGGCGCCGCAGCGCGAGCCCTGTTCGCCGATCTCCAGGGTGCCGGTGCGGCCCGCGTCCAGGAAGGCACCGGCCTCGGCGGCGACGGTGCGGTCCAGTTCGGGGTGGGCGCCGTAACCGCCGTCGTACGAGCCGTCGGGGCGGACGAGGAGGGCTCGGCCCCACAGCTCGGCCGGGCCGTCCACGATCCGCGCGACCGCCGCCGCCTCCCCACGGGCGGCGGCGGCCAGCGCGGCGGCGAGCACCGGCCGGGCGGGACCGTCCGCCCGGACCGGTGTGACGAGGATGTCGATGATTCCGCCGCAGGTCAGGCCGACGGCGAAGGCGTCCTCGTCGCTGTAGCCGAAGCGTTCGAGGACGGTCTCGCCGTCCTGAAGCGCCTGCCGGCACAGCTCGTACACGGCGCCCTCCACGCACCCGCCGGAGACCGAGCCGATCGCGGTGCCGTCGGCGTCCACCGCGAGGGCGGCGCCGGGCTGACGCGGGGCGCTGCCGCCGACGGCCACGACGGTGGCGACGGCGAAGTCACGGCCCTGCTCGACCCACCGGTTCAGCTCCTCGGCGATGTCCAGCATCTCTCGATCTCCTAACGGGGTTGTTTTCCCAGGGCGTCGGCCCGGCTAGTGCACGCCGAGCCAGGCCTCGATGGGATGAAGGGCGAAGTAGATCAGGAAGACGACCGTCAGACCCCACATGAAGGCACCGATCTCGCGGGCCTTGCCCTGGGCGGCCTTGATGGCGGTGTAGGAGATGACGCCCGCGGCGACACCGGTGGTGATGGTGTACGTGAACGGCATCAGGACGACGGTCAGGAAGACCGGGATCGCGGTGGCGCGGTCGGCCCAGTCCACGTGCCGGGCGTTCATCAGCATCATGGCGCCGATGACGACCAGGGCCGCGGAGGCGACCTCCTGCGGGACGATCGCGGTGACCGGGGTGAAGAAGAGGCAGGCCGCGAAGAACAGACCGGTGACGACGGAGGCGAGGCCGGTGCGGGCGCCCTCGCCGACGCCGGTCGCGGACTCGATGAAGACCGTCTGGCCGGAGCCGCCCGCCGCGCCGCCGATCGCACCGCCCATGCCGTCGATGAACAGCGCCTTGGACAGGCCGGGCATCCGGCCCTTGTCGTCGGCCAGTTCGGCCTCGGTGCCGACGCCGATGATGGTGGCCATCGCGTCGAAGAAGCCGGCCAGCACGAGGGTGAAGACGATCATGGCGATCGTCATCGCGCCGACCTTGCCCCAGCCGCCGAACTCGACGTGCCCGAGCAGCGAGAAGTCGGGCATCGACACGGCGCTGCCGTGCAGTTCGGGGGCGCCGTTGGCCCACTGCTTGGGGTCGATGACGCCGAGGCCGTTGAGGACCGAGGCGACGATCGTGCCGGAGACGATGCCGATGAGGATGGCGCCGGGGACGTTGCGGGCCTGGAGCATGAAGATCAGCAGCAGCGTGCCGGCGAAGAGCAGCACCGGCCAGCCGGTGAGCTGGCCCGCCGGGCCGAGGCTGAGCGGGGTTTCCTTGCCCTGGTGCACGAAGCCGGACTTGTAGAGGCCGATGAGCGCGATGAACAGGCCGATGCCCATGGTGATGCCGTGCTTGAGCGCGAGCGGGATCGCGTTCATGATCATCTCGCGCAGGCCGGTGACGACCAGCAGCATGATGACCACGCCGTACATCACGCACATGCCCATGGCCTGCGGCCAGGTCATGTTGGGGGCGACCTGCGAGGACAGCACGCCCGAGACGGACAGGCCGGCGGCGAGCGCGAGCGGCACCTTGCCGACGAAGCCCATCAGCAGCGTGGTGAACGCGGCGGCCAGCGCGGTCGCGGTGATCAGCGCCTTCTGGCCGAGCGTGTCGCCGTGGACGTCCTTGCCGGACAGGATGAGCGGGTTGAGCAGGAGGATGTAGGCCATCGCCATGAAGGTGGTGACGCCGCCGCGCACCTCACGCGCGACCGAGGATCCTCTGAGGGATATGTGGAAGTACCGGTCGAGCCAGGACCGTCCGGCCGGGACGCGGCTGCCATCGCCGGCGTCGTCGGCTGCGGTCCTGGGCTCCACTGACTGCTGGGTCATGGGCCATCTCCCAAGGTTCACAGGGGCACCCGTACAACTGCCCTGACAGGTACGGGATTTGGGGAATGGACGACCCGGGGGACGGCCCGAGACGTACGAATTTCCTGGTACTTCAAGGACCGCGAGCGGTGCGGAACTCAAAGAGGGTTCCTCCGGGCGGCGCGGTGGAGTGTGTGACGTTCCCGGCGCCGCCCGGAGAGCTTTTCGGTGGTGCTTACGCGGTCCCCGTCAGGTGCTCGGGCCGTACGGGAGTGCGGCTCAGCTCCAGCCCGGTCGCGTTCCGGATCGCCGCGAGGACGGCCGGGGTGGACGACAGGGTGGGGGCCTCGCCGATGCCGCGCAGCCCGTAGGGGGCGTGGTCGTCGGCGAGTTCAAGGACGTCGACCGGGATGGTCGGCGTGTCGAGGATGGTCGGGATCAGGTAGTCGGTGAAGGAGGGGTTCCTGACCTTCGCCGTCTTCGGGTCGACGATGATCTCCTCCATCACCGCGACACCCAGGCCCTGCGTCGTACCGCCCTGGATCTGGCCGACGACGGAGAGCGGGTTGAGCGCCTTGCCGACGTCCTGGGCGCAGGCCAGTTCGATGACCTTGACCAGGCCGAGCTCGGTGTCGACCTCGACGACGGCGCGGTGCGCGGCGAAGGAGTACTGGACGTGGCCGTTGCCCTGCCCGGTGTGCAGGTCGAAGGCCTCGGTCGGCCGGTGCCGCCACTCCGCCTCGATCTCCACGGTCTCGCCTTCGAGGACGTCGGCCAGGTCGCCGAGCACCTCGCCGCCGTCGGTGACGACCTTGCCGCCCTCCAGCAGGAGTTCGGCGGTCGCCCAGGCCGGGTGATAGGAGCCGAACTTGCGCCGGCCGAGCTCCAGGACCTTCTCGCGGACGAGTTCGCAGGTGTGCTTCACGGCGCCGCCGGTGACGTAGGTCTGCCGGGAGGCCGAGGTCGAACCGGCGCTGCCCACCTGGGTGTCGGCCGGGTGGATGGTCACCTGGGTGACGCCGAGCTCGGTGCGGGCGATCTGCGCGTGGACGGTGACACCGCCCTGGCCGACCTCCGCCATCGCGGTGTGCACGGTGGCGACCGGCTCGCCGCCGACGACCTCCATGCGCACCTTGGCGGTGGAGTAGTCGTCGAAGCCCTCGGAGAAGCCGACGTTCTTGATGCCGACCGCGTAGCCGACGCCGCGTACGACGCCCTCGCCGTGCGTGGTGTTGGACAGGCCGCCGGGCAGCTGCCGTACGTCGGCGCCCTCGCTGGACTCCCACTGGCGCTCGGGCGGCAGCGGCATCGCCTTGACGCGGCGCAGGAGTTCGGCGACGGGGGCGGGCGAGTCGACGGGCTGGCCCGTCGGCATGATCGTGCCCTGCTCCATGGCGTTGAGCTGCCGCAGCTCCACCGGGTCCATGCCCAGCTCCTTGGCCAGCTTGTCCATCTGCGCCTCGTAGGCGAAGCACGCCTGGACCGCGCCGAAGCCGCGCATGGCGCCGCAGGGCGGGTTGTTGGTGTAGAGGGCGACGGCCTCGATGTCGACGTCGTCGATGACGTACGGGCCGACGGAGAGGGAGGAGGCGTTGCCGACGACGGCCGGGGAGGCGGAGGCGTAGGCGCCGCCGTCCAGGACGATCTTGCACTTCATGTGCGTCAGCTTGCCGTCGCGCGTGGCCCCGTGCTCGTAGTACAGCTTGGCCGGGTGGCGGTGGACGTGTCCGAAGAAGGACTCGAACCGGTTGTAGACGATCTTCACCGGCTTGCCGGTGCGCAGGGCGAGCAGGCAGGCGTGGATCTGCATCGACAGGTCCTCGCGGCCGCCGAACGCGCCGCCGACGCCGGCCAGCGTCATCCGCACCTTCTCCTCGGGCAGGCCGAGGACGGGCGCGATCTGGCGCAGGTCGGAGTGGAGCCACTGGGTGGCGACGTAGAGGTGGACGCCGCCGTCCTCCTCGGGCACGGCGAGGCCGGACTCCGGGCCGAGGAAGGCCTGGTCCTGCATGCCGAAGGTGTACTCGCCCCTGACGATGACGTCCGCGCGCTTCGCGGCCTCGTCCGCGTTTCCGCGCACGATCGGCTGCCGGTGGACGATGTTGGGGTGCGGGACGTGGCCCGAGTGGTGGTCGTCGCGGCCCTCGTGGACGAGGATCGCGTCCGGCGCGGTCGCGGAGGCCTCGTCGGTGATGACGGGGAGTTCCCGGTAGTCGACCTTGATCTTGGCGGCGGCCCGGCGGGCCGTCTCCGGGTGGTCGGCGGCGACGATCGCGACCGGCTCGCCGTGGTGGCGGACCTTGCCGTGCGCGAGGACCGGGGTGTCCTGGATCTCCAGGCCGTAGTTCTTCACCTCGGTGGGCAGGTCGTCGTACGTCATGATCGCGTACACGCCCGGCATGGCGAGGGCCTCGGAGGTGTCGATCGAGACGATCTCGGCGTGGGCGACGGTGGAGCGCAGGATCTGGCCCCACAGCATGTCCTCGTGCCACATGTCGGACGAGTACGCGAACTCGCCGGTGACCTTGAGCGTGCCGTCCGGGCGGAGCGTGGACTCGCCGATGCCGCCCTTGGTCTGGGAACCCTGGGTGATCTTCGTGGGAGCGCCGTTGGTGGGCATGTCGCTCAGACCGCCTCTGACTGCCGGGCGGCCGCGAGGCGGACCGCGTCCATGATCTTCTCGTAGCCCGTGCAGCGGCACAGGTTGCCCGACAGCGCCTCGCGGATGTCCGCGTCGGTCGGGTTCGGGTTGCGCTCCAGGAGTTCGTCGGAGGCGACGAGCAGACCCGGGGTGCAGAAGCCGCACTGGACGGCGCCGGCGTCGATGAACGCCTGCTGGATCGGGGAGAGTTCACCGCCCTCGCCGGTCTGCGAGTCGGTCCCCTTGGCCCGCCACTGCTGGGCGTCCTGCAGGGTCGTGCCGCAGGCGCCGGTCGCACAGCCGCTCTCGGCGCGCTGCTTGGCGAAGTCCGCGAGGCCCTCGACGGTCACGACGTCACGGCCCTCGACCTGGCCGGCCGCGACCAGGCAGGAACAGACCGGCACGCCGTCCAGGCGCACGGTGCAGGAGCCGCACTCGCCCTGCTCGCAGGCGTTCTTGGAGCCGGGCAGGCCCATGCGCTCGCGCAGGACGTACAGCAGGGACTCGCCCTCCCAGACGTCGTCGGCTTCCTGCGGGCGTCCGTTGACGGTGAAGTTGACGCGCATTACGCAGCTCCCTCAGATGCGCGGCGGGCGCCGCGGTACGACTCCCAGGTCCAGGTCAGCGTCCGGCGGGCCATGACACCGACCGCGTGGCGGCGGTAGCTCGCGGTGCCGCGGACGTCGTCGATCGGGTTGCAGGCGCCGGAGCACAGCTCCGCGAACTGCTTGGCGACCGACGGGGTGATGATCTTGCCGTTGTCCCAGAAGCCGCCCTCCTCCAGCGCGGCGTTCAGGAACTCCTCTGCGGCCTTGGCCCGCACGGGGGTGGGCGCGGCCGAGCCGATGCCGGTGCGCACGGTGCGGGTCTCGGGGTGCAGCGCGAGACCGAAGGCGCACACGGCGATGACCATGGCGTTGCGGGTGCCGACCTTGGAGTACTGCTGCGGGCCGTCGGCCTTCTTGACGTGCACGGCGCGGATCAGCTCGTCGGGCTGGAGCGCGTTGCGCTTGACGCCGGTGTAGAACTCGTCGATCGGGATGAGGCGGGTGCCGCGGGCCGCGGACTCCGCCTCGACCTCGGCGCCGGCGGCGAGGAGGGCGGGGTGGGCGTCACCGGCGGGCGAGGCCGTGCCGAGGTTGCCGCCGACGCCGCCGCGGTTGCGGATCTGCGGGGAGGCGACCGTGTGCGAGGCGAGCGCCAGGCCCGGCAGCTCGGCACGGAGATTCTCCATGATCTTCGTGTACGGGACGGAGGCACCCAGCCGTACGCTCTCCTCGCCGATCTCCCACTCGGTGAGCTCACCGATGCGGTTGAGGTCCAGCAGGTACTCGGGCCGGCGGTGGTCGAAGTTGATCTCGACCATCACATCGGTGCCACCCGCAATCGGCACAGCGGTGGGGTGCTCGGCCTTCGCGGCGAGCGCCTCCTCCCAGCTGGCGGGGCGAAGGAAGTCCATGACCGGCTCTCTTCTTCGTCTCGTGAGTCGTGCAGATTGAGCCAATCCGTGTGCGGCGGGCGCGGCTCGTTCATGTCCTGTTAACGCGGAGTGGACTCAGTACACCGCCCCGTACTCCGGCGGGGTCAGTCACCGAAACCATGAAGGAGTTGGCTGGCCACCACGGGCATCTTGTAGATTCGTATGAACGGAGGTCATCGGTAACCTCTCCGATTCCCCGGGGAAACGCGGGAAACACTGCGGAGACTCCGGACTGCGCCCTGTACGGCCCCGTGCCGGGCCCTTCCCGCGTCACCCTCCAAGATCCATCGTAGGTTTCGAGACACAAGAACGGCGGCGACGAGATGCGGCTGCGCGCACTTCTGGACACCGATGTGCTGGGGCTGCGGCTGCTCGGCGGCGAGGACGAGCTGGACCGCTCGGTGCGCGGGGTCATGACGACCGACCTGCGCGACCCGAGCCGGTACCTCTCCGGCGGCGAGCTGGTGCTGACGGGCCTCGCCTGGCGCCGGGACGCCGACGACTCCGAACCGTTCGTCCGCATCCTGGCGCAGGCCGGGGTGGCGGCCCTCGCGGCCGGCGAGGCGGAGCTGGGCGACGTACCGGAGGACCTGGTGCTGGCCTGCGCCCGGCACCGGCTGCCGCTGTTCGCGGTGCACGAGTCGGTGGCCTTCGCGACGATCACCGAGCACGTCGTACGGCAGGTCTCCAGCGAGCGCGCCGGGGACCTGGCGGCCGTGGTGGACCGGCACCGGCGGATGATGACCTCGGGCCCGGCGGGCGGCGGCCCGGACGTCGTCCTGGACCTGCTCGGCACCGACCTGGACCTGCGCGCCTGGGTGCTCTCCCCCACCGGCCGGCTGATCGCCGGCTCCAAGGAGGCGGGCCCCGACCTGCCCGCCGAGACCTGCGCGAAGCTGGCCGCCGAGCACCTGGCCGCCACCCGCACCGGCCGGCGTGGCCCGCACCGGGTCCTGCTGGGCGGCGCCACGTACTCCCTCTTCCCGATCCGCTCCTCCGGCCGCACCCCGCAGGCCGCCCGCGACGTGCGCGAGACCGTGCTGTCGGACTGGCTGCTGGCCGTCGAGGCGGACGCGGGCGACTGGCCCGAGGAGCGGATGGACCTGCTCCAGGGCGTGACCCAGCTGATCGCCGTCGAGCGGGACCGCCGGGACGCGGCGCGCACGGTGCGGCGCCGGCTCGCCCAGGAGGTCCTGGAGCTGGTCCAGACGGGTGCCGCGCCCGCCGAGATCGCGGCCCGCCTCAGGGTGGCCGCCCCGGTACTGCTGCCGGGGCTCGGCGCGGCCCCGCACTGGCAGGTCGTGGTGGCCCGCGTGGAGTGGGACGGCGAGCAGATCGACGGCGGCCCGGTCGCCCAGTCGCTGCTGGAGGAGGTGCTGGTCGACCCGCAGGCCACGGGCCCGGAGCCGTCGGACCGGATCGCGGTCGCGCACACCGGCGACGAGGCGATCGCCCTGGTCCCCCTCCCGGCGGTCGCCACCGAGCACGACGGCTCCTCCGAGAGCGGCCTGCTGGCCGACGCCCTGCTGAAGGCCGTACGCGAGCCGCTGTCGGCAGGCCTGGACGACGACGGGCGGCTCACCCTCGGCGTCAGCGCGGCCGTGCACTCGGCGGAGGGCCTGCGCGGCGCCCTGGAGGAGGCCCGGCACGCCCGCCGGGTGGCCGCCGCCCGCCCCGGCCGGGTCTGCGCGGCCGGCCACCAGGAGCTGGCCTCGCACGTCCTGCTGCTCCCCTTCGTCCCCGACGACGTCCGCCGTGCCTTCACGGCCCGCCTGCTGGATCCGCTGACGGACTACGACCGCCGCCACCGCGCCGAGCTGATCCCGACCCTGGAGGCGTTCCTCGACTGCGACGGCTCCTGGACCCGCTGCGCCACCCGGCTCCACCTGCATGTCAACACGCTGCGCTACCGGGTCGGCCGGATCGAGCAGTTGACGGGACGGGACCTCTCGCGCCTGGAGGACAAGCTGGACTTCTTCCTGGCCCTGCGGATGAGCTGAGGTCAGCGGGGGCGCGTGGGGCACCACGCGCAAACGCGGTCACGCCCGGACCCCCACCACTTTGTGAAATCTTTCACCCACCCCCTTGGCCCGGCCCGGCGAATGGTGCTGGAATGCCGCCACCACTCAACAGCTCGATGGCGTGCTCGGGGAGGGCAACGTGGCGCACTCCGCCATGTCTGGCAACGGAACGACCGCCGGTGACGATCCGCTCCAGACCGCGGTGTGGCGGCTGCGCTCGCGGGCCTGCTGGGCGGACGCGGCGGCCCTGCTGCCGCACGACGTCCCCGCGCCGGCCCTCCAGCGGGCCGCGCTGCTGGTCGAACGGTGTCTCTACACCGAGCGGGGCTGGGCGGAGGCGGAGGACGCGCTGCGTACGGCGGAGGCGCTCGCGCACACCGACGAGGAGCGCGGCGCCGCGGCCTGCGAGCGCGGTCAACTGGCCTACGCGGCAACGCTGCACACGGTGCGGGACCGCGCGGACGAGGCGCGGGCGGCACTGGGCCGGGCGGCGGCGCTGATCCCGCCGGGCGCTGCGGGCCGGGCGCTGCTGGACTTCCGGCGGGGCCTGCTGGCCGAGAACCTCACCGGCTCCCCGCAGGCGGCCCGCGCGGCCTACCGCCGCGCGCACGCGGGCGCCACGGCCCACGCCGACCCGCTCCTGCTGTCCTTCACCTGGCGCCACCTGGCCGGACTCGCCCTGCGCGACGGCGAGTTGGTCGAGGCGCGGCACGGCTTCGCCGAATCCCTGCGGATCAGGGAGGAGCTGGGCTACCTGGTGGGCACGGCCCCGGCCCTCGCCTCCCTGGCCGACGCGGAGACCGAGCCTGAGGCGTCCCGGCTGCGGGAGGAGGCTCGCCGCCTGTTCCGCCTGCTGGGCGGCGTACCGACGTGGCTGGCACGGCAGTTGGCACCCCCGGCGCCGGGGGTGGCGACGGCGTAGGGACGGGGTGATCGACCCTGCTTCGCCGCCGGGCGCGGGTGCGTCGTGGTGGATCGCCCGTTGAGGGCGCTCAGCTGCAGCCCCTCAAGGGGTGCGGGGAACTGCGCGAACGGCCCCCGCCGGGCCGCACCCGGCAGACGACCCCCGACGCCCACGGCGCCCGCCCGCCCCGGCTCAGCCCACGCCCGCGAAGTGCTCGGAGACCAGCCCCCGCACCACGTCCACGTCCCCCGCGACCAACGCCTCCAGCAGCGCCATGTGCTCCGCCGCGTCGGCGACCAGATACCCGCGGCCCTGGCGCACCGGCGGCCACTGGGAGCGGCGGTGCAGGTCGGAGGCGATGCGGACCAGCTGTTCGTTGCCGGACAGGGCGAGGAGCGCGGCATGGAAGGCCCGGTCGGACTCGGCGTACGTGGCGGGACAGCCGGCGGCCGCCGCGCGGACCGTGTCCTCCGCCAGCGGCCGCAGCTCGGCCCACCGCTCGGCCGGCACCGTACGGGCGAGCCGCAGCATCACCGGCACCTCGATGAGCCCGCGGACCTCCGCCAGCTCGGACAGCTCGCGCGCACCCCGCCGGACGACCCGGAAGCCCCGGTTGGGCACGACCTCGACGGCGCCCTCCTGGGCGAGCTGCTGCATGGCCTCCCGCACGGGCGTCGCCGAAACCCCGAAGCGCTCACCGAGCACCGGTGCCGAGTACACCTCCCCCGGCTCCAGCTCGCCGGTCACCAGGGCGGTGCGCAGCGCGTCCAGGATCTGGCCGCGCACCGAGGAGCGCTGCACCGCGGCCCGGGGCCCGGGTATCGGCGGCTCGGCGGGCGGGTGCTCGCCGCGCGCGCCCGGCGACGCGGCCTCCCGCTCCCGGGGGCCGCCGGAGGGGCAGGAGGCCTGCGCCACGCGTGCCTGCGCGGGCACCCGGGCGCAGCCCTGGGTGCCCTGCTTCACGGGGTCCACGGGATCCTCCTGGCGGCTTGTCGGTACTTGGGCCATTAACGGCGGGTTGTCACCTGTCCGTCAAGCACCTTAGGCGCAGAACCCGGAGGTGCAAACTCACCGGCGCCGCTTCGCTGAAACGATAAAGTCAGGCTTGCCCGAGTGTGATCAAGACGGCCTCGCGCGTCCACTAAGATCATCTACGGCGATTCCCCGCACTTCACAACCTCCTCACGTGTCACGGGAACTTTCCGCGGCACCATCCGTCCGGGTACTCTTATTCGAACTCAACTCCCGCCCCTCATGCGGCAGTTCGAGCAGAACGCCGTCCTGGGCATCCCCTTGCACCTTCTTGGCGGCCTCTTGCCCCGAAACCCTCTGAGGGCCGTCGGGAGTGGGCCACTATGGCGGGCGTTACGCCCTATCCCAATGCAAGGGACCCCTGATGAAGCTGATATCGCTGAACTGGCTGCTTCCGGGCGCCGTACTGCTCCTGGGCATGCTGGCGGCGGTGGCGGTGCTCGCGCGCGGCAAGCGCTCCTCCGGGGAGAACGCGAACGCGGACGACTCGTGGGAGCGCAGCGAGGAGCGCCGGCGACGCAAGGAGGCCGTCTACGGCACCGCCTCCTACGTGCTGCTGTTCTGCTGTGCGGCGGTCGCGGCCGCGCTGTCCTTCCACGGCCTCGTCGGCTTCGGCGAACAGAACCTGGGGCTGACCGACGGCTGGCAGTACCTGGTGCCGTTCGGCCTGGACGGCGCGGCGATGTTCTGCTCGGTGCTCGCCGTGCGCGAGGCCAGCCACGGTGACGCGGCGCTCGGCTCCCGGATCCTCGTGTGGATGTTCGCCGCGGCGGCGGCCTGGTTCAACTGGGTGCACGCGCCCCGGGGCGCCGGCCACGCCGGCGCCCCCCAGTTCTTCTCCGGCATGTCGCTGTCGGCGGCCGTCCTGTTCGACCGCGCCCTGAAGCAGACCCGCCGGGCCGCGCTGCGCGAGCAGGGCCTGGTGCCGCGTCCGCTGCCGCAGATCCGCATCGTGCGCTGGCTGCGCGCCCCCCGCGAGACCTACAAGGCCTGGTCGCTGATGCTCCTGGAGGGCGTGCGCAGCCTCGACGAGGCGGTCGAGGAGGTCCGCGACGACAAGCGGCAGAAGGACGAGACGCGGCAGCGCCGGCGCGACCAGCAGCGCATCGAGCGCGCCCAGCTGAAGGCGATCAGCCGGGGCCACCGCGGCTTCGTCGGACGCGCCGGCCGCCAGGTCGAGGTCGAGGTGGGCGCCGTCGAGCGCGCCCCCGCCGAAGTCGCCGCGGAGCCTGCCATATCCGGCGCGGAGCAACTGCCCGTACGCGCCCGTCCCTCCCTGCAGCCGGTCCGCGCCGGATCTGAGCCGGTGACCGTCGATCTCACCGCGGAGGACGACACCATGGCACTGCCGCGCCTGGACTCCCTGGAGCGCAAGCTGAAGGACCTGGAGCAGCAGTTCGGCTAGGCCGACGCATGCTTGTTCCGGGGCGGGGGCGTGACCGCACGGGTCACGCCCCCGCCCCGCATCGTCCGCGCGCTCAGGCCGCCTCGGCGCCCAGTTCGAACCACACCGACTTGCCCACGCCGTGCGGCCGTACGCCCCAGGCGTCCGCGAGGGACTGCACCAGCACCAGGCCCCGGCCGTGGGTGTCGTCGTCCGTCTCCGGCCCCCGCGGCTCGGGTCTGCCGGCCACGAAGTCCCGTACCTCCACGCGAAGTCCGCCCGGCGCCACGACAGCCGTGAGGACCGCGTCGTCGTCGGTGTGGACGAGCGCGTTGGTGACCAGTTCGCTGGTGAGCAGTTCGGCGATCTCCGAGCGGCCGGGCTTGCCCCAGTGCCGCAGCAGTTCGCGCAGTTCGCGCCGGGCCTCGGGCACCGCCCGCAGATCCGCCCGCCCCAGCCTGCGCCGGAACCGGTGCGCGTGATCCGTGGTGGTGCCGGCCGCTTCCCCCGTCGTGTCCGTGGCGGCCCCCACGACCATGGGCCCGCCCCCTCGTGCCTGCCTCTTCATGACCCCCGCCCGCACGCTGTCTTCCCCTGCCCCTCCTGGTCGAACACGTTCACGGGGGATGCTTGCCCAGCAGAGACCGGGGCAGTCCTGGCCCCCGCCCGAGGACCGCTGTTCGGCCACGGGTGCCGGGCGTGCGGGCCGCCCGGCGGGCCGCCCCGCACCCGCGTCCCCGCCTCCCGGGAAGGCGCAGGCCGCCACGGACGCCCCGGGACGGCCGGGCAGATGCGCCCGGCACCGGCCGTCGGCACACCGTCACACCCCGTGAAACTGGCCGAAATCCGCCCCTCCGGTCGCTGCGGAGGCGCTAAGGACGTGGCACGTTGCGCAGATTGGAGCGGGCCATCTGAAGCATCCGGCCGACCCCGCCGTCGAGCACGATCCTGGACGCGGAGAGCGCGAACCCGGTGACCATCTCGGCGCTGATCTTCGGCGGGATGGACAGCGCGTTGGGGTCGGTGACGATGTCCACCAGCGCCGGTCCCCGGTGTCTGAAGGCGTCCTTGAGCGCCCCGGCGAGCTGTTTGGGCTTCTCCACCCGCACCCCGTACGCCCCGCACGCCCGTGCGACGGCGGCGAAGTCGGGGTTGACGTTGGTGGTGCCGTACGAGGGCAGTCCGGCGACCAGCATCTCCAGCTCGACCATGCCGAGCGAGGAGTTGTCGAACAGCACCACCTTGACCGGAAGGTCGTGCTGGACGAGGGTCAGGAAGTCGCCCATCAGCATCGAGAAGCCGCCGTCGCCCGACATCGACACCACCTGCCGGCCCCGGTCGGTGAACTGGGCGCCGATCGCCATGGGCAGCGCGTTCGCCATCGAGCCGTGCGAGAACGAACCGATGATCCGGCGGCGCCCGTTGGGCGAGACGTACCGCGCCGCCCACACGTTGCACATGCCGGTGTCGACGGTGAACACGGCGTCGTCGTCGGCGACGTCGTCGAGGACGGCGGCCACGTACTCGGGGTGGATCGGGACGTGCTTGTCGACCTTGCGGGTGTACGCCTTGACCACGCCCTCCAGCGCGTCGGTGTGCTTCTTCAGCATCCGGTCGAGGAAGCGCCGGTCGGTCTTCTCCTTCACTCGCGGGATGAGACAGCGCAGCGTCTCGCGTACGTCGCCCCACACGGCGAGGTCGAGCCGGGAGCGGCGGCCGAGCACCTCGGGCCGTACGTCGATCTGCGCGATCTGCACGTCGTCGGGCAGGAAGGCGTTGTACGGGAAGTCGGTGCCGAGCAGGATCAGCAGGTCGCACTCGTGGGTGGCCTCGTAGGCGGCGCCGTAGCCGAGCAGACCGCTCATGCCGACGTCGTACGGGTTGTCGTACTGGATCCACTCCTTGCCGCGCAGGGCGTGCCCCACCGGCGACTTGATCCGCCCGGCGAACTCCATGACCTCGGCGTGCGCGCCGGCGGTGCCGCTGCCGCAGAACAGGGTGACCCGGCGGGCCTCGTCGATCATCTCCGCGAGCGCGTCGATCTCGGCGTCGCCGGGGCGGACGGTGGGCCGGGACGTGACGAGGGCGCTCTGCGCGGCCTTCTCCGGGGCCGGCTCGGCGGCGATGTCACCGGGCAGCGAGACGACGCTCACGCCGCTGCGGCCGACCGCGTGCTGGATGGCGCTCTGCAGCAGCCGGGGCATCTGCCGGGCGTTGGAGATCAGCTCGCTGTAATGGCTGCACTCCTGGAAGAGCCGGTCGGGGTGGGTCTCCTGGAAGTAGCCGAGGCCGATCTCGCTGGAGGGGATCTGCGAGGCGAGGGCGAGCACCGGGGCCATCGAGCGGTGGGCGTCGTACAGGCCGTTGATCAGGTGCAGGTTGCCCGGGCCGCAGGAGCCGGCGCAGGCGGCCAGCTTCCCGGTGATCTGGGCCTCGGCCCCGGCCGCGAACGCGGCGGTCTCCTCGTGGCGGACATGGATCCAGTCGATGGCGGAGTTGCGGCGCACGGCGTCCACGACGGGGTTGAGGCTGTCGCCGACCACCCCGTACAGACGGCGTACGCCGGCGCGGACGAGGATGTCGACGAACTGCTCGGCGACGTTCTGTTTGGCCATGCGTCCATACAGGCACAGGGCCGGCGCTCACGCCTCCCACACGGCCGCCGCCGTACGGTCGTCGGCGTAACCCTTCACCCGCACCTGGGTGTCCGCGAGGAACGCGGCGAGGCCGGGCGGGGTGCGACCGGACCAGCGGCGGGCCAGGTAGGCACCGAGCGCGGGCTCGCCGCGCAGCGGTTCGGCCAGGCCCGCGCTGCACATCACCAGGGCGTCACCCGGCCGGGCGAGAGCGGCACGGAAGCGGAACGGCTCGCGCGGCGGCTCCGGGGCCGGCTCGTACGGGCTCGGCGGGGTGGGGATGCCGAGGTCCAGGGTGAACCGGTCGCCCTCGGACGTCAGGGGCGCGGCGGCGGTGTCGTCGTCCGGCGCGAGCCGCGGCTCGATGTCCTGCCAGGCGCCGTCCCGCAGCCGGAACAGCCCTCCCTCGCCGACGCCGAAGAACACGCGCGTACGGCAGTCCGGATCGCCCGGCAGCAGCAGACAGCGCAGGCTCGCCGTGTACTCCTCGGGGTCGACGCCCTGCTCGGCCGCGCTCGCCCGGAGCCGGCCGAGGCTGCGGTCGGCCAGCCGCTGGAGCCCCGACTTCAGCTCGCCGCGCCGGGCCGCCCGGATGTCCTCCACCAGCCCGGCATGGCTGCGCCCCACGGCCCGCCCGATCCACCGGCACGCCTCGGCCGCGGCCAGGTGCGCCCCCGGCGTGGCCCGCGCCCCGGTCGCCACCGCGACGAGCACCAGCGCCCGCTCCCCCGTCCCGAACCGCGCGGTGAGCAGCGCGTCCCGCCGCGGCTCGCCCCGGAACCGCGCCGAGTCCCCCCGCAACGACACGGCCCGCACGGTGCACGCCCCGTACCGGGCCCCGTCCAGCACGGTGTCCGCGACCAGCTCCCCCAACGCGTCGGGCTCGGCGGCGGGCAGCGCGGTCGGCTCGGGATCGTAGGTGGGCGGCCCGGAGCCCACGTAGTCGAGCGCGGAGGGGGGCGGGGGCGGGACCGCGGGTGAGGGCGAGTCCGGCACGGGGGCCGGGGCCGGTTCCGGCTCCCGGGGAGGACGCCACCCGGCCGTCGGGGCGGCGGAGGCCTCGGGCAAGGCCGCGTCCGAAGGCGGCCACGGGGGAAGGGCATCGGCGGGCGCGGGGACGGCATCCGCCCCGGCGCAGTCGCCCGCAGCCGGAGGCGGCCCCGCGGGAGTGGCGGGCGGTTCGGTGGCCGGGGGCCCGGTCGTGCGCTGCGCCGGCAGCGCGGGCTCCCGGCGTGCCATGCCGTTCGCGCTCCCCGTGGCCCCTGTGCCCCCCGCGCCCCCTGTACGTCCGGTACGTCGCGTGCTCGCTGCGTCCTCCGCCTCGCCCGGCGACGGTTCCGTCACCGTGTTCTTCGCGGAGGCGAAGCGGTCGTCCAGGGAATCGGGCGCCGCCGTGGGGCCCGTGTCCGCGGTGGAGTCGTCGTACAGCTGCCCCCACCAGTCGTCCTCGGGACGGGCGGGCCTTCCCCCCTGCTGGCTCATGCCGGTAATTGTCCACCGCGGGGGCCGGATGGAAACGGGGCATCGGGAAAATCCGCCGCCGACCGCCACACCCGACGGCGGGTCGGGTGAAGGGGTGAACTCCCGTACGAGAAAAGGCTGATGGCCGCCGGGCGGCCCCACCCCCCACGGGAGGACCGCCCGGCGACGTCCGCGGTGGCCCGGCCCCGTATCCCCTTCGCATGCCGCGCACGCGTACGGGCCCGGACCACGTTCCGCGCGACCGGGCCGGGTGAACGGCGCCGATCGGATGGCCGGATTGTGGCTTGGTTTCCTGAGACGAAGCTGTGAATCGCGATCGCGACCATCTGCCCCACGTGCTGCCACCTTGGCAGAGTCACCCGCACAGCGGCGATGATGTTCCGCGGCGGGTTTGCGCCGTGGCCGGTTTCCGCCAGGCCGAACCCCCGCCGCGGCGACGTGGCCGTGGCGTGTGGTGGCTCGTGGGAGGGGCGAAGGCCGATGCTGGCAGCGATAGGGCTGGACGACACGCACGAGGCGGCGTACCGGGCGCTGGTCTCCGCCGGCGCGGCCGAGGTGGGCGAGCTGGCGCGCCGGCTGACGCTGGCCGAGCCGGACACCGAGCGGGCGCTGCGCCGGCTGGAGCGGCAGGGGCTCGCCGCGCAGTCCCCGGCCCGGCCCGGCCGCTGGGTGGCGGCGCCGCCGGGAGTGGCGCTCGGCGCACTGCTCACCCAGCAGCGGCACGAGCTGGAGAAGGCCGAGCTGGCGGCGGCCATGCTCGCGCAGGAGTACCGGGCGGCGGCGGCCGAGCCGGAGGTGCACGATCTGGTCGAGGTGGTGACCGGCGCGTCGGCGGTCGCCCAGCGCTTCCTCCAGCTCCAGCTGGGCGCGGCGCAGGAGGTGTGCGCGCTGGTCACCGCCCGGCCCCTGGTCGTGTCGGGCATGGAGAACGAGGCGGAGGAGCAGGCGGCCGTACGCGGCGTGCGCTACCGGGTGGTCGTGGAGCGTGCGGCGCTGGACCTGCCGCACGCGGTGACCGAGCTGACGGCCGCGCTCGGCCGCGACGAGCGGGTGCGGGTGGTGGACCGGGTGCCGACGAAGCTGGTCGTGGCCGACCGCTCGCTGGCGATGGTGCCGCTCACCTCGACGACGGCGGAGCCGGCCGCGCTGGTGGTGCACGCCAGCGGGCTGCTGGAACTGCTCGCCGGGCTGTTCGAGTCGGTGTGGCGGGAGGCGCTGCCGCTGCGCCTCGGCGCCTTCGGGGTGGCCGAGGAGGAGCCGGACGGCCCGGACGGCACCGATCTGGAGGTGCTGTCGCTGCTGCTGGCCGGGCTGACCGACGCGAGCGTGGCGAAACAGCTCGATCTGGGCCTGCGCACGGTGCAGCGCCGCGTGCGGCGGCTGATGGAGCTGGCCGGCGTGACGACGCGACTGCAACTGGGCTGGCACGCCTGCGAACGGGGCTGGGTCACCCGCTCCTGAGCAACGCCCCCGCACCGCCGTCCCGCTGCGCGGTCCTGCCGTTCCGTGGCTTCTCCGGCACTCTGGGCAGATGGGAGTGTCGGAACTCCTGCTGGTCGGCGTGGTGATCGTGCTCGGCCTGTGCGGAGTGCTGGTGCCCGGGGTGCCGGGGTCGTGGCTGGTGTGGGCCGCGGTGCTGTGGTGGGCGCTGACGGATCCGCAGCCGCTGGCCTGGTCCGTCCTGGTGGGCGCGACCGCCGTGCTGCTGCTGTCGCTGGCCGTGCGCTGGGTGCTGCCGCCGCGCCGGCTGCGGCAGAGCGGTGCCACGCCGCGGATGGCGGTGTACGCGGGCGGCGGGGCGTTCCTCGGCTTCGTCCTGCTTCCGGTGGTGGGCGCGGTGCCGGGCTTCATGGCCGGGATCTATCTGCACGAGCGGCTGCGCCTGGGCCGGCACGGCGAGGCGATGGCCGCGCTGCGTACGGCGCTGCGCTCGGGCGGCTCCAGCGTGCTGGCCGAACTGTTCGCCTGTCTGCTGATCGCGGGGGCGTGGCTGGGGGCGGTGCTGTGGGGCTGACCGCGTGCGACGGCGAGGCTCAGGATGTCAGGGCCTTGAGGACGGTGTCGGCGACGGCGGCCATGCCGGTGTCGTTGAAGTGCAGGTGGTCACCGGGGTCGTAGGCGGGCAGGATGCGGGACTGGTCGTCCGGGTCGCGGACGGCGGCGTCGGCGTCGGCGACCGCGTCGAAGGCGCCGCCGGTGCGGATGAAGCCGTTCACCTGCTGCCGTACCGCCTCGCGGGCGTCGGTGTAGGCGGCGAAGCCGCGGAACGGGGTGAGGGTGACGCCGATGACCCGGATGCCCCGGGCGTGGGCACGGGCGACGAGCGTGCGGTAGGCGTCGGCGTAGGCGGTGACGTCGTCGGCCGTGGGGCTGCCCTTGATGTCGTTGATGCCCTCCAGGACCACCAGGGCCCGTACGCCCGCGCGGTCCAGGGCGTCGGGGTCGAGCCGGGTGAGGGCGCGCGGCCCGACGCCGTCGTGCAGCAGCCGGTTCCCTGAGATACCCGCGTTGAGGACGCCGTACCGGCCGGCGCGCAGCGTGTCGGCGAGCCGGTCGGGCCAGCGGCGGTTGGTGTCGGGGGTGGAACCGTTTCCGTCGGTGAGGGAGTCGCCGAACGCGACGACGCTGCCGGCGGAGTCGCCGAGGACGTCGACGCCGGTGACGTAGTACCAGCGGGTGACGGTGGCCCGGTAGCCGGTGCCGTCCGTGTCGGCGGCGCGGTCCGCACCGCCGGCGGCCACGTAGCTGGTCTGCAGGGCGGTCTGGTGGGTGGTCGCGGGGCCGCTGTCGCCGGGGGTGTAGACGGTGACGAGGAGGTCGGCGGCGGCCGGGACGCGCAGTGGCACCGGATCGGTGACCGTGTCCTGGCCCGGCTCGACGGTGACGGCCGGGACGCCCCGGAAGGTGGCGGCGCGCAGCGTGCCGGGCAGGGCGTCCGGGCCGGCCGCCGCGCGCAGCGCGACGGTGACCGCGCCGAGGTTCAGGGGCGCGGTGCCGAACCGGTTGCTGAGCCGTACGCGCACCGCGTCGCCGCCGACGCTGAGGTGGACGACGTTGCGGATGGCGGCGCCGGGCCGGGCGGCCGCAGTCCCTGAGGGGGCGGTCTCCCAGCTGCCGGTCCACAGGGGCAGTGCCGCGGGCTGCGGGTGGGCGAGGGCCGGTGCCGCCAGACCGGGCAGCATCGCCAGCAGCAGCACCGCGAGGATCCGTCCGACCTTGGCCATGTCTCCGCCCGCCTTCGCCGTGGCTCGTCGGAGGCGACCGTCCCACACGCCCGGCCCGTCCCCCCGCAGCGTGCACGGTGGTCCACCCGCTCGGCGTAAAGGGCGGGGGGAGGATCCGCGCCGGGCGGTGTCCGCGGCGCTGGTGCCCGGGCACGCCCTCCGGGCTCAGCGGCATCAGCCCGACTCCCCCGCCACGCGCAGGTGTTGGACGGCGTACGACCGCCAGGGGCGCCAGGCGTCGGGGACCTCGGTGCCGGGCGGGGCGACGTCCGGATCGCCGAGGGCGCGGACGCGGACGGCGGCGGCGACGGCCGGGTCCATGCCGGGCAGGGCGAGCAGGACCGCCACGGCGTCGTCCCGGTCGGCGCCCGCGTCCAGCCGCAGGGTGCCGTCGGCGAGAGCCACGGCGAGCGCGCCCAGCGGCCCGTCGGGCTCGGCCTCGGCGAGCACGGCGGGTTCCGGGAAGAGATGGGTCAGGCCGCCGCTGGGGGCGTCGAGCGCCTTGCCGTAGCGGCGCACCAGCGGCTCGGCGCCCGCGCTGCCCACCAGCGCGCGCACGGCGGGCTCCAGCGGGTCGACGGCGCCGGGCGAGCGCAGTCCGGGCCGGGCGGCGACCAGCGGGGCGAGCCGCGGGTCGGCGCCGAGCCGCTCGTCCACGGCGTACGGGTCGGCGTCGAGGTCGAACAGCCGCCGCAGCCGCTGCACCGCGGTCGTCAGGTCCCTGGGGTCGGTGAGGTGCAGTCGCGCGTCGAGCCAGCCGCCGGGCCGGGTACCGGTGCCGGTGCGCGGCGCCCGGGTGCGCTCCTCGACGGCGACGATCCCGGTGCCGTACGGCAGCCGCAGCGTGCGCCGGTAGGTGCGGCCGCCCGGCGGGCCGCAGACCTCCTCGACCCCGGCGACCGCCTCGGCCGCCAGCTGGTCGAAGACCGCGGCGGCCTGGTACGGGCCCCGGTGGGCGAGCCGCAGCGGGATGCCGGCGCCGGGGGCCGGGCGGCGGCCGTCCCGGGTGCGGGGGGCGGCGGCGCGCACCTCGGTCGGTGTCGCGGCGTACACCTCCCGGACGGTGTCGTTGAACTGCCGCACGCTGGCGAACCCGGCCGCGAACGCGATCTCGGTGACGGGCAGCCCGGTGGTCTGGAGCAGCACCCGCGCGGTGTGCGCCCGCTGGGCCCGGGCGAGCGCCACCGGTCCGGCGCCGACTTCGGCGGTGAGCTGACGCTGCACCTGCCGGGCGCTGTAGCCGAGCCGGGCGGCGAGCCCGGAGACGCCCTCGCGGTCCACGACGCCGTCGGAGATCAGCCGCATGGCCCGGCCGACCACGTCCGCCCGTACGTTCCACTCCGCCGACCCCGGCACCGCGTCCGGCCGGCACCGCCGGCAGGCCCGGAACCCGGAGCCCTGCGCGGCGGCGGCCGTGGCGAAGAACCGCACGTTGTGCCGCTTGGGCGTCACCGCCGGGCAGCTCGGCCGGCAGTAGATCCCGGTGGTCTCGACGGCGAAGAAGAACGCCCCGTCGAACCGCCCGTCCCGACTGCGCACCGCCTCGTACCTGCTGTCCTCGTCCATCACGCCTTCCAGTGTGGGACGGGGAGAGGGGGGCGGCTAGCGGAAATCGGACGCGACGCTGTGGGCGCGCCTACCGGTACCGCGCCCGCTTGAACTCCCGCGCCGCCTTGCCCTCGGCCTCCTTCCTCCGCCAGTGCCGCCCGCGCTCCGCACGCACGCGTGCGTCGGTCTTGGCGACGATCCACTGGTTCTCGCGCTTCAGCTTGCGGTAGCTCTCCAGGCGCCGCGCGGGGAGCTCCCCGCGGTCCACGGCGGAGCACACCGCGCAGTCCGGCTCGGCCTCGTGCGCGCAGTCGGGGAAGCGGCACCGCTCGGCCAGCTCCTCGATCTCGGAGAACACCTGCCCGACCCCGCTCGCGGCGTCGAACAGGCCGACCCCGCGCAGCCCGGGGGTGTCGATCAGCACCCCGCCCGAGGGCAGGACGAGCAGATTGCGGGTGGTGGTGGTGTGCCGCCCCTTGCCGTCGACGTCCCGCGCGGCCCGTACGTCCATGACGTCCTCGCCGACGAGGGCGTTGGCCAGCGTGGACTTGCCCGCGCCGGACTGGCCGAGCAGCACGGACGTACCGGAGCCGACGAGCGCGACGAGGGCGTCGAGCCCGTCGCCGTGCAGGGCGCTGACGCCGAGCACGGGCACGCCGGGCGCGCTGATCTCGACGTCGTGCACGAGGTGGGCGCGGGTGACCGGGTCCGGCACGAGGTCGGCCTTGCCGAGGACGACGACGGGCCGGGCGCCGGACTCCCAGGCGAGGGCGAGGAAGCGCTCGACGCGGCCCAGGTCGAGT
>NZ_MLYO01000067.1 GCF_001866665.1 Streptomyces monashensis | reverse complement strand
ACGGGACACCGGTCCGAACCCGCCACCGCACACCGTCCACCAGCCGCCGCCGACCCGGCGACCTGCGACTCACACCCGCCGCAGGAAGCAACGACTCCAGCACCAACCACTGCTCATCAGAAAGATCCCCACGCCCCACACCGTGATCATCACAGCACGAGGCATGGCCCATAACTCCGACCTAAAACACGGCCTAGGCCTGCGTCCGGTTGCGGAGGTCGGTTGGACCTGCGGTCTGGTGCGCGTGCCGGACGCTGCGGGAACATGATCGGCCGTGCTGCTGCGACTGGCTTACCTGGGCGTGACGAACGCGTTCGTCATGCTGTGCCTGCTGTCGATGAGCGACCGGGACAAGGACGTGGAGATTCTGGTGCTGCGCCATCAGATTGCGATGTTGGAGCGGCAGCTGGGCGGGAACAGGCCGTGGTTCGAGCCGGGCGATCGGGCGTTCCTGGCGGCGTTGCTGCACCGGCTCCCGCGGGATGTGCTGCGTCGGTTGCGGTTGTTGGTGCGGCCGGACACGGTGTTGCGATGGCACCGTGACCTGGTCGCGCGCCGCCATGCCGCCGGGTCCCGGCCCAAGCGCCCGGGCCGGCCGCGCACCGTGCACTCCATCCGCGTCCTGGTGCTGCGCCTGGCGCGCGAGAATCCCGGCTGGGGCTACAGGAGGGTGCACGGCGACCGCGGATCGGCCTCCGCTCGGCGAAGCGGTCCCTGCCTCCATTCCCATGTTTCGGTGCGGTTTCCGTCACTTTTCGGGTGGATAGGTGATGGTCAAGAGTTAGACATGAACACTTGTGTGCTTTTGAGGTACGGCTGATCATTGGCCGCATCCCGCCCCTTCCACTCGCACGCAGGAGCTCCCGGTGGCCGCTGGTCAGATAACCTCCGAGCCTGCCGACACGCCGGCAGCAGCTCTCGCGGAGCGGCAGAAGCTGCGCAAGCACTTCGGCCGCTTCGACATCCTGTTCTTCCTCCTGTGCACCATCGTCGGTGTGGACACCATCGGCACCGTCGCCTCGAAGGGTGCTGAAGCATTCACCTGGCTCATCGTGCTGGCCGCGGTGTTCTTCGTGCCGTCCGCACTGCTCACCGCCGAACTGGGAGCCGCGTTCCCCGACGAGGGCGGTCCCTACATCTGGACCAGCCGGGCCTTCGGGCGGCTCGCCGGTGCCGTCAACAACTTCCTGTACTGGATCACCAATCCGGTGTGGCTGGGCGGCACGCTCTCCGTATCCGCCGCCACTGCCTACACCACCTTCTTCAACGACGGGAAGAACCTGAGCACCACGGCCTTCTACGCCTTCACTCTCGTGTTCGTCTGGGTGGGCGTGCTCGCCGCGATCCTTTCCTTCGACGTCGGCAAGTGGATTCCCACCGTCGGCGCCTGGAGCCGTTTCATCCTCCTCGGACTGTTCACCGTCACCGTCGTGGTGTACGGCATCCAACACGGCCTGCATGGATTCGGTGTCGGCGACTTCTCCCCGACCTACGCGGGATTCGTCGGACTGGTACCTGTCCTGATGTTCAACTACGTCGGTTTCGAGCTGCCCAACACCGCCGGCGACGAAATGACCGACGCTCAGAAGGACGTGCCGTTCGCCATCTTCCGCAGCGCCGGCCTCGCCGTACTGCTGTACGCGCTGCCGATCCTCGGCATCCTGCTCGTCCTGCCGGTCAAGGCCATCACCGGTCTCGGCGGTTTCGTCGACGCCATCCGGCAGGTCTTCACTGTGTACGGCGGCCATGTCGCCGCCGACGGCACAGCCACACTCAGCGGCGCCGGCCGCCTGCTCGGAGACCTCGCCGCGATCATGTTCATCCTCACGGTGCTGTCCTCCGGAGTCACATGGATCATGGGATCCGACCGTGCCCTCGCCGTCTCCGGCTACGACGGCGCGGCACCCCGCTTCCTCGGCGTCATCTCCAGCCGGTTCGGCACCCCCGTACGGGTCAACATCCTCAGCGGTGCGGTCTCCACGACCGTCCTCATCCTGGCCCACCAACTGACGGGCGGCAGCGCCGGCAAGCTCTTCGGCGCCGTCCTCGGCCTCGCCGTCTCCACCACCCTCGTCAGCTACCTGGGCATCTTCCCGGCGCTCGCGGTACTGCGCCGCAAGGCTCCGGACTTCCCCCGCCCCTACAGGGCGCCCATCCCTCGCACCATCAGCACGGTGCTCACCCTGCTCATCCTGTTCGCCAGCGTGCAGCTGGTCGCCCCGGGACTCGGCGACCAGTGGTTCGGCTCCGGCTACGCACCGGCCGGCTGGAGTTACGGCGAGCGCTGGAGGTACCTGCTCACGGAGGCCGTCCCGCTGGTCGCCTTCATGCTCCTCGGCGTGCTCTTCTGGGTGCTGGGCAGACCGACCCGCACCGCACCTGCGGGGGCGCTCACTACAGTCAAAACGCGCCACGTGTGATCTGGGAACGCCCAACGCAGGCGTGCAGGCCAGAGCCTGTTGCACCGTCAGCATCTCGGCACGGAGATGACCGAGGGCCTCGTCGCCCGTTGAAGATCCACCATCTTGAAGTCGGTGGTCACGAGGCTGGCGTGACTCGTTGACCGCGCACTCGTGCTGGTCGCGGGCGGTTGTCGAAACTCAAGATCGTCTGCCGTTTCGGCCCTCGCCGATGCGGGGGGTACCTCGGCGTGCGCGGGACGCGTGGAGTCACACACAACTGCTCAGCGCCCGTGCAACATGGGCACGCTGCCAGTCCTCCGGCCGCGGGTCATCCACGAGCCCCACCCCGTGCTGTGCGAACTGGTGGAACAGTGCGCCATGCATCGAGAGTCGCCGATGGTCCAGGCGGCTACGGCCGAACCCGGCGAGCACCGGTCCGCTGCACGGCGCTCGGCGGCCTTCCGGCGTGACTCGGTCGAGACGAATCCGGATCTGCCACGAATCGGTTTCGCTCTCGGGCAGCACGAAACAGAAGCCCGCGATGTCCGACCAAGGCACCTTCCGCTGCCCGAGGGGACGCACGACAGTTACGCCCTCCTCGTCGAAGCTCACCAGGAACCGGCGTTTGAGCACGGGCTGGAGCAGGACGGTGACAAGTACCGGAAAGCCGATGACCGCCGCGACCGGCCCCATGGGAAGCACTCCGCAGCCGTGCAGACCGGCTCCGAGGAACCCGCCCCCCATGAACACAAAGAAGAACCACCCGAACGCGACGTGCATTTCAAAGACATCGACGGTCACCACTTCCCGTCGCCTCCCGTTCATGGCGCCTCCTGCACACAGCACTCGCGCTTGCCTCGCACCAACCGTGCGGGTGCGGATAAATCATCCACCCAGGTGGAGGCCTTGATCGGCTGCCCCTTCAGGTCTCGCTCGCCGACCACTCCGATGTCTTCATGTGCAGACGCGGACGGCATCATGGTCTGTCGTGCTGCTGCGTCTGGCCTACCTCGCCGCGACCAACACCCTGTCGCTCCTGCGTCTGCTGCCGATGAGCGACCGGGACAAAGACATCGAGATCCTTGCCCTGCGGCATCAACTGCTCGTACTGTAACGCCAGTTCGGCAAGCCCACGTTCACGGTCACCGACCGCGCCCTCCTCGCCGGCCTGCTCCACCACCTCCCGAGGAAGAAGCTTCGCAGGCTCCTGCTGTTGGTACGCCCGGACACGATCATGCGGTGGCATCGCAACCTGCTCAAGCGACGACATGCCGCCCCCTGCGTACCGAAGCGGCGCGGACGCCCACCCACGGTCCGATCGGTCCGCGCCCTGGTCCTGCGCCTGGCTCACGAGAACTCCTCGTGGGGCTATCGCCGGATCCACGGCGAGCTCGCGGCGCTGGGCATCAAGGTCGCCGCCTCCACCGTCTGGGAGATCCTTCGAGAGCACGGCATCCCGCCTGCGCCCGAACGCCAGAGCACGACCTGGGCCGCCTTCCTGCGCAGCCAGGCCGATGCGCTGCTCGCCTGCGACTTCTTCGAGACCCTCACCTTGACCGGGGTGCGTCTGTACGTCTTCGCCGTCATCGAGCACTCCACCCGGCGCATCCGGATCCTGGGCGCCACCGCTCACCCCACCGCGGAGTGGACCGTGCAGCTCGGACGCAATCTCATCATGGACCTCCAGGACGCGAGCAGCCAGGCCTGTTTCCTCATCCGCGACCGCGACTCGAGGTTCACGCAGGCCTTCGACGCCCTGCTGTCCGACGCCGGACTGACAGTCGTCACCACCGGCATACAGATACCCCGAATGAACTCCCTCATGGAGCGCTGGATACAAACGTGCCGGTGCGAGCTGCTGGACCGCACCTTGATCTGGAACCAGAGCCACCTCCTGCACGCGCTCCGCGAGTTCGAGACCTTCTACAACGAGCACCGACCGCACCGAGCGCTGAAACAAGCCGCACCGCTCCGACCACAAGCCGAACCGATAAACGTGCCAGCGCAGGTCAGGCACCTGGAGGTCCGCCGACGAGACCGACTCGGCGGAACCCTTCACGAGTACCAACATGCCTCCTGAGCAGGCCGGATGATTAATCGGCACCCGCAGGGCTGCCCCTGCCCTGGCACGACCAGACCAAGGTCGGCAACCTGAACGCGGCCGTCCGCATCCCCGACCACCTCCTTCACCGGCTCGAAGAACGCCGCCAAAAGACCCTGACCCACTTCGCCGAACGTCACGCTGGCCGCCCGCCCACTGCTGCTGAGCGCGCTCACCTGGCCCTGTTCCCCACCGACATCCTCAACCCCGACGGCCGCCGCGCCCTGTCCTACACCTGGTTCCACACCGGCTTCCGCGCCTGGATCGCCGGCCTCGACCTCGGCGGACACTACGTCGCCCACCAGGCCCGGCACACCCTGGCCACCCGGCTGCTGCGGCACGGCGCGACCCTGACTCACATCCGCCGCTACCTCGGCCAGGTCTCCGACCGCATGGCCGAGCACTACGTCCACCTGACCCAGTCGGACCTGGACAACGTCCTCCAGCACGTGTGGGTCGCCGGACCCGGCACCGCCCGTCCCGGCGACCTCCTCACCAGCGACACAACACCACTCACCCGCGAGCAGGCCCACGCCCTGGCCATCGACCTGTCCCGCCGCAGCACTCCCGCCGAGGGCGGGTTCTGCACCTTCCAGCCCGTCGTCTATGGAGGCGCCTGCCCCTGGAACCTCGACTGCCACAATTGCGACAAGTTCGTCCTCTCCGGCGCCGACCTCCGTTACTGGCGGCGCAAACGAGAGCAGTGGCGGCTGCTGGCCGAGGGCGCCCGACGACGCCACCGCCGACTACCTCCACCGCTACTTCGAACCCACCGCCCGCGCCATCGACGGCCTGGAGAAGGCCCTGGCCGGCCTCGGTCTCCTCGACGACGCTCTCGCCCTGGACCTGTGCAAACCCCAGGACTACTTCCACCGCGTGTGGTCCACCGCCTTCCGCGCCGCCGACCTCGCCGACGCCGCACAGGACAGCGGCGAGGACAGCGACACGTACACAACCGAGGACACCGGCCCCGAACAGGACGTCGCATGAACACCGCCGCCATCCCCGAACCTCGCACCGCTGCGGCCCTGGCAGCCCGCCGCCGCAAGACCGAGACCGCCCTCCACCGCGTCCACGAGGCCGTCACTCGTCTCCGGCGTGAGAAAGCCCCGGTCAGCGTCGCCGCCGTCGCCCGCCGCGCGAACGTCTCACGCACCTTCCTCTACGACAACCCCGAGGCCAGGACTGCGGTTGCCCCCGCCATGGCAGAGGCTGGTGAACGCCGATCCCAGATGCTCGCCGAGCAGGGCGACGAGCGCGAAGCGACGTGGCGCGAACGCGCACTGAACGCGGAAGACGCGTTGAAGGCTGCCCAGACAGAGATCCTCACCCGGCGCACCCGGATCGGCGAACTCCTTGGCCAAATACGCGACTTGGAAACCGAGTGGAGCGAGGCGGCCATCCAGCGGATCACCACCGAGAACACCGCGCTCAAGCAGCGAGTCCGCCAGCTCATCGCCGACAACCGCACCCTGGACGAGCGGCTCCAGGCCGCCCGCTCCAACCTTCGCTTCCAAGACCGCCGCGTCGCCGACCTCGAAACCCGCATTGCCGATGGGCGCAGCTCTCCTTGAGTGGTCATGACCACCCGGCGAGTGTGAGGACGTTGTGAGAGCGGAGGTATTGGGTGCATATGGGTTCGCGCCGGCATGGTAGCCATTACGCGTCGAAGTTGCCGTTCCAGACCAGGGTGCGGAGTTTGACGAGGGCCTCGGCTCCGGTGACGTCCATACGGTCTTTGACCAGGCGCTGGCCGGGGGCCGTGGTACAGGTGATCGTCACGCTGCACAATGGCCTCTGCAACGCGGGCAGTTGACTACGGCAGGGGGGAATCGTGCGGGCGGGGGACCATCTCTCCGGTAGGTACAGGCTGAACGTGCGGCTTGGGCACGGTGGCATGGGCGAGGTGTGGCGAGCATTCGACACCGAGCTCGGCCGCCCGGTCGCGGTGAAGGTGTTGCTGCAGTTCCACGCCACGCATGAGGAGCTACAGCGGTTTCGGCGCGAGGCGTCGATCGGCGCCCGGCTCAAGCATCCCGGTATCACGGTCGTGTACGACGTCGGGCAGCACGAGAACCGGCAGTTCATCGTCATGGAGCTGCTGGAAGGGATGGACCTTTCCCAGCTCCTGGCCCGCTCGCCCGGCGGTCTGCCGGTGGCCGAGGCGGTCGGTCTCGCGCTGCAGACCGCAGAGGCGCTGGCCGCCGCACACGGCGGAAAAGTGGTGCACCGCGACCTCAAGCCTGGCAACCTCTTCCTGCAGGACGACGGCCGGATCAAGATCTGCGACTTCGGGATCGCCCGGGCCGCGGACACCACCGGCAGTATCACGGTCACCGACCGGCTGGTCGGCACTCCGGCCTACATGGCGCCGGAGCAATGGCGCGGCGAGCACGTCGACGCGAAGTGCGACCAGTACGCACTCGGCTGCGTGCTGCACGCCCTACTGGCCGGCACCCCGCCGTTCCCCGTCTCCGAGCAACCCTGGGTTTTGATGCACCGGCACCTGGAGGAAACACCGCCCGCTTTGCACAGGCTACGAAACGACGTGCCGGCGGAGATCGCCGAGCTGGTTACTGCGCTCCTAGCCAAGCACCCGGACGCTCGGCCGGACGCGGCCAGCACCGCCCAGCGCCTGCACTCGATCCAGCGGCATGCGCCTGGACCGGACTCGACCTCCACCCGGGATGCAACGCCACCCAGCCGTGGCCCCGCACCAGCATCAGAGGACCCGACCACACCGGTCACCGCCACCGCGCCCAACCACGACACCGCGCCCGCCCCCACCCAGCCCATCGTCCCGCCGCTCGCGCCCGCAGCCCTTCGCCACCGCCCACGCCGCCGCGCCCTCATCCTCGGCTCACTGGCCACGGCATCGGCCGGGACACTCGCCGCACTGGGACTGACACTCGCCGACAGCGCGGGCACCCCCAAGAAAGGCGGCAGCCCGAGCCCGGGCCCGAGCCGGCACCCGGCCAGTAGCCCCGGCAGCCCCGTGACGCTCCGAGGCGGCGGCAATGCGGTCGTGCGTTCAGTGGCGTTCAGCCCGGACGGCAACACCCTGGCGAGCGCCGACGACGACGGCGAGGCCAGGCTGTGGAACGTGGCCACCAAAACGTTGGCCAAGACCTTCACGCACAAGCCCGTGAACCCATGGCCTAAATCACTCGCTCAGGTCACCGCTTTCAACCCCGCCTTCTCGACGGCCTTGTCCGTGGCGTTCAGCCCGGACGGGGCCAGATTGGCCGTCGGCAACGGTGACGGGACGGTCAGCGTGTGGAACGTCGCCACCGGCGCCGAAACCACACTCCCGTACCTCGATCCTGTCGAGTGGAACGGCTCCGTCGCTTACGTGGCGTTCCATCCGAGCGGCGGGATGCTGGCAGCGAGCTACGACGCCCCTGCCTTCAGGTTGTGGAATCTGTCCACCCGGACGGCCGGCACGCCGCTGACCACCGGCGATACCTCTTGGATCTCAACTCTGGCGTTCAGCCCTTCTGGCACCGTCCTGGCGACCAGTTCCGGCAACGGCAATCCCGGGAACACCACCAGCGACGGACGGCTTCAACTGTGGGACGTCCCCTCCCGCTCGAACATCGCCACTCTCGCCCGGACCAATTCCACGTTGCACTCCCTGGCATTCAGTTCCGACGGGAAGAGGCTGGCGAACCTTCGCTCCGACGGGACACTCACGCTCTGGGACGTATCGGCCCGCAGGAGCACGGCCACCCTCGCCGGCCCCGGCTCCGAGATAACGTGCATCGCGCCCGGCCCAGGCACCCTCCTCGCCAGCGGAACCAAAGACGGCGCTGTCAATGTGTGGAACACCGCCAACAGCGGGAGCACCGCTGCCGTCACCACCGACACCACAAGCAACTGCATCGCCTTTAGCCCGGACGGCAAGACCTTAGCCAGCGGGGGCACGAACCTCACGATGTGGACGATGACGTAAGGCAACCCTCGGACCGGTCGTGAGTGGCGCAACGGCCGGCCCGAGGGGCGTAAGAAGCGTCCGAGGCCACCCGTGAATGCCGTGCGGATGGCCTCGGGCCGGCCCGTCAACAGCCCATGCGCGATACTGCGAGGGTCCTCTCGGCGGCCTCGCGGTATCGCGCGAGTGCCTCAGTGGTGACAGTGCCTCCAGGAGCGGTGGCGGGGCGCGGGTATCCCGCGGGGGCGAGTCCTCCCGTGAGATGCCCACGAGGCCACTCACGAGGGCCGTTGGCAGGGGTAAGAGGATGTGCCGCTTAATCGGCGGCGCGGGCCGACCGGCGCCGGATGACGGCATAGAGCCCGCCGCCGACCGCGAGCAGGACCGCGGCGGCCCCGGCGATGGCCAGCGGGTCACCGGCACCCGTCCGCGCGAGAGCCCCGGACGGTGAAGGGTCCGTACCCTGGGCGGATGTGCCGTTCGCACCAGCGCCGCTGGTGCTGGTCGAACCGTCGTTGGAGGTGCCCGTGGTGCTGCCGCCCGTCGAGCCGCTGCCGGTCGTACCACCGGTGGTGCTGCCGCCGGTCGAGCCGCCGGTGCCCTGGCCGTTGCCGCCCTGGTAGCGGTCGTTCGTGAACAGCAGGCCCTTGGGGCTGCTCAGCTGCAGGAACGTGCTGATCCGACCGGACTTCAGGTCGAGGCTGCCGAGCACGCCCTTGAGGGAGTCCGAGTCGCCCGGGACGGAGGTGAAGGCCTGGCCCGGGGCGAAGTAACCCGTGATGGCGAGGATTTTGTTCGCTTTGCTGTCGACGACGTAGAGGGTGCCGGTCGTGGTGGTGGCGAAGGCGGTGTCGTCGACCTGGGTGTTGAGGTTCAGCACCGAGGGGACGTGGCCCCGGCCGATGTAGATCTGCTGCTTGTCGCCCTGGCTGTCGAGGAGGAGGTCGCCGCCGGCGCCGGGGACGACCGCGGGCACCTTCTCGCTGGAGTCGGGGTCGGAGAGGTTGAGCTTGCTGCTCTTGCCCGTCACGCGGTCGGCGGCGGTGGAGTTGTCGTTCAGCACCGGGGTCAGGGCGATCGTTCCCTCCTTGCCCGCGGCGCCCTGTGTGAACCTGCCGGTGTAGAGGGCGGGCTTGCTGTAGGTGGTGCCGTTGGCGTCGGCCGCGGGGGCTGAGGCCGTGAAGTAGATCTTGCCGTCGGCGGAGAGGGCGCTGTCGGTGCCACCGCCGTGGGTGAGCCCGGTGTAGGCGTAGTGGTGCACCTGCTCGGCGGCCGAGCGGGACGGCGCGATGGTGTAGGCGCTGGAGTTCCCGTCCTCGTTGACCGTGGCGATGACGCGGTCACCTTCGGGGTCCGCGCCCAGGCCGTCGACCTTGCCGGTCAGCGGCCAGGAGGCGACGACCTGGCCAGAGAGCGTGTACTCGTAGACCGTGCTCTTGGTGGCACCGCTCGGCGCGGGCTTGCCGTCGGAGCCCACACCGTTCTGGTACGCGACGAAGAGGTGGCCGCCGAGACGGGCGATGTCGTCCGGGCTGCTCTGGCCCGACGGCCCGGTCACGAACTGGTGGACAGTGAAGCCGGAAGGAGCGGAGGCCTGCGGGGTAGCCGGCGCCGCGTATGCGGGCAGCGGGCCCGCCATTCCGACGGCGGCCAGGGTGGCGGATATGGCGAGGGCACGACGAATGGACAGGTAGACGTTCCTAGGGCTGGCCGGAATCGAGCCTTCGCAGTCTGCGTGCGCGCTATGGCGCCCAGGCAACCGCTCGGCGAACAGTGAGTGCCTCAAGGAAGACCCGACCGCGCTCCGGCCGTGCGGTTCCAAGCGGCGGGCAGCGGCGTCCCGTCGCCTCAGGCGCATCCCGGCCGTATTCGCTCGTCGAGGCGGTGGTAGACCGGCCGCAGGTCGAGGGGGATTTCATCGTGCGGAAGGCGCGTTCGGCTTCCAGCAAGTTCTTGTAACCGAGCGCGACGTCCTCGGCGGACGGGTCCGGGGCGCTGGTGGCCAGCAGGTACTTGCCGTCGAGGCGGATCTCGGCGGTGGCCTTGGCGGCGTCGATGGACAGCCGCCCGGTGGTCGGGTGCTGCTTGAGCCAGCGACCGAGGGCAGGATGGTCGCGCAGCGCGTACTCGGCCTTGCGGTGCGGGGCGTCCGAAGGAGCCGCGGGGCGTTTGCCGGTCTTGGCCGCCTTGGCCTTCGCCCTGGCCGTGCCGGCCTCCCGGGCGGTCTTGATGTGCGTCAGCGGCGCCGGCCCCCGGACGGGTATCGGGGGGCCGGTTCATGCCGAGGGGCGGGGCCGCTCGGCCCGTGGGTCAGCCGATCTGCGCGCCGTATGCCGCAAGGGCGGCCGGGACGGGCTGGAAGAAGGTCTGGCCGCCGTTGGTGCAGTCGCCGCTGCCACCGGAGGTAAGGCCGAGGGCGCTCTCGCCGTCGAAGAGGGCGCCGCCGCTGTCGCCGGGCTCGGCGCAGACGTCGGTCTGGATCAGTCCGCTGACCGTGCCTTCCTGGTAATGATCGGGAAGCCGGTCCAGGACCGTCGACAACGTGGTCAGGTCAGGCAGTTCGGCGAGTGGACAGGGCAAGTCGACGTCCTCGCAGCGGCGTTGCAGGACATCGATCTGGGAGGTTGACACGCGAACGCGCCCCCTGTTCGTGATCAAAGGCTTCGACAACCTTGATCACCGGGGGCGCGTTCGTCGCCTCTGGCCCGGACACCTGGGACCGCCTCAGTACGAACGCGCTGATCAGTCCATCTCGCGGGAACCATCAGTCGGGGTGAAGCGCCCGCCAGGCATTGTCACGCGCCCGTGACCAGCACATGTGCAGGGAAACTGCAGTTTCGGTCTGCAGAGTTGGCGGTGGTGATCTCGGGTTTCACGGGGTTAGTTGTTTGGCGATCCTCAGGAGTTCGGCTTCATGCAGGTCCCGATCCGTGGTGCTCACGATGAATGTGTAGGTCCCGTTCGTCGATGTCACGGTGTTATTGGAGTCCGGGGTGGGCCGACCGATCCACCCGTGGATGGACTCTGGAGTGCCAGCCGCACTTACTGTGAGCTTTCCGGCGATTTGCGTGATACTCAACGACGCCTTCTTCGAGGTGCGGTGGTAGAAACGGGTCCAGACGGGCCCTGAATTCCGGTCACGCATGAAGAAAGGGGACAGCAGCTCGTGCTGGCTGGAGTCGCTCCACTGCACGTCAGTTGTCGGCGAATAGCCTGGTGGGAGATATTGCGGATTGGCCAGCCGCTTCTGGTCGAGAGGGGCAATGGTCCAGCCGTTACTGCCGTCTACCAGCCGTCGTGTCCCCAGCGGCGACTGCAGCTTCGTGGTGATCTGCTCGTCGACGGTGTCGCACTGAGGCCGGAGATCGATATCGCTTTCCTTCAGAACCAAGGCAACGGAATCGCGGGATTCGCTTGCCACCAGGAGAGGCGGGTCCTGCTGGCATGGGGCCCGGCTGTTCAGGGCGGTGATGGTACGGCCGTCACCACTCACCAGTACTTCACCCAAGAGCCCCTCCCCATGCCTGCGGTCCTTCATGATCCATTCAGTGACAGCAACGGCGAGAGCAACGCATACGGCAACGGCCAACATGATGCGCAGGGTCCGGTGGAACCTTATCGGGATCACGGTCGCGCTCCAAGGTGGGCTAGCCAGCTCCCTGGCTTCATTCGATCGGTCATGTAATCGTCGGGGCGACACTCCGCCCTTGCATCGCACGGGTTCAACGGGCCCGTCCAAGCCGAGAGAGTAGGGGATGGTTCACCAAAGTGCTTCTCCTCTGACCAGGCCGTACGGGTTGCGATGAGCGTAGTGTGGCTCACCGCAGCGGGATTTTCCGTCTCGCACATGCCCCCGACTGCCATCCGCGCGTGACATCAATGACGGAACCCCAAGGCGGATCCCGGTGACCGTCCGCATACTGAGGAAGGCAAGGATTCGCTCCGAAGTCCAAGAGCCCACCCGGCCCACGAGGGGCGGGGCGTCTTTTGCACTCTGGTCACTTCCGAGCCATCGCGGGGTCGTCTCAGGCGTACCAAGGCCGACAGAGACCGGCGACCCGACCTGATGCCCTGTCCGAGCCGAGTGGCAGAGTCCTGTGTGCACAGGGCTGCTACCATCCAGCCGGGGGTTCTACGGCGACGACCTGAATGCGGTCACTGAACTTCGCGCCCAGTTCGCGCTTGGCCTGCTGCAGGTCGCCGTTAACACCGACCTCCACGACCCCACGGGTGAATCCGAGCTCATCCCCTCCGCTGCTGACCCTGACGATGCGGTAACCGGTGGTGTTCCCCATAAGCGGCACCACGCGGTCGTGCGTCGCCCGTATCTCCTTCCTGGATCGCGGTGCGTCGTGGAGATCGACGTGCACCCCCAGTCCGAGCTTTGCGAGGGCAGCATCGAAGCGCGAGTCCGTTTTGCGATAGACGATGAGGCGGTCTCCGGCAGTGTCCACCTCCGTTCCCGTATAGGTGTCCGGGAAGGAGGCACCCAGTTGTTCGATGGAGTCCGCGGCCTGATGGAGTGCCGCCTCGTTAGCCGGCCCGGCTTTACCCGTGGACGGGTGGGCAACGGGGCTGGGGCCAGTAGACGGGGTGCCGCTCCGCGGAAGTCCGGACGGTGTGGCGGACACCATGCCCGTAGGGGCGCCGGAGGACTGCCGGCTGTGCTGCTCGCAGGCAGCAGTGAGCAGGACGGCGGTCGCGGTCACTTGATCCTGGTGTTGTCGATGCGGAGCTTGCCAGGCGGGACCCGGTTGCCTCGTCCGACGGCAGCCTGCCGAAGTGGGTACCCACCAGCCGAAGGGGCCTGTCGGGCTAGCTCCTGGGCAGACGACACTACGGCCCGTGCAAGGCCCTGTTCGAGTGCGTCAAGAGCTTGGCGAGCCCGCGATGCGCTCGAACAGGATCCTGCCGCACCAGCTGAGCACGATGAAGCAAGCAGTTACGACGATGCGATCTGTTGCGCAGCTCGGCCGGGCGCCCCGGGCAGTTTCCGCGCCGATGGCAGAAGAATTCCCTGCTGATTGCCATGATGAGGCCAGGACCATGACAGGGCTGGCGCACTCTTGACGTACACCAAACACAGCAGAGATCTGCGACTTGAAAGGCTGTAGGTGCCTGGGATGAACCACCCCCACGACATGGCCGCTCCGCTACTGGCCGGCGGAGGGCTCCGGATCGTGCTCGTCGTCGCGATCGTGGGCATCGCGGCGACCGCGGTGCTGTTGCTGCGCGGTTACCGCAAGTAGAGGTGTCTTCGCTCAGGCTCTGCATGGCAGAGCCTGCCCATTGTCAGCAACTGAGTTGCTGATGCCGTCCGACCTGTTGCCGACGCTCCAGCAGCCGGAATACGGCTGAACTCGATGCCCCCGTCGCCCGGTCCGGCTCGCGGCGAGAGCCTCCGGGACGAGGGGTCAGCTCAGGCCGACGGCCTGGAGGGCGGTGGTCCAGTCGGTGGCGATGGCCTGCTGTGCCGGGGCGAGCTGGATCGTTCCCGCGCAGACCGCCTGGTACAGCTTGTACTCGACGGTGTCCTTGTCAGCGGAGGTGTAGCCGCCGACGTCGTAGCGGGGTTCGGGCCACAGGTTCTGCTCGCTGGTCGGGTTGCCGCCCAGCGACAGGGGTATGAGGTGGTCTTCCTCGTAGTCGGCGGTGCTGGTGTCGCTGTAGCCGTACTCGGCGATCTGCTTCACCTTCAGGGCGTTGGTGTAGCTCGTGGACGGGCGGATCGAGGAGCTGTAGCCCGAGACGCAGATCGTGGAGTCGATCGTGGACTGGCTGACCGCGGAGTTGAGCGCGCCGGGCTGGCAGGCGGCGTCCTGCAGCGGCAGGTAGGACTGCGAGCAACTGGCGGCCTGGGCGGTGCCGGTGGTGGTGACGATCAGGCCACCGGTGGCCAGGGCCACAGACGATACGACTACGGCGAGTTGGCGCATGCGGGACATGGGGACTCCCGGGTGGTCGAAGGGTCACTCCGACGGATCGTCAAAGTGTCAATGACATGACAACATCGGTATCGTCTATGCGAGTAGACCCGTGAAGTGAACAGCTCATTGCCGACGGGTAACTCTGACCGTCTATTGGCGACGAGTCACCTTCGAGTCCCGCCAGTCGACGCGCAGGTGGCGTTCTCCACCGCCCGGCTCGGCACGATGACCGAGCCGATCCGGCCGGAACGTCGAGGGCTTCAACGTTCCCCGGTGGCAGTTCATATGGAGGGTCTCGCCGACATCACGGGGCCGCAGGGGGCCACAGGGCGCCGTTGAAAACGGCAAGGATGCGAGGACTTGCTGCAACAGCCGCGGACGCCACTCCCACCTGTCGGGCATCGATGACCGATGAGCAACAGTCAGTTACCATCACGTACATCACAAAATGCAACAAAAGGTGTCTTCTCTTCAGAGAACAGGGCCCATCGTCGACACAGCACCAGTCAAGGGAGCAGCACGCCCATGCTCACTTCCCCTGCCCGTCACGTCGTCGCGGCCGCACTCGCTCTCGCCTCACTCGGTGCAACGAGCACACCCTCGGCCGCCTCGCACGCACAACCGCGCGCCGTCTTGGCCGCCGACGGATTGCCGTCCGCCCAGGACCTACTCGATGCAGCTCAGAGTTGCCGGCGGGTGTCCCACGGAACATTCCGGGCCTCCCTGCCCGGCCATGCTGACGTGCCTGTCTGTCGGGCCGGCAACGCGTACGTCTGGCGCTCCAGCATGAGTATCGACTGCGACGGGCGGACCGCCGCACAATGCAGCCGCAGCACCGACGGCGACGCCTTCGCGCCCGAGACCGCCGTTGACCAGTCCGACGGGCGGCCCTTCAACGCCGCAACCACGCCCTACGTCGTCCTTCCGCGACCGGACAACCCCACCTGGAGCTATCGCGACGCCGGCATCAGCCCGGGAGACGTGGCGGCCGTCATTTACAACGGACACGTCGAGTACGCCGTCTTCGCCGATGTCGGCCCCCGACAGCAGATCGGAGAAGCCTCCTACGCCACCGCTGCGGCCCTGGGTATCGACCCCGACCCCAGCAACGGCGGCACCCGCGGCGACGTCACCTACGTCCTCTTCCCCCACACCCGGCCCAACCCCGTCGAAAGTCACTATCAGGCCGTCCAGAGGGGGCGAGCAGCCGCCGCGCTACTGGTCAGCCGTTGAAAGCAAGGTGCTGGCTCAGCTTCGCCGCGGCGGCGGCGCGGCCGCAAGAGCGGTCCCCTGCTGGGCTGGTGGTCGGAGCGGCAGAAGGCGGGTGAGTACAGAGAACGCGGAATGCCTGGTGCCGGGGCGGAGTTCGCCGCGCCCGTCTCTCGGCGGCGGGCCACAGAAGTGTCTCGCCCCGAGCCCGGGCGCGACATCCTCGCGTCGGAGAGGGTGCAGGGCGGGTTGCCACCCAGCTGGCGCTGATCGCGGTGGTCACGGCTGATGGGAGCAGGAGGGCGAATCGGTGGCCGCCGACCTCTGGTTCGGGCCACACTTGTTCTCCGGTATCCGCGTCGTCGCGAGTAGGGGCAAGCTTCCGGGCCGGGCCCGTTGGAGGTGAGCGGCATCGTGGCAACCGTACTTACGGCGGCGGGGCTGTTCGCCGGGACCAACATCGACGATCTGGTGGTGTTGGCGGTGCTGTTCTCATCGGGCCGGGCCACCGGCGCGCTCAAGGCGTGGCAGGTCTGGGCTGGGCAGGCCACTGGATTCGCCGTCCTGGTCGGTGCCTCGGCGATTGCCGCGCTCGCCTTGGATGTTGTCCCCGGCATGTGGGTCGGCTTGCTCGGCCTCTTCCCTCTGGGTATGGGTGCTCTGGGTCTGGTCAAGGCCGGACGGGCCCGCCAGTCCGGCGAGCAGGTCTCCGCGGCGCCAGCCACCGGGCTGGTGTCGGTCAGTGCCCTCACCCTCATCAACGGAGCCGACAACCTGACCGTCTACCCCCCGGTCTTCCGCACTGTCGGCACGGATCCGGCCCTGATCACGATCACCGTTTTTGCTGCCGGGGTAGTGGTTTGGTGTTTGGTCGGCTCGTGGCTCGGAGGCCACGAGAACGTCATCGAGATCATCCGCCGCTGGGGACACTGGATCGTCCCGGCGGTCTTCGTCGCCATCGGTGTCACAATCCTGCTCGGTTCTGGCGCCCTCACTCATGTCCTCTGAACGCGTCGAGGCCTTGGCGGACCTGACGGTCCACGTGGTCGCGCTGCGGCACTCGCGATTACGACGGGATCTCCCCGAGCGCGAAAGCCGGTGTGAATCCTGGCCGACTCTGACTGTATTGACTGGATCGATCGGGTTGTGCGGCCTTGGCAACGGCTTCCATGGCTGCGGCCTCGTGGGGTGTGCGGGGTCGGGCGCCGAAGCCGAAGAAGCCGCCCTCATTGTTCGCGTCGGCGACAGCCGTGGCGATCTCCATCAGGAACGCGCGGAAGTCGGCCAGTTCCGCAGGCGCGGTCCGTGCGATGACGGCGGTGGCAGAGCGTATCGCGTGCAGTGCCGGCGCCTCGTAGTCGGCGTACTTGGTGCCCGCCTTGAGTCCGGTGTCGAACGTCGAGGTCGCGGCGAGTTCGCGAATGAGGCGCCGGGGATGGGTGAAGCCGGCTTCCCTCAACAGATGGACCAGTGCGTCGATCTCCTCGGGGTCGACATCGCCCTCGGCGAGCGACACCAGGACCCCTGAGGCCATCAGCGCCCTCTGCAACAACGCCCATTCCTCAGCGGTGAAGTCCGACTCGCCCGCCCCGTCGCTGCTTGTGCCGGTGCGGAGAATCTGGAAGCCGATGTCGGCCAGCACGGAAGGGAGGTACCTGACGGCTTCTACGGCCTGCGCCCGCTCCTGGTCGGACAGCTCATCCCACGGCACCAGGTCGCCCTGCTGGTCGTTGCCGTGTTGCCCGTGCAGCTGGTGCTCGTACTCGAGCCGGGCCAACACCCGGGACTCCCGATCGTCGAAGGTGACGATCGGGGCTGAGTCCTGTTCCGTCCCGGAGGCCGGGAACATCAGGCAGCCGATCGCGGTCAGCCGCTCGCCGACCTGCCGCGCTCGGTGACGGCCGGCCTGCCTCAACTCCTCCGGCAGCTCGTTCCAGGCGCGCAACGGGGGTCGTCCGCCCGGCTCTTCGTGCCCGTCGGTGGGCGCCTGTGTCCTGCTGTGATGGAGGGCTTGCGCGAGGTGCTCCGTGACCTGGGCGGAGGTGTAGTTCGTGAGGCTGTCGATGATGCGGTCCTGCACCACCAGGCGCTCCTTCATCCGGCGGCACTCGTGCAGGATGGCCTCGGCGTCCAGGAACGTCTGCTCGGAGCGGCGGTCGGCAGCCAAGCCCAGCACTTTCTGCCCCACCATGATCACAATCATGAAGATGAGCTGGGCGAAAGTGGACAGGAAGGTCATGAAGGCGAAGGGGTACGGATCGAAGCGTTGCAGGCCGGACTCGGCCATCCCGATCCATACCACCTGTGTTCCGACAGCAAAGTAGAAAGCGCCCATGCTGCCCAGCCGCTGCGTCAACCAGGCGGCGATCCGGCCGTTGAGGCCCACGACGTGGTCGATGGCCTGCGGCGCCGGCTGCACTCGATGCTTGTGGATCCAAGGGTGCGGACTCGATTCGAGCAGGCTCACGCCGCGGCCGAGCGCACGGTCATGTCGGTCCAGATGCTCCTGCAGGTCTGCCACCCGCGCAAAGATCGCCTCGGCGCTCTCATATGTCTGCACCGCCCGGCGGTCAGCGGCCACACCCAGCACACGCTGACCCACAAGGATCACCGCACACAGGACAAGCTGCACCACGTTGTTCAGGAACAGCAGAAACCCGAACGGGTACGGGTCGACCCGGTGCAGCGGGCCCCAGGTCGCCAGGGCCATCCACCCGCCAGAGACGATCAGCGCGAGATACAGGGCGGGCATCGAGCCCACACCCCGCGTCAGCGCGGCCGCGATAGCCCCGTTGACCCCCACCCGCTCGTCGGCAACCGTGACCGGCTGGCGCGACATGCCGGCCCCCCTTCCGGCTTCACTCACAGGCGCTCCCCGAGACAGATCCAAAGCTTGCGGCCGAAGCCGTCACCTGACGACGCACCGCCTGCAGGGCCGACCGGCCTCTGGACGCACCAGCCCGAATAGACGTAAGCACCTCAGCACAGCCACGCCTACCCATAATCACACCCGCATATGACTCTCCGTCACCTGAAGCAGGCCTTCTCGGTCGCGCGGCCCTGGCAGGATTCACCGCCGTACCCTTCCGGGCCGGGTGAACTTCGGTGATTTCAACGGGGAGTGCAGCCCGAGTTGCCGCATATCCCCCGCCGAAGGCGGCCGGTGAGAGCTGAGGCCACGCGAGGCACCGCCTTCATCGGGGCAGTCGGCGGTAGCAGGAGAGGGCGGCGGCTGGGCCGAAGTAGACCAGGCAGTTGCGGGGATGGCGCTCATAGCGGGGTAACAGGCGGCGATAGCCGGCCAGCCGACCATGCAGGACGCAACGACAGATCTTGACATGTCTCGAACAAAGTGACTAATCGTCACTGAAGACGTTGTCGCTTACCCAATGTCCCTCACCGCGCTGAACGTCCGGAAGTGCGGCCCATCCTGCGGGCTGTTCAGCCGGATTGCAGTCACCGCTCCAGGAAGGAGCCTCGGGCATGGCACACGGCCCTCACAGACGTTTCGCGTTTGCGTTCATCTCGGCCGTCGGAGCACTGAGCACGATCATCGCGGGTGCAGCAGTCAGTTCGGCGGCCGCGGCTTCCCCAAGGATCGCCCTGGTTGGGGATCCGGCGTCGCTGGTCAACCCGCTCCTCGGCACAGGTGATGGTGGTGCCGGCGGAAGCGTGAACAGCTTCCCGGGGCCGGATGTGCCCTTCGGGATGGTCCAGTTCGGTCCGGACACCTTCCCTCACCGGCAGGACGGCGGGGGCTACTACTACGGCGACAGTCAGATTCAGGGGTTCAGCCTGACCCACCTCGACGGTCCCGGATGCAAGGCGTTCGGCGATGTGCCGATCCTGCCGACGGTGGGCGCACTGCCGTCCCGTCCGGGCTCGGCGACCGTACCGTTCAGCCACTCGGCCGAATCCGCGTCGGCGGGATACTACGAGGTGCAGACCGGCTCACCGGCGGTGAAGACCGAGCTGACCGCCTCCGCGCGCAGCGCGCTCGGCCGCTTCACCTTCCCTGCCACGACACAGGCGAATCTACTGCTGAAGCTGGCCGGCTCGCAGGCCGGCAACTCGGCCACGGACGCCCAGGTGATCGGCGACAACGAGGTGCAGGGCACCGTCAGCAGCGGTCACTTCTGCGGCGGCCCGGACACCTACACCGTCAACATCGACATCACCTTCGACCACTCCTTCACCGCGCACGGCACCTGGACCGGCTCAACCATCACACCCGGCAGCCAGCGGGTGCGCGCCAAGGCCACCAAGCCCGCCGCCGTTCGCGACGGGAGCAAGGGTGGGGCCAGCCCCGCGCAGCCGCATCCGACCTACCAAGGTACGGCGCCGACCGGGCGGTCTCTCAAGTCGGCCGCCTCGGGACCGGATGGCGTCTACCTGACGTTCGATACCACCCAGAACCAGAAGGTTCAGGCCAAGGTAGGCATCTCCTTCGTGAGCACGGCCAACGCCGCCCGCAACGCGCACACCACGCCTGGCTTCGGCTTCGACGCCATGCATGCCGCAGCGGTCGCCGACTGGAACAAGGAGCTGTCCAGGATCCAGATCGGTGGAGGGGCAACGGCCCGGCAGCAGGTGTTCTACACGGCCTTGTACCACTCCCTGCTGCATCCGAACATCTTCTCGGACGCCAACGGGCAGTACATGGGCTTCGACAACAAGGTCCACACCATCCAGCCCGGGCACGTGCAGATGGCCAACTACTCCGGCTGGGACATCTACCGCTCCCAGGCCCAGCTCGAAGCCATGGTCGACCCGCAGGCGGCCTCCGATTCGGCGCAGTCGATGGTCAACGACGCCGCGCAGAACAACGGGATGCTGCCGAAGTGGGCGCTCGCGAACGGCGAGTCGTACGTGATGAACGGCGACCCTGCCGACGGCATCCTCGGCGGCTACTACGCCTTCGGCGCTCGGAACTTCGACACCAGGAGCGCCCTGTCCTACGCGCTGGCCGAGGCCGACAAGCCCAGCACCATCCGGCCAGGACTGAACTACTACACCTCGCTCGGCTACCTGCCCTCCGACGGCAGCTACGGCTGCTGCAACTTCTACGGCTCAGCCTCCACCACGCTCGAGTATGCGGGGGCCGATTTCGCGCTCGCCCGGTTCGCCTCCGCCCTGGGCGACAGGGCGGACGCCGACAGGCTCACCCGGCGATCGCAGAACTGGCAGAACCTGTTCAACCCGGCCACCGGCCTGATCCAGCCCAAGACCGCCTCCGGCACGTGGATGCCCGTCACCCCCACCACCCAGAGCAACTACGTCGAAGGCAACGCCTCCCAGTACCGGTGGGAGGTCGGCTGGAACGAGGCCGGGCTGTTCAACGCCCTGGGTGGCAACAAGGCCGTGAACCCGACCCTGGACACCTTCTGGACCCACCTCAACGACGGACCCGCCTCCCCCTACTCCTTCTGGGACAACCAGTTCGAGTACGCCTACCCCTGGAACTACGACTTCACCGGCCAGCCCTACAAGACACAAGCCCTGGTCCACCGCATCCGCACCCAGCTGTACCTGGACTCGCCCCAGCACAGCGAAGGCGACAACGACGACCTCGGCGCCACCGCCTCCATGGGCGTGCTGACCATGCTCGGCTTCTTCCCCGAGTACACCTCCACCGCCGACGTCACCCTCAACAGCCCCGAATTCCCCCTGGAGATCATCCACCTTGCAGGCGGGCACACCCTCACCTTCAACGCGCCCCATGCGTCCGCCAGCAACATCTACATCCAGTCGACGCGGCTGAACGGCAAGGCGTACACCAAGCCGTGGCTGCCCGGCTCAATCTTCACCACCGGCGCCACCGTCGCCGTCACCCTCGGCTCCACCCCCAACACCAGCTGGGGGGCCCGCCCGCAGGACGCACCCCCCTCCTACAGGCAGGGTGAACTGCCCGCACTGGGATACGTCTCCAGCCAGGCGGAGGTCATCCCTCCGCGCAGCAGCGCCAAGGTCGCCCTCGGGGCCCGCGAGGTCACCGGCAGCAGGCAGAGCGTCACCTTTAGCGCCACCGCATCCGGCGGGGTCACGGTCAGCCCCGACCACGGCACCCTGTCCACGGCTCCCGGATCGGACGGCACCGAGCCGATCACCCTCACCGCCGGCCCCGCCGAAGGCCGCTACCAGGTGACCTTCCGCATGAAGACCGCAGGCGGCACGAAGCTGCCCGACATCTCGATGAGCCTGGCAGTGGCCAGAGGGGGCGAGCTGTGGCCGTACGAGACCTACGAAGGCATCTACCCCGACGGCAGCACCTTCCGAAACGGCTTCAACGGCGGCGCCTTCGCCTACTCTCAGGACGCACTCACCGCGGCCGGCTCACCAAGCGGGGGCACGGTGACCTCGGACGGCATCACCTACACCTGGCCCATCACCGCGGCGGGCCGACCCGACCACATCACCATGGCCGGCCAGACCATCCCGCTCGACGCCCCCGCAGCAGCCACAACACTGGGACTGCTCGGCGCGGCCACCAACGCGCACGCATCCGGCGCCACCGGCCAGCTCACCATCCACTACACCGACGGCAGCACCTCCACCGCGACCATCGGCCTCTCCGACTGGACACTCGGCGCCGGAAAGTACCCGCCGATCCCCGGCGACACCGAGGCGATCACCACCCCGTACCGCGACACAAGCAGCGGCGGCAAGGACGCGACACCCGCCTACGTCTACGCCACTACCGCCCCGCTCGATCCGGGCAAGCAGGTCGCATCGATCACACTCCCGTCGATGACCGGGGGAACGGGCAGCCTGTTCGCCCTCGGCTACCGGAGCTGACCGCTCCGAAGAAAAATGCGATAGATCCACATAATTGGGCGACGGTGTCGGTTTCCGGTACGGCCTGCGTACCGGGAACCGAACAGAGATCCGTCCGCCCATGCTCTGCCGGTGCGGGACAACCCGGCCTCCGGCACCGGCAGCCCCGCTCCCTGTTCGTTGTGGCCACCATCCCGTTCTGCTCGCTTGCGGCGGCAGCCTCAGGCTGTCCACCGCCCGCGGATACCACCGCGCAAGGCGCCGCGCGCCCCTACCGCAACCAGCCCTCTCTTCCCATATGCCGCGTCAGTGGCGTCCCCTGCCATCGCCGGAGCAGCCGTTTCAGAACCGCCGGGTTGTGCCTACCGCTGTGGCGAACGGGGCCCGACTACTGGCGTTCAGATCTGACGCCGTGCGGTCACCCGGTGGCGTATGCCAGCCGCGAGCCTGGGTGCAGTAACGTCTCTGCGGAGCGTGCGGCAAGCTGGCCGAACATCACGTGGATGACGGTGACGATCTCCCGGTCGTCGACGTAGTAGACCTGCCGCCGACCGTCACGCCGGGAGCGGACGAGGCCGGCGCGCCTCAGCCTCGACAGGTGTTGGCTGACCGCGGGCAGTGCTCCGCCCACCCGGGCGGCGAGATGACTGACGTCGCTCTCACCCTGGGCCAGGACCCACATGATGTGCAGCCGGGCCGGTGAGGCGAGCAGCCAGGACGCCGCAGCGGCCGCCGCCAGTACTTCGGCAGGCGGGTCCTGAAAGCCCTCGGCGCTCGCCGCCACCGTTCTCTCCCTCTCACGCACACGTTGCAGCCGACGGATGCACGTTCACCCAGTGAAGGCGTCGAGGTCGGACGACCGCGGCGCACTCGATGCATACCCCCTTGGGGTCGGCCTGAACAGCCCGCGGTGCTGCGTGGTGCTGCCGTCTCGCGTTGTCGTCGAAGTGCGGATCGGCCGGGGTGCTCAGTGCGACACCGTGGCCAACGAGCGTGTCTCTTTCGCCAGGTGACTGCGACGGCACCGCGGGCCGACCGTCCGATCGGGGCCCGAAGACCGGCCGTACGACCAAGACACCGTCGGCAGCGGACGCGTCACCTCGCTCCGTGATCGGTCACTCCGTCGGCGAACTGGACCTCACTCCGGAAGCTATCGGCGCAGCCGAACCCGTGAGGGTCGACCGCAGACTGCCGGAACAGACATGCGCCGTAGCGGAGTTGGCCGACTGCTTCGACGGCGCGACCTGACACAGCGCGCGGGCCGAACCCCGAAAAAGAATCATCAGTTGCGCAATAATGAAATCGTCGCTTGAACGGAGCCAGGGGGAGGACCGGACCATGCGAGATACATCCACAGCTGAGCGCCTGCTCGAAGAACTGGCGAAGGGGTGCCCGTCACCTCCCCCGGACGACCAGGTCCAGCTCACCTACCGGCCGGTGGCCGTGGACGACCAGGCCGGATGGTCGTGCCCCGGCGCCATCACCGCATGGTGGACCAACCTGGACGGCGCCATCCTGTGCCGCCTGCGCCTGTCCGGTGTCCCGAGGCCACGCTGGGTGGTCTACGACCCCGACCGGATCGCCCTGCTGGTCCAGGACGGCACCTGACGGTCCCGGGCGGCAAAAAGGTTGCCGCGTAACACAACAGTCGAAGTCAGCCTGAGGCGCGAGACGCCTTCTGGGGGAGGAAGAACATCCATGGCGTACCGAGACGTTCAACGGCGCGACGCGAATCTCCGGCTGGGAGCCGTTGTAGCCGAGATCGAAGGGCTCTATAAGGCTCTGCTGAAGACCACGTCTCCCGGACGGGTCGGCGGCTGCGGGCCGAACTTGGTCACGGGGAGCCGCCACTGTGAGGGAGACGTGGGGTCCCCTCGGCGGAATGGATGGGAAACGGGTCACGGCAAGCCGGCCGTGACCCGTTCTCCCGTCTCACGAGCACCCCTAGTGGCAGGCAATCGAGGCGCAGCCAAAGGTCACCGACCTGCGTCGTGCTGCGCTTCCACTCCGGTACCCGTCAGGGAAAGCGAGGAGGCGTGGGCACCGCGTTTCCACCTCGTTCCGGTACCGGGCGGCGCGCGGCGGCTCATGCCTACACTGGGCGGACGCGGGTTGCGGGGCTGTGATGCGGCGGACGGGAGAGGACTGTGAGGCACGTCGTCGGGGGCTTGGAGGACCCGTCCGCCGAGGTACTGGCTGACGTGGCCGCCGCCTTCGGGCTGCTGGCGTCCCCGGCACGGCTGCACATCATGTGGGCCCTGTCCGAGGGCGAGAGCGATGTGAGCCATCTCGCGAACCGGGTGGGCGGCGCCCTGCCCGCGGTCAGTCAGCACCTGTCCAAGCTGAAGCTAGCGGGTCTCGTCCGCTCCCGCCGAGAGGGACGGCGGCAGGTCTACTACCTCGGCGACCCTGACGTCGTCACCGTCGTCCGCCTCATGGTCGGCCAGCTGGCCCTGCGCACCGAGGGCTCGCTCGCACCGGTGGGCCTGCGCCAGGGGACCAGTGCTTAGGACCGCAGACTGGGGAGAGGGCGCTGAGTCGTCGTTTTCCGGAGTCGCTCCCGGACCATGGGAGGCCGGTGCTTCCGGAACGGATGTTCTGGAGCCGGACGCTGCGACCGCACTGCAGGTGCTGCGGCGGCTGGACAGCGGACCGCGCGGGTTGACGGAGGACGAGGCCACACTTCGCCTGGCCCGATTCGGGGCGAACACGCTTCCGGCCCGGAAGAACGCCTCCTGGCCACGCCTCGGTGTGCGCAGCCTGCGCGAACCGTTCACCGCGGTGCTGCTCTGCCTCGGCCTGGTCTCCGCCGCCATGTTCGCCTGGTCCACCGCCTCCGTGATCCTCGCCCTGGTCGCTGCCAGCAGCGTGCTCCGGGCTTCGGGCGAGTACCGCGCCGACCGGTCGATGGCCCAGCTGCGCGAGCTGGTCGCCACCACCTCCACGGTGCTGCGTCGTGCTCACGACCACGCCGCACCGGTGGCCCATGAGATTCCGGTGGAGGACCTGGTCCCCGGCGACATCATCAAGCTTGGCGCGGGCGACCTGGTCCCGGCCGATGTACGGCTGCTGCGCGCGCGGGGGCTGACCGTGCACCAGGCGGTGCTGACCGGCGAGTCCGCCCCTGTCGCGAAGTACGCGGCGGACCTCTCCCGACCGGCCGGGACCGCGGTGTTCGAGCAGCCGCAAATGTGTTTCCAGGGCAGCAGCGTCGCCTCCGGCAGCGGCACGGCGGTCGTCGTGGAGACGGGCGGGCGGACCCGGTTCGCGGCCGCACACGGGCGCAGGGTCGGTCAGCGAGAGGCGAGTGCCTTCGACCGGTCGGTGCGCAGCATCTCGTGGATCCTGATCCGGTTCATGCTGCTGACCCCGCCGCTGGTGCTGATGGCCAACGCCGCGCTGCGCGACCGCGGCCTGGAGACACTGCCGTTCGCGGTCGCCGTGGCCGTGGGGCTGACACCGGAGATGCTGCCGGTCGTCGTCACCACCTGCCTGGCGCGCGGGGCGGCGCTGCTGGCGCGCGCCCACGGAGTGATCGTCAAACGGCTCCCGGCGCTGCACGACCTGGGCGCCGTCGACGTACTGTGCCTGGACAAGACGGGCACCCTCACCCAGGACCGGCCGGTCGTCGAACAGGGCCTGGACGCGGCCGGCGGCACCGATCCCGACGTGGTGCGCTGGGCGGCCGTCAACGCCTGGTGGACCCTCCAGCTCGCCGAACTGCCCGAGCCCGACGCCCTGGACGAGGCAGTCCTGGACGCGGTGGACGAGGACGACCTCATGGCGTATGACGGGGTGGCGGCGCTGCCCTTCGATCCCGTGCGCCGTCTGTCCACCGCTGTCGTCCGAATACCCGGCCGCCTCGGCACGCACACGCTCGTCGTCAAGGGGGCCGTGGAGGCCGTACTGGAACGCTGCGCCCTGGAGCCGGACGAGCACGAACGGCTGACAACACTCGCGGCCCGGGCGGCACGCGCCGGCCTGCGGGTGCTGGCGGTCGCCACCGTCGAACGTCCGGTTCGCCTGCGCGACTACTCCCCGGCCGACGAGCGCGGACTGGAATTCCGCGGCTTCGTCACCCTGCGCGACGCCCTCGCGCCCACCGCCGCGCCCGCCCTCACCGCGCTCGCCGAACGCGGCGTCACGATCAAGATCCTCACCGGCGACCACCCCGGCACCGCCGCCCGCGCCTGCCACGACCTGAGTATCCCGCTCGCCCCGGACCAGGTCCTCACCACCGACCGCATCGACGGCCTGACCGACGCCGAACTGGCGGAACTGGCCGCCCGTACGACGGTCTTCGCCCGCTGCACCCCGGAGCACAAGGCGCGGATCACGGCCGCGCTGCGCACCGGCGGGCACACGGTGGGCTTCCTCGGGGACGGCGTCAACGACCTGCCCGCGCTGCGCGCCGCCGACGTCGGCATCGCCCCCCGCGACGCCGCCGACGTGGCCCGGGAGGGCGCCGACGTGGTCCTCGCGGAGAAGGACCTCACCGCGATCGACCATGCCATCACCGCGGGCCGTCGGAGCGCCGGCAACATCGCCACCTATCTGCGCATCACCCTGTCGTCGAACCTCGGCAACGTGATCGCGATGCTCGCCGCGGGCCTGCTGCTGCCCTTCCTGCCGATGCTCCCGGCTCAGGTGCTGGTGCAGAACCTGTGCTTCGACACGGTGCAGCTCGCCTTCGCCTACGACCACCCCCACCTGTCGATGCTGCGTCGCCCGACGATGCTCGATCCCCGCTCGATCCTCCGTTTCATCATGGGGTTCGGCGTCCTCAACGCCACCGCCGACCTGGCGACCTTCGCCATCCTGACCCTCGCCCTCCACCGCCCGGGAACGAGCGACGACGGGGCGGTCTTCCACTCCGGCTGGTTCACCGAGAACCTGATCACCCAGGGCCTGGCGATGGTGCTCCTGCGCGTCGGCCACCGCCTCTTTCAGGACCGCGCGCCCGGCCCGGTCGGCTGGACCGCGGCCGCCCTGGCGGTCATCGGCATGGTGCTCCAGCCGTCACCACTCGGCCCGCTGCTCGGTCTGACCGCCCTCCCGCTGGAGTACTACCTCCTCCTCGCGGGCGTCCTGGCGCTGTATACCGCCGCACTCCTGCCGACCCGGGCACGTTACGAGCGGAGGCTCGGCAGCCAGGGGTGAGCGTCTTGCGGTCTTGCCTGTCGCAGCGTCAAGTGGCGTCGGGATCGAATGCAGGATGTGTGGCCGGATCGGCCGGCGTCTCCTCGGACGGGGACACGCTGATTCTGGCCGGCGGTTCCGATCGGCCGGCATTCCCCGCGTCGCGTACAGCGTCGGCGAGGTCCGACAGCTCCGCGCTCGGGTCCAGGGCGGCACGGATCTCGTCGATCCCGAGGTTGTCGCCGTCGAGGACGTGCTTGCGGATGAACGTCTTGGGGTGCAGGTCCTCGAACTCGAACTTGTTTAGCTCCGGGCCGAGTTCGGAGCGGATCTCCTCCTTGGCGCTGTCGGAGAACTCCCGCACCTTGCGCAGGAATCCGACCACGCTCTGGATGACCTCGGGCAGCTTGGTCCGGACCGAAGAGCAGAACCACGAGGATCGCCAGCGTGAGGAGGTCCATAGGCTCACGTCGGGGAACATCCGATGCCCTCGCCCTTCGTCTCCGTCGGTCCGCCCCGCCGCGGAAATTTAGAAGTTGCGCAGATGATGGAAGCTCCGGGCTTCGGTGCGCTTTGAGCCGCCCTCTCGACGTGGCGTGCATCACGGGGGCTTGATGTCAGGGCAGCCAGCCGCTTTCCAAAGCCTTGATACTTTAGCGATTGCGCAAGTGAGCGAATGGCTGCTGCGGTGGCAGCCGCCCGCCCTCACTCTCCAAGGAGGTCGTCTTCATGCCTGCTTCGTCACGGGCCCGCCCTGTCCGCGGCCTGTTCGTGCTGGCCGCAGTCACGGTGCTGGGACTTTCGGTGTCGGTTCCCGGTGCTTCCGCAGCCACAGGTACCGGCACGGGGGTGGTGGCGGAGGCGTTCAGGAAGGGCCCGGTGTACGTCGACCCGCGGGCCCAGGACCAGTTGCCGAAGGCCGCGGCCGACAAGCTGGCCGCGAAGATCGAGGATGCCGACAAGCCGGTCTTCGTTGCCGTGCTGCCCGAGTCCGCCGATTACCCGCAGGCGTCCCTGATGCGGGATCTGCGGTCGCTGACCGGCATCACCGGCGTGTACGCCGTCCGCCTCGGGACGCTGTTCAACGCCAAGGCCGACCATCAGGTGATGTCACCGGGCGCCGTGGCCAATCTGAGCGGCGCGGTGCAGCGCGCCGACGCCTCGAACACGGAGGCGCAGCTGAACACCTTCGTCGACCAGGCCGTCCAGCAGGCCAGGGGACACGCCCCGGCCTCGTGGGCGCAGGCCGGCGGAGGCGGCTTTGGCAGTGGCGGGCTGCTGGCCGGCGGTTTGATCGCGGCCGGGGCGGCCGGGGGCGGGTACGCGCTGTACCGGCGGGTGAAGAAGCGCCGGCAGGCGGAGCGCGTGGAGCTGGAGGCTTTGCGGGTGGTGGTGGACGAGGACATCACCGCCTTCGGCGAGGAGCTGGACCGGCTGGACTTCTCCCCGTCCGAGCCCGGCGCCACGGATGAGATGCGTGCCGACTACGGCTTTGCCCTGGACGCCTACGAGCGGGCCAAGGAGCAGATGGCCGCTGCCGCCCGGCCGCAGGACGTGCGGTCTGTGACCGCCGCGCTGGCCGACGGCCGCTTCGCGCTGGCCACCCTCACCGCGCGCCGCACCGGGGCGCCGCTGCCGCAGAAGCGCCTGCCCTGCTTCTTCGACCCACGGCACGGCCCGTCGGTCAGCGACGTCAACTGGTTCCCGCCCGGGGGCGGATTCCGCATGGTCCCGGCCTGCGCCGAGGACGCCGTCCGCGTCAGCCAGGGCCAGCAGCCCATGACCCGCATGGTCCACACCGATGCGGGCGCCCAGCCCTACTGGAACGCCGGCCCCGCCTATGCCCCGTGGGCGGGCGGCTATTTCGGCGGGGCAGGCGCGGTGGTCGGCGGGCTGCTCGCCGGGACCCTGCTGGGCAGCCTGCTCAGTGCATCCTCCGCCTCCGCCGACTCCGGCGACGTCTTCTCGTCCGCTCCGGATCTGCCGGAGGGCGGCGACTTCTCCGGTGCGGACTTCAGCGCCTCCGACTTCTCGGGCGGCTTCGGCGGCGACTTCGGGTCGGACGGCGGGGGCGATTTCGGCGGCGGCAACTGGGGGTGACCCTGCACTTCACGCCGCCGTGAACCCTCCTTGACACCGCTCACCCTGTGAATCCGGGCAGGTTGGATGGTGAACAGGCTATTCGTTTGCTAGGTTGCGCAACTATGCAACAGAGGTGAAGCCCCGCTTCGCCCGACGGATACGGCCGTGCTCGCCCGCCGCATGCCCGAGGGACGGATGGGCCCGACCGTTCGTGGGAGTGGGAGATGAGTGACCTGCGGGACGACTCCGTAGGCCGGGCCACGCGCAACCGCGCCGGCCGGGTGCCCCGACAGCGCGCGGGCGAACCCGCCCGCGGCCGCTCGTCCGGCGGACGAGCGGCTTCCCGCGCGCAGGGACGCGCCCAGGCGCGGGGCCGAGCCAGGCCGGCCTCGCGGGGCAGGCGCGTGCTACGGATCAGCGGGATAGCCCTGGCGGTGATCCTTCTCGCTGCCGCCGGTGGCGGCTGGTGGCTCTACCAGCACCTCAACGGCAACATCCACAGCGTCTCGCTCGACGGCAAGGGCGGCAGCGAGAAGGCGGACGCCTTCGGCCGCACCCCGATCAACATCCTGGTCATCGGCTCGGACGGCCGCACCAGCGCGGAGGACTGCAAGCTCGGCGGCGGCTGTTCGCAGACCGGCGTGCAGTCCGGCAACGGGAACGCGGACGTGGAGATGATGGTGCACATAGCCGCCGATCGCTCCAACGCCACCGTGATGAGCATCCCCCGCGACACCATGACCAACGTCCCCGCCTGCACCGACCCCACGTCGAAGCAGAGCACGACCGGCTACTACGGCATGATCAACAGTGCCCTGTCGTACGGCCCGGCCTGCCAGGTCGCCACCATCCACCAGCTCACCGGCATCCCCATCGACCACTTCGTCAAGCTCGACTTCGCCGGCGTGGTCAGCATGTCCGACGCGGTCGGCGGGGTCTCGGTCTGCGTCAGCGACAACGTCTACGACACCTACTCCCACCTGAAGCTGGCCAAGGGCACCCACACCCTCCAGGGCGTCGCCGCCCTGGAATTCGTCCGCTCCCGACATGGCTTCGGCGACGGCAGCGACCTGGGCCGCACGTACGCCCAGCACATGTTCCTCAGCTCGATGCTCCGCAAGTTCAAGAGTGCGGGCACGCTGACCGACCCTACTGCGGTCTACGGGCTCGCCGACGCCGCCACCAAGGCACTCACCGTCGACACGGGTCTCGGCAGCATCAGCAAACTGATCGGCCTGGCCTCGGACGTCGACAAGGTGCCCACCAAGCGGATCACCTTCACCACCATGCAGACAGGCCCGGATCCGAACAACAACGAGCGACTCGTCGTGGGGCAGGGCGCGAAGTCCCTGTTCGCGACGATCGCCAACGACCAGTCCCTGAGCGGTGGCTCGGACAGGAAGCCGACTACGGGCCCTGCCTCTCCGACGCCGGTCAACACCGCCCAGATCGCGGTGAAGGTCGAGAACGGCACCGGCATCGGCGGCCGTGCCTCCGACATCGCCACCGCCCTCACCGGCAAGGGCTTCGGCTCGGGCACGACGGCCAACGCACCCGGCGCGACGACTACCACCCTTACCTACGGCCCTGGCGAGAAGCCGCAGGCCCAGGCGGTGGCCGGCACGCTCGGCCTGCCCTCCTCACACCTCAAGCAGGGCACCGGCACCGGTCTGACCCTGGTGATCGGCAGTGACTGGCCCAGCGGCACCACCTACGGCTCCGGCTCTGGCTCATCCTCGCCAGCCCCGGCCGACACCCATGCCGCAGTCTCCAACGCCCACGCCCAAACCGCTGACCAGTCCAAGACCTGTGCTCAGGTCAGCCCGTACAGGACTGTCTCCCTCAGTGGCGTCAGCATGACCCCGGCCCAGGCCTACGCAGCCGCGCGCAGCCAGCCCGACTCCGACGCGTGACCCGGGGCGAGCAGTTGACCCAGGAATTCGACGCGTCGGTACCGGCGGACCGGTTGCGGGAGTTCTTCGGGTGGTGGCGCTGGAAAACCGTCAGTGCGCTCTACGGGTACTTGAGAAGGCGCTTGGCCGTTCGCCTGGTGCGGAGTGCGCCCCATATGAGTGGGGAAAAGGATGTAACGGGGGCCAGTTGGCTACCCGGATGACGCCTGAAGGAGGCACGGGGGAGTGAGTGAGCGGGTCAGCGGTGTGGTCCGGTGGTTCAATCAGGTGAGGGGCTACGGCTACATCGACGGGGACGACGGCCGTGAGGCACGGGTGCGGCGCGAGGACATTGAAGGCGGCACGTTCGTTACCGAGGGCCTTCGCGTCACCTACGAGGTACGCGAGGGTGCCGCGGACGAACTGGAGGCCGTGCGTGTGCAGATAGCGGAGCATGTGCATTAAGGGGGTGATCCGCCTTGGCGCGCTTGCCGAGCGGGTGCTACTGGCGGCCGACTACGCGGACGGACGCCATTGACCGGACCCGGCTCCGATCCCACCCACCGTCGGGAGACTGCGAGCCTGATCTTGCGGAAGGGCGGCAGGTCGTCCATCTGGCGGAGCATTCCGCCTTCCGGCACAGGGGACCGACGGGCCGTGCGCCCCGGCGATACACGCACCGACGCCTACACTGGGTGTGTGTGCGTGTATCGACTGTGACCTGTGAAGCGGCGGGAGAGGACCATGACGGTTGACGTCGGTGGCCTTCAGGCTCCTCCCGCCGAAGCGGTAGCGCAGGCGGTCACCGCGTTCGGGCTGCTTGCTTCACGTTCCAGACTGCACATCATGTGGGCTTTGTCCCAGGGTGAGAGCGATGTCACCGGCCTGGCCGGCCGGGTGGACATGGCGCTGCCCGCGGTCAGTCAGCACCTGGCGAAGCTGAAGCTCGCCGGTCTCGTCGCCGCCCGCCCCGAGGGCCGACGGCAGGTCTACTACGTTGATGACCCCGACATTGCCGCCACCATCGGTGCGATGGTCGCACTGCTCGCCGCACGAGCAGAACAGAGGCCACTTCAGCCGTTGTCGCCGCTGGAATTCACCCTGGGGAGACCGGACCACAAGTCGGCATGACGTTCACCTGCGACGGCAGCGGACTGACGCTGGATGCTCGAACTTGACGTATGCCACGGGCGGCTGACGGAGTGCCTATTGTGTTGTCCACAGTGCAGGCACCGTTGGCCGCCCAGCGGGTACCGCGGTCGGAGAAGACCTCCGTTCGGCAGGCGGATGGACCTCGACACCATGCGCCTGCTTGGTGTGGGGCCCGTTGCCGGGGGCGCGGGTCAGTTGACGCAGGGGATACCGCCCATTTTCACCGAGTCGCCCGCGAAGGCCGTCGACGGAACGGGCGAGGGCTCGCTCCCCGGTGTCGTGACCTTGGTTCCGGAGGAGCCGGACGAGTTCGAGGCGGGCGGGGTGAAGTCCGTGCCGAGAGCGATCTGGACTCGGCCGGCGGGGACCGAGGGGCTGGCGACGGGTGCCGCGGTGCCCAGGCGGTCGGCGATCTGCCGGGCCGCCGCCTGCGCGCCGGAGCCGTAAACGATCGTTGTGCCGTGCCGCGTGGCAGCGTTGGACGTTCGCCCGGTGGTGTAGCCCAGAGCCGCAAGAGCTCGTAGTTCACCGGCTGCGGCGCCGGTTCTGCCGGAGCCGTTGAGGACATCCACGGTGGCGGGGGCGACAGACACGGCGGGGGACGGCTTCCCGGCCCTCGCGTCGTCGCTGGGCGAGGCAGACGCATCATGACCGATCATCGCCTGCACGATCGACCTTATCCGCTCAGGGTCGACGAGGTTGACCTCCTCGTTGTTGCGGTGGGCGAAACCGGCGATCGGCAGGGTGTGGAATTCCACTTTCCCTCCGGTGAGGTTGGTGGCCTGCTGGGCGAAGTCCAGCACGTTCAGCTTGCTGTCGATGACCAGGTCCTTCTTCACGACGCCGAACAGGCCCTGCAGCTTGCCGAGATCGCCGAACACCCCGTCGGTCTTCAGCTTGTGCGTGACGGAGGACAAGAACGCCTGCTGGCGGTGGGTGCGGTCGAGGTCGCCCATGAGGAGCCCGTGGCGTTGGCGTACGAAGGCCAGGGCCTGTTTGGGGTTCAGCTCCTGGAGTCCGGCGGGGAAGTTGGCACCGGAGTAGCGGTCGTGCACCGGGTGCTGGAGGCAGACCTGGATCGGCTGGACCACCTTGGCGATGTCATAGAAGCCCAGCAGGTTGACCTCGGCGAAGTGGTCGACCGGCACGTCGAGGAATTTCTGCACCGTGACCAGGGTGGCTTCCCGTCCGGCTTCCCTGCTCTGCGCTTCGAGGTCAGGGCCCTTGACGCCCTGAGCGCTCAGCCTGTCGTGCGCGCTGGTGTAGGCGTTGGCGTAGGCTTCCTTGATCTTGTAGTGGCCCTGGACGGTTCCGTCGCCGTTGAATGTCTGGACGTAGTCGTCGCGCGGGACGGAGAACGCTGTGACCTTCCCGCCGTCGGCGGGGATGTGCATCAGGATCAGGGTGTTGGTGTTGTAGTACCCGATGTCGCTCGATCCGGCGTGCAGCTGGTCCTGCACGAACTGCCTCGGTAGATCGTTGCCGTTCATGTCCTTGCGTGAGTCCAGGCCGATCAGTAGCAGGTTCACCGAGTTGTCCAGATGGCGTGGCGCCCCCTTGTTGGCTGCGTCCAGGGCGTCGGAGGTGTTCAGGCCTCCGTTGATCCAGGTGAAGGTGGCCCACGTGACCCCACTGGCCAGCAGAATTGCCGCCGAGGTCACTCCGACCGCGACCCGTCCGGCCTTCACCCACGGCGAGCGTCGGGCCGGCCTGCGGCCGCGCACCGTCCTGCCGCTCGTCGCGCCGTTGTGGCGCCGACCCGGCTCCGTCCTGCCCCGGCCCGCCCCGCTCCGGTGTACCTCAGGCACCGCTGCCCCTCCTGCTTCGCTGAGACCGGATCATGCGCACCACCAGCACAGCGATCACAGCAAGTTCAGCCCCTGCCATCGCCGGGAACGCGTCGATGCCCCAGTGCACCGCCGACGTGGTCAGCACCCTGTGGGCACTCACGCCCGTGACCTGCTCGGTGACGACGGTGACCGCCATCAACACCAGCGGCGGCGCACACAGAACCCACCAGGCGCCGGCCCGGGAACACATCCCCGCAGTCACGCCCCCCGCGATGACCGCAGTGAGCGCGAACGCCCATCCCGGTCCTGATGCGAGCTGTTCGTCCACGCCGGCACCGACAACTGGCAGACCCCACACGAGGAGTCCCGCCCGGCGCGGCCCTGCCGAGGGGACGCCGGGTCTACGACGTGACGACCCCGCCCGACGCGCGCGCGGGCCTGGCACACTGCGTGCTCCACGGGACGCCGCAGAAGACCTAACGTCGCTGCGGGAGAGATACGTGTCCTTGCCGGCAGCGGCGATGCGCTGGCCTGTCATCCGCATTCCTCGTCCGAATCCGCTGACGGTCGTGGTGGACCGGGTCCGACTCGCGTGCGCAGCGCGCCGCGACTCACGCCCTCGGTTTCCAAGACGTTCCGTACCCAATGAAGGTTGCACAGTTGCGCAATATTGCAAGCATGGAGGTTACGTCATGCGAGCGAACAGCAGCAATTCCTGCATGTCAGCGCCGCAGGAGACCTAGGGATGAGCATGCACAGCGGAGTGTGCAGCGACCCCCGGTAAGGACGAGGGAAGCCTGTGCAAGACAGGTGGTCCATTCCGGCGGCAGTCCTCCTTTAATCTGCCGTTATCACCCATCTGCACGCATATCGCGTAACTTCTGACACTACACGACAGGGCAGTCGGCAACATCTCGGCCAGGCTCAGCAACCCTGCGCCGACCGCTCGACAGGGTTGATCAAGCGGCTTCCGAGTTGACAGCTGAACAGGAAGCTGTTGCCGACACGGCAGGCGCCCCGGGCGGATCATCCGACACACCTGAAGACGGCCGGCTGCTCGTCCGGTCGACCCTCACTTCGGACCGTGGTGGCCGCGCAACAGGAGCCGGGCAATGAGCGGGAGGCCGACGAGCAGTGCGCCGAGGACGATCGACAGGAAGTGCGTGCCGAACGGCGCAGGGTCATGGCCGCCCGCAGCAACTGCGGAAAGGTGGTCTCGGTGGCGAAGAGCGCGCCCGCCGGTATCCGACCGATATGACCGATGAGCAGTGGGCTGTGGTGCGGGAGGCGATGCCGGTGCCAGCGTGGCTGGAGAGCCGCCGTGGCCGCCCGGAGTCCTACTGCCACCGGCAGATGATGGACGCGATCTTCTACCTGCTCGACGGCGGCATCAAGTGGCGGGCGATGCCAGCCGACTTCCCGCCCTTTATGTGGAATCAGATTCGTCAAGCCCGGAAAGTTGTCAGCTGAGCGGTTCGAGGATGTCGGGCTCGCCGTCCACGGCGGGGCCCCAGCCGTCTGGAAGGTGTGCGGCAGCGATTTCGACGGCCTCCTCGGCAGTGAAGGCTCCGCCGATCCGCTCCCGCCCGGAGCCTTGTGGTTCGTGCAGTCGTAGCACGCGAAACCGTTCGCCATCGAGGGGGAAGATCGAGGGCAGGTCCTGGGACCAGGGGAAGCGGGTGCATCGGCTGAACTGCAGCGATCCGTGGCTGACCATCGGGAAGAGGCTTCTGAGAGCAAGGTTGGCATAGGCCGCTTCGACGAGGTGCTTGTCTATGAGGTTCTCGTTCATCTCTCGAACCAGCTGCCAATGCGCTGCTACTGGGTCCTCAGTTGCCGTCCGGGATGTGCTGCTGTCGTCCATGCCCGGAGATTAGGACTCCCCGAGAGCGGGTTCGGCGCCTTCCCAGCCGACGTCACCTCGACGATCGGCAGCAGCCTTTCGGTGGCCGGGATGCCGAGCTGGCGTGGTGTCGGTCCGGCTGGGGTGGGGGCGTCGGTGAGTCGCCCCAGGAGTTGGTCCAGGGCGGCCTGGCCGTCGTCGACGGCGGCGCGTTCGTCATCGGTGAGGGGAATGTTGCCCAGCATCTGTTGGAGGTTGTCCTTCGCCTCCAGCAGTTGGCCCCTGCTGGAGTTCTTCTGGGTGTAGAAGTCGCAGCGCGCGCAGGCCATCCCGTGCTGACACTGCTCGAAGAAGGTGTAAGTGCACCAGCCGTGGCCCCGGTCGTAGTACTGCCAGGGTTCGCCGCTTGCGGCGGCGCCGGAGGCGACGGCCTCGCGGTCGACGAGGACCTCGATGGTGCGGACGTTCCGGGCGAAGTATCCGGCGTCGTCGTAGGCCCTGGCCAGGGTGTGCGGGGTGATCTTCGCGTAGTGGGCGGTCGCTTCCTGCCGTAGCGGACCAGGCACAAGCCGAACTTGCCGAACTCCGTCCCGTGCGGATTGCGGCCGAAGTCGACGGCGTCCAGCATCCGCGTCTCGTTGCGCCGCAGCCCGTAGGCGTACGCGGGCTTGAACAGCACCGCGTCCCGGAAGTCGGGCAGCCAGCCCTTGCGGCCGCGGGCCCGGATGCGTTCCACCTGCTCGTCGGCATGGTCGAAGAACGCCTGCAACTCGGCCCGGGTGAAAGCCCGCTTGGCGGCGTCGGCCTTGTTGTCCTGGACGTGCACGGCAGTGTTCCACTCGTGCACGACCTGCACCGGGTAGATGCCGAACCGTTCTTCGCAGGTGGCCGTCCACTCATAGAGCGGGTCGGTGACGAAGTGGCAGAAGGATCGGACGGCCTCGGAGTAGGAGCGGATCGTCGACCGCGCGAGATCACGCAGAGTCCGCAGGTCACCGAGCCACTCGTCCACCATCGCCGGCGTCCACTGCCAGGGGAAGGCGTTGACGTACGTGGCGAACGCCTTCACCGTGTTCTCCCGGCCCTCAACCGTCGAGCGGGCCAGGTTCCGGGCCAGCTGCTGATTGGCGAACCCTTCCAGCATCGCGTCGAAGACCTGCTCCTCCGGCCGCAGCAGCGCGACCCCGCCCACCAGTTGAAGCCTCGCCGCACCCGGCGCCACGACATCGATCCTCACCGGTCCACCACCCTCCGTCGCTCGCGTTGGATGCGAGAAAGCCGCATCGGATGCGAGTCGGCGGGCGGTCCGCTGGTCGGTCAGTCGTACGAGTGACACCGGCTGGCGATCAGGCACCGTGAGTCGCTACCGTCGCTCGCGTCGCCCCAGCCCAACACCGCTGGTCACACAGGGGTACCCCGCACCAGGCGGCGATGAAGCTCAAACCGTCGCGAGTTCGCATCCGATGCAATTGGCGGCAGTTTCTACATCGGTACAGCCGTTGGCGCTGAGGTTGATCACGGTTCTGGGCCGGGAGGCGTAGCTGCCAAAGGGTGACCGGGATGCATGCAGAGAGGCGGTGCGCGCGATGACGCGGGCGTGTCGGCTCGCGGGGGACGCAGGCAAACATTGCGTGGCGAGTAAACTGGATCACGCCGACTGGCTTGTCGTGCCCCTGACTTATCGCCACAATCCCGTATGGCTCCATTCAGCGCGCGTAGATTCGCGCGCCCTCGCGCGCCTCCGACACGGGAGTGCCAATGAAGAGATCGAAGAAGTTACTGCTGCCCGGTGTCGCCAGCCTCGCCCTGCTGTTCGGCGGGGTGGAGAGCGTGGCTCACGGCGTCGGGATCGCTGACGCCGCCCACCACGCGACGGGTGTCGGCTCGTGCACGCTGAAGGGGTACAACCCGGCGACGACCCCCCCGAACGCCAAGAACATGCCGCTCGGCAAGCGTCCGATGACGTACAAGCCGGACGACTTCGACTGCTCCGGCGCGAAGTTCGCCGCGCCCGGCGTGGAGTTCGCGAAGTTCCCGCAGCCCAAGAACTTCAAGATCACCGACAAGAGCGTCGTACAGACGGTCGGTGGCCATCAGACGATCACAGGGAAGCCCGCAGCGGCGGTGAATCCGCTGGCGCCGTACTTCCCGCCGTTTCAGCACTTCGTGATCATCTATCGCGAGAACCACACCTTCGACGACTACCTCGGCGACTGCGCGACAACGATCGCCGCCGGCTGCAACGGCCAGGTGGAGAGCACCAACCACATGAGCTCCGTTCCGGACCTGCACCAGTTGGCCAAGACCTACTCGCTGTCCGACTCGTACAGCACCGGCGTCCAGCCGCCGTCCGGCCCCAACCACTGGTTCCTGTTCTCGGGGCAGTCCTCGTCCAGCAGCCAGCAGCAGTCCTACCCGTCGAACGGCACCCAGTTCGACCGGTTCCTGCAGAGCGACCAGGGCCCCACGGACGAGGGCACCAGTGCCTGCACCGCTCCGTCCGGCACCAGCAGCGGCACCAGCCCGTACTCGATGATCGTGAACGGTGACATCTACTGGATGCTCAACAGTGGCAGCGGCTACTGGAAGAACCCGGCCGACGGCAAGATCGAGGTCCTGCCGCCCAACCGTCCGGGCACGACCATCCCCGAAGAGCTGCACACCAACGAGTACACCTGCAACAACCAGAGCATCCCCGACAGCACCGTCTCCGGCGACTACCTCAACTTCGTCAACCAGTACGGGATGCCGGCCTACAACTACGTCGAACTCTTCAATGACCACCCCGGCACGTACCAGGACATCGCCGGGAACGACACCGCGACGAACAACATCGTCAGCTCCATCATGAGCAACCCGACGTACAAGAACAACACGCTGATCGTCGTCACCGAGGACGACACCCAGAACGGCAGCAACGGCCCGGACCACGTCAGCAACACCTACCGCGTGCCGCTGCTCGTCATCGGGAACCCGGCCTACGTCAAGCAACACTACGTCTCGCACGTGGCGTATACGACGGCCAACGTCCTCGCGGCGATGGAGCGCACGATGGAGAACGTGCACTCCGGCGTCATCGACCCGAACAACAACCTGGGCGCGTCCACGTTCCCGATGACGACCGCGGACCAGGCCGCGCTCGGCGACCCGCTGGAGGACTTCTGGGTCCAGGGCGCGACCCCCCTGTCCGCGAGCGCCAAGGGCTCGCCGACCACCGGCAACGCGCCGCTGACGGAGAACTTCACCGGCTCGGCGACCGGCGGCACGGCCCCGTACACATACAGCTGGAACTTCGGTGACGGGTCGACCAGCACGTCGCAGAACCCGAGCCACACCTACAGCACCGCGGGCACCTACACCGCGACACTGACCGTCACCGACAGCGCCTCGCCCGCCAACACCGCGACCTCGCAGGTGACGACCACGGTCAGCGCCGTCGGCAACCCGCTGGCCGTAAGTGCCTCGGCCACCCCGACCTCCGGCCAGGTGCCACTGAACGTCGCCTTCACCGGCACGGCCACCGGCGGCACCCCGGCGTACAGCTACAGCTGGAACTTCGGTGACGGGTCGACCAGCACCTCGCAGAACCCGAGCCACACCTACAGCACCGCGGGCACCTACACCGCGACACTGACCGTCACCGACAGCGCCTCGCCCGCCAACACGGCATCCTCGACGGTGACCGTCACAGCCGACCCGATTGCCGCGACGCCACCGGGTGCGCCCACCGGCCTGACGGGGACCGCAGGAACCGGACAGGTCTCGCTCAGCTGGACGCCACCGGCCAGCACCGGCGGCGAGAACATCACCTCGTACAAGGTCTACCGCGGCACCTCCAGCGGCACCGAGTCGCTGCTGACCAGCGGCGGCTGCAGCGGACTGGGCGCGGTGACCTCGTGCACCGACACCGGGCTCACCACCGGGCAGACCTACTACTACAGGGTCACCGCGGTGAACGGCGTGGGCGAGGGGGCACAGAGCAACGAGGCGTCCGCCACCCCCACCGGAAGCACCGGCTGCCAGGCGAAGCAGCTGCTGGGCAACCCCGGCTTCGAGAACGGCAGCTCCAACCCCGCTCCGTGGACCGCGTCCTCCGGCGTGATCAACAACTCCTCCTCCGAGCCGCCGCACTCCGGCAGCTGGGACACGTGGCTGGACGGCTACGGGACCACCCACACCGACACCCTGTCGCAGACGGTGACTCTGCCGAAGGGCTGCACCTCGGAGCAGCTGAGCTTCTGGCTCCACGTGGACACGGCGGAGACCTCGACCACGACCGCCTACGACACGCTCAAGGTGCAGGTGCTCAACAGCTCCGGCACGGTGCTGGGCACCCTGCACACCTACTCCAACCTCGACCGCATCACCGGATTCGCGCAGCACACCTTCGACCTCTCCCCCTACGCGGGCCAGACGGTCACGCTCAAGTTCACCGGCGCGGAGGACTACGAGTACCAGACCTCCTTCGTGCTCGACGACACCGCGATCAACGTGCAGTGACCAGCGCCACTCGGTAACGGCCCCCGTTCCCCCAGCGGGACGGGGGCCCACTTGCTCGCCAGCTGAGGAAGGAACGGATGGACACGACGATCGCAGTGAGGGGCCACGGCATCACCAAGGTCTTCGGTGACGTCGTCGCGCTCGACCATGTCGATGTAAGCGTCGCGCAGGGTCAGATTTACGGCCTGGTCGGCCCGAACGGTGCCGGAAAGACCACGCTGCTGGGCCTGATGCTGGGCCTGGCCGTCGCCGACGAGGGGGATCTGGAGATCCTCGGCACTTCAGTGGGCCGTGGGCTGCCGGCGCCTGACGGTGTCTCCGGATTCGTCGACGGACCCGGCCTCTACCCCACTCTCACCGCGAAGCAGAACCTCGCGACGCTGCTTTCGCTGCAGCCTGATGACTCGCTCGCCGGTGACGTCGGCGATGCTCTGGAACAGGTCGGACTCACCGAGGCCGGCGATCAGAAGGTCCGCGGCTTCTCCCTGGGCATGCGCCAACGACTGGGACTGGCCGCGGCCTTGCTGACCAAACCGCGCCTGCTCGTGCTCGACGAGCCGTCCAACGGCCTGGACCCGGCGGGCAAGAGGCAGGTGCACCAGGTCCTGCGCCGGCTCGCGGCCCAGGGCGTCACGGTCGTCCTGTCCAGCCATCGGATGGACGATCTGGAGGCGCTGTGTTCCGAGGTCACCATCCTGGCCAAGGGGCATGTGGTGTTCTCCGGCCCGCCCAAGAAACTCACCGATGACAACCACGAACTCGACTACCGGCTGCGCGCCCTGGATCCGTCCGCCGCGCACGCTGTCGCGGCCGCAACGCCCGGCGTTCGCGTCGTCCAGGACTCCGACGCCGTGGCGCGACCGGACAACGACGTGATCGTCGTACGCGCGCGGACGGCTGCTCTGGACGAACTCCTGGCGCGGATCGTGCGCGCGAACATCCCCGTGCGCGAACTCGCGCCCGTCGTCTCGCCGCTGGAAGCAGCCTTTCTCTCCCTGACGGACCAGCCCGCCCTCACCGGGCAGGAGGCCGACCAATGACCACGCCCCTCACCGACGCCCCCGCGGCCGGAGCCGGGGCCGCGCTGAAGCCCGGGACGGCCGGCAGACGCCCGGTTCCGGTGGTCCGGATCCTGCGGATGGAGCTGGTCAAGCAGTTCTCCGCCTGGCGGGTGCGCCTGCTGGTGCTGCTGTGCTGGCTCGGTCCAGGCCTGCTGGTGTTCGCGATCGACCAGCAGAACACCCTGCCGTCCGATACCCTCTTCGGCCGGTGGATGCACGCCACCGGCTGGGCCGGATCGTTGGTGGTGCTCGGCGTCGCCGGCACATGGGCCCTGCCGCTGGTCACGTCCGTGGTCGCCGGCGACGTCTTCGCCTGCGAGGACCGGCTGGGCACCTGGCGCCACCTGATCATCGCCGTCCGCTCGCACCGGCGGATCTTCGCGGCCAAGGCGATCGCCAGCGTCACCGTGACCGGACTGCTGGTAGCTGGCCTGGCCGTCTCCAGCATGCTCGGCGGACTGCTCGCGGAGGGGAACCAGCCGCTGGTCGGCCTGGACGGCCACCTGCTCACCGGCGGGGACGCGGTCGGCAAGGTCCTGCTGGCGTGGGTCTGCGTGCTGGCGCCGACGCTTGCCCTGGCCGCCATCGGGCTGCTCGGGTCGGTGGCCCTGGGCCGATCCCCGATGGGCCTGCTGCTGCCTATGATCGCCGCCCTCGGGATGCAGACAGCGCAGATGCTGCCGCTGCCGGTCACGGTGCGCCTGGCACTGCCCGGTTACACCTTCATCTCCTGGAACGGCCTATTCACCGATCCCCAGCAGCTGGGGCCGTTGCTGATCGGCATCGGGGTCAGCCTGGTGTGGGCGGTCGTGGCGACGGCACTGGCCTGTCTGCTCTTCCTGCGCCGGGACTTCACCAACCTCAACAACGACGGCGCCGGACGCAGGGCGCTGACCTTGGGCGTCCTCCCGCTGGCGGGCGTGCTGGCCGCGACGGTCGGTGCCGTCGCCGTCGGGACGGGGGCGGGCGGCTCCGGCATCACCCAGGACAAGGTGCAACGCTCGGTGGCCACGGTCTTCTCCCACCTCTACCCGTCCCAGCAAGCACAGATGCACCAGCCGGCGGTCACCGCAGCGCAACTGCAGACCACAGCGGCCTGCGACAAGAGCGAGGGGCTCGGAGCGCAGGCAGGGCCGGGGAACGACTGGCGCTGCACCGTCTCCTGGAACGTCCCCGGTTACAACGTCACCGCCCAGGCCATCTACCAGGTCGATGTCACCCCCACCGGGCGCTACATCGCCGACGGGGACGGACCGGTGCAGGTGAACGGGTACTTCCTGATCATCAATGCCGGCAAGCCGACCCCCAACCCCCTGTGGCAGTTCGACGGCAACGTCGACCTGATCTCCGATCACTGAGTCAACTGGTCACCGAGCCAGCCGGGCGCGAGAGCCGACCGGGTCTCGCGACCCAGCCTGCCCGCTTCCACCGCCGCGACGGCAGGCTCGGTACCGCGTCCGGCGCGCAGCAGCGAGGCGGCGGGGTTCGGCACCGGCGAGATCAGGCCCGGGTCCCAGTTGCCGATGGCCCGCCGCCCTACTGATCTCTTCGGATTGGTGGCGGCTGGGCACGGAGGTCGTGAGGGGCTTTACACCGCTGGTTCCTCGCGTCCACCTTCCCGTCTCGCTTGCCGGACCCGCACCGTCCGGTAGTTCCGGTGCGTCCCGTCGTTGTCGGGGCTGCTCCCCACCAGACCCGGCCGACTCGCCGGGCCCAGCTACCCCCTGCTTCTGCCGTCTCGCTGCGACGGGACGACGGCGCGGGTCTCGCACCCGCACGCGGATCATCAGCGCCTCGTGGCGCACAGTCCCACACCTGCACACGAAACACAGCGCCTCACGGCGCAACTCGAAGACCAGCCACGCACCGAGCTCCGCCCGTACGACGCCGGGTCAGGCGACCACCACGCCGCTGGGGCCCGTGGACAGCCCCAGTTCGATGCGGGCGAGCACTCGCAGGCTGGTGGTGTCGATCGCGTCCACCGTGGCGCCGGCATTCGTGCATACCCAGACGGTGTCGACGGTCGTCGTGATGCCGGTCGGGATGTGGCCGACCCGGACGGTGCCGACCGCCTTCGCGGTCGCCGTGTCGAGGATGGTGACGGTGTCGTCGTTGGCGCCGCTGACCCAGGCCCGTGTTCCGTCCGGGCTCAGCGCGACCTGCCACGGAGTGCGGCCCACCCGGACCCGGGCGACGACGCGCAGCGAGGCGGTGTCGAGAACCGCGAGGGTGTCGCTTGACGAGCTGACCACGTAGACCCGCTTGCCGTCGGGGTGCACGGCCACACCGTTGGCCTTGGCCAGTTCGGGCAGCCGCCTACGCGTCATGCCGGTTTCCGCGTCGAGCACGGTCAGGCCGTCGTGGCAACTGACGTAGACGATCCGGCCGTCAGGGCTGACGGCGACGGAGCGCGGGGCAAGGCCGGTCTGCCAGGTCGTGGTGGCCTTGTCCGCGCCGGTGTCGATCACTGTGAGCGTCCGCGATCCGCCGACGCCGGTGTCCGGGCCGGTGTTGGCGACGTAGACAGTGCGGCCGTCCGGGGACGAGGCCACGCCGTGCGGGTAGAGGCCGACGTCGACGGTGCCGGTGATCGCGCCCTTGGTGGTGTCCAGCACGGAGACGTCGCCGGCGCCGGAGTTGGTCACGTACAGCTTTCCGGTCCCCGGAGCGGAAGCGATCCCATAGGGGTTGGCCCCGCAGGGGATGCTCGCGACCAGCCTCCGGGTGGTGGTGTCGATCACCATGATGGAATAGCTGACCAGTGCGGTCGCGTAGGCGTGGACGCCGCTTGTGGACCCGGTCTTCGGCACGGAGTCCTGGATGCCCGGGAAGTTCGAGCCCCGGATGCCGGCGCCGCGGGTGGGTGCGTCACCGGCGAAGTCGCCGCGGTGGGTGGTGGCGTTCTCCATCAACCGGCTCATGACGTATGGCCGCCGCCCCGCCAGGGGCTCCGTCTCGCGCGCGGTCACGGCGGGGCCGGCCGGAGTGGGCTCGGGACCGGTGGTCTCCTGGTGGGGCGGGGTCTGGTCCGCTCCGGGGAACGTGGCCCGCGGCAGGGTCCCCACCTCGTGCTCCGCCGTCCACAACTGGCCCTTGGTGGGCGGCAGGTGCGGGAAGAAACGCTTGCTGGGGAAGCCGAGCGCCGAGGTCAGGTCGCCGAACGTACGGCGGCGCCACTGACTGATGTTCTCCTCGCGCACTCCCGTGACCCGCTCCAGGAACCGCAGCACGGAGGTGTGATCAAAGGGCTCGCTGCACACGAAGCCGCCCTGAGTCCACGGCGAGACGATGATGCACGGCACCCGGATCCCCGCGCCGATCGGCACGCCGCGGACGAACTCGTCGGGTGTCCCGGCCGGCGGGACCGGCGGGATGACGTGGTCGAACAGGCCGTCGTTCTCGTCGTAGTTGAGGATGAAGACGGTCTTGCGCCACAGCTCGGGGTTGGCCGCGACCGCGTCCAGTTGCCGGGCGACGAAGTCGGCACCGGAGGCCGGCAGGTAGTCGGGGTGCTCGCACTGCGCGGCGGTCGGGATGATCCACGACACGGTAGGCAGCCGTCCGGCCAGGGCATCGCGGGCGAACTGGTCGGCGGGGCCGATGGTCAGGCCGTGCTCGTACAGAGGGTCGCCCTGCTCGGCGTCCTGGTACTGCTGGAAGAACTCCAGCGGGTTGCAGCCGTAATCGTCTTCCTCCTGGTAGACATGCCAGGACACGCCCGCCTTGGTGAGCCGCTCCGGGTAGGTGGTCCAGCGGAACGGCTCGGGGATGACGTTGCTGATGACCGGCCCGCCGGCCAGGCCGTTCGGGTCGATCGTGCCGGTCCAGTGGTAGAGCCGGTTGGGCCAGGTAGGGCCGAGCAGCGAGCAGTGGTAGGCGTCGCAGATGGTGAAGGACTCGGCGAGCGCGAACTGGAAGGGGATGTCGGCGCGCTCGTAGTAGCCCATGGTGAACGGGCCGTTGGCTTCGCCGTCCGCCTGGCGATGCGCTGGCACCCAGTTGTCCATCTGGCCGTGGTTCCAGGCCTCGTGCTGCACCGACCAGGCGTGGCTGGTGGACGGGATGGCCTGGGAGCTGGTGGTTCTGGTGTCGAGGTGGAACGGGAGAAGGTAGCCGTCCGGGTTTTCGGGGTCTGGCTGGTAGAACACCGGTCTACCGGTCGAGAGGATGGCCGCGTCCGGGTCGTCGAAACCCCGCACCCCACGCATGGTGCCGAAATAGTGGTCGAATGATCGGTTCTCCTGCATCAGGATCACGACGTGTTCGATGTCGTGGAGCGATCCCGGCCGCCGCGCCGTGTCGGCCATGGCCCGTTGCAGGTTGGGCGGGAGTAAGGACGCGGCAGCGGCGAGCCCGCCGAGGCCCAGTGCGGAGCCGAGGAGCCTGCGCCGGGACAGTTCAGCCATCGTCACCCCTGTACCGAAGATCGGGAACGCACGTCAGCACATCACATCGTCCCCAAGACACAGCAGGGGGTGACGCAGCTTGAGATATGTGGCGAAATCATGTCGCTGCGCGGCAAACGGAGTTAGGGCGCATATCGAAAGTATGTGCGGCTGTGGACGTGTCGCAGTCCTGGGGAGACAGAGTCACTTTCCTTCTTGTTGGAGTCGCCGATGGCCGTTCGCCGTGTCGTGCCCAACATCCAGTCGCAGGCCGGAGTCTCTATTCGAGCAGGGGCGGTTCAATCGCTCCATCGTGTCCCGGATGCCAATGGATCTCACCTCTTGGCACAATGCCCTGGTGCAGCCGCTGCCGGTTCCCTGCCCCGCCCTCCTGATCCCCGATGCCACCGGCACTGACGCCTTCCGCGACGTCTACCGCAATGCCATGGCGCACAACGTTGTGTTCGTCGCCATCGAATTCGAAAGACGCCGACGGTGGATCGTGAAGGCGGACACGCTCACCGCTGGCTCCCACCATGCTGTCACCACGACCTCAACGAGGCGGTCCGGGCCGCGATCACTCGCCTGGTCCAAAACCGCGAGGTCGACCTGGATGCCTACACGGGGCCGATCTACTTCATGATGCACGGCGTTCAGAGCGAAGAACGAGCCCGCGAACTCGCCGCCGCACTCCATGCCGCCCTGTACGGAGACCTGGAACCTTTGGCCCGCGCCGTCCCACCCACGCCCTGACTGGCATGCACTCAGCACCCGTAGCCCGCGAAGGCCACGCTACGAGTCAGTTCGTGATCACGTCACGCTGCCACGCCCTGCTCGCCGCACCCGCGTTTGGCCCCATCGAGCAGGGTTGGGTCAGCGGCGTCAAACCCTTTGGCTGTCCTGGTCGGCGAGCGTGGGCGGGAGGTCTCGGTGTCGGACGAGCAGGACGCACAGGGCCCCCGGTCACGGGCTGAGGAGGCCGGACCACGCGTAAGGCGCGGAGGGAAGAAGTACGCGCAGACGGCCGGCACGTCGGTGCCGCTGGTGGCTTCTCTGACCGCCCTGGTCATCTCCGTGTACCCCTGTCGGGGGCTTTGTGCGGAGTCGGGGCCGGGCCCCTGACGGGACCCGGGGCGTCGAGTGCCGGTCCAGGCCTGTCGGCCCCCCTGGCGAGGGTGGGGCGCAGCATGGGGACCACGGCCTGGCGGCCGCCACCTCCCACGGGCCCGTGCGACACCAATTCCCGGCGGGATCGGCTGTCGGCCGGTAGGGGCACGCCCCCTGCCGGGGGCTTCGTGGGCGGCGGGCGCCGCGCCCCTGACGGAGCCCGGGACGGTCAGGTGCGGGCCCGGGGCCGCCGGCCCCGGGGACGGGTGGGGCGGGGATGGGCGCGCCACGGCCCCGTGCCGCGTCTCCCGGGGGCAAAGGGGGGAGCCGCCCCGGGGCTGTGCACCACGGCGTCGGCCGACGGCGGGGCGGGGCGGAGCCACCACCGGACGCGCGCCAAGGCCGGACCCCACACTCCGAAGGCTCGAGGCGAACTGCCGAGCGGCAGCCGGTCATCGGCGGCGCAGGTCAGCCGCAGAGATCCCACTGCCGTGCGCCCCTCGCTGTCATGATGGTCCGATGGACAACCAGGAGAGGACCGAACCTCCGCGGGTGGCCGATGAGCACGCCACGCTGACCGGCTTCCTGCAGCGCCAGCGGGACACGCTGGCCATGGCATGTGCGGGGCTCACAGCCGAGCAGCTCAGGGAAAAGGCCGTGCGGCCCTCCGGCTTGTCGCTGCTCGGCCTCGTCCGGCACATGGCTGACGTCGAGCGGACCTGGTTCCGCAACGTGTTGAACGGCGAGCACAGTAACGTGCACTGGCCCCGAAGCGCCGGCGGCGCTTTCGACGTCGACACCGCAGACCCGTGCGAGGCGTTCGCGATCTGGCACGAGGAGTGCGCCCGATCCCGCGACATCGTGGATGCCGCCCAGTCCCCCGACGCCACCGGGCGGTACCGAGACGACGTCTTCTCTCTCCGCTACATCCTCACCCACATGATCGAGGAGTACGCGCGGCACAACGGCCACGCTGATCTCCTCCGCGAGCGCATCGACGGAATCGCCGAACAGTAAGTCCCGTACGTGATCCGTGAGCCGCCTTGGTGCGATGGGCCGCTCTACGGGCCGGCGGATGATCCGGCGAGGGTGGAGTTGTGTATCCGAGCGATGCCGAGCATGGCGGGTGGGCGCCGTCGCCCCCTGTGGCGGCAGTCGCCAAGGGCTACCGGGACTTCATGCGGGCGAAGGCAGGCTCGACGCGAGCACGTACCTGCTACGGACGCCGATCCGCAGGCTGGCTGCCGACCGTTCGACTACCCCCTCACGGCGTCACACCGGAAGCCGGACGGCCTGAGGGTACCGTCAATGCATGAACCGAGAGGACGAGACCGGGGCAGGCGCGCCGCCCACTCCGGGTACCGCGAACGCGATACTGAGTGATCTGTTGTGGGAGGTCTCGGCATATGTCGAGCTTCGGGGCGAAGCGGCGCTGGCGGATCTCCCCATCTCTACGGCCTCCAGCGGGATGTTGATGACCGTCTATGCCGAGCCAGGCGTCACCGTCGCCGAGATGGCTCGCCGCAAGCCCAAGTCCCCGCAGAGCATCAGCCAGATCGTCGCCCGCCTTGAAAAGCTAGGGCTGATCGAGCGGCGCCTGAAGAAGGGACGCGGCGTCGGCCTGCACCTCACCGACGAGGGCCGACACACGGCCGAGATGGCCTCCGAGCGCGAACGGGCGACGGATGATCAGCTCGTCGGGCTCCTCGGGAAGAGGCGCCACGAGACGCTGCGCCAGCTATTGGTCGAGAGCCGGGCCCTGCTCCGCTCCGCGGAATAGCCTCCGCACACTTCCACCGTCGGCACGCTGCACGGGAAGCTAGACACAAGATCTTACTATAGCAAGATCTTGTGCTAAGTTTCGCGGTATCCGTGGCACAGCCAACCGGGACGTGGCGCATACAGCGAAAGCGGGCGTGCCGTCGTGGTCCACGCGTCTCTTCTTGAGGTTCTCAGTCTCAGTGGCCGCCGCGCCGTGGTGACCGGAGCGGGCTCCGGTATCGGGCGTGCTGCCACGCTGGTCCTCCTCAAAGCCGGTGCTTCGGTCCTCGCCCTCGACATCGAGGAAGACGGGCTGACGAAAACGAGGGCCCTCGCGGCCAAAGCGGCGGTCAGGGAACCGGACGTGGGGCTCGTCGACGTCTCTGACGTCATGGCGGTCAACGCCGCCCTGGGCGCCGAGCGCTTCGACGTGGTCGTCAATTCCGCCGGCATCATGGCGCCCGACTCGCTCGAAGCAACCAGCAGCCGGGACTGGGACCGCGTACTGGCGGTGAACCTGGCCGGGTGCTTCAACATCCTCAAAGCCGCCGTTCCCCACATGAGCCGCCCTGGCAGCATCATCCAGATCTCCTCAATGATGGGCCACGGCGGACTCGCCTTCCCCGCCTACACCTCCACGAAGGGCGCGATCCTGGCCCTCACACGCCAACTCGCCGGCGAACTCGGACCGGAAGGCATCCGGGTCAACTCGATCAGCCCCGGCATGATCCTCACCGGCATGACACGGGTACACCTCTCCCGACCTGAGGGCCGCGATCACATCGCCGATCGCACTCCGCTGCGCACGGTCTGCGCACCGGAGGACATCGCGAACGCGGTGCTCTATCTCGCTGGCGACCTGTCCGCATTCGTCACCGGCGCGGACATTCTGGTCGACGGCGGGCTGGCATCTGTCATCAATCTGTGAGCGCGACAAGGCCGGTAGCCGCGTGTGGTGCGGATGCCGGTGGACGCAACAGTCTGCCATGACCTCAACGCTATCCGGGCCGCTCATGCTCGGGATTTCGACACACGTGCTGCCCGTGACTGCCCCACGCTTCCAGCGGTCGATCGGGATCTCGCACACGATCTCGCAGTGCGCGGCGGGCACGACGATGTCCGCCGTCTCCACAGGTCGCCCCTGGTCGCTGTAGTACGTCCGCCGGATGTGTGTGACGAGCGCAGCCTTCTGGATGCCCAGGTGTGACGCCTCCTCGGCAGTCGCCTGCCTCGGCTCTGGCCGCTCCACGGCGTAGCTGAGCGGCCATGCGGTTTACGACGCCCGCCCCGGCGCGCGGTCCTCTCTCCGGGAGGACGACGAGAATGCCGGCGGTGAGGTCGTACGGCTCCCAGCTCGTGGACAGTTGCACGGGCCTGCCGTCGGCCAGGAACTCGTACTTCGTGCGGTCGCACAGGTCGCCCTGGGAGATGCCGATGACTGCGCGCGGTGAAGCAGGACGAAAAGTGGCCCGGTCGCGTCGACGAAAGTCTCGGTAGTGCGGAGTTTTCGTATTCGCGGTGTCACACGGCTGGTTAGCCTCGATCTTGCGTGAGGGTCCGTCAGCTTGCTGACGGACCCTTTTGGCCTTCTGGGAGTTGTTGCCTCCGGCTGCGGGTATAGCGGTGGCCCGACTGTCGCGTCGGGTGGGCACCGGTTCCACGGTTCCGGAAGTGGGTTCGACTCGTCGGGGTGGGACGTCTTCACTGGTCAGCCGGGCTTCGGCTGGGCTTGGAGCCGCTCGAATGCGCTGGTGATCACGTCGGTCCAGGGCCAGTGGCGGGCGAGGCGGAGGTAGCGGCGGCGGCCGGTCGTCACGAGTTGGGCGGCGGCCGAGAACAGCCGCAACCTCAGTCGCTTGGGCTCCCACCGCCGGGGCTGGCCGGTAAGGGCCAGCATCGGCATCCAGGCCAGTAGGTCGAGCGCGATCTGGACGATCTCCAGCCAGACCTGGTTCTGTGCGGCCCGGTGGAGCGGGAGGTTGCGCAGGCCGGTGTCACGGGCAGCGCGGATGCGGTCCTCGGCCCGGGCGCGCTGCCGGTGCCGTAGCTCCAGCCGTGCGATCGGCGTCTGCTTCGTGTTGGTGGCAAAGCAGGTCAGCCGCATCCCATCGGCGTCGGTAAAACGCAACTGCGCGCCGGGATGCGGCCGTTCCTTGCGGACGATCAGCCTCATACCGCTCGGCCAGCCCTCGAGCACGTCGCCGGCAAGCTCGGCGACCCAGGCGCCGTGGCGGACCTCGCCGTCCGGCTCGACGGCTGGCGTCCAGGCCCGGGCGGGCACCTTGAGAACGGCCTGATAGACAGCATCGGTGATGGTCATCCCGACCGAATAGGACAGCCACCGGCCCCGCGCGGCAAGCCAGTCCAGGAAGTCGCGGGTGCCACCGCCGGAGTCGGTGCGGACCAGGGTCCGCCGTCCGCGCCGGTACTTCTTTGGCAGCTGGGCCAGGGCCAGGCGGGCGACGGCGATGTGGTCGGCGGCTGTGTTGCTGCCCGCATTCCCCGGCCGCAGCACGCCCGCGACCGGTTCTCCGGAGCCGGTGGCGCCGTGGTCGACGAACGCGAACAACGGGTGATGGCCGAACGTCTTCTTCCAGGTCGCGGCGGCATCCTCCTTCTCGGAGTGGGCGAGGACCAGCACTCCGTCGATGTCCACGACGACCTCGCCGCCCGCGTCCGGGGCCGCCTCGCCAGCCAACCGCCAGACGTGTTCGCGGACTTCGGACCGGGCCTGCCGGATGCCTTCCAGCGCACGCGGGCCGGCTGCGGCCAGTGCGTCGAGCAGGCGCGAGACGGTCGGGTCAGAGGCCACCGGCCCGAACACGGCAGGCTCGGCCCGCAGCATGCCGATGTCGGCGAGGCAATCCCCACCCAGCGCAACCGCCAGGGCCACATCCAGCAGGACTCTGCCAGGATCGTGCACCGCACGAGCCCTGCGCCACGGCGCGAGCGCCGCCGACATCGCCAAGTCCAGACCGCACCTGCGGACAGTCTCCACCAGCAGGACCGCGCCGGCCTGCGAGACCACCCCGGAGCCGCCACTCGATACCCGGATGCGCGGGAAGGACCCGCTACGCTTGCCCATCTGGAGAGTGCCCTTTGCTCGGCGACGTACAAGACCTTCGACAAGCCCTATCGTCCCAGCTCAGCGGCACTCTCTTCTATCCCGACCAACCGTCAGACAACCCACCGATTGAAGGCGTTCGACCAATCATCGGGCCTCTGTCAAGCGATGGGCCACCGCCTCGGCGAGCCGACGGGTGTCGGCGGTGAAGGTCTGCGCTGGGGCCCCGATACTGAGAAACACGTCCGGGCTGGTTGTCCGATGCCGAACCTCAATAACCAGCTCGACCGCGACGCACACGTCCAACAAGCGTCGGCTCAGCGACGGGTCTGCGGACAGTGCGGTTTCAGTCAGGCCAGCCAAGGCGCTCGGGCCGGTGACGGCCAGGCATCGTGCCACCCAGCGCGCGGCATCGAACTCCGCCGGTCCGCACACGCCTGCGGGGTCGATGAGCGCGAGTTCGCCCCCCGATCTCAGGAGATTGAACCCGACCGCATCACCGTGCAGCAGAACCGGCTCGATCGTCGGATCCTCAAGGACGTGCAACACGCCGTCGGGCGCGGGCAGTCCGGCCTCGTGCCAGACCCGTACGGCGTTATGAAGCTTGGGCCCGAGGAAGTCCTGCAAGCGCGCCACTCCAGCTGGCGGTGTCAGATGCGCCTGATGGAACAACCTGACGACCTGTTTCGTGGCTGCGGCCATCTCTGTGTGCGGCAGCCCGACGCCCGAGACCTTCCCCAGCAACAGGTGAGTGACATCTGGGGCATGGGCACCGACACCGTGGTCGAGGAGAGGAGCGCACGGCACCCGGTGTGCGGTCCAGACCGCCAACGTCGCGGCCTCCGCGTGCTGGGGTTCGCCGATCAGCTTCAGAACGGCGACAGATCCATCGCCCAGCCGGACCTCGCGGAGCACGTTGGGAGACAGTGGGCTCCCGACCATCGGGCCGAGGTCGGTCAACTCCAAGGCCGCCACGTAGGTAGGCAATGCCTCAGCGGCCCGCTCGAAGCAGGTCACCTTCTCCCGGCCTGTGGCCTTGAGAGCCTCTCGCCGGTCAGCGAGCCAGTCATCCAATGCCTGCACATGACATCCTCCGCACGCCTCGGGACCCGGTGCAAGGGATATTGATGCAGCACGACGGGCATCCAACTCGTTCTTCGCCCAGGAAGTGCAGGTGACTCAATCCGTTCACCAGCTCGGAAACGACGTATCATTCCAGGTCAAAGCACTTCCGCCGTCTTCCTGACGTCGTTCGCGAGCTCGGCTCGTGAAAGCGCGAGGTTAGCCACGGTGTCAGCGTCTGCTGCTCGTCAGATCACGCGTTCGACTGCCAGTTCACGGGGTTCCCACGCCCTCGGTGGTCATTGCCAGCAGGACCAGGGAATCGTGCTCGGTCGTGCCGGGCGGAGCCTGGTAGATCACCGTGCGCTGGCCATCGTCAGCGGGACTGAGCGCCACGATGGGGATGTTGGTGTCGTCGGGTTTTGGCGCTGCCGCTCCCTTAACACGGATCGGTCACGGCTTTCGTAGCGACACGCAGCAGACAAGGGGTGAGGAGGCGTCAGCAGATCATCCGGGAGGGCTAGTGGTCATTCAATACGCCTGGTCTTCGGGCCGCTTCACGCTCTGACGGGGCGGCAGACAGGCCCACATATATACCCCGGTCGGCCCCCTGACCAGATTCTTCCGATATGCACCTATATGACAGCTGTGAGTACGTTTGGTCGCAGTCGGCTGACGAGCCGATATCTCCGAGATATCCAGACAGGAGAAGCGACATGAAGCTCGCTCGTCCCACCATGGTGACCGCAGGTCTCTCGGCCGCCGCGGCGCTCGCCGTGACCGGCATCACCTACGCCTCGGCGGCCTCCGCCCAGGCACCCCAGGCGGCCCCGGCCGCCGCCTCGGCAGCGCCCTTCGGCGGCGACTCCGGACAGAACAAGGCCAACAACAACGAAGGGCAGGGCAAGGGCAACGAAGGCAAGGGCAACGAAGGCCGGCGCGAGGAAGGCAGGCGCCACGAGGAGCGCAGAGAGGAGGGCCGGATCCTGATCAACGAGCGCTCCTACTCCGCCCACCCCGGCGACTGCATCACCGTCGTCAGCGGCTTGGGCGCCAAGACCCTGAACATCCGCAACGACAGCCACAAGCGCGTGGAAGTCTTCCGCGGAGTCGTCTGCGACAACGGCGCCCCCATCGCCACCGTCGGCCCCTGGAGCTCCTCCGACGGCGTCTGCCCGAGGATCAAGGACGAGGACGAGAAGAAGAAGGGGGACGAGAACGAGAACTGCGAGGAGCGCGAGCACCACGAGAACGGCGAGCACGACGAGAATGGCAAGCACGAGGAGAAGGGCGAGCACCACGAGAAGATGGAGGACGGCGTGAAGGTCAAGAACGGAGTCATCGCCAGCTTCCGCGTGGTCTGCGACCACGACGACCGCGGTGACCGCGGTGAGGGCGGCGAAGAAGGCGGCCGGGGCGGCGAGGGCGGCTGGGGTGGCGAGGGCGGCTGGGGCGGCGAGGGCGGCTGGGACTGACCCCGAAGCCGAGCAGCCCCATACGGGGCCCCGGCCCGCCGCAATCGGGCCGGGGTACTCCCACCCCATTGTCCGACAACCTACGTGCCACACGCGCACCACCGGCCCGGAAACCAGGCGTTCGCCCCTGGTTCCCGGGCCGACGCTCTTTCCCCTGTTGGTCGATCCACCTGGAGATTTCCGCCCCGGACGCTTCCCGTGGGCACATCTGACCGCGCCCACGCCGCCCGTTTCTCTCCCGGCGTTTCCACCGCCCCGAACGGGTGAGAAAAGGCGGAAGCCTGGTCGGCCGCGTGTTCACCGCCGATGAGTCGAACCTAACCCGATGCCACATCGCTGTAGCGTCGATCGCGGCCAGGACAGCGTTCACCTCGCGAGATGCCCTGAGTACCGCTTCGGGGACGATCAATTGAGCCTCGGCGTAGCGATCCCGGTAGTCCCGCCGCGCCTCCTCAACCTGGGCGCGGTCGTCGTCGGTGTCGACACCGTCTCCCATGCGGTGGAGGGCGTCTTTCAGCATGGTGTGAAAGTGACGGGACGCACGGTTCATAGCCTGTACGCAGCGCGCCGCTCCTCAAAGACCCGTCTTCCCTCCTCAGCCTGTCTCTCTTCCGCCCGCTGGCGCTTCGTCGTCCAAGTCGTGATCACTGGCGCCAGGAGCGTGCCGAGCACTCCAACGACGGCAGTGACCATGGCGGCAGTCGTGTAACCCATGCGTGCCCAGAGACGTGACGGCTGCCCTGGCTCGCACAGGGAGGATTCACCTCGTCGACACCTTGGAAACATGGTCATTTTTGTCAGAATTTGCGAGTTATTTCGCGTCATGTCAGCCTTGAAGCGAGGGGTGGGCAGGGACTGGAAGCCCAACAGTGAGAAGGAGCTGCCATGCGAACTCATGTGAGAGGGGCTGTAGTTGTGGCAGTAGCGGTGCCCGTCCTGGCGCTCAGCGGAGCGGCCGGAATCGCTACCGCGCAACACTCCGCTGATGTGAGCACGCACGCCACTCCAGCCAAACCCAAGTGCCATTGGGTGAAGGGGCACTGGGAAGACAAGGGAAAGGGTCAGCACAAAGAGCACGTCTGGGTCCAAGGCCACAAGGTCTGCACGTCGACAGGAACGGCCAAGCCGACGAAGAAGCCCTCACCGACTGCTTCGGTGACCAAGCCGAACAAGCCGTCGCCGACAATGACCATGACGAAGACTGCGTCCCCATCGCCGACAATGACGATGACGAAGAAGCCGTCGCCGACAATGACGATGACGAAGACTGGGTCGCCGTCGCCGACTATGACGATGACTCGGTAGCCGTCGCCATCGCCGACTGCTCCAACGGCACTCTCCTCGTAATCGAGGAAGGCAGCAGCCTCAGACCAATGGGAAACCGCTGGCCTGGGGCGCTTTCGTGCCTGCCGTGGACTACTGTGACTAGAATTGAAGGGCCGGGTCTCTGACCTGCGGCCGTGATATCGGTCAATGCTGCGACCTGTGACTTAGCTTCCGCGCAGCGGCCACTCCAAGTGAGGGCTGAGCACCTCGAGACTCGACTCGAAGTCGCCCGAAATGAGCCGTGAACAAGGCGATTGGGCCGACAGTCCGGGGCCATGCAAGAGGCTGCGCTCCGACTGATGGAGCTATTGTCCCCGTCCCACCGCGGACGTCGCGGTGCTGTCGGTGGACGTGACTATCGAGATAGTGCGCGTTGACGCGCGATGCGCCGCGACTGGCGTCGCTTGTCCGGGATGCGGCGCCTGGTCGACCGTGGTTCACAGCTCCTGCCTGCGCTTTCCCACCGACGTACCGAGCGCCGGACGAAGGGGCGTACCCCAGCTGCGAGTTCGGCGGTGCCGGTGCCGGAACTCCACGTGTCCGCGCCGGACTTTCGTGGAGGAGGTATCCGGTCTACTCCTTTTCGGTGGGTATGGCTGCTGGTAGCGGGGCAGTTGCGGATGCTCGGGGGCGGGTGATGGGTCATGATGCTGAAGGCACGGGCGGGGTGTGCCTCCTTCCCGCGGACCGCGAGGGCAGCAGCCAGCTGCGGCTTGGTGCGGAAAGCCGGAACCGAGCGGCCGCACAGCAGCGCGGAGGCGTCCAGGTCGTAGTCGGCACCCGTGGTGGTGCGTACGGCCCAGCCGAGACCGACGGTTACGGCCGTCAGTCCCGGCGCCTCCTTGCTCAGTGAGACATTGCCGCCCTTGGCCAGGGTCACGCCCATGAGATGTCCTCCTGTGATGATGGTGGTGGGGCTGCCGCCGCTGCGGCATTCCTTGGCTGGGTGCTACCGCAGTTGCGGAGGTGTGGGGCCGGTGAAGCCCGGACTGCCAAGGTCGCCGCCGTCGGTGCCTGCCCCGCCGGCGGCTGCCTCCTGAGCGGAACGGACGACTTCCTCTGCCATGTGCGCCCGCTCCAGGAGGCCGAGGAGGAACGGCATCATGCCGCGCTCCAGCAGCGCCACCTGCCACGTATCCCATGCCTGACGCACGCGCGGATCCCTGTCACCGGGATCCGCCTCACCCGCCGACGACCGGTTGTGCGCCGCAGCGACCAACAGCCATATGAGATCGACAACGCCGGATCCCATGGCCAAGACGGAGGCGACCGCGCCTGCGGTGACCAGGTCATCGCCGATGCGCCGGGCTTGATCCAGAGCACGCAGTCCGTACCCGGACACCAGGAACACGGCCCCCGCCATGGCCGAGAGGCTCGGCACGAACACGGCCAGCACCGGCAGGATCCCGCCTGCCGAACGTGCGGCAGCGCCTTCATCATGCTTGGCGGACGCTTCCTTCAGCTCAAGGTAGTCCTGGTACTCGACTCCGGCTGTGGCCGTGATCGTTTCTCGTGCCGCCACCGCACGGGCGCGGAGGTCTTCACGGCCGGCCCTCCCTGCGTGGCGGCGCAGCGCCTGGCTCACTTCCGGGGAGTCCAGGGCTCGGTCCAGGATCCGTTCGAAGACGGCCTCGCCGCCTGCCGGTAAACGGTCGGACGTGGACATGTGTTGCTCCCCGCTGGAAGTGAAGAGGGTCCCGGAGATGGCAGGCAAACCTGAAGGGAGGTGCCGCACCGTCTTCTGGGACCGACGCGATGGGCGTCGTAATGGTTCTCTAATTGCGCAACTGTGAAACCTTATTCAAGCACGAACGACGGGCCGCCGGACAAGAGGCGCGACCGGGGTTGGACACGGGGAGCTGTCGGGCCACTGAGCAGATGCATCGACCAGGGCCGCCGAGCTCCGAGCCTCCGTCCGCCATGACGTACACGAGCCCGGCTTTCAGTTCCTCATCCGACCGCACTGGATCCACTCACGCGAGTCACACCGGTGTCGCCATGCGGGCGTCCGACACCCGAGGCGGCTCAGTTGACGCACGGCACACCGCCCGCCTTCACGGCCGGGCCGGATTCGTCCGCTGTTGCCGTGTTCGACGCGGAAGCGGTCGGCGTCGGAGTGGGCGCTGCCTGGCCGGGATGCGTGTAGTCCTCGCCGAGGGTGACGACGACGTGGCCTGCGGAGACGGCGGGGCTGGACATGGCGGTGCCGGCGTGGAGTCGGCCGGCGATATGCTGGGCCGCCTGCTGTGCCCCGGCGCCGTAGCGGACGGTGGTCGCGGGCTGCGTGGCGGTGTTGCCCGTCGTACCGGCTGTGTAGCCGAGTTTGACAAGGGAGGACAGGGCCTCGGAGGCGAGTCCCCGACCGCCGTTGCCGTTGATGACATCCACGGTGGCGAGTGCGGCCGCGGTAGTGCCCGAGGCCACGAGGGACGGGGCGCCGGCCGTTCCGAAGGCTTGCTGCACGATCGACTTGATCTTCTCCGGATCCACGAGGTTGACGTCCTCGCGGTTGCGGATTCCGAAGCCCTCGATGGGCAGGGTGTGGAACACGACGTTGCCGCCGGTGAGATCCGGGGCTTGCTGCGCGAAGTCGAGCACGTTCCAGCTGCTGTCCAGGACGACGTCCTTCTTCACGACGTCGAACAGCCCTTGAAGTTTGGACGGGCTGCCCCACACGCCCTCGGTCTTGAGCTGATGCGTGACCGTGGAGATGAACGCCTGCTGCCGACGCGTACGGTCCAGGTCCCCGGCGTCCAGCCCGTGCCGCTGCCGTACGAAGGCCAGCGCCTGACGGGCGTTCTACTGCTGCACCCCGGCGGGGAAGTCGGCACCCGAGTACCGGTCCTTGACCGGGTGCTTGAGGCAGACCGCGATGGGCTGCAGGACCTTGGCGATGTCGTAGAAGCCGAGGAGGTTGACCTCGGCGAAGTGGTCGATGGGCACCCCGGTGAACTGCTGCACCGTTGCCAGCGTCGCCTCCCGCCCGGCCTCACGGCTCTTCGCCTCCAGATCCGCGCCCTTGACTCCCTGTGCGTAGTACTTGTCGTGGGCCGTGGTGTACGCGTTGGCGTACGCCTCCTTGATCTTGAAGTGGCCCTGTACCGAGCCGTCGCCGTTCAGCGTCTGTACGTAGTCGTCACGCGGGATGGAGAACGCCTGCACCTTGCCGCCGTTCGCGGGGATGTGCATGAGGATCAGGGTGTTGGTGTTGTAGTACCCGATGTCGCTCGACCCTGCGTGCAGCTCGGTCTGCACGAACTGCCGTGGCAGATCCTTGCCGTTCATGTCCTTGCGCGAGTCGAGACCTATGAGCAGCAGGTTGACCGAGTTGTCCAGATGCCGGGGCGCCCTGCCGCGGACCGCGTCGAGCGCGTCGGAGGTGGTCAGGCCGTGCGTCAGGGATCGGTACGCGTACCAGGTGGCACCGCAGCCGAGCAGCAGAGCCGCCGAAACCACCCACGTCGCCGCACGCAGTACGAAGAGCCAGGGAGCCCTGCCTCCGCGTCGGGCAGCGGCCGGGTGCGGACGGTGTCGCATGTTCTCAGGCACGATCCCTCCGCTTCATCCCGGACCGGAGCGCGGCTGCTGCCAGCGCCACGACGACCACCGCGCACTCGGCCGCGGCCATGGCCGGGAACACCGCCACGGCCCACCGCACCAGCCGCGTGGCCAGCGGACCACGCGACGTCAGTACCGCCCCCGCCGTGACAACGGCCACAGCCAGGGCCGGCAGCGGTGCCACCGACCCCAGGCTGCGGCGACGAACGGCCGCCAGGGCCCCGAGCAAGGCTCCCGCCGTCGCTCCGGCCGCCACGCCCCAGCCGGGCTCCTGGCCGACCAGGGCGTCCACTCCGTCCCCCAGGAGCAGCGGGCCCAACAGCATCGCTGCGATGACCCCTGCCCCGGGTCGACGTACGGGGGGTGCGTCGCCCCTGCCCCGCTGCGAGCGTCGCGCACGGGGCGCTCCGACGGACGGTGCCCGCTCTCCGGCCCGGCCCTGCGGGACCACCCGACCGTTCGTCACAGAGCGGTGCTGCCCCTGCGCGCCGATGGCGCAGGTGACGCGTTCCTGCTGATGGCGCATACGCTCGCTCTCGCTCATCTCGACGCGGGGCAACACGGCTGATTCCGGATTTTCCCCCGACTGCTACCAGTGAGACGAAGAAGGAGCCCGAATAGTTGCACAGTCGCGCAAGTGGGCAAGTGTGGGAGCTGAGTGGTCCCCGTAGGTGTCGGACGATGAAGGGCGCGACCGCGCCCGGAACCGAGCGACCTCGTCGGCAATGACGTGCACGGGACGGCGACGATGGCCGTGCTCCGGCTGGCAGGGGCCGCGATCCATGCAGCCCGGCGTTACTCAGAGTGCGGGATGCACGTATTGATCGCAGGACTGAGACTGTGCCGGTACTCCCGCTCGAGTGCATGCGAGAACGACGGGCCTGGTGAACACGTTCAGAATCGCGGAGGGGGTGTTTTCCAGAGTCGGGCATCCTGCGGCGGGCGTTTCCGCGATCGCGTGTGCCCCATTCCGTCCGGGGTTACTGCAGGACCCCGACCGCGCGCGAGATGATCAGCGCCAGGGTCAGCAGCGAGATCGTTGACTGTGTCGCCATCAGCAGTTTCGCCCACCGGGACAGCGGCATGGTGTCGGTGGGGCTGAAGGCGGTGGCGTTGGTGAGAGCGACGTAGAGGTAGTCCATGTACTGCGGCTCCCAGTCCTCGGGTGCGATGCCCTCCTGTTGCATCTGAGGGAAGAGGAAGTCCGGGTGCTGGTGCGTGCCCAGGGCGCGGGCCACCGGGCCGCCCCGGTCCCACTCCCAGTACCAGAGGCTGAAGGCGATGACGTTGGTCAGCCAGATGCCGCCGCCGGTCGTCAGCAGGGCCGCGGCATTGGAGCCCTCGGTGCCGTGCAGCAGGTCGCGTACCAGGATGACGGCCGACCAGCCGTTGGCGAGGCTGACCGCGGCGGCCAGCAGCACGCCCAGTGCGCGCAGCAGACGGGAGCGATGCTCGATCCGCCGGTGCGGGTGGGCTATCCACAGCGCCGCCATCATGACCAGCTCCAGGGCGGGCAGCAGCCAGTGCGGGTGGATGCTGAGTCGTGCAGGAAGCGCCCACTGCACCCAGACGGCGACCAGCAGCGCCGCCATCACAGCCCAGCGTTGCTCGCCCTGGGTGCGCCGCTGCCACGCGGGACGCTCGGACTCGGATACCTGATCGGCCGGAGCGAGCAGGCCCTCGATCCGTTCCATCCGGATGTGCAGCAGCTCGGTCCAGTGCTCGGGGCCAGGGCGCTGCGGGTTCGAGGTGTCATGGGTGGTCACGGGCCCATTCTCACCAGATGCTTGCTGCATTACGCAAGTATGCAACTTTTCTGTTCGTGCGGGAGTCCAAGCGCGCGGCGCCTGCAACCGGCTGCCCGGTGGCAGGCACGGGTCCGAAGCTCGTCCGATGCCTCATTGGGGAAGTGCGAGCGGCAGACCGACTTCGTCTTCACGGTCGCCGGCGAGGAGCTGGGCTTCGCCGGCGGCATCCTGATCATCGGCCTGATCGGGGTCATCCTGTGGCGGGCCTGCCGGATCGCGCGCGAGGCGACCGAGCTGTACAGCACGATCGTCGCCGCCGGGATCGTCGCCTGGTTCTCGTTCCAGTCCTTCGAGAACATCGGCATGGCCCTCGGCGTCATGCCGGTGGCCGGCATCCCGCTGCCGTTCGCCTCCTACGGCGGCTCGTCCATGTTCGCCGTGTGGGTGGCCGTGGGACTCCTCCAGTCCGTCAAGGTCCAATGGTCCGTGCAGGCTCAGCTCAGCGCCACCGCCAGCGTCCCGGTCCGCCCGGGATCAGGTGCGGTGTGAGACCGGTCGCCACCGCCCGCGCCTTGCGGCGCCCCTTCCCGCGTGCCGCCACGTCGACCCTGCTCTTACCCGCCCTCGGCTACAGTTCAGTTGCGTTGTTGCGCAACCGTATAACCGGTTGGCCGAGTCCCCGAGCGGGATTCAAGGGGGTGGACCCGATCGAGGGGGAAGGCATGAC
>NZ_MLYO01000066.1 GCF_001866665.1 Streptomyces monashensis | reverse complement strand
GGCGGTCCGTACACGGTGGTGGTCGGGGTGGGCACGGTGGAGGTGGCCGTCAGGAGTTCAGATACGTCAGAACGGCCAGCACCCGTCGGTGGTCGCCGTCGCTCGGCGCCAGGCCGAGCTTCAGAAAGATGTTGCTGACGTGCTTCTCCACGGCGCCGTCGCTGACCACCAGCTGCCGGGCGATCGCCGAGTTCGTACGGCCCTCGGCCATCAGCCCGAGCACCTCGCGCTCGCGCGGGGTCAGCCCCGCCAGCACGTCCTGCTTGCGGCTGCGGCCGAGCAACTGCGCGACCACCTCCGGGTCCAGCGCCGTACCGCCCTCGGCGACCCGCACCACCGCGTCCACGAACTCGCGCACCTCGGCGACCCGGTCCTTGAGGAGATAGCCCACGCCCCGGCTGGAACCGGCCAGCAGCTCGGTGGCGTAGCGCTCCTCCACGTACTGCGACAGCACCAGCACCCCGAGCCGCGGATACGCCTTGCGCAGCCGCACGGCCGCGCGCACGCCCTCGTCGGTGTGCGTCGGCGGCATCCGTACGTCCGCCACCACCACGTCGGGCGGCGCGCCCTGCCCGTCGAGGTCGGCGACGGTCTTCACCAGCGCCTCCGCGTCCCCGACACCTGCCACGACATCGTGCCCACGGTCGGTCAGCAACCGGGTCAGGCCCTCTCTGAGCAGCACCGAGTCCTCGGCGATGACCACCCGCACCCTGTTCTCCACGATCTCCCGGCCCCCCATGCCCGTTCTCCGACGGTGTTCGTCCCTACGGTCCGTACGGAGGTCAAGCATTCCAGCAATCGCCCCGGCCCGCCGCCCCACCTGGGAACTCCACGCTCGGACAAGGGGGTTCCAGGCAGGTGCGGGGGCCGGGGCAGGGGGGAGTGGTGTGGCTCAGGCTCGCCAGGGCAGTTCCGCGATGACCCGGGTGGGGCCGCCCGCGGGGGAGTCCACCACGAGGACGCCGTCCACCGCGCCCAGGCGTCCGGCGAGGCCGGCCAGACCCGAGCCGCCCGAGACGTCCGCGCCGCCCACCCCGTCGTCGATCACCTGGAGCATCAGCCGGTCCTCCGCGTGCCACACGTCCACCGACGCGGACCGGGCCCGGCTGTGCTTGCTGATGTTCTGGAGCAGTTCGGAGACCGTGAAGTAGGCGATGCCCTCGATCGCGGCCGCCGGCCGGCCCGGCAGGTCGACCTCGACCCGCACCGGCACCGTGCAGCGGGAGGCGACCGACGAAAGGGCCGCGTCCAGGCCGCGGTCGGTCAGGACGGCGGGGTGGATGCCGCGGGCGAGGTCGCGCAGCTCCTGGAGCGCGGTCTTCACCTCGCCGTGCGCCTCCTCCACCATCTGCGCCGCCGCCCTGGGGTCCTCCTGGAGCTTCTCCTTCGCCAGCCCCAGGTCCATCGCCAGGTTCACCAGCCGGGCCTGCGCCCCGTCGTGCAGGTCGCGCTCGATGCGGCGCAGGTCTGCGGCGGCCGTGTCGACCACGACGCCCCGGTCCGACTCCAGCTCCACCACGCGCGCCGACAGCGGCGACGGCCCCAGCAGCCCGCGCACCAGCAGCCCGTCGACGGTCGTCAGGGCCCGGACGATCCACGGCGTGGACAGCGTGACCAGCAGTCCGACCAGCGCGGTCACGGTGATCTCGAACGGGTTGTCCAGGTACACGCTGTGGTGCTCGTCGCCGTACAGCTGAAGACCGCCCTGGCCGACGTAGGCCGGGAAGACCCAGAACCACAGCGGGTAGGTCAGCAGCGACCAGCCCAGGGGCCACAGGGTCACCGCCACCACGAACGAGAACACCGCCCAGGGGAACTGCACCAGCGCGTACAGCGTGCTCCGCCAGGAGGTGCCGCTCTTGAGGACCGCCCCCATCCAGGCCAGCGCGCCCGGCTTGCGCACCCGCAGCGGCTCCGGCGCGGCCACCTCCAGCCCGAGCAGCGTGCGCGCCCGCACCCGTTCCAGCGCGCCGAAGCCCCGGCAGCCGGCGAGCGCCGCCGCGAGCACCGGGACCCCGAGGAAGGTGACGAGCAGGCCCGCCCCGAGCGACACCATCGTCACCGTCCAGGTGAACAGCACGATCGAGATCGGCAGGCTCAGCAGGACGTACCCGAACTCACGCCAGCTGCGCGCCTCGAACGGCGCCCGCAGTCCGGCGGGCAGCCGGTGGCCGGTTCCGGCGGGCCGCCCCTGCCCCCGCTCATACCCGTGTCCGTACTCCATGGCCATCGAATCCCGTTCCGTTCTGGTTGTGTCGGCCGTGCCTCCGCGGCCGTGCTTCTACGGTCGTGCGTCGCGGTTCCGCGGGCCATGGAGTCCGTCGGCGTCTCCACCCGGGGGTTTTCCCCACCCCGGCACCGGGGGAGGCGGGGACGGCCGCAGGCGTGGTTACTCGGTCCGGTCCCGCCAGGGCAGTTCCGCCGTGACCACCGTCGGACCGCCGGCCGGGGAGTCGAGGACGAACAGGCCGTCCACCGCGCCCAGCCGCTCGGCGAGCCCCCGCATCCCGGTGCCGCCGTCCAGCCGGGCGCCGCCCCGGCCGTCGTCACGGACCTGGATCAGCAGCCGCTCCTCGGCGCGCCAGACGTCGACGGAGGCGCCCCGGGCGCGGCTGTGCTTGCTGACGTTCTGGAGCAGTTCGGAAACCGTGAAGTAGGCGATGCCCTCGATGGCGGGCGCCGGGCGGGTGGCCAGGTCCACGGTGACCTTCACCGGCACCGTGCAGCGCGTGGCCACCGAGGACAGGGCCGCGTCCAGGCCGCGGTCGGTCAGGACGGCCGGGTGGATGCCCCGGGCGAGGTCGCGCAGCTCCTGAAGGGCCAGCTTCACCTCGCCGTGCGCCTCCTCCACCATCGCCGCCGCCGAGTCGGGGTCCTCCAGCAGCTTCTCCTTGGCCAGGCCGAGCCCCATGGCCAGGTTCACCAGCCGGGCCTGCGCCCCGTCGTGCAGGTCGCGCTCGATGCGGCGCAGGTCGGCGGCGGCCGTGTCGACCACGATCCCCCGGTCCGACTCCAGCTCGGCGATACGGCGCTCCAGCTCGTCCGAGGGCGACAGCAGCCCGCGCACCAGCGCCCGGTCCACGTTCGCGAGGCCCCGGGCCAGATACGGCAGCACCGGCCACAGCGCGATCAACGAGGTCAGCGTGGTGCAGAAGGTGAGGACGCCCCAGGGCAGCCGGATCAGGTCGTACAGCATCGTCCGCCAGCCCACCGGGTCCTTCAGCGCCATCCACAGCCGCTGCGTCAGGCTCCCGCCCTTGGCGAGCGGCAGCGGGGTCGGCTCCTCCACCCGCACCCCGAGCAGGCGGCGGGCGCGGGCCCGCTCCAGCTTCCCCAGCTGCCGGGAACCCAGCAGGCTCAGCGCCAGCAGTGGCAGGCCGGTCACCGTGACCGACAGGGAACCGCCGACGGACAGCGCGGTGAGCGCGTACACGAAGGAGAACACCGCCACCGGCAGGTTCAGCAGGAGATGCGCGATCTCCTTCCAGGTGTGCGCGTCGTAGGCCGGCCGCGGCGGCGGCAGGCGGTCGGTGCCGTCGGCCCGGTCGACGGCTGAGCTGGGAGCGGTCATAGCAGCCAGCCTGCCGTGCGCGTCGCCCACCGCGCCATGCGGTACGCCGCCCTCCGCTCGCGGGGGAAAACCCCACCCCCGCCGAACCCCGGCCCGCCGCCATCCGTCTCACCCGACGGCGGGCTGCTTACCGTCTCTTTATCAGGGCCTAGACTCCCGTGCGTACAGATCCTCGAATCACACGGGATCACCGAATTCACTCGGGTCATGCAGGCCACGACGTCAGGGAATGAGGGACGGACGGTGCGGGAGACGTTGGGGGACGGTGGGGTCGCCACGGCGAACGTCATCGCGGCCGGCTACTTCCGGTCCTACTCGGTGGTGGGCCTGCTCGCGCTCGTCGGCGTGCTGTTCGTCGCCGTCGCCTTCGGCGCGGGCCGCCTGCTGCGCCCGGTGGTCCCCACCCCCGAGAAGCTCCTGACCTACGAGTGCGGCGTCGACCCCGTCGGCGAGGGCTGGGCCCACACCCAGGTCCGCTACTACGTCTACGCCTTCCTGTACGTGATCTTCGCGGTCGACTCGATCTTCCTGTTTCCCTGGGCGACGGTCTTCGCCGCCCCCGGCTACGGCGCGACGACCCTCGTGGAGATGTTCGTCTTCCTGGGCTTCCTCGCCGTGGGCCTGCTGTACGCATACAAGAAGGGCGTCCTGACATGGACGTGAACCACTCGGTGGACGGGAACCCGTCGGCGACCGAGTCCGTCTCCGGGCCTGTCCCCGGGGCCGTCTCCGAGCCCGTGCTGCTGCCGGAGCCGAAGCGACTGGGCGCACTGGCCCGGCTGGCTCCCGAGCCGATGAAGGTGATCCTGAACTGGGGCCGCCGCTACTCGCTCTGGGTCTTCAACTTCGGCCTCGCCTGCTGCGCGATCGAGTTCATCGCCGCGTCGATGGCCCGGCACGACTTCATCCGCCTCGGCGTCATCCCCTTCGCGCCGGGCCCCCGCCAGGCCGACCTGATGGTGGTGTCGGGCACGGTAACGGACAAGATGGCCCCGGCCGTCAAGCGCCTGTACGAGCAGATGCCCGAGCCGAAGTACGTCATCTCCTTCGGCGCCTGCTCCAACTGCGGCGGCCCCTACTGGGACTCGTACTCCGTCACCAAGGGCGTCGACCAGATCATCCCCGTGGACGTCTACGTCCCCGGCTGCCCGCCGCGCCCCGAGGCGCTGCTCCAGGGCATCCTCAAGCTCCAGGAGAAGATCGCCCGCGAGTCGCTGGAGGAGCGCTACGGCACCGGGGCCGCCCGGCCGTCGGTGGCCGCCCTGACCAGCGACCTGGTGAAGCCGCCGGCACCGGCTGCCGAGGGGGACGCCCGATGAGCACGGTCGGCTGGCTGCCCGCCCCGGTCGAGGACCTCTTCGGTACGGACGCCACGGCCGAGGAGTCGTACGACGTCCTGACCGTGGACGTACCGCCGTCCGCCTGGCTCACCGCCCTGGAAACGGCCCGTACGACCCTGGGCTGCACCTACTTCGACTGGCTGAGCGCCGTCGACGAACCGGGCGCGGGCTTCCGCGTCTCGGCCCACGTCGTCGCCCTCGGCCCGGTCCGCCGCCTCCTCGTGCGTACGACCGTCCCGCACGAGGCGCCGACGCTGCCCTCCGCCGTCGGCGTCTACGCGGGCGCCGCCTGGCACGAGCGCGAGACCCACGAGATGTTCGGCGTCCGCTTCACGGGCCATCCGGGGCTCGACCACCTCCTCCTCCCCGAGACCTTCGAGGGCCACCCCCTGCGCAAGGACTTCGTCCTCGCCGCCCGCGTGGCCAAGGCCTGGCCCGGCGCGAAGGAGCCCGGGGAAGCCGAACACGGTGGGCCCAAGCGCCGCCAGATGCTGCCCCCGGGCGTCCCCGATCCCAACGAGTGGGGCCCGCTGAAGGGCCAGCTCCCCCCGGCCCCGGCCCGCCCGGCGCGCGGCGCGGCGGCAGGACGCACGGCGGGCGACCGCCCGGCCCGCGCGGGCGCGCCCGCCGCCGGGGACCGCCCGGTACGGCGCACCCGCACAGCCGCCCAGGGCTCCGCGAGCCAGGCGCCCGACGCTTCGGCGGAGGTCGCGGCCACCGCCAGGGCCGCGGAAACCGCGGAGGGAGCTCCGGCTGCCGGCGCCGGTAGTGGTGCCGGTGCCCGGCCGCGCCGGATGCGGAGCGCGAGCCAGGGCTCGGCGAGCCAGACGTCGGCCCCGGCCGAGGGCGAGGCCGAGAGCGCGGGCGGGACGAGCCGGCCGGTACCGGAGGCCGGGGCCACCGAGGCTGCCTCGGCGGCGCCGACGGCTGCTCCGGCACCGACCACCCGCCCACGCCGCTCGCGCACCGCTTCCCAGGGCTCCGCCTCCCAGCGGGCCGAGGCACCGGCGCCGGACCAGGCGCGGGAGCAAGGCCGGGCTCCGGGCCACGAGCAGGCACCGGCGGAACCGGAGGGCGCATCCCGCCCGGCCCGGCGCAGCACGGCCCCGCACAGTTCGGACGCCCCCTGGCACCACGCCCGCCCGGCCTTCGACGAACCGGAACAGAAGCCGACGGCCGCACAGACTCCGACCGCCGCACAGACTCCGACCGCCGAGCAGACGCCGACGACCGAGCAGAAGCCGACGGTGGAGCCCGGGGCGGCACCCGAGCCGACGCCCCGGCCCGAGCCGGAACGCGTGCCCGACAGCGAGCCGGACAGCGAGCCGGAACGCGAACCCGAGAGCGAGCCGGAGCGCGGGCAAGCCGAACGGCCGGCCGGCTCCGCAACCGCTGAACCCCCCGAGCGCCCCGAAACCCCCAGCACCCCCGACCGCACCCCCGGCGATGACCCCACAGGAGGCCCGCAGTGAACGGCACGCTGGACGTCGCCCTGCGACTCCTGGTCGTGTTCGTCGTCTTCCTCACCTTCCCGCTGATCGTCGGCCAGACCGAGCACAAGGTGATGGCCCACATGCAGGGCCGCCTCGGCCCGATGTACGCGGGCGGCTTTCACGGCTGGGCTCAACTCGTCGCGGACGGCGTGAAGTTCGCACAGAAGGAGGACGTGGTCCCGGCCGGCGCCGACCGCCGCGTCTTCCAGCTCGCCCCCGCCGTCGCCCTGCTGCCGTACCTCCTCGTGCTGCTCGCCATCCCGATCGGCCCGAGCGAGGGCGCGGTCGGCCAGGTCGTCGACGCGGGCGTCTTCTTCGTGCTCGCGGTGATGGGCGTCGGCGTGCTCGGCTCGCTGATGGCCGGCTGGGCCAGCGCGAACAAGTTCTCCCTCCTCGGCGGCCTGCGCACGGCCGCCCAACTCCTCGCCTACGAGCTGCCGATGCTGCTGGCCGCCGCCTCGGTCGCGATGGCCGCGGGCACGGTCTCCCTGCCCGGCATCCTGCACGCGTTCCACTGGTGGTGGGTGCCCTGGCAGATCGTCGGCGCGCTCGTCTTCTTCGTGGCCGGCCTCGCCGAGCTGCAACGTCCGCCGTTCGACATGCCCGTCGCCGACTCGGAGATCATCTTCGGCGCGTACACCGAGTACACCGGTCTGCGTTTCGCACTGTTCCTCCTCGCCGAGTACGCCGGCATCGTCGTCCTGTGCGGCCTGACCACCGTCCTCTTCCTGGGTGGCTGGCACGGCCCCTGGGGCGCCGCCGGCCTGGGCTGGCTGTGGACCCTGCTGAAGACCGCGATCCTCGCCTTCGTCGTCATCTGGCTCCGCGTCACCTATCCCCGCCTGCGCGAGGACCAGCTCCAGAAGCTCTCCTGGACCCTCCTCGTCCCCCTCTCCCTCGCCCAGATCGCCCTCACCGGCATCGTCAAGGTGGTGATCAGCTAATGGCCCCCATTCCTGGCAGCGGCCTCGCCAAAGGCTTGGCCGTCACCCTCCGCACGATGACGCGGAAGTCCGTCACCGAGCAGTACCCGGACGCCCAGCCCGAACTGCCTCCGCGCACCCGTGGCGTGATCGGCCTGTTCGAGGAGAACTGCACGGTCTGCATGCTCTGCGCCCGCGAGTGCCCGGACTGGTGCATCTACATCGACTCCCACAAGGAGACCGTCCCGCCCGCCGCCCCCGGCGGCCGCGAGCGCAGCCGCAACGTCCTCGACCGGTTCGCGATCGACTTCTCCCTGTGCATGTACTGCGGTATCTGCATCGAGGTCTGTCCTTTCGACGCGCTGTTCTGGTCCCCGGAGTTCGAGTACGCCGAGACCGACATCCACGACCTCACCCACGAGCGCGACAAGCTCCGCGAGTGGATGTGGACCGTCCCGGCCCCGCCCGCCCTCGACCCCGCCGCCGAGGAGCCGAAGGAGATCGTGGCCGCCCGCAAGACCGCCGAGAAGCTGGCGGCCGCGCAGGCCGAACCGGGGGAGGAGCAGTCGTGAGCCCCGCCGCAGCCGTGAGCCTGGCGGCAGCCCCGCACGGGTTTCTGTCCCCGACCGGTGTCGAGATCGCCTTCCTGCTCGTCGGCCTCGCCACCTTCGGCGCGGCCCTGATCACGGTCACCACCCGTCAGCTGGTGCACGCCGCCCTGTGGCTGGTGGTCGCGCTCGGCGGCCTCGCCGTCGAGTACCTCCTGCTCACCGCCGAGTTCATCGCCTGGGTGCAGGTCCTCATCTACGTCGGTTCCGTCGTCGTCCTCCTTCTGTTCGGTCTGATGCTCACCAAGGCGCCGATCGGCCGGTCCCCGGACGCCGACTCGGGCAACCGCTGGGTCGCCCTCGCCGTCGCGGCCGCCGCCGCTGTAGCGCTGGTCTGGGTGGTGGTCGACGCCTTCCGCACCACGTGGATCGACCTGACCGGCCCCGCCGCCGGCACCACCCGCGTCACCGGTGAGAGCCTGTTCCGGCACTGGGTGCTGCCCTTCGAGGCCCTGTCCGTCCTGCTCCTCGCGGCCCTGGTCGGCGCGATCGTCCTGTCCCGCAAGGCGAAGGCGGAGTCGGGCCCTCCCCCTGTGAACTCCCGGGCGGTCACCGAGAGTTCCCCTTCCGTCACGGATTCCGGTAGCGATTCCGGAATTCACCCGGGCGAGAAGGAAGGTGTCCGCTGATGCACCTCGCCTATCCCGCCGTTCTCTCCGCCCTGCTGTTCTGCACCGGGCTGTACGGCGTCCTCGCGCGCCGCAACGCGATCCTGGTCCTCATGTCGGTCGAGCTGATGCTCAACGCCGTCAACCTCAACCTGGTCGCCTTCGACGTCTGGCTGAGCCGGGCCGCCAGGGACACCCTGCACTCCGGCCAGGCGCTGACCCTGTTCACCATCGCCATCGCCGCCGCCGAGATCGGCATCGGCCTGGCGATCGTGCTCGCCGTCTACCGCAACCGCGGCACCTCCGACATCGACAAGCTCCGCGACACCGCCGAGGGCCCCGAGGCCGGCGGTCCCGGCGCCGAGGGCCCCGGCACCTCCGCGGCCGAGAAGGCTGAGGCCACCGCGTGACCACGATCCACCTCGCCGTTCTCGTCCCCCTCATGCCGTTGCTGGGCGCCGTGGCCGGCCTGCTGCTCGGCCGCACCGCGCCCGGGTTCGTCCGCCCGCTCGCCGTGCTGCCGCCGCTGGTCTCGCTCGGCCTCGCCGCGCTGGTCGCCGCCGACCAGGGCGGCGGCCGGGCCGTCGACGCCCACACGGAGCTGACACCCACCGGCTCGGTCCCGGTCGAGCTGGCCCTGCACATCGACGGCTTCGCCGCGCTCGTCGCGATCCTGGTCGCGTTCGTCGCGTCCTGCGTGCAGATCTACTCGACCGGCTATCTGCGCGACGACCCGCGCTACCCGTCGTACGCCGCTCTCGTCTCCCTGTTCACCTCCGCGATGCTCCTGGTCGTCTACTCCGGCGACCTGATCGTGCTGCTGGTCGGCTGGGAAGTCATGGGCATCTGCTCCTACTTCCTGGTCGGCCACTACTGGGAGACCCCCGAGGCCCGCGCCGCCTCCCTGAAGGCCTTCCTGGTCACCAAGCTCGGCGACGTCCCGTTCCTCATCGGCCTGTTCGCCCTCGGCGCCGACGCCGGATCGTTCCGCATCACCCGGATCCTCGGCGCCATGACGAGCGGCGGTCTCGACCACCCGACCGTGACCGCCCTGCTGCTCCTCGCGGGAGTGGCCGGCAAGTCGGCGCAGTTCCCGCTGCACACCTGGCTCCCGGACGCGATGGCGGGTCCCACGCCGGTCTCGGCGCTGATCCACGCGGCGACGATGGTCGCCGCCGGCGTCTACTTCATCGCCCGTCTCCTTCCGGTGTTCGAGGCCTCCCGGGCCGCGATGGTCGTCCTCGCCGTCATGGCCGCCGTCACCATGGCCGGCTCGGCGCTCGCCGCGCTCGCCCAGGACGACATCAAGCGCGTCCTCGCCTACTCGACGATCGGCCAGCTCGGCTACATGACCGGTGCCCTCGCCGTCGGCGACCGCGGTGCCGCCGTCTTCCACCTCCTGTCCCACGGCGCCTTCAAGGCGCTGCTGTTCCTCGCGGCCGGCGTGATCATCCACGCCGCCGGCACCAACTCGCTGGCGGCCATGTCCCGCATGCACGGCCTGCGCGAGCGCGTCCCGGACGCCTACTGGACGATGACCGTGGCGCTGCTGGCGCTCGCCGCGATCCCGCCGTTCAGCGGCTTCTTCTCCAAGGAATCCGTCCTCGGCGCCGCCGAGCACGTGGCCACGGGGAACACCGACCACGCTCCCGGAGCGGCGGGCTGGATCGTCCTCGTCGCCGGTCTGCTCACGGCCCTGCTCACCGCCGCCTACGCGACCCGCCTGTGGCTGCTGGCCTTCCGCGGCCGGGGCACCGAGGCACCCGATCACGGCCGCCAGCCGCTGACGATGAACGCGGTGCTGTGGGTCCTGGCCGTGCCCTCCCTGGCTTTCGGCGGGCTCGCCTACCGCGCGCTGCCCGGCTGGTTCGACGGCCGTGACCTGACCCCGACGCTGCTCACCTCCATCCTCGGCACCGGCCTCGCGCTGGTCGGCGGACTGCTCACCTACGGCGCCTGGCAGCGCACCAGTGCGATCGCCGCCCGTACCCCGGCGGGGCCCGCGCCCTCCTTCGCGTGGGAACACCTCCAGGGGGAGGCCGCCGCGCATCCGGAGGGAGACGCGAGCCTCGTCGAGGCCCACGCCCTCGCCGACCGGGGCCCGGCCGACCGCGACCTCGCCCACGCGCCCGACCCCGCGCGGCTGCTGCTCGGCCCGCTGTACCGGCACGCGGCCACCGGCTTCCACCTGGACGCCGTATACGCGGCGCTGTTCGTCCGCCCCGTCCAGGCCGGTGCGAGCCTCGTGCGATTCCTCGACCGCGAGGTCGTCGACACCTACGTACGCGGCGCGGCCGCCCTGCCCCGCGTGCTCGGGGCCGCCGTGCGGCGGGCGCAGACCGGCAATGTGCAGACCTATGTGAGCGCGCTGCTCGCCGGCACCGTCGTCCTGGCGGTCGCCGTCGTCCTCGTCGCCACCGGAGCGTGAGCAGGCGTGATCGATATCAACGAGTCCGTGATGCAGTTCCTTCTGGCGTTCGTCGTCGTCGGCCCGCTCCTCGGTGCCGTCGCCGCCCTCCTGCCCGCCCCGCCCGGGCTGAAGGGGAAGTCGCCCGGGCAGGCCGTGCTGCGCCACGGTGTCACCGTGACCGGCGCGATCCTCATCGCCGCGATCGTCCTCGCGCTCGGCTTCGACAGCGACCACCCGTCGAAGATGCAGGCCACGACCGACATCAGCTGGATCCCCGCGCTCGACGTGCGGATCCACCTCGGCATCGACGGCATCTCGCTCCCCCTTCTGGTCCTGACCGCGCTGCTGACCTTCCTCTGCGCGCTGTACTCCTACTTCAAGCCGCCGGCGGGCGGCTCCCCCAAGGCGTTCGTCGCGCTGCTGCTCCTGCTCGAGTCCGGCACCCTCGCCACGTTCGCCGTCCTCGACCTGCTGCTGTTCTTCCTCGCGTTCGAGACGGTGCTCATCCCGATGTACTTCCTCATCGTCCGCTGGGGCGGCGAGGGGCGGACCCGGGCCGCGTGGAAGTTCATCCTGTTCACGCTGCTCGGCTCCGTCGTCATGCTGCTCGGCCTGCTCCTGATCGGAATCAAGGCGGGCACGTTCGACATGGTGGCACTCGCCACTGACAACGGCCGGCCTCTCACTGCATCTGTGCAGGTCATCGCCGTTCTGGCGATCGGGATCGGACTCGCGGTCAAGGCCCCGATGTGGCCGCTGCACAGCTGGCTGCCCGAAGCCCACACCGCTGCCCCGACCGTCGGCTCTGTCCTGCTGGCCGGTGTCCTGCTGAAGATGGGTACGTACGGGTTCGTCCGGATCCTGCTGCCGATCGCGCCGCACGGCTTCCACACCTTCGCGCCGTACCTCGCCGCGTTCGCCGTCGTCGGGATCATCTACGGATCGCTGGCCTGCCTGGCCCTGGCCAAGCGGGGCGCTAAGGGCGACCTCAAGCGGCTGATCGCCTACTCCTCCGTCGGCCACATGGGCTTCGTCCTGCTGGGCATCGCCACCATGACCCCGACCGGCGTGAACGGCGCCCTGTTCGCCAACATCGCCCACGGCCTCATCACGGGCCTGCTGTTCTTCCTGGTCGGCGGCCTGAAGGACCGTACGGGCACGACCGACCTCGACGCCCTCGCCGAGGAGACCGGCGCCGCGCTGTACGGCAAGGCACCGCGCCTGGGCGGACTGCTCGCGTTCGCCGCCGTCGCCTCGCTCGGGCTGCCCGGGCTCGCCGGGTTCTGGGGCGAGATGCTGGCCCTGTTCGGCGCGTTCGAGCCCGCCGCCGGCCTCAGCCGGCCCGCGTTCCTCACCTTCATGGCGATCGGTGCGTTCGGCACGCTGCTGACCGCCGCCTACATGCTGATCGTGGTCCGCCGCGTCTGCATGGGCGGCGCGGACCAGGAAGTCCCGGAGCTCGCCGACGTCCACGGCTACGAGTTCGCCGCCTGGACCCCGCTCGTCGCCCTCACCGTCGGCGCCGGGCTGTGGCCCAGGGCCCTGCTCGGCCTGACCGACCCGGCCGTGCACCAGCTCCTCGCAGGAGGCACCCGATGAGCTCCCAGCCCCTCGCCGAGTCGCTGGTCCAGTCCGTCGACTGGCTCGCCGTCGCCCCGCCGCTCATCGCCGCCGTGGTCGCGCTCGCGGTGCTGGTCGCCGACCTGTTCCTGCCCGAGGCCCGCAAGGCCGTTCTGGGCTGGGTCTCGGTCGCCGGCCTGGCCCTGGCCGCGCTGATGCTGCTGCCCCTCCTGGACGGGCACCGCAGCACCTTCTGCGTGGACCGCGCCACGCGCGCGTGCAGCTACACCGCCGACCACTTCACGCTCGTCATCCAGTTCCTGGTCCTCGGCGGCGCGCTGCTGGCGGCACTGCTGTCGGTCACAAACCTCAAGGACGACGAGCAGCGGGTCCCCGCAGGGGAGTTCTGGTTCCTGCTGCTGTCCTCCGCGGCCGGCGCCGCCCTGCTGCCCGCCTCCCGCGACCTGGCCACCCTGATCGTCGCCCTGGAGGTCGCCTCCCTGCCCGCCTTCGCCCTCGTCGGCATCCGGCACGGCGACAAGCGCTCCTCCGAGGCCGCGCTGAAGTTCTTCCTGTCCTCGGTCACGGCCACCGCGGTCAGCCTGATGGGCGTCAGCTTCGTCTACGCCTCCACCGGCACCCTGTACCTCACCCAGGTCGCGCAGCGGCTGACCCACATCGACGGACAGTTGCACACCCTCGCCCAGACCGGGGTCGTCCTCACTCTCGTCGGCTTCGCCTTCAAGACAGCCGCCGTCCCGTTCCATTTCTGGGTGCCCGACACGTACGTGGGTGCGCCGCTGCCCGTCGCCGCCTACCTTTCGGTGGTCGGCAAGGCGGTCGGCTTCTCCGGCCTCATCCTCGTCACCGTCGTCGCGTTCCCGTCGTACGCCGACGTCTGGGGACCCGCGCTCGCCGTCCTGGCCGCCCTCACCATGACCGTCGGCAACGTCGGCGCCCTGCGCCAGCAGGCCACGCGCGCGTACAGCGCCGTACGGCTGCTCGCCTGGTCCTCCGTCGGCCAGGCCGGCTACCTGCTGGTGCCGATCGCCGCCGCCGGGTACGCCGAGGACCCGCAGAAGGCGATCGGCTCCACGGTCGCCTACGCGCTGATGTACGCCGCCGTGAACCTCGGCGCGTTCGCGGTGGCCGCCCTGGTGGGCCGCAGCCGGGCACTGAACCGGATCAGCGACTACCGCGGCCTGTACGCCACCAACCCGCTCACCGCGCTCCTCCTGGCCTTCTTCCTGCTGTGCCTGGCCGGGCTCCCGCCGGGCGTCATCGGCCTGTTCGCCAAGGTCACCGTGTTCTCGGCGGCCGTCGACGCGGGCCTCGGCTGGCTCGCCGTCGTCATGGCCGTCAACGTGGTGATCGCCCTCTTCTACTACCTCCAGTGGACGGCCCTGCTGTTCCGCGCCCCCGAGGGCGAGCCCGCGCGGCACCACGTTCCGGCGCCTCTCACAGCCGCCATCGCCCTCACCGGGGTCCTCGGCGTCGCCCTGTCCGGAGCACCCCAGCTGGTCCTCCGCTTCGCCGCCACCGGACTGTTCTGACACACCGCCCCGCGCGCGTGCGGCATCCGTACCCCACGCGCGCGGGGGAGAGAAACAGCACGTCACCCGTACAGCCGAGCGACGCCCGCACGGACACAGGGAACTCGTGGCCGCCGCCTGGCGTTGTTACAAGCGGGAGGGTCCACTGGACCAAAGTGTTCCCCAGCTGCACGGATTTGGAGGGCGTACGGTGCACCGCCGGCACAACGGGCTCAGGACCGCAGTACTCCTCGGGGGACTGTCCGCGCTCATCATCGTCATCGGCAGCTTCTTCGGCCGCACCGGCCTGATCGTCGCCGTCCTGATCGCGCTCGGCACGAACGCGTACGCGTACTGGAACAGCGACAAGCTGGCGCTCCGCTCGATGCGCGCCCGCCCGGTCAGCGAGTTCGAGGCCCCCGCGCTTTACCGGATGGTCCGCGAGCTGTCCACGCAGGCCCGCCAGCCCATGCCCCGCCTCTACATCTCGCCCACGGAGGCCCCCAACGCCTTCGCCACGGGGCGCAACCCGCGCAACGCCGCGGTGTGCTGCACCGAGGGCATCCTCCGTCTGCTCGACGAGCGCGAGCTGCGGGGCGTGATCGGGCACGAGCTGAGCCACGTCTACAACCGGGACATCCTCATCTCCTCGGTCGCCGGCGCCCTCGCCTCGGTGATCATGTTCCTGGTGAACTTCGCCTGGCTCATCCCGATCGGCCGCTCGGACGACGACGACGGCCCCGGCCTGCTCGGCATGCTCCTGATCATGATCCTCGGCCCGCTCGCCGCCACCCTCATCCAGCTGGCCATCAGCCGCTCCCGCGAGTACGAGGCGGACGCTTCCGGCGCCCAGCTCACCGGCGACCCGCTGGCCCTCGCCGGCGCCCTGCGCAAACTGGAGGTGGGCACGCAGCAGCTGCCGCTGCCGCCGGAGCCCCGGATCGAGACCGCCAGCCACATGATGATCGCGAACCCCTTCCGCGCGGGCCAGGGACTGACGAAAATGTTCTCCACGCACCCGCCGATGGCGGACCGCATCGCCCGGCTCGAGAAGATGGCAGGACGCACCCGGTGAAGACCATCCTGAACGTCATTTGGCTCGTCCTGAGCGGCTTCTGGCTGTTCCTGGGCTACCTGTTCGCCGGCGTCCTGCTGTGCATCACCATCATCGGTATCCCCTTCGGGATAGCGGCCTTCCGTATCGGTCTCTACGCCCTGTGGCCCTTCGGGTACACCACGGTCGAGCGCCGGGACGCGGGCGCCCCCTCCTGCATCGGCAACGTCCTGTGGCTGATCCTGGCCGGCTGGTGGCTGGCGATCGCCCACATCGTCACCGGCATCGCCCTGTGCATCACGATCATCGGCATCCCGTTCGCCATCGCCAACTTCAAGCTGATCCCGGTCTCCCTGCTGCCGCTGGGCCGTGAGATCGTCCCCACGGACCAGGCGTTCGCCAGCCGCTGAGCGGGCCGACGGGCGAGGGCCGCAACCGCCCGCGCGTGCGTGTGCGTGTGGCGACCGGCAGAGCTCACGTACGGCCTGTCACGCGTGCGTTGCGTCCACCAGGCCACTGGCGGAGCGCCACGCGTACGTACCGCCACCGGCGACTGCTCCCGCTGTCGTGCCGAGCCTCGGTCCGGCACTGACGCCGGCTCACGCGCGCGTGCCGTCACCGGTGCTCCGACGGCGCGTCACGCGCCGCGCCGGTGCGCCCACCACCGCCGTACGCCGTAGGCCGCCACCCCCGCCACGAGCACGCCCGCTCCGGCCGCGACCGAACCGGCGGGCAGCGCGAATGCCAGCGTGGCGCAACCCAGCAGGCCCGCCACGGGCATGACGCGGGACAGCAGGGCCGGACTCAGCGTCCACGCGGAGGCGTTGGCGACGGCGTAGTAGGCCAGTACACCGAAGGACGAGAAGCCGATCGCGCCGCGCACGTCCACCGTCGCGGCCAGTGCGGCGACCACCAGGCCCACGGCCAGCTCCGCCCGGTGCGGCACCCGGAACCGGGGATGTACGGCCGCCAGCGCCCCGGGCAGATGTCCGTCCCGGGCCATGGCGAGCGTCGTACGGGACACCCCGAGGATCAGCGCGAGCAACGAACCCAGCGCGGCCACCGCGGCCCCCGCGCGCACCACCGGCACGACGCCCGGCGCCCCGGCCGCCCGCACGGCGTCGGCCAGCGGCGCCGCCGCCTGTCCGAGCCGGTCCGGGCCGAGAACGGCGAGCGTGGCGACGGCCACGCACGCGTACACCACCAGGGTGATCCCGAGGGCCAGGGGGACGGCGCGCGGGATCGTCCGCGCCGGATCCCGTACCTCCTCGCCGAGCGTCGCGATCCGCGCGTACCCGGCGAACGCGAAGAACAGCAGCCCGGCGGCCTGGAGCACTCCGCCCGCGCCCGACGACAGCCCGATGTCCAGCCGTTCGGCGTCGGCCCGCCCCGGGGCGAGGCACACGACGACCACGGCCGCGAGGACGGCCAGCACGACGGCCACGATCACCCGCGTCAGCCACGCAGACTTCTGGATCCCGCCGTAGTTCACGGCCGTCAGCGCCACCACCGACGCGATCGCCAGCGCGTGCGCCTGCCCCGGCCAGACGTAGGCGCCCACGGTGAGCGCCATGGCCGCACAGGACGCCGTCTTGCCGACCACGAACGCCCAGCCGGCCATATACCCCCAGAAGGCGCCCAGCCGCTCCCTGCCGTACACGTACGTCCCGCCGGAGGCCGGATAGCGAGCGGCGAGACGGGCCGAGGACATGGCGTTGCAGTAGGCCACCACGGCCGCGAGCGCCAGTCCGGGCAGCAGACCCGACCCGGCCGCACGGGCGGCCGGACCCAGGGCCGAGAAGACACCGGCGCCGATCATCGAGCCGAGACCGACGAGAACGGCGTCGTGTACGCCCAGCGTGCGCCGTAGGCCTGCGCCGGATGTGGTCATGCGCCGCACCCTACCGACCGGCGCAACCAGGTGAGGGACCCGTGACGTCCTCTCCATCGACGCGACACGAACACGCGCGCGTGGGCAGCGAGTCCTCACCGGATCCTCAGCGGCCGGACAGTGCGAGGACAGCTGGGAAGGGCAGGTTCACGGCATGAGCATCATCGCTTGGATCATCCTCGGCCTGGTGGCCGGAGTCATCGCCAAGGTCCTTCTGCCGGGACGTGACCCCGGCGGCTTCATCGGTACGACCCTCATCGGTATCGCGGGGGCGTTCATCGGCGGCTGGATCTCGGCCCGCTGGCTGGACCACCCGATCACCAAGAACTTCTACGACGGTGCCACCTGGGTCGCGGCCGTCGGCGGCTCGCTGGTGCTGCTGATCGTCTACCGCATCCTGTTCGGGAACTCACGCGACTGAGCGCCGTGGGACGCGACCCGGCCCCGTGGGACACGGCAGGGGTGGGCCGCCCGGAACCGGGCGGCCCACCCCTGCCGTCGCGCTCGTCGGCGCCGTTTCCGCCGGTGTCCTAGCGGTAGTTCACGAACTGGAGCGCGAAGTCGAAGTCCTTGCCCTTCAGGAGCGCGATCACGGCCTGGAGGTCGTCCCGGCTCTTGGAGGTGACGCGCAGCTCCTCGCCCTGGACCTGCGCCTTGATGCCCTTCGGGCCCTCGTCGCGGATGATCTTCGCCACCTTCTTCGCGTTCTCCTGGGAGATGCCCTCCTGGATCGACGCGAAGATCTTGTACTCCTTGCCGGACAGCTGGGGCTCGCCGGCGTCCAGCGCCTTCAGCGAGATACCGCGCTTGACCAGCTTGGACTGGAAGACGTCGAGGACAGCGTTCACCCGGTCCTCGGAGTTCGCCTCCATGAGGATCTTCTCACCGGACCACGAGATCGAGGCGCCCACGCCCTTGAAGTCGTAGCGCTGCGAGATCTCCTTGGCGGCCTGGTTGAGGGCGTTGTCGACCTCCTGCCGCTCGACCTTCGAGACGATGTCGAAACTGGAGTCGGCCATGTCCTGTGGCTCCTTGTATCGGGGTGCGAATCGGGTGCGTGCCGGCGTGCGCGGCGGCGGCCGCCGGGCCCGGCATGTCACCGGGCCGCATCCGCACCAGCCTAGCCACCCCGGGAGCCGAGAGGTGGAGATCAACCGGGTGGCGAAGCACCCCCCTGCATCGGGTATTGTTTACGTCGTTGCCAGGGAGCACCGCCGAGAAGCGGGTTCGGTGGCAGCACAACCCGGCGGTGTGCCCGAGCGGCCAAAGGGAGCAGACTGTAAATCTGCCGGCTCAGCCTTCCCAGGTTCGAATCCTGGCGCCGCCACACGGGAACGAGAGCCCCGTGATCTGTGAGAGCAGATCACGGGGCTCTCGGCGTTCTCCCGGTCAGCGTGCCTCGCCCGGCCCTGACGTCGGTTGCCGCCTGTCCGCTGTCGGTTATGGGTGCGCCTTGGCCGGGGTTGCGGTGCCCGCTTCCTTGACGAGTCGGTCGCCGATGGCAAGTGACTCCCAGAGGACCTTGTCGATGCGGGCCTTCTTGGTCGTGCTGTCCTGGAGGCGGACTTCGACGTAGTGGTAGAGGTTCGAACCGTCGGGCGCCTTGCGGGTCTTGTCGATGACGATGCCGTCCCAGGCGTCTTCTTCATGGACTTTGCGCGATTTGAACATTTCATCACTGTAGTCATGTACGACCCGGCGGAGCGCCGGAATGCGGCCCGGGGTGGCTTGTGACGCCGGACGGCGAGCCCGTGCCATCCACGTTTGACCGCTACTGGTGCCCTACCAGCCCATGTCCTTGGCCACCTCTTCCTGGGCGGCGGCGATCTCTTCCTCGGTGGATTCGATAACGTCCACCTCTTCCAAACGCGCCAGCAGGTCTGCGAGAGCCTGTTTCTGAGCCGGGTGTGTGATCGGCACGGTGTCCAGGTCGGTGCTCATCAGCCAGTCGAACAGCACGATGGCGTCGGAGCGCCATAGGCGGAGGTCGACGGTCGGCGTGGCCCCCCGTGGGAACCTGGTTTCCATGGGGGCATCATGCCAGGTCAGCAGCATGCAGAAGTGCGCAGCTCAAGGGGTGTGCGCCTGCTTGCTCAGTTTTCGGCGGCACGACTTCGCGATCATCAAACTTCGACGGCACTGATCAAAGTTCGATGTCACGGGGCCCGGGGGCTTGATGGAGAACGTCCTGGGCATCCTTCACTAGAATCGAACGCATGATCGATGGAAGGGGAGTTCGGGAATGACCGGTCAGGGTGCGGGGTTCGGTGGCGCGGACGATGCTGGAGCCATGGCCGGGAAGCGACCCATCATCGTGCACCTGCCGTCCCCGACCGGCGGTCGTCGCGTCCGTGTGGACGGCGAGATCCTCGGCCTGGCGCACAACGTGCGAGACCTGGTGGAGTTCTTGCGCCGGGCGGGGTTGGAGATGGAACCGGAGCAGGTGGCCGACTCGCCTCTGATCGACTGGCGCGGGGTGGGGCCCGACCGCTGGGAGGCCGAGACCCGCACGTGACCGGCGCTGTCGCACGCCCTCGCGTGCGGGCACACTGGCGGCATGTCCTCCCGACGCAGAACCTGCCCCGTCTGCCGCCGCGACATCGCCGTCGTCGCGGGCCGTTTCGCGCGGCACGATCCGCCCGGGGCGCGGGAGAACGGCGAACTCGTCTCCTGCGCCGGGTCACGTCGACAGGCACAACTGGGGGCGGTCCAGCCGGCGTTGGACGGATACGCCGTACCGGAGTTTCCCGGGCAGCTGCCCCTGTTCTGACCCGGAGACCTCTGACGGAGTGACAGCGGGCGGCGGGGTGGCGGTCGGTGGAGCGGCGGTGGAGCGGCGGTCGGTGGTGGCTCCGAACGTTCAACGGCCGGTGGACCGCCTCAGTTCCCGGCCACCGATTTCACCGCGACGGACACCGGCTGCGATCCGCTGACCAGCTCCAGCGTCAGCCCGGTCGTCGCAGGAGTGTCCACCAACTCCGCGAGGACGGCCGCCACGTCGTCCCGCGGGATCATCCCGCGCCCGGTGTGCGCCTCCAGGCGGACCTGGCCGGTACCGGCGTCGTTCGTCAGCGAGCCGGGGCGCAGGATCGTCCAGTCCAGGGCCTTCTGGCGGGTCACGTACGCGTCGGCCTCGCCCTTGGCCCGCAGGTACGCGTCGAAGACGTCGTCGCCCTGGTGCGCGGGATCCGCGCCCATCGAGGACACGACCAGGAAGCGCCGTACGCCCGCGCGTACCGCCGCGTCCGCGAACAGCATCGCCGCGCCCTTGTCCACCGTCTCCTTGCGGGCCGTGCCGCTGCCCGGGCCCGCGCCGGCCGCGAAGACCGCCGCGTCGGCTCCCTGGAGATGTGCCGCGACCTCTTCCACCGAGGCGGATTCCAGGTTGAGCAGGACCGGCTCGGCACCGGCCGTCCGCAGAGCGTTGCCCTGCTCGGGCTTGCGGATGATCCCCGCGACCTCTTCCCCGCGCGCGGAGAGCAGACGCTCCAGCCGCAGCGCGATCTGACCATGACCACCAGCGATGACAATGCGCATGATTCCGACCGTACGCCCGAAGAGGCGCATCCGCCGCACGGGTTAACCGGCATGGCCGGAGCGCGCCGGGCTCGCGCGTCCAGCCCCGCGCCGGGCGTGCGCAGGCGGTGTGGGGCGCGCGTCCGGGCCCGTGCGCCCGGCAGCTACGTACGGCAGGCCGCGCGTACTCGGAGCGCTCGCGCCCCACTCTCTCGGCGCCCGCCACGTGTGTTCGCTGCGCCCCGCGCTTCCTGGGCGTCCGTGCTCCGCATGTCTTCGCGGTGCCCGCGCCCTCGCGGCGCCCCACGGCAGGCGTTGCCCAGGAGCCGCGCGCTCTCCCCGTGCCTGCTACGACAGTTCGCCGCGCCCCTGCCGTGGCAGCCCCAGCTCCGCTGCCGCCGCTGAGTTGCAGTACTCGCGGACCGCGCTCGTGCGGGCGACCACGCGCCCCCGGTGGATCACGATCCGGCTGTAGGCCAGGGAGAGGGCACCGGGGAGGCGGTCACCGCGCACCGCCAGGAGGTCGGCGGGGAAGCCCGCCTCCACGCGTACCTCCGGCAGCCCCAGGACCGCGCGGGCCGAGCCGCTCACGGCGTCGTAGGCGTTCTCCGGGCGCAGGCCGTGAGAGGAGGCGAGGAGATAGGCGGCCTCCAGGGGATCGCCGCGGCCGACCGGGTTGGAGACGTCGCGCAGGGCTCCGCTGCCGGCCGCCACGCGCACCCCGGCCGAGCGCAGCAGCCGTACCGGAGGCGTGCCCCGGCGGTCGGTGGCGCAGCAGCCGCCCTGAGGCAGGCACACCACCGTGACCCCGGCCGCCGCGAGCTGGTCGGCTGCGCGGGAGGCGGCCTCGGCGGGCAGGCGCGCAAGCCCGGCGCACGGCCCGATCGTCACGCCGGGGCGCAGGCCCCCCGCCATGGCCGCGAGCCGGGACAGGCGGGCCGGGTCGGCGGCGTCCGTGTGCAGGTCCACCGGGCAGCCGTGCTCGGAAGCCATCTCCAGGACCGCCTCGACGTAGCCGGCGGGGTCGGGGTCCAGGTCGGGGCAGCCGCCCACCACGGCGGCGCCCATCTTCAGCGCGTCACGCAGCATCGCGAGCCCGTCGGCCCCGGCCGCGCCGGTCAGCAGGCGCGGCGTCGCCACCGTCGTCAGGTCCGCGAGCCCCCGCAGCGACCGCCGCGCCTGGAGGACCGCGCCCAACGCACCGAGGCCCTGAACGTCACCTACGCGTACGTGCGCGCGTACCGCCGTCGCCCCGTGCCCGAGTTGCAGCAGGGCCGCCTCCGTCGCCCGGCGCTGGACGTCGTCCGGCGCGTACGACACCGGCCCGGCGCGCTCGGCGGACAGGGCGGTGTCGCCGTGGGCGTGCGGTTCGGCCGGGGCCGGCAGGAGCAGATAGCCGCTGAGATCCAGGCGTGTGGCGCCCGTACGGGCTGGTCCCGGCGCGAGGCTGCCGGTCGTGCCCACCGCCTCGATGCGCCCGCCGCCCAGCCGTACGTCCACGGTCCGGCCGTCGGTGAGCCGCGCCCCGCACAACAGCAGGGCGGCAGGTTCGGACGGCCCGGAGGAACCCGGGAAGTTCGACGGCTGGTGGGGCTGCGGCTGACTGTCGGGCATCGCGCTCCAGGGTCGGGGCCGGGGGCTCGGGGCGGGCTCGCGTGAGGTCTGCGAGGGGCGCTTTGCCCCCAAGATCACGCAGAGCGAGTCGAGCCTAGGGTGGCGAGCCGCGCGGGATGCGCAGGAGCGCAATAGTCGTACCGGTGTGGTCCGCCCATGGCAGTACAGATATCGCCCGCCCGCGTGGCCCCCGCCTCTCCCGACGACGCCCACGCGCGCGTGCCGTACCCGACGGCGAGGTGTCCGGGAGACGTCGGCGGGCAGATGACGCCCACGCGCGCGTGGCGCACCCTCTCGTCACTGTCGGCCACACCCGGGAACCCGAGTCCGCGGACCCGGGCACAAGCGCGTGCCCCCGGCCCCCGAGCGCAGTCGGTCACCACCGCGCCGAGTGCGAGGTGTCCGGGACGGACAGAGGCCCCGCGCGGGTCCGCGGCCGCGGCTCTCCTGCGGCTCAGGAGGCGGCTGCGCGGGCTGAGATGAGGGGTGGGACGGGCCGCCGGATACGGATTTGGGTGAACGGCGGCGGACCGTGTAATGTCTTCATCGCTCGCCCCAATAGCTCAGTCGGCAGAGCGTCTCCATGGTAAGGAGAAGGTCAACGGTTCGATTCCGTTTTGGGGCTCTGGTGTGAGAGGTTCCTGTCGAAAGGCGGGGTCCGATCGCATCGCAGCGGTGTAGCTCAGTCGGTAGAGCAAGCGGCTCATAATCGCTGTGTCACCGGTTCAAGTCCGGTCACCGCTACTGACAGTAGCCGATTGCGGGGTCGGTCCTTCGATCGGCTACTCTTTTTGCGTTGAATCAGTCCATCCGTTCGTCTTAGGAGCACTCACGTGGCTGCCACCGACGTCCGCCCGAAGATCACGCTGGCCTGCGTGGAGTGCAAGGAGCGGAACTACATCACCAAGAAGAACCGGCGTAACAACCCGGATCGCCTGGAGATGAAGAAGCACTGCCCGCGTTGCAACGCGCACACCGCGCACCGCGAAACGCGCTGATCAGGCTCGTACGCGAGGCCGTCCCCTTTCGAGGGGGCGGCCTCGCGTCGTTTCACCGGGCCGTCGGTCGGAAGATCCGGAATCCGCTTGCCGGGTCCAGGTCGTTCCCCCGCGCATTCCCCGGCCGGTTTACGGCTAATTTGGGGCCATCACAGCAGACTTCAGGAGGTGCCGGGCCATGGCGCTCGACCAGTCCTTCGTGGGACGGACCTACCCGCCCACCGCGCCCTATGAGGTGGGCCGGGAGAAGATCCGTGAGTTCGCCGATGCGGTGGGGGAGGCCAACCCGGCGTTCACCGATCCGGAGGCCGCGAAGGCGTTCGGGTATTCCGATGTGATCGCCCCGCCCACGTTCGTGTTCTCCATCACGTTCCGGGCCGCGGGCCAGGTGATCGAGGACCCGCAGCTCGGCCTCGACTACAGCCGCGTGGTGCACGGCGACCAGAAGTTCGCCTACAGCCGCCCGGTGCGGGCCGGCGACCGGCTCACGGTCACCTCCACCATCGAGGCGATCAAGTCCCTCGCGGGCAACGACATCCTGGACATCCGCGGTGAGGTGCACGACGAGGCGGGCGAGCACGTCGTGACCGCCTGGACCAAGCTCGTGGCCCGCGCGGCCGAGGAGGCGTGAGGACCTGATGACGGCGAAGATCGCGTACGACGACGTCGAGGTCGGCACCGAGCTTCCGGCGCAGACCTTCCCCGTGACCCGCGAGACCCTCGTGCGCTACGCGGGCGCCTCCGGGGACTTCAACCCGATCCACTGGAACGAGAAGTTCGCCAAGGAGGTCGGGCTGCCGGACGTCATCGCGCACGGCATGTTCACGATGGCCGAGGCGGTCCGCGTGGTCACCGACTGGACCGGGGATCCGGGCGCGGTCGTGGAGTACGGCGTCCGCTTCACCAAGCCGGTCGTCGTGCCGAACGACGACAAGGGCGCCCTGATCGAGGTCAGCGGCAAGGTCGCGGCCAAGCTCGACGACAACACCGTCCGCGTGGACCTGACGGCGACCAGCGGCGGTCAGAAGGTGCTGGGGATGTCCCGGGCCGTCGTACGACTGGCCTGACGGCAGGCGTGACGCGCTGAGCCGGCCGCGCACAGTAGTGAGGTAAGGGGCGTCCTCCAAGAGGGGCGTCCCTTACGTGTGTTCCGCTGCGTACCTCCCGTGCGGGCCGCGATTGCCAAGTTAGTGATTGAGTACTAACTTTGCTTCATGCCCAGGATGAGTGCGGAGGAGCGGCGCGAGAGCGTCATTCGCGCGGCGACCGCCGAGTTCGCGCGCGGTGGCTACCACGGTGCGACCACGGAGGCGATCGCCCGGCGGGTCGGGGTCTCGCAGCCGTATCTCTTCCGGCTCTTCCCGGGCAAGAAGGCGATTTTCCTCGCGGCGGCCGACCGCTGCGTGGAGGACACCATCCGCACCTTCGAGGAGGCCGCGAAGGGGCTGGAGGGCCAGGAGGCCGAGAGCGCCATGGCGAACGCGTACACCAGGGTCATCGCGGAACGGCCCGAGCGGCTGATGATGCAGATGCAGATGTACGTCGCCGTGGCGGCCGCCGAGGCGGAGGGCGACCGCGAGTTCGGCGAGGGCGTACGGGCCGGCTGGATGCGTCTGTGGGACACCGTGCGCGCCGCGCTCGGCGCGGACGCCGGCGGGACGACCGCCTTCATGGCGCACGGGATGCTCATCAACTGCCTGGTGGCCATGGGCTTTCCGGACGGACACCGGGTGTGGGAGGGGATCTATGCGTCGGGCCGGTCCGAGGACTGCCTGGCGGAGTAGGGCGTCGCGGACCGGGAAGGCCGGCGTTTTTTCATGGCCGGGAAAGTTAGTCATCAATAACTAACCAGATTGCTCTGGGGGAGAGATGTCACAGCAGAACGCACCGAGCACAGGCCGCGGGGGAGCCGTCTGGGCCCTCGTGATCACCAGCGTCGCCGGATTCATGGCGGCCCTCGACAATCTCGTCGTCACCACCGCCCTTCCCTCCATCCGCAAGGATCTCGGCGGGGCGCTGGACGATCTCGAATGGACCGTGAGCGCCTACACGCTCACCTTCGCCGTCCTGCTGATGTTCGGCGCCGCGCTCGGTGACCGCTTCGGGCGCCGGCGGCTCTTCAGCGCCGGACTCACCGTCTTCACCGGTGCGTCCGCCGCCGCGGCCATGGCGCCCGGCATCGGCTCGCTGATCGCCGCCCGCGCGGTCCAGGGTGTCGGCGCGGCCGTGATGATGCCGCTCACGCTGACCCTGCTGACCGCGGCCGTGCCCGCCGCCCGGCGCGGGACGATGTACGGCATCTGGGGCGCCGTCAACGGCCTCGCCGTCGCCTCCGGGCCGCTGATCGGCGGCAGCCTCACCGAACACGCCTCTTGGCACTGGATCTTCTGGCTGAACGTGCCGCTCGGCCTCGCCGTGCTGCCGCTCGCCCGGCTGCGGCTCGCCGAGTCCTACGGCGCCGGAGCCCGGCTCGACGTCCCCGGCACGCTGCTGGCCAGCGGCGGGCTCTTCGGGGTCGTCTACGGCCTGGTCCGCGGGCCGGCCGACGGCTGGAGCGACGCCGTGGTGCTCACCGCGCTGTTCTCCGGCGCCGCCCTGCTGGCCGGTTTCGTGATCTACAGCTCCCGCGCGGAGCACCCGATGCTCCCCATGCGGCTGTTCCGCTCACGCGCGTTCGCCGGGATCAACGCGGCCAGCCTGCTGATGTTCGTCGGGATGTTCGGCTCGATCTTCCTGCTCAGCCAGTACATGCAGGGCGTGCTCGGCTACTCGCCCACCGAGGCGGGACTGCGGATGCTGCCGTGGACCGGTATGCCGATGCTCGTCGCGCCGGTCGCCGGAATCCTCTCCGACCGCATCGGCGGCCGTCCGGTCGTCGCGGCGGGCCTGTTCTTCCAGGCCGTCGGGCTCGGCTACATGGCCGTCGTGGCCACCGCGCACGCCTCCTACGCCGTCCAGTTGCCCGCCCTGATGATCAGCGGGGTCGGCATGGCCCTGTACTTCGCTCCGGCCGCCAGCCTCGTGATGTCCAGCGTCCGCCCGCACGAGCAGGGCATCGCCTCCGGCGCGAACAACGCGCTGCGCGAGGTGGGCGGCGCGCTCGGCATCGCCGTGATGTCGTCGATCTTCTCCGCGCAGGGCGGTTACGGGAGTGCGCAGAGCTTCGTGGACGGCCTGCGGCCCGCCCTGGTCACCGGCTCGGCGGTGGTCGCCGTCGCCGCGCTGGCGACCTTGGCGATCCCGGCGCGGCGCAGTGCCGCCCCGGCCGGCGCGTCGGACGAGCAGGGAGCCGGCCGCGTGCAGGTGCCCGCCTCCCGCGAAGCCGCCTCGCTGGAAACGACCGCCCGCTGACCAGGGAACGCACCGAAAGAGCCCGGCCCGTGGTGCCCGTTCTTCCCCGGACCGTTCCGATCGCTCCGGCGCGGGACACCCAGGCGCACGTCTTCACCTCGCGTCGGCCACACGCGCGTGGACCCGGCAGCCGGACCACGCGCGTGTGTGTACGCGTGTCGGTCGCTGAGCGTGGCCGACGGCCGGGCGTGGTGCAGCCGGGCGAGGGCCACGCGCGCGTGCGTACGCGGGTCGTGGCCGGGCCGCGGGGCCACCGTGTGCCGGGCGGGGCCGCCGTCCGGTGGGGCTGACCGAGGGGCCGCGTGGGTGACGGGCTGTCCGAGGCGTCTCGTAGTCTTGGGGCCGTGCAGGTACTCCACGACGCCCCCCTTGCCCCGCTGACCACGTTCCGGCTGGGCGGTCCCGCGACGCGGCTGGTGACCGCCGAGACCGACGCCGAGGTGATCGACGCCGTTCGCGAGGCCGACGACACCGGGACCCCGCTGCTGATCATCGGCGGTGGGTCGAACCTGGTCATCGGCGACAAGGGCTTCGACGGCACCGCCCTGCGCATCGCCACGCGCGGTGCCGAGCTGCGCGGTACGACGCTGGAGCTGGCCGCCGGTGAGGTGTGGACGGACGCCGTGGCCCGCGCGGTCGAGGCCGGGCTCGCCGGGATCGAGTGCCTGGCCGGCATCCCGGGCTCCGCGGGCGCCACCCCGATCCAGAACGTGGGCGCCTACGGCCAGGAGGTGTCCTCCACCATCACCGAGGTGATCGCCTACGACCGGCGCGCCGGCGAGACGGTCACGCTGGCGAACGAGGAGTGCGCCTTCTCGTACCGGCACAGCCGTTTCAAGGCCGACCCCACGCGTTACGTCGTCCTGCGCGTCCGCTTCGGGCTGGAGGACGCGGGCGGGCTGTCGGCTCCGGTCAGGTACGCGGAGGCGGCGCGTGCGCTCGGCGTGGAGCCCGGTGACCGGGTGCCGCTGGCCGACGCCCGCGAGACCGTGCTGAAGCTGCGTGCCGGGAAAGGCATGGTGCTCGACCCCGAGGACCACGACACCTGGTCGGCCGGGTCCTTCTTCACCAACCCGATCCTCACCGACGAGCAGTTCGCCGCGTTCCACGCGCGCGCGTGCGAGCGGCTGGGGGCGGGCGTCGAGCCGCCCGCCTATCCGGCGGGCGAGGGCCGTACGAAGACCTCCGCGGCCTGGCTGATCGACAAGGCGGGCTTCACCAAGGGCTACGGCACCGGGCCCGCCCGCATCTCCACCAAGCACACCCTGGCCCTGACCAACCGGGGCGCGGCCACCACGGAGGACCTGCTGGCGCTGGCCCGCGAGGTCGTCGCCGGTGTCCGCGAGGCCTTCGGGATCACCCTCGTCAACGAACCGGTCACCGTGGGCGTCAGCCTCTAGCGCGGTTCAGTAGGCCACGCCGACCCCCTGCTTCACCGTCCCCTCGTCGCCGGTCATCGACAGCATCGCGTGCGCGACGTCCGCGCGCGCGATGAAGCGGCCGGCCCGCGGGAAGCCGCCGACGACCGTGCGGTAGTGGCCGGTGAGCGGCTTGTCCTGGAGGCGCGGGGGCCGCACGGAGGTCCAGTCCGTGCCGCTGCGGGCCAGCTCGGCCTCCATCTCGGCGAGGTCGGCGTAGATGTCCTTGAGGACGGCCCTCACCACCCCGCGCGCGGCCCGGTCCAGGGCGCCGTCGCCCTCGGCCGCGGGGCCGACCGGACCGGCGCTGACCACCAGCAGCCGCCGTACGCCCTCGGCCTCCATGGCGCGCAGCACCGTGCGGGTCAGCCGGGTGGTGACCCCGGCGTCCTTGCGGCTGCGCGCGCCCAGGCCGGACAGAACGGCGTCCCGGCCCGCGACGGCCGCACGCACGCCCTCCGGGTCGCGCAGATCGGCCTGGAACACCTCCAGCGCATCGCTCCTGACGGCTGAGACGTCGAACCGGGACGGATCGCGGACCACGGCGGTGACCCGGTGGCCGGCGTCGAGCGCCTGGCGGACGATCTCCCGGCCGATGCCGCCGGTGGCGCCGAAAACGGTGAGGTTCATGAGTGCTGCTCCCGTGCTCGGGATGAGTGGGTGAGTGTTCACTCACCCTGCTTCCCTCTAGAGTGGGTAAACACTCACCCACCCGTCAAGCCCGATTGGACACCTCATGGAGCCGAAGCCCGCGCGCGTGCGCATCCTCGACGCCGCACACGAGCTGATGCTCACCGCCGGGCTCGCCCGCGCCACCACCAAGGAGATCGCGCGCGCGGCCGGCTGCTCGGAAGCGGCTCTCTACAAGTACTTCGACAGCAAGGAAGAGCTGTTCGTCCAGGTGCTCAAGGAGCGGCTGCCCCGCCTCACGCCGCTGCTCGGCAGCCTTGCCGCCGAACCGGGACAGGGCACCCTGGAGGGCAACCTCACCGAGATCGCGCGCCAGGCCGCCCTCTTCTACGAGCAGAGCTTCCCGATCGCCGCCTCGCTGTACGCCGAGCCCCAGCTCAGGGCGCGCCACTTCGAGGCGCTGCGCGAGCTCGGCTCGGGCCCGCACCGGCCCATCCGGGACCTGGACGCCTACCTGCGCGCCGAGCAGGCCGCGGGCCGCGTCCACGCCGACGCCGACACCTTCGCGGCCGCCTCCCTGCTGCTGGGCGCCTGCGCGCAGCGCGCGTTCGCCTACGACGCGACCGACACCGGGGAGCGGCCGCCGGTCGACGAGTTCGCCGCGCGGCTCGCGCAGACGCTGCTGGGCGGAATCTCCGTTGTGCCGGGCTCCGTGTGAGCCTCAGGCTGGGCGCATGACACGTGCCCCAAGTGCCCCGAACGTCCCACCCACCTCCGGAAGCACGGCCGTATGCGGCTGAGGCTGCGCGAGTTCCGGCCCCGCACCGGACCGTACGCACACCGGGTCGTCCAGCCCTGGCAGCCCCTGCGCCACACGTCGCTGCGTGCCCCCGAGCCCATCGGGCTGCTGCTCGGTGACCACGAAGGGCTGAACCGGCTGGCGGGCCTGTTCTCCTTCGCCGCGTACTCCCCGCACACGATCGTCCATGTGCCGCTGCGCGACGGCGTCCCGCCCGACGAGGGCGTCGGGGACCTGGTCGACCTCGTCCTCGTCCACCACTCGCTCGGGCTGCGCGCCGGCCGGTGGCCCGAACTGCGGCGGAAGCTGCGTCACGGCACCCCGCTGACCGTCCGCACCGACGAGGCGCGCACCGCGCGGGATGCCGCGGCCTGGCGCGCGGGCCTGGGCCGCGCGGACTTCCGGGACGAGCTGCGGCACGCCACGCACGCGCGTACGTTCCTTCTCTTCGGCAGTCGGAAGTCGTTCGCCGAGACGGCCACCGGATTCGCCCACGCGGCGGGCCACGGGCCGTTCCAGCGGGGCGTGGGCGAGGGACGCATGGCGTACCTGGGGTCGTTCCTGCCGCTGGTCGAGTCGCCCGGCGGCGGGCATCCCGTCGAGGTGATGGTCTGCTTCAAGCCGTATCCGCCCTACGCCCACTTCAGACGGCCCGGTGAGCCCGTCAGAGGGGTCAGGCGGCCGGGCGCACCAGCCACTCGTCCACGCCGGCCAGCAGCCGCGCCCTGACGTCCTCCGGGGCGGCCGAACCGCGCACCGACTGGCGCGCCAACTCCGCGAGTTCGGCGTCCGAGAAGCCGTGGACGTGCCGGGCGATCTCGTACTGGGCGGCCAGCCGGGAGCCGAACAGCAGCGGGTCGTCGGCGCCGAGCGCCATCGGGACGCCCGCCTCGAAGAACGTGCGCAGCGGCACGTCCTCGGCCTTCTCGTACACGCCGAGCGCCACGTTGGACGCCGGACACACCTCGCAGGTCACCTGCCGGTCCGCCAGCCGCTTCAGCAGCCGCGGGTCCTCCGCCGCGCGCACCCCGTGTCCGATCCGGTGGGCGTGCAGGTCGTCCAGGCAGTCGCGCACCGAGGCCGGGCCGGTCAGCTCGCCGCCGTGCGGGGCCGACAGCAGGCCGCCCTCGCGGGCGATGTGGAAGGCCCGGTCGAAGTCGCGCGCCATGCCGCGCCGCTCGTCGTTGGAGAGCCCGAAGCCGACCACGCCCCGGTCCGCGTACCGCACGGCCAGCCGGGCCAGGGTGCGCGCGTCCAGCGGATGTTTCATCCGGTTGGCCGCGACCAGGACCCGCATGCCGAGCCCGGTCTCCCGGGCGGTGGTGTCCACCGCGTCCAGGATGATCTCCAGCGTCGGGATCAGACCGCCCATCCGGGGCGCGTACGACGTCGGGTCCACCTGGATCTCCAGCCAGCCCGAGCCGTCCTTCAGGTCCTCCTCGGCCGCCTCCCGGACGAGGCGCTGGATGTCCTCCGGCTCGCGCAGGCAGGAGCGCGCCGCGTCGTACAGCCGCTGGAAACGGAACCAGCCGCGCTCGTCCGTGGCCCGCAGTTTCGGCGGCTCGCCGCTGGTCAGCGCGTCCGTCAGGGCGTCGGGCAGACGTACGCCGTACTTGTCGGCCAGTTCCAGCACGGTGGCCGGTCGCATCGAGCCGGTGAAGTGCAGGTGCAGATGGGCTTTCGGCAGCTCAGAGAGATCACGTACACGCTCCATTCCAGGATCCTGCCGTACGTCCCCGAACTCCCGGAAGCCGTTTCCCTGAACGTGGTCTTGCTCGCACACAGAAGCGGGCCGTCTCCCCGCAGGGAAACGGCCCGCACACGCGCGTGGCGACCGGGAACTAGTCCCGGGCCTCCGCCAGCAGCTTCTGCAGCCGGCTCACGCCCTCGACGAGGTCCTCGTCGCCGAGCGCGTACGACAGCCGCAGGTAGCCGGGGGTGCCGAAGGCCTCGCCCGGGACGACCGCGACCTCGGCCTCCTCCAGGATCAGCGCGGCCAGCTCGACCGTGTTCTGCGGGCGCTTGCCGCGGATCTCCTTGCCGAGGAGGGCCTTGACCGACGGGTACGCGTAGAAGGCGCCCTCGGGCTCCGGGCAGAGCACGCCGTCGATCTCGTTGAGCATCCGCACGATCGTCCTGCGGCGGCGGTCGAAGGCCTCGCGCATCTTCGCCACGGCCGTGAGGTCACCGGAGACGGCGGCCAGCGCGGCCACCTGGGCCACGTTGGAGACGTTCGAGGTGGCGTGCGACTGGAGGTTCGTCGCGGCCTTGACGACGTCCTTCGGGCCGATGACCCAGCCCACGCGCCAGCCGGTCATGGCGTACGTCTTCGCGACGCCGTTGACCACGATGCACTTGTCGCGCAGCTCGGGCAGGAGCGCCGGCAGGGAGGTGAACTCCGCGTCGCCGTAGACGAGGTGCTCGTAGATCTCGTCCGTGAGCACCCACAGGCCGTGCTCATGCGCCCAGCGGCCGACGGCCTCGGCCTGCTCGCGGCTGTAGACCGCGCCGGTCGGGTTGGACGGGGAGACGAAGAGGACGACCTTGGTCTTCTCCGTGCGGGCCGCCTCCAGCTGCTCCACGCCGACGCGGTAGCCGGTGGTCTCGTCGGCCACGACCTCGACCGGGACGCCGCCCGCGAGGCGGATCGACTCGGGGTACGTCGTCCAGTACGGCGCCGGGACGATGACCTCGTCGCCCGGGTCGAGGATCGCCGCGAACGCCTCGTAGATGGCCTGCTTGCCGCCGTTGGTCACCAGGATCTCGGAGACCTCCGGCTCGTAGCCGGAGTCGCGCAGCGTCTTCGCGGCGATCGCGGCCTTCAGCTCGGGCAGGCCGCCGGCCGGCGTGTAGCGGTGGTACTTGGGGTTCTTGCAGGCCTCGACGGCCGCCTCGACGATGTAGTCCGGGGTCGGGAAGTCGGGCTCGCCGGCGCCGAAGCCGATCACCGGACGCCCGGCGGCCTTCAGGGCCTTGGCCTTGGCGTCCACGGCGAGGGTGGCGGACTCGGAGATCGCGCCGACTCGGGCGGAGACCCGGCGCTCGGTGGGAGGGGTTGCAGCGCTCATGCGGCCCATCGTTCCAGACCGGAAATGTCCCCGGCACGCGGGTTTCACAGACTGAACAGCAAGGTGTCGGCACGTGAACACGGATCCGAATCCGGGTCCGATCCGCCCTCCGGCCAGGACGATCTTCGGCCGCACCGCCCCGGACGGGCACTTTCTGTTCGACGCCGGGCCGTGGACCACGTACACTCTCACCTCGTTGGCCTTCGGCAGCCGCCGCCGACGCCGGTGCACACCGAGCACCCGGTCGGATGCGGTACGTTGGGGGACACACAAAGGGTCGTAGCTCAATTGGTAGAGCACCGGTCTCCAAAACCGGCGGTTGGGGGTTCAAGTCCCTCCGGCCCTGCTACACACACCGCCAGGATGTGTGCGCATGTACGTTCAGTAATGCACCGCCGTGCGGCTCCAGAAACCGGGCGCGGCACGGCCATGACCCGGGACCAGGTGAGGACGCATGACGGACGCCGTGGGCTCCATCGACACGCCTGATGCCCAGGACGAGGTGTCCGAGTCCAAGAAGAAGGCCCGCAAGGGCGGCAAGCGCGCCAAGAAGGGCCCGCTGAAGCGCCTCGCCACCTTCTACCGCCAGATCATCGCGGAACTCCGCAAGGTCGTCTGGCCGACTCGCAACCAGCTGACGTCGTACACCACTGTGGTGATCTTCTTCGTCGCCATCATGATCGCCCTGGTGACCGTGATTGACTATGGGCTCAACCACGCGGCCAAGTACGTCTTCGGCTGAGCCAAGAGCGAAGGGCGCCGTGGTACCGGCGCCCGTTTTCGCATGTTCCACCCCTATGTATCCAGGAAGAAGCAGCCACCGTGTCTGACCAGAACCTGAACGACGCCATCGAGTCGCACGGGCAGGACGTCGAGTCCGTGGAAGACGAGCTCGACATCGTCGAAGGTGCGGACGAGGACCTGGACGAGGTCGAGGCTGCCGACGACGAGGCGGGCGAGCCGGCCGAGGAAGCCGCGCTGCACGTCGAGGACGAGGACGGCGAGGAAGCCGAAGAGGCGGAAGAAGCCGAAGAGGCTGTCGCGGAGGCCGCCGAGGAGGAGCCGGCCGCGCCGGTCGACCCCGTCGAGGCCCTGCGCCAGGAACTGCGCATCCTGCCCGGCGAGTGGTACGTCATCCACACCTACGCCGGTTACGAGAACCGCGTGAAGACCAACCTGGAGCAGCGCGCCGTCTCGCTGAACGTCGAGGACTACATCTTCCAGGCCGAGGTGCCGCAGGAAGAGGTCGTCCAGATCAAGAACGGCGACCGCAAGACGATCAAGCAGAACAAGCTGCCGGGTTACGTCCTGGTCCGCATGGACCTGACCAACGAGTCCTGGGGCGTCGTCCGCAACACCCCGGGCGTCACCGGCTTCGTCGGCAACGCCTACGACCCGTACCCGCTGACCCTGGACGAGATCGTCAAGATGCTCGCCCCGGAGGCCGAGGAGAAGGCCGCCCGCGAGGCCGCCGAGGCCGAGGGCAAGCCCGCCCCGCAGCGCAAGGTCGAGGTCCAGGTGCTGGACTTCGAGGTCGGCGACTCGGTCACCGTCACCGACGGCCCGTTCGCCACGCTCCAGGCGACCATCAACGAGATCAACCCCGACTCCAAGAAGGTCAAGGGTCTGGTGGAGATCTTCGGTCGCGAGACGCCGGTCGAGCTGTCCTTCGACCAGATCCAGAAGAACTAGTTCTCTCTGGAGTCACCGCTTCCGAGCAGGTCAGGCAGGCTGTCTCAGCCCGTCTGACCTGCTCGGTTTTAAGCCGCGCATCTATACCCGTTATCGTTGTGCGGTATGCCTGCGTCAGGACTCGTTCCGCGCGCGGGCATGGACCCGAATCGAAAGGACCCGGAGAGTAATGCCTCCCAAGAAGAAGAAGGTCACGGGGCTCATCAAGCTCCAGATCAACGCCGGTGCGGCGAACCCGGCCCCGCCGGTCGGCCCCGCGCTGGGCCAGCACGGCGTCAACATCATGGAGTTCTGCAAGGCGTACAACGCCGCGACCGAGTCGCAGCGTGGCTGGGTGATCCCGGTGGAGATCACGGTCTACGAGGACCGCTCCTTCACCTTCGTCACCAAGACGCCGCCGGCCGCGAAGATGATCCTCAAGGCCGCTGGTGTCGAGAAGGGCTCCGGCGAGCCGCACAAGACCAAGGTCGCCAAGATCACCGAGGCGCAGGTCCGCGAGATCGCCACGACCAAGATGCCCGACCTCAACGCCAACGACCTGGACGCCGCGTCGAAGATCATCGCCGGCACCGCCCGTTCCATGGGCATCACGGTCGAGGGCTGACCTCACCCCCCAGCAGTCATGCGGCCGTAGCCGGTCGCACGTGGCAGGGCCTGCTCGGCCCAGAGACCACGACTCCTTACAGAACACACAGGAGCAAGTTGTGAGCAAGCGCAGCAAGGCTCTCCGCGCTGCGGACGCCAAGGTCGACCGGGAGAAGCTGTACGCCCCGCTCGAGGCCGTCCGTCTCGCCAAGGAGACCTCCACGACCAAGTTCGACGCCACCGTCGAGGTCGCCTTCCGTCTGGGTGTCGACCCGCGCAAGGCCGACCAGATGGTCCGTGGCACCGTGAACCTTCCGCACGGCACCGGTAAGACCGCCCGGGTCCTGGTCTTCGCGACCGGTGACCGTGCCGAGGCCGCGCGTGCCGCGGGCGCCGACATCGTCGGTGCCGACGAGCTGATCGACGAGGTGGCGAAGGGCCGTCTGGACTTCGACGCCGTCGTCGCCACCCCTGACCTCATGGGCAAGGTCGGCCGTCTCGGCCGCGTCCTCGGCCCGCGTGGTCTGATGCCGAACCCGAAGACCGGCACCGTGACCCCGGACACCGCCAAGGCTGTGACCGAGATCAAGGGCGGCAAGATCGAGTTCCGCGTCGACAAGCACTCGAACCTGCATTTCATCATCGGCAAGGCGTCCTTCGACGACGCCAAGCTGGTGGAGAACTACGGCGCCGCGCTGGAGGAGATCCTCCGTCTGAAGCCGTCCGCCGCCAAGGGTCGCTACATCAAGAAGGCCGCGGTCAGCACCACCATGGGCCCCGGCATCCAGCTCGACCCGAACCGCACCCGCAACCTCCTCGTCGAGGAGGACCCGGCCGCCGTCTGAGCCTTCCGCTCACCCCGGTAGCCGCGTCAGGGACGTGTGAAGCAGAGGGCGGGCCCCGCAACCTTCCAGGTGCGGGGCCCGTCCTTTCTTTGCGCAGCCTCTCGAACGGCTGTCAGTGCCCTGGGCTACCGTGCAGGACACACGACTCACAGGGGTGGGACCAGATGAAGAGCACGACCGTCCGCCGTACGGCCCTTTGCATAGCGGCCGCCGCCGCACTGACGTCCGTGGCGGCCTGCGGCTCCTCCAGCGGCTCGGGCAAGAGCGACAAGGCGGCCGGCGGCCAGACGATCCACGTCAGCCCCATCGCCGCCGTGCTGCGCACCGCCGAGCAGTCCACCGACAAGGCGAACTCGGCCAAGGTGCGCTCCACCATGTCCATCGGCGACGTGATGACCATGTCGTCGAGCGGCGCCGTGCGCTGGGGCAGCGGCCTCCAGGGCGACCTCACCGTCGGCTACACCGGCGGCAAGATGGCCGAGGCCATGCACAAGGCGGGCATGGGGGCGCAGATGCACGCCCGGTATCTGCCGGACGCCATGTACGTGAACATGGGCGGCGCGTCCGCCGAGCACCTGGCGGGCAAGCACTGGATCAAGTACTCGTACGACGACCTCGCCCGGCTCGGCGGCGCCTCCGGGGCGTACACGAAGGACGAGCTCCAGAACTCCACGCCGACCCGGTCCGTGCAGATGCTGCTGGCCTCCGGTGACGTGAAGAAGGTGGGCGAGGAGACGGTCTCCGGTACCCGCGCCACGCACTACTCGGGCACGGTGAACGTCGCCGATCTCGCGGGCAGGAGCAGCAACCTCGATGCGGCCCAGCTGACGGCCCTGAAGCAGCAGCTCGACAAGGCGGGGATCGCCACCGAGACCATCGACATCTGGCTCAACGACCAGAACCTGCCGGTGAAGAAGACCGAGAAGGCGAACACCACCAAGGGGCTCCTGACCAACACCGCCTACTACAGCGACTACGGCGTGCAGGTCTCCGCCGAGGCGCCCCCGGCCGGCGACACCAAGGACTTCAAGGACCTGATGAAGTCACTCGGCACCCCCGGCTCGGGGAACGTGGCGAGCGGCTCCGCCAGCGCCTCCTGACGCGCCTTGCTGGACGGGCGGGCCGCCGGATTTGCTCCCGTGCGGCCCGTTCCCGTACTCTCTTCCCGAAGCCAAAGACCGCTGGTCGTTGCCGTGCGCTCCCACGAGGGTGCGGTGGCCGAAGGATCCGCTGAAAAGTGGACGACCCGCGCAGGTGTCAGTGGAAGAACTCCCGGAGTATGCGCGCCCCGCGTGCGTGCGGCCGGTCGAGTCCGCCCCGAGCGCCTGCGCCGGGGCGTTTCGTTTACCCAGTCCTCCTTCGGGTCCGCGCGGTCAGAATCACCCGGAAGGAGGCCGAGGCTCTATGGCGAGGCCCGACAAGGCTGCCGCGGTTGCCGAGCTGACGGACAAGTTCCGCAGCTCCAACGCCGCCGTGCTGACCGAGTACCGCGGTCTCACCGTGGCGCAGCTCAAGACGCTGCGCCGGTCGCTCGGTGAGAACGCCCAGTACGCCGTGGTGAAGAACACGCTGACCAAGATTGCGGCCAACGAGGCCGGGATCACGCTGGACGACCAGCTCTTCGCTGGTCCGACGGCTGTCGCCTTCGTCACCGGTGACCCGGTGGAGTCGGCGAAGGGTCTCCGTGACTTCGCCAAGGACAACCCGAATCTCGTCATCAAGGGCGGTGTCCTTGACGGCAAGGCGATGTCCGCCGACGAGATCAAGAAGCTTGCGGACCTCGAGTCCCGCGAGGTTCTGCTCTCCAAGCTGGCGGGTGCCTTCAAGGGCAAGCAGTCCCAGGCTGCTCAGCTCTTCCAGGCGCTTCCCTCGAAGCTCGTCCGCACCGTGGACGCTCTTCGCGCCAAGCAGGACGAGCAGGGCGGTGCCGAGTAATTCGGCTCGCATCATGACCGCCGCCTGAGGCAGCGGTCGTAGCGGGCCGAACGTACGCCCGCCATTCATGTACATCCGGCACCTGCCGATTGAGTGGAAGGAAAGCCATCATGGCTCTCACCCAGGACGAACTGCTCGCCGAGTTCGAGGGCATGACCCTCATCCAGCTCTCCGAGTTCGTGAAGGCGTTCGAGGAGAAGTTCGACGTCACCGCCGCCGCCGCGGTCGCCGTCGCGGGCCCGGCCGGCCCGGCCGCCCCCGCCGAGGCTGCTGAGGAGAAGGACGAGTTCGACGTCATCCTCACCGGCGCCGGCGAGAAGAAGATCCAGGTCATCAAGGTCGTGCGTGAGCTCACCTCCCTGGGCCTCAAGGAGGCCAAGGACCTGGTCGACGGCACCCCGAAGCCGGTCCTCGAGAAGGTCAACAAGGAGGCCGCTGACAAGGCCGCCGAGGCCCTCAAGGGCGCCGGTGCCTCCGTCGAGGTCAAGTAACACCTTCCGGGTCCTCAGGGACTCGAACGCGCGCTGACCGCAGCCTCGTGGCGCCGTGAAAAGCGCCACGCAGGGCTGTAACGCGAACGCACCGAAGAGCGATCATCCATCCGGGTGGTCGCTCTTCGGCGTTCCCGGCGGGCCCGACCACGGTTGCCTTGCACTCGCGACAGCGAGGGGTATGGTGATCTTCGTCGTGTCTCCGGACCGTCCGCGGACCGCCCGCTTCGGACTGGGGGGCCTTGACGAACCGCACGCAGCGCGCAATTCTCAGGACGCGTCGTCACAAGGATCCGAATCCGAGGCATGGATCGACGACGAAGAGGGCAGTATCAACGTGCGTTGAGGGCAGCATGCCGAGGGCGTTGACGAAGGCGTTGAGAACAACGAGAGTCACAAGGGTCTCAGCAACCCGGGACTGGACATCAGTGTGCCAAGTGGCTACACTGACCCTTTGCGCTGCCTGTTAGCTGTCCCCTGCCCGTCACCAGGGGTCTGCCCTCACTCGAGCATCGACGACAAAAGCTCCCTTGACCTGGGGTTTCTGTCTCTATGCATGGGAGAGGGGCCGGCACGCGCGTAGTGAGTCCGAGCCCTCGGAAGGACCCCCTCTTGGCCGCCTCGCGCAATGCCTCGACCGCGAATACGAACAACGGCGCCAGCACCGCCCCGCTGCGCATCTCCTTTGCAAAGATCAAGGAGCCTCTCGAGGTTCCGAACCTGCTCGCGCTGCAGACCGAGAGCTTTGACTGGCTGCTCGGCAACACCGCCTGGCAGAGTCGGGTCGAGGAGGCTCTGGAGAACGGTCAGGACGTCCCCACCAAGTCCGGTCTGGAGGAGATCTTCGAGGAGATCTCCCCGATCGAGGACTTCTCCGGGTCGATGTCCCTGACGTTCCGGGACCACCGCTTCGAGCCGCCGAAGAACTCCATCGACGAGTGCAAGGAGCGCGACTTCACGTACGCCGCCCCGCTCTTCGTCACCGCCGAGTTCACCAACAACGAGACCGGTGAGATCAAGTCCCAGACGGTCTTCATGGGCGACTTCCCGCTCATGACGAACAAGGGCACCTTCGTCATCAACGGCACCGAGCGTGTCGTGGTGTCTCAGCTGGTCCGTTCCCCCGGTGTCTACTTCGACTCCTCCATCGACAAGACGTCCGACAAGGACATCTTCTCCGCCAAGATCATCCCGTCCCGGGGTGCCTGGCTGGAGATGGAGATCGACAAGCGCGACATGGTCGGTGTCCGTATCGACCGCAAGCGCAAGCAGTCGGTCACCGTGCTGCTGAAGGCTCTCGGCTGGACGACCGAGCAGATCCTCGAGGAGTTCGGCGAGTACGAGTCCATGCGCGCCACCCTGGAGAAGGACCACACCCAGGGCCAGGACGACGCGCTGCTCGACATCTACCGCAAGCTGCGTCCGGGCGAGCCCCCCACGCGCGAGGCCGCGCAGACGCTGCTGGAGAACCTGTACTTCAACCCGAAGCGCTACGACCTCGCCAAGGTCGGCCGCTACAAGGTGAACAAGAAGCTCGGCGCGGACGAGCCGCTGGACGCCGGCGTGCTCACCACCGACGACGTCATCGCCACCATCAAGTACCTGGTGAAGCTGCACGCCGGCGAGACCGAGACGACCGGCGAGTCCGGCCGCACGATCATGGTCGAGACCGACGACATCGACCACTTCGGCAACCGTCGTATCCGCAGCGTCGGCGAGCTGATCCAGAACCAGGTCCGCACGGGTCTCGCCCGTATGGAGCGCGTCGTGCGCGAGCGCATGACCACCCAGGACGTCGAGGCGATCACGCCGCAGACCCTGATCAACATCCGCCCGGTCGTGGCGTCGATCAAGGAGTTCTTCGGTACGTCGCAGCTGTCCCAGTTCATGGACCAGAACAACCCGCTGTCGGGGCTGACGCACAAGCGTCGTCTGAACGCCCTCGGCCCGGGTGGTCTCTCCCGTGAGCGGGCCGGCTTCGAGGTCCGTGACGTGCACCCGTCGCACTACGGCCGCATGTGCCCGATCGAGACGCCCGAAGGCCCGAACATCGGTCTGATCGGCTCGCTCGCCTCCTACGGCCGCGTCAACGCGTTCGGTTTCGTCGAGACCCCGTACCGCAAGGTCGAGGGCGGCCAGGTCACCGACGAGGTGGACTACCTGACCGCCGACGAGGAGGACCGCTTCGTCATCGCGCAGGCCAACGCCACGCTGACCGACGAGCTCCGCTTCGCCGAGAACCGCGTCCTGGTCCGCCGCCGTGGCGGCGAGGTCGACTACGTCGCCGGTGACGACGTCGACTACATGGACGTCTCGCCGCGCCAGATGGTGTCGGTCGCGACCGCCATGATCCCCTTCCTCGAGCACGACGACGCCAACCGTGCCCTCATGGGCGCGAACATGATGCGTCAGGCCGTGCCGCTGATCAAGTCCGAGTCCCCGCTCGTCGGCACCGGCATGGAGTACCGCTCCGCCGTCGACGCCGGTGACGTGGTCAAGGCCGAGAAGGACGGTGTGGTCCAGGAGGTCTCCGCGGACTACATCACCACCGCCAACGACGACGGCACGTACATCACGTACCGCCTGGCCAAGTTCTCCCGGTCCAACCAGGGCACCTCGGTCAACCAGAAGGTCATCGTCAACGAGGGCGACCGCGTCATCGAGGGCCAGGTCCTCGCCGACGGTCCGGCCACCCAGAACGGCGAGATGGCCCTCGGCAAGAACCTGCTCGTGGCGTTCATGCCGTGGGAGGGTCACAACTACGAGGACGCGATCATCCTGTCGCAGCGCCTCGTGCAGGACGACGTCCTCTCCTCGATCCACATCGAGGAGCACGAGGTCGACGCCCGTGACACCAAGCTCGGCCCCGAGGAGATCACCCGGGACATCCCGAACGTCTCCGAGGAGGTCCTCGCCGACCTCGACGAGCGCGGCATCATCCGCATCGGTGCCGAGGTCATCGCCGGTGACATCCTCGTCGGCAAGGTGACCCCGAAGGGTGAGACCGAGCTGACCCCCGAGGAGCGCCTGCTGCGCGCGATCTTCGGTGAGAAGGCCCGTGAGGTCCGTGACACCTCGCTGAAGGTGCCGCACGGCGAGACCGGCAAGGTCATCGGCGTGCGCGTCTTCGACCGCGAGGAGGGCGACGAGCTGCCGCCGGGCGTGAACCAGCTGGTCCGCGTCTACGTCGCACAGAAGCGCAAGATCACGGACGGTGACAAGCTCGCCGGCCGGCACGGCAACAAGGGTGTCATCTCCAAGATCCTGCCGATCGAGGACATGCCGTTCCTGGAGGACGGCACCCCGGTCGACATCATCCTGAACCCGCTCGGTGTCCCGTCCCGAATGAACCCGGGACAGGTCCTGGAGATCCACCTCGGCTGGCTCGCCAGCCGCGGCTGGGACGTCTCCGGCCTCGCGGACGAGTGGGCCCAGCGCCTCCAGGCCATCGGCGCCGACCAGGTCGCCCCGCGCACCAACGTCGCGACCCCGGTCTTCGACGGTGCCCGCGAGGACGAGCTGGCGGGTCTGCTGCAGCACACCATCCCGAACCGCGACGGCGAGCGCATGGTGCTCCCGTCCGGCAAGGCGCGGCTGTTCGACGGCCGTAGCGGTGAGCCGTTCCCGGACCCGATCTCGGTCGGCTACATGTACATCCTCAAGCTGCACCACCTGGTCGACGACAAGCTGCACGCCCGCTCGACCGGTCCGTACTCGATGATCACCCAGCAGCCGCTGGGTGGTAAGGCGCAGTTCGGCGGCCAGCGCTTCGGTGAGATGGAGGTGTGGGCGCTGGAGGCGTACGGCGCCGCGTACGCCCTCCAGGAGCTGCTGACCATCAAGTCCGACGACGTCACCGGCCGCGTGAAGGTCTACGAGGCCATCGTCAAGGGCGAGAACATCCCCGAGCCCGGCATCCCCGAGTCCTTCAAGGTGCTCATCAAGGAGATGCAGTCGCTCTGCCTGAACGTGGAGGTGCTGTCCAGCGACGGTATGTCCATCGAGATGCGCGACACCGACGAGGACGTCTTCCGCGCTGCGGAGGAGCTCGGTATCGACCTGTCCCGGCGCGAGCCGAGCAGCGTCGAAGAGGTCTGACGGGAGTCCGGCAGGGGCCTCGCCGATGAGTGAGGCCCCCGCCGACCCCCAGGCCCCCGTTTCAGACCACAGACTTACGACCCTGAGAGGGATTGACGCATAGTGCTCGACGTCAACTTCTTCGACGAGCTCCGGATCGGCCTGGCCACCGCTGACGACATCCGTCAGTGGAGCCACGGTGAGGTCAAGAAGCCCGAGACCATCAACTACCGCACCCTGAAGCCCGAAAAGGACGGACTCTTCTGCGAGAAGATCTTCGGTCCGACCCGGGACTGGGAGTGCTACTGCGGCAAGTACAAGCGCGTCCGCTTCAAGGGCATCATCTGCGAGCGCTGTGGCGTCGAGGTCACGCGCGCCAAGGTGCGCCGTGAGCGGATGGGCCACATCGAGCTGGCCGCCCCCGTCACCCACATCTGGTACTTCAAGGGCGTCCCGTCCCGGCTGGGCTACCTGCTGGACCTCGCCCCGAAGGACCTGGAGAAGGTCATCTACTTCGCGGCGTACATGATCACGTACGTCGACGAGGAGCGCCGTACCCGCGACCTGCCCTCCCTGGAGGCGCACGTCTCGGTCGAGCGCCAGCAGATCGAGAACCGTCGCGACGCCGACCTGGAAGGCCGCGCCAAGAAGCTCGAGGCCGACCTGGCCGAGCTGGAGGCCGAGGGTGCCAAGGCCGACGTGCGCCGCAAGGTGCGCGAGGGTGCCGAGCGCGAGATGAAGCAGCTGCGCGACCGCGCGCAGCGCGAGATCGACCGTCTCGACGAGGTGTGGGCCCGGTTCAAGAACCTCAAGGTCCAGGACCTCGAGGGCGACGAGCTGCTCTACCGCGAGCTGCGTGACCGCTTCGGCACGTACTTCGACGGCTCGATGGGTGCCGCGGCGCTGCAGAAGCGCCTGGAGTCCTTCGACCTGGAGGAGGAGGCCGAGCGGCTCCGCGAGATCATCCGCACCGGCAAGGGCCAGAAGAAGACCCGCGCCCTGAAGCGGCTGAAGGTCGTCTCCGCGTTCCTGCAGACGTCCAACAGCCCCAAGGGCATGGTCCTGGACTGCGTCCCGGTCATCCCGCCGGACCTGCGTCCGATGGTGCAGCTGGACGGTGGCCGCTTCGCGACCTCCGACCTGAACGACCTGTACCGCCGTGTCATCAACCGCAACAACCGCCTGAAGCGCCTTCTCGACCTCGGTGCGCCCGAGATCATCGTGAACAACGAGAAGCGCATGCTCCAGGAGGCCGTCGACGCGCTCTTCGACAACGGCCGTCGCGGTCGCCCGGTCACGGGCCCCGGCAACCGTCCGCTGAAGTCCCTCAGCGACATGCTGAAGGGCAAGCAGGGCCGCTTCCGTCAGAACCTGCTCGGCAAGCGAGTCGACTACTCGGCGCGTTCCGTCATCGTCGTCGGCCCGCAGCTCAAGCTGCACCAGTGCGGTCTGCCGAAGGCCATGGCGCTGGAGCTGTTCAAGCCGTTCGTGATGAAGCGCCTGGTGGACCTGAACCACGCGCAGAACATCAAGTCGGCCAAGCGCATGGTCGAGCGCGGCCGCACCGTGGTGTACGACGTCCTCGAAGAGGTCATCGCCGAGCACCCGGTGCTGCTGAACCGTGCGCCCACCCTGCACCGCCTCGGCATCCAGGCCTTCGAGCCGCAGCTGGTCGAGGGCAAGGCCATCCAGATCCACCCGCTCGTCTGCACCGCGTTCAACGCGGACTTCGACGGTGACCAGATGGCCGTGCACCTGCCGCTGTCCGCGGAGGCGCAGGCCGAGGCCCGCATCCTGATGCTGTCCTCGAACAACATCCTCAAGCCGGCCGACGGCCGCCCGGTGACGATGCCGACCCAGGACATGGTCCTCGGTCTGTTCTTCCTCACCACCGACGGCGAGCTGCGTGACGTCAAGGGCGAGGGCCGCGCGTTCGGCTCCACGGCCGAGGCGATCATGGCGTTCGACGCCGGCGAGCTGGCGCTGCAGTCGGCCGTGGACATCCGCTTCCCGGTGGGCACCATCCCGCCGCGCGGCTGGACCCCGCCGGCGCAGGAGGAGGGCGAGCCCGAGTGGCAGCCGGGTGACACCTTCCGGCTGCGGACGACCCTGGGCCGCGCGCTCTTCAACGAGCTGCTGCCCGAGGACTACCCGTTCGTCGACTACTCGGTGGGCAAGAAGCAGCTCGGCGAGATCGTCAACGACCTGGCCGAGCGCTACCCCAAGGTCATCGTGGCGGCGACGCTCGACAACCTGAAGTCGGCCGGCTTCTACTGGGGCACCCGTTCCGGTGTGACCGTGGCCATCTCCGACGTCGTCGTCCCCGAGGCGAAGAAGGCCATCGTCGCGGGCTACGAGGCGCAGGACGAGAAGGTCCAGAAGCAGTACGAGCGCGGTCTGATCACCAAGGAAGAGCGCACTCAGGAGCTCATCGCGATCTGGACCAAGGCGACCAACGAGGTCGCCGAGGCGATGAACGAGAACTTCCCCAAGACGAACCCCATCTTCATGATGGTTGACTCGGGTGCCCGAGGAAACATGATGCAGATGCGGCAGATCGCCGGTATGCGTGGTCTGGTGTCGAACGCGAAGAACGAGACCATCCCGCGTCCGATCAAGGCCTCGTTCCGTGAGGGTCTGTCCGTGCTGGAGTACTTCATCTCCACGCACGGTGCCCGTAAGGGTCTGGCGGACACCGCCCTGCGTACCGCCGACTCGGGTTACCTCACCCGTCGTCTGGTCGACGTCTCGCAGGACGTCATCATCCGCGAGGAGGACTGCGGCACCGAGCGCGGTCTCAAGCTCCGGATCGCGGAGCGGGGCGCGGACGGCGTGCTGCGCAAGGCGGACGACGTCGAGACGTCCGTGTACGCGCGCTGCCTCGCCGAGGACATCGTGGTCGACGGTCAGGTCCTGGCCCCGGCCGGCACCGACCTCGGTGACGTCCTCATGGACGAGCTGGTCGCCCGTGGCGTCGAGGAGGTCAAGACCCGCTCGGTCCTGACCTGCGAGTCCGCCGTCGGCACCTGCGCGATGTGCTACGGCCGTTCGCTGGCCACCGGCAAGCTGGTCGACATCGGTGAGGCGGTCGGCATCATCGCCGCCCAGTCCATCGGTGAGCCCGGTACCCAGCTGACGATGCGTACCTTCCACACCGGTGGTGTGGCCGGTGACGACATCACCCAGGGTCTGCCGCGTGTCGTCGAGCTCTTCGAGGCCCGTACCCCGAAGGGTGTCGCCCCGATCTCCGAGGCCTCCGGCCGCGTCCGGATCGAGGAGACCGAGAAGACCAAGAAGATCATCGTCACCCCGGACGACGGCAGCGACGAGACGGCGTTCCCGATCTCGAAGCGCGCCAAGGTCCTGGTCCGCGAGGGCGACCACGTCGAGGTGGGCCAGCAGCTCACCGTGGGTGCCACCAACCCGCACGACGTGCTGCGCATCCTGGGCCAGCGTGCCGTCCAGGTCCACCTGGTCGGCGAGGTCCAGAAGGTCTACAACTCGCAGGGTGTGTCGATCCACGACAAGCACATCGAGATCATCATCCGGCAGATGCTCCGCCGTGTGACGATCATCGAGTCGGGCGACGCCGAGCTGCTGCCCGGCGAGCTGGTCGAGCGCTCGAAGTTCGAGACCGAGAACCGTCGTGTGGTCCAGGAGGGCGGTCACCCGGCCTCCGGTCGTCCGCAGCTGATGGGTATCACCAAGGCCTCGCTGGCGACGGAGTCCTGGCTGTCGGCCGCCTCCTTCCAGGAGACGACCCGAGTCCTGACGGATGCGGCGATCAACGCCAAGTCCGACAGCCTCATCGGCCTCAAGGAGAACGTCATCATCGGTAAGCTCATCCCGGCCGGTACGGGTCTGTCCCGCTACCGCAACATCCGGGTCGAGCCGACCGAGGAGGCCAAGGCCGCGATGTACTCGGCCGTCGGCTACGACGACATCGACTACTCGCCGTTCGGCACCGGCTCCGGCCAGGCCGTTCCGCTGGAGGACTACGACTACGGTCCGTACAACCAGTAAGCGAGCAGCATGAAGGGCGGCCACTCCGTTTCGGGGTGGCCGCCCTTCGGCGTGTTCAGCCGTTCTGTGCCGGGCCCTGCGGCTGCAGGTAGGGCTGGAGGTGGTGCAGCCGGGTGTGGTGGTCGGGGTGGGAGGACAGCAGCCGGGCGAGTGCGCTCTCCTCGACGTGCCGTCCGCCGCCCTGTGCGGCCAGCTGGGCCTGCTGCCACTGCTCCTGCCGGTGCATCGTGTCGAGGACGGCCGCCAGCATGGGGGCGAAGCCCAGCGCGGCGGCGTGCTCGTCGGCCCGCAGTTCGGCGCGGCGGCCCACGGCGGCCAGGGCGTACGGCACGACCAGGAGCAGCAGCGGCAGGCCGTAGAACGTGCTGATGGTGGCCAGTCCGACGCTGCCGACGACCAGGACGAGGAAGCCCATGCCGAAGCAGCCGAAGGCACGCGAGATCCTGAACGTGAAGCCCGAGACCGCCTTCAGCACTCGCCAGGCCGTCCGGCCGGGCAGGGCGTACCAGTAGCCGAGCAGCGAGGACCAGGCGTGGCCGCCGACGTGGTGGCCCAGCTCGTGCGCCATGACGGCGGCCAGCTGGCCGTTGGGCAGGCCGTTCATGGCGAAGCGGGTGACGCCGACGATGTGTCCGGCGGCCGCGACCGCGTTCAGGGCGTCGCTGTCCTCCACCCACAGCTCGTAGTTGCGGCCCTCGACCCCGGCGCGGGCCGTGACCTCCCGCCAGACCGGTTCGAGTACGGCGCGTTCCTGCGGAGTGGGGTGGCGCAGCCGGAACACATGGCGCGCCAGCGCGCTCTCGGTGGGCCGGTGGAACACGAGCGCGCCGCTGGCGAGCCAGGCGAGCACGACGACGATGCCGAAGCCCCCGAAGAACGCGGCGACCAGGCCGACGACGAAGAGGCTGCACAGGAAGTTGGGCACGTGCAGCAGCAGGTTCCCCCAGGCCGTGGCGTCCGTCTGACGCTGCTTGTCGCTGAGGAAGACGCGGCCCCGGTCGGTGTCGATGTGGTGCGGGTGCTGTGCCGGGGCCGGCGGTGCGACGGGGGGCGCGACCGGGGGCACGGGCGGTGGCGCCGTCGGGTACTGCGGAGCGGAGCCCGGGTACTGCGGCGGCACGGGCGCCGCCGCCTGTGGGGGACCGGGGTACCGGGGTGCGGTGTGCGGGTACGGGGGAGCGGCGGCCGCCTGTGGATAGGGCGGGGGCGTCGGCGCTGCCGTCGGGTACGCCGGCGGCGCCGGGGGCGGCTCGGGGTGCGGGCGGACGGATGGCTCGGGGTGGTCCGGTGGTGAGGTCATGGCGGTCGTTCGTTCCTTCACGTGCGTGGGGACGGCTGCCGAACGGCGGATCAGCCGATCAGCAGGGAGGCCGGCAGCAGGACCGTGCCGGCGCAGAAGGCGATGAGCCCGGTGCGGATCCACTGGTGCTTGCGCGCGGCGATCCGGCTGTTCTCGGTGAGCGCGCGGGTCAGCCCGGCCGTGGGACGCAGCTCGGTGTCGGCGAGAGCGGAGTCCAGACGGCCCTGCCGGACGGCCTGTTGGATGTCGCCGAAGTACGACAGCGGTTCCCCGGGCGTCCAGGTGCCGAGCCGGTAGCGGGGCAGTACGGCGAGGAGCAGGGCGAGCAGCGAGACCAGCAGGGACAGGGCCCCGGCCCACCACACGACGGTGCCGGTCACGGAGAGCGCGGACGGGCTCCACTTCCGTCCCGCGAGCAGCGCGCTGAACACCCCTGCGGTCATCCCGAGCGCGGCGACGAGGACGGAGGCCTTGTTGTCGGCGTGGGCGATCTCGCCGCGCGTCTCGGCGAGCAGTCGCGCGCAGAGCCGGGCGGCGGTGGGGGTGTCCGGGTCCGCCGGCGCGTCGGGGTCCGCGGTCGTCACGTGCCGCTCGCTTCGCCGTCGCCGGGTGCGGCCGGGGGCTCCGTGTCCTCCGGCTGCGCCGCCGCAACCGCACCCGGATCCGGCACCGTCGGCGTCGTGCCGTACCCGGGAGGCGGCTGCCAGGCCGGTGTCGTCGGGGCGTAGGCGGGCGGGGGCGGCGGCGCGTAGGCCGGCGGAGCCGGGAAGCCGGGGGTGGCGTACGGACCGGGCATGCCCGGCGGGGTGTAGGGCGCGGTCGGCGGTGCTGGTGGGGCCGGTGGGGCAGCCGGGGCAGCCGGAGCGAGGGGCTGCGTCGGGCTCGCGGGCTCCGCCGGCATCGCCTCCGTCGGCACCGCCTGCGGCGGGCCCTGCGGCAGCAGGGGCGGGTTCTGCGGTACGCCGGGGAGGCGCTGGTTGAGGATGTCGCTGACCGTGCGCAGGGCCAGCTGTTTGGGGCCCTCCAGCTCGTAGTTCTCGGCCGTGTCGCCGCTCAGCAGCTGCTTCACCAGGTCCATCTGGGCCTGGATCATGCGCAGTTGGTCCTCGCGCATGCTGCTCATCACCAGGTGGGAGTCCTCCGGGTGCTGGGCGAGGTGGAGGGCCCAGGAGTGCACGCCGCCCTGCTGGAGATGGAACTGGTAGAACTCGATCTTCTGGGCCTCGATCTGCTGCAACTCCACCTGCTGACGCCCCTGCTGGAGGGCGAGCTCGTGGTGCTGCCCGCTCGCGAGCATGGCCTGCTCGTGCTGCCAGCGCTGCTGCCGGAGCAGGAGTTCCTGCTGCTGGGTGCCGTACGCGACGGCCCGCTCGATCTGGAGCGCGTCCTGCTGGCGCAGCCGGCGGTCCATGTCCACGTCGACCTGCATGCCCCGCTGGGCCGCGAAGGACTGCTCGGTGGCGGAGTGGTCGATGGCCCGCAGCCGCTGCTGGTGCTCGATGTCGGCCTGGTCGCGCCGCAGCCGCAGGGTCCAGGTGACCTGGAGTCCCGCGGTCGCCCCGAGCGGCCCGAGCACGGTCACCGCCTGGAGCAGTTCCTGCTCGGCCGAGGCGCTGCGCGCGACCGGGAAGCGGCGGGTGACCGGCCGGGCCGCCTGCTGGAGTTCGCCGAGCACCAGCGCGGGCACGTCCCGGTGCCCGCTCGCCACGAACCGGGCCGGGTCCAGCACCTGCCAGGACAGGTCGATCTCGGCGGTGAACTCGAAGGCGTCGTTGTCGCTCGGCAGCGTCAGGGTGGAGGTGTGCGGGTGGACGCCCATGTCCACCTCGTAGACGGCGGAGTAGCGCTTGGCCGTGATCTCGGCGCGCGTCGGCCGCTGGGGCGGCAGGTAGGCCTCGTAGGAGCCCTTCGGCGTGGAGAAGACGAGCGCGTGGTCGATGCGGACCAGGGATCGGAAGTTGAACTCGAAGCGCGACAGCTGCCGCACGGTGAGCACCGGGTCGACCAGCTGGGTGTGCCGGTCGGCGGGCTGCTGCCACTCGGGTTGCCGGAAGGAGGGCATGGTGTGTCTTCCCGGGTCGGTCTGCGGATGGGTCGGTCTGCGGGACGGGCGGGTCTGTGAGACGGGCGGGTCTGTGAGACGGATGGGTCAGTGGGCGGACAGCACGGTCAGCAGGCGGGCCGCGACCTCGGGCGGACGGGCGCCGTCCTCGCCCGGCATGGTGCGCAGCAGATGGCTCAGCCGCTCGTACTCGGTGGCGGTGGTGACGAGCCTCGGCAGCAGCGCGGCCAGGGCCCACTCGACGGGCGCCGACCGGTCGGCGATCAGCACCCAGCGGCTCAGGACCCTCAGCGCCTGCCGTGTGGTGCCCAGATCGGCCAGCGCGGCCCGCCAGAGGAACGGCACGCCCTGCGCGGCGGTCGTACCACGGTCGTCGGTCACCAAGGCGGCGGTGGCGCGCTCGGTGGTCGCGCGGGCGAACCAGTCGAGGACGAGCGGAGCGCCGTACCGTTCGTCGCCCTCGGTGTGCTCGCAGGCCCCGATGAAGCCGGTCAGCGTCAGGTCGCGTACGGCACGGTCGTCGTCGAGGTGGGCGCACAGCTCGCCGAGGACGCTGTCGCTCGCGGCCGACAGCAGCAACAGCGCGACGGCCTCGGCCAGTTCGTCGGCCAGCTCGCCGTCGATGTCGTCGGGCTGGTCCTCGTACAGCCGCCGTACGGCGCGGCGCAGGGCGGCCATGGCCTGCACCGGGCGCTCCGCCCCGATCAGCCCGTACGCCCGTACGGCCACCCAGCGCAGCGGCGCCGGGCCGTCCTCGCACCAGGCGTCGAGGATGCGCGGGATGTTGGGCGTGCCGACCAGGTGGGCCAGGGCGAGCGCGTTGACGGCCACGAGCCGGTGCCGGTACCGCTTGGAGGTGCCCCACGGCTCGATGACCAGCGCCATCGCGGACGGCAGATCGGTGCGGGCGAGGACCGCCACGGTGGAGGCGGCCCGGGTGCGCACCAACGGGCGTCCGTCGTCGGCCAGTTGGCGCAGCCAGCGGATCAGCGCGGGCCGGGCGGAGGGGTGGCCCGTCCACACCTCGCGCAGCAGCACCAGCGAGGCGCGCTCGTCGCGGAACACGGCCTTCTGCTGGTCGACGGGGCCCCACTCGGTCTGCTCGGGCTCCCACTTCATCTCCGCACGGGCCAGCTGCAGCCGCTTGCCGACGTGTGTGCCGAAGACGGGGACCTCGGGGACGCGGGCGCGGTTCTCGGTCTCCTGGAGGTGGCGGTAGAGCAGGTCGCTCAGCTCGGCGGTGAGCGCGTACGGCCCGCCGTCGAAGGCGGCGAGGGCGACGAGGAAGGCCTTGTCGCGCAGGTGGAGTTCGGACTCCGGGGCCTCGAACCACTCCTGGACCTGGCTCTCCAGCGACGCCAGCGAGAACCGTGCGACGTCGGCCGCGTCGGCCTCTGCGGTCGCGTACCGGACGAGCAGCCCGGCGAACTCTGCCGTCTCGCGCGGCTGGTGGCTGCGTCCCAGGAAGTCGGCGACCTCCGGCAGGGCGAGCAGTCGGCCGGCCGTCTCCTCGTCGGTGCGGGCGCGCAGCCGGGCGGCGAGCACCTCGGCGGCGGCCGGCGGACGCCATTCCTCGGCGGTCACGTCGTCCAGCGCGGCGCCGGGGTCGAGGGTGACGACGAGGTAGGCGTCCCGCTCGGCGAGGCGCTCGCGGACGGCGAGCAGATGGGTCCAGCGCAGCGGCTGGTCGCGGCGCGGCGTGAGGTCGCACAGCACATGGCCGCGGGCCTTGTCCCGGCCCGGCGCGTCCGGTGCGGCGTGCTCGTCGCCGAACCGGTCGGCGAGACCGGCGGCGGTGGTGTCGCGGGCCAGGGTGCGCACGGGGTGGGCGCCGAGGCGGCGCAGCAGCATCAGCGCGGCGGTGCGCCGGCCGGTGAAGCGGCCGCCGGATAGCACCAGCACCCGGTCCTCGCGCAGCCGTCGCAGCAGGCGCTCCATCAGCTGCTCGTCGGCCGCGAAGCCGCGCTCCAGCTCCGCCAGCGTGGCCTCGGGCACCTCGCCGGAGGCCGGGGTCGCGGTGCCCGGTGCGCCGACCCGGTAGACCTCCGTCTTGCCGCCGAGGAACACGTCGCCGGTGAAGTGGCCGCCGCTGATCCCGCCGTGCTGGTCGCCGCCGAGCAGGCCGCCGCTGAAACGGGCCCGCGCGCCGACGTTCATGGAGCGCGGGCTGTGGTCGACCAGGTCGCGCCGGGCCGACCAGGCGTCCTGCGGCTGGTCCCGTTCCTCGGCCGCGTCCGGGTCCGCGGCGGCGTCGGCCGGTCGGGGCTCGTCCGCGGCGGCCGGCTCGGGGGCCGGCGGTCCGGCCGGGCGGGGCGCTTCCTGCGGCTCGGGCGTGCTCATGCGTCCGCACCCCGCCCGCGGCCGTCACGGCCGTCTCTCCCGCCGCCGTCGCCACGGCCGTCGCCGCGGTGTTCGCCGAGGGAGACGTCGCCGCTGAAGTGGCCGCCGCTGATCCCGCCGTACTGGTTGCCGCCGAGTACGCCGCCGCTGAGGGTGCCGCCCTGGATGGTGATGGACGTCCCGGTGGCGGGGGCGCCCGGCGCCGGGGCTCCCCCTGAGCCCTCCGGCGCGGCGGGCGGCCGCGGTGCCGGGCGGTCCCCCGATCCGCCCGGCACCTCCCCCGTGTCACCGTGGTCGTGATCCCGCGCCGCGTCCCGGTCCGTGCCCACCGGCAGCGGCCCGTGCAGCCAGGCCCGCAGCGGGCCGTTCTTGCTGTCCACCGTCACCGGGCGGAAGTCGCCGGCTGGGATGCCCGGGTGGTCGTGGCGCACCACACCGGCGTACAGGGCGTCCGAGACGCACAGCGCGAAGTCGTCGGGCCGCTCGCGCAGGGCCTGGCGCAGCAGGGCGGCGTCCAGCAGCCGGCAGGCGTGGTTCAGATCGGCGCCGACCCAGCCGTCGTGCTCGTCCACGGCGACGTAACCGGTGGCGACGACGCCGCGCAGCCGCATCTGCGCGGAGCGGGACGCCATGCGGTTGACGGCGCGCAGCTCGGCGGGGACCTCGCCGAGCAGGACCCGCAGCAGCGCCGTGACCGAGGCGTTGGCGTCGATCAGCTCCATCACCGCGTCCCCGCGGTCGGCCCGCAGCCGCCGGGTCTCGTCGATGCCCGCGCGTTCCAGCACGCGGTCGGTGAGGTCGTACAGCATGCGCCGCAGATAGGCCTGCTCCACGTCGTCTCGGTCGCTGAACCGCTCGATGTCCAGCAGCAGGATCGTCCGGCTCACGGGGTCGGTCATGGTCGCCTCTCGGGAGTTGCGCCGTGCAGAGCAGCAGAGTGGCCCGGCGCCGGCGCCGGCCGTGAGGGCGGATGACGCAGTCGGAGTGTGACCGTGTGCACAGAGTGAATCCGGGGCCCGGAGTCATCCCTCGGGCGACCTGGGCGGCGAGGGGATCGCCGGTGCTCCCTCCGTCGCCGTCGCCGCCGCTATCTGCCGGAGCACGTCGGGGCGGCGGATCAGGAGGGTGCGGCGGCCCGTGGTGACCGCCTGCTTGTCGCGGAGCTCCTTCAGCAGGCGCTGGACCATCTCGCGCGAGGCGCCCACCGAGCCCGCCAGCTCCTGCTTGCTCAGCGGTACGGAGAGCTCGATGCCCTCCTCGGTGCGGCGGCCGTGGGTGCGGGCCAGCTCCAGGAGCAGCACGGCGAGGCGCTCGCGCACGTTCAGGGAGGCGAACTCCAGACGGCGGCGGTCGGCGGCGCGGGTGCGGTCGGCGGTCAGGCCCAGCAGCGCGAAGGACGTGGCGGGGGAGTGCTGGAGGAAGCCGCGGAACCGTTCGTGCTCCACGGCCAGCGAACGCACCGGCTCCAGCGCGGTCACCGTCGCCGACCGCGGCCGTCCGGTGATCGCCGACGACTCGCCGACGATGTCACCGGGGCCGCGCAGCGCGAGCAGCGCCTCGTAGCCGTTGGTGGCCGCCGCGGTCACCTTCGTCCAGCCCTGGACGAGGAAGAGCACGTACGACGACGGCTCGTTCTGGCGGATCAGCACCGTGCGGGCGGGGAACGTCAGCTCCCGGCCGAGTGCCAGCAGTGCCGCCCGGTCCTCGGTCTCCAGCCGGGCCAGGAAGGGCACCCGGTCGTCCAGGCCGCCGTCGTCCCGTACCGACGTGGTGGTCCACGCGCTCGTCATGCCGGCCCCCCGAATCGTTCACCCGCAGCGGACGGATCAACGTACTGAAAGCGCATCGGCCGTACCCCCGGCAAGACTGTAAATCGGCCATAAATGTCCGAAGGTCGTCGGTGCCCCCTCCGACCAGGGGCGATGTGGTGCCGGGGCGGCCGTACGACAGCCATAGGACAAGTGGGACGAAAGCTCGCTCACGAGGTGAGAAGTCCGGCGTGTCGGGGCCCGCTCCATTTGTTTTGACCGAAGTCCGTGAGGTAGGTACGCTCAGACCTTGTGCCTGGGGTGTGCCCTGGCTCTCGTGCGTGCCTTCAACCGCACGGCGAGCCGCACATGGCCACCGTACTCTGCGCCCTTTCGCCCTAGCGGCAAGGTCTGCGGGATTCGACACACCCGACCGCGTGGGTCGGCGACGTTCCAGGTTAGCTTCACCATTCGGCACACAGAAACCGGAGAAGTAGTGCCTACGATCCAGCAGCTGGTCCGCAAGGGCCGGCAGGACAAGGTCGAGAAGAACAAGACGCCCGCACTCGAGGGTTCCCCTCAGCGTCGTGGCGTCTGCACGCGTGTGTTCACGACCACCCCGAAGAAGCCGAACTCGGCCCTGCGTAAGGTCGCGCGTGTGCGTCTGACCAGCGGGATCGAGGTCACCGCTTACATTCCGGGTGAGGGACACAACCTGCAGGAGCACTCCATCGTGCTCGTGCGCGGCGGCCGTGTGAAGGACCTGCCGGGTGTTCGCTACAAGATCATCCGTGGCTCCCTCGACACCCAGGGTGTCAAGAACCGCAAGCAGGCCCGTTCCCGCTACGGCGCCAAGAAGGAGAAGTAAGAATGCCTCGTAAGGGCCCCGCCCCGAAGCGCCCGGTCATCATCGACCCGGTCTACGGTTCTCCTCTGGTCACGTCGCTCATCAACAAGGTGCTGCTGAACGGCAAGCGCTCCACCGCCGAGCGCATCGTCTACGGCGCCATGGAGGGTCTGCGTGAGAAGACGGGCAACGACCCGATCATCACGCTGAAGCGCGCGCTGGAGAACATCAAGCCGACCCTCGAGGTCAAGTCCCGCCGTGTCGGTGGTGCGACGTACCAGGTTCCGATCGAGGTCAAGCCCGGTCGTGCCAACACGCTCGCGCTGCGCTGGCTGGTCGGTTACTCCCGCGCCCGTCGCGAGAAGACCATGACCGAGCGTCTGCTCAACGAGCTTCTCGACGCTTCGAACGGCCTCGGTGCGGCCGTCAAGAAGCGCGAGGACACGCACAAGATGGCCGAGTCCAACAAGGCCTTCGCGCACTACCGCTGGTAGTCGCTACCCACATCGAGACCGAGAGAAGACTGAAGCCTTATGGCTACCACTTCACTTGACCTGGCCAAGGTCCGCAACATCGGGATCATGGCCCACATCGACGCGGGCAAGACGACCACCACCGAGCGGATCCTGTTCTACACCGGTGTGTCGTACAAGATCGGTGAGGTCCACGACGGCGCTGCCACCATGGACTGGATGGAGCAGGAGCAGGAGCGTGGCATCACGATCACGTCTGCTGCCACCACCTGCCACTGGCCGCTGGAAGACGTCGACCACACCATCAACATCATCGACACCCCGGGTCACGTCGACTTCACCGTCGAGGTGGAGCGCTCCCTGCGTGTGCTCGACGGTGCCGTGACGGTGTTCGACGGCGTCGCCGGCGTCGAGCCCCAGTCCGAGACGGTGTGGCGTCAGGCGGACCGATACGGCGTTCCGCGTATCTGCTTCGTCAACAAGCTCGACCGCACGGGCGCGGAGTTCCACCGCTGTGTCGACATGATCGTCGACCGCCTGGGCGCGCAGCCGATCGTCATGCAGCTCCCGATCGGTGCCGAGGCCGACTTCCAGGGTGTCGTGGACCTCGTCCGCATGAAGGCCCTGGTCTGGTCCGCCGAGGCCACCAAGGGCGAGATGTACGACGTCGTCGACATCCCGGCCACGCACACCGAGGCCGCCGAGGAGTGGCGCGGCAAGCTGGTCGAGGCCGTCGCCGAGAACGACGAAGAGATCATGGAGCTGTACCTGGAGGGCGAGGAGCCTTCCGAGGAGCAGCTGTACGCCGCGATCCGTCGTATCACCATCGCGTCCGGCAAGTCCGACGGTAAGACGATCACCCCGGTGTTCTGCGGCACCGCGTTCAAGAACAAGGGCGTCCAGCCCCTGCTCGACGCGGTCGTGCGCTACCTGCCGTCCCCGGTCGACATCGAGGCCATCGAGGGCCACGACGTCAAGGACCCCGAGGTCGTCGTCAAGCGCAAGCCGTCCGACGAGGAGCCCCTCTCGGCGCTGGCGTTCAAGATCATGAGCGACCCGCACCTCGGCAAGCTCACCTTCGTCCGGGTGTACTCGGGCCGCCTGGAGTCCGGCTCTTCGGTGCTGAACTCCGTCAAGGGCAAGAAGGAGCGCATCGGCAAGATCTACCGCATGCACGCCAACAAGCGTGAGGAGATCGAGTCGGTGGGCGCCGGTGACATCGTCGCCGTCATGGGCCTGAAGCAGACCACCACCGGTGAGACGCTGTCCGACGACAAGAACCCGGTCATCCTGGAGTCCATGGACTTCCCGGCGCCGGTCATCCAGGTCGCCATCGAGCCCAAGTCGAAGGGCGACCAGGAGAAGCTGGGCGTCGCGATCCAGCGCCTGGCCGAGGAGGACCCGTCCTTCCAGGTCCACTCGGACGAGGAGACCGGCCAGACCATCATCGGTGGTATGGGCGAGCTGCACCTCGAGGTGCTGGTCGACCGTATGCGCCGTGAGTTCAAGGTCGAGGCCAACGTCGGCAAGCCGCAGGTGGCCTACCGCGAGACGATCCGCAAGGCCGTCGAGCGCGTCGACTTCACCCACAAGAAGCAGACCGGTGGTACCGGTCAGTTCGCGAAGGTGCAGATCGGCATCGAGCCGCTCGAGGGTGGCGACACCTCGTACGAGTTCGTGAACAAGGTGACCGGTGGCCGTATCCCGAAGGAGTACATCCCTTCGGTGGACGCCGGTGCGCAGGAGGCCATGCAGTTCGGCATCCTCGCCGGTTACGAGATGACCGGTGTCCGCGTGATCCTGCACGACGGTGCCTACCACGAGGTCGACTCCTCCGAGCTCGCCTTCAAGATCGCCGGTTCGCAGGCCTTCAAGGAGGCCGCGCGCAAGGCCAGCCCCGTGCTGCTCGAGCCGATGATGGCCGTCGAGGTCACCACGCCCGAGGACTACATGGGTGAGGTCATCGGCGACATCAACTCCCGCCGTGGCCAGATCCAGGCCATGGAGGAGCGTGCCGGCGCTCGCGTCGTGAAGGGCCTCGTGCCCCTGTCGGAGATGTTCGGCTACGTCGGCGACCTCCGCAGCAAGACGTCGGGTCGCGCAAGCTACTCGATGCAGTTCGACTCCTACGCCGAGGTTCCGCGGAACGTCGCCGAGGAGATCATCGCGAAGGCCAAGGGCGAGTAACGCTCCGCGTTCACACGCCTTAGGCTTGACTCCGGAGCCGCCAGGGGCATTCACCCGCATTCGTGGGGGAATGCCCCCGGCCCCGGGCTTTCCAGCAAAGATCACCTGGCGCCGATGAAGCAAGGCGTTCAGAACCACTCCACAGGAGGACCCCGTGGCGAAGGCGAAGTTCGAGCGGACTAAGCCCCACGTCAACATCGGCACCATCGGTCACATCGACCACGGTAAGACGACCCTCACGGCCGCCATTACCAAGGTGCTGCACGACAAGTACCCGGACCTGAACGAGGCCTCGGCCTTCGACCAGATCGACAAGGCTCCTGAGGAGCGCCAGCGCGGTATCACCATCTCCATCGCGCACGTCGAGTACCAGACCGAGGCGCGTCACTACGCCCACGTCGACTGCCCGGGTCACGCGGACTACATCAAGAACATGATCACCGGTGCCGCGCAGATGGACGGCGCCATCCTCGTGGTCGCCGCCACCGACGGCCCGATGCCGCAGACCAAGGAGCACGTGCTCCTGGCCCGCCAGGTCGGCGTTCCGTACATCGTCGTCGCCCTGAACAAGGCCGACATGGTGGACGACGAGGAGATCCTGGAGCTCGTCGAGCTCGAGGTCCGTGAGCTCCTCTCCGAGTACGAGTTCCCGGGCGACGACGTCCCGGTCGTCAAGGTCTCGGCGCTCAAGGCGCTCGAGGGCGACGCGACGTGGGGCCAGTCCGTCCTGGACCTCATGGACGCCGTCGACTCCGCCATCCCGGAGCCGGAGCGTGACGTCGACAAGCCGTTCCTCATGCCCATCGAGGACGTCTTCACGATCACCGGTCGCGGTACGGTCGTCACCGGCCGTATCGAGCGTGGTGTCCTGAAGGTCAACGAGACCGTCGACATCATCGGCATCAAGACCGAGAAGACCACCACCACGGTCACCGGTATCGAGATGTTCCGCAAGCTGCTCGACGAGGGCCAGGCCGGTGAGAACGTCGGTCTGCTGCTCCGCGGCATCAAGCGCGAGGACGTCGAGCGCGGCCAGGTCATCATCAAGCCGGGCTCGGTCACCCCGCACACCGAGTTCGAGGCGCAGGCCTACATCCTGTCCAAGGACGAGGGTGGCCGCCACACGCCGTTCTTCAACAACTACCGTCCGCAGTTCTACTTCCGTACGACGGACGTGACCGGCGTGGTGACCCTCCCCGAGGGCACCGAGATGGTCATGCCGGGTGACAACACCGAGATGAAGGTGGAGCTCATCCAGCCCGTCGCCATGGAAGAGGGCCTGAAGTTCGCCATCCGTGAGGGTGGCCGCACCGTGGGCGCCGGCCAGGTCACCAAGATCGTCAAGTAAGTACCGCTTGCTTGAAGGTCACTGACTGACCCAGCGAAGAGGCCCGTACGACTCCGGTCGTACGGGCCTCTTCTGTTGTCCAGGGGAGAGCCCGTGGGTGTAGCCGACCTGGCCACCGGCCTTTGCGCCGGACTGCTGGTCGGCCGCTGTCACTCGGTCCCGGCGAAGACTTCCGAAGCCGACGTGGCGGTGATGGCGCGGTCGAACCAGGTGTCCAAGAGGTTGAGGTCGTCGCGCGTCAGCACGTATGCGCGCACGTCGTCGGGGACCTGGATGCCCCGGCGCTCAAGGAGTCGCAGTATGGCCTCCGCCTTGCCCTCGGCCATGCCCTTGGCCAGCCCTTGTGCTCGGCCTTCGTCGCGTAGTTCCTCGGCGAGGGAGGACGTGAAGAACGAGGTGTCGACAGCCACGAGGCTCCTCCAGAGGTCTGCGGCCGGGCTCCTGTCCAGGCCTTGCTGGGTCAGTTCGATGAAGATTTCCGCGGTTTCTTCGTCGTGCTTCTGTAGGTCCCGAAGTACGGGGGCCATCGCCTCCAGTATGGCCTTGATCTCCGGATCCCTGCGGTGCAGGACGGCGGAGAGAACCGTCATCGGAAGATCGTCGGCCACCTTTTCCGGTGTGGTGACGACCGGGACGTTGTCAGGGCCCAGCACCAGGGGCCTCAGGGTGACGGAGGGCCATGCCGACGGCCCGATGTCCACCTGTTGGGCGGCCCATGCGGCCGTGGACCGGTCGTGGCACACGACGACGAGAACGGGCGGGATCCGGTACTTCGCATAGAGGTAGGCGAGGTAGTAGTTCCAGTTCGCGGGTTTGTCCGGGTCCTTCTTTCCTTGGGCCTCCACGGCCAGGAGGTATTCATCCGATCGGGTCGCGTTGATCCGTAACAAGGTGTCGATGCGCCGTTCCAGCGGGTGGTTCTCGGTGAGATCGGTCGACAACGGCGTGCTGGTCACGGTGTCGGCGAACGGCGCACCGATCACGCGTGCGGCGCGTGCGAAGAGGCCGGGATCCTGTTGGAAGATCCGGTGCATCGCCTCGTGGGTGGAACTGACCATGGTCGTGTCAGTGGCTCCTTTCTTCGTGTGGGACTCAGGCCGCCGTGGCGGTGCCCGCGCCTGCCTCGCGGCAGTCGTGGCAGTAGGCGCCGGGCGCGGGGGTACGGATCGCGTGTTCGCAGCCCTCGCAGCTGTGGAGCCGTAGCCGGGGAAGGGCGGTCTCGTCGACTGGCGGCGCTGGGGGCGGTGCCTGGGGTGGCAGGAACTCGGTGAGGCGGTACGCGATGAGGTTTGCGGGGTAGCGCGGCCTCGGCGGGAGGTTCGAGACCAGGGCGTGGTGTACGGCATCGGGGGACAGGCCGCGTTCGAGCCAGGCGGCCACGGCTGGGGCGAGACGGCGGACGTCGCGTTCGGAGAGGACGAGGCGGCGGTCGTGATGGTGGAGGGTGGCGAGGAGGATGGTCGCGGTGCGGTGGCTTTCGAGGTCGGGGGTCCAGGGTTCGGGGAGTGGGGCCTTGGGTGTGGGCGCGGGCTCGGCTTCTTCGCGTTCTGGTTCCGGCTCGGGTGCTGGAGCCGTTGGCTGAGACGGGGAAGTGGCTTGCCTGGGCTGTCGTGGAGTGGTCGGCGGCTTCGGCTCGGCGGCGGCCACGGGCTGGTTGTACGACACCGTGTGCGTGACGATCCGGCCGCTGGGGAGGCGTTGGCGGGTGCGGGCCAGGTAGCCGTGTGCCTCAAGTTCGCGCAGGGCGGCGGCGATACGGGTCTCGCCCTCGGGGAAACGGGCGGCGAGGGTCTTGATGTCGACGCGGGTACCGGAGGGCAGCGACTGGATGTGGCAGGCCAGGCCGATCGCCGTGAGGGACAGGTCGCGGTGCTGGGTGAGGTGGTTGCCGACGACCGTGTAGCGGGTCGTGTGCCTGGCGTTGATGTGAGTGATGCCGCGCGGATTCAGCGGCTGGGCGCACGTGGGCGCGCTAAGGTTGTGGTTATCCACGGGAAGTTGTGACCTTCCTCGGTGGTCAGGCCCTCGATCGGGATGCCAGTCCCGGCCGGGGGCCGTCGCATGTCTGCGGTGTGATCGCAGCGAGCATATGCCAGCGAACTGGGCGGAAATCCAACTGAGTTGGGCAATGTCACTCTTCCGGGCGATGGACGCGGTGGGGAGGTGGCTGGGGTTGGTCGGTTCGGTATTTGTCCCCGGTCATGGAAGAGCTTTGATCACGCGTCGGGCCGGATTGCGGGTCACCGGAGCGGGACGGGCCGCGATGCGGTCTCGCGGACGTCCAGTTCCGCCCAGACGGTCTTGCGCGGGGTGGGGCCCTCGGCCACTCCCCAGCGGTCGGCGAGTGCGTCGACGAGGTGCAGTCCGCGCCCGGATTCCGCGTCGGCCGTGAGGGGCTGGGCGCCGGGCAGGCGGTCACCGCGCGTGTCGGTCACCTCGATGCGGAGCGTGGCGCCGACGACGTAGAGCGTGAGCCGGAAGTCCCGTCCGGGTACCTTGCCGTGGGTCACGGCGTTGGCGGCCAGCTCGGCCACGATGTGCTCCGGGGCGTCCAACGGGAGCTGCCAGTCACGGAGTTGTCGTACGGCAAGCAGTCGGGCCAGGCGGGCGCCGCGCGGGGTGGGGGACAGGAGCACCGTGAAGTTGGGGATGACGGATTCTTGGATCACGTCACTCAGAGTGGCCGGACTTGCTTCCATGGGTGAGTGTCAACGCCCTTACGTACGGTGACTGTCCCCGCTTTGTCTCGGCTGTCTCGGCTGTCTCAGGCGTTGTACGGGTACGAGTGCGCGTCGGAGGAGGAGGCATGGGTGACGTGGTGAACGACGGTGTGGACGAGGCCGGTTGGGACGTCGAGCCGGGGGACGAGATCGAGCCGGTGGTGCAGGCGGTGGGGCGCCTGCTCAAGGTGTGCCGGGAGGCGGCCGGGGTGAGTGTGGCCGAACTGGCGGAGGCTCTCAGGTACGGCGAGGACATGATCCGCAAGATCGAGCGCGGAGCGCGGATTCCTCGGCCGGAGGCCCTGGACAGAGCGGACCAGATCCTGAAGGCGCAGGGGCATCTGAGGGCGTTCATGGAGGACATGAGGAAGGCCCGGTATCCGAAGAAGGTGCGGGAGCTGGCGGAGCTGGAGGGGAGGTCGGTGGAGATGCTGCTGTACAGCAACCACAACATCCATGGCCTGTTGCAGACGGAGGAGTACGCGCGAGCGCTGCTTCGTACCTGGCGGCCGGCTTACTCGGCGGACGAGCTGGAGCGCATGGTGGCCGGGCGCATGGCTCGAAAGTCCGTCTTCGAGCGGTCGCCCGCACCGGAGTTCAGCTTCGTTCAGGAAGAGGTGACGCTGCGCCGTCCGGTCGGGGACACAATGGTGTTGCGCCGACAGCTCGAACACATGCTGGAGGTGGCCCGGTTGCCTTCCGTGGAGCTTCAGGTGATGCCGACCGCCCGTGCGAACCACCCCGGGACGTCAGGCCGGATCCAGGTGCTGAAGTTCGCGGACGGTACGGGAACGGGCCGAACCGACGGTGACTTCGCGGGCCGCCCGGTCTCGCACCCCAGGCAGCTCCGGGTCCTCGACCTGCGCTATGGCATCATCCGGGCTCAGGCGCTCACGCCAGAGGAGTCTCTGGTCTTCATCGAGCAGGCACTGGGAGAACTATGAGCACCCCGGAACTCCACTGGTTCAAGAGCAGCTACAGCGACAGCAGCAACGGCAATGACTGCGTCGAGGTAGCCGTAGAGGTCCCCACCATCCACATCCGCGACTCCAAGAACCCCACCGGCCCCCGCCTCACCCTCGCGCCGGAGTCCTGGTCGGCTTTCCTGCCCTACGCATCCGGGAGCCCCCTCATCTGAGTTCATCTGAGTACGCGCGCTCATGTGCGGCTGGCCGCAGCCGAGTTGAGTAGAGCCATGCTTGGAGAATCGCGGAACGACCAGGTGCGGGGCGAGTGGATCCCGCCTCTGGTGTCCACACTGGTCACAGTTCCCTTGGCCCTCTTCCTCCTCGTCGCTACCGCGTTTGCGCCCATGGCGTGCGACAGCTGCACCGAATCTGAGGCACACCGGTTCGACACCAGTTACGACGTCGCCATGCCGGTCTTCCTGACCGGCTTGGTGATTTCCGCATTGTTGATGCTGGCCGGCTGGTGCATGCCGTGGAAGGTGAAGAACATGGCACGTCGCAGACTGACGGCGACCCTCGCGCCGTGCGTCCTGGTGCTTGCGTACGTCTTCTTCGCCGGCCGTATGGCCTCCTGAAGCCGTCAAGCGGTACCGGTTCGATCACGGCTTTCACAAGATCTGACAGACCCTCTGTGCAATGCCCGCATCGGCGAAGAACACTGCCCCCGCCAGTGACCTTGCTCGACCGAAAGCGAACCCGTGACCGCCGTCCAGCCCCCTGAACACCCCGATGAGTCCTCCATACCCGACGAGCAGTGGGAGGCGTTCCTGCGGGAAGCCGCGGAGGACGGTGGCAGGAACGCACCGAAGGAGCCGTCCGCGCGGGCGCGGATGGTGGCCCGTCGGCTGCGGGAGCAGGACGAGGCGGAGCGGGAACAGGCTGCCGAGGGCAGCGGTCGGCGGCGCTGGCGGAAGCGGGCATCGCAGCCGAAGCCGAAGCCGTCGCTGCCGCCGGGATGGCGCACCGGTCCGGCCTGGCGGGAGATGAACGGGCGGAGCAGCCGGCGCCGCACCGTGGGCTCGGTGATCGGTGTGGTGCTGGCAGCGGCGCTGGCCGTCGTGGCCGTACGGCCGTCGCTGCTGCTGGACCGGCTGCCCGGCCACGACCACGGCTCCCGGACCTCGGCCTCGACGCTGCCCGCCGAGACGGCGCCGCCGACCGGCGCCCCGGACGCGGTCGACCAGGCCGGACCGCCCACCCGCAAGGACCCGTTCCTCGGCTCGCCCGCCCAGCGGTGGGCCGACGGGGCGGACGCCATCGACGTGCCGCAGGCGAAGGCCGTGGCCGGGATCAGCCAGGAGGACGTGGCCCTCGCGCTGCGCCGCACCAAGGAGTTCCTGGTCGACACCAACCTGGCCCCGGCCGTGCTGCGTGGCGGCCAGCCCGACGCGGCGCTGGCCCTGCTCGACCCGCGGCAGCCCCACACACTGCCCGACCTGCGGCGCTCGCTGCGCACCCCGGACCGCGACCACGACCCCCTGCAACTGGTGACCCGCTTCGACCCGGCGCAGGTGGCCCTCGCCGGTGACGTGGTCAAGGTGCGCGGCCGTATGACGTTCTCCGCCGGTGACGCGGGCGAGGTGCGGGTGCACGCCGACTACACCTTCGTCTACCCGCTGGTCCGGGCCGGCGGCAAGGGCGACGGCGATGTCGTGGCACGGACGATCATCCGCCGCGACCTGACCATGGTTCTGCTCGACCCGCACAAGTGGATCACGACCGAGGGCAAGCTCGGGATCCGGTCGTGGGACAGCGAGTACTACAACAGCGAGTGCGGCGTCCACGACGGCTACTACCACCCCGTCTTCCCGGACTCCGGTCCCACGGGCGCCCCCGCCACGGGCCCGAGCGCAGACCCCTACGACCGCAGCAAGACCCTGGCGGACGACCAGCACAAGGGCTGCGGCACGGTCACCCGCACCTGACGCACGTCTTCGTCACGTACGCCGCCGGAAGCCGAGGGCCCACACCAGCAGCGCCACCGCCAGCAGCGCGGCCCCCGGCGCCGGCACGGCTCCCCACCCGCCGAACCGGTACGCGGTGACGCCGATCGCCGAGCCGGCCGCGCCGCCGATGTAGTACGACGTCATGTAGACGGACGCGATCCGGGCGCGGGGGTGGTCCGGAAGGCCGTAGACGACGTTCATGTTCAGCAGATGGACGCCGTGGACCACGGCGTCCATGACCAGCACCCCGGCCACCAGCCAGGCCAGGCTGCGGCCGCCCGGCCACAGTGCCGCGAACGAGGCCACCCCCAGGGCCAGCAGCACACCGGTGGCCGCCTGCTGCCCGCCCTGGTCGGCGAGCCGTCCCGTTGCCTTGGCCACGATCGCGCCCGTCGCGCCCACCAGCGAGAACAGTCCGATCGCGGACGAATCCCAGCCGTAGTGCGGGCCGGCCAGCAGGAACGCCGAGGTCGCCCAGAAGACGCTGAACGCGGCGAAACAGCAGGCCCCGATCAGTGAGCGCCGCCGCAGTACCGGTTCCGTCGCCGCCAGCCGCAGCGTGGCGGCGAGCTGGGTGCCGTAGCCGATGGACACGTCCGGCGGGGACGGCGGCAGGAGCCGTACGAGGAGCAGGGCCACGGCCGCCAGCGTCCCGGCCGCCGCCAGGAAGACGGCGCGCCAGCCGAACGCCCCGCCGACCAGCCCGGCCGCCGTACGGGAGAACAGGATGCCGAGCAGAACGCCGGTGAGCAGGGTGCCCATCGCCCGGCCGCGCTGCTCGGCGGGTACGACGGAGGCGGCGTACGGGATGAGGATCTGCACGACGACCGCCCCGGCGCCCACGGCCAGGCCGCCGACCAGCAGTACCCACAGTGCGGGGGCCGCCCCCGACAGCAGCATTCCGGCACAGGCCGCGCCGAGCAGGAACCCGATCAGGCGCCGGCGCGCCACGATGTCGCCGAGCGGCACGATCAGCAGCAGGCCCAGGGTGTAACCGGCCTGGGTGGCGGTCACCAGCGTCCCCGCGGAGGAGGGCGAGGCGCGGTACGAGGCCGCGATCCGGGGGAGCAAGGGCTGGCAGTAGTAGAGGCAGGCGGCGATCAGACCACAGGCCGCAGCGAGCAGGGCGATCAGACGGGGGTGCGGCGGGGCAGAGGTCGCGGCGCGGGGCTCGGCTGACCGGGCGGAGTCTGTCTTCTCGGTCGGGGCGGGAACGGTCATGACAGGGACGCTAGGCGGCAAATGGACCCGCCCCAAGATCCAATACTGCTCGCTGGGAGAGGTCCAATCCGGGCCGGGATGCGCCCTGCGTTTGACCTCCGTCACCTTCGGGGTATTCTCTCCGGCTCGATTGGCGGAGCCCCCGCCCCGTATGGCAGACTGTCCGAGTTGCTCGGTCGAGTGTTGATGCTGCGCGCCTCCCGCCGGGAGGACCGGAAGCGAGTCCCACAGTACTCGTCGCCCTAACTGCCTGCGGGCAGCGCTGGGGCGGACGTACGGGAATCTTCCGGGAAGTGCGGTGCGGCACCGACCAGGCACCCGGTGGGCCTGAGGCTCCCGGTCCGCGGTTCCGGAAGGGCCGTCGCATTCCCTGCAGGGATGTTCGAACAAGGGACATCCGTGTCAGCGAGAGCGCGACACGCCCGACCGCGTGGGTCGGAGGCGAGCAGGCAGCAGAAGGAATCCGCCGGGTTCCAGAGCGTAAGAAGAGACAGGACTACTGAGTAGCCATGGCGGGACAGAAGATCCGCATCCGGCTCAAGGCCTACGACCACGAGGTCATCGACTCCTCGGCGAAGAAGATCGTCGAGACGGTGACCCGCACTGGTGCGTCGGTCGCGGGCCCGGTGCCGCTGCCCACTGAGAAGAACGTGTACTGCGTCATCAAGTCGCCGCACAAGTACAAGGACTCGCGCGAGCACTTCGAGATGCGCACGCACAAGCGCCTGATCGACATTCTCGACCCGACCCCCAAGACCGTTGACTCTCTGATGCGACTCGACCTCCCGGCCGGTGTCGACATCGAGATCAAGCTCTGAGGCTGGTGGGCTGAGAATGGCTAAGCAGATCAAGGGCATCCTGGGCGAGAAGCTCGGCATGACGCAGGTGTGGGACGAGAACAACCGTGTTGTTCCGGTCACCGTCGTCAAGGCCGGCCCCAACGTCGTGACCCAGGTTCGTACGAACGACGTCGACGGCTACGAGTCGGTCCAGATCGCCTTCGGCGAGATCGACCCGCGCAAGGTGAACAAGCCCCTCAAGGGTCACTTCGCGAAGGCCGACGTCACCCCCCGTCGCCACCTTGTCGAGATCCGTACGGCGGACGCCTCCGAGTACACCCTCGGCCAGGAAGTCACCGCCGAGGTCTTCGAGGCCGGCGTGAAGGTCGACGTCACCGGCAAGAGCAAGGGCAAGGGCTTCGCCGGTGTCATGAAGCGTCACAACTTCAAGGGCCTCGGCGCCGGTCACGGCACCCAGCGCAAGCACCGCTCTCCCGGTTCCATCGGTGGCTGCGCCACCCCGGGCCGCGTGTTCAAGGGCCTCCGCATGGCGGGTCGCATGGGCAACGAGCGGGTCACCACCCAGAACCTGACCGTCCACGCCGTTGACGCGGAGAAGGGTCTGCTGCTCATCAAGGGCGCGGTTCCCGGTCCGAACGGCGGCCTCGTCCTGGTCCGCACCGCGGCCAAGGGGGCCTGAGGTAACCGATGAGCACTGTTGACATCCTTTCGCCGGCGGGCGAGAAGGCCGGTTCCGTCGAGCTCCCCGCGGAGATCTTCGACGTGGAGAAGATCAGCATCCCGCTGATCCACCAGGTCGTCGTCGCGCAGCTGGCCGCTGCCCGTCAGGGCACGCACAAGACCAAGACCCGTGGCGAAGTCCGTGGTGGCGGCAAGAAGCCGTACCGCCAGAAGGGCACCGGCCGCGCCCGTCAGGGCTCGACCCGCGCGCCGCAGTTCGCCGGTGGTGGCGTCGTGCACGGTCCCGTGCCGCGTGACTACTCGCAGCGCACCCCGAAGAAGATGAAGGCCGCGGCCCTGCGCCACGCCCTCACCGACCGGGCGCGTCACAACCGCATCCACGTCGTCTCCGGCGTGGTCGAGGGCGAGAACCCCAGCACCAAGGCCGCCAGGTCGCTGTTCGGCAAGATCTCGGAGCGGAAGAACCTGCTCCTGGTCGTCGACCGCGCCGACGAGGCCGCGTGGCTGTCCGCCCGCAACCTGCCCCAGGTCCACATCCTGGAGCCGGGCCAGCTGAACACGTACGACGTTCTCGTCTCGGACGACGTGGTCTTCACCCAGGCCGCTTTCGAGTCCTTCGTCGCCGGCCCGAAGGCCAACGACACCGAAGGGACCGAGGTCTGATGGCTACCCGTCACCCGAGCATCGCCTCGAAGGCGGCCAAGGCCGCCAAGGCCGCGCGCGTCGCCAAGGCGAAGCGCCACGCCACCGAGGGCAAGAACACCGTCGAGACCCCGCTGAGCAAGTCGTACACGGACCCCCGTGACGTGCTGCTCAAGCCGGTCGTCTCCGAGAAGAGCTACGCGCTCCTCGACGAGAACAAGTACACGTTCATCGTCGACCCGAACGCCAACAAGACCCAGATCAAGCAGGCCGTCCAGGCGGTCTTCTCGGTCAAGGTCACCGGGGTCAACACGATCAACCGCCAGGGCAAGCGCAAGCGCACGAAGACCGGTTTCGGTCAGCGTGCCGGCAGCAAGCGCGCGATCGTGACCCTCGCCGAGGGCGACCGTATCGACATCTTCGGCGGTCCGACCGCCTGAGGGCGGTCCGGATCGTCCGATATCGGACGAGGACTGAGAAATGGGAATCCGCAAGTACAAGCCGACTACGCCGGGCCGTCGTGGCGCCAGCGTCGCCGACTTCGTCGAGGTCACGCGGTCCACGCCGGAGAAGTCGCTGGTCCGCCCCCTGCACAGCAAGGGCGGCCGTAACAACGCCGGTCGTGTGACCGTTCGCCACCAGGGTGGCGGACACAAGCGCGCCTACCGAGTGATCGACTTCCGTCGTCACGACAAGGACGGCGTGCCGGCGAAGGTCGCGCACATCGAGTACGACCCCAACCGCACCGCGCGCATCGCGCTGCTGCACTACGCCGACGGCGAGAAGCGCTACATCCTCGCCCCGCGCAACCTGCAGCAGGGTGACCGCGTCGAGAACGGTCCCGGGGCCGACATCAAGCCGGGCAACAACCTGGCCCTCCGCAACATCCCGGTCGGTACCACGATCCACGCGATCGAGCTCCGTCCCGGTGGCGGTGCCAAGTTCGCCCGCTCCGCCGGTGCCTCCGTGCAGCTGCTCGCGAAGGAGGGCGCCTACGCCCACCTGCGCATGCCGTCCGGTGAGATCCGTCTGGTCGACGTCCGCTGCCGCGCCACCATCGGCGAGGTCGGCAACGCCGAGCAGTCCAACATCAACTGGGGCAAGGCCGGCCGTAAGCGGTGGCTGGGCGTTCGCCCGACCGTCCGTGGTGTCGTCATGAACCCGGTCGACCACCCGCACGGTGGTGGTGAGGGCCGGACCTCCGGTGGTCGCCACCCCGTGTCCCCGTGGGGCAAGAAGGAAGGCCGTACTCGTTCGCCCAAGAAGGCGTCGAACAAGTACATCGTCCGCCGCCGCAAGACGAACAAGAAGCGCTAAGGACGGGTTGAGATGCCTCGTAGCCTGAAGAAGGGGCCCTTCGTCGACGACCACCTGATCAAGAAGGTGGACGCCCAGAACGAAGCCGGCACCAAGAACGTCATCAAGACCTGGTCCCGTCGCTCCATGATCGTCCCGGCCATGCTCGGCCACACGCTCGCGGTGCACAACGGCAAGACCCACATCCCGGTGTTCGTCACCGAGTCGATGGTCGGCCACAAGCTCGGCGAGTTCTCGCCGACGCGCACCTTCCGGGGTCACGTCAAGGAAGACCGGAAGTCGAAGCGCCGCTAGTAGCGGATCGCATTCAGACACGTAAGTAACTGAGAGGGACAACCATGGAAGCCAGGGCCCAGGCGCGGTACATCCGCGTTACGCCCATGAAGGCCCGCCGCGTGGTGGACCTTATCCGTGGCATGGATGCCACGGAGGCTCAGGCTGTTCTGCGATTCGCTCCGCAGGCAGCCTCCGTGCCGGTCGGCAAGGTGCTCGACAGCGCCATCGCCAACGCCGCGCACAACTACGACCACACCGACGCCGACAGCCTCTTCATCTCCGAGGCGTACGTCGACGAGGGTCCGACCCTGAAGCGGTTCCGGCCGCGCGCCCAGGGCCGTGCCTACCGGATCCGCAAGCGGACCAGCCACATCACCGTGGTCGTCAGCAGCAAGGAAGGAACCCGGTAATGGGCCAGAAGGTTAACCCGCATGGGTTCCGGCTCGGTGTCACGACCGACTTCAAGTCGCGTTGGTACGCCGACAAGCTGTACAAGGACTACGTCAAGGAAGACGTCGCCATCCGTCGGATGATGACGTCCGGCATGGAGCGCGCCGGCATCTCGAAGGTTGAGATCGAGCGCACCCGTGACCGCGTGCGGGTGGACATCCACACCGCTCGTCCGGGCATCGTCATCGGCCGCCGTGGCGCCGAGGCCGACCGCATCCGCGGCGACCTCGAGAAGCTCACGGGCAAGCAGGTCCAGCTGAACATCCTCGAGGTCAAGAACCCCGAGACGGACGCTCAGCTGGTTGCTCAGGCCGTCGCCGAGCAGCTCTCCTCCCGCGTCTCCTTCCGCCGTGCCATGCGCAAGAGCATGCAGTCGGCGATGAAGGCCGGCGCCAAGGGCATCAAGATCCAGTGCGGTGGCCGCCTCGGCGGCGCCGAGATGTCCCGCTCGGAGTTCTACCGCGAGGGCCGCGTGCCCCTGCACACGCTCCGCGCGAACGTGGACTACGGCTTCTTCGAGGCCAAGACGACCTTCGGCCGTATCGGTGTGAAGGTCTGGATCTACAAGGGCGACGTCAAGAACATCGCCGAGGTCCGCGCCGAGAACGCTGCGGCCCGTGCGGGTAACCGCCCGGCCCGTGGTGGTGCCGACCGCCCGGCCCGTGGTGGCCGTGGTGGCGAGCGGCGCGGTCGCAAGCCGCAGCAGGCTGCCGGCGCCGAGGCCCCCAAGGCCGAGGCTCCCGCGTCCGCTCCGGCTGAGAGCACCGGAACGGAGGCCTGACCGACATGCTGATCCCCCGTAGGGTCAAGCACCGCAAGCAGCATCACCCGAAGCGTCGCGGTGAGGCCAAGGGCGGTACGACGGTCGCGTTCGGCGAGTACGGCATCCAGGCCCTCACGCCGGCGTACGTGACCAACCGCCAGATCGAGGCGGCCCGTATCGCGATGACCCGCCACATCAAGCGTGGCGGCAAGGTCTGGATCAACATCTACCCGGACCGCCCGCTCACGAAGAAGCCGGCCGAGACCCGCATGGGTTCCGGTAAGGGTTCGCCGGAGTGGTGGATCGCGAACGTGCACCCGGGACGGGTCATGTTCGAGCTGTCCTACCCGAACGAGAAGATTGCGCGTGAGGCTCTCACTCGTGCGGCCCACAAGCTGCCGATGAAGTGCCGGATCGTCAAGCGCGAGGCAGGTGAAGCGTGATGTCGGTCGGTACCAAGGCGTCCGAGCTGCGCGAGCTGGGCAACGAGGAGCTTCTGGGCAAGCTCCGCGAGGCCAAGGAAGAGCTGTTCAACCTCCGCTTCCAGGCGGCGACCGGTCAGCTCGAGAACCACGGCCGTCTGAAGGCGGTCCGCAAGGACATCGCGCGGATCTACACCCTGATGCGCGAGCGTGAGCTGGGCATCGAAACGGTGGAGAACGCCTGATGAGCGAGAAGAACGTGACTGAGAACGCAGAGGCCCGCGGCTTCCGCAAGACCCGTGAGGGTCTCGTCGTCAGCGACAAGATGGACAAGACCGTCGTCGTCGCCGTCGAGGACCGCGTCAAGCACGCGCTGTACGGCAAGGTCATCCGCCGTACGAACAAGCTCAAGGCGCACGACGAGCAGAACGCCGCGGGTGTCGGCGACCGCGTCCTCCTCATGGAGACCCGGCCGCTGTCCGCGACGAAGCGCTGGCGCGTCGTCGAGATCCTCGAGAAGGCCAAGTAAGTCTCCTGCGGGGCATCCCTCGCAGGACAGTTCCGCCAGGCTCCGGGAGCCGCTCCGCTGAGCGGCTCCCGGGGAACCGGCAGACAAACAGGAGATAGACGTGATCCAGCAGGAGTCGCGACTGCGCGTCGCCGACAACACTGGTGCGAAGGAAATCCTTTGCATCCGTGTGCTCGGTGGCTCCGGTCGCCGCTACGCGGGCATCGGTGACGTCATCGTCGCCACCGTCAAGGACGCGATCCCCGGTGGCAACGTGAAGAAGGGTGACGTCGTCAAGGCGGTCATCGTTCGCACCGTCAAGGAGCGCCGCCGTCCGGACGGCTCGTACATCCGCTTCGACGAGAACGCCGCCGTCATTCTGAAGAACGACGGCGACCCTCGCGGCACCCGTATCTTCGGCCCGGTCGGCCGTGAGCTGCGCGAGAAGAAGTTCATGAAGATCATCTCGCTCGCGCCGGAGGTGCTGTAAGCATGAAGATCAAGAAGGGCGACCTGGTCCAGGTCATCACCGGCAAGGACAAGGGCAAGCAGGGCAAGGTCATTGCCGCTTACCCGCGCGAGGAGCGCGTCCTGGTCGAGGGTGTCAACCGGGTCAAGAAGCACACCAAGGCCGGTCCGACCGCCAGCGGTTCGCAGGCCGGCGGCATCGTCACGACCGAGGCGCCGATCCACGTCTCCAACGTCCAGCTGGTCGTTGAGAAGGACGGCAACAAGGTCGTCACGCGTGTCGGCTACCGCTTCGACGACGAAGGCAACAAGATCCGCGTTGCCAAGCGGACGGGTGAGGACATCTGATGGCTACCACCACCACTCCGCGTCTGAAGACGAAGTACCGCGAGGAGATCGCGGGCAAGCTGCGTGACGAGTTCAAGTACGAGAACGTCATGCAGGTTCCCGGCCTCGTCAAGATCGTGGTCAACATGGGTGTCGGCGACGCCGCCCGTGACTCGAAGCTGATCGAGGGCGCGATCCGCGACCTGACCACCATCACCGGTCAGAAGCCGGCCGTCACCAAGGCCCGCAAGTCCATCGCGCAGTTCAAGCTGCGCGAGGGCCAGCCGATCGGTGCCCACGTCACGCTCCGTGGCGACCGCATGTGGGAGTTCCTGGACCGCACCCTGTCGCTCGCGCTGCCGCGCATCCGCGACTTCCGCGGCCTGTCCCCCAAGCAGTTCGACGGCCGTGGCAACTACACCTTCGGTCTCACGGAGCAGGTCATGTTCCACGAGATCGACCAGGACAAGATCGACCGCACCCGGGGTATGGACATCACCGTGGTGACCACGGCGACCAACGACGCTGAGGGCCGTGCGCTCCTTCGTCACCTCGGCTTCCCGTTCAAGGAGGCGTGAGCGAGATGGCGAAGAAGGCTCTGATCGCTAAGGCTGCTCGCAAGCCCAAGTTCGGCGTGCGTGGCTACACCCGCTGCCAGCGTTGTGGCCGCCCGCACTCCGTGTACCGCAAGTTCGGCCTGTGCCGCGTGTGCCTCCGTGAGATGGCTCACCGTGGCGAGCTGCCGGGCGTGACCAAGAGCTCCTGGTAATCCCTGTAACAGGGGATTCCTGAAGCTCTCGGTAAGCATCTGGGTCGGCAGGGGCCCTTCTCCGCATGCCGTAGGCTTGTGGGGTTGGGCGTCTGCCGCGCCCGTACGACTTACTACGCCGTAGGTCCACCGCGCCGCACCCGTCCCGTCTCGGATCGGGGAGAGGGATGGCGCACCAGGAAACCCCGGCGAGAGAGGCCGAAGGCCAATTCATGACCATGACTGATCCGATCGCAGACATGCTTACGCGTCTGCGGAACGCGAACTCGGCATACCACGACTCCGTGACGATGCCGGCATCGAAGATCAAGTCGCACATCGCGGAGATCCTCCAGCAGGAGGGCTTCATCACGGGCTGGAAGGTCGAGGACGCCGAGGTCGGCAAGAACCTCGTTCTCGAGCTGAAGTTCGGCCCGAACCGTGAGCGCTCCATCGCGGGCATCAAGCGGATCTCCAAGCCCGGTCTCCGGGTGTACGCGAAGTCCACCAACCTGCCGAAGGTGCTCGGCGGCCTCGGCGTGGCGATCATCTCCACGTCGCACGGGCTCCTCACCGACAAGCAGGCCGGCAAGAAGGGCGTGGGTGGGGAAGTCCTCGCCTACGTCTGGTAGCGGAAGGGAACGGAGGAAACAGCTATGTCGCGTATTGGCAAGCTCCCCATCACGGTTCCCGCCGGCGTGGACGTCACCATCGACGGCCGTACGGTCTCGGTCAAGGGCCCCAAGGGCACGCTGACCCACACCGTCGTCGCGCCGATCGACATCGTCAAGGGTGAGGACGGCGTTCTGAACGTCACCCGTCCGAACGACGAGCGTCAGAACAAGGCCCTGCACGGCCTGTCCCGCACGCTGGTGGCGAACATGATCACCGGCGTGACCCAGGGTTACGTGAAGAAGCTCGAGATCAGCGGTGTCGGTTACCGCGTCACGGCCAAGGGCTCGAACCTCGAGTTCGCGCTCGGCTACAGCCACCCGATCGTCGTCGAGGCGCCCGAGGGAATCACCTTCAAGGTGGAGACCCCGACCCGCTTCCAGGTCGAGGGCATCGACAAGCAGAAGGTCGGCGAGGTTGCGGCCAACATCCGCAAGCTGCGCAAGCCCGACCCGTACAAGGCCAAGGGCGTCAAGTACGAGGGCGAAGTCATCCGCCGCAAGGTCGGAAAGGCGGGTAAGTAAGCCATGGCATACGGGCAGAAGATCCTCAAGGGCGACGCCTACAAGCGCGCCGCGATCAAGCGCCGTCACATCCGGATTCGCAAGAACCTTTCCGGTACGGCGGAGCGTCCCCGTCTGGTCGTGACCCGCTCCAACCGCCACATCGTGGCGCAGGTGATCGACGACCTCAAGGGCCACACCCTGGCTTCGGCGTCCACGCTGGACACGTCGATCCGTGGTGGCGAGGGCGACAAGTCCGCGCAGGCCAAGCAGGTCGGCGCCCTGGTCGCCGAGCGTGCCAAGGCCGCCGGTGTCGAGGCTGTCGTGTTCGACCGTGGTGGCAACCAGTACGCCGGGCGCATCGCCGCCCTGGCGGACGCCGCCCGCGAAGCCGGGCTCAAGTTCTGAGCCTGCCGTAGCTAGCGGAAACAGAGAGAGGTAATTCCAATGGCTGGACCCCAGCGCCGCGGTGGCGGTGCCGGTGGCGGCGAGCGGCGGGACCGGAAGGGCCGTGACGGCGGCGCTGCTGCCGCCGAGAAGACCGCGTACGTCGAGCGCGTCGTCGCGATCAACCGCGTCGCCAAGGTTGTGAAGGGTGGTCGTCGCTTCAGCTTCACCGCGCTGGTCGTGGTGGGCGACGGTGACGGCACCGTGGGTGTCGGTTACGGCAAGGCCAAGGAGGTGCCGGCCGCCATCGCCAAGGGCGTTGAGGAGGCCAAGAAGCACTTCTTCAAGGTCCCCCGTATCCAGGGCACCATCCCGCACCCGATCCAGGGTGAGAAGGCTGCCGGCGTCGTGCTGCTCAAGCCCGCGTCCCCGGGTACCGGTGTTATCGCCGGTGGTCCGGTGCGTGCCGTGCTCGAGTGCGCCGGTATCCACGACATCCTGTCGAAGTCGCTCGGCTCCGACAACGCGATCAACATCGTGCACGCGACCGTGGAGGCCCTCAAGGGCCTGCAGCGTCCCGAGGAGGTCGCGGCCCGCCGCGGTCTGCCGCTCGAGGACGTCGCCCCCGCGGCTCTTCTCCGTGCGCGTGCCGGGGCTGGTGCGTAATGGCACAGCTCAAGATCACGCAGGTTAAGTCGTACATCGGCAGCAAGCAGAACCACCGCGACACCCTGCGGTCCCTTGGTCTCAAGGGCATCAACACGCAGGTCGTCAAGGAGGACCGCCCCGAGTTCCGCGGCATGGTGCACACCGTCCGCCACCTCGTGACGGTCGAGGAGGTCGACTGATCATGGCGGAGCAGAACCCGCTGAAGATCCACAACCTCCGTCCCGCCCCGGGCGCCAAGACCGCCAAGACCCGTGTCGGTCGTGGTGAGGCGTCGAAGGGTAAGACGGCCGGTCGTGGTACCAAGGGCACGAAGGCCCGTTACCAGGTTCCGGAGCGCTTCGAGGGTGGCCAGATGCCGCTCCACATGCGCCTCCCGAAGCTGAAGGGCTTCAAGAACCCGTTCAAGACCGAGTTCCAGGTCGTGAACCTCGACAAGCTGGCCGCGCTCTACCCCGAGGGTGGCGAGGTCACGGTCGAGGGTCTGGTGGCCAAGGGTGCCGTTCGCAAGAACAGCCTCGTCAAGGTCCTCGGCCAGGGCGAGATCTCCGTGGCGCTGCAGGTGACGGTCGACGCCGTCTCCGGCTCCGCCAAGGAGAAGATCACCGCCGCCGGCGGTACGGTCACCGAGCTGGTCTGAGTTCCTCAGGTCCCTCGATGACATGAACGATCCCGACCGGGGATACCCCACATATGGGGTATCCCCGGTCGGTCGTTCCAAGGGAAGTGCTCTCGCCGGTAAGGTGGCCAGCACTGCCCACTTTCATTGGGCGCTCCCCATGGGGCACCCTGAGCGGCAGTTGACCGTTAGTAATTCGTCTGTATCCGTCGAACCTCAAGACCGTCACCCTTGACGCAGTTGCGCGGGGGTCGCAGGAGGCACCGTGCTCACCGCGTTCGCCCGGGCGTTCAAGACGCCCGACCTGCGCAAGAAGCTGCTCTTCACGCTGGCCATCATCGTGGTCTACCGCGTCGGTACCCACATCCCGATCCCCGGCGTCAACTACAAGGCCGTCCAGCAGTGTGTGAGCGAGGCGGGGGCCAACCAGGGCCTGTTCGGCCTCGTGAACATGTTCAGTGGCGGCGCGCTGCTCCAGATCACGGTCTTCGCGCTCGGCATCATGCCGTACATCACGGCCAGCATCATCCTTCAGCTGCTGACCGTGGTCATCCCGCGCCTGGAGGCCCTGAAGAAGGAGGGCCAGGCCGGCACGGCGAAGATCACGCAGTACACCCGGTACCTGACCGTGGCGCTCGCCATCCTGCAGGGCACCGGCCTCGTGGCCACCGCCCGCAGCGGCGCGCTCTTCAACGGCTGCTCGGTCGCGTCGAGCATCGTCCCGGACCAGGCGATCTTCACGACGATCACGATGGTGGTCTGCATGACCGCCGGCACGTGTGTCGTGATGTGGCTGGGCGAGCTGATCACCGACCGCGGCATCGGCAACGGCATGTCGATCCTGATGTTCATCTCGATCGCCGCGACCTTCCCGTCCGCCCTGTGGGCCATCAAGAAGCAGGGCACGCTGGCCGGCGGCTGGATCGAGTTCGGCACCGTGATCCTGGTGGGCCTGGTGATGGTCGGGCTCGTCGTCTTCGTCGAGCAGGCCCAGCGCCGCATCCCCGTGCAGTACGCGAAGCGCATGATCGGCCGTCGTTCCTACGGTGGTACGTCCACGTACATCCCGCTCAAGGTGAACCAGGCGGGTGTGATTCCCGTCATCTTCGCCTCCTCGCTGCTCTACATCCCGGCGCTCGTGGCGCAGTTCGCGGGGGGCAACTCGGGCTGGAAGTCGTGGATCCAGCAGAACCTGACCAAGGGCGACCACCCGATTTACATCACTCTGTACTTCTTGCTCATCGTGTTCTTCGCGTTCTTCTACGTGGCGATCTCCTTCAACCCCGAGGAAGTCGCCGACAACATGAAGAAGTATGGTGGCTTCATCCCGGGCATCCGGGCTGGCCGACCGACCGCTGAGTACCTCAGCTACGTGCTCAACCGGATCACCTGGCCGGGTTCGCTGTATCTGGGTCTGATCGCTCTCGTACCGACAATGGCGTTGGTGGGCTTCGGGGCAAGCCAGAACTTCCCCTTCGGTGGAACCAGCATCCTGATCATCGTGGGTGTCGGTCTCGAGACGGTGAAGCAGATCGAGAGCCAGCTCCAGCAGCGCAATTACGAAGGGTTCCTCCGCTGATGCGTATCGTCCTCGTCGGGCCGCCGGGTGCCGGTAAGGGAACGCAAGCCGTCCGCCTTGCCGCAGAGCTGAAGATTCCGCACATCTCCACGGGCGACCTGTTCCGGGCCAACATCAGCCAGCAGACGGAACTGGGCAAGCTCGCGAAGTCGTACATGGACCGCGGCGAGCTGGTGCCGGACTCCGTGACCATCGACATGGCCAAGGACCGCATGGAGCAGAAGGACGCCGAGGGCGGCTTCCTGCTCGACGGCTTCCCGCGGAACGTGGACCAGGCCGAGGCGCTGGACGGGCTGCTGGAGACCGAGGACTTCAAGCTCGACGCCGTCCTGGACCTGGAGGTCCCGGAGGACGAGGTCGTCAAGCGCATCGCCGGCCGCCGCATCTGCCGCAACGACTCCTCCCACGTCTTCCACGTGACGTACAGCCCGCCGAAGAAGCAGGGCGTGTGCGACGTCTGCGGCGGTGAGCTGTACCAGCGCGACGACGACAGCGAGGACACCGTCCGCACGCGGCTGGAGGTCTACCACACGCAGACCGAGCCGATCATCGACTACTACAAGGCGCAGGGTCTGGTCGTGACGATCTCCTCCCTGGGCCCGGTGGACGAGATCACCAAGCGGGCGCTGGAGGCTCTCAGGCGCGAGAAGGCCGAGCAGTAGTCCCAAGGCCCGGCCTTCCGGCCGCGGTGCCCTTCCGGGGCGCCGCGGCCGTAGTGTTGTACAGATATCCCAGCCGATGTGAGTGACGGAGAGCGCAGGCCCCCATGGTGCAGATCAAGACGCCCGAGCAGATCGCCAAGATGCGTGCGGCGGGCCTGGTCGTCGCCGCCATCCACGCGGCCACCCGCGAGGCCGCGGTGCCCGGCGCCTCCACCAAGGACCTGGACGAGGTCGCCCGCAAGGTCCTCGCCGAGCACGGCGCGAAGTCGAACTTCCTCGGCTACGGCGGCTTCCCCGCGACCGTCTGCACCTCCGTGAACGACGTCGTCGTGCACGGCATCCCCTCCGACGACGTCGTCCTCAAGTCCGGCGACATCATCTCCATCGACTGCGGCGCGATCATCGACGGCTGGCACGGCGACGCGGCCTACACGGCCTTCGTGGGCTCCGGTCACGCTCCGGAGCTCATCGAGCTGTCCCGGGTGACGGAAGAGTCCATGTGGGCCGGCATCGCGGCGATGAAGCAGGGCAACCGCCTGGTCGACGTCTCCAGGGCGATCGAGACGTACATCCGCCGCCAGCCGAAGCCCGGCGGCGGCAAGTACGGGATCATCGAGGACTACGGCGGCCACGGCATCGGCACCGAGATGCACATGGACCCGCATCTGCTGAACTACGTCGACCGCCGCCGCGGCAAGGGCCCCAAGCTGGTCCCCGGCTTCTGCCTCGCGATCGAGCCGATGGTCTCCCTCGGCACCCCGCGCACGGAGGTCCTGTCGGACGACTGGACGGTCATCACGACGGACGGCACCTGGTCGTCCCACTGGGAGCACTCGGTGGCTCTGACGGCAGAGGGCCCACTGGTCCTGACAGCCCCCGACGGCGGCAAGGCGAAGCTGGCGGAGTACGGGATCACGGCGGCACCGGATCCGCTCGCCTGACGACCGATCCGGCCACGACCGCCGGTCGGAGGCCGGCGCAGCTGCTCGAAGCTTGTGAGGCGCCCCCGGCGCCGAGCCCGCGAGAGCGGCGTCAAGGATGGGTCGGCGGCAGGGCGAAGCCGGCGGAGTACGGCATTCAGGCCGCTCCCGATCCGCTCGCTTAGTGATCTCCCGAGTGGGGCAGACTTCCTCGATTCGCCTTTCAGGGTGCGCCGACGTAGACTGACTCGTCGGCTCTCGTGTACCCGTATGTCCGCATGCGTGTAAGAGGGTCGATCAAGGTAGTCGATTCGAAGGGCGAAGCGTGGCCAAGAAGCAAGGTGCCATCGAGATCGAGGGCACTGTCGTCGAGTCTCTGCCGAACGCCATGTTCAAGGTCGAGCTCCAGAACGGCCACCAGGTCCTGGCACACATCAGCGGCAAGATGCGTATGCACTACATCCGCATCCTCCCTGACGACCGGGTCGTGGTGGAGCTGTCTCCGTACGACCTGACGCGTGGCCGGATCGTCTACCGCTACAAGTAGATCTTGCCCGCACCCCGGATCTCCTCGGGGTGATGGCACTGACCCGGAGAACCTCACCATGAAGGTCAAGCCGAGCGTCAAGAAGATCTGCGACAAGTGCAGGGTGATCCGCCGTCACGGTCGGGTCATGGTCATCTGCGAGAACCCGCGCCACAAGCAGCGCCAGGGCTGACGCACGACCATCTCCCTCTGCACCTCTATCGCAGAGATTCGCGCGACGCGAGCTGAATTTGTTCATACGCAGAATCCGAGCCGTTCGGCTCGACACCCTCGGTTCGGAGGCCGAGGACCCGGTTCGTACCTGGTACGGCGGCCGGGAGCCGGTTCTGTGGAAGACCTCCGAAAGATCACCAGGAGCCATTGAATGGCACGCGTTTCCGGTGTTGACATCCCGCGCGAAAAGCGCGTGGAGGTCGCCCTCACCTACGTGTTCGGCATCGGCCGGACGCTCTCGCAGCAGACGCTGGCCGAGACCGGTATCGACCCGAACACCCGCGTTCGTGACCTGAGCGAAGAGCAGCTCGTCGCGATTCGTGAGTACGTCGACAACAACATCAAGACCGAGGGTGACCTCCGTCGCGAGATCCAGGCCGACATCCGCCGCAAGGTCGAGATCGGCTGCTACCAGGGTCTCCGTCACCGTCGCGGTCTGCCCGTCCGCGGTCAGCGCACCAGCACCAACGCCCGCACCCGCAAGGGCCCGCGTCGCGCCATCGCCGGTAAGAAGAAGCCGGGCAAGAAGTAGTCCGCAGCGGACTCGCCGTCCAGCGGTCTTCGCTGTAGGACCGACCACCTCCCGTAGGAGTTATAGATGCCCCCCAAGGGTCGTCAGGGCGCTGCCAAGAAGGTGCGCCGCAAGGAAAAGAAGAACGTCGCTCACGGCCACGCGCACATCAAGAGCACGTTCAACAACACGATCGTCTCGATCACGGACCCGTCCGGCAACGTGATCTCCTGGGCCTCCGCCGGCCACGTCGGCTTCAAGGGCTCCCGGAAGTCCACGCCGTTCGCCGCGCAGATGGCCGCCGAGTCGGCTGCCCGCCGCGCCCAGGAGCACGGCATGCGCAAGGTCGACGTGTTCGTGAAGGGCCCGGGTTCCGGTCGTGAGACCGCGATCCGCTCCCTGCAGGCCACGGGCCTCGAGGTCGGCTCCATCCAGGACGTCACCCCGACCCCGCACAACGGCTGCCGCCCGCCGAAGCGCCGCCGCGTCTGACGCACCGCGCTCCGCCGGTTTCGGGGTTCCGGGCGGTACGGCCTCTGTGAGGAAGCCGTACCGCCCGTACCCTTGCAGTACAGAGTCGGGCGTCAAATAGCGGGCGCCCCTGACTGAAGGATTCATCCATGCTGATCGCTCAGCGTCCCTCGTTGACCGAAGAGGTCGTCGACGAGTTCCGCTCCCGGTTCGTGATCGAGCCGCTGGAGCCGGGCTTCGGCTACACCCTCGGCAACTCCCTGCGCCGCACGCTCCTGTCGTCGATCCCCGGCGCTGCTGTCACCAGCATCCGCATCGACGGTGTCCTGCACGAGTTCACCA
>NZ_MLYO01000065.1 GCF_001866665.1 Streptomyces monashensis | reverse complement strand
CTGCGGACCATCTTCGAACAGCCCGACGCCGACGCCGTCCAGGCCCAGATGCGGCATGTCCTCGATGCCCTGGAGGCCAAGTTCCCCAAGGCCGCAGCCCACTTGGACGCCGCCCAGGGCGACGTGCTGGCCTTCACTGCGTTCCCGCGCGAGATCTGGCGGCAGATCTGGTCGAACAATCCCCAGGAACGACTCAACAAGGAGATTCGACGCCGCACTGACGTCGTCGGCATCTTCACCGACCGCACTGCCCTGATCCGCCTGGTCGGCGCGGTCCTGGCCGAGCAGAACGACGAGTGGACCGAAGGCCGCCGATACATGGGACTCGACCTGCTGGCCAAGGCTCACCTCCACCCGATCGAGTCAGAAACCGACGACACCGTCCTCCCGACGGAACTCACCGCATAGCCTCAAAGAAGAGATCGCCGAGTGGCCGTCGATACACCACTCCCGCGGACGTGACCCTGCCGCCACCCTCGCCGGGCGGATCTACGATCACGCGACGCTCAGCCATGGCCTCAGCCTTGCCCACCGGCAGGTGAGGCGCTCTCGGGGGACGGCTGTCCGTGGCGGCTGGACGACCCGCTGGGGGCGCCTTGGGGTCGTGGTTCTGTGTGGCCGAGCTCCACCGCTCGGTGTAGCGTCGGTCTCAGCAGTCGTGGTTCCGAAGTTCCGTTCGCCCGTGATCGCCATCGCGGGCGTTTTTGCTGTTCAACGCCTCTCCGGACCAGGGCGATCACCTCCGGATCCCGCGCGGTGCGGGGCCCGATACAAGTCCCCTTGAAGGAGACAGGCGCATGGCCAAGGGCACTGTGAAGTGGTTCAACGCGGAAAAGGGCTTCGGGTTCATCGAGCAGGAGGGCGGTGGCCCGGACGTCTTCGCCCACTACTCGAACATCGCCGGCCAGGGCTTCCGTGAGCTCCAGGAAGGCCAGAAGGTTGAGTTCGACGTGACGCAGGGCCAGAAGGGCCCGCAGGCGGAGAACATCCGCCCCGCGTAATGCCGCATGCAAAGAAGTCCCGGCCGATGGGTTCAGCCTGGCTGGGGTTTCTTCGTTCCCGCCCGCCGGTTGCGCCTGGGAGGTGTGTCCGTTGGGCGGGTTCTGCGGCGGCCCGTCCCCGGCGAGGGTGACGAGACGGGCGCGCACGTTCAGCTCACTGAGGGCTGCATGTCAGAGCGCTCAGCGTCCGCAGTTCGGCGAGGCGCCGCTGATACATCGGGCCAGCCGCCGCGTGCGCACCGCGTGCCTCGGACGGCGTCGCCGGCTCGATCAGGTGGTGAGAGAGCGCCTTCAGGTGGGCCGATCACGCGATGACGTGTTGCCGCACGGGCCGGCCGCACTGCTGCGGCTCACCGGGCAGGCATAGCGGCAGTTCGGGACCGAGCTTGTTGGCCGCGTGCCGGATGCAGCGCGGACGGTCAGCCGCTCCTCCTCATTGCAGATCTTGGTGGAGGCTATGCGCGCGAGGTCGGCGCGACTGCCTCGGCGGCTGATCCGCCGGGCTGCGGGCGGATGGCGCCCGTCCGCTGTGGTTCCGTTTCCTGCCCGGCCGGGCAGGCCAAGGGTGGCTGAGTTGTCGGGGATCATCCGGCTGGTGACTGGATGTAGTCTTCCAGGCGCGCTACGGTGAATCCCTGCTCTTGGATGCGCCTGAGCAGGTTGGCGAACATCTGTGTCATCGTGGCACCTTTGAGTTCGCCAGGCCCGCGGAAGTGGGCCAGGATGATGTCACCGTCATGCAGCTTCTTGTCCCCTGCCTGGTACTGCATGTTGCGGATCTGCATGGATTCTCGCCACCACACGATCGCACGCGGTCCGCACTCGCCTACCGCGATTTTGGTGTTGCTGTTGTACGCGCCGTACGGCGGGCGGAACAGCAGCGGTGCGGTGCCGTATTCCTTGGTGAGGATCTTCTGGTCACCGCACACCTCCTCCTTCTGGCGGGCCAGGGGGATGGTGCTCATGACGGGGTGGTGCAAGGTGTGGTTCTGGATGTGGTTGCCGAGCGCCTGCAGGGATCTGAAGTACGCGTAGTCCGGCTTGATGGCGTCGTTCATCAAGAACATGGTGATCGGGATCTGCAGATCCCGCATCATCTCGATGAACTTCGGATCCTTCTCCTGTCCGTCGTCCACGGTGATGAAGACGACCTTCTGCGACGTCGGGAGGTGAGTGAAGACCGGGACGGCTCCGGTGGCGGATAGTTTCACCGGCTTGTCGGCCGGCGGCTGCGGAGGGGCCGGCAGCGGGGACAGGCCCCACTTGTGCCAGAGCGCGGTGTCACGAGCACTGGCCGCGGTGCTGGCGGCGACGCTGGGCGAGGCAGAGGTGGCAGCGGCATGACTGGTTCCGCTGCCGCTGCTCGAGCTGCACCCGCCGATCGCCAGGACTGCTGCGACCGTTCCCGTCACCGGCCGGTACCACCGGCCCCGACCCGTATACCGCTGCATTGCGCCGACCCCTGTTGCCTCATGACCATGATCCACTGAGGATTTAACCTGATCGCGTATAAAAACCGATAATCGCCAGGTGTGAATTCAGTACGCAGTGCGGAGCTGTCGTCGGTGGGACGGTGAGCCTGACCGTCATGTGAACCGTCGGTTCGGCTCGGATGGCGTCGTGGCCGGGGGGAGATCATGCCGTGTGCGGGAGGGCCAGGGGGCGCAGCTTCCTGGTCTTGGGAGCCGACAGGGGCCAAGCGGCATGTCATACGCGTCCGTCTGCCGGGGCGGGCGTGTTCGGGCCGTCCTTCAACTCGGCGAACTGCCCTTTCAGCCGTGCTTCATGTGTGCATCGACAAGAACGTTGATCTTTGCTTCGGATGACGGATCTGACGCGGTGGTGGCTCAGGCTGCGTCGTCGCGGTCTCGTTCGATGACAGCGAGCCGGTTCTTGAGGCCAACACCCACATCGCTCCGGCCCTCGGCCACCTCACCGTCCGCCAGGGCGCCCACGTCCGCTTCGCCGAAACCAGCCGCATCCTCGCCGACCTCGCCGGCGGTCACGGCGACCGCACCTGGGAGAAACGGATCCGCGAACCCGTCCGACCCATCCTCGATGACTCAGCCATGCGTCAGCTCGCCGAGGCCCAGGCGGGCGACCTCGACGAACTCGTCTCCGAACGGCGGGCAGGGGTGGACACACCTATCCCGCACTCACCGCAGTGCGCACTCTGCAGGCCCGGTTCGCCGTTGAGGGGCGGGCGTTGGAGGCTGTTTGGATCGGGACGGCTGACGGCTTGGAGGCGCGCGCGTGCCGCCCCGTCATTCCTCTCATCGGCGTCTCCAACAGCGTCTCTTGAGCCCGGTGACACCACCCCCAGGTCATGCGTTCGGCAGGGGGGAACAGCCATGCCGGGCCGGGAGGCCAGTGGTCCCCTTGCAGGACCGCGAAGAAGATAACTGTGAGAGTTCTTCTGCGGCCCAGGATGGGTTGCTGCCAGGCTCGGCGCTCGTGATCGGGCATGACTCGTCAGATAACTGGCGCCCCATCAGGCGCTGCCGTGCCTCCGAGATGTCTGCCGGACGCGAGCGCCGGCCTGGCCCACCCGTTGGCTTGATCAGCAGCTTGTCCGCCTTCCGGCGTGACTCATCACCGTTCCGCCAGGTAGTGACTCCACCCAGGCCGACGTCGACCACGGCCCGTCCGCCCGGAGGAGAACAACCGCGTGACCATGCTTGCAGAACACGTCGACGGCGTCATCGGAGTCGACACCCACCGCGACACCCTCGCCGCAGCGGCCGTCAGCCCCATAGGCGCCGTCCTGGGAGACCGACGCCTGCTGGAGTCCGCCCGCCAGCACGTACCCGGCCGCCGCTGCTGGGCACTCGAAGGAACCGGCAGTTACGGCGCCGGCCACGCCGATTTCCTGGAAGACGCTGGTGAACGCGTCGTCGAGGTCTGCCGCCCCAAGCGCCCGCCGGTCCGTGGAGGCCGCGCTGCTGGGGTTGGGCTCGGAGCCACGGAAGCGCTCGCGGGAATCCGTGCAGAGGCCCGTCAGGCCCCTGCACGGGGCGTTAGAAGAGGTCGCGGTACTGATTGAAGCCGGTGCCGATCTTGACCTGGGACCTGAAGGGCGCGGCCGTCCTGCCCGTCCCCCTGAACAGCCACAGGTTGCCCTGGAGATCGCGGGCGAGCAGATCGCTGTGGCCGTCGCCGTCGACGTCCCCCGTGGCCACCAACTTGTTGAACTGGTTCCAGCCGGAACCCACCTTCACGCGGGACGCGAAGGGCTTCCGCGGATCGCCCGTGCCCTTGTACAGCCAGAGGACGCCCTGTTTGTCCCGGGCGAGGATGTCCGGCCTACCGTCGCCCGTCAGGTCGCCCTGGCCGGTGATCTGAGTGAACTGGTCCCAGCCGGGGCCGACCTTGACGTGCGGTGCCAGCGTGCCGTCCGCCCGGGTCTGGAAGCGCCAGAGGACACCCTGCTTGTCGCGGGCCAGCAGGTCGGGGTGCTTGGCACCGCCCAGGGTGCCGGGGGAGAAGACGACGTTGTACTCACCCCAGCCGGCGGCCACTTTCTTGAGGGTCCCGCTGCGCCAGAGATTGAGCGTGCCGTCGTCCATGACGTGGTACGCGCCGTCCTGGTAGCCGGTCAGATCGGGGTCGACCGACGCCCCGTACCTGAAGTGCGGCCAGACGTAGGCGCCCGACCGGTCGTCGAAGCCGCCCTTACCGTCTTGCATGTAGACGTACATCTGGCCCGACGGCAGGATCCCGGAGAGGAAGAAGGACGGCGCGGCGGGGGTGGGCTTGCGCTGCCCGGCTGCGGTGGCGCCTCGGGCGACGTTCTTCGCCGGACCGGTCGTCGCAGGGGCGTCGGCCAGTGCGGTGCCGGTGCCGGTACCGACCAGGGCGACGGCGATCGCCGAGGTGACGAGACGCGTCAGTGCGCGTGCACGCCGGGAGATCTGGGTCACGTATGAACTCCATGAGGTATGCGGGAATCAGGCGGTGCGCCCTGCACGGGCGTGGGGAGCACTCGCATCATTGTGTGGATCTTTGCACCTCTGGCCCAGTGGTTTTGCGGTGGCGCACGGAACGCACAATTCCGCCTGGACGGCACTGCGGCAGGGCCGCCAAGGCCGCTTCGCAGGGCTTGGCCCCACCATCGGCCACCACCGCCTGCGCCAGGTCGGAAACCCGCTCCATCTCCACCCCCGCCTCGACCGGACGCTGGCCACCCCCCGCCTGCCGCGGGCACACCGTCACGACCTCCGCATCACCAAGGCGGCGGTGTCCGGGAAGAGATCGCCGGGGCTTTCCGTTACCTGGGTTCCGACAAGGCGCGCTACGTCACCGGGCACATCCTCTCCGGGTCGACGGCGGTCTCATGGCGGACGGGCCCCTGTTTCCGGGCACGTGAACAGCGAGGCGGCGTCCGCCTTGTCGGTTTCGGGTCTTTCTGCATTGCCGCTGACAAATGGCGCGCCGACTCGGCGTGAGCCAACGATCGGCCACCCCTACCTCCAGGGTTCCCCAGGCGAGGCTTGTCCGCACCGCGGACACCCCCCTCCCGGGCGAGACCATTGCCGCCGAGCGTGCGGCGGCTATCACCCGCGCCTACGTCGGCGACTTCTTCGACCTCCAGCTGAAGGGGATTCCGCGGCCCCTCCTCGACGGCCCTTCCCGGGCCTACCCGGAGGTCACGTTCCAGCACCCCTAGGTGCCGCTGAGCCGCCCCGTCCGGCGGGTCAGGACCTTTCTCTCGGATCAGGCCGGCTCCGAACGACGGCGCTTCCCGGCCGACTTGAGCGGGGTCTGGTTCGCAACCTCCTCCGCGACGAAGACGGGACCGCGGTGGCCAACCATCTCTGAGAAAAATGGCCCACCACCGTTGGTCAGCGCACACTCACCCCAGGCGCCGTCACCGATCTCGCCGTCCGGCTCGTCGGCCAGTTTCCACGCCGACGCCGGGATCTTCAAGACGGCCTGGTGGATGGCATCGGTGTTGGTCATCCCGGCCGAGTACGACAGCCACCGCCCGCGGGCTGCGAGCCAGGCCACGAACTCATGCATGCCACCGCCGCAGTCGCAGCGGATCAGCGTCTGTCGCCCGCGCCGGTAGTTCTTCGGCAGTTGGACCAGGGCCAGCCGCGCGGCCGACCTGGCCTGGGTGGCACTCCAGGCCGTCAAGGCGGCGGCGAAGAACCGGCCCGTCGACGCGGCAGGAGGCGGTGCTGCCACCCGGCGCGCCCGGCCGTCGCGGCGCACCGGTGGCTGTGACCCGATCACGTTCGCCGCGACGATCGACAACCTGGTGACCGAGCGGGCCTGGGAGGCCCCGGCCGCTGCCGGCAGCGTCATCGACCGCTGGGCCGACATCGCCCCCGAACTGGTCGGCAAGGTCAAGCGGGTGCACTACGAGCCGGCCACCCGACAGCTGGACCTGCTGCCCGTCTTCCCGGCTCACGCCACCCAGCTGCGCCTGCTGGGCAGGCAACTGATCACTCGGACCAACACCAAGACCTGCCAGGAAACGGTCAAGGAACGGCGCGTTCTGGCACCGGGCAGTGGCATGGGCCTCCGGCCGGTGACCGCGGGCCGGAGGCTGCTCCTGGAGTCAGGAGAGGTGCACGCTCCAGCGGCTGAGGTTTGAGTTGAGGTCGGCGAAGTCGAGGTGGTTCCAGCAGACGGGCGTGGCATCGGGGTCGTCGCTCTTGGCGCAGGAGACGCTGTCGTACCCACCGCTGACGGTGCCCACGGCCTTCACCTGTCCCTTGGTGCCAGTGTTGACGAAGACCGGGCCACCGCTGTCACCGCCTGCGTTCGACTGCAACTTTGTGTTGGCGTTGTGGGCGACGTTCTCGTCCTGCGCGGTGAACGCACCGTTGTCGAAGGACACCGTCTGAAGTACGTCGTCGACCACGGTGTTGCAGATGACACCGCTCGTCGCTCCGTTCTGGCAGGTCCACGTGCCCTTCACCACCGACTGGGACCCGACGACCTTCTCCGTGACGGAGGAGTCGTATCCCTTGTCGTAGATCGTCGCCTGGTTGTTGTCGACCTTGATCAGTCCGGTGTCGTAGGAGGGGTCGCGGACGGTTTCCAGCCCCATCGCCTTGCCGCCGGAGGCGTAGAAGTCCCCGACTTGCCAGGAGGTGTTGATGCCTCCACAGTGCGCCGCGAAGAGCATGTAGTGCGTGTTGCCGCTGACGACGCCGAAGCCGGTGCTGCAGATCACGTTCCCCGCCCGCACGATGCGTGCGCCGCCCTTGTACGGGGACACGTCGGATATGCGGTTGCCGGCCGCCGACGCGTTCGACCGCCCGTCGAAGACGGTCACCGGGACAGACCCGGGAGCGTGGCTAGCGATCAGGCGGGCCGCGGCCGGGATCCGCTCCTGCATCGAGCCGTTCGGGCGGGCGTGGGCGTGCGAGGCGGCGAAGTCGACGCCCACCTGTACGCCGCTTCCGTCCGCTCTCGGACCGACCTGGGTGACGCTGATCCCAGCCGCCCGCAGGGCCCGCAGCCGGACGGCGATCCGCCGAGTTTCCGTCAGCAGCGACCGCTCGCTGTAGCCGGCGCTCACCACCTCTACCGGGACGGTCCGGCCGAGTCGCCGTACCAGGGACGTCAGCACGGCCGGCCGTGCTCCGTGCCAGTAGAGGGTGACGGTCCACCGCGGTACGGAGATCTCGGCACCGGAGTAGCCGGCCTCGCCGAGCCTCGTCTGCGGGCCGGCCAGATCCTGAATCCGCTGCATGGCGTCGAGCAGGGGCTGCTGGCGCGCGCCGAGGTCTTCCGCTGACAGCTGCGTCACGGCGGCTTCGGCCATCGGACGGGGTCTCGCCGATGTTCCGTCGGCGCTCGCGGAGGCGGGAGCGGGGGCGGCGGTTCCGAGGGCCAGTGCGGTGCAAAGTGCTGCCGCGCTTACGAACGGTCGTGGCAGTCGCGCGCGTGACGGCAGGGGTGAAGTGCGCATGCGCGTCCAATCTGTTCATCCGCTGTGTGTACGGGGGACGCCGGTGATTCCACTGCCTGGCGCATTTGACCACCAGCCTCCCGCTTCCGACGATTTGACCGTGGTCAATTCAGGAGCACCCTGAGAACGCACATCCGAACTCACAGGGGAGCAGGCGGGTTTGACGGAAGGAACGGGCAATAGCAGACGGGGGCGGCCCGAGTTACCGGTGAGCGCACACGAGGGTCCGGTCGCGGTGTTCGCCATCGAACTGCGCAAGCTGCGCGAGCAGGCCGGCAGGCCCGCTTACCGGGACATGAGCCGCCTGGCCTACGTTTCGGCGAGCGCGCTGTCGGAGGCCGCTCGGGGCAGGCGTTGGCCGAGCTGGCAGGTGGTCTCCGGCTATGTGACCGCGTGCGGCGGGGAGTTGGAGCTGTGGCGCCGGCGGTGGGAGCAGCTCCGGCCCGCAACCGACGGGGAACCACCCGCCATACTGCCTCCGGCTGCGCCGCCGACCTCGCCGTGGGAGGCCACCCCGGCGTCGGAAGCCGCCCGGGAGCCGAAACCCGTCCCCGTAACCGGTGTCTCCGATCGGCCCGCCGTTGGCCGCCGTCCGCTGACGGCGCTCTGGCGACGGGTGGCGCGGGCCGGCCGACTGGCCTGGGCGGTAGCCGCCGCAGTGCTGCTCGCCGCGCTGCTGGCGGGGCTGAGCGGGGCGTCCGGCGCTCGGCCAACGGTGTCCGCCGGATCGGCGTCGCCGCACGCGGCCGCCGCCCTGCCAGAGGGTGCGCCTGCCCCCGTGCGCCGGCGCGACACGCTGACCCTGAGGCCCGGGCAGGTGGCCGACCTTGACTCGATGGCCGCGGACTGGGATGTACGGCCCGAGCCGGGACCCGCCACGGCAGACATCTGGTTCGGCGCCCAGGACCACGCCCTGCACGGCGTGGCGGACAACGACATCGCCGTGCTCCCGCCGGGTCGTCCCGACGGCTTCTGGCCGTGCGCACGCGAGCAGGACTACGGAGTGACGCTCGCCGGTAAAGGCATCCGTCCCGGACAGGTCGTGTGCGCGCTCACAGCCGCCCGTCGCGTGGCCGAGCTCCGGGTGAAAGCCGTGCTGCGTACGGCGTCCGGCGCGCCACGCGAGATCTTGTTCGACGTCACCGTGTGGGTGCCGCCGCACCGGACCTGACCAGACGGATGGCCGAGCCGACCTCTTCGCTTGACGGATTGCGAACTCGCCTTCCCGCCCTCCCTCGGCTTCCCGCCTCGATGAGGGCGGCCTCCACACCGGGCCGCCGGTGTTCGGCTCGGGGTGGAGGCCACGCTGATGAAGGCGGCCGAGGCGGCCGGGTCGCGTGGGGTGCTGGACTTCAGCGGTGCTCGGGCCGGGACGGACAGCCGGCCGCTGCGGTCGGTGTCGGCTGTCTCGTTTTCGGCCCCGCTGCGGCTCTGGGCCTGTGAAGGGTCACCCGGTGACGAGGGTCCAGTGCATGTCGTTGAGGGTCTTTCCGATGGGTACGTAGTAGACGCCGGCCAGGCACCAGGGCGTCCTGCGCTGACCGTCGAGGACGGTGCCGGGGTTGTACGCAGGCGGGCAGGTGATGGTCCGGTCGAGGGCGGTGATGATTCCGCGTGCCTCATCGGCTGTGTGGTTGCGGACGCTGGCGAAGACCGGGCCGCCGCTGTCGCCGTTGACGGCTGCGACGCCGCCAGGCGTGGCGGAGGTGGCGTAGGCGAGGTCGACGTCGGGGCGGTAGATGCCGTTGGGCCCGGTGACGCCGATGTCGGTCTGGGCAATGCGCACACCGCAGTGCACGCCGCCGTTGGCGCCGTCGGTGCACACGTAGTCGCCGACGTTGTTGTGCCCCCAGCCTATGACGGGCTTGGCGTAGCCGTCGGTGCGGCTTGCGGGGCCGTCGTAGAGCCGGCCGCTGACGCGCTGTGAGGGCAGCTTGATGCCGACCACGTCGTCTTGCGGGGAGCGCTGGGTGGCGTCGGTGGTGCCGATGAGGTCGCCGCCCCACCAGGTGGTCCACTGGCCTTCAGGGCCGGGGCCGCAGTGGTAGGCCGACGTCAGCATGTACTGGCCTTGGGCGTTCTTCACGCCGTAAGAGCCGGAGCAGATGCCGCCGAGTGGGTTTTTCAGCGCCGAGGCTCCGGTCCAGGGGGAGCTGTCCTGCTGCCGGGAGGACAGATCCACGCTCTGCAGCCGGTGGATCGCGGCGACGTGCACTCCCGACAGGCGGCCGGCTGCCGTGGCGACCTGCTGCAACGTCTTGCCGTGTCCGCTCGTCAGGAGACTGCTCGCCGTGCGGGCGGCGTTGTCGTAGCCGACCTCCAGGCCGCTGCCGTCCACCGCCGGTGCGATGCTGGTGACGCGGACAGGGTCCGCCGTCCCCTCGACTCGCAGCTTCATGGAGGCCAGGCTGTTCAGCAACTTCACGCGGGCCGCGTGAAGTTCGGCCCTGGAATAGCGGGCAGGGTCGACCTCGGCGGTCACTCCGTGGGGGAGGTGGGCGAGGATACTCTTGACCCGCTGGGGCGGTGCGCCTTTCCAGTACAGGCGCAGGTGGTTATGGTCGGGGTCGACCTCCACCTCGGCGAAGCCGGGTATGCGCGCCCGGCCGGACTCGGAGAGCCCTTCGGTGATCCGGCCGGCAATGGCGTCGAGGACCTGCTGGCGTTCGTCGATCCGCGTGGCTGCCTGTGTGGCCGGCGTAGGAGAGGCGCCCGCGAGTGAGGGGATGACAAACGGGACTGCGGCGGCCAGGGCCGCGGTCGGCAGCACGAATGCCACCCATCTGTGACGTGCAGCGTGTTTCATATGGCCGCTGACTTTCTGCTGGAGCCATTGTGACGCGGACATGCTCCTACGGCAGGCTCGTGAGACAAAATTGTGATCAGGTGGGCGAGGGAAGGTTCCCGATCGGCAGCCGCAGGGCTGAGGCACACGGCGTCTGTTGCTCTCCGGCCGGCTGCCCGAATAGTTCCCCAACGACCTCGACCTGGATGGGGCCTGCCGTGTCGTCGGCGGAGATTCGGCCGCCGGCGGATGTTCGCGACGGGCAACCTGACGTTGTGGAGGCCAGCATGCCGTTCCTGGCGGCCTCGTACGTCTCGACCTGGGAGGACCCGACCGCCAAGTGCCGGCTGCGGATCACTGCTGTGGCCTGTTGGTGTGTCGACCGCGTACCTCGTCGAAGGAGAAGGCCGAGGACCTTGCGGGCGTCGGCCCGGCGGGTGGGTGTGCCGGCGAATACTGCGGCGGGCCTGCCGGTTGCCGTCCTCTCCCAGACAGGCGGCCATCGGTTCCACCGACTTGCGCCGCCCATCGAGCAGCAGCCCCCGCACATACACCTCGCCCCAGCGACGCTGATCCGCCCGCGCGAACGGCTCGAACATCTCCGCCGCGAAGTCCTCCAGATCACACCGGACCGCGGCCAACTTCCCACCCAGCACAACGGACGTGGAAGGGGGCACACGTCATCGCGGTGGCTTCAAGTCGGCACGAGCAGTTCCTGCGCAAGGTCGGCGCCGATGAGTTCATCGACTACAGCATGACGCAGTACGGACGTGGTCAGCGGTGCCGACCTGGTGATCGACACCGTCGGCGGCCCGGACAGCTCACGCTTCCTGACCGTGCTCAAGCGCGGAGGCACCATGCTTCCGGTGTTCTTCGCTCAGTACGACCCGGAAGAGACGGCGCGTCTGGACATCACCGTCTCGAACATTCAGGTACGTTCCAACGGCCCCCAGCTCGCCGAGATCGGGCGCCTGTTCGACGAGGGCAAACTCAAGGTCGGGGTGGACAGCACCTACCCGCTGTCCGAAGCGGTCAGCGCACACACGCGAGCCGCGCAGGGCCACATCCAAGGCAAGATCGTGCTGACGGTGGCCTCGTGATCGCCGAACTCCAGCAGGCGGTGGCGAACTACGCCCACGCCCTGGACGAGCTGAATGTGCCCGAGCTGGAAACGGTCCTGACCGAAGGCACCACCTGGACCTTCACGATGCCCGGACAGGGGATGCTCGGCCCGGTCGCCGGACGCGCCGCGGTGCTCGACTTCATCCGTGACGGGCACACGGCCCAGACCGGAAGGGTGCGGCACCACCTTGGTAACGTCGTGGTCACGACGACGAACGCCGCCACCGCCGAGGTGCGGGCCCATCTGCTGCAGACGAGGAACACCGGCGAGAGCACCCAGATAATCTCAACCGGGATCTACACGTTCAGCCTGCGACGGTCCGACGGCAGGTGGCAGATCGCCGAGCTCACCCTGACGCTGGACAACGCCCTATAGGGGCTCTTCACGATCGAGGGTGTGGTCGCGGTCTGGACCTTCCTTCTCCCTCCGCGCTACTGGCCCGGGTGCCTGCCTCAGTGCCGGCGACGCGGAGGCCGTCGATCACGAAAGCCGCGAAACGGCGTGCTGCTGCGTCGCGCGCGGAGGCGGGTGCGGCGGTGAGTCCGCGGCCGGCGAGGAGGATGACGACGAAGTCATCGAACACGAAGTCCGGACGTAGTCGACCTGCAGCCTGCGCGCGGCGGATGATGGTCGAGACGACGCGGCCCAGCTCCTCGCGGTGTGCCGCGAGGTCGACGACGTCGGGGTGCGCCGACATGAAGGCGTCCGTGAAGCCCTGGTTGCGCGCGTTGAGGAGCAGGATGCGCTCGACGACGTCGCAGAACCCGCGCCACGGATCCGGGTCGGCGGTGCCGTCGTAGACGATTGAGCTGCACTCGGCGAGCTCTTCCTCAAACGCCTCGAGCACCAGGTCCTGCTTCGTCGGGAACCGGCGGTACAGGGTCGCGGGCCCGACGTCCGCACGCCGGGCGATCTGTCGCATCGTCACCTCCAGCCCTGATGCCGCGAAGAGCTCCCGGGCCGCGGCGAGGACACGGTCGCGATTCTCCCTCGCGTCGACACGGAGCAGGTGAGTCATCTTTCAGGCGATCTCTCTCACAACAGCAAGTGGACGCACGCGTCCGTTACGTTCGATCGTACGGGAGCCAACCGGCTCGAACCAGCCAGGAGCGATGCATGCGAGCAGTCTCAATCGGTACCTTCGGCAGCCCGGACGGCATGGAGGTCGTCGATGTCCCGGTCCCCAGCCCAAGCGCAGGCGAGGTCGTCATCCGGACCGCGGCGATCGGGGTCGGCGGAGTCGACGCGGTGATCCGGCGCGGCACGCTGGGCGCACTCGGCCCGGCCATGTCTCGCGACGGTCTGGTGCCGGGAAGCGAGGTGGCTGGGACGATCACGGCCGTGGGAGCGGGCGTCGAGGCGTCGTGGCTCAACCGACGCGTCTGGGCGTTCACCGGCGTCTCTGGCGGCTACGCCGAGCAGGCGGTCGCGAGAATCGAGAACGTCACGGCACTTCCCGCCGGCCTGACGCCCGTCGACGCGGTGACACTCGGCAGCGCGGCCCCGGTGGCGCACTTCGCCCTGCAGCGGGCGCACTTCGCCAAGGACGAGACCGTGCTGGTCCGTGGCGCGGCCGGCAGCATCGGCATCGCAGCCGTCGAGAGCGCAGCCCGAGCCGGCGCACGTGCAGTCGCGGTGACTACGTCGTCAGCCGAGCGGGGCGAGCGGCTGATGGAGTACGGCGCGACACACGTGCTCGACCGTGACGGGAACAGTACGCGCGCTCCCGAGCCAGGCGACTTCGATGTGATCGTCGACATCGTCGCCGGGCCAGCGCTGCCCTCGTTCCTCGCGCGGCTCGCACCCAATGGTCGACTAGTGCTGGTCGGCCTCGTCGCCGGGCCTCCTCCGGCGGACTTTGGGTCGGCGCTGCTGGGCCGGTTCCGGCAGTCGGTGTCAGTCGCGACCTTCAGTCTGGACACGGTGCCGCGAGCTGACCTGGCCCGGGTACGCGCCGACCAGTTCGAGACCGCGGCGCGGGGCGACCTCAGCGCCGTCGTCCACGCCGTCCTCCCGCTCGAAGCCGCAGCAGACGCCCACCGGCGGATGGATGCCGGCGAGGTCTTCGGGCGTATCGTCCTGACACCGTGACCTACTGCGGCCCGGTCGAGCTGACCGTCCAGTGATCGAGCATCTGCTGGATGGCCACCAGGTCGACGCCGCGTTCGTGGTTGTGGGTCGCGCAGGCCCTCCGCAGGGCATGCGGGCTGAACCGCTCCGAGGCGGGCCGCCCTTCGAGTTCCATGAGATAGCGCAGCCGGTTGCGGATCGTTCCGCGATGCAGGGCTCCGCCGGACTCGTCGGCGAACAGCACTGGCGAATCGGGCAACTTGGGGCGCACGTCGTCCAGGAACCATCGCAGCACCAGATCCAGGCCGTCGAGCATGGGCACCCAGCGGGGCCGCGGTCCAGAGGTGTGAGCCCCTTTGCCGAAGCGGACGTGGAGCTTGCCGAACGGGCCGCAGCTGAAGTACACATCCGGCTTGTCCAACAGTGATGCCGTCTCCGAGCGGAGGCCGGCGTGATACAGGGTCCGGAACATCGCATAGTCGCGGACTTCGGGCCCGTACTTCCTCGCGGTCGCGATCCGCTGTTTCATGAAGCCGAAGAACTCCGCTACCAGTTCCGGTGTCGGCGGCGGCACCAGGGCCGGGGTGTCGTCGCCGACATGCCGGGAGGCGTTGAACTCGTCGACCGGGCAGACCAGCCGGACACCGAACGCTGCCTCGATCTCGGCGGCCTTGCGGGCCTGCAGGAACCGGTGGTACCCCTTGAAGATCCGCACATACTCGCGCCGGGTCGACGTCGCCCGGCCCTTCACCGCGAGGTCGCCGACCACACGGTCGATGTCCTCCGGCGTCACATCCCACGCGGGTCGGCCCACAGCCGCGAGGGTTCGCTCCAGCAGGCCGATGTCGTTGTCGATGGTCACGGGGCTGAACCCGCGGGCCCGCCAGGAGGCGACGAACGCGTCGACGCATGTGCTCTGGAACTGCCACGGGTCCGTCGCCAGCGGTTCCTGCGGGACGGCCCCGCCCGCGATGACCTGGAGTCTGGCCTCGGCCACCGGCACACCTTCCTCGCACCTGAACGGTCAAGGCAGCACCTTGAAAACTAGGTTGCTACCGCGAGAACCAACGAGGACCTCAGGAGCGGGATACGGCCAGGTGGCAGCTACAACTCTTGTGAGGGAACAAGTGCCAGCCCCAGATCGCTGGGGAGAGGTCTTCGGCGACGACACCGCCGCCATGATCGACCGCCTCGTTCACCACGCCGAAGTGATCTCCATGAAGGGCGACTCCTACCGCATGCGCGGACGCGACATCGGACGGATTCCACCGGCCAACCCCGGGGAATGAACAACATCAACTAACGGACCGGGGGTCCGACTTCGGAGACCAGGACTGGGTCACCTTTCGAAGTTCACCGACACAAACGCGGCATCCGGCTCGCAGAAGCCCGCTCGACTGCCCTGTTCCAGCTCGCCGCCCAGCTACCCGCCGCAGTCCTCGCCCGCACCCTCGGCATCGATATCACCGTCGCCGTCAAATGGCAGCGAGCCGCCGCCGGAGACTGGGCCGCCTACGCGGCCGAGATCAGCCAACGAGACACCCGCCACCAGTAAGGAGAAGACGTACATGCCCCTTGACGACCAGCGCACTTGGGCACTGCTCAGGCAACTCGACGACCCAGACCACATGGAGTTCCCCCACAGCTACGACCATGCGGCCGCCCGAGCACGGTTTGAGCAGCTCGCTTCCCGTTTGGACGAGCGGTTCCACTGCACATGCACCGTTGATCGGAACGTCCAGGACGCAAGCCACCACGGGATGATCGTGATCCCGCAGAACGCAACTGACAGCGCGGAACACATCATGGTGACCGTCAGTAACTTCGGGAGCCTGGCAGCGGTCACGCTCGGCAACCCCGGAAGCTACGACGAAGACGAAGAACGCGAACTCTTCCAGGCCACGGACCGGAACAGAATCGATGACGAGCTCGAAGCACTCGTTACGTGTCCATCTCAGAGCACCCGCTCTGGACCAGCGACCTCATCTCCTACTACCCGCCTGAGCAACCCCCGACGTGGTGGACCCGCTTCTTCGACTACCTGTGACTGGCGTTGCGGGCACCCGTGGCTGAGGCATTCCGAGAGTTCCAATACCCGAGTGCACCATTAGCGGTCTATCCCGAGGAAGCGATCAACGGTCACCGGGCCTTCATCGCCCGCCGCCGGGCACTGCGTCCCAGTGAGGAATACCGCACCCTAACCGATGCAGAGTGGGAGGAGTTCCTTGGCCAACTCGAGCGGAGGAAGGTCGCTCTGGGTGACTGCGGTCGCGCCTACGGCACCAGTTGTCAGCCTGAACACAGGTGCGTCCGCTGCCCTGTTCTCCGCGTCGACCCTGCTCAGCGGCTCCGTCTGGAGGAGATCCGGAGCAACCTGCGCGAGCGGGTCGCGGAGGCCGAACGCGAAGGCTGGCTCGGCGAGGCCGAGGGGCTGCGCGTCAGCCTTGCCGCCACCGAGAACGAACTCTCTCAGCTCGACTACCGCCGGCATCGGGCTACGACCATCAACCTCGGGATCCCGACCTTCCGCGAGATCGCGGGCCGCATCTCGTAGTGCAGAGAAGGGGCACTGGCCTCACTTGGCACGCTGTCCGACACGCAGGACGCTCAGATAACGGCGTGGCGCTTGGTCGCCCATTCGCGTGCGGATGCGCTCGGCGATGGCGTCGAGCAGAGGCTCACGGACATCCCGGTCGAGCCTGCGATACAGCGACAATGAGCGAAGGTGATCGGCGAAGCCGTCTCCGTTGAACCACTGAACGGTTGGATACCATCGCACGATCGTCGGGCCGAACAATCCTCCGGGATCGTCGACCAGGCCCCAACCCTCGTTGGTGGTGCGCACCTCGTCCTCCAGCGGTGGATGACCCCAGCCCGGGTTCCCGGGGCAGAACCGCTCGTGCAGATCGGCGGTCTCTGCGTACACCTCCGGCTCTCCCGACCGGCGGACAACGACGTGGCCGAGCAGCGCCATCCAACCTCCGGGAGAAAGCACGTCGTGCGCTCGCTGCCAGCCGGTCGACGGGTCGACCCAGTGCCACGATGACGCAGCCACGAGAACATCGAAGCGTCGACCGCGGTCGTCCCACTCCTCAAACGTCGACCTCTCGACGTCGACGTTGCGGAAGGAGGCGAGCCGCTGGCGAGCGAGTGCGGCCATGTCCGCGCCCGGCTCGACGGCGGTCACTGAGCATCCGAGCGCTGCCAGCGAACGCGTCGCCTGACCAGTACCGCAGCCCACCTCCAGCACCGACGACCCTTCGTCCAAGCCGGTGACGCCGACAAGGTCCGCGAACAGTTCGCCGGGATATCCCGGCCGAACCCGGTCGTAGAGCTCCGGCACCTCGTTGAACACTCGGCCGAGGTCGTGGCGATTCGGGGGCCTCTTCGGATCATCGGTCACGAGCGCACAAGCTATTCGGCTTGTCCACGAAGACGCCACTCGTTTAGAAGTCATCTCATTTGGTAAGTCGGCGGTAGCAGATGAGGGTGCAGGCAATGGCGGCGAAGGCGAGGAAGTGTTCGGCTTTGCGTTCGTAGCGGCGGTGGAGTCTGCGGCAGCCGGCGAGCCAGGCCACGGACCGCTCTACGACCCAGCGGTGACGGCCCAGGCGGGTGGAGGCTTCAACACCGCGTCGGGCTAGACGGTGGGTGATGCCTCGAGCACGGAGCCATTGCCGAAGGCGGCGGTAGTCGTACCCCTTGTCACCGTGCAGCTTGCCGGGCTTTCGGCGGCGCGGCCCGCGTCGCGAGCGGATCGGCGGGATGCCGCGCACGAGCGGCTGCAGGCCCTGACTGTCGTGCGTGTTCGCGCCCGAGATACCGACTGGCAGTGGCAGACCGGTGTGCTCGGTGATCAAGTGGATCTTCGACCCGTACTTGCCGCGATCCACAGGATTCGGACCTGTCAGATCCCCCTTTTCATCGCCCGCATGTTGACCGAGTCGATCGCTCATCGGGACCAGTCCAGTTCGCCGCGGGATCCGAGTTGGTCGAGGACCAGGCGGTGGAGTTTGGCTCACACTCTGGCCTTGGTCCACTCGGTGAAGCGTCGGTGAGCCGTCGCGCCGGACGGCCCGAACGACACGGCGGGCAATTGCTGCCATGTGCAGCCCGAGGTTGCGATGAAGACGATTGCGGCCGGCACTTCGCGGTCACCATGCCGACGCCGGCCACCACCCTGGGGCCGTGACGGCGCCTCCGGAACCACCCGTTGGAGCAGCTCCCACAACTCATCCGGCACCAGCCGCTCAACGATCCTTGCCACGACTGGAAACTTACTGAGTCAAATGAGATGACATCTCACTGTCCCAATGACCGCACGTCGTATTCGTGCTGCGCCGTCAGGACCTCGTCGCTGTGCTCGACCGTCCAGTCGTACAGACGGGTGAAGGGCTCACGGAAAGACTCGCCGAGGTGTGTGAGGGAGTACTCCACACCGAGGGGGGAGGTCTCGAGCACCCGGCGCTGGATCATTCCGTTGCGTTCGAGTCTGCGCAGTGTCTGGGTCAGTACCCGCTGTGTGACGCCCTCCAACTGTCGCTTGATCTCGTTGAACCGCGTCGGTTGCTCCAGGACCGCCAGGACCATCATGGACCACTTGTCGGCGATCTGATCGAGGATGGGCCGGCTCGGGCACTCGGCACTGAACCGCGGCATGCTGCGGGGCGGCAGGGACGTGGAGCTGGTATCCATGGTGATCCTTGGTTGTTGAAAAGTGCGTTATTGACCGTCCTCGGCGCGGAGCCCAGGGTAGGTATGCGTTGCAAACCTACTGGCTCACCGCAAACCTGGGAACACTCATGAACCTGGACCAGTACACGACTCTCCGCGTCTCCATCGATGCCGGAGTCGCCTGGATCACCCTGGACAACCCCCCTGTCAACGTGCTCAGTGGAACCCTGATCCGCGAACTGCACGACGCCCTCGGGACGCTGCGGGACGATCGCTCGGTCCGCGTCATCGTGTTCTCCAGCGCCAACCCCGAGCTCTTCATCGCCCACGTAGACATCCACATCCTCAACGAGATGGACGAGCTGCAGGGGATCGCGGACCGCAACCCGGACGCCAATCTCTTCCAGGGGGTCGGCGAGCTGCTACGCCATCAGCCGCAGGTGACGATCATCAAACTGGCGGGCAAGGCGCGAGCCGGCGGCGCCGAGTTCGTCGCGGCGGCCGACATGACCTTCGCCGCGCGGGAGACCGCGGGTATCGGGCAGAGCGAGGTGCTGATGGGCATCGTGCCGGGCGGTGGAGGAACGCAGTACCTGCGCGAGCGGGCCGGGCGCAACCGGGCGCTGGAGCTGCTGCTCACCGGCGATCTGGTAGATGCGGACACCGCAGCCGCCTACGGGTGGATCAACCGTGCGGTACCCGCGGCCGAGCTGGACACGTTCGTCGACGGGGTGGCGGAAAAGATCGCCGCGCTTTCCCCGGCGCTCATCGCCGCCGCCAAGCGATTGGTCCCTCCGGCGGACCTGACCGACGGCCTGCGAGCGGAGAACGATGCATGGGCGGAGTTGGTGAGCGGGGATCTGCCGGCACGACTCATGGCAGGGGCCCTGGAGCACGGTGCGCAGACCCCTGCGGGCGAGCGCGATCTGGAATCGGTCATGCGAAGCGTCGCAGCCGGCCTGTAGAGCGAGAGTCACGGGCCCGGAAGGCTGCGGACTGAACCCGTCCGCGCCGATGTCACCGAGCGACATGACGGAGGCACGTTTCGTCTGCCCCGACTCGACCGGCGTCACCCGCTTTCGTCCCAGTCAGCCCGCGGCCAACGATGTTAACCCACGTCTGGGAACAACTCGCCCACGCACAAAGGGGCACAAGGTCCAGCTGTCGGCCACAGCGCGGACCGGCGTGGTGGAACCCGCCGATGATCCGCGGCACGTTCGATCCGTCTCAACCGACCGTTCGAAAGGCGGGAATCTCGCCGCCAAGGAATCACGCCACGACGTGGGGAAGGACCCCACCGTGGTGACGTGCGCGTTCCCCGGCCAGTGCCGTGGATCGGCCACACCCAAGCGGAGAGATGAACCGATGAGGGCAGCCTTCTACGACACACCCGGTCCTGCGAAGAGCGTGCTGCGGGTGCTTGACATCGAACGCCCCGGGCCCGGCCCTGGCCAGGTCCGCGTTCGTATCGCACTCTCCGCGATCAACCCGGGCGACATCTTCATGCGGCTGAACTCCACCCCGCAGGACTTCCAGCGTGTCGGCGAACACACCGGCCGCATTCCGCACCAGGACGGCACCGGCATGATCGACGCGATCGGCGCGGGCGTCGACCCGAGCCGGACCGGTGAACGCGTGTGGATCTGGATGGCCGGCGCAGGCCATCCGTGGGGGACCGCGGCGGAGTGGACCGTAGTACCGTCCGAACAGGCCATTGCGCTGCCGGACGGGATCTCCGAGGAGCTCGGCGCCTGCCTCGGCATCCCAGCGATGACCGCGCACTGGTGCCTGCATGCCGACGGTTCGCCCCGCGACCGCACCGTACTCGTCGCGGCCGGTGCGGGCGCCGTCGGGCACTACGCGATCGAACTCGGCCGGATTGCGGGCGCTCGGATCGTGACGACGGTCAGCGGTCCGGAAAAGGCCGCGTTGGCCAGGGCCGCGGGTGCAGACCTCGTCGTGAACTACCGCGACGCCGACGCCGCCCAGCTGATCCTCGAGGGGGCCGGGGCCTGTCGATCGGATCATCGAGGTCTCGCTGACCGACAACCTCGAACTGGACCTGGCTGTCACCGGCCCGGGAGCAACCATCGTGACCTACGCAGCACAGCCCGACGACCCGACCCTGCCGGTCTTCCGGCTCATGCGGTCCAACCTGGTGCTGCGGTTCGCGCTGTTCCTCACCGAACCGCAGGACGCGCTGCTGCGCGTCGCCACAGAGATCACCGCAGCCCTGCGCGAGGACGGTCTCACGCCACTGCCAGTGCACTCCTTCAGCCTCGACGACGTGGCGCTCGCACACGAGGCCGTCGAGAACGGCCTCATCGGGAAGGCTGTACTCGACCTGCGCTGACCAGGCCATCGCGAACAGCACGAGAATGAGCAACTACTCCCTGCCTGCCGCCAGAGTTCAGGACGAATTCGTAGCTGCGGCTCGTCGCATCCATCGAGCCGGCCGAGGAGCAGGCTGATCCGACTCGTGGATCGGGGCAAGAAGGGGTCGAAGATCCACTTGATCATCGAGCGGACCGGACTGCCCCTGTCCGTGGGGATCTCCGGTGCCAACCTCCACGGCAGCCAGGCCCTGGAGCCGCTCGTGCGCGGCATCCTGCCGTCTGCTCCCGCCCCGATCCGCGTCGGCGTAAGCCGGGCAAGCTCCACGGCGACAAGGGTTATGATCACGCTCATCTGCGGAAACGGCTCCGCGAGCGCGGCATCCAGCACCGCATCGCCCGCAAGGGCATGGAGTCCTCCAGGTGGCTGGGCCGTCACCGTTGGGTGACCGAGCGGACCATGGCCTGGCTCGCCGGATGCCGCCGACTGCACCGTCGCCACGAGCGCAAAGCCGAGCACTTTTGGCCTTCACCAGCATTGCTCGCACCCTCGTCTGCTACCGCCGGCTTGCCAAATGAGATGACCTTTTAGTGCCTGCTCCTGCTGCAGCCGTGACGTGGTGGCGGCTGCGACGCGTTGGCGAACGGCTGGTTGTTGACGCGCGCGGCCAGCACCTTGGAAAGGACATGATGAAGCTTCTCCTCACCGACTCCGGTATCAAGAACGCGAGCATCCAGGATGTGCTGGTCGATCTCCTGGGTAAGCCGATCGCCGAGTCCAGCGCTTGGATGCGGGAGTCCGGGCTGGCTGAACTCCTGCCGTCGCTGCCCGACATGGTCTACGTGGGACTCAGCGCCGGGAGCGTGGTGATGACCCCCCGTGTCGGGGAGGAGTTCGTGGGCTGGAAGCCGCCCGCCGGCGGCGACCGTGCGCTGGGCGTCGTCGATGTCTCGATCTTCCCGCACCTGGATCATCCGGCGTGCCCGGACAACACCATGGCCGCCGCAGAACGATGGGCGGCCCGGATCACGGGGCCGGCGTATGCGATTGACGAGCAGACGGCCATCAAGGTGGCCGGCGGCGCCGTCGAAGTGGTCTCCGAGGGCCACTGGAAGTTGTTCTAGCTAAGGACCGGGGCGGCAAGGTCGCGGCGTCGGTGCGAGAAAGATCTGTCGATACGCCCGGCGCCCCTGCGGCTACTGGTCAGCCCAGACCGGGCAGACTCCGCAATTCCGAGACGCGGAGCAGGCGGGCCAGCAGCACGAACAGCACCAGCATCGTGACACCGCCGGCAGCCAGCGCCAGCACAGAGCCGACGACGGGAGCAGGGACGGCACCGGAGCAGATGCGGGCCACCGCCCAGCCGACTGCGCCGGCGGCCCCCGCCGCGGCCGTGAGTTTCCCGTACGTACGCACGAGCCGTTTGCCGTCCAGGCGGCCTTCCAAACGGTGGCGCAGCTTGAGCCCGGTGACGAGCAGGCCGCCGGCGTAGGACGCTGCGTAGGCGGCTGCCATGCCGATGACGGCCCAGCGCGGGGGCAGGAAGAGGTGGCCTTCACCGGCGCGTAGCAGTTCCACGGATTCGCGGGCCATGCGCGTCATCGATTCGTACGGGCTCTCCTCGGCGCACACTTCGCTCCACAGCAGCCAGTCGCGCCAGCCGTCGGGTGCCAGTCGGCGGCCTCTACCTCCACGGCTCCGCTGCGCGTCCAGTTGCGCCGCCATCAGGCGGGGGAATGGAACACCCAGAAGTCCGGCTCCCAGTACGGCTTCAGGTGCTCGGGAGGCTCGGTGCCTTCCGGTTTCTCCCGGAGTGCGGGTACGACGACGCCTATCCGCCCGCCGGGCTTCAGCAGTCGGGTGAGGGTGGGCAGGTAGAGGTCGTTCGTGCCGAAGTACTGGTAGGCGTCGATGCTCACGATCGCGTCGAAGTGGCCCTGCGCGAAAGGCAGGTCGTGGGCTTCGGCGGAAACGGGCAGGACGCGCTGGGCGACGCCCGCCTCGGCGATGCGCGTCGCATTCTCGTCGGGCTTGGCCCACAGGTCGGCGGCGACGACCCGGAAGCCGTGCTCCCGGGCAAGGAAGACGGACGTCATGGCGCGGCCGCAGCCGCAGCCGCGGTCGAGGACGCGGGCGCCGGGGCGCAGTTCCTCGAGGCCGAGCGCGGGGGACAGCCATTCCAGGAGCCACAGGGCGTGCGGGCCCATCTGGTTCTCGATGGTCCAGCGGACGTCGTAGCGGTTGCTGCGCGGGTGGCGAGGGTGGTTCAGGAGGTTAGCGAGGTCGCCGTGTGAAGTCGTCGATGTGATGTCGGACATCGGTGAACGGGCTCCTTGAGTCCTTGAGGAAGGGACGGGATGCGTAGGAGCTCGGTCGGACCTTCAAACAATGCACCTGCTCGGGGGCGGGGGCGATGCGCCCGGCTGTAGACGGCGGGACGCTACCAGCCGATCCATCCGCCTTGCACCCGTATTCCCAGCCTGCGAGGCGCTTGTAGCCGGCCCGGAATGACGACTGTCTCACGACCGAGGAATCAGGCGGCTTGCGCCAGGTAGTACGGGCTGATGTCACGTCGCTCGGCGGGCCGTGCCTTGTGGTGTGGGCACGCCCTGCTTGTGCGGTGAGGCGCGGTCGTCACGAGCCGCACTCCGTCTCGGCCATGGCCCGGCACCTGGACAAGCAGGCCACCGCGTTTCGCAACCGGCTGCTGGACGCCGGACCGTATGCGTTCATCTGGGTGGACGCGCTGACCCGGCGGTGCAGGGTGCGGTACATGCGGCGCCGCTCTGTCGGCGGCAGTAACGGTCGAAGTCACCCAGCCCGGGGCTACCGTCCGCGGACGGCGGCGCCCTGGGAGACGAAACTCCGCGCGCGCTGAGGGAGACTGGCGGCCTCCAGCGCAGTGTATCTCCCGCTCGCCACGAGTTGGAACTTGACACCCTCCCGACCTTCGGGGTGCTCGTAGCCGTCGGGGAGGAACCGCCGGTAGTGCTCGCTGGCGCGCTGGAAGAACTGCGGGCGCTCGGAACGGGAGAGACATCCCTCGAGATTGAGGAGGAAGAGGTAGTGACGGATCATACGAGTGAAGAGAAAGGGAGCCACGACGTCCAGGGCGTCGCGCGCCTCGAGCAAGTCGAAGCTCTCTTCGTACCGGTCGAAGACGTCGAAGTGGGTGCCGTCCGGTGAGCCTGCGGGGTGCTGAGTGTGCCGGCGGCGGATCTGGACGCAGTTCCATTTCAGGACGGCGACCCGGTCGGCTGCGAGCATGGCGCGGTGGACGACTGTGACCTCCTCGTGGAGGCCGTCGGGGAACGCGAGTTCCTGCCGGGTCCACAGGTCGCGGCGGATCAAGCGGTCCCATGAGTAGGCGGGAGCACCGAACAACTCGGGCTGGTCCATCGAGGCGAAGGGCTCACGTCCTTGCCGGCCGAGCAGGTCGGCGGCGGCACCGGGCCATGAGCGGCCGCGATGGAGGCGAGTGTGCCCGAAGAGAAGAACATCCGGCTCGTCTGCCGATTGCAGCCGATCGACCATCGCCTGAAGCGTTTCACCCCCGATGATGTGATCGCTGTCCAGGAACAGCAGGTAGTCACCGGCGGCGCGCTCCGCCCCCGCGTTGCGTATCCGGCCGATGCCGGCGGCGCCCGTCAGCCGCACCACCGAGACCCGCCCATCCCGCCGAGCATAGTCTTCCACCAAGCCCGCAGGGCATTCAGCAGACTGGTCCAGGACCGCGACAACCTCCACGTCCCGGAAGGATTGGTTCAGTATCGAATTCAGGCAGACCCCCAGCTGTCCCTGAAGGTCGTACGCGGCGACTATGACACTGATCATCGGCGTGAACTCCACTCGAAACGCTGCGAGATGAACAGGGGGCGGGCCCGCCACGGGGGGTAAACGGGCCCGCCCCTGTCTTGATGCCGCCCGCGTACCTCCGCCCGGAGAGCAGGCGGCGTGACCCCGACGGGGTCACTGTGTTCAGCGCGTCCCACGTCCTGCGTGTCACAGGTGGCGGCCCATCGTTACAAGATCGCCAAGCTTGTGCTCGATCTCCTGCTGCTGTAGTAACGCGTGCTGCCATGGCCGGTTCCGGTCGGATGGTGCGTCGCTGTGCTGACGCCGCGTCGCCCTGTGTGGCTTGCGGGCCGCCGTTTCCTGCTGCCCCGCCGTCCTGTCCTGGGAGGAGACCCCGGGTGCGTTGGCGTCGTCGGGCGCTGCCCGTTCAGATCAGCGGGGTGATCTGGTCCTCGATGCCGAGCAGGGTCCGGCCGTTCATCTCGGTGGCGATGGCGGGGTTGACCATGGCATGCCGCGTACCGGTCTCCAGATCCCGCCAGATGCGCTGCAGCGGACTGTCGTCGGCGAAACTCCGGGCCCCCTGGATGCTCGGCAGCAGGTCCAGTGCATCTCGTGAGCAGCGGGCGAGCGTGCCGATGTCCATGCGCGCCCGGGTCCGGTTGACCAGGGGCATGCACTGGCCGCTCGCCGCGCAGCTGTCGACATCGTCCGCGGCACGCATCAGGTGCAGGGTGGCAGTGTCGATCAGCGATGCCGCCTCGGCGAGCTGCATCTGGGTGGAGGGTGCCTCGCGTGCCTGTGCGTAGTGCGTATGCGAAATGCCCCGGTCCGTCGCGAGGGAGGCCAGCACCAGCTCCTTCGCGCCGCGGGCCAGTCCCAGCAGCGGGCCGGCGAGCGACAGGGCGAGCGTGGGGACGAACGCCGCGCGGTACAGGGGCACCGGTGCTGTTCGTCTTCGCGCCCGCCCCAGCGCCGCACGGCGCCGGCCACCCGCGAAGCCGCGTTCCACGAGCAGGTGTCCTGTCTCTCTGAGGGCGAGCCAGTCTCGGTCTACATGAACCATCTGGCTGTCCGTCTCAGTCACCCGTGCTCCAGGTGCCCGACGTCTCCGCGGATCGTGCCGTCCGCCAGGCCCGCCGAGGCCCGCGCGAGCACGAACCCCGACAGCACATCGGTCTCGAACCGCTCCAGCTCCTCCGCCGACGCCGGCGCCCAGTGCTCACGCAAGTCCCCTACGACTGCCGGCGTCAACCGAGCCCCCTCACCTTCGACCAGACTGCGGATTGGTCGGACGAGATGAGAGTAATTCAAGAAATCTGAAGTTCCTTCACAAGGCCGAAGGGCATGCCAAGGAAGAAGAACCCTCTGGCCACAGGGCCGGGGACTCAGCGGGGCTCAGAGGAACTCAAGGGATGTCGCACACGGGGACATCCTCCGGAACGCCGCCCGGGCGATGGACAGCAAGTCGGCTTTTGGGCCCGGGACGTGAGTGGCCGGGCCCAAAAGCGCAGCGGTCAGCAGTGGTTGATGATGTCGTCCAGCCAGTATCTGTTGCTGGGTGAGGGGGCGTCAGGTCGCTCCGGGCGGGCCGTGGCCGGTGACGGATCGGGCAGCGGTGACTGTTCGATGATGAGGTGGACGTTGGTGCCGCTGACGCCGAAGGAGGAGACGCCGGCCCGGCGGGGGGCGGTGGGCCAGGGGATGGGCTCGGTGGGCAGCTGTACGCCCTTGGGTGACCAGGGGGTGTTCCGGGCCGGTTTCTCGGCGTGCAGGGTGGGCGGGATGGTGCCCTGCCGGATGGCCTGTACCGCGCTGATCACGCTGGCTGTCCCCGAGGCGTTCTGGGCGTTGCCCAGGTGGGACTTGGCCGAGCGCAGCCACAACGGGCGGCCGTCGGGCCTTTGTTGGGCATAGGCCGCGATCACCGCTTCGGCTTCCAGGGCGTCTCCCAGGGCGGTCCCCGAGCCATGGCCTTCCACCATGTCGACTTCCGCGCCGGTGAGCCCCGAGTCGGCGAGTGCCCGGCGCATCACGCGTAGCTGGGCCGAACCGCTTGGCACCGTAAGGCCGTTGCCCGCGCCGCTGTGGTTGACCGCGCTGCCCCGGATCACCGCCAGGACGGGGTGGCCGGCGCGCCGGGCGTCCGAGAGACGTTCCAGCAGCAGTATTCCGGCGCCTTCGGACAGCCCCATGCCGTCGGCGACGTCGGTGAAGGACTTGCTGCGGCCGTCGGGTGCCAGGCCCAGATGCTCGGCGGCGCTGCTGAACGTCGCCGGAGTGGACATCACGGTCACCCCGCCGGCCAGCGCCAGGCCGCACTCGCCCCGGCGCAGTGCGTTGGCGGCCAGATGGATGGCCAGCAGGGCGGAGGAGCAGCCGGTGTCCAGGGAGACGGCCTGGCCCTCGAACCCGAAGACATAGGCCAGGCGGCCCGAGGCCAGCGAGGCCACGTTCCCCCGGGCGAGCAGGGCCCGGACATCCTGGGGGAGGGCGTCCGCCCGGGACCAGTCGTGGAGGAACCGTGCCGCGTAGTCACTGGCCGGTACGCCGGTGAAGACCGCGGTGTCGCTGCCCCGGAGGGAGCGGGGCTCGATGCCGGCCCGGCCGATCGCCTCCCGGCAGACCTGGAGCAGCAGCCGGTGCTGTGGGTCCATCGCCAGTGCTTCGTGCGGCGGGATGCCGAAGAGTTCGGGGGCGAAGTCGGCGATGTCGGTGAGAAATCCCCCGGCCTGGACCGGGCCGGCGGTGGGCAGGTCCCAGCCCCGGTCCTTGGGGAACCCGGTGATGGCGTCCTGGCCGGAGAGCAGCAGTTCCCACAGGTCGTCGGGGGAGCGCACCTCGCCCGGGTAGCGGCAGCCCATCGCCACGATGGCGATGGGTTCGTCGGTGGGGGCGGGGATGGACGGGGAGGGCTCTGCGACAACCTCCGGGGCCTGCGGTTCCTGGGCCTTCGGTTCCTGGGGCTGCGGGTCGGTCGGCTGTATGTCGTGCAGGTAGCGGGCCACGGCGGCCACGGTCGGATGGTTGTAGATCAGGGTGACCGGCAGCTGGCGTCCCGTCAGGCCGCCCAGCCGGTCGCGTATCTGGACGGCTATCAGCGAGTCCACGCCCATCTCGGTGAAGCGGAGGTCCTCGTCCACCGCTTCGGCGTCGGTGTGGCCGAGAAGTTCGGCGACCACGCCGCGCACCAGCTCGAGCGGGGGCGGATTGCCGTCGCGGGGCGGCTCTTCGGCGGTCGGCAGCGGCTGTGCGTTGATCAGCTGTTGTGCTTCGGGGACCCCGGTCAGCAGGGGGCGGGGCCGTGCCGAGACGAAGACCGGGACGAAGCGCTCCCAGTCGACCGGCGCGATGGTCACACAGGTTTCACCATGGTCGACTGCTTGCTTGAGGGCGGTGAAGGCGCCTTCGGGGTCCATGATGGGCAGTCCGCGCAGCCACAGTTCGTGGGCGTCCACGTCCTTGGGCCGGTACGGATCCTGCAGCGGCCATACCCCCCAGCCCACCGAGGTGGCGCGGTCGCCACGGGCCCGGCGCCGCTGGGCCAGGGCGTCCAGGTAGGCGTTGGCCGCCGAGTAGGCGGCATGGTTGCCGCTACCCCAGGTGCTGGCGACCGACGAGAACAGGATGAAGGCGTCCAGCCGCCGGCCGTCCAGCAGTTCGTCTAGGTGGGCGGCGCCCGCCGCCTTGGCGGCCAGGGAACGGGCCAGGTCCGCCGTGCTGGTTCGGGGCAGCGGGGCGAGTTCGATGACCGTGGCCGCGTGCACCACGGCCCGTACCGGTGTGCCGTCCCGCTCCAGCCGGTCCAGCAGCGCGGCCAGGGCGGCCCGCTCGGAGATGTCACAGGCTTCCAGATCGACCCGGGTGCCGGCGGCGCCGAGCTCGGTGCTCAGCTCGGCCATCCCCGGTGCGTCGGGGCCCCGACGGCTGACCAGGACCAGGTGCTTTGCGCCCAACTCCGTCAGCCAGCGCGCGATATGGGGTCCCAGGGTGCCCGTGGCCCCGGTGACCAGCACGGTGCCACGGGGCTGCCATGGCTCGCGTTCGCCGGCCGGCTGCGGGGTGCGTACCAGGCGGCGTACATGGCGGCCGGAGGGGCGCAGTGCGAGCTGGTCCTCGTCCCCGCCGGCGGCCAGGGTGTCGCACAGTGCGGTGAGGGTACGGCTGTCGGGCTCGTCCGGCAGGTCGATCAACCCGCCCCAGGAGGTGGGGAGTTCGAGTGCGGCGACCATGCCCAGGCCCCACACCATGGCCTGTTCGGGGTGGGGCAGGGCCTCGTCGGCGGTGATGGCGACCGCGCCCTGGGTGAGCAGGTGCACGGGGGCGGTGCTGCCGAGCGCCGTCAGTGCCTGCAGCAGGGTCAGATTGGCGGCCAGGCCCTGGGGGACGGCCGGGTGCTGCGGGTGGTTGCCGGGGGCCAGGGCGAGCAGGGACACCACCCCGGCCGGTGCGCTGCCTCCGTCGAGGGCCTGGCGCAGTGCGGCGGTCAGGCCGTCCGTGTCGATGGTCTCGTCGACCGGGATGCGTACCGCGTTGGCCCCGCGCCCGGCGAGAGCGGCGAAGACCGTGTCCGGCCAGGTCCGTTCGCCGGTGGCCGGGACCAGCACCAGCCAGTTGCCGCGCAGCGGCGGGGCGTCTTCGGCCTCGGGCGCCGGCTCCCACTGGACGGTGTACCTCCAGTCGGCCACCATCGTCCGGCCGCGCCGCCAGGCGGCCAGCAGCGGCAGCAGGGTGTCCAGCGCGGAACGCTGGGCGGGGCTGTCCGCGCCCAGGGTGGCGGCCAGTGAGGCGGGGTCCTGGTCGGTCACGCTCTGCCAGAAGGCGGCCTCGGCGGTGTCGGCCGCCTGTACGGGGGCCTGTTCGGCGGCCGGCTCGGGGGCCGGTTCGGGGGCCGTCATCCAGTACCGCGTCGGCTGGAAGGCATAGGTGGGCAGGTCGACGGTGGCGCCCGGGTGGCCGGGGGCCCGCTCCCAGTCCACCGGGCCGCCGTTGGCGTAGACGGCGGCGGCCGCGGTGAGGAAGTGGGCCAGGCCCCCCTGGCCGCGCACCAGCGAGGGGATGACGGTGGCGGTGGCCTCCGCGCTCTGCTCGATCGTCTCGCGCACCCCGAAGGACAGGACGGGGTGCGGGGTGATCTCCACAAAGCAACTGTGGCCGGTCGCCAGCAGATTGTGGGTGGCCTGGACGAACTCCACCGGCCGGCGCAGGTTCTCGTACCAGTACTCCGCGTCCATGACGGTGGTGTCGATCAGGTCCCCGGTGACCGTGGAGCAGAAGGGGATACGGGCCTGACGGGGCCGCAGCCCGGCGAGGTCGGCGAGGATCCGTTCGCGGGTGCTCTCGACATAGCGGGAGTGGGAGGCGTACCGCGAGGCCACCGGCCGGTGGATGATGCCATCGGCAGCGCAGGTGGCCTGGAACTCCGCCGCGGCCACGGGGTCCCCGGAGACCACCATCGAGGTGGGCCCGTTGAAGGCCCCGATGCACAGCCGGTCGCCCCAGCGGGCCAGCCGGGCCTCCAGCTCCTCGCGCGGCAGGATCACCGAGATCATGGGGTGGCTGTTGGCCTCCCCGTCCGGCACCGACTGGCTGCGCAGGGCGATCAGCTTGGCGGCGTCCTCCAGGGAGAAGACACCCGCCACACAGGCCGCGGCGACCTCGCCCTGGCTGGAGCCCACCACGGCGTGCGGGCGCACGCCCAGGGACTCCCACAGCGCGCTCAGCGACACCGCCATGGAGAACATCACTGGCTGGATGACGGCGGTGGCCTCCAGCGAGGGGCCCGGCCGGCCGCGCAGCACGTCGGTGAGCGACCAGTCGACATAGGGATTGAGCGCCTGTTCGCAGGCGAGGATCGAGTCGCGGAAGACCGGGGAGGAGTCGAGCAGTTCCACGGCCATGCCCGGCCACTGGGCGCCCTGCCCGGCGAACATAAAGGCCAGCTTGGCGCCGGAACGGGCGGTGCCACGGACCAGCTGGGGTGCCTGGGCGCCGTCCGCCAGCGCCCGGAGACCGTCCAGCAGCGAGGCGCGGTCGCCGCCGGTCACTACGGCGCGGTGGGGCAGCGCGGCGCGGGTGGCGGTCAGCGAGTGGGCCACATCGGCCGGGTCGAGGGCGGGGCGTTCGGCGAGGTGGGCGCAAAGCCGGGCGGCCTGGGCGCGCAGGGCGGGCTCGCTGGCGGCCGACAGCGGCCAGGCCAGGGGTGTGCCGGAGACGGCCTCGCGCTCCTCGCCGGCCTCGGCCTCGTCGGGCGCCGGGGGTTCCTCGACGATCAGATGGGCGTTGGTGCCGCTGATGCCGAACGAGGAGACGGCGGCCCGGCGCGGGCGCTCGCCGCGTTCCCAGGGCACCTCCTCGGCCAGCAGCCGCACCGTCCCGGTGGACCAGTCGATGTGTGTCGAGGGCGAATCGGCGTGCAGGGTGCGCGGTAGTACGCCGCGGTGCAGGGCCATGACCATCTTGGCCAGGCCGGCCACTGCGGCGGCGGCCTGGGTGTGGCCGAGGTTGGCCTTGACCGAGCCCAGCCACAGCGGCCGGTCCCGCGGCCGGTCCTGGCCGTAGACCGCCTGCAGCGCCTGGGCCTCGATCGGGTCGCCCAGCGCGGTGCCGGTGCCATGGGCCTCGACCGCGTCCACCTGATCGGCGGTCAGCCGGGCGTCGGCCAGGGCCTGTCGGATCACTTCCTGCTGGGCCGGCCCATTGGGCGCGCTCAGGCCGTTGCTGGCGCCGTCGGAGTTGACCGCGCTGCCCTGGATCACGGCCAGGACGCGATGCCCGTTGCGCCGCGCGTCGGACAGCCGCTCCAGCAGCAGCAGCCCCGCCCCCTCGGACAGGGACATCCCGTCGGCGCCCTCGGCGAAGGGCTTGCAGCGGCCGTCGCCGGCCAGCACTTGCTGGCGGCTGAACTCGATGAAGGGCAGCGGCGAGGACATGATGGTCACCCCGCCGGCCAGCGCCATCGAGCACTCGCCGCGGCGCAGCGCCTGCACCGCCAGGTGGATGGCGACCAGTGACGAGGAGCAGGCGGTGTCCACGGTCAGCGCCGGACCCCGCAGGCCCAGGGTGTAGGCCAGCCGGCCGGACAGGACGCTGCCGACGTTGCCGGTGCCGATATGACCCTCACAGGCGTCGGGTATCCGGGGCAGCCGGGCCGCGTAGTCGACGTTGTTGCAGCCGACGAAGACGCCGGTGCGGCTGCCGCGCAGCTTCTGGGGGTCCAGACGGGCCCGCTCCACGGTCTCCCAGGCGGTTTCCAGCAGCAGGCGCTGCTGCGGGTCCATCGCCAGCGCCTCGCGCGGTGAGATCCCGAAGAACTGGGCGTCGAATCCGGCGGCGTCCTCGACAAATCCGCCCTGGCGCACATGGGTGGTGCCGGTGTGGCCGGGATCGGGGTGGTAGAGCCGTTCGACGTCCCAGTCACGGTCGTCCGGGAGGTCGCCGATGACATCGGTGCCCTCGCTCACCACCCGCCACAGATCCTCGGGTGAGCGGATGCCGCCGGGGTAGCGGCAGCCGAGTGCCACGATCGCGATCGGGGCGTGCCGTTCGGTCTCCAGATCGGCGATCCGCTGCTGGGCCTGCCGCAGGTTCACCACCATCCGGTTGAGGTAGTCGCGCATTTGTTCGTTGTTGGCCATGACAGGTCCTCAGGTGCCCTCGGGTATGAGTCGGTGGGCGGCGGGGCGGGTCAGGTGGTGCCGAACTCCCTGTCGATCAGGGCGAGCAGTTCGTCGTCGGTGGCTGTGCTCGGGTCCTGCTCGGTGAGCGGGGCGGGGCCGTCGGACGGGTCCGCCAGGGGCGGGAGAAGGGTGCGCAGCCGGTCGGTGATCTGGGCCCGGGTGGCGGCCTCGGCGCCGGCCAGCGCGGATTCCAGCTCCTTGAGGAGGTGGCCGATCGGTCGGGCGGCGGCGGGGTTGGCCTCCGGTAGCCGCGTGCACAGCTGCCCGGCGAGCTCCACGGCGGTGGGGTGGTCGAAGACGGCGGTGGCCGGCAGCCGTACCCCGGTCGCCTTGTGCAGCCGGTTGCGCAGGTCCACGGCCATCACCGAGTCGAATCCGATCTCCTTGAAGGGCCGGTCGGCCGGTACCGCCTGGGCGTTGGGGTGCCGCAGGACGGCCGCGGCCTGGGCGCGTACCAGGTCGAGTACGGCGTCCTCGCGGGCGCGGGCGTCCAGGTCGGCCAGACGCAGCCGCGTACGGTCCGCCGTCCCGGCGGCGGGCCGCCTCGCAGGGGGAGCGGGGGGAGCGGTGACCGCCTGGCCGGCGGGGCGCAGGGTCAGGGTGCCGATGCCGAACACCAGGGTCCCCAGGGCGTCGCGGGCCTCCACGGCCACGCTGTCCGGGCCGGTGCGCCGAAGGCGGATACGGAGTTCACGGGCGCCGGTCGCATACAGCTCGACATCGGTGAAGGCGAAGGGGACACAACGGTCCTCGTCCTGCGGCAGGGCCACGGCGAGCGCCTGGAACCCGGCGTCCAGCAGGGCGGGATGCACCGCGAACCCCTCGGTCTCGCCCGGGCCATGGCAGGGCGGCAGCACCGCCTCGGCATAGACCTCGTCCCCGTGGGTCCAGGCCCGGCGCAGCCCCTGGAGGGCGGGCCCATAGCGCACGCCCGCCTCGGCCAGCAGCTTGTGGTGCTTGTCGAGGTCGGCGGGCACGGCCTCCTGCGGCGGCCATGGCCCGGGGTCGGCGGTGGGGGCGGTGCCGGGCAGCGGCGCCAGGAACCCGGTGCCGTGCACGCTCCACTGGGCGCCGTCGCTATCGGCGTTGTCCGGCAGCGAGGAGATCGTCACCGCCCTGCGGCCCTGCCCATCGGCCTGGTCGAGCGTCAGTCGCAGCCGTACGCCGCTCTCGTCGTCCACCGCCAGGGGGGCGTGCAGGATCAGCTCCTCCACCAGGTGTCCGCCAAGGACGGCGGCCCCATGGTGGGCCAGCTCCAGCAGTGCCGCGGCCGGCAGCACCGGCACACCGTCCACCACATGCTCGGCGGCCCAGGGCTGCTGAGCGGCCGACAGCCGGCCGGTCAGCACGGTGCGGCCGTCGTCCGTGTCGGGCAGCCGAGTGGTCAACAGCCGGTGACCGCCCGGCAGTTGGACGGGTTGCGCCGTGGCGCTCGCCTGCAGCCAGTAGCGCTCCCGCTCGAAGGGATAGGTGGGCAGCGGGACATGCCGGCCGCCGCCGGTCTTCAGCACCGTCGCCCAGTCGGGCCGCAGCCCCGCCGCATGCGCCGTGGCCAGCGCGGTGGTCACCCGGTCCGGGCCGCCCTCGCCCCGGCGCAGGGTCGCCACCACCGCGCCGTCCACACCCGCGTCGGCCAGGGTGTCCTCGATCCCGGCGGACAGCACCGGGTGCGGGCTGACCTCGATGAAGTGCCGGTACCCGGCGCCCAGCAGGGCGCGTACGGCCGGTTCGAAGGCGACCGGACGGCGCAGGTTGCGGTACCAGTAGCCCGCGTCGAGCTCCTGGGCGTCGAGGGCGGCGCCGGTGACCGTGGAGTAGAAGGGCAGTTGGGCGCGGAGCGGCCGCAGCGCGGCAAGGTCCGCGGTCAAGCTCTCGCGCAGCGGCTCGACCCGGTCGCAGTGCGAGGCGTAGTCCACCGCGATCCGGCGGGCGTGCACACCTTCGCCCTCGCAGTCGGCGAGGAACGCCTCCAGGGCGGCGGAATCTCCGCACACCACGGTGGTGGCGGGGCCGTTGACGGCGGCGACGGAAAGTCGGCCGGCGCCATGGCGGCCGATGCGTTCGGTGGTCTCGGTGACGGGCAGCCAGACCGAGGCCATGGCGCCGCTGCCGGCCAGCGAGGACACCGCCAGGCTGCGCAGGGCGACCACCCGGGCCGCATCCTCGAGGCTCAGGGCGCCGGCCACATACGCCGCGGCGACCTCCCCCTGGGAATGGCCGACCACCGCCTGCGGGTGGATGCCCGCCTGCCGCCACAGCTCGGCCAGCGCGACCATGACCGCCCACAGCACGGGCTGTACGACATCCGCCCGCTCCAGGGAGACCTCCGGCGCCCGGCCGTACAGCACGTCCGTCAGCGACCAGTTGACGTGCGGCCGCAGCGCGGCGGCGCAGCGATCGACGGTCCGGGCGAATGCCGGCGAGTTCTCCAGCAGGCCGCGGGCCATGCCCTCCCACTGGGCGCCCTGCCCGGGGAAGACGAAGACCGCACCGGCGCCCGGGGCGAGGGCAGGTCCCGTGACCAGGTTGCCGGCCTCTTCGCCGTCGGCCAGCGCGCTCAGCCCCCGGCCCAGTTCGTCCCGGGTGCGTCCGAGCACCACCGCCCGGTGCTCAAAGGGCGTACGGGTGGTCGCCAGGGCGTGGGCGAGGTCGTCGAGCCGTATCGACGGGTGCGCCTCAAGGTGGCCGAGCAGCCGGTGGGCCTGTGCCCTCAACGGGCGTTCGCCACGCCCCGACAGCACCCAGGCGAGCAGCTCACCGCTGGGCTCTTCGCCGGCCGTCGGCTCGGGCGGCTGCGGCGGGGCCTGTTCCACGATCAGATGGGCGTTGGTGCCGCTGATGCCGAACGAGGAGATGCCCGCCCGCCGTGGGCGCCCGGTCCGAGGCCAGGGCACCGGCTCGGTCAGCAGCCGTACGGCGCCGGCGGACCAGTCCACCTCGGCCGACGGCCGCTGGGCGTGCAAGGTCCGGGGCAGTACCCCGTGGTGCATCGCCAGCACCATCTTGATGACGCCCGCGACGCCCGCGGCGGCGGCGGAGTGACCGATGTTGGACTTGACCGAACCCAGCCACAGCGGCCGGTCCTGCGGCCGGTCCTGGCCGTAGACCGCCTGCAGCGCCCGGGCCTCGATCGGGTCGCCCAGCACGGTCCCGGTGCCATGCGCCTCGACCGCGTCCACCTCCGGGCCGGTCAGCGATCCATCGGCCAGCGCCTGGCGGATGACCCGCTGCTGGGCCGGCCCGCTGGGCGCGGTGAGCCCATTGCTGGCGCCGTCGGAGTTGATGGCGGAGCCGCGCAGTACGGCCACGACGGGGTGGCCCAGCCGCCGCGCGTCGGAGAGCCGCTCCAGCAGCAGCACGCCCACGCCCTCGGCCATGCCCATGCCGTCGGCCTCCGCCGAGAAAGCCTTGGACCGGCCGTCGGGGGCCAGGGCGCCCTGCCGGCTCATACCGGTGAACGCCACCGGGGTGGACATCACCGTCACACCGCCGGCCAGCGCCAACGAGCAGTCGCCCGCGCGCAGCGCCCGTGCGGCCAGGTGGATGGCGGTCAGCGAGGAGGAGCAGGCGGTGTCCACGGTGATCGCGGGGCCCGACAGGCCGAGGGTGTAGGCGATCCGGCCGGACAGGACGCTGGAGAAGGTGCCGGTCAGCAGATGCCCTTCCAGGTCCTCGGGCACCTGCCCCAGGCTGGTGCCGTAGTCGGTCATGGTGCAGCCGAGGAAGGTGCCCGTCGCGGTGGTGCGCAAGGACGCCGGGTCGATGCCCGCGCGTTCGACGGCCTCCCAGGCCGTCTCCAGGGCCAGGCGCTGCTGGGGGTCCATGGTCAGCGCTTCGCGGGGTGCGATGCCGAAGAACGCGGCGTCGAATTCGTCGGCGTCATAGAGGAATCCGCCGTGGCGGGTGCGGCTGGTGGCGGGCCTGGTCAGCTCGGGGTCGTAGAGCGCCTCGGTGTCCCAGCCGCGCCGGGCGGGCAAGGGGCCGATGACATCGGCGCCCTCGGCAAGCAGCTCCCACAGGGCCTCCGGGGTGCTCGCGCCGCCGGGATATCGGCAGGCCATGGCGACGATGGCGACCGGGTCGCTCGCTTCGACGGTGCTCTGTACGGGCGCCGCCTCGGCCTCTTGGGCGGCCGTGGCGGGTGCCAACTGGGTGTGCAGATGGGCCGCCAGCACCGCGGGGGTCGGGTGTTCGTACACCAGGGTGCTGGGCAGCCGCAGGCCGGTCAGCGCACCGAGTCGGTTGCGCAGCTCCACCGCGCAGACCGAGTCGAAGCCGGCGTCCTTGAACGGCCTGGACGGCCGTACCGCCTCCGCCGACGTCTGCCGCAGGACATGGGCGGTGCAGGTGCGCACCAGCTCAAGGACCACCCGCGCCTGCTCCGCCGGCGGCATTGCCGCCAACTCGGCCCCGAACGAGGCGGGTTGACGCTCACCGGCCGTGTCGTGGGCGGCTTGCCGCGCCTGGGGCACCTCCTCGATGAGCCGGCTGGGGCGCCCGCGGGTGAAGGCGGGTACAAAGGCAGACCAGTCCAGGTCGGCGACGGTCAGGCAGGTCTCCGCGCCGGCCAGCGCAGAATCCAGTGCGTCCAGCGCCAGTTGCGGGTCCATCTTCACAAAGCCGCTGCGCCGCAGTCCGCTGGTGGCGGCCTCACCGGCGGCCAGCCCGGCGCCGGCCCAGCTGCCCCAGGCGATGGAGGTGGCGGGCAGCCCCTGGGCCCGGCGCTGTTCGGCGAGGGTGTCCAGGAAGGTGTTGGCGGCCCCGTAACCGGCCTGACCGGGCTGGCCCAGGACGCCGCTGGCCGAGGAGAACAGAACGAACGCCGACAGCTCGCTCTGCCGGGTGAGTTCATCGAGGTTGCGGGCGGCGACGGCCTTGCTCTCCAGGACGGCGGCCAGCCGGTCCACCTCCAGCGTGCCCAGCGTCGCGTCGTCCAGGACGCCGGCCGTGTGCACCACCGAGGTCAGCGGCCGCTCGGGGGGCAGCGCGGCGAGCAGCGCGCCGAGGGCTTCGCGGTCGGCCGCGTCACAGGCTGCGATGGTGACCTCGGCGCCCAGCGCACGCAGCTCCGCGGCCAGTTCCCCGGCGCCCTCGGCCCGTGCACCGCTGCGGCTGATCAGCAGCAGGTGTTCGGCGCCGCGCCCGGCGAGCCGGCGCGCGACATGGGCTCCCAGCGCACCGGTGCCGCCGGTGATCAGGACCGTTCCATGGGTCGGCAGGCCCATCGCCCCGTCGGGAGTCTGCGGGCGACGGGCGCTGCGCAGCCGCCGGGCGAGCAGGTCACCGGAGCGCACCGCCAGCTGGTCCTCGCCGTCCGGCCCCGCCAGTACGGCGCACAGCCGGCGCAGCGCCTCCTGGTCCGTCTCGGCGGGCAGGTCCAGCAGGCCGCCCCAGGCGCGGGGCTGTTCCAGCGCGGCCACCCGGCCCAGCCCCCACACCTGCGCCTGCACCGGGTCCGGGGCCGGGTCCGAGGGCCTGGCGGAGACCGCCCCCTGGGTCAGGCACCACAGGCGGGCGCCGGGCGCCGCGTCCTCCAGCGCCCGCAGCAGGTGCAGGGTCCCGGCCAACCCCGAGGCCACCGAGGGCTGTTGCGGGTGGTCGCGGCGGTCCAGGGCGAGCAGAGACAGCAGGCCGTTGACGGCCGTGCCCTGGGGCAGCGCCGCGCTAAGGTGCCGTGCCAGCTCCGCGCGGCCGGCCGAGGACGGGTCCACCGTCACCGACACCGCCTGGGCCCCGTGCGCGGTCACCGCCGCCGCGATCGCGTCCGCCAGCCTTCCGGCGTTCTCCTGCGGCGGTGCCACCACCACCCATAGGCCGGACAGTGCGGCGGCCGGGGCGTCGGTCACCCGCTGCCAGCCCACCCGGTAGCGCCAGCTGTCCCAAGCGGCCGGCGGCGCTGCCTCATTGGTGTCGCTCTCGGCGGGCGTCCACCAGTAGTGCCGCCGGTCGAAGGGGTAAGTAGGCAGGTCGAGAGCACCCTGCCGCTCCGGAGCCGCAGTGCCCCAGTCCACCGCCACGCCCCGTGCCTGCGCTTCGGCCAGCGAGCGGCGGAAGCGGTCCAGGCCGCCCTGGTCGCGGCGAAGGCTGCCGATGGCGGCGGCCTCGGCGGTGCTCTCCTCGAAGGTCCGCTCCATGGCGGCGGCCAGCACCGGATGCGGGCCGGTCTCGATGAACACCGCGTCGCCGGTGGCCAGTACGGCCCGCGTGGCCGCCTCCAGCAGCACCGTCCGGCGCAGGTTGCGATACCAGTACTCGGCGGTCAGTTCGCCGGTGTCGATGAGCCCGCCGGTCACCGTGGAGTAGAACGGCACCGGCGCCGATACGGCCCGGACCTCGCCCAGCTCCTCGAGGAGCAGCTCGCGGACCGTCTCCATCCGGGGGCTGTGCGAGGCGTATCCGACGGGCAGCCGGCGGGCCTGGATCCCCTGGGCCTTCCACTCGGCGCACACCCTCTCCAGCAGGGCCGCCTCGCCCGAGACCACCACTGAGTCCGGCCCGTTGACCGCGGCGAGGGACACCCGACCCGCGTACCGCCGGACAAGCTCTTCCACGCGGCCGGCCGGCATGGCCACGGAGACCATGGCGCCCGCTCCCCGCACCCGGGCGATGGCCTTGGTACGGGCCACCACGATGCGCATCGCCTCCGGCAGGCTCAGCGCGCCGGCGATATGGGCCGCGGCCACCTCGCCCTGGGAGTGGCCCAGGACGGCGGCCGGCCGTACCCCGTGGTGCTGCCACAGCCGGGCGATCGCCACCATGACGGCGAACAGGGCCGGCTGGACCACGGCGTCGTCCTCCAGACTCGCCGCCTGCCCACCGTCCCGCAGGACCTCGTGCAGCGACCAGGCCACCCGCCCTTCGAGCGCGGCCGCACACTCGTCGATGACGGCGGCGAACTCGCGGCTGGTGCACAGGAGTTGGCTGCCCATGCCCGGCCACTGCGCGCCCTGGCCAGGGAAGACGAACACCGGGCGGTGGCCCGACGGTCCGGCCACGCCCTGGACCAGCGCCGGGTGCTGCTCGCCGCGGGCGAGGGCGTCCAGCGCGCCGCGCACCTCATTGGGGTGGGAGGCGAGGAGTACCGCGCGGTGCTCGAAGGCGGTCCGGGTGGTCAGCAGCGCCTGGCCGACCTCGTCGTGGCCCAGCTCGGGATGGTCCGTCAGATGACTCCGCAGGCGCAGTGCCTGGGCACGCAGGGCCGCCTCGCTACGGGCGGAGATCAGCCAGGGCAGCCGGGCGGGGGTGCCGGAAGGGGCGGCGGGGGCGGGCTGCGGGACCTGCTCGACGATCAGATGTGCGTTGGTGCCGGAGACGCCGAAGGAGGACACCGCGGCCCTGCGCGGGCCGGGGCCCTCGGGCCAGGGGAGGGACTCGCTCAGCACCCGCACCGTCCCCGCGGACCAGTCCACCCGGGTCGAGACCTCTTCGGAGTGCAGGGACTTGGGCAACAGGCCGTGCCGCAGGGCGAGCACGGCCTTGATCACACCGGCCACTCCGGCCGCCATCGCGGTATGGCCGATGTTGGACTTGATGGAGCCGATCCACAGCGGGCGCTCGGCCGACCGGGCGCGGCCGTAGGTGTCCAGGACCGCGTTCACCTCGACCGGGTCGCCGACCAGGGTGCCGGTGCTGTGCGCCTCCAGCAGATCGACCTCATGGGCGCCGACACCGGAATCGGCGAGGGCCTGGCGGATCACCTCCGCCTGCGCCGCCCGGCTGGGTGCGGTCAGCCGGGCGCTCGCCCCGTCGGAGTTGACGGCGCTGCCACGGATCACGGCGAGCACCGGGTGGCCGTTGCGGCGGGCGTCCGAGAGCCGTTCCAGCAGCAGGATGCCGGCGCCCTCACCCCAGGCGGTCCCGTCGGCGGCGGCCGACAGCGGCTTGCACCGGCCGTCGGGGGCCAGCCCCCGCTGCTGGCTGAACTCCACGAACATCCCCGGCGAACCATGCACCATGGCGCCGCCGGCCAGCGCCAGCGAGGTCTCGCCGCGGCGCAGCGACTGCACCGCCAGATGGATCGCCACCAGCGAGGAGGAACAGGCGGTGTCAACGGTGAGGGCCGGACCCCGCAGACCGAAGGTATAGGCGATCCGGCCCGAGGCGACGCCGGCCGTGGTGCCCGTCAGCGCGTATCCCTTGACCGCGTCCGGCGCCTGGTGCCAGGCGGGGCCGTAACCCGTCGCGCCGGCGCCGACGAACACCCCGGTACGCGATCCGCGCAGCGCCCCGGGCCGGATACGGGCCCGCTCCAGCGCCTCCCAGCAGACCTCCAGCAGCAGGCGCTGCTGAGGGTCCATGGCCAGCGCCTCCCGGGGCGAGATCCCGAAGAACTCCGCGTCGAAGTCCCCGGCCCCGTGCAGGAAGCCGCCGCGCATGGTGTAGCTCTTGCCCGCCCGTCGGGGTGACGGGTCGTAGAGCGCCTCCAGATCCCAGCCGCGGTCGGTCGGCATGTCCGTGGTGGCGTCCCTGCCTTCGACGAGCAGCTCCCACAGCGCCTCGGGGGAGTCGGCGGCGCCGGGGAACCGGCTGCCCATCGACACAATGGCGACTGACTCACCGCCTGGGGTGCGGGCGTCCTCCGGCAGGCCCGTCCCGCCGGTTTCGGTGCACGGCATGGCGTCTCTCCTCGCAGCGGCGGTGCTGTCGGCTTCCGGGCTGTCAGCCCGCGTTGATTCCGGCGGTCGCGGCTTCCACGGGCTGCCGGGCGGTGAGCTTCTGGGCGACCGCGGCGAGTTCGCTCAGGGTCCGGGCGGCCTTGAGGCCGTCGTCGTCGACCGGGATTCCGTAATCCGCTTCCAGGACGAGCGCCAGTTCCACCAGGGCGAGGGAGTCGATGCCTATGTCGGTGAGGTGGGCATCGGGCGTCAACTCCTCCTCGGGGATGGCGAGCTGCCCGGCGAAGAACACCTTGATGGTTTCGTACAGCGTTTCGTGCACGGGGACTCCTTTGACGAGGAGAGGTGATGGACGAGAAGACGTGGCCGGGGAAGGCCGGTCAGCCCGTGGTGCGGGGGTCGGCGACCTTGCAGTCAGGCCAGGTCAGCGTCGCCGAGCCCCAGGTGAGGCCGCCCCCGAAGGCGGTGAGCAGGGCCCGGCTGCCGGGCGAGATGCCGTTGTCGAAGGAGGCGTCCACCATGGCCAGGGGCACGGAGGCGGATGCGGTGTTGCCGGCGGTGCGGATATTGCCGTGGCAGCGCTCGGCCGGGACGCCAGGGAGTCGAGGATGCGCTGATTGGCCTGATGGCTGACGAACGCGCCCAGCGAATCGGTCGTCCACCCGGTGCGGGAGAGCACCGACTCACAGGAGGCGGCCATCCGCCGGACCGCGTGCGCGAACGTCGCCCGTCCGTCCATCCGGACCGTGTGCTGCTCGCGAGGCAGTTGACGGCCGGGGTCGGGAAGCCGGGAACCGCCGGCGCTGATGCGGACAAGGTGCGCGTTCTCGCCGTCGCTGCCCAGCTCCACGGCGGCCAGCGCGCCCGGCCCGTCCGCCCGGCCACGGCGCAGCAGGGCCGCCCTCGCGCCGTCACCGAAGATGACGGCCGTGTCGCGGTCCTGCGGATCGAGCACGGAGGAGACCGTGTCCGCCCCGATGACCAGGACCTTGTCCGCCTGGTCCGACAGGATCGCGGCACGCGCCATGGCCAGAGCGTAGAGGAACCCCGAGCAGACCGCGTTGAGGACGAAGGCCGGAATGCCGCCCAGGCCCGGGCTTGAGGCGATCCACGGGGCGTCGGCCGGGCAGGGCTGGTCCGGGGTGAAGGTGACCATGATCAGGAGATCGGCGGAGGTTTCCTGGGCCGAGACGAGAGCGGCCTGCCCGGCCGCCGGGGCGAGTTCGCCGGTGCCGGTGCCGGTACCCGGCGCGGCCCGGTGGAGCCGATGGATGCCGGTGCGGGTGCGGATCCACTCCTCGGTGGTGGCCAACCCCTCGGCGATATCGGCGTTCGCGATCACACCGCCGGGCAGATGACCTCCGGACCCGGCGAGGACTGCTGCGTCCACGGTCTTCCCCTCGTCATGGTGCGAAGGCGCTGTCGGCGGGCTCTGGGCGATGCTTCGCGGGCCCCGGCCGGGGCGGTCGTCCCAGGTGGACCGGATCGCTGTCTCCGGTCGGGCGCGGAGAGGGCAGGATTCGAACCTGCGTGGACTGCGAAGAGTCCGACCTCGGCAGTGCTTTGGTCCCCGATCAGCCGCTCCGGGCACCTCTCCTGGCTTTTCAGCCCCGGTTTTGCGGGCCTTGTTTCTTTCGCTGTGACAATGATGCGGGTACCCGCTGACCGGCCGCTGACGTCTTGCTGAGGCGCTTTCAGCGGCCGGGCGGGGGCACGTCGGTGATGGTGCCGGGGGAGGTGCCGTGGTGGCGGGCGCTGGTGGCGATGGCGTCGGGGACGAGGGTGGGCAGCGAGATGGGCCAGGAGGGGGTGGTGGGCCGCGGGCTGGCGCAGGACGGTGCGGGGGGTGACGTTGACGTCAGGCGGCGGCTGGAGCGGGTGGTGAACAGGGGGCCGGGGATGGCGTCGAGGCGGTGGGGGAGGAAGGCGTCGATGGCGAGGACGAACAGCGGGGGCAGGGTCATCAGGCGGGTGCCGCCGCCCTTCTGCCAGATCTTGGCGACGGTGTCGCTGCCGTAGGGGCCGAGGCCGTCGGTGTCGAGGCGGATGATGGATGCCGGCGAGCATGGCGTAAATGAGCGTCCGCTTGCGGGTGGTGACGGGGCGGTAGGGGCCATCGGCGGCCTGCATCAGGGCGGTCATCTCGGTGGCCTGGAGGACGGGCAGGCCGGGCTGGTCGCGTATGTCGGGGCGCAGGCGCCGGTCGAAGGGGTTGTGGAGGACGAGGCCCTCGCCGTGTGCCCAGATGCAGAAGGTGTGCAGGGCGTTGAAGTACCGGCTGGTGGAACGGACGGCGCCGCAGTGGTGGTTGAGCCAGGCGAGGGCGTGGGTGTGGTCGGCGCGCCAGGGGCTGATGCCGTGGCCGGCGAGCCGTCGGGCCGGTTGGTGGCGGCGCGCCGTGGTCCGAGCGCGTCGATCTCGTCGATGAAGATGAGGATGATCGATGGGGGCATGCGGGCTTCGCCGACCAGGTCGCGCACCTAAGAGACACCGACGCCGACGAACATCTCCACGAACGACGAACCGGCCACGGACAGGAACGGCATGTGAGCGCGCGGCACGGCGGTCACTCGCATCTTCCTCGAGCCCGGCTCGGTGCCTTGATCCGGAGCCGTGGGGGACCGGTCCGGTCCTGTGCCCCCTCCTTGCAGGAGCCCAGCAGGCGTGTCGGCACGTGCACTGGACGGCACCTGAAACGCCAAAGGGTCACCCCGGCGAGAAGAATCGCTCCTGAGCCGGCCCTTCTCGCTGTGCCTGCGGCGGGATCTGAACACCCGCGTGAGGAGGGAAGTCGAATCCTCGGCGGGCGGTGACTGGTTCTGCTCAGTAGTGCTGTTTCGCCTGATCAGCGCCACGTGGCTTCACCGGTCCGGATCAGGCGTTGGGCCCACCGGCCCTATACCTGGGAACTGTGGCCCAGGTCGACTGAGGTCTCACTGATCCATCCTGGTAGCGCTGGAGCAATCAGCCGAGGGAAGTGATCGGCATGATGTGGTACGGCGACGGATGGGGCTGGGGCGGCTGGATCATCATGACAGTGTTCATGGTGCTGTTCTGGGCCGTCCTGATCGTTGGCCTCGTCGCACTCGTCCGCTACCTCGCCGGTGCCCGTCATCAGCAGCCGGGCTCGCCCCCACCGCCTGGCGCTGGCGACTGGCAGGAGCGACGGGCCGAGAGCCTCCTCGCCGAGCGATTTGCGCGCGGGGAGATCGACGAGGACGACTACAAACGCCGGCTCGCGCTGCTTCGGGAGCACCGATGAACCCGCATAGCCGCCGAGAGGTTTGGGCGGCGATCGCCATCGCCGCGGCGGCCCTGGTGCTGGGTCTCGCCACGACAAGTCTGATGGCTGCGTCCGGCGCCTTTCACATGGCGGGACCGGCGCCCTGGCGAGCGCAGGGCGCCCGATGCGCCGCGCCGGCCGCGACAGGCAGTGCGGTCGACGTGACCGTGTGGGACACGGGACGCATGATGCGGGGCCCGAACTGGCCCACGCCGAACAACGGCCACCCAGGTTGGTACGGCATGAGCATGATGCGCCTGGTAGCCCACCCCTCGACCGTTCCGGCAGGAAAGGTCACAGTGCGCGTCATCAACGCGGGGGCCCTCACACACGAGGCGATCGTGTTGCCGCTGCCGGCGGGGCAGGCCGCAGGACAACGTGCCATCGGCTCCGACGGCCGGGTATCGGAAGTCGGCAGCCTCGGCGAGGCGTCCCGCACCTGTGGCAGTGGCGCTGGAGACGGCATCGCCTCTGGTGCGGTTGCCTGGACCACGGTCACGCTGCGACCGGGTCGCTACGAACTGCTGTGCAATGTCCCGGGTCACTACGCGGCTGGGATGTACGCGGAACTGGACGTCGCTCGGTGAGTGGCCTTTACCAGCGGTAGGGGTCTGCCGTAGAGGGTTCCCGATCGTCGCCGGATTCAGCGGGAAGTCGCTATCCGGGTCCGGTCGAGAGCAGGGCGGTGCGGGCCCGTAACGGCGGCCCAAGCGGCGGCTTTTTACTGCCCGGCGACACCTTGCTGGTGCCAGCCGGGTCGTCGTGCGCTCCGCCGCGTCGCTCTCCCCGGAGTGCGCAACCATCGCCTTCGGGCTGCGGCGGGCCAAGCGGAAGTACGGCTGGACCGTTACGGGTACGCCCCGGTGGTCCTGCTCCGACCGTTCATGCCGGTCGTGCACGCCGTCCTCGATCCGGTGGCCGGAGCACTCGGCGTGCCGGTGCGCACCTTGACTCTCTGGCAGGTGGCCAGCGGCCTGGCATGGTCAGGAGCAGCGCAGCAGGATCATGAAGCCGTAGTCCATGTGGAGCTGCTGGTGGCAGTGGAACAGGGACAGTCCCGGCTGGTCGGCGGTGAAGTCAAGGGCAACGGTCTGGTAGCCGCCGAGCATGACGACGTCCTTGCGCAGGCCGCGGGTGGGGGTGCCGGCGATGTGGGTGACCTCGAAGGTGTGGCGGTGCAGGTGGAGCGGGTGGATGTCGTCGGAGGCGTTGCGCAGCCGCATCCGGTACCGCCTGCCGCGCTCGACGTCCAGCACCGGCCTGTCGGTGTCCAGGGAGAAGGGGACGCCGTTGAGGGGCCAGATGTTGAATCCCTTCTCGGCGGCGTTGCGCTTCTCCACCAGCAGGTCGATCGTGTGGTCGGGCCGCTGATTCGTGGAGCCGGCGTCGGCGAAAGCGCGGTAGTCCCAAGTGAATGAGGGTGGCGCGTTCCATCGAGGAGTGCCGCTGCGGCCGGCGTACTCCACGACCGTGCCCATGCCGGCGTTCCGGTCGTCGTCCGACGTGTCTCCGAGCACCCAGACACCCGGGTGGTTCATTTCCACGACGGCCGAGACGCGTTCGGCGGTGCCGATCCACAGCACTGGTACGTCGGCCTGGCGGGGTACCGGGTTGCCGTCGAGCGCGACGACCTTGAAGGTGTGGCCGGGCAGGGCGAGGCTGCGGATCTCGGTGGCGCTGGCGTTGAGGACGTGCAACAGCACGCGCTGTCCGATCCTGACCCTGACCGGAGGGCCGTGCCCGAGTTTGCGGCCGTTGACGGCGAAGGCGCGGTAGCCGACCTCGTACCCGCGCGGCATGCCCCGAGCCAGGGAGTCGGCCATGGCCTGCTCGCCCCTCCGTCGCAAGCCCGGCACCGGGGAGCCGGCCAGGAAGGTCTGCGGGATGTCCCCGCCATGGCTGAGGGAGGGCTCGAACTCCTTCAGCGTCAGGAACACTTCCTGATCGTAGGAGCCGGGGTTGGCCTTCGGCTCGATGTAGACCGGGCCGGCCTGTCCGGAGTACGTGCCGCGGGTCAGGTCGCCGAGTGCGGCCACATGAGTGTGGTAGAAGCGGAAACCGGCCGGCCCGGGGGTGAACGACAGGCGCCGCATCCCGTGCGCGGGGATGTACGGGGTGCCCTCCTCGGCGGCCCCGTCCACGTCGGCCGGAACCCGCTGGCCGTGCCAGTGCAGCAGCTCGGGGGTGGCCGTGTCGTTGTGCACGTCGACCACGACCGGGCGGCCTTCGGTGAACCGCAGCAGCGGACCCGGGAACTGGCCGTTGTACGTCGTGGTCGACACGACGGTGCCCGGCGCGAGCTCGACACGTCCGGTCGCGATCCGCAGCGTGTAGTCCGCCTTATCCGGAGGAACGCCAGCACTCGTCGCTGCCCGCGAGTAGCGGTCGGCGACCCCGCCGGTACCGACTCCGGCCAGCGCGGACACGCCACACAGTCTGAGGACGTCGCGACGAGAGATGGCCACGGCTGCGCTCCCTTCTCCGCGTCCCGCCCTGACTCATTCGGACCGGACAGGGGTTCCCATGTGCAGCGTGGCCCTGCCAGTGGTGCCGGAGCTCCCGCTGCCGCCGGCCTCCGGCCGCCGCCGTGCTGCGCATCGATGTCGCCCGGCGCGGACGGTCAGAGGTGACCTGCCACGAAGTCGGCCACGTGGAAGCCGAGTTGTCGGCCCGCGCGGTTGTCGATTGAGGTGTGCTGGCCGGACCAGGTCCGGCTGAGCCACGCTTCGGTGGCTGCCTCCTGAAAGCTGGCATAGGTTCGGGTGGTGCCTCGCGATGTCACCGCGAGATGATGCCGCGCGCCGTAGAACCCGGTGAGCGTGGTTGCCGCCGCTTGGCTGAGGGCGGCGTGGGCGCTGGGATACGACGGGTCCGGGGCGGTCGTCACCAAGGGGGTCCAGTGGGGATCGCCGACGATGTGCGGGTTGTAGTGCGTAGCGGCGAGTCGGATGGCGGTGACGGGCCGCCATACGTGGTAGGCGTACTTGGCGTCGTACATCGCGATCGTGGTGTCGGCGAGGGACAGGTCGAGCCGGGCGAAGACCTTCACCGCCCGGTCCAGGCTCGCGATCTGGGAAGTGACGAGGTTCTGCGCGATCTGATTCCAGACGTTCCAGACGGGCGCCGCCGCCCAGAACTTCGCGGCTGCCGTCTGATCGGGGGTGCGGGTGCTACTGGTCTTGCTCCCCAGGTTCTTGACCTCGTTCAGGGCGGTGGCGTATTCGGCGCTGCTCACGGCCGGTGGCGGCGCCGGGCGGAACTGGCGTCCGCTCGTCAGCACGAACGGCTTGACCGACCCCCAGTTGGGGAACACCGGTGTCGGGAAGTCCGGAGGGGTGGGCCGGTAGTCACCGGCCTTGTCGCCGGGGCGGAAGCGAGGCGACTTCGCCGAGGACCCGTCGTGGGACCGCAGGCTGATCAGCCGGCGGGCGACCGTGGCTCCCACCGTCATGCCCGCCTGCTTGTCCGGGCCGTCCGGAATCGCGGACAACTGGCTGCTCAGCCGCTGGTCCACGCCTGCGCGTTCGGCCGGGTACAGGGCGACCAGCACATCGTGGGCTGCCTGCTCCGCCGCGGCATCGGGACGAGCGCCTCGCGGCGCCGGCACCGAGAACTTGTAGGCGGGGCCGGACCGGGTGATCGACACCACCGCGTCGTACTCGGCAGCCTGAAGGAGCGCGAAGCTGCGCGTGGGCTGGACGGTGGCCGGCTGCGCCTTCGGATCGCCCAGGATGGTGATGAGCTCGCGGTTCCATTCCACGACCGAGGTCCCTGACCTCGTGGCCGCGGAGGCCGGGGCCGGCGAGCGAGCGGCGCCGAACCCGAAAGCGGGGCTGATGAGTCCGGCTGCCAGCGCGATTCCGGCCAGCATGACGAGTGTCTTTTGCCTTCCACCCATGCTCTGCTGCTCCTTGTCGCCGGCGGCAGGTCGTGGCGACCGTTGCCGTACACGTCACCCATCTGGGTCACGGCCGACCACCTGGTCAGCGGACACCACGTATCGAACGGTGAGTCCCCAGCGCACGTCACAAAGAAGCACTCCGCGCATCCGCTCCGGGGCGGGACGGGGGTTGCGAAGCCGGGTCTCGTCCGGTTGATACCTGGGCTGGACCGGTCGTTGCAGAATCACGACCGGACTCACCGGGACACCGGCCATTAAGGCGGCACACGTCACCCACACCGACTTTTTGGAGGGCTGAACGGGCGCGCATAATTCTGCAACCCGATCACCTGCTCACGTCATCAAGGTCGATCGCCAGCTACAGCCTGCCGGGACCCGATCCGTGCCGCAACTCAGGCATCGCGGTCACAGACCCGGGTCGCATATGGCGGTAGCGCACGCGGAACTGCAGTAACACCGGCCGGGGACTGGAAGCGGAAAGCCGGCAGGTACATGCAGCGCTGCCACCGTCAGCAAGAGCAGACAGGTCAAGCACCATGCCCGGCCGACTCGTGTCCGGTTCGTGACCGTCCCCGGGAGCGAGGACAACTCCGATCGGATCTTCGGAGGTTGAAGAGCACGACGCGCGCGACCTGCTGTTCATCCCCGACAGGTATCGTCTCGCGGTCCCGGATGTCGACAGATGGTGGTGTGTGGAGTGGGTCTGGCGTCGCAGGGCGGTGGAGCCGCTGTGCTGGAGCGGAGGCTGGGCGCTTTCGATGCCGTCGTCATCGGGCTTGGCTCGATGATTGGTGCGGGGGTCTTCGCCGCCCTGGCGCCGGCCGCGCGGGCGGCGGGCTCGGGACTGCTCGTGGGGCTGGCCGTCGCCGCCGTGGTGGCGTACTGCAACGCCACCTCCTCGGCCCGGCTGGCGGCACGCTATCCGCAGTCCGGGGGGACGTACGTGTACGGCCGTGAGCGGCTGGGCGAGTTCTGGGGCTACCTCGCCGGTTGGGGCTTCGTGGTCGGCAAGACCGCCTCGTGCGCGGCGATGGCACTCACCGTGGGGTCGTACGTGTGGCCGGCCCAGGCGCACGCCGTCGCCGTGGCTGCGGTGGTGGCGCTGACCGCCGTCAACTACGTGGGTGTGCAGAAGGCCGCGTGGCTGACGCGGGCGATCGTCGCCGTGGTCCTGGCCGTGCTGGCAGCCGTGGTGGTGGCCTGCCTGACCTCCACTGATGCTCAGGCCGTTCGGCTGGACATCGGGTCGGACGCCTCCGTCACCGGCGTGTTGCAGGCGGCCGGGCTTCTGTTCTTCGCCTTCGCCGGGTACGCGCGGATCGCGACCCTGGGCGAAGAGGTGAAGCACCCGGCCCGCACGATTCCCCGGGCCATTCCACTGGCCCTGGGGATCACGCTGATCGTGTACGCGGCGGTCGCCGCGTCCGTGCTGGCCGTCCTCGGCCCGGACGGGCTGGCACGGGAGAGCGCGCCGCTGGCCGAGGCAGTACGGCAGGCTGGGGTGCCGGGGCTGGTCCCGGTGGTTCGGGTCGGGGCGGCGGTGGCGGCACTCGGGTCGTTGCTCGCGCTGATCCTGGGCGTCTCGCGGACCACGCTGGCCATGTCCCGGGACCGTCACCTGCCTCATGCTCTGTCCGCCGTGCATCCACGGTTCAAGGTGCCCTATCGAGCGGAGCTGCTGGTGGGCGCCGTGGTGGTGATCCTGGCCGCCACCACGGACGTGCGCGGCGCGATCGGCTTCTCGTCGTTCGGCGTGCTTGCCTACTACGCCGTGGCGAACGCCTCCGCCTGGACCCTGACTCAGGAGGAGAACCGGCCGCCGCGCATCATCCCTGCGGTCGGGCTGGCCGGCTGCCTGGTCCTGGCCTTCACTCTGCCCGCGACGTCGGTGGCGTGGGGAGCGGCGGTGCTCGCCCTCGGAGTGGCGGCCTACGGCGTGCGTCGGCGCCTCACGGCACGACAGGCGTCGTGACGCCCCGCTCATGAATGCTGCGCGAGGAGTCCCGCCCTTCGCTGACCCAACGGTACGGCGTGTCTCGCTCCCGTGGCCGTCGGATCAGCGGGGTACAGAGAGCCGGGAGGCGTGCCGGGTGATGCGCCTGGCGGCGAACTCCGTCCCTGCCACGAACCGCATCATCGGGCCGAACACCGGGGCGGCGAGCGAACCGGTGAAATACAGGCCCGGCACCGACGACTCGAGCGATGCGGACAGCTGGGGTGCCTTCGAGCCACGGACGCAGGTCAGGGTGGCGAGCACCGCGGGCGACAGGAACGGGACCGCGTCCAGGTCGAGGCGGTAGCCAGTGGCCGCGAGCACGTGATCCACGGTGAGCGTCGTCTGCGCCCCGCCCTGCCCGGCGAGTTCCAGGTGTGCTCCGGGCCCCTCCGCTTCCGCGTGGGTGACGCGGGTGGATGTACGGACCGGCATGATGTTCTCGACCCGGTCCCGCAGCCACCATCCGCCCGACGGCCCCAGCGCGCGGCGGAAGAGCAGCATGCGCGCGGCCGCAGGAAACCTGCGTACTCCTCCCGGGGTTTTGCAGACGGCGGCCAGGACCCATCCCGTACCCAGGGGCGAAGCCGGCCTGGCCACCCGCTGTGTCCAGGGCCGGGCCAGACCCGGCTTCGTCCCCCACAGCACGCGCGGTTCCCGTACCAGCACCTGTACCTCGGCGCCAGCCTCGTGCAGCAACGCGGCGCTCTCCAGGGCGGACTGGCCACCGCCGACCACGGCGACGCGCTGACCGGCATAAGGAGACAGGTCGGTGTGGTGGCTGGTGTGCGAGACCAGGGCAGCCGGACCAGGTCCCTCGGGGGCGAGATCCCGCAGTGCCTCGGGGATCTCGGCGAGCCCGTTCAGGCCGGTCGCCACCACGACGGCGGCGGCCGACAGTTCCTGTCCGTCATCCAGCCGGACGAGGAACCACCCTCCACCTGCCGGGGCCCGTTCGACGGTCACGACCCGGCCCGGGTCCACCTCGCCGACGTACCGCTTCTGGAACCACATCCCGTACCGCACGAACACGTCGCACGGGATCGGCGTCAGCTCGGTCAGCTCCGGCTCAGCGTGCATCCGGCGGAAGTCCGCGAGGCGCCCACCGGGCTCCGGCGCGGAGAGGTCGGTCGCGTCCGCGCATCGCCCTGCTGATCCCCGACACCGCCTTCACCAAGGCAGCGCGTACTTCGGGATGGCACGCCGCCGCACCGCCGCCGCGCCCTTCCCCCCTCCGCCGCTCAGTGTGACGTATAGGCCGGTATCGGTCGACGATATCGACCACATTGACCCAGAGGGGGCGATTGACAGAATCGCGCTCCTTCACCATGCACAGCATCAGCGCGAGTTCGGACTTGCCTGCCCCGCACGGCAGGTAGGCGCAGGTTGTCTTCACGGGAGGAGTCACACGTGATGCTGGAGGCGCATGGCCAGGCCGGGCACTGGTTGACGGCAAGGCGGACGCCGTGCGCCTGCCACGGGGCCTAGCGACTTCGGGAATGAAGCCGGAGTTCCGGGCACAGGTGGCGGATTGTGATCCACGACCGTGCCTAGTAGATGCGGAGAGCGGCGCGACCACTCACCCGTGCAGCCGTGGTGTCCAGATCCTGAGCCAGGCGATCACCTGGAGATCGGAATGTCGGACCTCGAGACACCGGTGGGCAGGGGAGCCGGTGCCGGCCGATTGTGGCGAGGAAGCCGGCAGGAGAGCTCCGTGCGTGGATCAGGGTTTCGGCGAGGCAACTTCTTCCATTGGTGCTCCACGCGGATTTCGTCGTTCCCGGCTAGGGCGGCGAACCGCGCACGGAATGGCGGTGACAGCGGACTGGATGTCTCCGACGGAGTGCTGTGCGCTCCCATCTGCCACGCGATCGACCGCTGGGGCCGTCGGCACCGTATGGATGTGGTGGGTGTTCGGCGCCTGATGATCAGTGTTGCGATGTTGAGGATGCGTCTGTGATCCATCGGGTACGTCAGGGAAGAGCCCGGGGGACCGGGACTGCGGTGCCGGGTGACCGCGGCGAGGCGCGCTGTGCCGGCCCAAGTCGTCGCGTACCTTCGGCATCCGAACCCTCACGCTGCCTGGCGGGAGTGATGGCCGATGTCCGGGCGGCAGGAGCCCGAAGCGGCGGGCGGTGCTCGGTGGGCGGGGGGACGCCCCGCGCGACCAGGCCCGCTGTGGTGGTCGGTGGCCGTTGTCCTCGCGGCGGCGGTGGTCCTCGTCGCAGTCCTGCGGCGGCGTGAACTGGCGCAGGCCTACCACCTCATCGTGGGAGTACACCCGCTGCCGATGGCGGGCGCCGTGGTGTGCCAGGTGCTGTCGATCGTGTGTTTCGCCGCCATGTACCGCTGGCTGCTCGGGGCGGGCGGGACCCGCTGGAGCCTGCGGCGCACGACGGCGATCGTGGTGGCCGCCAACGCCGTGGCGGGTGCCTTGCCCGGAGGGGCGGCGTTCTCGGCCGCCTGGGTCTTCCGGCAACTGCGCCGCAGGGGCGTGGAGCAGGTACTCGCGGCCGCCGTGCTGGTGGTGGCCGGTGCGCTGGCGGTACTGGGTCTGGCCGTCCTGCTCGTCGCCGGCGTGGTGGCGGCGGGACCGGCGGGGCTGCGGACCGTTCTGCTTCCCGCGGCCGGTGCGCTGCTGGTCCTGGGGATCGCCTTGGCCGTCGTCGGGGCATCCCGCTTCTCGGGCTTCCGTCACGCGGCGGGACGAGCCTGGACGAGTGCCGGGACGCGCTCACGCCGCATCCAGCAAGGTCAGAAGGCACTCGCCCGGCTGGTCGCACAGGCCCGCGGTCTGCAACCCGGCCTGCGACCCTGGCTTCGACCGTTCGCGTTCGCGCTGCTGAACTGGGTCTTCGACGTCGCTTGTCTGGCTGCCAGCCTGTGGGCGCTCGGCATCGGTGTGCCCTGGCACAGCCTGCTGCTCGCCTACGTCCTCACCCAGATCCCCGGCAGCCTGCGCCTGACCCCGGGCAGCCTCGGCATCGTGGAGACGAGCCTGTCCGCACTGCTCGTGCTGTACGGTCTCCGGCCCGGCCCGGCGATCGCCGCGACGCTCCTGTACCGCGCCGTCAGCTATTGGGCCCTGCAACCCGTCGGTTGGGCGTGCTGGCTCGCGATCACCCTCCATACCGGTACGTCGGGCTCCCCGCCACGCCACTCGGAACGACGCGGCAGCCCCGGCCCGTAGCCACCGGAGAACGAACTGCGAGTGGAGATCCAAATGGTGGCCGACCCAGCGACCGCCGCAGCGTCAGTCCTTCGGCAGAAGGAGCGTGCACGTCTCCCCTGGGGCGATGGTCACCGCGCGGTCAGCCAGCACTACGCGGATCGGCGATTCCTCCGAGTCGGGTACGGCGATCTCCAGCTGCCCGCTCCGGCGCCGCATGGCGATGCCCCAATGACCGCGATAGTGCAGTGTGAAGCCGTATTCGGAGAGCGCCGGAAGTGGGACCGGGTCCAGCCAGAGGGCGTCCTCGCGGGTCTCCAGTCCGGTCAGGCCGCGCTGGATCAGGTCGAGGGTTCCGGCCATGGCGCCGAGGTGGATGCCTTCGCCCGTGGTGCCGCCCTGGATGTCGGCGATGTCTGCCTCCAGGGCTTCGTGGACGTACTGCCATGCGTCGGCACGTCTGGCTCTTGCGAGGACCAGGCCGTGGACGAGTTCGCTGAGCGTCGAGCCGTGGCTGGTGCGCTGGAGGTAGTAGTCGACGGTGCTGCGCCAGATCTCGTCGTCCAGGTGGTAACCGAGACGCCGGAACAGACCACGCAGTTCTGTGGGCGAGAACAGGTAGCCGAGCATGAGGACATCGGCCTGTTTGGACGCCTTGTAGCGGTTGACCGTGTCACCCTCGGCCTCGAGAACGCGGTCCAGCCGCCGGATGGTGCCGTAGCGGGCGCGGTAGGCGTCCCAGTCGAGTTCGGCGAGGTCGTCGTAGCCCTCGAACTGGCTGATGACGCCTTGGTGGAAGGGCACCCGCAGGCGTCTGGAGACCTCTTCCCACTCCGGCAGCGCGTCGGTGTTCAGCCGGATCCGTTGGAACAATTCCTCGCGTCGCCATGCGGGAAGGCGCCGCACGAGCTCCAGAGCGCGGGTGAGGACCCAGGTGGCCATGACGTTGGTGTACGCGTTGTCGTCCAGCCCGGGCCTCGTCGCGCCGGGATAGCTGTCGTGGTACTCGTCGGGGCCGACGACACTGCGGATTCGGTAGCGGCGTGTGCCACGGTCGAAGACCGCCAGGTCCCCCCAGAAGCGGGCGATCTGCAGTAGCATCTCCGCGCCTTTGGTGTGCAGGTACTCCGTGTCACCGGTGGCCTCGCAGTACTGCCAGACGTTGTAGGCGATCGCCGAACCCACGTGGTGCTCGAGGCGCGAGTGGTCCGGCAGCCAGCGGCCCGAGGCCGGGTTGAGATGCCATTCCTGGGACTCCTCACGCCCGTTGCTGCCGCTCTGCCACGGATACATCGCCCCGTCCCTGCCGGCCGCGCGCGCCGCCGCGCAGGCCCGGGGGAGGCGTCGGTGGCGGTAGTTCAGCAGCGCCCGGGACACCTCCGGAAGGTGCAGGTTGAGATAGGGGAGGACGAAGAGCTCGTCCCAGAACACATGACCCCGGTACGCCTCGCCGTGCAGACCCCGGGCCGGGACGCCTGCATCCAGCTCCGCCGTGTGCGGTGACAGCGTCTGCAGGACGTGGAAGAGATGGAAGCGCAGGATGCGGCCGGCCTCTCCGGGCACCTGCACGTCCGTGCGTCGCCACAGCCGCTCCCAGGCCGCGGCATGGGAGTCGAGCAAGGCCGGAAAGTCCGCCGCCACGGACACCCGCTCGGCGGCCTCGCCGAGGGGATCGCTGATCGCTGTGTCCCGCGAGGTGTGCAGTGCCACCGTCTTGTCCACGGTGACGGGCCTGCCGTGAGTGATCGGGACGACCAGACGGTGGACCGCGCGGTGGCGGGCGGACCGAAGCACTGATGAGACCGGAGCTTCGTCCGCGCGGACCGTCGTCCGGGCGGCCAGGGCGACGGTGATGTCCGATGTGCTGGTGCGGCAGCACAACCAGGTGGTGTGGGGTTCCTGCGCACCGGTTCGCACGTGGTTCATGTGGTGGCGGTCGAGTGCGCGGTAGCGGTGCACATTGCCGTTGATCACGTCACCGTCGAGAGAGCTTTCGATCTCGATCTGCCCGGTCCAGTCCTCGGCCGTGAGTACCGTCCGCAGTGCGGCCAGGTGCGGGTCCTCCATGTGCACCAGGCGGGTCTGCTCGACGCTGAGCACACCGAGCCCGTCGTTCCGCTGGCGGGAGGACCGTGCGAGTGTGCCTCGGCGCAGATCCAGGGTGTGCCGGTGGTCCAGGAGGGTGTGCGTGCCGGGGGAGAACCACGGGCTCCACGTCCCGTCCGTGCGGCGCGCCCGGAACCGGAGAAAGAGCCAGTTGGGGAGGTTGACCACGTCTTCGTTCACGACCTGCCGCCCCGCCACGGTCGACTCCAGGCGGTTGTAGCACCCCGCTGCGTAGGTGCCTGGATAGTGCACCAGGCCGGCCCGGCGTTCCGGCAGTGCGCCACGTGTGGCGAAGTAGCCGTTGCCCAGTGTGCAGAGGGACTCACGCAGTTGCTCGGCGGCAGGGTCGTAGCCCGTCCACTCCCAAGTCCACTCCGACATCCGCCACCCTTCCCTCTCCTTCGCAGGCTGTGCGGGCCCAGGTGCCTGCGGCGGGCCTCAGACCGGCTGAGGGACGACGGCGACCGGGCAGTCCGAGTGGTGCAGCAGGGTGTGACCGACCCGGCCGAGTTGCAGACCGAAGTGGCCGTGCCGGCGCTGAGCGCCGACGACGATCAGGTCCGCTTCGGCCGATTCCTGCAGGAGGACCTTGTGGGCGGTGCCCTCGACCGGCTTGCGACGGACATCGACCTGAGGGTGCTCTCGTACCGCATCGCGCAGGGCATCTTCGAGACTGGTCGACACCCGCTCCTCGCGCAGCCTGGCGGCGTCGTCAGCGACCAGCATGTGGTCCACGGGTTCCTGTGACGGATTGCGCCAGGCCCGTACGGCTGTCAGGGCACAGCCGCGCACCTCGGCTTCCCGGACGGCGAACCGTACGGCCCCCGCACCACCGGACGCGTCACCGACCCCCACCACCACGCGGCCGTAGGCTCCCCGGCGATTGGCTTCCGCGCCCCGAATGACGACGACCGGGCAGACGGCGCGGGCCGCGACCGCGAGGCTGACGGATCCCAGCAGCATCCCTGCGATCTCGCCGCGCCCACGTGACCCCGTCACCAGGGCGAACGCCTCGGGCGCCGTCCGCAGCAGCGCGGACACGGCGTCCTCCGGCAGTGCCTTGCCGGACACCTTGACCTCGGGATTGCGTCGCCGGGCCCGTTCCACGCACGACGCGACGATGTGCTCGGCCATGACCTCCTCGGCCGGACGGTCAGTGCTGAAGGACGGTTGGGCTCCCTCGTACAGCTCCCAGAGGGAGGCATGGACGAGATGGAGGGGCAGACCGTGCCGTGCCGCCTCGTCCACGGCCCAGTCGACCGCTGCCAGACTGGAGTCCGATCCGTCGACGCCCACGACCAGTGGGAGTGCCATAGCCGTCACCGCCTTCTCGCCCGGCTGCCGAGGTCCTCCTGTGAATACCGTCGCACTGCCTGCCCGGCGCCGCGACACGCCACCGGGTCCCGGGCCAGGGTGGCTCTCCGGCCCGTTTGCGACCTGCCAGGTCATGGTGATGCTTGAGGCATCGGCCGAGCCGGGTTCCCCGGCCGCCTTTCGAGGACCGAGACATGCCCGTCACCGTTGCGCACATCGTGAGCGATGTGATGACCACACCCGCGGTCGCCGTCGGGCGCGACGCGCCGTTCAAGGAGATCGTGCGGGTCATGGACGAGCGCCACGTGAGTGCCCTGCCGGTCGTGAGCGGCGAAGGGCGGATCGTCGGCGTGGTGTCCGAGGCCGACCTGCTGCCCAAGGAGGAGTTCCGGCATCGCCGGCCCACCCGCTCCGAGCGGATCAGACTGCGGTCCGACCTGGCCAAGGCGGCAGGTGTGAGTGCTGAGGAGGTGATGAGCACGCCCGCTGTCACGGTCCGCCCCGACGACACCCTGGCCCGGGCAGCACGCCTCATGGCCGTGCACCACGTCAAACGGCTCCCCGTCGTCGATGCCGAGGACGGATTGCGCGGCATCGTCAGCCGTGGCGACTTGCTGAGGGTCTTCCTGCGGTCGGACGAGGAGATCGAGGAGGAGGTCCGCCGTACGGTGGTGTCCTACCTGTTCCCCCTGCACGCCCACGCCTTTCACGTGTCTGTACGGGACGGCGTCGTCATGCTCCGCGGGCCCGTCCACGACACCTCGCTCATCTGGGTCGCCGAGCGCCTCGTGAGCGGGCTGGAGGGCGTCGTGGGCGTCGAGACCCGACTGAGCGGCGAGGGTTCCGGATCGGACAGCCCTGCGTCCGAGCCATGACCGTCTACTGATCGGCAGGGGTGATCCGGCGGCCCGTGAGGTTGGTGGGCTCGATCGACACCCACATCTCGCGCGCGCCGCCCGCCCACGGCGTGGTGTGCGCGCGTTGGGCGAGCCTGCGTACAGCCTCGGGGTCCGTCACCACACGTGCCGGTCCGACGGCCAGCACGCTCCAGCCCTGACTCAGGGTGTCGTCCACGTGGTCGACCTCGAAGGCGACCTCCGTCTCCGCTGCCGCCGCCGTCACAGAGTCGGGCGCGGTCCGGAAGACGATGGCGTCATCGACGACTTCGTAGTTGACCGGGACGACCGCCGGGCGGCCGTCGGCCGTCGCCACCGCGACCCGCCCCACCCCGTGCGTGGAGAGCAGGGTGCGGCACTCCTGCGGGCTGAGGTCCCGAAGCTGGGGGTGGAGCAGTGCGTGGCCCTGACCGGGCGGGAGATCGATGCCTCCGCCACGCAGTGCGGCGACCGAGGTGCCCAGCGCGTCGGCCAGCCTGATGAGCGTCGCCAAGGTCGGATCGGCGGGCTTTTCCTCCAGATAGGCCAGATAGTAGGGCGACATTCGCGCGCGGCCGGCTGTCTCCTCTCGGCTCAGTCCGCTCCTTCGGCGTTCGACGGCCACCCGCCGGCCGATGTCGCCGGGATTGCCCGTCCCGGCCGGTCTGGTCACCGTGGACGCGGCCGCCGCCTCGCCGGTTGTCGGCGGCGCCTCGCCCACCCCCGGGGGCTGCTCGTGCTCGAGATGGCGTATGTGGGCGTCCGGGCCGGGAAACACGAGCGTCACATCGTCCGTGTCCGACCAGCGCACGTCGTAGGGGGGTGTTCCGTCGTCGTGGTGGAGTCCGACGATCTCGCCGTCGCGCCTGGCTACGCCGGTCGCCGGACTCTCGATGACGAGTTGGTCGCCGAGGTGAGCTCGCATGGTCGCCGCCCTCTCCTCAGAATGGTGCTGTATCCAACCTGCCACGCGGGCCGCACCGCCGCACGGGGCGGCGGCCTCGTATCCGCGCGGTGGGTGTCCCGCACCCGGGAGGCACCATGCACCACCGAACAGTCGAGGAGCTCATGTCCCGGGACGTCGTCCGGGCACGGCCCGCCACGCCGTTCAAGGAGCTCGTCAGGCTGCTGGAAGAGAACGACGTCACCGCCGTACCCGTGGTGGACGAGCTCGACCGTCCGATGGGCGTGGTGTCCGAGGCCGACCTGCTGCGCAAGAGCGCCGACCAGGCCGACCCGACCGGCAGGACCCCCATTCCGCATCTGGAGGCCTGGGAACGTGCCAAGGCGGAGGGATCCCGGGCCGAGGAACTGATGTCCGCTCCCGCGGTGTGCGCCCGGCCCGAGTGGACCGTGGTCGAGGCTGCCCGCCTCATGGAATCGCAGAATGTCAAACGCCTGCCCGTGGTCGACGATGCCGATCGGCTGCTCGGCATCGTCAGTCGTGGTGATCTGCTGCGGGTCTTCCTTCGCCGTGACGACGCCATCCGCGAGGAGATCACCGGAGACGTTCTGCGGCGCACCTTGGGGCTCGATCCGAGGGACGTGACCGCGGAGGTGCGTGATGGTCGGGTTGCCCTTGCGGGCACGGTGGAGCACAGGAGTCTGATCCCGGTCATCGAGCAGTTGTGCCGCGGCGTCGACGGCGTGGTCTCGGTCACCGCGCAGATCGCGTTCCGGACGGATGACGCTCGGGACACCGGGGCCCCGTGAAGCGACTGGGATTCACAGGGCTTGTCCGGCGGTCTGACGGGTGCCGGGCCGTGGGGCGGACATGCCCTGGATGTCGCGTTCGGCGGTCTCCAGCAGCTGATGAGCCAGATCGACCAGCGCCCTGCCTGCCGCCAGCTTGTCGCCGATCTCCGGCACGTTCGTGTCCGCCGGATGGCAGTGCGCGGTTCCGTGGCCGGTGAGCGCCGTGGTGCCGGTGTCCAGCACCAAGTGGGCCTTCGTCGTTCCGTCGTCGTCCTCGAAGAGGTCGAGACGTACCTTCCACTGTCCTGTGTGCGACATCGTTCGCTCGTTGCCTCCGCGTCTCCACGATCCGACGACGGCCGTCGTAGATCACGGGGCCGAAGGTCCCGGTCTACCGGCGACCGTCCCTGGAAGCCAGTCCTGCGGCCGTCACATCTGGGGTACGACGGCCACGGGACACGGTGCGTGATGCAGCAGCGCGTGGTTGATCAGGCCGAGTTGCAGCCCGGGATGTCCAAGTCGCCGCCGAGCTCCCACGACCAGCAGATCTGCGGTCGACGCGGCCTCCAACAGCGCCTGGCGCGCCGGTTTCTCGATCAAGCGCCGGCTCACCGTGGCGTCGCCGTACCTTTCCACAGGCTGGCGCAGAGCGTCGTCGAGCACCTGCGCCGGCGGACGCCGGTGGGCCTCCAACTGCCATGAGGGTGCCTGTGGTGTCGTACACGCACCGGACGGTGCACTCCAGGCGTGCACGGCCTCGAGTCGGCAGCGCCGCACCTGAGCCTCGCGCACCGCGAAGTCCACGGCTGTGCCGCTGCCCTCCCCGTCCTCGACGCCCACGACGACGCTTCCGAAGCGGGCAGCGCGGTGTTCCGAACTGCCGCGGACCACGACCACCGGGCAGTCGGCGCGTGCGGCCACGGCGAGGCTGACCGAACCGAGGAGCATGCCGGGAAGATCTCCGAGTCCCCTGTTGCCCAGTACCAGCGCGAAGGCATTCCGCCCCTTGCCGACCAGGGCGGAAGCCGCCTCCTCGTGCGACACCTCGCTGGACAGCCGCACCGCCGGAGCACCCTCCCTGGCGCGCGCGGAGGCGGCGCTGATCACGACGGACGCCTCCTGCTCACCGGCCGCCGCGTGCAGCAGATGCAGCGGGATCCCGTGCCGGGCCGCCTCGTCGGCGGCCCAGTCCACGGCCTCGAGGCCCGCCTCGGATCCGTCGACACCCACCACAAGGGGAATCGTCACCGCGTTTGTCTCCTCTCCCTCCTGCCGCACGCCCCGCTTTCGCGCCCGCCCCCGGGGTCCACATGCGCCGTGGCGAGGAGCGGGAGATCCTCGAAGGAGAGAAACGTGCCGCTCCCGGTATGCAGGCGATGTCCGGACCGTCCACGCGATCGGACTCGTTCGCCGTCCCCTCCAGCCTCTTACGAGACGGAGACCGCCGCCATGCAACCCGTCATCACTGTGGGCCTCGACGGCTCGCCTGAGAGTCTGGCCGCCGCCCGCTGGGCCGCCGAAGAGGCCGGGAGGCGAAAGCTCGCTCTCCGGCTGCTGCACGCGTGGCCGACGCTTGCCCCGGAACCGGCTCGTCTCCCGGCGGAAGTCGATCAGAACTATTGGGCGAAGCGTCTCGTCGACACAGCGCAGGCGGAACTCCGGACCCGGCACCCGGACCTGGCCATCGAAAAGACCCTGGTCGCCGACGATGCCCAGCACGCCCTGCTCCAAGCGGCCTCCGAGTCGGAGATGGTCGTCCTGGGCTCCCGAGGACTCGAGTCCGTCGAGAGCTACTTCCTGGGGGACGTCAGCATGCCCGTCGTGGCACGGGCCGAACGGCCCGTGGTGCTGGTGCGCGCCGAACCCCGGGACGAGAGGAGACCGGCCACGGCCGCGAGCCGTGTCGTTGTGGCACTGAAACTGCACGGATCGCCGGACGACCTACTGGATTTCGTCTTTCATACCGCTGCGGCCAGAGACGTTCCCGTCCTCGCCGTCCACGGCCGCAGCGTGCCGCTTCGCGCACGTACGCCCTGGGGAGTGGACCACGGCTTCAGCGAGGAGACGACCCGGGTCGCGCACGAGCAGGTGAGCAAAGCGCTGCAGCAGTGGCGGGAGAAGTACCCGCAGGTGGACGTGGACGACAGCATCCGTCTCGAAAGCCCCGCCAAGGCCGTCGTGCACGCAGCGGAGGGCGCCTCACTGCTGGTCGTGGGCCGCCGCCGGCACCGTGCCGGCCTGGCGCCCCACCTCGGTCCGGTGGCGCAGGCCGCCGTCCATCATGGACGCTGCCCGGTCGCCGTGGTTCCTGATGACTGAGCCCGGTCTCCGCGAGCCGCGTGCCGACGTGTCCGCTCTGCGGTCGAGTGTCCCGAACGACGGGGAGCCGCTGTCGCGCGCTGCGGTCTGCGAGACCCACACCGCGACGCTGTTCTTCGTCGGTGACCGAGCATACAAGCTCAAGAAGCCGGTCGATCTGGGGTTCCTGGACTACACCACGGTCGCTGCGCGCCGAGCTGGGTGCGAGAGGGAAATAGCCCTCAACCGCCGGTTCGCCCCCGACGTCTACGTGGGGCTCGGTGAGTTCCGCAGTCCCGATGGGCAGTCACCTGAACCACTCGTGGTGATGCGTCGCATGCCGGAGGAGCGCCGCCTCTCCCATCTCGTCAGGGCGGGGGCTGCCGTGGACGACGTCCTTCGCACCGTCGCCCGGCAACTGGCGGCATGGCACGCGCACGCACCCCGTGGCCGCGACGTGGACGAGCAGGGCACGCGGGACGCGCTGTCGGCACGGTGGGAGGCGAGCTTCGCGCAGGTCCAGGCACTGGCCGCGGACGGCGCCGTGCCCGACTGCCTGACGGAGATCGAGGGGCTGGTGCGCCGCTACCTCGCCGGTCGCAAGCGGCTGTTCGACACCCGCATCGAGCAGGGACGGGTCGTCGACGGCCACGGCGACCTGCTCGCCGAGGACGTCTTCTGCCTCGACGACGGCCCCCGCGTCCTGGACTGCCTGGAGTTCGACGACCGCCTCCGCTATGTCGACGGCCTGGACGACGCCGCCTTCCTCGCCATGGACCTGGAACAGCTCGGAGCCCCGGAGGCCGCGGCGTACTTCCTCGCCCGGTACGGCGAATACTCCGGGGATCCCGCGCCCCCGTCCCTGTGGCACCACTACGTCGCCTACCGCGCCTTCGTCCGCGCCAAGGTCTCGGTGATCCAGGCCCGGCAGGGCGCGCCCGGCGCCGAAGCGGCGTCGCGGCGGCTCGCCTCCATGGCACTGCGCCACCTGCGCACCTCCGCCGTCGGCCTCACCCTCGTCGGCGGACTGCCGGGCAGCGGGAAGTCCACCCTCTCCGGAGCCCTGGCCGACCGGCTGGGGGTCACCCTGCTCAGTAGTGACCGCATGCGCAAGGAGCTGGCGGGCATCCCGGCGGAGCAGTCCGCAGCGGCGGGCTACGGCGAAGGGCTGTACACGCCCGAGTGGACGGCCAGGACCTACGCCGCCCTGCTCGAGCGCGCAGCCGCACTGCTGTCCTCCGGTGAATCGGTGGTGCTCGACGCCACCTGGTCCGACGCCGCACAGCGCGAAGCCGCTCTGCGCCTGGCCGATCGAACCAGCGCCGAGCTGGTGGCCCTCCACTGTCAGGTGCCGGGCGAACTGTCTGCGGCCCGCCTCAGCACGCGCGCCCCCGGCATCTCCGACGCCGGCCCGGACATCGCCACCGCCATGGCTGCCAAGGAGCCGCCGTGGCCCGAAGCCGTCCCGGTCGACACCAGTGGAGCGCTGGAATCCGCCGTCGCTCGGGCACTGGCGGCCGTACGCCCGTGGGGCAGCGGTCAGGCACCGGTCTTCCGCCGCCCGTACATGGAGCCGGACTGAGGCGCTGCGAGTGGCCGTGTTGCCCGGGTGCAGTGCGGGGGTGACCGTGGAGGTGGGGGAGCGAGGGAGTGAATGCGGTGCGAGCGCTCGTCTACCACGGCCCGGCACACACCTCCTGGGAGACCGTTCCCGACCCGGTGATCGAGGAGGCGACCGACGCGGTCGTCCGGGTCGACGCCACCACCGTCTGCGGCACTGATCTGCACATCCGGCGGGGCGACTTCCCGGAGGTGAAGCCGGGGACGGTCCTCGGCCACGAGGCCGTCGGCGAGGTCGTCGACGTCGGTGAGCAGGTCCACCACCTGCGCCCCGGCGATCAGGTGATCGTGTCGTCCGTCTCGGCCTGCGGTGATTGCGCGGAGTGCCGCGACGGCAGGTACGGACAGTGCCGTGGCGGTGGCGGATGGATCCTGGGCAGTCTGGTCAACGGCACCCAGGCCGAGCTGGTGCGTGTGCCGTTCGCCGATCACTCCACCACCCGACGGCCCCCCGACCTCCCGCTCGCTGACGCGGTCTTGCTCGCCGAACTCCTTCCCACCGCCTACGAGGTCGGGGTCCGCAACGGACACGTCGGCCCGGGAGACACGGTCGTCGTGGTGGGCGCCGGCCCCGTCGGTCTCGCCACGGTGGTCCTTGCGCGGCTCTACTCGCCCCGCAGGATCATCGTCGTCGACCTGGCCGGCGCTCGGCTGGAGAACGCCAAGCGTGTGGGGGCGGATGCCGCCGAATCGCCAGGAACCATGATCGCCGAGCTGTCCGAGGGGCCGGGGGCCGACGTGGTCATCGAGGCGTCCGGCGACCCGGACGGTTTCGTGCTCTGTACGCGTGCCGTCCGTACGGGAGGGCACATCGCCAACATCGGCACGCACGGCAAACCGGTGTCACTGCATCTGGAGTCCCTCTGGCGCAAGAACGTGACGATCAGCACGGGCCAGGTCGACACGTCCTCTACGCCGTGGCTGCTGGAGCTGTTGAGGTTCGGCCATCTGCCCGTCTCCCCGTTGGTCACCCACACGTTCGGCCTCGACCGGATGGAAGACGCCTATGAGGCGTTTGCGCGCGGCACCAGCACAGGCGCCCTGAAGGTCATGCTGCACCGGGAGTCGTCATGACCCCCGGCCGGTCCTTTCGACCAGGAACCGCGTCGCGTCGGACAGCGTGGTCAGGTCCAGGTAGTCCTCTTCGTCGATACGGACGCCCGCACGCTCGGACAGCAGCTCGACCAGGCTGAGGAAATCGAGCGAATCCAGTTCGAGCACATCGCGGAACTTGTCGTCCGGTCGGACCAGAGTGAAGTCGGCATCGGGGATGATCTGCGTGATCGACTCCTTGATCAGCGACAGGGCCTCCGCGTTGTTCAGTGGCTTCATCTGACTCACAACTCCTCCGGTCTCTGCAGAAGTCGGTCGACCGCCGTGAGATAGCGCGCCCCCACGGCGCCGTCCGTGGCCCGGTGATCGGCGGCCAGGGTCGCGGTCACCACCGGACGCACTCCGAGCATGCCGCCGGCGGCCCAGGGCCGCTCGACGACCGCACCGAAGCCCACCAGGGCGACCTGGGGCGGGTGGATCACCCCGAACACGGCCTCCACGCCCTGGTCGCCCAGGCTGGTGACGGTCAGGGTGGCGCCGGTCATCTCGCTTCCGCGCAGCCGCCCTCGGCGGGCTCGCTGTACCAACTCCTTCAGACGGGTCATGAGAGCGTCGGGCGGCAGCGTGTCGGCGTTGTGGATCACCGGGGCGAGCAGTCCGCCCTGCCGGAGTGAGACCGCGAGGCCCAGGTTGATCTCGGATGCGGGGGAGAATCCGCCGTTCTGCCAGTAGCCGTTGAGCGCCGGCACCTCGCGTGCCGCTACGGCGGCGGCTTTCAGGAGCAGGGCCGCCGGTATGAGTCGGCCGGTGGGCGTACGAGCGCGGTTGATCCGGCGGATCCAGTCCTCGGCCGCCGTCAGGTCGATGGTGGTGGACAGGTAGTAGTGCGGGATCTCCCGCTTGGAGCGGCTCATGAGGTCGGCGATGGCACGGCGCATGGTGTCTGTACGGTCCTCCGGGCGGCTGTCTCTTCGTACGGCGGCGTCCGGACGCTCGTCGCCCATCAGCGGGTCTCGATCGGGTCGCTCGGGTCCGTTCCCTACGGCAAGGGTGCGCATGGCCGTGCGCACGTCCGCGGCCCGCACGGCTCCGCCGTCCCCGGTGCCCCGCACCGCCGCCAGGTCGACGCCGAGGTCCTGGGCGAGGCGCCGTGCGTACGGGCTGGCCCGCACCCTCGGGGCGAGGGGCGGCTGGGCGTGCTCCACGTCGGTACGTGTGATCCGGCCGCCCCGGCCGGTGCCGTGCAGTGTCGTCAGGTCGACACCGCGCAGCGCGGCCAGGTGCCGTACGAGCGGGCCGGCGCCGATCACCGAGTCGGCTCCACCGGACGGCTCCGGGGGCGCGTGTACGTGCTTGTCGGTCGGCTCCTTCCGGGGTGCGGCGAGTGCCGGCTCCGGAGTCGCCTCGGGCCTGCGGGCCGCCTTCTTCCGGGGCGTCGGACGCTGGCGCCGTGCGGCCGGTTCCTGTTCGGTCGCCGCGCGCGTGGGTGCCTTGTTCACGATGGCCTCCCCGACGCCCGCCCGCTCGTCCAGTACGGCTTGCTCCTCGATCAGCGCGAGCGGTGTTCCCACAGGTACCCGGGTACCGGGCTCGACGAGCAACTGCCCCACGGTCCCGGACTGGAAGCACTCGACCTCGATGGCGGCCTTGTCGGTCTCCACGACCGCCATGACATCGCCCCTGTGCACCCGGTCCCCGGGACTCACGAGCCACTCCTGCAGCAGCCCTTCGTCCATGTCCGCGCCGAGCGAGGGCATGGTGAACGCGGTCATCTCAGCCCGACCTTCCGGTCACCGGTTGCCGTTCCGCCCCGTTGGTTCCGGTCGGCACCGGTTCGCCCACGGCGCGGTGCGCGGCTGCGACGATTCCGTCGACCTGAGGCAGCGCGGCCTCCTCCAGCCTGCGTGCGTAGGGTATGGGCACTTCGGCGCTGCACACCCGCTCGACGGGGGCGTCGAGGTCGTAGAAGTGCTGTTCCGTGAGGCGTGCCGAGATCTCCGCGGCGAGGCTGCCGGTGCGCCAGCCCTCGTCGACGACGACGGCACGGTGGGTGCGAGCGACCGAGTCGCCGACGGTGGCGTCGTCCAAGGGGCGCAGCGTGCGCACATCGATGACCTCGGCGCTGATGCCGCCGCTCGCGAGGTCGTCGGCGGCGGCCAGTGCCTTGGGCAGTGAGCCGCCGTAGGTGATCAGCGAGACGTCCGTGCCGGGCCGACGGACGGCCGCGTGGTCGATGTCGACCGGACCGGCGTCGGGGGGCAGGTCGCCCGAGACGTTGTACAGGCTGCCGTGCTCGAAGATCAGCACCGGGTCGGGATCGGCGAGCGCGGGGGCCAACATGTACCGGGCGTCGGTGAGAGTCGCCGGGGCCAGGACCCGCAGGCCGGGGATGTGCGCGTACCAGCCTTCGAGGCTGTGCGAGTGCTGGGCCGCGAGTTGTCGTCCCGCGCCCGTGGTCATCCGGATCACGATCGGTACGGGCAGTTGGCCGCCCGACATGTGCAACAGCGTCGCCGCGTTGTTGAGGATCTGGTCCAGGGCCAGCAGGCTGAAGTTGACCGTCATGATCTCGACGATCGGCCGCATGCCCGCCAGGGCGGCACCGATGCCGGCGCCGACGAACGCCGACTCGGACAGCGGGGCGTCGCGGATCCGTTCGGGCCCGAACTCCTCCAGCAGGCCGAGGCTGACGCCGAAGCAGCCGCCGTACCGGCCGACGTCCTCACCCATCAAAAACACCCGCTCGTCGCTGCGCAGCGCCTCGCGCATGGCCTCACGCATGGCCTCCCGATACGTCGTCTTCCGGTCGGAAGGCGCGGCGGCTTCGGCGGCACGCGTGTGCGTCGTGGTCATGGCCGGGTCACCTCCACCGGGCTGGTGACGTACTTCAGTAGATCCTCGACGGGCTCTTCCGGAGCCTGCTCGGCCGCCTCCACGGCCGCGTCGATCTCGGCGGCCAGACGGTCTTCCAAGGTGGTGCGGGCCTTGTCGGAAAGCTCCTTCGCATCCTGCAGCCGCCGCACGAGCCCCTCGACCGGGTCGCGTTCCTTCCAGTGTTCGATCTCGGCCTTGTCGCGGTAGCGGTCGGAGTCGTACATGGAGTGAGCGCGGAAGCGGTACGTGTGCATCTCCAGGAAGTGCGGCCCGGTTCCGGCGCGCACCCCTTCGGAGGCCCGCCGGGCGGCGTCCTCTACGGCGAAGACGTCCATGCCGTCGACGGCCCAGGAGACCATGCCGTACGCGGCCGCGCGCAGCGCGAGGTCGGTCTGGGCCTGGTGGCGGGCCAGAGCGGTGCCCATGGCGTACAGGTTGTTCTCGCAGACCAGCAGCAGGGGCAGTTGCCAGAGTGCGGCGAGGTTGGCGGTCTCGTGGAACTCGCCCTCGGCGAAGGCGCCGTCGCCGAAGAAGCAGCAGGTGACGCGGTTGCGCCCGGTCATGCGGTCGGCGAGGGCGAGGCCGGCCGCGAGGGGGAGCCCGCCGCCGACGATCGCGTTGCCGCCGTAGAAGCGGCGGCCGACGTCGAAGAGGTGCATCGAGCCGCCACGGCCGCGGCTGCATCCGGTGACCTTGCCGAACATCTCGGCCATGATCGCCTCGGCCGGAACCCCGCGGGCGAGTGCGTGCCCGTGTTCGCGGTACGTCGACACGACCGCGTCGTCGTCCGTGAGCGCCTCGTTGACGCCGACGGCCACGGCTTCCTCGCCGATGTAGAGGTGCATGAAACCCCGGATGCGCGCCGCGCTGTACAGCTCCACGCAGCGTTCCTCGAACCGGCGGACGCGCAGCATGGATTCCAGCAGGGCCAGGCGATGTGCGGCCTGACGGTTCGGCCGGGCGGCGGGCCGTGGTGCGCGAGGGGTGCGTGTGGTGGTCATGCGGGCTGCTCCGTCCTCGCCGTGGAGACGGCCTTCGAGGTGGAGTCCTCCAGGGTGGAGATGTCGCCCTCGGGCAGGCCGAGTTCACGGGCCCGCAGCAGGCGGCGCATGACCTTGCCGCTGCGGGTGTGCGGCAGGTGCTGGTCGAATTCGATCTCGCGGGGCGCCACCGCCGGGCCCAGCCGGCGCCTGGCGAAGGCCAGCAGGTCCCGCCGGGTCGCGTTGCTCGCGTCGAAGCCCGGCTGCAGCGTGACGAATGCTTTGACGATGTTCCCTGCCACGGGGTCCGGCCGGCCGATGACCCCGGACTCGGCGACCGCCGGATGCTCCATCAGAGCACTCTCGACCTCGAACGGCCCGATGAGGTGTCCTGCCGACTTGATGACGTCGTCGGCGCGCCCGACGAACCAGTACCAGCCGTCAGCGTCGCGTCGTACGAGGTCACCGGTGAGGTACCAGCCGTCAGCGAAGGCCGCCGCACTGCGTGGCTCGTCGTGCAGATAGCCGCGGAACATGGAGGGCCAGCCGGGCCGGAGGGCCAGCTCACCCTCTACGCCGGGTTCCTCCAGTACGGTGACGTGCCCGTCGGCGACCTCTGCCCGGCCGTCCTCGCCGCGCCGCAGCACCGCCGCCTCAACACCGGGCAGCGGACGCCCCATCGAGCCGGGACGGATGTCGCAGGCGGCGAAGTTGGCGATCATGATGGCGCCGGTCTCGGTCTGCCACCAGTTGTCGTGCACCGGCAACCCGAGCACGTCCCGCCCCCACACCACCGCCTCCGGATTGAGCGGCTCGCCGACCGACGCGATGAACCGCAGTGCACTCAGGTCGAAGGAGCGGGGCAGGTCGTACGGCCCCGTCCTCGGCGTCGTCCGCATCAGCATGCGCAGGGCTGTCGGCGCCGTGTACCAGACGCTCACCCGCTGCTCGGCGAGGATCCGGTACCAGCGGCGGGCGTCGTAGTCGCCCTCGTCCACCACGACCGTCACGCCGTGCATGAGAGGGGCGACGATCCCGTAGGACATGCCGGTCACCCAGCCCGGGTCCGCGGTGCACCAGAACACGTCGTCCTCGTGGAGGTCGAGGGCGTACAGCGCGGTCATGTAGTGGGCGACGGCCGCCTCGTGCACGTGCACCGCGCCCTTGGGGATGCCGGTCGTGCCGCTCGTGAAGTGCAGCAGGGCCATGTCGTGGGGGGAGGTCGGCGGGATCGTGAAGGTGTCGGCCGCGTCGGCCATCAGCGCGGTGAGGGACAGGGTGCCGGGCAGGTCGTCCGCGTCCTCGCCGACGATCAGTACGTGGCGCAGGGCGGCGAGCCGGTCGCGCTGCCCGTCGATCTTTTTGCGGTACAGGTCCGCCGTGGTGACCAGGACCTGCGCGTCGCCCAGCGTCATCCGCTGGAACACCGGGTCGGGTCCGAAGGCGGAGAACAGCGGGCACAGGACACTGGTGTTCTTCAGCGTGCCGAGGACCACGGTGTACAGCTCGGGGCAGCGCCCCAGCAGCGTCACCACCCGGTCGCCGTACTCGATCCCGAGGCCGCGGAGTACGTTGGCGAACCGTGCCGTCGAACGGGCCAGCTCGCCGTAGGTCACCGAGGTGACGGAGTCGTCCCGTCCCACGCAGCGCAGCGCGACCGCTGTGGCCCGCTCCGACGCCGCGTGCCGGTCCACGGCCTCGTGCGCGATGTTCAGTCCCCGCCCACCAGGCAGCCCCTGCAGCCTGCGGCGTGCCGCCTGCCACGAGAAGCTCGCGCACTCCTTGCCGTAGTCGCGCAGATTGGGGGCGGTGCGCAGCGGGGTGTCCTTCCGGACGGTTTCCCAGGGCATGCCGGCCCCTCCTTCCTCCGGGCCCTTTTCAACCATCCGCCCGGCTCGCCCCGTCCGCACTGGGTCGAAGGGCCCCGTCCGCGGCCGGACGGCTCAGATCCGCGTCATCCTTCTCGCCTGCCGGGGCGGAACGAGGAGGCTGATGACGCCGTCGTTCAGGGAGCGAGGGAGAAGTAGTTCTCCTCCTCCTGGGTGAAGTGCAGGCGCAGGACCGTGTTCAGGCCGTACAGACAGGAGCGCAGGTCGTCGAGTTGCTCGGGGGAGAGGCCCCCGCTTGCGTGGGCAAGTTGCAGGTGGATGGCGATGCGGCGGGAGAGACGCTCTATTTCGGTGTGGGCACGGCTCATGGTGGCGGTGGCCTCGGGTCCGCCGAGCGTCGGCGCGAGGGCCGGGTACAGCTCGTGCTCCTCGGCGTACTCGTGCGGAAGGAGCCGCTCGATGAGCAGCCGGTGGGTCTCCTCGACGGCTTCCAGGGCCTGGGGGCCAGGGGAGTCGGAGAGTCGGTCGGCGGTGTCGCGGACGGATTCGAGGACGTCCTGGAGCCCTTCGTGTTCGGCGGCGAAACGGTGGATGAGGGCCTCGGCAGCGGGAGCGAGGGTCGGCCGTGCGGCCTCGCCGACTCGCAGGGCGCGCAGGGCGTTCAGGATGACGGCCACGTCGATGCCCTCCTGGAGCAGCGCGCCGGCGGCGGGCGGGAGCAGCCCGACAGCGGCCGCGGCCATGGCCGCCAGGGACATCAGCATGCCGCCGAGGGCGCTCTGGACGGCGATGCGCCGCGCGCGTTGGGCGATGGCGACGGCGTCGGCGAGTCGGTCGACGCGATTGGTGGTCAGGATGATGTCGGCCGCTTCGGATGAGGCGGTGGAGCCGCGTGCGCCCATGGCGACGCCGATGTCGGCGGCGGCGAGGGCGGGCGCGTCGTTGACGCCGTCGCCCACCATCACCGTGACCGCGTGTTCGCCTTCGGCCCGTACGGTGGCGACCTTGTCGGCGGGGGAGAGTTCGGCGCGTACGTCGTCCAGACCGAGGATGGTGGCGACTTCGCGGGCGGGTGCGTTTCGGTCACCGGTGAGCATCAGCAGTCGCGCGAAGCCCGCCGCCCGCAGGTGGCGCAGGGTGCGCGGTGCGTCGGGGCGCAGCGGGTCGCGCAGCAGGATGGCGCCGGCCAGGTGTCCGTCGAAGGTCAGCCAGGCGACGGCCGCGCCGTCGAGGAGGGCGCGCTTGTCGACCGCCCGGGCCCAGGACGGCCGGTCCTCGCCGGCGGCGATACGGCCGATGCCAAGCCGGTGCCCGTCGGCGGTGCCGGTGGCGCCCCGGCCCGGTTCCTCGGTGACATCGGAGGGGATCGACAGCTCCAGCTTGCGGTCCCGGGCGGCGTCGACGATGGCCTGGGCCAGTACGTGGGGCGAGTACTGGTCGAGGGAGGCCGCCAGGCGCAGGACTTCCGTGGGTTTGACGCCGGGGGCGGCGGTGACGTCGACAACGCGGGGCCGGCCTCGGGTGAGGGTGCCGGTCTTGTCGAGCAGGAGGGTGCGGGCGCGGCCCAGGTTCTCCAAGGCGCCGCCGTCGCGGATGACGACGCCGATGCGGGAAGCACGGGAGAGACCGGAGACGATCGCGACCGGTGCCGCCAGCAGCAGCGGGCACGGGGTGGCGACCACGAGTACGGCGACCGCTCGCACGGCCGAACCACTGATCAGCCACGCCAGTCCCGCCACCGCCAGGGACAGCGGCAGGAACCAGGCCGCGTACCGGTCCGCCAGCCGCACGACCGGCGCGGACCCGGCGCGGGCCTGCTGGGCCAGTCGCACGATCCCGGCGTACGTGCTGTCGTGCTCGGTGGCCGTGGCCCGCATCTCGAAGGCGCCTCCGGCGTTGACCACGCCGCTGCGCACGGTTTCCCCGCCTGCCCGCTCGACCTGCAGGGGCTCACCGGTGAGCACCGACTCGTCGAGGACCGCGGCGCCGCTCTCCACGCGGCCGTCGACGGGAACCAGGGGCCGACGACGAGCAGGTCACCGGCGGCGACCTCCGCCAGCGGCACCGTGGTCACCCCGGCGCGAGTGCGGCGGCGTGCGGAGCGTGGTGCGTGTTCCAGCAAGGTACGCAGGTCGTGCGAGGCGCGTCGCTGGGCTGCGGCCTCCAGTGTGCGGCCAGTGGCCAGCATCAGTGCGATCAGGGCACCGGCCAGGTACTCGTGCACGGCCAGAGTGCCGCCGAGCGCGAGGACGGCGATGAGGTCCACACCTGTGCGGCCCTGCCGCAGTGCGGCCAGCACCCACCCCACCGCGGGAACGAGGGCGAAGAGGGTGCCCAGTTCCCAGCAGAGACCGGCCAAGTCACCGGCGTCCATGAGCCAGGCGATGCCACCAGCGATCAGGGCCGCCGCGGTCACGGCCAGCAGGACGGGGTCGAGCCGCGGTGACACACCCGCCGCGATCGAGCGACGCAGTTGTGCCGTGAGGGAGGGTCGGTCATTCATGGCATACCTGAGTGCCGGGTGCGATGACTCTCGGGTCGGTCCTTCTCCATGACATCGCCGCACTACGAGTGCACGCCAGGGGACGTTCGTCCCTGTTCCTGGGCCGACCGCCGACCGCCGACCGCCGACCGCATTCGGTCACCCTCGCCGCCCTCGGTGAGAGGCGTGGGCGGACGGGCCGCCGCCGTCTGATCGTCGAGCTCGCACGGGTCCAGCTGGTCTCCGGCTGGACCAGGTGGAGCCTGAGCCCGCCCATCTCCGCGAGAGATCGTCGCCGTCCCGGATCGCCTGCCCGTAGTTGCTCTCTGCCACCACAACTGTCGGAACCCGGTCACCGGGACCAATGGACCCCGGGTACGTGTCCATGTGGCTCTGTCGGCGCGGCGCCACAGCGGTAATGCTGCGATCGTAGGTGTGAGGGGACGGCGGGGCTCCACGTGCCGTCCGCTGTGCCGAAGGAGGCCGGTCATGAGCACCGACGCCGATGTGCATGCCTCCCAGCCGCCCGCGTCCGACGGGCTCGTCATGGGCAAGGACGGTATGGCCGCGCTCGTGGACGTCCTGATCCGGCGCGGCTTCACCGTGGTCGGACCCACCGCCCGGGACGGCGCCATCGTGCTGGCGGAGCTGCGGTCGGCCGACGAGTTGCCGTACGGATGGGGTGTGGAGCTGGAGGCCGGGCGGTACCGGCTGCGGGAGCGGCCGGACGGCGCGGCCTTCGCGAACGCGGCGGGTCCCCAGTCGTGGAAGTCCTTCCTGCACCCGGTGCGAGTGCGGGAATGGAGTGCCGACCGGGTGGAGGGGGAGCTGGTCTTCACGGCAGACCAGGACACGCCGCCTCGGTACGCGTTCCTGGGTGTGCGCCCCTGCGATCTGAGGGCCATCGCCATCCAGGACCGGGTACTGACCGGTGGGGCGTACCGGGACTCCGGCTATGAGGGGCGGCGTTCCGGGGCCCTGCTGATCGTGGTCGAGTGCACGGAGCCCGGCGCCACGTGCTTCTGCGTCTCGATGGGCACCGGACCCGCTGCCGGTCCCGGCTACGACCTGGTGATGACCGAAGTGGTCGACGAGGACGGGCACCGCTTCTGGATGCGCAGCGGCAGCCAGGAAGGCGCGGAGATCCTGGCCGAACTGCCCACCCGTCCTGCCGACCCGGAAACCCGGGAGACGGCTCGCGCAGGCGTCACGGCCGCCGCGGACCGCATGGGCCGGACCATGCCCGAAGCCGACCTGCGGGAGCTGATGGCCGGAACCCTCGACGCCCCCCGCTGGGACGACGTCGCAGGGCGGTGCCTGACGTGCGGTAACTGCACCATGGTGTGCCCCACCTGCTTCTGCACCACCACTGAGGACGTCACCGACCTCACCGGGGACCACGCGGAGCGGTGGCGGCTGTGGGACTCCTGCTTCGACCTGGACTTCTCCCAGCTGCACGGCGGTCCGGTCCGCGCCTCCTCGCGCAGCCGCTACCGGCAGTGGATGACCCACAAACTCGGCACCTGGTACGACCAGTTCGGCTCGTCCGGCTGTGTGGGTTGCGGGCGTTGCATCGTGTGGTGCCCCGTCGGCATCGACATCACCGAGGAAGCGGCCGCCCTGCACGACTGGACACAGTCCGGGACATCGGCATCGGCATCGGCGCCGGAGCCACCATGAGCACCGTGACGCCCCCGCTGCCGTACCGGGTCGCCGGCACCTGGGACGAGACCGGCGACACCCGGTCGATCGAGCTGGTATCGGCCGGACGGAGACTCCCGCCTTTCGCACCGGGGCAGTTCGCGATGATCTACGCGTTCGGGGTCGGTGAGGTGCCCGTCTCTGCCAGCGCCCTGCGGGGCCGCCACGGAGGGCTCGTACACACCGTGCGTGCGGTGGGTGCGGTCTCCGCCGCTCTCTGCCGACTGCGTCCGGGTGACGGCGTCGGGCTCAGCGGGCCGTACGGCACCGGCTGGGACCTCGAAGCGGCGGTCGGCCACGATGTTCTGATCGTCGCCGGCGGCATCGGTCTGGCACCGTTGCGGCCGGTCGTCCACGCCGTCCTGGACCGGCAGGCGGCGTACGGCCCGCTCGCGGTCCTCGTCGGCGCCCGTACCCCTGCCGATCTGGTCTACCGCGACGAGATCGAGAGCTGGCGGGGCCAGGCGCGTGTGGAGGTGACCGTCGACCGGCCCGCCCCGGGCTGGCAGGGCGCGGTGGGCGTGGTCACCACGCTCCTGGACCGCCTCGATCTGCGCCCCGAACGGACCTGCGCGTTGGTGTGTGGGCCTGAGGTGATGATGCGTCACAGCGCTCGCGACCTCGTGACCCGGGGCCTGGCCCCGCACCGTATCCAGGTGTCCCTGGAACGCAACATGCACTGCGCCACCGGCCACTGCGGCCACTGCCAGCTCGGTCCGCTCCTGCTGTGCCGGGACGGGCCGGTCGTCGGTTACGACCGCGTGGCAGACCTGCTCCTCGTGAGGGAGTTGTGACATGGTCACCGACCTCGGCCCGGTCATTCGCACACGGCCGAAGCTCGCCGTGTGGAAGTTCGCCTCCTGCGACGGCTGCCAGCTGACCCTGCTGGACTGCGAGGACGAACTTCTCGGACTCACCGAGCGGGTACGGATCGACCACTTCCTGGAGATGACCCCAGCCGAGGGCGCCGACAGAGAACGCGCGCAGCTGGATGGCCGGGGACCGTACGACCTCTCCCTGGTCGAGGGGTCGATCACCACCGCCGAGGACGCCGAGCGGATCCAGCACGTCCGCCGCATCTCCCGGTATCTGGTGACCATCGGCGCCTGCGCCACCGCGGGCGGTGTCCAGGCACTGCGCAACTTCGCCGACGTCGACGACTTCCTCGCCGCCGTCTACGCCCGGCCGGAGTACATCGCCACCCTGGAGACCTCGACACCGATCTCGGCCCATGTGCCGGTCGACTTCGAGCTTCGCGGGTGCCCCATCGACCGCCGTCAGCTCATCGAGGTCATCACCGCCTACCTGGCCGGCCGCAGGCCCCAGATCTCCCATCACAGCGTCTGCTTCGAGTGCAAGAGGCGCGGCACCACCTGCATCACCGTGGCCCACGGCACTCCCTGTCTGGGCCCGGTCACGCACGCGGGGTGCGGTGCCATCTGCCCCGCCTACGGACGCGGCTGCTACGGCTGTTTCGGACCGTCGAGCAAACCCAATCTGCGCTCCATGGTCGCCCAGTTGCGCCACGACGGGATGAGCGAGCGGGATGTCCAGCGTGTCTTCCGCACCTTCAACGCCGCGTCGCCGGAATATGCCCCCGTACCCGACCTCGCGGCCGAGGAGCGACAGGGCCCTCCGGCCTGACGGACCCCCGCCCGGAAAGGCTCGCATGAACCATCGCGGAACCCGCTTCCTGCGGCTGGACGTGCTGGCCAGGGTGGAAGGCGAGGCTGCCCTCCACCTGCGCGTCGAGGGTGACACGGTCGCCGAGACGCGGCTGCGCATCTACGAACCCCCACGCTTCTTCGAGGCCTTCCTGACCGGCCGGGGCCACACCGAACCCCCTGACATCACCGCCCGCATCTGCGGTATCTGCCCGGTCGCCTACCAGATGAGCGCCTGCCAGGCGATCGAGAACGCCTGCGGCGTCACGGTCGACGGCCCCCTCGCGCAGCTGCGCCGCCTGCTGTACTGCGGCGAGTGGATCGAGAGCCACACGCTGCACATCTACCTCTTGCATGCCCCGGACTTCCTGGGGCGTGCCGATGTCGTGGAACTCGCCCGCGACCAACGAGCCGCCGTCGAGCGCGGCCTGAGGCTCAAGCAGGCCGGCAACGCGATCGTCGAACAACTCGGCGGCCGCCCCATCCACCCGGTCAACGTCCGGATCGGCGGCTTCTACCGGACGCCGACACCGGACGAGCTACGCCCACTGGCGGAACGGCTGCGGCAAGCCCGGGATGACGCGCTGGAGACCGTCCGCTGGGTGGCGGCGTTCGACTTCCCCGACGCGGTGTGCGACCACGACCTGTTCGCGCTGCGCGACCCCGGCCGGTATGCCGTCGACACCGGAACACCGGCCGTCATGGCCGCTGGTGACAACGGCCGGGCGCCGCGCCCGATCCTCCTGTCCGACTTCGAACAGCACGTCCGGGAAGGGCAGGTACCGCACTCCACCGCCCTGACGGCCACGCTCGACGGCCGCCGCTACCTCACCGGCCCGCTGGCCCGCTACGCGATCAACGGCCAGTGGCTGCATCCCGTGGCCGCCGAGGCGGCGGGGGAAGCCGGTCTCGGTGATCCCGCGGCCGGCGCCATCTGCGACAACCCCTTCCGCAGCATCGTCGTACGGGCCGTCGAAGTGGTGCAGGCCGTGGAGGAGGCTTTGCGGATCATCGACGGATACGAACGACCTCCACGGCCGGCCGTCGAGGTCCCGCCCCGCCGGGGCGCGGGCGTCGGGGCCACGGAGGCGCCCCGGGGCCTGCTGTACCACCGCTACGCGCTCACGGAGGACGGCACGCTCACCGAGGCTCGCATCGTCCCGCCCACGGCCCAGAACCAGACGGCCATCGAGGAGGACGTGCGCAGGGCTGTCCAGGCTCGCCTCGACGGGCCCGGGCCCGCCGCCGACGACGAGGAACTGACTCGTCTCTGCGAACGGGCCATCCGCAACCATGATCCCTGCATCTCCTGTGCCGCGCACTTCCTCGACGTCACCGTGGAACGTGCATGAGCGCGCGGGTCGTGGTGATCGGCGTGGGCAATCCCCTGCGCGGTGACGACGGGGTCGGCCCGGCAGCCGTGGAGGCCTTGCGGGGCCGGGTTCCCGACGGAACCGTCCTGGCGGTCAGCGATGGTGAACCTGCCCGCATGCTCGACCTGTGGCGCGGCGCTGACACGGTGGTCGTGGTGGAAGCGCTCCGCGCTCGGCCGAGCCGGCCAGGGCAGCTGCACACCCTCACGGTGGCGGACGCGGCCGCCCGAACAGCGGGTGCGGCGAGTACGCATGCGCTCGGCCTCGGGGAGTGCCTCGCCCTGGCGGAGGCCCTCGACCAGCTGCCGTCGAGTCTCGTGGTGCACGCCATGGAGGTGGCCGACGTCGAACTCGGTGCGCGCCTGAGCGAAGCGGTGCGGTCGGCGCTTCCGGGATTGGCCGACCGGGTCGCCGCCTCCGTGCGGCAGGCGTACGAGCGAAACCACGAGCGGTAGCGGGGCCGAAGGTCCCCCGGCACGGGTCGAACCGCCCTCGCGACCTGTGCCACGGGGATGCGACGGTGAAGGTCACCCCCACGTGCCGTACGCCAGGCACCAGGAAAGGTGGTGGGGACGATGACACTCCCTCTGGTGGTGGGCGTCGACGGATCGGACTCGTGTCTGACGGCGGTCGACTGGGCCGTGGACGAGGCCGTGCGTCACGGTGCCCCGATGCGGCTCGTGTACGCCTCCCTGTGGGAGCGCTATGAGGCCGGCCTCCCCTCGGTGGGCCCGGGGCGCCCTTCCGAGCAGGTGCTGGCCGAGCACATCGTGGCTTCGGCGGCCGATCGCGCCGAACGGCGCAACCCGGATGTCAAGGTCACCACCGACATCATCCCGGAGGACCCGGTGGCCGCTCTCGTTCACGAGAGTGGCCAGGCCTTCACGCTCGTGACGGGTTCGCGTGGCCGGGGCGAGGTCAAGGGACTGCTTCTCGGGTCGGTGGGTCTGGCCGTGTCGGCCCGTGCACACTGCCCGGTGATCGTCGTCCGGGGCGATCCGGCGGGGCTCGCGGGCACGCATGAGCGGATCCTGCTGGGCATCGGTGACGCCGACGACACGAGCACCGAGGCCGTGCGGTACGCCTTCCGGGAGGCCGAAGTGCGCGGCTGTGTCCTGGACGTGGTGCATGCCTGGCGCAGGCCCGCCTTCGACAGGAACGGCAACCGGATACGTACAGGAGGGCCGGCGGACACGTACGGGGAGCGTGCCTCCGCTGTCGTCGACGCTCGGCTCAAGGCCGCGATCGCCGAGTATCCGCATGTCCGGACGCGCCCGGCGACGCCGGAGGGACCAGCCGCCAAGATCCTCGTGGACCGGTCGGCCGCCGCCGACCTGGTGATCGTCGGGGCCCGGCGCCGAACGAGGACCTTCGGATTCCAGCTCGGCCGCGTGAGCCATGCACTCCTGCACCATGCCCAGTGCCCGGTCGCGGTCGTTCCCCAACGGTAATGAAGGGCCTCGGCACACGATGGAGAGCGAGGCACGGACGCCCCGGTGTTCTCAGCCGAAGAGACTCCGAATCCTGACGCCCCGCGGCGGTCACCGGACGGCCTCGCGTCCGTCGGCAGCCACGCAGCAACAGGCTACCGGCGCTGACGACACCGTCACTCCGGGCGCCCGTCATGCCGCCGGATGCTCATCTCTGGCGGTGCGGCGAGGCGGCCCGCAGCGTGGAGAACAGAGGTGCACCGGCCGGCGTGCACAGACACCGAAGGAGAGGTGGGACGCATGGACAAGGATGCCTCCGAGCGCCGGGTGGTGGTCGGTGTCGACGGGTCGCAGTCCTCGTACGAGGCCCTGCGCTGGGCCGTGCGCTATGCCGGCCTGGTCGGCGGCACCGTGGACGCGGTCGCGGTGTGGGAGCTGCCGGGCCTGTACGGCTGGTCGGCGCCCGCCGTGGACATGGACGTCGACGAGGACGAGACCCGGCAGAAGATGAGCCAGGAACTGACCGATGTGCTCGGCGCGGGAGCTGCGGACGCGGTCCGGACCCACGTGGTGCACGGCAACCCCGCCGACGTCCTGCTGAGAGCAGCCGAGGGAGCCGAGGTCCTGGTCGTCGGCAGCCGGGGCAGAGGCGGGTTCGCCGCCGCCCTGCTCGGCTCCGTCAGCCAGCATGTGTCGCAGCATGCGAGCTGCCCGGTCGTGATCGTGCGCTGCCAGAAGCAGTGACGCGAAGCCGGTCCCGTGCCGCGAAAGATCACTCGAAGGCCGCGTGGATCTCCTGCTCGGTCGCCTCGTGCGACACGAGCAGCAACTCGTCGCCGGGGAGCAGCCGCACGTCGGGACCCGGGACAGTGGGTTGCCCGCCACGTACGACGGTGGCGACCACGGTGCCGGCGGGCAGGGAGACCTCGCCCAGCGTGTGACCGGCGGCCCGGGACCGTTCGGTGATAGCGGTCTCGATGACCTCGACACCGGCCTTGCTCAGCCGCAGCAGCGCCACCGTGTCCGTGGCTCCGGTGGCTTCCTCGATGAGGGAGATCAGCGGGGTGGCGGCGGGCACCGCCGCGTCCACGCCCCACCGCTGGTCGAAGAGCCAGGCGTTCTCCGCCTCGTTGACGCGCGCGGCCACCCGGCCCACCCCGAACTGCCGCTTCGCCAGCAGGCTGATGACCAGGTTGTCCTCGTCGCGGCCGGTGACCGCGATGACGAGGTCGCAGGCCAGCGCGCCCGCGCTCTCCAACAGGCCCGGCTCGCAGGCGTCCCCGGCCACGAGGCGCACGTGCGGCAGGCCTCCGAGTTCCGCCACGCGTTCGTCGTCGTACTCGACGAGGGTGACGTCGTTATGGGCGGCGGACAGCACCTGGGCGATCTGGGTGCCGAGTCGGCCCGCGCCCGCGATCAGGACCTTCACGTTCCCAGCTCCTTGTCGAGAAAGCCGCTCAGCCGGCCCAGCGCCGTTGCGGCGACACCGAAGGTGACGAGGTCGCCGGGCTCGGCCAGGACACCGCGTGCGGGGAGCAGCGACCGGCCGCCACGAGTGATTTCCACAACCCGGATCTCGCCGTCGACGTCGAACTCCGTGACCTGCCGTCCGGTGAGATAGGACGGCAGCTGGGAGCGGACCAGGAGCGTCTCGCCGTTGCCGAAGGAGACTTCGGGTGTGAGGTGCCGGTGCAGCAGCATCTGGTGGATGCGGCCCACGGCCCAGCGGACGCTGGAGATGGTAGGGATTCCCAGGTCCCGGTAGATGTCGGCGCGGCGTGGATCGTGGATGCGGGCGAGGACGATCGGGACCCGGTACGTCTCCTTGGCGGTGCGCGCGCTGACGATGTTGCTGTTGTCTGCGGAGGTGACGGCGACGAAGGCGTCCGCATGGGCGATGCCGGCCGATTCCAGCGCGGAGCGGCTGAAGCCGTTGCCGACGTGGAAGGCGCCGGGGAAGCCCGGTGGCAACCTCCGCCGCGCTTTGGACTGGTGGTCGATGAGGCGGACGTCATGGCCCTCGGTGACGAGTTGCGTGGCCAGGGTGGCCCCGAGCCGACCGCAGCCCGCGATGATCACTCTCATGGCGTTCCTCCCTTCGGGGATGATCTCCGGCGGCTCAGCGTCCATTTGCGGTGTTCCTCGGCCGCCAGCAGCAGTGCTCCGAACGCCACCAGGACCGCCCAGTCGGCTGGGGTCAGCGGCGCGGTGTTGAAGATGGCCTGGAGCGGTGGCGCGTAGCTGATGGCGGCCATCAGCCCGATGCCGAAGCAGCCGGCGGCCAGCAGCCACGGATTGCTCAGCAGACCGGCTCGCAAGACGCTCTGCCGGTCGGTGCGCACGGCGAGGGCGTTGAAAAACTGGCTGACGACGATGCCGGCCTGGACCATCGTGATCGCCTCGCGGTAGACGGGGTTGTCCTTGGTGAAGTCCGCGTAGGGGATGCCGGAGGCGTGGATGTGCCAGAAGAAGACGGCGCACACGCCGAGGGCCTGGATACCCCCCAGGAAGAGGATGCGGCCCATGACGGCGGCCGAGAAGAGCCGCTCCTGGCGGGGCCTCGGCGAGCTGTTCATGACGTCGGGTTCCATCGGTTCCGCGCCGAGCGCGAGGGCGGGCAGCACGTCGGAGCCGAGGTCGATGGCGAGGATCTGCAAGGCCGTGATCGGCACCAGCGGGAATCCGGCGAAGGTCGCCGCGAGGATCGGCATGAGTTCGGCGATGTTGTGGCTGAAGAGGTAGATCAGGAACTTGCGGATGTTGCGGTAGACCGAGCGGCCGAGTCCCACCGCAGTGGTGATGGAGGCGAAGGAGTCGTCGAGCAGCACCATCACGGCGGCCTCGCGGGCGACGTCGGTGCCGGAGGCGCCCATGGCGACGCCGATGTCGGCGTGCTTGAGGGCCGGGGCGTCGTTGGCCCCGTCGCCGGTCACGGCTACGACCTCTCCGCGCCGCTGCAGCGCGGTGACCACCCGCATCTTGTGCTCGGGGCTGACGCGGCACAGCAGCAGTTCGGTGGAGCCGGTCAGCAGGTCGTCCAGGTCGCTGTCGTCCATCGTGTCCAGCTGGGTGCCGGTCGCCACGGCCGGAGCCGTCTCGCGCACGATGCCGACGCGACGGGCGACGGCCTCCGCGGTCAGCGGATGGTCACCCGTGACCATGACGATGCGGATCCCGGCCCGCCGGCACGCGTCCACCGCGTCCCGTACCTCCGGCCGGGGCGGGTCGTACATCCCGGCGAGCCCCAGCAGGGTCAGCTCCGACTCGACGTCCGCGATCGGCGGCCGAGGCCCGGAGACCTGCCGTCGGGCGACCGCCAGCACGCGCAGGCCCCGCCCGGCCATGCCGTCCGCGGCCGCGATCACACGGCTGCGGTCGGCGTCCGTCAGCGGCGTCTTCCCGTCACCGTGGTCGAGGGCGTCGCAGCGGGTGAGCAGTTCGAGGGGGGCGCCTTTGGTACATGCGAAATACGTCCCGTCGCTGTCGCGATGGACGGTGCTCATCAGTTTCCGCGCCGAGTCGAAGGGATACTCCGCCACCCGGGGTGCCCCCATCTCCTCCTTGGCGGGGTCCAGACCTGCCTTCATGGCCGCCACCAGCAGCGCACCCTCGGTCGTGTCTCCCAGCACCCGCCACGCGTCCCGCCCGGCGGGCCGCACCAGTCGGGCGTTGCTGCACAGAGCCGCCGCCCGCAGCAGCTCCCGTACGGGCGGAGCGTCGGTGATCTCACCGGCCGGCGCGTACCCCACTCCCGCCACGGCGTGGGACACCCCGTCCGTCCACAGCTGCACGACGGTCATCTCGGCCTGCGTGAGAGTGCCTGTCTTGTCGGTACAGATCACGCTGGTCGAACCCAGCGCCTCCACGGCGAGCAGCTGTTTGACCAGTGCGTGCCGACGAGCCATACGACGGACACCGATCGCCAGCGACACGGAGAGCGTGGCCGGCAGCCCCTCGGGCACGAGAGCGACCATCACTCCCAGCGAGAAGACGAACGTGTCGACGAACGGCTGCCCGCTGGGCACGCGCACCGCGAACAGGGCGGCGCCGGTTGCGAGTGCCACGCCCGCGACCCGGCGGGCCATGACGGCGACCTGCCGCTGCAGTGGGGTCTGCTGCCTCGGGGCGGCGGCGGTGAGCCGGAAGATCCTCCCGAACTCGGTGGCCGTACCGGTGGCGAACACGACGGCCTTGCCGGTGCCGGCGACCAGGTCGGTGCCCATGAAGACGCAGTTGCGTGCCTCCAGCGGCGGCCCCGGTGGCACGGGTTCCGCGATGCGCGTGACGGGATCGCTCTCACCGGTGAGCGCGGCGTTGTTGACGGCCGCTTCCTGAGCCTCGACGAGCCGGCAGTCGGCCGGCACCGCGTCCCCGGCCTCCAGGACCACCACATCGCCCGGCACCAGATCCCGCGCGGACAACTCCCGCCGCTCCCCGTCCCGCAGTACCCGGCAGGTGTGCGGCACCATCGCCTGCAAGGACTCCGCGGTGCGCTCGGCGGAATACTCCTGCGCGAAACCGATGCCGGCGTTCAGCAGCACCACACCGAGAATGGCAAGGGCCAGTTGCAGGGTGGCCGGGTCCCGGGGCTGTCCCAGCCAGTAGGCGAGGAACGTGATCGCCGAGGAGACCAGCAGGACGACCGCGAAGAGGTCGGTGAACTGGGCGAGCAGCCGACGCCATACCTGGCCGTGGCTCGGTCCGGGCAGCTCGTTGGGGCCGTAGCGGTCCCGTCGCGCGGTGGTCTCGGCCGGTGTCAGACCGCGCGGGGAGCTTCCCAGGGCGGCGAAGACCGCGGGAACCGGCAGGGAGGGGATCGACGGCACAGGGGTGCTCGGCCGGTCCGCGGGTGGCGCCTGTGCCGCGGTCTCGCCATCCGCCGCCGGACCGTCCTCGTGGAGCGCGGTCGCGCCCTGCCGGGCCTGTTCAGGGTTCATCCGGGGCTCCGGCCTCCTGGGGCGGTCCCGGAGGCTCCTGCAGGACGCTCCAGGCCACCGGCCCCAGCAGGTCGGCGAACCGCCGGAACAGGTCGAGGAACAGGTCGTCGATCGTCAGCACCCCCACCACCCGGCCCGCGTCCAGGACCGGAAGCCGGCGGACCCCCGTGCGACGGAACGCACGATAGGCAGCCCCGACATCCTCGACGGCTTCGACCGTGACGACTCGGGCCGACATCACCGCCTCCACCCGGGCCCTCGCGCCCAAGCCGCTGCCCATGCCACGAACGGCGAGGTCGCGATCGGTGACGATGCCGTGCAGTGCGCCGCCCTCGACCACCAGCACAGACCCGACGGCGCTCTCGGCCATCTGCCGGGCCACCTCGACCAGGGTGCTGTTCGGCGCCACGCACACCGGAGGAGCCGTCATCACCTCGGAGACCTTCATGCGCTCCTCCTCGCTGTCCCACGGTTCGCAAGGTCCGACTCAGAGAACGTCGAGCACTTCGGCCACCGCTCGCCGCGGGCTCGCGGGGCCTTCGGGGCCGTGACCGAGCCGGATGACCATCTGGACATGAGCCATCGCGGAGACGGGGTCGCGGACGGCCCACCGGATCTCGGGCCACTCCAGGGGCTGGGAAGTGACCGAGGCGACCAGCCCGTCCATCGTGGCCCGGAGCAGGACCCGCTCCAGAGCCTGACCGGCCGACAGCCAGTCCGCGGGCCCGTCGTGGGCAGTGCCCAGCAGGGCGATGTTCGGTTCCCTCTCGAAGGGCGCCCAGCCGCGTTCGGGCACCGGACGACCGGCGGCGAAGTCACGCACGGGGACCGTGGTGTGGCGCTGCCGAGGACCGAAAGCCTCGGCGGCGATGCCGTCAACGGCCCCGGCCTTGCCGGAAGAGCCGTTGTGCGCCCAGCGCGCCGTCTCCTCACGCACATCCGGGGCGAGCGCCTCCCTTCCCTCGGCGTCCCGCACCAGCTCCAGGATCGACTGCACGTGCCATGCGCCGGGGAACAGCAGCTGCGCGCCCTCGGCGAGCGCAGCTTGTTGCAACGTCTCCCGCACGGCGGTGGGGAGCGTCTCCTCGCGGAAGGGGAAGCGGCTGGAGTGACGGCGACGGATCGCAGAGCTCAGCCGGGCGAGCGCCCCGTCGGGGGTTCCCGTGCCGCACAGATGCGCCTCGGCGAGGAACTCCGGGCAGGCCGGGTCCGGGAGCAGCCGGACGACCGGCGCGAGCCCGGCTGCCGCGGCGGCCACGCGCAGGTTGAGCAGGGCGGCGCCGCACCCCACGTGCAGGCCGTGGTTGTCGGGGTCGGTACGCGGGAGTGCCCGCTCCAGGTCCGCGTACAACCGCAGGACGCCGAGGTCCCGCAGGTAGCGGAAATTCCAGGGCTGGGCGTTGTGCAGCGAGGGCGCCGCTGCGGCTTCCGCCACGAGACCGGCGACGGTGTCCACGTCGAGAGGTTGTGCAGTCACGGCGGCTTCCCTTCGTGCCGGTCTGCCGGTTCACTCGCGGGTCGGTACGGCGATGACAGGGCAACGGGCGTGGTTCAGCACGCCTTGGCTGACCGAGCCCAGCAGCATGCCGGCGAAGCCTCCACGGCCCCGGGTCCCCACCACCAGGCCCAACGCGTGCGCCGAGGCGTCGGTGAGCACCTGGACGGGGTGCCCGACGAGCACTTCGTGGTGCAGGTCCACGTCGGGACAGCGGGCCTGGCGTCCGGCCACGATCTCTGAGAGGAGCCGGCGGCACTCCTGCTGCGGCTGGTGCTCGTCGAAGACCCTCAGCGGTCCGGGCTCCCATACGAGCAGGGCCCGCAGCCGGGCGCCGCGCAGGGCCGCCTCCTCGAACGCCACATCGACCGCAGCGGCGGAGTGTTCGCTGCCGTCCACACCGACGACGAAGTAAGCTGGCTCCTCGGTGACATGTTCCGGCTCGGGGACGACCACCAGGGGACAGTGCGTGCGGGCCATGACCGGCAGGGCGACCGACGCGGAGCCGAACACCTCCTGCTTCCGGCTCAGGTGCCGCGATCCCAGCACGACGGCGGTGGCGTCGCGGCTCTGCTCGCGCAGCACCCACACCGGGTCGCCCTCCGCGAGCAGCGCGTCGACCTGGAGCTGCGGGTGCCGGGCCGAGACGAAGTCCACGGCCTGCCCCAGCACCTGCTGGCCGGCCTTGTGCAGAGCCTCGTTCCATTCCTCCCAGGACGGCGGGACTTCCCGCCTCCGGTAGCCCCGAGTGGGCACGCCCTCCACATGGACCGCGCGCAACGGCAGCCGTCTGCGGACGGCCTCGTCCGCCGCCCAGGCCAGTGCCATCCGGTGGACGGGATCGGGATCGACACCCACCACGATCGGTCGGCGGTCACCGGGCCCGGACATGCCCGGCTCCGCTCACCAAGTGCCGGACGTACGCATCAGGACCCGGGAAGTACAGGGTCACTCGTCCGTCCTCGGCCCACCGTACGTCGTAGGGCGGGCTGCCGTCCTGATGGTGGAGGCCGACGATCTGGCCGTCTCGCGCGACGACCCCGGCCGTGACCCCACGTACCACGATCTCGTCGCCCGCGCGGGCGCGCATGGAGGTGCTGGTTGCCTCTGGACCGGCCTGCGCGACGGCCTGCGCGTTCTTCGCTGGTGCGGGAGCGGACATCGCCCTCGCCTCCTTCTTTGCGGTGGCGCGGAAGGATGCCGCCGCCACTTCCATGGAAGGCGTTGGCAGTGCCTGCCTGCCAGGGGCCATTGGTCCCCACCGGAGGCTTGCCGACCCCTCGGCCGTCACGCGGCAGGTCAGTGTCCGCAGACCGAGAGGGAGGCGGAATGCGGGCCGGCAACGTCCGACGGCGCGGTGCGGTGCTCCGGGCACCGGCGGACTTCGATGTCGGCTCGCACCGAGGCCGTCAGATGATCGAGCGCCTCGGACCGCACCGGCCGGACCGGCTCGGGACTATCGATCCGGCGCGCCGAGTCGGGCAGATCGGCCAGGTCCTCGCGGAACCGATTGCGTGCGTCCAGCCAGTGGTCCGGCGCCCCCGTCCGCCGCCCACCCCGCATGACCGTGCGCAGCAGCGGCTGTGCGGAGTCCACGGGTTCCTCGTCCGCCAGGGCGATGACGTCCGGCCGTCCGGGCCGACGGAAGACCTGCTTGCGGCCCGGGGCCGTGACCTTCGCCGAGGACAGCTTCATCACTGGCCGGTCGTCGTACTCGACGAGCTTGTAAGCGGCTTCGAGGTACGGGGCGTCCGCGGCGACACCCACCTTCGTGCCCACGGCGTACACGTCGATGGGGGCCCCGGCGCGTACGAGCCGGTCCACCCCGTACTCGTCGAGTCCGCCGCTGGCCACGATCCGTACGTCGGTCAGCCCGGCGGCGTCGAGCAGGGCGCGCGACCGCCGCGAAAGTGCGTCGAGGTCTCCACTGTCCAGGCGGATCGCGCAGCCGGGACCGAGCCCCAGTCCGGTCAGGACCCGCGCGGCGATCCGTACGCCCTCCTGCGTGTCGTAGGTGTCGACGAGGAAGGTGACCGGACCGGGGTGGCAGCGCGCGAATGCGCGGAACGCCGCCTCCTCACTGGGGAACGCCTCGATGTAGGAGTGGGCCATGGTGCCCGAGGCCGGAATGTCCAGGGAGGTGGCGGCGGCGACGTTGCTGGTGCCGGCGAAGCCCACCACGGCACCCAGCCGGGCGGCCTGCAGTCCCGCCCACGGGCCGTGCGTGCGGCGCAGTGAGAAGTCCACGACCGCCCTGCCGTCCGCGGCCAGGACGCAGCGTGCCGCCTTGGACGCCGCCGCCGTCTGGTGGCAGAGCTGGTTCAGCAGGTACGTCTCGACGAGCTGGGCCTGGGGGAGTGGTGCGGTCACTTCCAGCAGGGGCTCACCGGCGAACACCACATGGCCCTCCGGGACCGCGCGCACTTCGCCCTCGAAAGAGAGCCCGAGGAGCGGTTCGAGGTCAGGGACAGGCCGGTGCAGGGCGTCAGCGAACCTCTCGACATCGTCCCTCTCCACGCGGAAGCGGGACAGAAAGTCCAGGGCGGACTCCAGACCGGCGGCCACGAGAAAGCCCCGGCCGGGCGGAAGGTCGCGGACGAAGAGGCTGAAGGTGGCCGGCGCCCGCATGTCCTCCCGGAGGTAGGACATGGCCATGGTCACCTCGTAGAGGTCGGTGGTGGTGACGTCGGACATGGTGATCGCCGCCGAGTGTCGAGGTTCCCTGATCCCAGTCTGGCCGCGACCGTGCGGGAGGAAAGGGACTTCAGGGCCCCGCGCATGGGCTCTTCGGCCCCAGCGAAGGGGTATTCCACCGCGCTGAACTGGATGTGTCCGCAGAGAGGACCAAGCCGGGAGGTACGGCGATGAACGCACTCGCACGCAAGCAGAGATTCGCGTTCCCGGAGATGTCGGACTGGTTCGAGACCCTTCCGGCCCGTTTCGCGATGCCCACGATGAGTGAGCTGTACACGGTGCGGATCGAGGACTACATCGAGGACGACCGTTACGTGATGCGGGCGGAACTTCCGGGCATGTCACCCGAGGACATCGACGTCTTCATCACCGACGGCGTGCTGACGGTCCAGGCCGAACGTACCGAGAAGGACGTCACGAAGAATCACAGCGAGATCCGGTACGGAGCGATGAGCCGCAGCGTGTCGCTGCCGGCCGGTGCCGACGAGGACGACGTCAGGGCCGAGTACACCAATGGCATGCTCACCGTCAGTGTGGGCCTGGGCGCCAAGAAGACGGAGGCGAAGCACGTGGAGATCCGGCACGGCGACTGACACCGTTTGGTGAGGTCCGGCGGGCTCTGCCCGGGCCCGCCGTCGGTGAGTCGCAGCGCAGACGTCATCGGTCCGCGCGGGTGGCTGCCCAGCGGCGTCGTACCGCTTCTTCGTGTTCCGCCTCTTCCAACGCCAGCTCCACAGCGTCCAGTTCGGCCCGCAGGCGCGGGATCCAGTGGCTGCGGAGGGCACGGACTCGCTGCCGTGTCCGTTCGGCCTCGGCGGCCAGCAGGTCGGCGGCTGTCTGATGGGCGGCGAGTTCCGCCGCCGCGCGGACCGCGGCGCGGTAAGCCGTTTCGGCGTGGGCGAGCGCCGTGTTGGAGGGAGTCGGCTCCGCCGGGGAGCGTGCGGGCGCCGCGCACTCCACTGCCGCCGGGTGGCGTACGCCCATCAGCGCGGCCCACCGGATGTCGACGCGGGCCCGGTCAGCGGGCGTCGCCTCGGCCAGCGCGCGTTCGCCTCCGAGCAGCACCCCGCGCAGCAGCCAGGACTCCGCGTCGGCCAGCCTCTCCTCCCACACCCGGCGCACGTCCTCAGCAGCCCGGCGTGCCGTGTGCTCGTGGTCCAGCAGGAGCCGGAGTTTGCGTTCGAGCAGGTCCGCTCCGCGCAGCGCCGTAGTGAGGCGGCGGCGCAGCCGTAGGCGTCCGGCCCGCCCCGCCGGGACTCGGCGTCCCCGCGGATTCATCACCGTTCCTCGTACCGCGGTGGAGCGTGGGTGTCGAGCAGGTCGGCCGGGAGCATGCCCAGTTGGCTGCGCGGCAGGGTCAGCAGCACCTCCCAAGCCCGATCGAGGGAATCGTCCAACGACCGGTCCTCGTCGGTGCCCTGGGCGAGAAAGCGATCCCGGAAGGCGTCCTGGAGGTCCAGGTGGCGCAGATCGGTCGGACTGAGCGCGGCACGGCCGATCAGGTCGGCGAGTTCCGCGACCTGCCGGGACCGGGCCAGCGCTGCGATCAGCTGGGCGGCGACGGCCGGATGATCGGCACGGGTGCGTCCCGCCCCGGCTCCCTTGCGCATCAGACGTGACAGCGAGGCCAGCGGATCGACAGGCGGATACGTGCCGGCCGCTTGCACGTCGGCGGACAGCACGATCTGGCCTTCGGTGATGTAGCCGGTGAGGTCGGGGACGGGGTGGGTGATGTCGCCGGCGGGCATGGTGAGGACCGGCAGGATGGTGACCGATCCCGGGTGGCCCCTGATTCTGCCGCAGCGTTCGTAGAGGGAGGCCAGGTCGCTGTAGAGGTAGCCGGGATAGGCACGCCGTGCCGGTATCTCGCCACGTGCGGCGGACACCTCGCGCAGAGCCTCCGAGTAGGCCGTCATGTCCGTCATCACCACCAGAACGTGGCGGCCCTCCGTGAACGCCAGGTGTTCGGCGACGGTCAGGGCGAGTCGCGGAGTGAGCAGCCGCTCGATCACCGGGTCGTCGGCGGTGTTGAGGAACAGGACGAGTTCCCGTGCCGCGGAACGCGTGGCCAGCCCGTCGCGGACGAACGCCGTGTCGGCGTGGGTGAGCCCCATCCCGGCGAACACCACGGCGAACGGCTCACCCCCACAGGTCGCCTGGGCCGCGATCTGCACGGCCAGTTCCAGGTGCGGCAGCCCGGCGGCCGAGAAAACCGGCAGCTTCTGTCCCCGCACCAGCGTGGTCAGCACGTCCACCGCGCCCACCCCGGTGAGCACCGGTTCGTTCGGCGGCTCCCGGCGTACCGGGTTGATCGGCGCGCCGCCCACCGCCTCGTACGACCCGCCCAGCACCGGCGGTCCACCGTCGGCCGGTTCGCCGCGCCCGTTGCACACCCGTCCCAGCCACCCGGCACCGACCGGGATCCGCATCGGCGACCCCGAGAAGGCGACACGGGTGCCGGTGCGGTTCATGCCGGCCGTGTCCTCCAGAACCTGGACCACCGCGAGGTCGCGGTCCACCTCCAGGACCAGCCCGTGTCGCCGTTCACCGGAGTCGAGCACGATCGTGGCGAACTCGTCCCAGCCCACCCCGCTCACCCCTTCGACGACCACGAGCGGACCGCGCAGTTCGCGCACGCCCGTGTACTCGACCTCCACCGGGCCGCTCACGCTGTCTCCTCGAGCCGGGCCAGCACGGTGTCGCGGGCCGCCGTCACCGGGGCTGTCTCCGCGGGGCCCGCCGCCTCGCGTGCCCGCAGCAACGGGCTGAAGTCGACCGCCTCGACGACCTCGGCCTGGGTACCGGCGTCCACCACCTCCAGACAACGGTCGATCACGGTCAGCACGGCGTCCACCAGAGCGGTCGTCTTCGCCGGGGCGCTGTAGGCGTCCGCCGGGGACAGCGCGCTCTGCTGGATCGCGGCCTCGCGCAGCAGCTGCCCGGCAAGCACACTGATCCGTTCACGGGGCGGCAGAGCGGTGATCCCTACCAGTTCGACAATGTCGGCCAGCCGGTCCGCCTCCGCCAGCTGCCGCGCGACGCGCCCTCGCCGCCCGGCCCACCCGGGGTCACCGGCACGCGCGTGTGCGACCGACAGCGCGGCGGCGTCCCGGGAGAACGACTCCGACCAGGACACGGCCGGATAGTGCCGTGCGTAGGCGAGATCGCGGTCCAGGCTCCACAGACACCGCACGAACCGTTCGGTGTGCGCGGTGACGGGCTCGGTGCGGTCGCCACCCGGTGGAGACACAGCACCGATCACCGTGACGGACCCCGTCGCACCGCCCAGCGTGCGAACGGCCGCCGCCCGCTCGTAGAACGCGGCCAGTTGGGAGGCGAGCGAAGCCGGGTAGCCCTCCTCGGCGGGCAGTTCGCCCATGCGGGAGGCGAACTCGCGTAGCGCCTCCGCCCACCGGGAGGTCGAGTCGGCGATGAGGACGACGGCAAGGCCCATGTCGCGGAAGTACTCCGCCACGGTCGCGCCCGTGTGCACACTCGCTTCCCGCGCCATCATCGGCATGTTCGAGGTGTTCGCGATCGTCACGGTCCGCTCCGCCAGCCGGCCACCGGTCCGTGGATCGGTCAGCTCTCCCAGCTCCTCGATGACGTCCGCCATTTCATTTCCGCGCTCGCCGCAGCCGACGTAGACGATCACGTCCGCGTCGCACCACTTGGCGATCTGCTGGAGCAGCATGGTCTTGCCCGTGCCGAAACCGCCCGGGACGGCGACCGTGCTGCCGCGCGCGACGGGGAAGAGCAGGTCGACGGCGCGCTGCCCGGTGTTCAGTGGTGTGTCCGCCAGCAGGCGTCGTCCGACCGGCCGCGGCTTGCGCACCGGCCACGACTGAACCATGCACACTTCCTCACCGCCTACGACGGCGAGCGGGGCGTCCGAGGCGTACGCGCCCACCGACGCGATCCGTGTCACCTCGCCCGACAGGTCCGGGGGTACCAGAAGCCGCAGTGGGACACGCGCCCCGATGTCCCCTAGGACGTCACCGGGCCCGACCCTTTGCCCTCGTACCACCCGGGGAGTGAACGACCGTGCAGCCGCCTCAGCGGTCGCTTGCCCACTCGTCGTCAGAAGATCGCCGGCGCCCGCCAGCGGGCGCAGCAGGCCGTCGAACACGCCACCGAGCAGATCCGGGCCCAGCCGCACCGTCAGCGGCCGCCCTTGAGGCTCCGCCGGGTGTCCGGGAGCCAACCCGCCGGTGTACTCGTACGCCTGGACGGAGGCGGTGTCCCCGTGGATGGCGACCACCTCGCCCGGCAGGCCGGCGCTGCCCAGCAGGACGAGATCATGCATGGCGACCGTGGGCGGGCATGCGATCTCCACGAGGGAGCCGGCCACCCGGAGGATGTGGAGGCGGTCAGCCCTGACGGAGGTCGGGGCACCGCCTCCGACGTGTGCAAGCGCGCCCGCGCCGGACCAGTCCGGCCCTGGGGCGCCAGGAGCGATCACGGCGGTCCCCAGAGCGTCTCGGCCCGCGCCCCCAGCCGGTCCAGGGCGCCGTCGGCAAGGGCGTCCGCCGACAGATCGACTCGGCGGCCAGGCACTTCGGCTGTCACCCCGCTCTGCTCAGCGGCCCTGACCTCAGCCTCCGCACCCAGTGCGGCCCGTGCCACGTGAGCAAGGTGTGACCGGGCAACCGCACCCTCCCGGGCCAGCGCCCGCCGCACGCCCGCGCGGACCTCGGCCCTGAGCGCCACGTAGACCTCGGTGCGGACCGCGAGTTCCGTCTCCCAGGCCTCCTGTGCGGCCCGCACCCGTTCCCGATCGGCCTCCTTGGCGCCGTCGGCCTCGCCAAGCTGGCGGGCCTGCGCGAGCACTGTTTCAGCCGCGGTGCGGGCTGCGAGCAGGGTGTCAGCCGCGTCGGCGCGTGCACGGTCCAGGGTGGCGTCCGCGGCGGCTCGTGCCGCCCGCAGCAGCTCGGCGCGGACGGGGCCGAGCTCATCAACCGGAGCGGTCATGGGGGCATCACCACCGCCAACGGCCGGGCCGGGGCCGGCGCCGTCGCCGCGTCCCCCAGAACGTCTGCGGCCTCGGTCGTGAGGATCACGAGGCCGACCGTGCGGGGCAACGTCCGCCAGGCCCTGCGAACGGCGTCCGGGTCCTCCGCCACGAGGACGTCGACCCCGGCCAGCGCAAGGCCGCACACGCTGGTCCGTGCGCCGATGGCGGACACCGTCCCCATCGTCAGGCCTTTCCGATCAGCAGGATCGCGACGACGAGCCCGTACACGGCGATGCCTTCCGCCAGTCCGACGATCACCATGGCCCGGCCGAACATCTCCGGTCGTTCGCTCAGCGCGGCCAGTGCCGCAGCTCCCGTGTAGGCGACGGCTATCGCGGCTCCTATCGAGGCTCCGGCCACCGCGATGGCCGCACCGATCAAGGCGGATCCGTTCACTCCACCGGATGCGGCGGCCCGCGCCGAAGCCTGCGCGGGCCCCGTCAGCGCCGTGGCGAGGACGACCAGGGCGCCGCCCAGCAGGCCGAGGTTCGTGGCCAGGAGCCAGCGGAAGGCGTGTCTGGTCCGGCGCCGCCGCAGCAACCGGACGGCACCGAGCACCGAGACCAGGACCGGCAGGACGATCAGCCAGGTGAGCATGTGATCACCTTCGCAGCGGGGTCGGCAGGTTCCGCTGGAGGAACGTGCCAGGGACGGAACGGGCGGCCCTCAATCTCGAAAAGCCGGGAGAAGAGTTCGTAGAACTCCAGCCGCAAGGCCTGCACGCCGGCCACCAGGGCCTCCAGGCCGAAGGAGAGGGCTGTGCCCACGACGAACAGCACAGCGGCGCCCGCGACACCGGCCGCGCCACGCCCTGCCAGGGCCACGGTGCCGCGCCACACCAGGTCGGCGAGCGCGGCATGGGTGAGACCGAAGGCCGCGAGCCGGGCGAACGACAGGGTGTTGGTGCCGGTACGCACGACGACGTCGAACAGCCGCACCACCGTCTCGGCGACTCCCGCGCCGCCGCCCGCCGTGACCCGGAACAAGCCGAACCCCACCAGCCCGAGCCCGGCCGCGGCGCACGCAGCCCCGGCCACTGCCAAGGCCTGCCAGTGCAGGAGCAGGCCTGCTGCGGCCAGCGCGAGCCCCAGGTAGAACAGCAGCCCGGCACAGCCGGAAGCCGCGTACAGGCCCACGGCCCAGCCGTTCTCCCGCACGCGGTTCACCGCGCCCGCGGCATGCGCGAGCACCAGCAGACCGGCCCCGAAGATCACCGCGGCGGCCAGCAGACGAGCGGGCTCGTCCAGCGGGCTCAGCCACAGCACCGGCAGCAGACCGGTCGGCCCGAAGAACTCGCCGTACGCGACGCCCGCGACCATGGCGGCGACTCCCGCGTACGCCAGGAACGGCCACAGCCGGGTGAGACGCGCCAAGGGGCGGGGCCACCCGAGGCGCAGAGCGAGCGCGCCGAGCACCAGCAGCGCGCCGTGCCCCACGTCACCGAACATGATCCCGAACATCACGACATAGGCCAGGCCGGCAGGCCACGAGGGGTCGAGGTCCGCGTAGGCCGGTGTGCCGTACGTCGTCACCAGGGAAGTGAAGGAGGCGGCCCGGCCCGAGCGCAGCAGCGTCGGCGGATCCGTGCCGCGCGGCAGGGGCAACGGCAACAGCGCGCCGCCCGCCGCGGCCAGTCGGTCCGCGACGCGCGGTACCTCGGCGGCCGGGCACCATCCGGCCAGCGCGGCCACCTCTCCCTGTCGTACGGCGCCCTGCGCACGCTCCTCCAGTTGAGCCTCACCGGCCAGCAGGGCGACTTGGCGCCGATGGTCGAGCATGTCGAGGTCGGGCGCCGTGACGGCCAGTACGGCCGGAGCGGTGCTCTGGGACTCGGATGTCGTTCCCTGCCCACGCAACCGCTGCAACCGCACGGCCGCCGCCCCCGGAGCCGCGTCCTCGGCGCGGTCCAGTTCCACGCAGCCCTCCTCGGCGATCCGCACCAGCGCGTCTCGCAGGCCCGTCTGGGGTACGACCACCGCCACGCGGCGCATCCGGACCGGTGTCATCGCCTCAGACCAGGGCATCGAACGCCTCTCCGGGCCGTCCACCTCGTGCCGCGGACTCCAGCGCGGCCCGCACCCGCCAGGTGTCCACGGACAACAACCCGACCGCGCCGACGACGACCGCGGGCCCGTACCGGCCTTGCCGCAGCATCGTCGCGCCCTCGGCCTGTACCGTCCGCCACCAGAGGGTCTCGGCCCGCCACAGCTCACCGGGCTCGTCGATGTCCGCCAGGACCCATCGGGCTGCCAAGGGAAGGCTGTCGCGGAACTCCCGGTACGACGAGGCGGCCGACGCCCGTGCCCCGAGCAGTCGTGCCGCATCGCGACGCACGGACTCCGTGAGAGAGCGGTGGTACACGAAGAGTTCCCTCGCGGTCAGCAGCACTGCACGCCCCTGAGCCCAGCGGTGTGCGGGCGGGACGGACACGGCGGTACGCCGCGCTGCGGCCATTCGCATGCCTGTGACCAGGGCCCACGGAGTGTCGTCGCCCGGGTCGCCCCAGGGCGAGGCGGCGAGCGCCGCCCGCAGTTCCGCGAGCGTCTCGGCACGTTCCAGACTCCGCCAGGCCGTCTCCAGGGCACCGAGCCGGTATGGCTCCGGTGCCTCGGTGCGCCGACCTTCCGGTGCCTGCAGCCGGGACACCACGTTGGCGATCTCGAATCCCGCCGCGAGCGGAACCAGCAGGCGGGCGCCGCCGGGCGGCAGCCATCCGGCCAGCACCCGCAGATGCCACAGGAGGCCGGCGGCCACCGCCCGCTGAGCATCGGGAAGGCCCGCGGTCGTCCGCGTGTACCGTGCGTACGGCGTCGTGGCGAGGCGCCGCAGGGCGTCGTCGAGCGTCGGACCGTGCGCGATGTCACGTGCCCCATCGGCGCCCGGATACCGTGCGACGAGGGCTTGCGCCCGCACCGCTCCGGCGACCCAGCCGGCACTCACGGCTCTGCCGCCGTCCCGCGAGCCGGTCTCATGGCATCGGCCACGGCGAGGTCCACCAGGTGCGGCATGCGTTCCCTTGCCCGCTCGCGGATCACCGAGGCCGTACGGTCTCCGGCCGCCCGCAGCGCTGCGGCCTCCTGCCTGGCTGCTCGGAGGAGGGGTTCCGCGGCCTGCCGGCGGATCTCGGGAGCCTGCTCCCGCGCGTCCGCCAGGAGATGTTCCGCTTCTCGTATGGCGTTCTGTCGAAGGGCTTCTGCCGTCTCCTCCGCGGCGGCCCGGATCCGTGCCACCTGCTGCTGAGCGTCAGCCAGCCGAGCAAGAGCAGGCTCCAGTTCCGCAGCGCGCTCAGCCATGCGGTCGGCAGGCACGCCGGTTGCGGACGCCCCCGGCGTCCCCGCCGGACGGAACCGCTCCAGGAAGTCCCGCAGGCTCATCGGCAGCCTCCTGCCGGTCGGTGCTCCTCCAGTTTCACCGTCTCCGGCCCACCCCGCACCGGATAGAGCCCTTACGTCGTTCCACCAGGGCCGTTCGGCTCTTGGCATGGGTGGCGAGAACGGGACAATGGGACGGTAGGCGACTCGACGGAGTCAGGAGGCCGCTGTGAGCGCGCACGAGAACCTCCGCGCGGGGGCCGACGCCCGGCAGGGTGTGCCCGCAGGTGCCTGGAGCCCGGGAGAAACGGCTCGACAGGACGCGCTGCTCCGCTACCTGGGTGCGGTCGCCTCGGCCGCGGCCAAGCACTCCGGCAGTGCGGCCGAGCACGCGCACACCGAGGAGCGGGCACCGTCGGCCGTGACGCCCACGCGCCGGCCAGACCTCCCGCAGGAACCCGGTATGCCACTGGTGCGGGACGTGATGGACGTGCCCGCCGCCTCCCTCTGCGAGGACCAGGCGTATCGCGACATCGCCCGGCTGCTGGCCCGCGAGCAGGTGGGCGCGCTCCCGGTCGTGGACACCGATGACCATGTCGTCGGCGTCGTCTCGGAGTCCGATCTGCTGGCCAAAGTCGCGTTCGAGGCCTCCGGCCACCGGCCCGGACGCATCGGCAGACTGCGCGAACGCCGGATGCACGACAAAGCTCGGGGCGAGACGGCCGCCGACCTGATGACGAGTCCCGCGATCACGGTACTGCCGGGCACGACGGTGGCCGAGGCCGCCTGGCTCGCCGCGTTGTCCCGGGTGAAGCGCATGCCCGTCACCGATCGCAACGACCGACTCGTGGGCGTCGTGCGTCGTGACGCGTTGTTGCAGGCGCTGATCAGGGATGATTCCGGTATCCGGGCGGAGGTTCAGGCCACGTTGGAAGCCTGCTGTCCACCGGCTGACCGGGAGAGTGTGGCCGTCACCGTGCGCGACGGGATCGTGGAGCTGACGGGCCGGCTGCCGTCGGCGACGACGGCCCGGCTGGTGGCGGAGGTCGAGGGGATCGCCGACGTCATCGAGGTGAAGAACCTGCTCAGCGCCGACTGAGTTCGGCCGCTCTCATCCGATCACCGGGGGTCTGGCCTCCCGGCGTGGTGGGAATCGTGCAGGTGGGGGTTTGGCTGGTCGAGGTGGGAGGCGAGGACGGCCGCCTGGACCCGGCGCTGCACTCCGAGCTTCGCCAGCAGCCGTGAGATGTGGTTCTTGACGGTCTTCTCCGACAGGTACAGCCGCTTGCCGATCTCGCGGTTGGTCAGGCCGTCACCGATCAGCTCGAGGATGTCCCTTTCCCGGGGAGAGAGGCCGGCAAGTTCCGCCGGCAGGGAGGGGACCTCGGCCGCGTCCGCGCGCAGGGAACGCATGAGCCGGGCGGTTGTCGCCGGATCCAGCATCGACTGCCCCGAGGCCACGGTGCGCACCGCTGACACCAGGTCCGAGCCCGTGATCTGCTTCAGGACGTATCCGGACGCGCCGGCCATGATGGCATCCAGCAGGGCGTCCTCGTCGTCGAACGAGGTCAGCATCAGACACGCCAGCTCGGGCATCCGGTCGCGCAACTCGCGGCAGACCGAGATGCCGTCGCCGTCGGGCAGACGGACGTCGAGAATGGCTACGTGGGGGCGCAGAGCGAAGCCCCGGACCAGCGCGTGTTCGGCGGTGTCCGCGTCGCCGACGACGCTGATGTCGGGTTCCGCGTCGAGGAGGTCGGCAAGGCCACGTCGTACGACCTCGTGATCGTCGAGCAGGAACACGCGGATCGGGTCCTGCTCGCTGAAGGTGCGCATCTCGGTCATGGCGACCCCACGTTTCGCGGACGATGGAAGACTGCCGACTGCCCCAGGAGGCCGATCGTCACCGGCGGTCGCACGGGGGCCGACCGGCCCGGTCACCACGACGATATCGCCTCCGGTCACCGGCCGGCGGTGTGCTGAGCGAGGTCGAACTCCACGTCCACCACCCCTTCGACGGCCCTGATCAGCCGGGCCGCGACGGGCACGAGGGCGGTGTCGGGGAGCCGGCCGGTGAGCGTCACGACCCCGTCGTGCACCTCCACGTGGACGGCCGACGACGGCGGCGGGAAGAGGTACGAGGCGATCTCCCGCCGCACCTCCTCGGCGATGTCCTCGTCGTCGCGCAGGAAGACCTTGAGCAGATCGGCCCGGCTGACGACACCGGCCAGCAGCCCTGCGTCGTCCACCACGGGCAGCCTCTTGACCCCTTCGTGCGCCATGATGCGCGCGGCCTCGGCAAGGGTGGCGCCGGCCCTGACAGTAACGGCGGGGGACGACATGAGGTCGTCGGCCATGAGGGCGCCGGCCTTCGCCACATCGACGGGCTGTCGCAGCTGGAGGTAGCCCGCGTCGGGGTCGTCCCGGAGCTCCTCCTTGGGCAGCAGGTCGGCTTCGGAGACCACGCCGACCACCCGGCCCTCGCCCTCGATCACGGGCAGGGCGCTGACCTGCCAGTCCTGCATCAGCTGCACGATCTCCTTGAAGGGGGCACGGCGGCCGACGGCGGCGACCGTCTGGGTCATCACGTCGCTGACGATGTGGCGGGTGCCGTACATGGTGACTCCGTAAGGGCCTCGATGAGGTGTCCGCTCCTTCCAGGGTGTGCCGGGGACAGGCGGCAGTGCCAGGGGCCGCACGGCCCTCGCACGGGCCCGTGCGGCTTCCGGGCCGCAAGAGGCGCGCTGCCGGGCCGCAGTGGGTCGGTCGGGCCATGATGGGGCCGTGTGGCCCCTGATTGCCTCGGCGCCCCGACGCCACGCTGGTGTCGGAACCCTCGTCCCGGGAGGTGGAGACCATGTCCCGCACCGTCACCGTAGGTGTCGACGACTCGCCCGAGAGCCGGGCCGCGGCCGAGTGGGCGGCGCGAGAAGCGCTGCTGCGCGGCCTGCCCCTCAAGATCATGTACATCTCGGAGCCGACTCCCAGGTTCGTGGCCAGGACACCACTGCTCGATCCCGACACTTACCGGCACTGGGCAGAGCAGGTGACGAGAGAGTCCGCGGACGGCATCCGGCTTCGCCACCCGGGCATCGAGGTGATCACCGAGCAGCTGACCGGAACCCCGGCCGACGTCCTGTGCGAGGCGGCGGGCTTCGCCGAGCTGCTGGTCCTGGGCTCGCGGGCCCTCGGTGGACTGGCGGGGTTCATGGTGGGCTCGGTGAGTCTGGGCGTGGTCGCCCGCGCCGAGCGGCCGGTGGTGCTGGTGCGGGCGGGAGAGCAGGCCGCCGACGAGCACGAGATGGATCCGGCGGGCGTCCCGTCCGCTGCGGCGCCGTTCCGGCCCGTCGTGCTGGGGCTCGACACCGACCAAGCGGACGACACCCTGCTGGAGTTCGCCTTCGACGCCGCCGCGCGGCGGAAGGCCACCCTGCGGGTCGTCCACGCCTGGCCCGAGCCGCCGACCTCCTTCTACCGCTTCGCCGGCGACGCCGAACTCTACGACACCCTCGAACGCGGACAGGCCACCCTCCTGAGCAAGGTGCTGCAGCCCTGGCGGCAGAGGTTCCCTGACGTCGAGGTGATCGAGGCAAGCCGGTGCGGAAGCGCCGCGCAGGTTCTCGTCAACGACTCCCGTGACGCCTCCCTGGTGGTCGTCGGCCGACGCATCCGCACCAGGTCGTTCGGTGCCCGTATCGGCCATGTCGCCCACTCCGCCCTGCACCACATCGCAGCTCCCGTCGCGGTCGTCGCCCACAGCTGACCTCCGCTCCGGAGAAAGCCATGAGTGCATCAGCCGCACAGGCCGACGGGGAGCCTCTGGATCTGCCCGTGGTCGCCGGCGTCGACGGCTGCGAGCCGAGCCTGCGCGCCGTGGAGTGGGCAGCCGACGAGGCCGCCCTGCGCCGGGCGTCACTCCGGCTGGTGTACGCCTCGCTCTGGGAGCGCTACGAGGACGCTTCCATGGCCGCCGACCTCGGCAAGCCGTCCGAAGAGGTGATGGCCGAGGACATCGTCCGGACCGCCGAGCGGCGGGCCCGTCACCGGCAACCAGGCGTGAAGGTCACCACCGATGTGCTGCCCGAAGAACCGGAATACGGCCTGGTACGCGAGAGCCGCAGCGCCCTCGCGATGGTCCGGCGATCCGGCCGAGGGGCAGCGTCTCGTCCATGAACCTCGCCCCATCCTTGAGTTGCGTGCCGAGGACTCGCTGTGTCCGGTCAGCAGGCCCGATGCGGGCCTTGGGCCTGCGGATCAGCCCGTCCTGGGGCCCCACCGCGGTCCCACCAGATCCCACTCCCGGTCCCAATGGGCCATACGGCGCCGGTCGAGCCGCGCTCGCGCGACGGCGCCCGCGCCGAAGGCCGGGGCTGCGACGGCGAGGGCCGCCGCGGCGGCGAAGAGCGCGGCTTCGGCATGACCCTCGTCCCGGCCCGTCGGCTGCGACGGACTGAGCCGGCCCCGGTCGTCCTGCCACACCGTCACCCGAGCCCCGGCCTTCAAGCCGCCGTCCACCAGCGCGTGCCCGGTACGAGCGGTGCCGTCGGGGGCCGTCCAGCGCAGGGCTCCCTGGACACGGCCGTCGGTCGACCAGTCCGCGGTGACGCCGTGCCGTGCGTCGGTGAGCAGGACAGCGCTGACGGGATGCCGGTGGGTGCGCTGCTGCGCGAACTCGTGCTCGGCGCTGCGGTCCGTGACGAGTGCGGCAACGCCGCCACAGACCACCACGACCAGCCAGACTGCCAGGACGATCCAGGCCTCGATGACGTCCTCACGCCGCCGCAGGGGACTGCTCCGCCATCGCCACAGCCGCTTGCCGCTGCTCATAACGGACACCTCCATGCCGCGACGACTCCTTCGACGGTGACTCCGAAGGTGCGGCTTTCACAGAGGCCGGGGGCCCTCCTGCCGGGCCACCCGGGCCCGGTCACCGGGCCACGGGGCCCATTGGTCTCCATGGGCGATGTCCACGGGAGGGACGCGGGGAAGCGGACGTGACCCGGTGAGGCGCCGCAGCCCCACCGCCCCGGTGCCGAGCCGTTCGGAACCGCCCGGCCGGGGATGGGGGCCGGACGGCTCGAACGCAGCGTTCCGCGCACCGCTCAGGCCGAAGGCGGCAGTGCGGGTGGTGAGAGACCCGCAAAGGCAGCGCTGGTAGCGGACAAGGCGCACACCGAGCCCCGGGCGGGAGGCGACCGCGCGGCGCGGGTGAGCGTCGATCACGGCACTGTGGTGACAGGACGTCGGATCGCTGGGTCAGCGATTGCTGCGACAGCCCGGCGACTCAGCCGGGTGCCGTCCTGGTCTCGCTCGACTCCGTCAGGCGGACACCCGCAACCAGTTCGGGGCGGATGCGCACCGCTTGGTCCATGCCTTCGATGGGTGCCCAGGGCTGCAACAACTCCCGGATGCGGTCCAGTTCGGCCGGGTCAGAGACGAGTTGGGCGTAACCTGTGACGACGACGCTCCAGCCGAGGTGGGTGTCCGGGTCGATGACGTCTGCCTCGTAGGCGACGACCACGCCTGTGCCGTCGGCCTCCTCGGCGTGGGACGTCAGAGCCGCGCCTTCGTAGGTGCGGATGACGATGTCCCCACTGTCCAGGGCGTGGTTGACCGGGCGGACCGTGGGCAGGGCCTGCCGGGTGAAGACGATCCTCCCCAGCGATACGCTGCCCAGCAACCGCAGCGCCTCGGCAGGGTCCAGGTCGATGCGCCGGTTCGTGGGAGACTGGTTGCGGGTCATGGGCTGCTTCTTCTGCAGGTGAGTAACTGGTTCTCGACCGAACCCAGTTGGCCCGTGCACGGTCGGGTGCGACGAGGGTGGAGCGGCACCCGAAGGACCGTCGCCACTCCTGCTCTCACCGTCGTCCATGACGGACCTGCTCTCCAGTGCCATTCGGGTCGAGCAAGGGGCCCGAACGTCCCCCTCACCTGCTGACACTCGCGTCCATGCCGGTCAGCGCCGCCCGGCCGCTCTCCAGACGGGCCACCGGAACCCGGAACGGTGAGCAGGAGACGTAGTCCAGGTTTGTGGCGTGGAAGAAGTGGATCGACTCCGGGTCGCCGCCGTGCTCGCCGCAGACACCTGTCTCCAGATCCGGGCGTGCCGCGCGCCCCTCCTCGACCGCGATCCGGACCAGTCGGCCCACACCCTCGCGGTCGAGCGTCTCGAACGGTGAGGCGGCGAAGACGCCCTTGTCGAGATAGGCGGAGAAGAACGCGGCCTCCACGTCGTCGCGGGAGAAGCCCCAGGTGGTCTGGGTGAGGTCGTTGGTGCCGAAGGAGAAGAACTCCGCCTCCTCGGCGATACGGCCTGCGGTCAGTGCGGCCCGGGGCAGCTCGATCATGGTGCCGACCGGACACCTGACGGGGACCCCGGTCTCCTCGCCGACCTCCGCCAGGACTCGCATGACCTCTTCGCGGGCGAGCCGCAGCTCCTCGACGGCGCCGACCAGCGGCACCATGATCTCCGCCCGGGGAGACCCACCCGCGCGGGTGCGCTCGACGACCGCCTCGGCGATCGCCCGCACCTGCATGGTGACCAGTCCCGGCACCACCAGCCCCAGCCGCACGCCCCGCAGGCCGAGCATCGGGTTCTCCTCGTGCATCCGGTTCACTGCCTTGAGCAACTCCACGTCGTGCGCGTCCGGTTGTTCTCCGGCGGCCTCGGCCGCGGCGATGCGCACCGCAAGAGCGGTGCGGTCGGGCAGGAACTCGTGCAGCGGCGGGTCGAGAAGCCGGATGGTGACCGGCAGCCCGTCCATCGTCTGCAGGAGGCCTGTGAAGTCCTTCCGCTGCAGCGGCAGAAGAGCCGCCAGCGCCCGGTCACGACCCGTCTCCGTGCGGGCCAGGATCATGTCCTCGACCAGCTTGCGCCGTTCGCCGAGGAACATGTGCTCGGTACGGCACAGCCCGATGCCCTGGGCCCCGAAGCGCCGGGCGCGCGCCGCGTCCTCGGGGGTGTCGGCGTTGGCCCGAACCTCCAACCTCCGTACGGAGTCGGCGTGATCCAGGGCCCGGCCCACCGCGCAGACCACGCTGTCGGCCTGCTCGCCGCTCTCCAAGTAGCGCATCGTCGCGGAAGCGACCAAGGGGACCGGCCCCAAGTACACGACGCCGGCGGAGCCGTCCACCGAAATGACGGTGCCCTCTTCAATGACGGTGCCGTCCCGACCGGTGAAGCGCCGCGCCTCGCCATCGACGGCGATGTCCTGGGCGCCGCACACGCACACCTTGCCCATACCGCGGGCGACGACGGCCGCATGGCTGGTCTTGCCGCCCCGGCCGGTCAGCACCGCCTGCGCGGCGACCATGCCGGACAGGTCGTCGGGAGTGGTCTCCTCGCGGACGAGGACCACCTTCTCACCTGCGGCGGCACGCCGTACGGCCTCCGCCGAATCGAACACCGCCGCGCCCACCGCGGCCCCCGGCGAGGCCGGCACACCGTGGGCGAGCGGCTCACCGGTGGCGGCGCTGTCGAAACGGGGGAACATGAGCCGTGCGAGCCCGTCGCCGCTCACCCGCGCCAGGCCCTCGTCCGCGCTGATGAGTCCCTCCTCCACCAGCTCGGCGGCGATGGCGAACGCCGCTTCGGCCGTGCGCTTGCCCACCCGCGTCTGCAACATCCACAGCGTCCCGCGCTCGATGGTGAACTCGATGTCGCACAGGTCGCGGTAGTGCCGCTCCAACGTCTGCGCGTGATCGCGCAGCCGCCGGTAGGAGACCGGGTCGAGGTGTTCCAGCTCGGCCAGCGGTACGGCGTCCCGTATGCCGGAGACCACGTCCTCGCCCTGGGCGTTGGGCAGGTAGTCGCCGTACAGGCCTGGGCGCCCGGTGGCCGGGTCGCGGGTGAAGGCGACGCCGCTGCCGGAGTCAGGACCGAGGTTGCCGAACACCATGCGCTGCACGGTGACGGCGGTCCCGAGGTCGTCCGGGATGTGCTCGCGGCGCCGGTACAGTCGGGCCCGCTCGGCGTTCCAGGACCGGAAGACCGCGAGGACCGCCTCGTGCAGTTGCTCGGCCGGGGACTGCGGGAAGTCTCGGCCTGCCTCGTCGCGGATCAGCCGCTTGTAGGTTTCCACGAGCCAGGCCAGGTCGCCCGCGTCGAGACGAAGGTCGTCGGAAGCGTGACGGGCCTCTTTCAGCAAGGCCATGGCCTCGTCGAACAGGGCGGGGTCGATGCCCATCACAGTGATGCCGTACATCTGGACGAGCCGCCGGTAGGAATCCCAGGCGAAGCGCTCACTGCCGGACACCTTGGCCAGACCGAGGACGGATTCGTCATTGAGGCCGATGTCCAGGACGGTCTCCATCATGCCGGGCATCGAGAAGCGCGCTCCGGAGCGGACGGAGACCAGCAAGGGGTCGTCCGGCTGTCCGAGCAGCCGCCCGGTGGTTGTCTCCAGCGCCGACAGGTACCGGGAGATCTCCGCCGACAGACCCGCGGGCTCCTCACCGGTGGTCAGGAAAGCACGGCAGGCCTCGGTGGAGACGATGAACCCCGGCGGCACCGGCAGGCCCAGCCGACTCATCTCGGCCAGGTTCGCGCCCTTGCCGCCGAGCAGGCCGGCCATGTCGCGGCTGCCGCTCCGGAAGTCGTACGCATAGCGGACCATGACGCCACTCCTCGGCTCCGCGATCATCCGATGCCCTTCCAGCCTGGGACGGCAGCGGGGCACCCGGGAGGTGCCCTCGGTCCCGTCAGGCGGGCCGATCGGCCCATACGCTGGGACGCCGCGACGGCGCAGCCTGGTGGTGTCGTGGTACGGCGCCAAGCCCTGGAGGACGCCATGACCGGCACTCCCCCCGTCGTGAACGACGTGATGACCCGCAGGGTCGTCGCCCTGCGCACCGGGGCGGCGTTCAAGGACATCGTGCGGACCATGCAGGAGTGGCGGGTCAGTGCCCTACCGGTCCTGGACGACGGCGGACGTGTCGTCGGCGTGGTCTCCGAGGCCGATCTGCTGCCCAAGGAGGAGCTCAGCGAGCGCGATCTCAGCCGGTACGGGCAGGTCCGGCGTTCAGTCGATGTCCACAAAGCGCACGCGGTCACCGCCGCGGAGCTGATGACCACTCCCGCCATCACCGTCGCGCCCGACTCCACCCTCGCCCATGCCGCGCGCGTGATGGCGCGCAGCAGGGTGAAGAGGCTCCCGGTGGTCGGCCGCAACGGAACACTGAAGGGCATCGTGAGCCGGTCCGACCTGCTGAAGATTTTCCTTCGGGACGACGCGGACATCGTCGAGGAAGTCCGGCGCGAGGTCGTCGCTCGGCTCTTTGGCACGTATGCGCAAGGCGTCCGGGTTGAGGTACAGGACGGTGTGGTCACGCTGACCGGCCGGATCCACGAAACGGCTCTGATACCGCTCGCCACCCACCTCGCCCGGACCGTGGCCGGTGTGGTGGACGTGCACTGCGCGCTGACCGGACCGCCCCGCCATCCGGATCTTGACCCGGACCTGCCGGATCCACGGCGGTCGACCACTGCCTGACACCGTAGGAGTCGGGCGAGAGGTGGCGCGTACCGATGACCGGGACTCCTCCCACGACCGTGACCGGGGTGCGGCTGTGGCGCTGGCGGCGCAACCCGATCAGGCGCCACAGCGATGTCGTCGAGGCCTGGATCGTGCTGCTCATCTGGGCCGTCGCCTTCCTCGGCGGAGTCCTCGCGGGCGTCGTGGCGGCGCAGGCCATGGACTCGGCGTTCGCCGCGCGGCGGGATCAGGTGCACTCGATGTCCGCCGTGCTCACCGACGAGGCGGCGAAGACCCCGCCCGGGGGTTCCGGCAACGACACCAGCCAGGTCTGGGCCATCGTGCGCTGGACGGACACGGACGGCTCGGTGCACACGGGGCTCGCGAAGGTCTTTCCGGGCGCTCCTGCGGGCAGCAGGGTCATCGTGTGGGCGGACCGCGCCGGCCGGATCGTCTCTCCGCCGCCCAGCGGCGCGGAGGCGACCCTGGAGGTGGTTCTGACCGGTGCCCTCGTGGCACCGCTGGCCGGTGCGACGGTCTGGGCCGGAGGCCGGCTGATCCGTGAACGGCTCCTCGTGCGCCGCCTGGCCGAATGGGATCAGGAGTGGAAGCGGATCGGCCCCGAGTGGCGGAATCGGAGCGGGGGCAAGGGGTGACGTTGACGACGGCTGTCGCTGACTCCAAATGCCACTGAGGGGTCACACCGCGTCGGCGGCAGTGAGGCGGCAGTCCACCCCCACGACGCCTTCCACGCCCCGGACCAGGCGCGTGGCCAGGTCGACCTGAGCAGAAGCCCCGACGTGCCCGGTCAGGGTCGCGACGCCGTCGGTGACCATCACGTGTATGGGCTCGATCGGCGCCGGGAAGAGGACGTCGACGATGTCACGGCGGATCTCGTCGGCGAGTTCGTTGTCCGGGCGAAGGAACACCTTCAGCAGGTCACCGCGACTGACCACGCCTTCGAGGACGCCCTCGGAGCTCACCACGGGCAGCCGTTTGACGTGCCGCAGAGCCATGATGCGGGCCGCTTCGGCGAGTTTCGCGTCCGCGTGGACGGTGACGGCCGGCGTGCTCATCAGCTCCTCGGCGCAGACCGCCCCGGCCTTGGCGAGGTCGGGCAGCCGGCGCAGCTGGGTGAACCGGTCCGGATCGCTGTCCCGGAACTCCTCCTTGGGCAGCAGATCGGCCTCGGAGACCAACCCGATCACCCGGCCGTCACCCTCCAGCACCGGCAGGGCGCTGACCTGCCACTGTTCCATGCGCTCGACGATGTCCTTGAACAGAGCCTTGCGGCCCACCGCGACGGCGGCGCGCGTCATCACGTCGCCCACCCGGTGCGGGCTGCTGTCCATGCTCTTCTCCTCGAATTCCCTGGCAGGGCCGGGCGCCCGGGCGGTCACGTCAGGCTTCCGCTGCCGTACGGGGCGTAGAGGTCGAGCAGCCGGACACGCGAGGCGTGCAGCCGCTGAGCGACCACGCGTCCCACCCACACCGCTACGGCCCGCCCGAACTCGGCGTCGGTGGCGCACATCGCGAGCACCGCCTCGGCATCGAACTCCCAGGCCCGCACGGGGCTCATCGCCTCGGCCCCGAGGTGCCAGATGTGCGGAGGGAAGTGCCAGGACCAGCCCACCAGCTCGCCGTGTCCGAGCGTCTCGATGACGGCGGGGCGCCGACCGGGCACGTGCAGGTCGAGGGCGACGGTGCCGGTGCGCACGATCCAGAAGCGGTCGGCCCGGTGGCCCTCCTCGAACAGGCGGGTACCGGCCGGGAAGGAGACCTCATGGGCGAGGCCCATCAGCCGTTCGCGGTGCGCAGGCTCAAGAGCCGTGGTCATGGTGGTCGCGGAGGTCATCGCACCGGCTCCCTTCATGGGCTGCTGATCCCAGCGTGCGCGCCCTTGCGTACGCGCGCCACGGGCCGCCCGGACCCGGCTCGGGTTCTTCGGCCCATACGTTGGACCAGCTGCTCCCGCACGCTGGTCATGGCAAGGCTGGACGGGAAGGGCCACCCGCTTCTCGCGGGTCCGGATCGCGCGGTGCACGGCTGCCGGCCGCTTCTCCGCATCCCAACAAGTCCTTCCCGCCACTACCAGCACACCACCGGCGCCGCCGACCCACCAGCGCCGATCGGCCTCAATACCACGATGAACACGAGGAGCGCGACAACATGACGACTGAGCGTGCTGCCTATGCACACGGCCGGTCCGTACGGCCCCGCCAGCACCCTGGTCGCCTGTTGGTGCTCGCCCACGCGCACCTCGACCACTGCGGCTACCTGCGCCGACTGGCCCGTGACGGCTTCCGCCGCCGGGTCGTGACCACCGACCCGCCCAGGGCGCTCTGTACGGCGATCCGCCGGGCCCGTGAGGCGATGAGGACGGCGTCGGCGAGCCGGGCCACACGATCGGTGGTCAGCACGATGTCTGCGGCTGCCGAAGAGGCGGTGGAGCCGTGCGTACCCATCGCCACACCGACGTCGGCGGCGGCCGGCGCGGAGCCGTCGTTCACGCCGTCGCCCACCATGGCGGTGACCGCGCGCTCGCGTTCGGCCTGGACGACGGCGACCTTGTCGGTCGGGTCGAGGCCGGCGCGGACGTCGTCCGGACCGAGGACGGCGCCCACCTCGCGGGCCTGCTCCGCGCGGTCGTCTGTCAGCGTCAGCAGCCGCTCGATGCCCGCGGCGCGCAGGGTACGCGGGGTGTCGGGGCGCACGGGGTCCAGGAGGAGCACAGCACCCGCAGGACAGCTGTCGACGGTCACCCAGGCCACGGCAGCACCGTCGAGAAGCGCCTGGTTGTCCGCCGCGAGCGTCCAGGCCGGAGGGGCGCCGGACGCGTCGTGGCGGCCACGGTGACCGAGGCCCCGGCCGGGGACCTCGGTCACATCGGACGGGACCGACAGGTCCAGCCTCCGTTCACGCGCGGCACCGACGATCGCCTCGGCCAGGACATGGGGCGGGTACTGGTCCGGCGATGCGGCCAGCCTCAGCACCTCCGCCGGCTGCCACCCGGGTGCGGCGGCCACGACGAGGACGCGAGGCCGCCCGCGGGTGAGGGTGCCGGGCCGAGCAGCAGAGTGCGGGCCCGGCCCAGGTTCTCCAGCGCGCCACCGTCGCGCACGATGACTCCCAGGCGCGAGGCGCGGGAGATCCCGGAGACGATGGCCACCGCAGCGGCCGGCAGCAGCGGACACGGAGTGGTGACCACCAGTACCTTGGCCGCCCGCACCGCCGAGCCACTGAGCAGCCAGGCCAGTCCCGCCACCGCCGAGGTGAGCGCAAGGAACCAGGTCTCGCAACGGTCGGCCAGCCGCACCACAGGGGCGGATTCGGTACCGGCCTGCCTGGCCGGCCGCACGATTCCGGCGTACGTGCTGTCCCGCTCGGCTGCCGTGGCCCGCAGTTCGAAGGCGGCGCCCGCGTTGACTACCCCGCTGCGTAAGGTGTCGCCCGCCACCCGTTCCACGCTCGGGGACTCGCCGGTGAAGTACGGCCTCATCGAGGGTGGCCACGGCGCCCTCCACCCGTCCGCCGACCGGCACGACCTCACGCGGACCCACGACGAGCAGGTCACCTTCGACGACATCGGCAAGCGGAAGCGTGGCGACACCGGCCGCTGTCCGACGGCGGGCCGCGCGGGGCGCGTGCTCCAGCAGCGCGCGCAGATCGTGCGAGGCCCGCCGCCGGGTTGTCGCTTCCAGGGTGCGACCAGAGGCCGGCATCAGCGCGATCAGCGCCCCGGCCAGGTACTCGTGGACGGCAAGGGTGCCGCAGAGAGCGAGAACCGCGATCAGGCCGACGCCCGCACGGCCCTGGCGGAGTGCGGCGACCACCCAGCCCACCGCCGGTGGGACGGCGTGACGATTCGCAGCAGTCGGTACCCAGCTCGACCTCGTACGCGTCCGGCCGGGCCAACCGTCCCGACAGGCAGACCAGCTTCGTCCCGGTCTCGCCGCGAGCTCCGCGCCGGGCGTACGCCTCACCGCCTCGGGAGACGATTCACGGGACGCCGCCAGGCTCCCGACGTTGTTCACCGCCGTCGGCGGACCCCACAGCCCACGCTGGAGCGCGGTCTGCTCACCCGCGACGTACGACCGGGCGCCCTCCACCACCGCTACGTCCAGAACCGTGCCAGTGCCGTGCACGGACGCGCCGAAGTGCCTTTCGGCGCACGCCCGTCCGACAGCCTTCCGCGTCTGCGTCAATGCACGTGGATTCTCCGGGCGCACCAGCACCACACCCTGCCGGGCCGGCGTCGGCCAGTTGCTTGCACCGCGGCGCGTCATTTCGCGAACTCCTCGCACTGTGCGGCTTGCACGGCCGTCAGCTCAAGCCGCTACCTATGAGTCATCAAGGACGGGGCCTGCGTTCAAGCGGCCCGGTCAGGAGGTAGGTGCAAGTGTCTCCGAGCCCTCGTCGACAAGGAGCCGGGCGCCGGTCGCGGCCAGGAGGAGGAGGCATCGAGCGCCCTCGGGTCCGGACCGTACGACCTGTCGCTGGTCGAGGGATCGGTCACCACCGGGCAGGACATCGAGCGCATCCGGTACATCCGCGAGGTCTCGCTCCGGCTGGTGACCATCGGTGCCTGCGCGACCGCCGGCGGTGTCCAGGCGCTGCGCAATTACGCCGACGTGGCCGAGTTCCGCGCCTTCGTCTATGCCAGGCCCGACTACATCCGGACGCTGGCCACCTCCACCCCGATCAGCGCCCACGTCCCCGCCGACTTCGAACTGCGGGGCTGCCCGATCGACCGCGGCCAGTTGATCGAGGTCATCACCGCCTACCTCTCCGGCCGCACCCCGGACGTCCCGGCGCACAGCGTCTGCTTCGAGTGCAAACGGCGTGGCATTGTGTGTGACCGTCGCCCACGGCACACCCTGCCTCGGTCCGGTCACCCACGCCGGCTGCGGCGCGCTGTGCCCCGCGTACGCGCGCGGCTGCTACGGCTGCTTCGGCCCGTCCGACTCCACCAACTTCCGCGCCTTCGTCCCGCTTTTGCGCCGTGACGGTATGGACACCCTCGACGTGGTGCGGGTGCTACGCACCTTCAACACCGCCGCCCCGAGTTCGACGCCGCCTCACGGAAGGAACTGGGCGAGTGACACACCGTCGGTCCAAGGTGTTGCGCATCGGCTCCCTCACCCGCGTCGAAGGTGAAGGAGCCCTGCACCTGAGCCTGCGCGACGGCGAGGTCGACCAGGCCCGGCTGCAGATCTACGAACCCCCGCGTTTCTTCAAGGCGTTCCTGTGCGGATGCTCGTACACCGAACCGCCCGACATCACCGCGCGGGTGTGCGGGATCTGCCCGGTCGCCTACCAGACGAGCGCCTGCCGTGCCGTCGAGGACGCCTGCGGAGTCGTCGTAGACGGCCAACTGGCCCCACTGCGCCGACTGCTGTACTGCGACGAGTGGATCGAGAGCCAGACCCTGCACATCTATCTGCTGCACGCGCCCGACTTCCTCGGCGCGGACAGCGCGATCGACCTGGCGCGCACCCGGCGTGCGGACATCGAACGCGGCCTGCGCCTGAAACAGGCCGGGAACGCGATTCTCGAACTCCTCGGCGGCCGGGCGATCCACCCCGTCAACGTCCGCCATGGCGGCTTCCACCGCGTCCCGGCCGTCAGTGAACTGCGCCCTCTCGCCGAGCGACTGCGCCGGGCCCGCGACGACGCCGAGCGCACCGTGCGCTGGGTTGCCGGCTTCGATTTCCCCGACGCCGGATGCGACAACGAACTGCTGGCCCTCGCCGAACCCGGCACCTACGCCATCGAATCGGGCACTCCGACCGCGATGACCGCCTCAAGCGCGGCCGGGGTGCCCGCCGACCACGACCGGGCGCTGCCCACCCGCACCTTCGACGTGCGTGACTTCGGTGAGCACGTGGCGGAGACCCAGGTGCCGTATTCAACCGCACTCCGCTCACTGCTGGATGGACGCCGCCATCTGACCGGCTCGCTCGCACGCTATGCGATCAGCGGAGGTCGGCTCTCGACAATCGCAGTGCAGGCGGACCAGGATGCCGGGCTCGGCGACCCGCGCCAGGGCGTGGTGTGCCGCAACCCGTTCCGCAGCATCATCGTCCGAGCCGTCGAGGCGCTCTACGCGGTCGACGAGGCTCTGCGCATCACGATGGCTACGAGCCGCCGCCACACCCGCACGTCGACGTGCCGCCTCGCGCCGCCACTGGCCATGGGGCCACCGAGTCGTCCCGCGGGCTGTCGTACCACCGCTACACCATCGACGCCGACGGCACGCTCACCGACGCGAGCCTCGTCCCTCCCACCGCGCAGAACCAGGGCGCCATCGAGGAGGACCTGCGCCGCATGGTCCAGGAACGCCTCGACAGTGGTGAACCCACAGAGGCCGAGCTGACCGCCCTGTGCGAGAGAACGATCCGCAACCACGACCCGTGCATCTCCTGCTCCACCCATTTCCTGAAACTCAGCGTCGAGCGAAGCTGAGACAGCTGCGGACGCCGGGCGGCGGCTGGGCACCCCGAGGATGCGTCGGCCATGTCGGAGTGACTGAGCGAGCTGACCGCCGGCCATACCGTCTTCGTCACCCCCCGTCACGGAATGACGCAGTCGGCGGCAGTCCGTGACGGGGTTGTCCCGGAGATCGTCCTTGGCCGGCAGGCAGACCTCGGAGAGACCACACCGACCGCCCAGGCCGCGCCCACGGTCGCGGGCGGGACAGTTGCCTGCGCGTCGCGTGTCAGGACGGTCTTCTTGAGGAGTTGTCGGCCGACGGCGGCGACTGGTTTCCGGGTGGGTCAGGAGCCCGACGCCGGGCCAGGAGCCGTCCGGCTTCGCACCGCAGAGGGTCGGTCGTGCCTCGATGGGACCGTGTGGCCCCTGAACGAGCTGGTGCCGCGGCGCCAAGCTGAGACCTGAACCCCGACCAGGAGGTGGAGACCATGCCCCGAACCGTCACGGTCGGTGTCGACGGCTCACCCGAGAGCCAGGCCGCAGTCGAGTGGGCGGCGCGCGAGGCGCTGCTACGTCGCCTGCCTCTCAAGATCGTGTACGTCTGGGAGCCGACCCCGAGGTTCGTGGCCCGGACCCCGTTGCTGGATCCCGAGACCTACCGGCACTGGGCCGAGCAGCTGACCCACGAGTCGGCGGATGGCGTCAGGCTTCGTCACCCCGGTATAGAGGTGTGCACCGACCAGCCCGCGGGAACCGTGGCCGATGTCCTGTGCGAGGCGGCGGGTCCCGGCGACCTTGTCGTGCTGGGCTCGCGGGGCCTCGGCGGGGTCGGCGGCTTCATGGTCGGCTCGGTGAGCCTGTCCGTCGTGGCGCACGCCGAGCGTCCGGTGGTGCTGGTCCGGGCGGGAGAGCAGGCCGCGGACGAGCACTGGATGGGTGCGTCGGGTGTGCCGTCCGCCGCGGCCCCTTCCGGGCAGTGGTGCTGGGCCTGGACATCGGGCATCCGGACGACACGCTGTTGGAGTTCGCCTTCGAGGCCGCTGCATGTCGCAAGGCCGCCCTTCGGGTCGTCCACGCCTGGCCCGAGCCTCCGGCCTCCAGCGACTCGACTCCATGCAAGCCGGGGCACATCACTCGCGCAGTCGCTGCCACACACCCGCGTCGTTCCAGTCGCGCAGCCGCCGCCAACCGGTCATGCCGGATCCGAAGCCGAGTTCCTGGGGCAGGAACTCCCACGGAATGCCGGTGTACAGCACGAACAGGATGCCTGACAGCACCTTCCGGTCGTCCAGACGCTTGCGGGCCGGGTGATCCGCTCGACGCGGCACGACCGGCAACAACGGCTCGACCCTCCCCCACAGCTCATCCGACACGATCCAGGGCAGCTGCTCACCCAATCTCACATGCAGGCTAACACCCCATCAGGCACCAACATTCCAAGGCTGGTTACGGATTCTGTTGGGATTTCTAAGGGCTCACCGATCATCAACACGTTGTCTTGATCTTGCTGTGGGGTTCGTCGCTCTGGGCGAGCCCGAGCTTGGAGGGCGGCGAGGGCAGGGGGTGGGGTGGTCGCCGACGGAATAACGATGCCGTGCGCCTTGAGTAGTCTCCTGACCTTCAGCAGGGCGCGGTGCATGGCGGTCCGGCTGCTGTCGAACAGCACGGCGAGGGGTTCCGCGGCCAGGGAAACCCGTAGATGGAGGACCGTGGCCAGAACCTGGTCGGGGAAGCCTGGCCGCGGCGGGCGACCGCATGTTCGCCCTCGCCGCGGGCAAGGCCCGCACCGGCGCCGCGCTGGACAACCGTGCTGAAGACCGAGAGCCGCGTCACCTTGATCGACGGTCTGCTGGCCGCCGCCGTCCTTCTCGGCCTGGTCCTCAATGCAACCGTCGGCTGGTGGTGGGCCGACCCGGCCGCCGGGTACGTGCTGGTCTACTACGCAGTCCGCGAGGTACGGGAGATCTTCTCCGCCGAGCACTGACCGTCCGCACCGGGCTGGGGGAGTGGACGGGACGATGGCAGTGCTGGTGTGGCCATGGGCAGTGTCCAGTCGCGCAGGTTGCATCGGTGGGTCGGTGGTTCCGGTGCTGCGGGTGGAGTCGATGAAGTGGGGTGCGGTCGCCGGTGCGGTTGCGAAGACGCCGGGGCCGGTGCGGAGGGCGGGGTCGCGGCGGCCGTCCGGTTGGTCCGCGGGGCCAGGCGCCTCAAGGGGCTCGTCCCAGGGCCGACAGGGCTGTCACGGGGCTGGGTACCCGGCTGGCCTAGGAGGGACGCGGACTCTTATCAAGATCATTTATGGGTGTCAAGTCACGACATTCAGTGGCGTGACGACGCATGACCCCTTCGGGCTTACTCGAAACACGACCTCACCGATCCGGAGTGAGGCTCATCCACCGAAAGAGGGACAGGTTATGTTTCGAACGCGTAAGAGGATCGCCAAGGTCGCGGCCATCACCGCAACCGCCGCAGGGGCGCTCCTGGGCGGCGGCGCCGCCGCCCAGGCCGCACCCGCCACGACGCACGCCGCCACCGTGGCAAGCGTCAGCAGCTGGGGCGGCTGGGGCGACGATAGCTGGGGTCACCACGGAGGCTGGGGTGGCTGGGGTGACGATGGAGGCTGGGGTGGCTGTCACCACCACGGAGGCTGGGGTGGCTGGGGTGACGATGGAGGCTGGGGCGGCTGGGGGTAGCCGACTTGGGGACAGCGGCACCGAAACTGCCCTAACCCCTGCGGCACCCCGAGGCGGCGCCTGACCGGCCACGAGGAGCCCCCGGTCAGATCGCCGAGGCCCGGGCGCGGGTGCGGCAGCCACGCCTGAGGTGTGAGTTCGCCGCACCCGCGCGCCCGGTGCCGGGCGCGGGCCCAGCCCCCTTCTGCATCCTCGGGTGCGCACACCGACCTGCAAGCACCAAGACCCAACCCACCGAGTCAACCCAGAGATTCGATCCAGAGAAGAGGAACCCATGCGACCACTACTCCAGGGATCCGACCGGCAGGGGACGCCGGCCGGGACCCCCCGCCCGCCGCTGGGCGGCCCCCATCCGACGCCGAATCCGACGCTGACCGCGCGCCGGGGTGCCGCAGCCGCGATGCGGTCGTCCGGTCGTGCGGTCGGGACGGGACATGCTAGGAAGATCGTGTGTGTCGGTGGTGGGCCGGGCGCGTTGTATTTCGCGATCGCGGCCAAGCGCCGGGATGCCGGTCTTGACATTACTGTGATTGAACGTGATCCGCCGGGGGCCACCTACGGCTGGGGTGTGGGGTATGGGGATGACCTGCTGGACCACCTCTACCGCAACGATCCCGGCAGTGCCGAGGCGGTGCGTGCGGCGTCGGCGCTGTGGCAGGACCAGGAGGTCCGCCGCGGGGAAGAGACCGTGTATCTGGGCCGGTACGGCTACAGCATCGCCCGCGCATCCCTGCTCGACATCCTGACCCGACGCGCAGCCGAGCTGGGGGTGGATGTCCAGCACCGTCGCAAGGTCGACGACCTGGCCGAGTTCGCCGAGGCCGACCTGATCGTCGCCTGCGACGGGGCGAGCAGCCGGGTGCGCCAGTTGCACGGCGACCACTTCGGCACCCGCCTGGAAGTCGGCCGCAACCCCTACATATGGCTGGGCACCGACAAGGTGTTCCCCCGCTTCACCTTCGCCTTCGAACCGACCCCGGCCGGGTGGATCTGGTTCTACGCCTACCCCTCGAGCGCGGAAATCAGCACCTGCGTCGTCGAGTGCGCCCCAGAGACCTGGCGGGGGTTGGGGCTCGATACGCTCGATACCGCCGATGGTGTGCGCTTGTTGGAACAGGTCTTCGTCTCCGCTCTGGACGGCCACACGCTGCTTGGCCGGTCCCGGGGGGAACCAGCACGCTGGCAGCACTTCACCGAGGTACGCAACGCCACCTGGTGCCACGACAACGTGGTGCTGCTGGGGGATGCCGCCCACACCACCCACTACACCCTGGGCTCGGGCACCCGGCTGGCGCTGCTGGATGCGATCGAGCTCGCGCACAGCCTGTATACGGAGGCAGAGCTGCCTGCCGCTTTGCAGGCTTACGACAGGCGCCGCCGGGCCGCGCTCCATCCCGTGCAGGCCGCGGCCCGCACGAGCATGGCCTGGTTCGAGCATCTCGACCATTACCTTGAGCAGGAACTGGTGGACTTCGCCTACGCGATGTCGGTACGGCAGGGGGCCCAGGCGCCGTGGCACTACCAGCTGCACAGGGCCACCCAGGTCCCGGTGCTGCGCCGGGTGCGACGAGAAGCCAACACGGGCCTGCGGAGGTATCTGGCGCTGCGGCGCGGGGAGAGGGTCCTCGGCGCGGGCAGCACCACCGGGAGGGCCGCGACCACGGCGGCCCTGGCGGCACCGGCGGGGCACCAGCGGTGAGGGCACCGGACAGGGTTGATGACGCTCTTGAAAGCGGTTCAGGCAACATTGTGGAGCGTGACGGAGCGTCATCTACCTGGCATCGTCACCCATGTGTGACGAACTCTTGGACATCGTGTTTCCGCACCTGAAGACGGTGCTGGTGGAGCGTGTATGCGTGGAGAGTGGCACGGTGCACGTCACCGCGCGTACTCCGGACAACCGCACCGTGGACTGCCCCAGCTGCGGCATGGCCGCGCACCGTGTCCACGGCCGCTATCAGCGGCACCTCGCCGATACTGCTGTCCCCGGTCGCCCGGTGGTCATCGGCTATTGGTGCGCCGTCTCATCTGCGATCAGCCAACATGCCGGCGTCGTACGCTCGTTGAGCAAGTCGAGGGCCTGACCATCCGCTACGGGCGGAGAACCCCGCTGTTGCATCACCCGTTGCTGACCCTCGCAATGGATCTGGCCGGCCGGGCTGGAGCCCGGATGGCGACAGTACTCGCGGTGGCAGTCAGCCGGGTGACGCTGATCAGCATGCTGATGGCCCTGCCCGACCCTCCCGCCACCAGCTCGGCGGGCAGCCCGCAGGTACTCGGGGTGGACGACTTCGCCTTCCCCAAGGGCAAGACCCACGGCACCGTCCTGGTCGACGTCGATGCCTTGGCGCTTGTCGGAGTACGGCTTCGACTCCCCAGCCGCGTACGGATGAACGTCCCCAGCAGCGCGGCTGAGATCTTGGTTGAGATCGTCGGGCCGGTCGGAGACACTCGCACGATGAGTCGTAGTCCATCGCTCGAATCGGTCGAGCAAGGTTGGGGCGGGCGTGGTACCGGGTTCGCACGGGTGTCCATCCCCTCGCAGCGTGGAGACGATCTATGCGGCCAGTCCCTCGGCGAGGGTGGCCCGATAGTCACGTTCGTAGCCGATCGGGCTCTTGAACCCGCACACGCTGTGTAGCCGCCTGGTGTTGTAGAAGTCGGTGATCCAGGTGGCGATCTTGATGCGGGCCTCGGTGCGGGTGCGGAATGTGTGACGGTGGACGTACTCGACCTTGAGCACGCTGTTGAACGCCTCGCTCACGGCGTTATCGAAACAAGATCCAACTCTGTCCATGGACTGGGTGACGCCCAGCTTGCGGCAGGCTCGCTTGAGCTTCCGGGAGCAGTACTCGGCGAGTTCAACCGGTCGTTGCAACACCGGGCTGCTGTAGTGAGCGTAGCTGCTCCTGGAAGACCTCGGCCGGGGTTTTCCAGCCGAGGATCTTGCGGGGGCGGTTATTGATCGCCAGGGCGACGGCTTCGAGGTCCTCGGCGGACCACCGGGACAGGTCGGTGCCCTTCGGGAAGTACTGACGCAGCAGCCCGTTCGTGTTCTCGTTCGTGGGTCGCTGCCAGGGCGAGTGCGGATCGGCGAAGAACACCTTCGTCCCGGTCTCGAGCGCGAACTGGGCATGCCCGGAGAGTTCCTTCCCGCGGTCCCAGGTCAGTGTCTTGCGGAGCTGCTCGGGAAGCTTCGTCATCGACACCGTTAGGGCAGTGTTCATCGCGACGGCGCCGTAACCGCCCAACGCCGGGCCGTTCTTCACGGGCGCCACCTCGCCCCAGCCCTCCATCCTCGGCAGATGCACCAGGAGGGTGGATCGGCTGCTGCGCTCGACAAGCGTGCCGATCGCGGACCGGCCCGTCCCGATGATCAGATCGCCTTCCCAATGCCCCGGGACCGCGCGGTCTGCGGCCTCTGCAGGACGTTCACTGAGGACGACATCCGCGGTGACATGCCCTTGCGGCCTGTTACGTGACCTTGACCGAGGCTCTCGAAGCGCCCGCCCAGTGCGCAGGCAGGCGACCAGCTCACGCTTGAGCGCACCACGGCCCTCGATGAACAGCGACTGATAGATCGCCTCGTGGCTGATGCGCATGGACTCATCCTCGGGGAAGTCGGCCTTCAACCGGTGCGAGATCTGTTCCGGGCTCCATGCTGTCGCCCACCGCCTGTCTTGCCGGTGCGGCTTGTTCAGCCCTTTCCACGGAGGCGTCTGCGGTCCTGCGGCGACTGTCCCGTCAGGCCGGTGAACGTTCCCCGACAACCTCTCCTGAACGTACTCACGCAACCGGTCGTTGCCCAGGAGCTTCGCGCTCTTCGGGCGCTTGGCCGCCTGCTGAGCCTTCCACTGGGCGACCGTCGCGCGGTACTCCTGCTTGCCGCTGCGCGTGGCGGCGTTGCCGCGCAGTTCGCGCGAGATCGTCCCGGGGTCACGCCCCAGGGCGCGGGCGATCTCGCGCACACCCTTGCTCATCGCCCTGAGGATCGCGATCTCCTCGCGGTCCTCGAACGTGAGATACCGGCCCGAGGGCTCGGCCAACGAGATCGGAGGCATGCCGCCAGCGTGACGAAACCACCTCGCACCCACCGGCCACGACACGCCGACCGCCAGCGACGCCTCGGCCGTCGTGACCCCCGTGGCGATCAGTCGCCAGAACTGGCGCTGCACGACCCGAGACGGATCAGGCCGCCCCGGCGAACGCATCGCCGGCCGCAACGCACGGTCAGCGCGCCACTGCCGACGCCGCCCCTCCGGAACATCGCTGGTCTTCAAACTCCAGTCCGCCGTGGCCACGTCGCACACCTCCGAGATCAGGGTGTTGCGACGACCAGTTGAATCCACCCTCGCTGCCCCTGTCCGTATGCATGATCACGCCGCGAACGTGGCCTCCACGGGTGGCCGCGGCCATGTTGAGTGAGGCCACCACCAGCTCGGCGTCGTGCCGGGTTCCCATCGCGTAGCCGAGCAGGCGCCGTGAGAACAAGTCGATGACGGTGGCAAGGTAGAGCTTGCCCTCGCCGGTGTCGATCTCCGTCATGTCACCCGCCCAGACGAGGTCGGGTTCCTCAGCGGTGAAATCCCGCTTCACGAAATCCGGGGCTGCGAGCCCCTTGCCCGGCCTGGGCAGAGACCGGCGCCGGCGGACCCTGCGTCCGGCCAGACCGAGCTCGGCCATCAGCTCGCGACGGTATTCACACACACCTGCCAACCTCGCCGCACCAGCTCGATGAACACCTTCGGCGATCCGTAGGTGCCGCCCGAGCCCCGGAAGATCTCCTCGACGTCCTCCGCCAGGCACTGCCGGCGCGTCTCCCACGAGGTCGGAGGCCGCTCCCGCCACTTGTAAAACCACGACTCGGACACACCCAGAGCCCGGCAGGCGGTGCGGTATGGAATCTTCTGCTCGGCCTTGCAGCTGCTGATCACCCGGACCACTGCGGCCGGGTCCGTGTCAGCTACTTCACCCACAAGGCCACGAATCGCGTGCACACATCACGCCATCTCCAGTTCACGGATGCGCTTGTCCTTGTCCCCTCGCCTCGGCCCGAAACCGCTCCGATGGTGTCCCTCGTCGTGGTGTACGGGATCAGCGGCTGGGAGTGCGCGGGCGTCTGCCCGGGGCGCACTTCCACGGGTGAGTACCGCTCCCTCAACAGGAGGCGGGCCATCGCGTAACTCTCCTTGGTGAACGCCCAGTTCAACCACGAGGAGTGCACGATGGCCCTGTCCCAGTCTGAACTGATACGGCTGCTTGAGTCACTACGCTCGACGGACGGAATCGAGCTCATCCGCGCCATCGCCGAGCGGATGGTGCAGGAGCTGATCGAAGCCGAGGCAAGTGCCCACATCGGTGCGGAGTGGAACGAGCACACGCCGACGCGGAACGGGCACCGCGAGAAGGTGCTGACCACGCTGGCCGGCGACCTGGACCTGGAGATTCCCAAGGTCCGCACCGGCAGCTTCTTTCCCTCACCGCTGGAGCGACGGCGCCGGATCGACCAGGCCCTCTACGCCGTGATCATGGAGGCATACGTGCACGGTGTTTCGACCCGTAGCGCCGATGACCTGGTCAAAGCCCTCGGCGGGGACAGCGGCATCTCGAAGTCGGAGGTCTCACGGATCTGCGCGGCGCTGGACGAGCCGCTGACCGCATTTCGCACCCGCCCGCTGGATCACGTCCGCTTCCCCTACGTCTACCTGGACGCGACCTACTGCAAGGCGAGGGTGAACCACCAGATCGTCTCGCGGGCCGTCGTGGTCGCCACCGGTATCACCGAGGACGGCAACCGTGAGGTCCTGGGCCTGATGGTCGGCGACAGCGAGAGCGAGGCGTTCTGGAAGGAGTTCCTGCGCTCGCTGCGTGAGCGCGGTCTGTCCGGGGTCCGTCTGGTTGTCACCGACCAGCACGCCGGGCTGGTCGCCGCGGTCCGCAAGGTCATGCTCGGCGCTGCCTGGCAAGGGTTCATTTTCTGCGCAATGTCTTCAGCGTGATCGACCGGGACTCCGGTGAGATGGTCGCCGCGACGATCCGCACGGTCTTCACCCAGCCCACTGCCGGCCTCGTGCGCACTCAACTGGACACGGTCGCGGACATGCTCGGCGCCCAGTTTCCCAAGGTCAAAGCGATGCTGCTGGAGGCGAAGGAGGATCTGACCGCATTCGCGGACTTCCCACCGCGGTGGAAGAAGATCCAGTCGACGAACCCGTTGGAGCGGGTGAACGGAGATCAAGCGCAGGATCGACGTCGTCCAGGTCTTTCCCAACGACGACGCGCTCATCCGGCTGGTCACCGCCGTGCTCTTCGAGATGCTTCCCAATCTCGAAGTCAAGCGGCGTGAGTGGCTGGTGGCGTGACGGTGTAGCACCGTCGGTCACGCATCAGGGCCCACAGGACGTTGACGCGTCGACGGGCTAGGGCGAGGACGGCCTGGACGTGTCGTTTGCCCTCGGCTCTCTTCCTGTCGTAGAAGCGGCGCGAGTTGGGGTCGCAGCGGATGCTGACCAAGGCGGAGGTGTAGAAGACGCGTTGCAGGCGTCGGTGGTATCGCTTGGGGCGGTGGAGGTTGCCGCTGACCTGCCCGGAGTCTCGTGGCGCGGGCGGCACGCCGGCGAAAGCGGCGAGCCGGTCCGGGGTGGGGAACGCGTCCATGCTGCCGCCAGTGGCGGCGAGCAGTTCGGCGCCCAGGGTGGTGCCGATGCCGGGCATGGAGGTGATCACATCGGCGAGTTCGTGTTCGCGAAACCGGCCCTCGATGAGCTTGTCCGTCTCGGTGATCTTCTCGTTGAGGGCCATCACCTCCCTCGCCAGGGTGTGCACCATCTTGGAGATGGCCTTCTCACCGGCAACGGCCGTGTGCTGGCGCTCCGCGGCCTCGACGGCCTTGGCTGCGAGGGCTTCGGCGCGGTAGACCTTGTCGGGTAGCGGGGACGCATT
>NZ_MLYO01000064.1 GCF_001866665.1 Streptomyces monashensis | reverse complement strand
TTGTCTTCCCGGCCCGCTGGGCCGTTCTGACGTCTCAAACCTTAGCGGATCCGGTCGCCGATTCCCAATCGGGCACCGGGCTTCCATTCGAATTGAATTCGGGCATGCCGAATTCGACCCGGACGGGGATCGTGCTGATGGTGTGAGGGGGTGCCGCGCGAGGCGGCGGAGTGTTGCCGGAGAACCGTTACGGCTCGGCGGCAACCCGGAGAACTTTACGGATCCGGCAGGCGAGCGTCAACCCTCGCTGTCAAGATCTTTTCTGTGGCCCTGATGGGGCGACATCAGTCCAGGTCGGTGAGGCGACCGCCGGCGTCCGGCTGGGCGTGCTCCACCCTGCGCAGCAGACGGGTGAGGACCTCTCCCAGCACCGCGCGCTCCACGGGAGTGAGGTCCTGGAGCAGGTCCTCCTCGAAGACGGTCGCCAGGCGCATGGCCTCCAGCCACTTCTCGCGGCCCTCGGGGGTCAGCTCGACGATCACCCGGACGCGGTTCGACTCGTCACGCTCCCGGGTGACCAGACCCTCGGCGACCATGCGGTCGATCCGGTGGGTCATCGCGGCCGGCGTGAGGCCGAGGCGCTTGGCGAGGTCGCTGGGGCCCATGCGGTAGGGCACGCCGGAGAGGACGAGGGCCTTGAGGACCTCCCACTCGGCGTTACTGATGCCGAGGGCCGAGGTCTGGCGGCCGTACGCGACGTTCATGCGGCGGTTGAGCCGGGACAGTGCCGAGACGATCTTCTCGACCTGGGGGTCGAGGTCCTGGAACTCGCGCTGGTAGGCGGCGATCTGTTCTTCGAGGGTCGGCTCGGTGACGCCGGGGGTGTCGGCCATGGCCGCAGTATCGCACGCAGCTCCTTTGCCTTGAAGTCCTTGATTGTGTAGTCTTTAGCTTCGAACTTTAGCTTCGAAGTCTTCAGATCTAACTTCTTCGGATCTCAGTAGTGAGAGAGGTGAACGTGACCAGGGCGATGGGCGCAGCGATGCGCCGGATCCACGTGGGTAACGCACTCAGCGCCTTCGGGCTCGGCTTCACGGTCCCGTACCTGTACGTCTATGTGGCGCAGGTGCGGGGTCTGGGGTCGATGACGGCGGGGCTCGTCCTCGCCGTCTTCGCCGTGGCCGCGCTGATAGTGCTGCCGTTCGCCGGCCGGGCGATCGTGCGGCGCGGCCCGCTGCCGGTCCTGCTCGCCGCCCTGGTCACCGCCGCGCTCGGCGCGCTGAGCCTGGGGCTGGCGGGCAACGCCACGGCCGTACTGCTGTCGGCCGCGGCGCTCGGCGCCGGGCAGGCCGTGATGCAGCCGGCGCTGGCGACGATGATCGTGGACTGCTCGACGTCGGACACGCGCTCGCGTGCGTTCGCGATGCAGTTCTTCCTGCAGAACCTGGGGCTCGGTGTCGGTGGTCTGATCGGCGGCCATCTCGTCGACACCACGCGCGTGTCCTCGTTCACGCTGCTGTTCGCGATCGAGGCGGCGATGTTCCTGCTGCTGGTCGTGGTGATGGCGACGGTGCGGATGCCGCGCGCCCCGCGGCTGGGGGACGTTCCGGCGCCGTCGGCGAAGGGCGGCTGGAAGCAGCTGCTCGGGAACCGGGCGATGGTGCAGCTGTGCGTGCTCGGCTTCGTGCTGTTCTTCGCCTGCTACGGCCAGTTCGAGTCCGGTCTGAGCGCGTACGGCGTCGAGGCCGCCGGGATATCCACCTCCGCGCTGGGCACGGCCCTGGCCGCGAACACGCTGATGATCGTGGTCGCCCAGTTCGCCGTGCTGAAGTTCGTCGAGCGGCGTCGGCGCTCGCGCGTGATCGCCGGGGTCGGCCTGATCTGGGCCGTGGCATGGGTCGCGGCCGGGTACGCGGGGCTGGGGCACGGCAGCCAGGAGATGGCCACGGCCGCGTTCGTCTCGACGTACGCGCTGTTCGGGCTGGGTGAGGCGATGCTGTCGCCGACCGTCGCGCCGTTGGTCGCCGATCTGGCGCCGGAGGGCATGGCCGGTCAGTACAACTCCGCGTTCGCGCTGGTCAAGCAGCTGGCGCTGGCCGTCGGTCCGGCGGTGGGCGGACCCATGGGTGCCTCGCTGCACGCGCCGTACATCGTGACGTTCCTGCTGTTCTCGCTCGGGATCACCTTCCTGGCGCTGCGGCTCGGGCGGCGGCTCACCACTGTGCAGGACCGGCCGTGGTCGGCGCGGGCCAGCCGGGTGGTCACGCGCGGTGGGGCGCCTTCGGAGCCCGTGGCGGCGGAGGCGTAGTCCGCGGTCCGGCACGGTTCGCGACGGCCGTCGCCTTCGGGTGGCGGCCGTCGCGCGTACCGGTCAGCGGGTTGCCGTCACCAGGGTCACGGTGAAGGGGAGCGTCGCCGTGCCGTCGCGGGCGGTGCGGTCGGCGAGCTGGTCCAGGACCAGGCGGGCCGCGGCGGTGAGGGCCTGTCTGCCGCCGGCCCGGGTGATCAGGCCGCCCCAGAGGGCGGCGAGGTGGCCGGGGACGTAGCCGGCCAGCGGAGGCAGGGTGATGCCGAGGGTGACCTCGCGGTGGGCCGTGCCGTGGTAGCCGGCCGTGCGGAGGGCCTCGGTGAGCTGGTCGGCGGTGCGGGCGAACGCCCGCGCGAAGTAGCCCGGCGCGTCGGGGCCGCCGTACTCCTCGAGGGCCCGCCGCTGGGCGAGGAAGTAGGGCTGGCGGTCGACGGGGGCCCAGACGGTCGTGGCGAAGCGGCCGGTGGGGCGGGTGACGCGGGCCGTCTCGGCGAAGGCGGCGCCGAGGTCGGGGAAGAACTGGGTGCCCTGCTGGCAGACGACGGCGTCGAAGACCGCGGTCTCGTAGGGGAGGTGGTCGGCGGGGGCGACCGTGAAGTCGATGTCGGGGTAGAGGCGGGGGTGCTGCTCCCGGGCCACCCGGATCATGCCCTCGTCGATGTCGGCGCCGCAGACCCGGCCGGTGGGGCCGGTGAGTGCGGCGGCCGCGTGGGCGGCGAAGCCGGTGCCGCAGGCGAGGTCGAGGACGGTGGCGCCGGGGGCGAGGTCCACGGCGTCCAGGAGTTCGGCCACGAAGGGCCGCATGATCGGGGCGCTGTGGACGGCGTACTGGTCCGGGCCGTCGCTCGCGCGGTGTACGTCCGTCGGGGGCGCGTCTGCCATGGGTCAGTGCTTCCCCTGCGTCCCCTGGTTTCCCTGGTTTCCCGTTTTTCCCTTCGGCAGGACGAACTCGCACCACACCGCCTTGCCGCCGCCGGGGGTGCGGCGCGAGCCCCAGTTCGAGGCGATCGTGGCGACGATCGCGATGCCGCGGCCGGACTCGTCGGCCGGTTCGGCGCGGCGGCGCCGGGGCAGGTGGTCGTCGCCGTCCGTGACCTCGACGATCAGGCGGCGGTCGGTGCGGCGCAGGCGCAGGCGCATCGGCGGGGTGCCGTGCTGGAGGGAGTTGGCGACCAGTTCGCTGGCGGCGAGGACGCCGAGGTCGTGCAGTTCGGTGGGGAAGCGCCAGCTGGTGAGGACGCCGGAGGCGAAGGCACGCGCGCGGGGGGCCGCCTCCACGCCGCCGAGGAGTTCCAGGGCCGCGTTGCGGAAGAGTTCGCCGGCGGGGCCCGTACGGGCCGGGTGCTGGAGGACGAGGACCGCGACGTCGTCGTCGTGGTCGGCGGTGACGCCGGCCGAGCGGACCAGGCGGTCGCAGACCACCTGCGGGGTGCCGGTGGCGCCCGCGAGGGCGCGTTCGAGTGCCGCGATGCCCTCGTCCAGGTCCTCGTCGCGGCGTTCGACCAGGCCGTCCGTGTAGAGGACGGCCGTCGATCCGGGGCCGAGTGCGATCGAACCCGACGCGTGCATCCAGCCACCGGTGCCGAGCGGCGGGCCGGTGGGTTCGTCGGCGCGGGAGACCGTCCCGTTCTCGTCGCGGACCAGGATCGGCAGGTGGCCCGCGGAGGCGTACACCAGCCGGCCCTCGTTGGGGTCGTGGACGGCGTAGACACAGGTGGCGATCTGGTTGGCGTCGATCTCGGCGGCCAGGCCGTCCAGCAGCTGGAGCACCTCGTGCGGGGGCAGGTCGAGGCGGGCGTACGCCCGGACGGCTGTCCTGAGTTGGCCCATGACCGCCGCCGCGCGCACGCCCCGGCCCATGACGTCGCCGATGACGAGGGCGGTGCGGCCGCCGCCGAGGGTGATGACGTCGTACCAGTCGCCGCCGACCGCGGCCTCGGTGCCGCCGGGCTGGTAGGTGGCGGCGATGCGCAGGTCGTCGGGTTGTTCCAGCTCCTGCGGGAGCAGGGAGCGCTGGAGGGTGACGGCCGTCTCGCGCTGGCGGCGTTCGCTCGCGCGCAGGCGTTCGGCGGCCTCGGCGTGGTCGGTGACATCGGTGGCGAAGACCAGTACGCCGCCGTCGCGGTCGCCGTCCTCGGCGACGGGGGTGCACGTGAAGGTGTACGACCGGCCGTCGACGGCCTTGCGGGACTTCAGGGTGCGGGGCTTGCCGCTGCGCAGCACCTGGTCGAGCAGCGGGAGCAGGCCCAGCTCGGCGAGCTCCGGCAGCGCCTCCCGCGCGGGCCCGCCCGTCGGTCGTGCGCCGAAGGCCGCCGCGTAAGCGCCGTTGACGTATGCGAGGCGGTGGTCCGGGCCGTGCACGAGCGCGACGAGGGCCGGGACGCGGTCGAGGACGTCGCGCGCGGGCAGTTCGTCGACGGCGGGCACCGGGGGTGCGCCGTCGGCCGGCTGCTCGGCGCGGGCCGCGGGCACCGAGCCTTCTCCCCGCCGGTCCGGGGGGACCGGGGTCTCGGTCCGCGCGGCGGCGCGGCGCTGCGTTCCGGGGAGCCGGGCGCTCCAGCGCGTGAAGTTCACTGTGGGAAGAGCCTCGTGGGTGCTGTGGGCGGGCGGGTGACCCGTCCGCGGACGTGGGGCAGTCTGGCAGGGTCTTGGCAGGAGCGCAGGGTCTTGCGGGGGCGGGCCGCGACGACATCCGTCAGACGCCGGAGCGGGCCGTGGAGTTCCTGGGTCCGGTCAGGACGACCCCTTCGGGTCGTCCGAGGGGCTGTGAGGAGGCTTTCCACCGGCCGCGAGTTCGAACTCCGCTCGGGGATGTTCGAGCGAACCGAGCGAGACGATCTCGCGTTTGAAGAGCCCTGCGAGGGTCCATTCCGCCAGCACGCGGGCCTTTCGGTTGAAGGTGGGCACCCTGCTGAGGTGGTAGACGCGGTGCATGAACCAGGCAGGGTAGCCCTTCAGCTTGCGCCCGTAGACCTGGGCGACGCCCTTGTGGAAGCCGAGGGAGGCGACCGAGCCGACGTACCGGTGCGCGTACGTCTCCAGGGGCTCGCCGCGCAGCGCGTGGGCGATGTTGTCGCCGAGGGTGCGGGCCTGGCGGACGGCGTGCTGGGCGTTGGGTGCGGTGTCGGTGCCGGGGTCGGCGGCGGTGACGTCGGGGACGGCCGCCGCGTCGCCGGCGCCCCAGGCGTGCGCCGCGCCGTCCACGGTCAGTTCGGCCGTGCACCTCAGGCGGCCGCGTGGGGTCAGCGGGAGGTCGGTTGCGGCGAGCACGGGGTGCGGTTTGACGCCGGCGGTCCACACGACCGTACGGGTCGGGAAGCGCTGGCCGTCGCTGAGGACGGCGACGCGGTCGGCGCAGGAGTCCAGGCGGGTTTCGAGCAGCACCTGGACGTTGCGGCGGCGCAGCTGGGTGACGGTGTAGCGGCCCAGCTCCGCGCCGACCTCGGGGAGGATGCGGTCGGAGGCCTCGACGAGGATCCATCTCATGTCCTCGGGGCGGATGTTGTGGTAGTAGCGCACGGCGTAGCGGGCCATGTCCTCCAGTTCGGCGAGCGCCTCGACGCCGGCGTAGCCGCCGCCGACGAAGACGAAGGTCAGGGCGGCGTCGCGGATCGCGGGGTCGCGGGTGGAGGAGGCGATGTCCAGTTGTTCGAGGACGTGGTTGCGCAGGCCGATGGCCTCTTCGACGGTCTTGAAGCCGATGCCGTACTCGGCGAGTCCGGGCACGGGCAGCGTGCGGGAGACGGAACCGGGGGCGAGGACGATCTCGTCGTAACCGAGGAGGTCGGCCGCCATGCCCTCCTCGGCGGTGGCGGGCGTCGAGACGGCGGCGGTGCGCACCTCGTGGTCGACGGAGATCACCTCGCCGACGACGACGTGGCACCGGGGCAGGACGCGGCGCAGCGGTACGACGACATGGCGAGGGGAGATCGAACCGGCGGCCGCCTCGGGAAGGAAGGGCTGGTACGTCATGTAGGGGTCGGGCGTGACGACGGTGATCTCGACCTCACCTCGCCTGAGCTCGGCCTTCAGCTTCCGCTGGAGACGCAGGGCCGTGTACATCCCGACGTAGCCGCCGCCGACAACCAGAATGCGCGCACGTTCCTTCACCATCCCATGACGCACCCGGCGCTGTTGTTTGTCCACAGTCCCGGCAATTTGTGTGACCGGCGGGCGGGTGTGCGGTGGGCCGGGGGTGGTCGGCGGGGTGGACGAAAGGGGGCAGGTCAGCGGGGGCGGGCCACAGTGTGCGAAGGTGGGGGATCGGGGCGGATATGACGCGTACTCCGATCGGGGGGCACGGTGTGCGGAACCTGCCCCTTCTGAATTGACTGCCTCTCAACTATGTTCGTGTGTCGACGGGGTGTAGGGAATGTGCTCGAACGGGGCTCGCGACGGGCGGACCCGGTCGAGATCGAAGTGGCTTCCGCGCACTCCGGATTCAGTGACGGGGAGTCTCCGGGGGGAGACGTCATTACCGGGGGAAAAACATGCATGTTCAGGACACGCATCATTGGTCATCGGCAGCCGCAGCCGTCGTCGCACCCGGCGGCGGGGCGGTGAGCGCCGCGGTGGGCAACGGACGCGCGGACGCGTCGCGTACGACACCGCTGCGCGTGGACGCACAGCGCAATCTGGAGCACGTGCTGCGTGCGGCGCGCGAGGTCTTCGGCGAGCTGGGCTACGGCGCGCCGATGGAGGACGTGGCGCGGCGCGCGCGGGTCGGTGTCGGCACGGTGTACCGGCGCTTTCCCAGCAAGGACGTACTGGTCCGGCGGATAGCCGAGGAGGAGACCGCGCGCCTGACCGAGCAGGCGCGCACCGCACTCGGCCAGGAGGACGAGCCGTGGTCGGCGCTGTCCCGGTTCCTGCGGACGTCGGTGGCGTCCGGGGCGGGGCGGCTGCTGCCGCCGCAGGTGCTCGCCGGCTCCGCGAAGGGCTCCGCGCACGGCCCCGCCGGTCTGGCCGAGTCGGCCGGTCCGGGCGGCTCGGGTGCGACGTCCGCCGAGGAGCCTCGGGTGCCGCAGCAGCGGGTGCAGCCGGCCTCCGGTGAACTGCGGCTGGTGTCCGGGGAGTCCGTGGGAGCAGGCGGGTCCGAGGACAGCGGGGTCGGCGAGCTGCTCGATGTGGTCGGGCAGTTGGTCGAGCGGGCTCGGTCCGCGGGCGAGCTGCGGGCGGACGTCTCCGTCGGGGACGTGCTGCTCGTGATCGCCACGGCGGCGCCGTCCCTGCCGGATGCCGCGCAGCAGGCGGCGGCGTCGGCCCGGCTGCTGGACATCCTGCTGGAGGGGCTGCGGTCGCGGCCCGCGTAGACCGGTCGCGTTCGGCCGTCCGTACCCGCCCGTGCCGGTTTCACGGGCGGGTACGGATGCGCCGAGGTCGCTCGTCCGGATGACGTTCGAGAGATCGGATTGACCGTGCCCCTCGGATGAGTGGATGCCGTGAACGGGGGCCGTTGAACAAAAGACAATGTGGCACCCTGTGCCGGTGACGGATTGGGCTGGGCCGGCGTCGGGGGCTTTCCGCGATGGGCGTTGTTGACGGGCAGGACGAGTCACGCGGCGACGACGCGGGCACGGCGGCCACGGAGGCCACGGAGGCCACCGGGGTGACCCCGCCCCAGGTGCCGAGCCAGGGCGGTCGGAGCCAGGGCGGTCGCACCGCCGCCCAGAGCGTGCCGGCCCAGCGTGAGGGCAGCGTGCTGCCGCCGCCCCGGGGGATGCCGCCGGGCGACGCCGAGCTGATCGAGCGGATGCGCGGGGGCGACGACTCCGCGTACGAGGAGCTGTACCGGCGGCACGCCGATGCCGTACGGCGTTACGCGCGGACCTGCTGCCGGGACGGGCACACCGCCGACGACCTCACCGCGGAGGTCTTCGCCCGCATGCTGCAGGCCGTGCGCGGCGGTTCCGGGCCCGAGCACGCCGTACGGGCCTATCTGCTCACCTCCGTACGTCGCGTCGCCGCGAACTGGACCAGGTCGGCCCGGCGTGAGCACCTCGTCGACGACTTCGCCGTCTTCGCCCAGCAGGCCTCGCGCTCGTCCGAGGTGCCGGACGACACTTCGTCCATCGGCTCCTTCGGCGCGGGCCTGGACCTGGGCGCCGACGTGCGCGCCATGCGGGAGGCCGAGCAGTCCATGGCCATGCAGGCGTTCCGCTCGCTGCCCGAGCGCTGGCAGGCCGTGCTGTGGCACACCGAGGTGGAGGACGAGTCCCCGAGCGAGGTGGCCGTGCTCTTCGGGCTGGACGCCAACGGCACCCGGGTGCTCGCCAGCCGCGCGCGCGAGGGGCTGAAGCAGGCGTATCTGCAGGCCCATGTCAGCGCCGCCCTCGCCGGTGACGAGGAGTGCGCCCGCTACGCCGACCAGCTCGGCACCTACGCCCGCCGCAAGCTGCGCATCCGCGCCGAGCGGGGGCTGCGCAAGCACCTGGAGGAGTGCGCCAAGTGCCGGCTGGCCGCCGCGCAGATCGAAGAGGTCGCGAGCGGCATCCCCGGTGTCGTCCCGGTCGCGGTCATCGGCTGGTTCGCCACCGCCGGGTACGCCAAGGCGCTCGGCATCGTGGCCGGCAGTGCCTCGGCCGGAGCCGCCGGTGTCGCCGCCGCGGCCACCGGCTCGTCCGGAGGGGCGGGCGGTGCGGGCGGGGCCGCGGCGGCGGAGGGACTCGGGGCGCCGGTGAAGGCGGGGATCGCGGCCGGTGTCGTCGCGGTGGCCGCCGCCGCGGTGGCGCTGGCACTGGCCAACGACAGCCACCCGCCGGCCAAGGAGACCGCCAAGCCGGCGCCGTCCGCCACGGCCGTGCGGTCTCCGGCCCCCCAGCCGACTCCTTCGAAGCGCACGCCGGCCCCGCCGCCGGTCGTGCCCGCTGCCGAGCCGGCCCCGACGCCGACCCCCACGCCGAGGCCCACACCCACGCCGGCTCCCAGACCGAAGCCCACACCGACACCGACTCCGACGCCTTCGCCGAAGCCCACGCCGACACCGACGCCCACTCCGCCGCCGACCACCGTCTACGAGATGAACGAGCTGGGCTACGACGTCGGCGGCGACGGCACCCGGCCCGAGATCCGGCTCGGCGAAAGCAGCTGGGTGTGGCAGCGCTACGGCATGTCGATCGGCGGCGTGCAGTACGCGCGCGGGGTCACCGTGCACGGCGAGTCCTCCGTCACCGTCGCCCTGAACCGGCAGTGCACCGCGTACGACGCGCTGGCCGGCGTGGACGACATGACACTCGGCCTCGGCAAGGTGTCGTTCTCGGTGTACGCCGACGGGGTCCGGCTGTGGCGCTCCGGCATGGTCAAGGGGCGTGACCAGGCCGTCCCCGTCCATGTGGACCTGACCGGGCGCACAACCGTACGGCTCGTCGTGGAGCCGCACAGCAACGTCTTCGACCAGGCGGCGCTCGCGGACTGGGCGGAGTCCCGGTTCGCCTGTCGGTAGCCGCGCCTGCCCGCCGGTCGTGTCGTCAGCGGCTCTCGACCGGTGGCTCCGCGGGGGCCAGTTCACGCAGTACCTCGGTCGCGCCGAGGGATGCGCCCCGGGTGCGCTCGGCCGCGTAGCGGTCGGCGGGCAGGGCCGCGCGGGCGTCGGCGTGCACCCGGGCGGCCTCGGTGTCCTCCGGCTCGGCGCGCGGGGTGCCGGCGCGCCAGTGGTCCGCGGCGGCGTACAGCCGGATCGCGCGCGGCAGATCGCCGTGCCGGGCCAGCAGTCCGGCGGCGGTGTCGACCAGGGCTGCCGTGATCGACTCGGCGCACCCTTGGGCCACGGCCTCGCGCAGCGCCTCGGCGAGGATCGGCAGCCCGTGCGCGGGGCCCGACTCGGCGGCGACGACGAGCGCCTCGACCATCCGCAGCCCCGCCGCGAACTGCGGTGGCGGGGTGCCTCCGCGCACCGCCTCACAGCTCGCCTCGTACAGCGCGCGGCCGCGGGCGGTCTCCCCCTCGCGCAGGGTGATCTGCGCGCGCAACAGCAGCACGAAGGCCTTCGGTTCGCGCACCGTGTACCGGTCGGCGGCCGCTTCCGCCTCCTCCAGGGCGGTCAGCGCGGTCTTCGGGTCGCCCGAGCGGTAGGCGATCTCGGCGAGCCGCGCCATCAGGAACGGCGCCTCGGCGTGGGCGCCCACCTCGTGGGCGAGGCGCAGCGCCTCCTCGTACTCGCCGCGGGCCTCCTCGAACCGGCCGCGCGCCATGGCCGCCTCGCCCGCCGCGCTGCACACCTGGGCACGCATCCAGCGGTCCCCGACACGCCGGCTGAGCGTGCGCAGTTCGGCCAGGTCCTCGTCCACGCCCCGCAGGTTGCCCGGGGAATCGACGATCACGTGGGTGCGGTACATCAGGGCGACGCCGGTCTCCCAGTCGCCGCCGTACCTGCGGCAGTTGGCGACGGAGGCGGCCATGTCCGCGCCGATGTCCGCCGGGCCGCCGAGGTAGTAGGCGGTCAGTGGCCAGACGATGCCGGGGAGCCGGGCCGCCTGGGGGCCGCCGTGCTCGTAGGCGGCCCGTACGCGCGCGACGTACTGCGGGGCGCGTGGGTCCGCCGCGAGGTGGAGCCCCGCACCGGACTCGGAGGTCAGGAACAGGAAGAGCATCCGCAGGTCCGACCGCAGCTCGCGCAGCGGATGCCCGGCCTCGCCGTCCGGGGCGGCGAGGAACGCCCCGACCGGATCGGCCGCCTCCACGAGCGCGGCCAGTGCGCCGCCGGTGCGCGGGGCGTCGGACATGCCGGGCGCTGCGAGGGTGTCCAGGGCCACGCCCAGGCGCAGGACCAGGTGGATCCGGGCGACCGCCTCCTGGCGGTGGTTGCGCAGCCACCAGAACCAGCCCATGGCGAGGGCGATCGCGCCCGCCTCCGCCTCGTCGCCGCCGTGCACCGCGCGGTCCAGTGCCGCCCGGATGTTGTCCAGCTCGGTCTCCAGGCGGGAGATCCACGGCAGTTGGGCCGCCGAGCGCAGCAACGGGTCGGCCTCCTCGACCAGCGCCCGCACCCACGCGCGGTGCCGGCGCTCGGCGGCGGCGCGCAGGCCGGGGACCTCGGCGGCGCACTCGGTGGCGTACTCGTGGATGGTCTCCAGCATGCGGTAGCGCATGCCGCCGGAGCCGTCGGGGCCGGTGGGCGTGGCCACGACGAGGGACTTGTCCACGAGGGCGCCCGTCAGGTCGGCGGCCGGGCCCGTGCACACCGCCTCGGCCGCGGTGAGGTCCCAGCCGCCGGCGAACACGGACACCTCGCGCAGCAGCGTGCGCTCGCGCTCGTCCAGCAGGTCCCACGACCAGTCGACGACCGCGCGGAGGGTCTGCTGGCGGGGCAGGACCGTACGACTGCCGGAGGTGAGCAGGCGGAAGCGGTCGTCGAGCCGGTCGGCGATCTGCCGTGGGGACAGCAGCCGCAGCCGGGCCGCGGCCAGCTCGATGGCGAGCGGCAGCCCGTCCAGGCGGCGGCAGATCTCCGCCACGGCCCCGGTGTCGGCGAGCGCCGCGTCGGCGTCGGGACGGACGGCCTTCGCGCGCTCGGCGAAGAGGCGGTGCGCCTGCTCCGGGCCGAGGGGCTCGACCGGGCGCACCGACTCGCCGGGGACGCCCAGGGGTTCACGGCTGGTCGCGAGGATCGTGAGCCCGGGGCAGTGGGTGAGGAGGGTCTCGGCGAGGTCCGCCGCCGCGCCGATGACATGCTCGCAGTTGTCAAGGATCAGGAGTCGGCCGCGCTGCGCGCAGGACTCGATCAGCAGGGCTACAGGGTCGGCCTGCGGAGTCGTCAGCTCGTTGGTCAGCAGTACGGTCTCGCGCAGACCGAGGGCGCTGACCACCGCGCCGGGGACCGCCTCGGGGTGGTCGAGCGGGGCCAGCTCGACCAGCCATGCCTGCGGCAGCCCTGCGGCGGCCTCCTCGGCGAGACGGGTCTTTCCCGAACCGCCCGGTCCGGTGAGCGTGACCAGGCGGGCCCTGTGCATGTCGGAACGAATGGCCGCGAGTTCTGGTTCCCGCCCGACGAAGGACGTCAGACGGGGACGGAGATTGCCGGTGCGCTCAAGGGGTTGGGCGGGGGCCGCCGGCACCGTTGACGCCGGAGGTGTCTCCTGCTGATCGAGCAACGAGGCGTGCAGAGCTCTGAGTTCGGGGCCCGGGTCGGTGCCGAGGGTGTCGGCCAGGGTGCGGCGGGCGGACGCGTAGGCGGCGAGGGCGTCGGCGGGGCGGCCCGCGTCGCGCAGGGCACGGACGAGGAGGGCGTGCAGGGGCTCGTCGAGGGGGTGGGCCGTGGTCAGTTCCCGCAGTTCCGGTACGACGTCGGGGGCGCGGCCCAGGTCGAGGGCCGCGGCGGCCCGGGCGCGGGTCGCCTCCAGGCGCAGGGCCTCGGGACGGGTGGCGGCGGTGCGGTCGGGGAGGTCGGCGAGCGCGGGGCCGTGCCAGAGGGCGAGGGCCTCGGTGAGGGTGCGGTGGGCGGTGGCCGGATCGCCCGCGCCGAGGGCCCGGGTGCCGGCGCGGGTCAGGCGGGCGAAGACGTGCAGGTCGACGTCGTCCTCGGTGGCTTCGAGGCGGTAGCCGCCCGGGGTGGAGACGACGGCGTGGCGGCCGAGGGCACGGCGGAGGCGGCCGACGAGCGCCTGGAGGGCGGCGGGGGCGTCCTGGGGCGGGTCGTCCGCCCAGATCTCGTCGATCAGGGTCTCGGGGGTGGCGGTGCGGGCCGGGCGCAGCGCGAGGGCGGCGAGCAGCGTGCGCAGGCGCCGGCCACCGAGGGGTACGGGAGTGCCCTGGTCGTCCTCTGCTTGGGTTACGCCCAGGATTCTGTACCGCATCCGGCCATTGTCGCGGGGGCGGGGCGGCGGGGCACGGGGGTTTCGGCCGAAGTGCCGGATCGGGGCCGGGTCTTGCCGGGGCCCGGGCCGCGCGCCCGCGCTGTCCGGGTGCGGCGGCTGCGATTCCTCAGGGGCGCGAGGCACTGCACGACCAGCACCCATCGGGCCGCGGGCGGCGTACGGCGCAACAGCCGCGGGCGGAGTACGGCAATGGCCGCCCGGCCCGCGCTGCTCAGGCGCCGGAGGCCAAGGCGCCCCTTCTCGGCTGGATCCCGGAGGGCACCGCACGCGCGCGTGCCGGTGTTCCCGTCCAGCAGGTGCCTCGGCGTGACAGCAGGCGGCGGAGCCAGAGTTCCAGGGAGATCAGGTCGGCCAGGCCGTCCAGGGGGAGCGGGGCGCCTGCCGCCGCCGACTGGAGGGCTTCGCGGACCACACGGGCCTCCACCAGCCCGGCGTCGGCCAGGAGCGGCGTCGCGAAGAGGTCCAGCAGCGGGTCGGCCGCCATGCGCAGGCCCGCGCGGGTGGCCGCAGCCGAGGAGGCGTGGGAGGGGGCGCCCCAGCCGGGCGGGAGGTCGGTGACGCCGGCGCCCTCCAGGACGGTGCGCAGGATCGAGGAGCGCGCGCCCGGCCGGACGCGCAGGGCCTCGGGGAGGGCACGGCAGGCGCGGACCACCTGGTTGTCGAGGAAGGGCGCGTGCAGGCGCTGGGAGCGGATCTCGGCGGCCTGTTCCAGGACGCGCAGGTCGGCGGCGCCGCGGGCGAGCGCGGCACGCGCGCGATGTTCGCCGGGACGCAGCGCGCCGGTTCCGGAACGGTCCGCCTCGGCCTGGAGCAGAACCGATACTTCGGCCAGTGCCTCCCCCGTCAGCCAGCGGGCGGCCGGCCCCGGTCTGGCCCAGGTCAGCGCGGCGAGGGACGCGCCGACCGCCCCCTTGGGCTCGTCGAAGCGGCGCCGCATCAGCCGCTCCGCCAGTGCCTCCAGCCCGGCCCGGTAGGGCGTGCGGGCGAGCCGCCGGGCCGCGCCGTACACGCGCGCGGGGACCATCACCGAGCCGTCGGCCCGGGCGAGCGCGGCGACCGGACGGACCAGATGGCGCCGCTTGCGGTCCATGAGGAGGTCGGCGAGGCGGGCGGGGTGGGCGTCGAGGACCTGCCGGGCGCCGTGTCCGGTGACGTGGTCGGCGCTGCCGGAGGCCAGGCGGGCGCGGTGCCGGGCGGCGGTGACCAGGGCGGGCCCCGGTTCGTCGGTGAGAGGGCCGTCGAGGTCGGCGTACGGCAGGGTCTCCTCGGCGCCGGTGACCACCACGTGGTGCAGGCGGGGGTTGGCGGCGAGGGCCCCGGCGCGTTCGACCTCGGCCTCGCGACCGCTGACGGCCAGGTCGTTGAAGGTGACGGCGAGGAGCCGTTCACCGGCGCCGGTGCCGTGCCCGAGCAGGGTGCCGGGGCGGCCGGGCAGCCCGGCGGCCAGCAGGGCGAGGGTGCTGGAGGCCGGGCCGCCGGAGAGGTCGGCGCCGATGCCGGGCACGGGCATCCCGCGCCGGGCCCGCCGCTCGGCCGGGCCCATGCCGGGCACCGGCCCGGGATCGAGGTCGGGCACGTGCCGCGGTGCCGCCAGACGCGCGCGTACCGCCTCGACGAGGGCGTCGCGTACGGCGTCCACGGCGTGGTCGGGATCGGCCGCGGGCGCGGCCACGGCGAGCGAGGCGACGTGCTCGTACCCGGCGATCTCGCGTGCTCCGGCGCGCAGCACGAGCGCGTGCCCCGGCGGAACACGGCGTACGCCCTCGTACGGGGTGGTGTCGCGCAGTGCGGCCGGTACGTCGGGGGCGGCGAGCAGGGCGGCGAGGTGGCCGAAGTCGAGGTTGGCCTCGATGAGGTCGGCGAGGGGCAGCGCGGCGGTGGCGTAGGCCGTGCCGCCGGCCCAGGGGGTGTGGAAGACCGGGCGGGCGCCCGCGAGGTCGCCGCAGACGGTGATGCGCCGGCCGACCTGGACGACGGCCGTGTAGCTGCCGGGCCAGGCGGTCAGATGCCGGAGTGCGCCCCCGCGCGCGGTGAACAGGGCGCGCCGGAGCTCCTCGTCGGAGGCGCCGCAGATGCCGAGGACGGCGATGCGGTTGTCCGCGTCGGCCTTGACCACGCGCACCTCGTCCGGGCGCCAGTCGCCGACGGCCCACAGCGGATCCGGGTCGCCCCACAGCAGTTGGGAGCCGACGGGGTGCAGGGTCTCGCCGTCGTAACCGGTGGCACCCGCGGAGCCGATTCCGGCGATGCCCGCGGCGGTGCTGCTCCAACCCACCAACCACCGCATCGACGCCTCCACAGCCTGTGGACAACAGTGCACCGTACGAACCGGTCCCCATGCTGCCATGAAGGACGCGCTGTGGAGGGGCGGCGGCACCGGCTTCGATCGAGGGAAACGCGCGCGGAGTTCGGCGGCGGGGCGAGGAGGAGGGGTGGTGAGCTCGACTCGAATGCGCCCCCTGTACGCTCCCCCAAGACGCCTTTCACGCCCTCAAGTTGCATGGTCGGAGCAGAAATCCACCACGACGGGATGGGGCGATTTTCAGCCAAATACGGAGAGCGAAGCACGAGTTGGGCACGCTCCGTACAGGCCTTCGGAGCACGCCGCGGTGCGGGCACGCGCACAGTCCGGGAGGCGGGCATCGCCTCCCGGACCGGTCCGCCACCCGCGGGGATGAAGGTGGCGGTGTCCCCCAGCCCACTGGATCCAGTACAGCGGGCCGACCCACGCAAGAGCCATGGAACCGCTCCCCCGATGGCCGGAGAAGAGCGCACGGACGGGCGCACGGCCACACGCGCGGGGGCACGCGGCGACAGGCCGTGCACAGTGCGTACAGGGCGGCGCTTCCGTACGGACCACAATCCCGCCATCCGGAACAATGCCCCTTAACGCTTGGGATGCGGCGAACTACGCTGGGTTTACGAATGCCGCGTGGTTATGCCAGTGCGGCAGCCGTCTGTGTCGAGGGGTGGCGCATGTCCAGGGAGCAACGCGGGCCGAACGAGAAGCTCGGCGCCGTTCTCGCCCTCGCGGGAATCAGCAACGCAGGACTCGCGCGTCGCGTCAACGACCTTGGCGCCCAACGCGGGTTGACTCTTCGCTACGACAAGACCTCGGTGGCGCGCTGGGTGTCGAAGGGCATGGTGCCGCAGGGCGCCGCGCCGCACCTCATCGCGGCCGCCATCGGGCAGAAGCTCGGCCGTCCGGTGCCGCTCCACGAGATCGGCCTGGCGGACGCGGATCCCGCCCCCGAAGTCGGCCTCGCCTTCCCTCGGGACGTGGCACAGGCGGTGAAGTCGGCGACGGAGCTGTACCGTCTCGACCTCGCCGGGCGCCGGGCCGGCACCGGCGGCATCTGGCAGTCGCTCGCCGGATCGTTCGCGGTGAGCGCATACGCAACGCCTGCCTCACGATGGCTGATAACCCCCGCCGACAGCTCGGTCGCACGGGAGGCGGGCTCCGTCGAGGACTCCGGCGCACCGATCAAAGTCGGCCACAGCGACGTGCGCAAACTGCGGGAGGCCGCCGAGGACGCCCGGCGCTGGGACTCCAAGTACGGGGGCGGTGACTGGCGTTCGTCGATGGTGCCGGAGTGCCTGCGGGTGGAGGCGGCACCGCTGCTGCTCGGCGCCTACTCCGACGAAGTGGGGCGCGCCCTGTTCGGCGCCTCCGCCGAACTCACCCGCCTCGCCGGGTGGATGGCCTTCGACACCGGCCAGCAGGAGGCCGCGCAGCGGTACTACATCCAGGCGCTGCGCCTCGCGCGCGCGGCGGCGGACGTCCCCCTCGGGGGCTACGTCCTCGCCTCCATGTCGCTGCAGGCGACGTACCGCGGCTTCGGTGACGAGGGCGTCGACCTCGCGCAGGCCGCCCTGGAGCGCAACCGGGGACTGGCCACCGCGCGGACGATGAGCTTCTTCCGGCTGGTCGAGGCCCGGGCCCACGCGCGCGCGGGCGACGCACAGGCCGCGGGGGCGGCGCTGAAGGCGGCGGAGGGGTGGCTGGAGCGGTCCCGCGAGGGCGACAACGACCCGTCCTGGCTCGGTTTTTACGGCTACGACCGCTTTGCCGCCGACGCCGCCGAGTGCTACCGCGATCTGAAGGCGCCTCGGCAGGTGCGGCGGTTCACGGAACAGGCCCTGTCGAAGCCGACGGAGGAGTTCGTGCGCTCGCACGGGCTGCGGCTGGTGGTGTCGGCCGTCGCCGAGCTGGAGTCCGGGAACCTCGACGCGGCGTGCGAGCAGGGGGTGCGGGCGGTGGAGGTGGCCGGGCGGATCTCCTCGGCCCGGACGACCGAGTACGTGAAGGATCTGCTGCACCGGCTGGAGCCCTACGGGGACGAGCCGCGGGTGGTGGAGCTGCGGGAGCGGGCCCGGCCCCTGCTGATGGCTCCCGCCTGAGCCGTGACATCGGACACCTGTCGCGTTTGAAGGCATTGTCAGTGGCGCAGTGCACTATCGAGGTGGGAGGTGGTGCAGGTGCCGGTCGGTGCGTACGACTGTGATGTGCTCGTGGTCGGCGGAGGGATCGTCGGGCTGTCGACCGCGTATGCGATCACGCGTGCGGCGCCGGGGACGCGGGTCACCGTGCTGGAGAAGGAGCCGGGTCCGGCCCGGCACCAGACGGGCCGCAACAGCGGGGTGATCCACAGCGGGATCTACTACCGCCCGGGCTCCCTCAAGGCGCGGTACGCGGTGCGGGGCGCTGCCGAGATGGTGAAGTTCTGCGCCGAGTACGGCATCGCGCACGCCGTCACCGGCAAGCTGATCGTCGCCACCGAGCGCGAGGAGCTGCCCCGGCTGCACGCGCTCGTGCAGCGCGGCCGGGAGAACGGCATCCCGGTCCGGGAGCTGGGCCCCGCGCAGATCACCGAGTACGAGCCGGAGGTGCGCGGGCTCGCCGCCATACACGTCGGCACGACGGGCGTCTGCGACTACGTCGGCGTCGCCCGGCAGCTGGCCCGGGCCTCGGGGGCCGAGATCCGGTACGGCGCGCGGGTCGTCCGGGTGGACCGGCGCCCGGAGCGGGGCGTGGCCGTGCTCACCGCGGCCGGTGATGTCGTACGGGCGCGTGTGCTGGTGAACTGCGCCGGACTGCACTGCGACGAGCTGGCCCGGCTGACCGGGGACGAGCCCGAGGTGCGGATCGTGCCGTTCCGCGGGGAGTACTACGAGCTGGCGCGCCCCGAGCTGGTGCGCGGCCTCGTGTATCCGGTGCCGGACCCGGCGTTCCCGTTCCTCGGCGTGCATCTGACCCGGGGCATCGACGGCGGCGTGCACATCGGGCCCAACGCGGTGCCGGCGCTGGCCCGGGAGGGATACGGCTGGGGGGTCGTGCGGCCCCGGGAGCTGGCCGGCACCGTGGCCTGGCCGGGCTCGTGGGCGATCGCCCGGCAGCACTGGAGATACGGCGCCGGGGAGCTGCGGCGATCGGTGTCCAAGGGGGCGTTCCTGGAAGCCGTGCGCAGGCTGCTGCCCGGCGCGGAGCCCGCGGACCTGGTGCGCGCCCCGGCCGGGGTGCGGGCGCAGGCGGTGCTGCGGGACGGAACGCTGGTCGACGACTTCCTCATCCGCGAGGGCGCGAGAGCCGTCCACGTACTGAACGCGCCCTCCCCCGCGGCCACCGCCTCCCTGCCCATCGGCCGGGAAGTGGGACGCCGGGTGCTGGACATGCTCGGCTCGACCGACTGAGGAAACCCCGGCGGGAGCCGGCGGGAGCCGAGGGTGTCCGTGGGGCGCCGTAAAATCGGTCGTACTGTGTCTGACTCGCTGAACACCCCCGACGTCCCCGCCCCGGCCGACCCGCACGCACCCGGTGCGTCCATCCGGCACACCCGGGCCAAGGGCGAGCCGCGGTTTCCGGACGGGCCCAGGGCGGATCCCGCCGGGTCGCACTTCGAGCGGCGGATCCGGAGCTTTCAGCCGCGGCGCAGCCGGGTGACGGCCGGGCAGGCCGACGCGCTCCAGCGGCTGTGGCCCGTGTGGGGGCTCGACATCGACGGGCAGCAGGTCATCGACCTCGGCGAGCTGTTCGGGAACGACCGGCCCGTCGTGCTGGAGATCGGGTTCGGCATGGGCGAGGCCACCGCGCAGATGGCCGCCGGGGACCCGGACACCAACATCCTCGCCGTCGACGTGCACACGCCGGGGCAGGGCAATCTGCTGAACCTCGCCGACCAGGGCGGCATGACCAACGTCCGGGTGGCCAACGGCGACGCGATCATCCTGCTCCGCGAGATGCTCACACCCGACTCGCTCGACGGGCTGCGCGTCTACTTCCCGGATCCCTGGCCGAAGAAACGGCACCACAAACGGCGGCTGATCCAGCCCGAGTTCCTCACCCTCGCCGCGACGAGGCTGCGCCCCGGCGCGCTCGTGCACTGCGCGACCGACTGGGAGCCGTACGCCGAGCAGATGCTCGACGTGCTCAGCGCACACCCCGACTTCGAGAACACGCAGGCGGACGGCGGCTTCGCACCGCGTCCCGCGTTCCGGCCGCTGACCCGTTTCGAGGGGCAGGGACTGGACAAGGGCCATGTGGTGAACGACCTGTTGTTCCGGCGCGTACCGCACAAGAGCGCGTGACCGAGCCGGACCTTCCCGGTCCGGTAATCCGCTCCAGCCCCTCGTCCCGTCACCGTTAGGGTCGATGCCGTGGCCATCAGTCCGACCAGTCCTCCGTATCCCGCGTATCCGCCCGCCCCCGGCGGTCACGTGCTCCGCCATCCGCACTGGTGGCAGCGCGGATCGGTGCGGTACGGGGCGCTGATCACGCTGCTGGCGCTGTCCGGGCTGGTGATCCTCGCGCTCGTACGCCGGCAGACCGGTACCGAGGGGTTCCTCGTCGGGCTCGGGCTGGCCGTGCTGCCCGTGCCGTGGCTGACCGCCGCCTTCCGCTGGCTGGACCGGGTGGCGCCCGGCCCCCGGCGGAACCTCGTCTTCGCGTTCGCCTGGGGTGCCTGCGCGGCGGCGCTCATAGCCATCGTCGCCAACAGCTTCGCGACCAGGTGGATAGCCACCGCCACCGCCGATCCGGCCGGCGCCGACACCCTCGGCGCCACGGTGATAGCGCCGATCGTCGAGGAGTCCGCCAAGGCCGCGGCCGTGCTGCTGGTCTTCCTCTTCCGCCGGCGCGACTTCACCGGGATCGTGGACGGGATGGTGATAGCCGGGATCACCGCCACCGGCTTCGCGTTCACCGAGAACATCCTCTACCTCGGCACGGCCTTCGGGGCCGACCAGCTCTCCGGCGACAGCGGCATCGCCTCGGTCACCGCCGCCACCTTCTTCGTGCGCATCGTGATGTCGCCGTTCGCGCACCCCCTGTTCACCACCATGACCGGCCTCGGCTTCGGCCTCTCCGCGTTCTCCGCGCCACGGCAGCGCGCGCGGCGGGTGCTGCTGCCGGTCTGCGGGCTGCTGCTCGCGATGAGCATGCACGCCTGCTGGAACGGTTCCTCCACTTTCGGCCAGTTCGGCTTCTTCGCCGTCTACGGCTGCTTCATGGTGCCCGTGTTCGGGCTGCTGACCTGGCTGGCGATCTGGACGCGGCAGCGGGAGCTGCGGACCGTGCGCGCGGAGCTGCCCGCGTATGTGCTGGCCGGGTGGCTCGGACCGGCCGAGCCGGACGCGCTGGGATCGATGCGGGCGCGGCGCGCGGCGCGCGACTACGCCCGGCACCACGGCGGGAAGCCGGCGGCGCGGGAGGTGGCGCAGTACGAGGCGCACGCCACGACGCTCGCGCTGCTGCGCCGCCGCGGGCGCGCGGGGCGGGCCGGGGCCGACTTCGTCGTACGGGAGCGGGAGCTGCTGGACGCGCTCTGGCGGCGCAGGGACGCGGCGCGGCCTGCCTTGGAGTACGCCGCCCGGGCCACCGCTCCGGCTCCGGTGCACTGGGCTCCTCCGCACCCGCAGTACGGATACGGATACGGGTATCCGGCGGCGCCGTACCCCGCGTACCCCGCCCACAACCCGTACCAGTCGTAGGCCTTCGGGCTCGCGCGGGGCTCGGTGCCGCCGGGAGGGGATCAGGCCGACGCCGCCGTCAGCTTCGTCAGGTCCTCATCCGTCAGCTTCAGGTCAGCGACTCCCAGCAGCGCGGGGAGCTGGTCGACCGTGCGGGCCGAGGCGATCGGGGCCGTGACCGTCGGCTGGGCCGCGAGCCAGGCCAGGGCGACCGTGGCGAGCGGGGCCCCGTGGGCGGCGGCGACCTCGTCCAGCGCGGCGAGGGCCTTCCGGCCGCGCTCGGAGTCCGCGTACTCCTGGGCCCGGCCGGCGCGGGCGCTGTCGACCGTGGTGCCGGGGCGGTACTTGCCGGTCAGGAAGCCCGAGGCGAGCGCGAAGTACGGCACCGCGGAGAGGTTCTCCTTGGCGGCCACCTCCTGCAGCTCGCCCTCGTAGGTGTCGCGGGAGACCAGGTTGTAGTGCGGCTGGAGGGCGACGTAGCGGGCCAGGCCCTCGCGCGCGGAGAAGTCGAGGGACTCCTGCAGGCGCGCGGCGCTGATGTTGGAGGCGGCGATGTGCCGGACCTTGCCCGCCCTCACCAGCTCGTCGAGGGCGCCGATGATCTCCTCGACCGGGACCTCGGGCCTGTCGAAGTGGGTGTAGTAGAGGTCGATGTAGTCGGTGTCCAGGCGGCGCAGGGAGGCGTCGGCGGCGGCCTTGATGTTGGCGGCGGACAGGCCCTGGTACTGCGGGTGCTGGCTGACCTTGGTGGCGATGACGACGTCGGAGCGGTTGCCGCGGGCCCTGACCCACTTGCCGATGATCGTCTCGGACTCACCGCCCTGGTTGCCCGGGATCCAGGCGGAGTAGGCGTCGGCGGTGTCGACGAAGTTGCCGCCGGCCGCCGTGTAGGCGTCGAGGACCGCGAAGGAGGTCGCCTCGTCGGCGGTCCAGCCGAAGACGTTGCCGCCGAGGGAGAGGGGGAAGACGTGGAGATCCGAACTGCCGAGTGTGCGCAAGGAAGTCATGCTCTACGTCAACGCCGGCGACGGATGATCTCATTCCGCCACCGGCGCCACGATCACCCGGAAGGCGGGGCGGTCAGGGGTTGAGGCCCTTGTCCCGCAGCCACGGCGCCGGGTCGATGGCGGTGGCCTGGCCGTTCGGGTGGACCTCCAGGTGCAGGTGCGGTCCGGTGACGTTGCCGGTGGCGCCGACGCGGCCGATGACGTCGCCGGTCGAGACCTTCTGGCCGACCGAGACCCCGATCGAGGACTGGTGGCAGAACCACAGCTCGGTGCCGTCGTCCAGGGTCAGGACGGTGCGGTAGCCGTAGGCGCCGGCCCACCCGGCCTGGGTGACGGTGCCGCCGTGGACGGCCTTGATGAGCGTGCCGGTGGGGGCGGCGAAGTCGAGACCGGTGTGGTAGCCGGAGGACCACATCGCGCCGGGCTGACCGAAGGTGCCGGTGATCGTGTACGACACGACGGGCAGGGTGTACTGCTTGGCCAGCTCGGCCAGTCGCTTGGCCTCGGCGGCCTTCGCGGCGTCGGCCTCCGCCGTGGCCTTGGCGGCCGTGGCCTTGGCGGCGGCGTCCTTCTCGGCCTGGGCGGCCGCGTCGGCGGTCTGCCGCTCGGCGGCGGCGAGCCTGGCGGCGGTGGCCCGGCTGTCGGCCTTGTTCTGCTGCTGCTCGGCCTGGGCCATGATCCGGTTACGCAGGGCCTCGCCGGCGTCGCCGGTCCTGCCGCTCTCGGTGTGCATGCCGACGTCGGAGAGCCCGGTGGCGGTGGCGGACTTCGGCGCCTCGGTGGAGCCGCCCTCGAAGAGGTGGCTCACGGAGTCCGGCAGGGAGAGGGAGACCGGCGGCTTACCGGTGTGGGCGCTGGCCATGCCGCCCGCGCCGACGGCGGCGATGACGCCGACGCCGAGGACGGTGGAGCTGCGCGCGAAGCCACCGCGCTGCTTGGCGACCCGGTGCCGGCCACGGACCCGGTCGACGGAGTCCTCGGTGGGGTTCCACTCCTCCCACGTGCCCTCTTCGGCGGCGCCGGAGCCGTAGGGGAAGGCCTCGGGTTCGTCGGACGCCGGTATGAACGGGGCTTCGGGGGCAAGCCGGTTGGACGCCACGCGGGCGCACTCCTTTCCTTCCGTCGCCTACCGGGTTAGCTGACGGGTTCGGAGCAGGAAGGTCTCCTACGCGCGTATACCGGGCGTGACTCAGTGAGTTCACGTCGGTGTCCGCGTGATTCACCCCAAGGTGGTGGTTCCCCGGTTCCCTTACGGGATTCGGCGCGTGCGCACGGAGCCGCCTCTTGTGACGGCTGGGACGACCGCGCTGCGTTATCGAACGTTAATAGACCTGCGAGTCACTTTCCAAGCCGTTCGGCTTGATCGTTAACGCTTTCCGGCCGGACGTACCAGCCGGGATCGCGCCAAACCGGGCGAGTTGGCCGGCGCTCAGGAGTCTCGACGTTTTTGATGGTGTCTCAGATGTTATGCGGACGGCGGTCGCGCGGTCACCGTCGGTGAAGAATCCGTGGAAACGGGCCCGGAATCACCGGGCAGCCGGCCTTCGCGATCAAGCGGTGTGCGAGCTGCCCCTCGCATGGGGTACTCTTGAGACACAACGACGCGGGGTGGAGCAGCTCGGTAGCTCGCTGGGCTCATAACCCAGAGGTCGCAGGTTCAAATCCTGTCCCCGCTACTGAAGACTCAGGGCCCGGAATCCAGTGGATTCCGGGCCCTGAGTGTTGTGCGCCCCCGAAGGGGCGCGGCGGCTCATCGCACCAGATGCCCGTTGGGCGCCTTGGCCTGCGCCTCGTACTCCGGCAGTACGACCACCTCGGCCCCTGCCCGCGCCAGAATCCCGCTCCCGTCGGCCGCCTCCACGAACGTGTCCGGCTCGCGCCACGCCGTCACCACCCTGCGCACTCCCGCCCGCAGGATCAGCTCGGCGCACGGCGCGGGCCGGGACGCGCGGCGGGCGCACGGCTCCAGGCTGCTGTAGACCGTGGCGGCGGCCAGCCGCGGGTCGGCCGGGTCGATCTTGGCCAGCGCCGCCTCCTCCGCGTGGACCACCGGGTCGTCCCCCTCGCGCGAGTGACCGCGCGCCAGCTCCGTGCCGTCGGCCGCGACGACCACCGCGCCGACGCTGAACGCCGTCTTCGAGGGCGGGCACAGCGCGGCGAGCTCGCAGGCGATGCGCAGCCAGTGCCGGTCGGCGGCGGCGGGGACGGCTCCGGCGCCGGGGGCGGTGGGCTCGTAGCGCATGAGGACGACGTCCTCGATCCGGCGGGTCTCGGTGAGGCGGAGGCGGCCGGACTGGTACGCCCCCGGGCCGAACAGGCGCGGTGCGGCCGGGTCGCCGACCAGGAGCGGGGCGAGGACCAGCTGGAGTTCGTCGGCGAGGCCCTGCCGCAGGAGCTGGGTGTGGACCGTGCCGCCGCCCTCGACCATCAGGCGCCGCACGCCGTGCACGACGTACAGGTGCTCCAGCAGCGCCCGCCAGTCGAGCTCGGGCCCGAGCGGGACGATCTCGGCACTGTCACCGAGGAGGCGTGCGGCGCGCTCGGCACCGGCGTCGGTCGTGTAGACGGCCTTCTCTCCGCCGGTGTGCCAGAACTTCGCGGCCGGATCGAGGTCGCCGGAGGCGGTGACGGTCACCTTGAGGGGGTACGCGGGCCTGCCCTCCGCGACCCGGGCCGCGCGGCGCTCGGCCGAGTTGACCAGCAGCCGCGGGTTGTCCGCGCGGATCGTGCCGGCGCCGACGAGGATGGCGTCGGACGCGGCCCGCACCTCGTCGACCCGGTCGAAGTCGGCCGGGCCGGACAGCAGCAGTCGCTCGGGGCCGGTGTCGTCCAGGTAGCCGTCGAGAGAGACGGCGGCGGACAGCAGCACGTACGGGTACGACATCGGGCGCACTCTCCCTGCGGGTCTGCGAGGTCTGCGTGGTCCATGCGGTGCATGAGGTCCATGAGACCTGCGGAATCCGAGTCCGCGGAGCGGGACTCTTGGTTCAAGTTTGAAACAAATCTACACTGGCCGCATGACGACCCGCTGGCTCAGCCCCGAGGAGCAGCGCGCCTGGCGCGCGTACATGGCCGCGACCCACCTCCTGGAGGACGCGATGGATCGGCAGCTCCAGCAGGACGCGGGCATGCCCCACCTTTTCTACTCGGTGCTGGCCAACCTCTCCGAGGCGCCCGAGCGGCGGCTGCGCATGACCGATCTCGCCGAGACGGTGAAGATCACGCGCAGCAGGCTGACGTACGCCGTGACCCGGCTGGAGCGGGACGGGCTGGTGCGCCGGGAGGACTGCCGCTGGGACAAGCGCAGCAGCATCGCCGTGCTGACGGACGAGGGGATGGCCGTGCTGGAGCGGGCGGCGCCCGGGCACGTCGAGACCGTGCGCGGCACCCTCTTCGACCGGCTGACGCCCGCGCAGGTGGGGCAGCTGGAGGAGATCTTCACGAGCGTCGCCCGGGGACTGCAGGACGAGGCCCCCGAGGCCGGGACGGGGGACGTGCCGTGGCGGCGCCGGTCGTCGTGTCCGTCGTCCCAGCCGCCGCCCGCCTCCTCGTGAATCGCTGGGAATCGCCGGGAGTCGCTCCCGAATTCAATTGCTTTAACTTTTAAGCATGAGGTAGGGTCCCTGACGTACGCTGCTTCAAATCTGAAGCAACCGCCTTCGGAGGGACCCGCATGCCCGACACCCCCGCCGCCACGCCGCGCGCCCGCGTCCGGGTACCGCTGCGCTTCCACGACGGCTACAGCGTCGACGCCGAACTCGTCACCTTCCACGGCCTGTCCGACGGCCAGGAACACGTCGCCGTCGTCCTCGGCGACCCGGTCCCGGGCTCCGTCCCGCTGGTGCGGCTGCACTCCGAGTGCCTCACCGGCGACGTCTTCGGCTCGGCCCGCTGCGACTGCGGCCCGCAGCTGCGCGAGGCGGTCGAGCGCATCGCCGACCGGGGCGGTGTGCTGCTCTACCTGCGCCAGGAGGGCCGCGGCATCGGCCTCTACAACAAGCTCGACGCCTACGCCCTCCAGGACCAGGGCCTCGACACGTACGAGGCGAACGCGGCGCTCGGCCTGCCGGAGGACGCCCGCGACTACACCGCCGCCGCGCAGATGCTCGCCGCCCTCGGCATCGGCGAGCTGGACCTGCTGTCCAACAACCCCGACAAGGCAGGGCAGTTGAGGTCCCTGGGCGTCGTCGTCCGGGACCGGGTGCCGACCGGCGTCTTCACCACCGCCCACAACGTCCGCTACCTGCGCGCGAAGGTCCTCCAGACCCAGCACACGCTTCCGCTCGCCGAGCTGACGGAGCGGACCGAACTGTCGGGGCTGACGGAGCGGACCGCGGGCTGACCTCATGGCCGGCGGCGGCCGGGGAGGCGCAGGGCCGGCAGAGCGGAGAGGGCCAGCAGCGCGGCCGCCACCGCGTAGGTGATCCGGAAGCCCGTCGGGTCCTGGCCCGCCGCGCCCAGGACCACCGAGAGCACTGCCGTGCCCACCGACGCCCCGAGCTGCGAGTTGATGCTGAGCGCGGTGCTCGCCGCGGGCATCCGGTCCACGGGCAGGTCCCGGCTCGCAGTCGTCATCGTCGGCATCAGCACCATGCCGATGCCTGCGCCCGTCACCATGGCCGAGGCGACGAACCGCCAGGTCGCGACCCCCGGCACGCCCGTCTGCCAGGCCAGCAGCGCCATCCCGAAGGCGGCGAGCGCGATGCCGGCCGGGACGAGCCGGCGCGGCGCGGCGCGGTCGACCCACCGCGCCGCGAGCTGCATCGCCGTGCCGACGACCAGCCCGGTCGGGGCGCCCAGCAGCCCGGCCGCCGTCGCGCTCAGGCCCCGCTCCTGCTGCCAGTACAGCGGGCCGAGCAGCGCCGAGCCGAAGTAGCCGCAGGTGAACAGGGCGAGCGTGGCGATGCCCGCGGCGAAGGTGCGGTCGCGCAGCAGCCGTAGGTCCAGGAGGGGTTCGCTGACCGTCAGCGCCCGGCGGACGAAGGCGGCCGTCAGGGCGGCGCCCGCGAGGGCGGGCAGCAGGACGCCGGGGGCGGCGAAGTCGCCGCGCTCGCCGCCCCGGGCCAGGCCGTAGAGCAGCAGGGCGAGACCCGGTGAGAGCATCAGCAGGCCGGGGACGTCCAGGCGGGCGGCGGCGCGCGTCGCCGCGTCCGGTTCGTCGCGCGGCAGCAGCCGCAGCGCGAGGGCCAGGGCGACGAGGCCCACGGGCAGGTTCACCAGGAAGATCCAGTGCCAGGACGCGGCGTCGACCAGCCAGCCGCCCAGCATCGGGCCGACGACCGGCCCGACCAGGATGGGCAGTCCGCCGACGGCCATCGCGCGGCCGAGCCGACGCCGGTCGGCGACCCTCATCACCATCGTCATCGCGACCGGCTGGAGCAGGCCGCCGCCCAGCCCCTGCACCGCGCGGAAGGCGATGAGGCTGCCCGCGTCCCAGGCGCAGGCGGCGAGCAGGGAGCCGAGGGTGAACAGGACGAGCGCCGTCGTGTACGTACGCCGGGCGCCGATCCGGGCCATCGCCCAGGCGGCGACCGGGACGACGGCAGCGAGCGCGAGCGTGTAGGCGGTGGCGGTCCACTGGACGGTCTCCAGCGGGGCGTCGAAGGACTCCGAGAGCGAGCGCAGCGCGACGTTCACGATCGTCACGTCGAGCACGGACATCACCGAGCCGATGACGGTGACGGTGAGCGTGCGGCGCAGGGCGGTGGCCGGATCGGGTGCCGGCCGGTACGTCGGTGCCGCGACGGAGCGGGCACTGCTGCTCATCGCCGTGCCCGCCCTCAGCCCGCGTAGGGACGCTCGGCGCGCGCGGCCCGCAACGCCCGTCCCCACCAGGCGAGTTGGCCGAGCATGCCCTTGGCGGCGCCCGCGCAGACGTCGGCGTCGCGCGGGGTGCCGTCCTCGGTGAGGCCGGACCAGGGCCCGTGCAGGCTGACCGAGTCGCGCACGGTCACGGCGTGCAGCTCGGCGAAGACCGTCCGGAGCTGCTCGACCGCGCGCAGCCCGCCGCCGAGACCGCCGTACGACACGAAGCCGACCGGCTTGGCCTGCCACTGGACGTAGTGCCAGTCGACGAAGTTCTTCAGGGACGCCGGGAAGCTGTGGTTGTACTCGGGCGTGACGACGACGAACGCGTCGGCGGCGGCGAGCCGCGGCGAGACGTCGCCCAGTACGGCGGCGGCCTCGGGGCTCGGCCCGCCGCCCCAGCCGGGCAGCACGAGCGGCAGCTCCACCTCGGCGAGGTCGATGACGTCGAGGTCGAGGCCGGGGTCATCGGCGGCGGTGCCGAGGAACCAGTCGGCGACGGCCCGGCCCACCCGCCCCTCGCGGACGCTGCCGACGACGACGGCGACGCGCAGTGGTGCGTCATGGGCCGGGGATACGGCTTCGTTGCTGGTCACAGACACAGATGTCCCCCATCTTCCGGCGGTGGGCCGCCCGTTGCGGCCTTCCACTCCAGCAAGTTACAACGATCGTTGTAAAAATTACAACGAGCGTTGTCAGTCGACTAGAGTGGCCGTCACAGAAGGAGGCGGGTGTGAGCGAAACGAACAAGTCCAGGCTGGAACGGGCACGGCGCGAGGTCTCCCCGCGCAAACTGGAGAAGCAGATCGCCATCGCGAGCGCGTCCTGCACGGTCTTCGGCCGCGAGGGCTACGCGCGCGCCTCGGTCGACGCGCTCGCCGCCGAGGCCGGCGTCTCCACCCGCACGCTCTACAACCACTTCCCCGGCGGGAAGGCCCAGCTGTTCCAGACCGTGGTGACCTGGACGTCCGGCGAGGTCCGCGACGCCCAACTGGCCCGGCTGCGCGAGGTGCTGGACCCGGCGCGGCCCCCGCACCCGGAGGACCTGGAGCGCGACCTGGTCGCCCTGGCCCGCGCGTTCGTCGGCCTCATGACCGAGCACCCGAACCACTTCGCCCTCGTCCGCCACATCCACGCCGAGGCCGACCACGTACCGCCGGAGGTCCTGACGGCCTGGCACGAGGAGGGACCGGCACCGGTCGGCCGGGCCGTCGCCGAGGCGATGAGCCACCTCGCCGGGGCCGGCCTGCTCGACCTGCACGGCGACCCGGCCATGGCCGCCGCCCACTTCATGGCCCTGACGACGCACACGATCGTCCAGTTCACCCACTACGGCGTCCTGCCCCTGCCGCCGGCCGAGACCGACCGCCTCGTCGGCGGCGGGGTCGCGGCGTTCCTGCGGGCCTACGGACGGGCCGGGGCCGGTCCCACCGCCTGAACCTCGGCTCCCCGAACACCCCCGGCCACGGCGAACGGCCCGGCCCGGCCCGGCCCGGCCCACGGGGGCGGATCCCCGAACTCCCGGACGGAGGAACCCGGTTCGAGCACCGCACTACCGAAGGCGACGGACGGGAGGCGACGGTGGACGAGGACGGCGACGCCCGGGAGCCATGCCGGCAGCAGTGCCGACGGCCGCGTACGCCCCCTGTGCATCGGGCCGACGTCCAGCACGCCCGGGCCTGGATCCGAACGCCCCGGCCCGCGCTTCGGCCGCGCGTGCCGCCGCGTGACCGGCCCGCCGGAAGGCGGCCGGGTCGGTGTCCGGCAGCGGATCCGCGTGGCCCCGCGGAACCCGGTGGCGGCACGCCGGGCGCGCCGCCGATGTCGCGTAGCACGAGTCCTCCGGCCTGCCCGGCGGCGCCACGGCCGCAAAACTGAGCTACCTCTCGCTGAACCGGCTGATCATCGAACAGCGCACCCCGCCGAACGCCCTGTCGGAGGCGGGGCGGGGGAGCCGGTGACCGCCGTCGTCGAACGGATCGTCATCCCGGACTGGACCGGAAGAGGTGGCGGACTAGGCCAGGAGTGGGGCATCCGGGCTATATTCACGGAATGCAATTTCCTGCTCACTCACATTTTCGCCAATTGCTTCATTAGGCCCGCAGGGCACACTTTCGGGTTGCAGAAATACCCGAATGCCCGACACCCACGCCTCATGAGGGGCTCGTTAGGCGGTCGTGACACGCACCGAAAGGCATGCGGCCGGCAACCTTCACGGGACCATCACATTCCAGCTGGACTCCAGCGACGGTGACGGGTTCCTCGACGGGCTCATCGACGGTTGTTCAGATCTTCTCGATGATTTTCTGAGAAGAATCAGCCAGTTGGAAAGTGATTACTCGCGGGCGATGGTGGGGCTGTAGGACTTATCTGATGGACAGGATTCACAATGAAGACATCTTCTGTGACGCCGAGTTCAGCACGATCGAGATGCAGTGGGATCCGGTCGAGGAGCTGGCCCAGATGCTGTCGGGAGCGACCACCACGGCTGCCCCCGACGAGGCTCCGCCGCCCGGCCGCTCAAGTCACCGGCGCAACCGGCGGCGGGTCCACGCGGAATCGCGCTGGATGCGCGACAGCCAGCGCGGCGCACACGTCACCATCCTGATCGCAACCATCTCGGTGTGCGCGGTGTGCATGTTGGGCTGGTCTTTTTCTTATTCCTATGCACAGCTCCGCGCCACCGCTTCCGACGTATTGCCGATGCGCCTGGCGCGGTGGTGGCCGCTGACGGTCTACGGACCGTGGCTCGTGGCGGCCCTGTCCATTCTGCGGGCCACCGTGCAGAATCGGAGCGCGCGGCGGTCCTGGTGCGTTCTGCTGGGCGCCTCCGCGATGGCCGTCGCCCTGTGCGTCAGTCATTCATCACATTCACTGCTTTCACTGATCATCTTCGGAATTCCGCCGATCACCGCACTGGTGTGTTTCTGGGAGATCGTCGGCCAGGTCTCGTCCAAGGTGACCAGACCCCGGCACGCCGCGCACGACCGGCGCAGCACCAAGTCACAGGGACCGTACGACGGCCTGTGAGAGGGGGTGGGGCAGGGCCGCCGTACCCGGACCTGCCCCACCGGTGCCGTGCCGCTACCGGTGGTGGCCGCGATGCGGGCCGGGCGTACGGCACAGCGCGATGACCGCCGCGTCGTCGTCGAGGCGGCCGCCGACATGCGCGAGCAGATCCTGCCGGAGCGAGTGCACCAGCTTCCCGGGGCTCTGTCCGGCCCACAGCGCGGCCCGCTCGGCGAGCGGATAGAAGACCCCGGAGCTGTTCCGGGCCTCGATGACGCCGTCGGTGTAGAGCAGGAGCGTGTCGCCGGGTTCGAAGGAGAACACGTCGACGGTGTACGTGCTCGGCCCCAGCCGGCCGAGCCCCAGCGGGGGCGCCGGGTGCAGGGGAACCGTGACCGCGCTGTCCGGGCCGAGGAGCAGCGGTGGAGGGTGCCCGCAGCTGATGATCCGGGTGATGCGGTCCTCGTCGGGAACCTCCAGCAGCAGCGCGGTGGCGAACTGCTCCCCGCTCTCCCCGGCGGGCGCCAGCTGGGCCAGGTTCCGGGTCACGCTCTGTTCCAGGGCGGCGGCCAGCGCCGACAGGCCCGCGTGCTGGTGGGCGGCTTCCCGGAAGGCCCCGATGAGCAGGGCGGCCTCGCCGATGGCCGGCAGGCCCTTGCCGCGCACGTCACCGATCATGATCCGGACACCGCCGTCGACGGGGGTGGCCGCGTACAGGTCGCCACCGATCTGGGCCTCGTCCTCGGCCGCCAGGTACAGCACGGCGACCCGCACACAGCCGAGCTGGTCGGGCAGCGGCCACAGCAGCACGTGCTGCGTGGCCTCGGCGACCGTACGCACCCGGGCCAGCTGGCCGCGATGTCGCTCACGCACCACGCAGAAGACCACGACCAGGGCCGACAGCACCGCCAGGGCGAGGATCTGCACCAGTACGTTGCGGGAGAGCAGCACGCCGAAGTGCCAGCCGATGTACGCCTGCGCCGCCACGGTCAGCAGCCCGACCAGCGCGGTCAGCCAGGGGCCGGCGAAGTAGGCGGTGATCGCGGGGGCGATGACCAGCAGCGGCCCCAGATGGATGTCCTCCGGGACGAGTTGGTCCGTCACCGTGATCACCACGATGATCGTGACCGGAACCGCCAGCAGCGCGCGGCTCGACCACCATGGCCGCCGCCCGGCGACCCCGCCCTGCCGGAGATCCATGTATCCACACTGCACCGCGCCGCAGCACCTGACGACCGGAAGCACCCCCGCGCACGGGACTCGGCCACCCGCCCCGGAAACCACCACGGCGCCCGAACCGACCGAAGCCGGCCCGGGCGCCGCGTGACGAGCCGGGAGGAGTGATCCCCCGCTCGCCGTCCGTAGGCCCTGTGGGACTCGAACCCACAACCAATGGATTAAAAGTCCTGGCCAAACCTTGCTAGGTGGTTCCGGACGGTTCTTGGGTGTCCGGAACCACCTGGTCAAAGCACATTTGCCGCAGGGGCAGATCCATCTACGGATGGGGCGTGCCACACCGTCCGCTCACGCATCGCTCACGCAGGAAGTGCTGCTGACCAGCGTGTTCGCGCCTGTTGGCGCTGTCTTGCCGTCCAAGCAGACCGAGAGCGTCACGACGTTCACCCGTGTTCAACACGGGTTCCACCAAAGCGAAGACCCCGTCGATCAGTTCGGACAGATCTTCGGCGCGTCGTCGGCCGCCCAAGGGGGCAGGGCGATGTTGAACGCGGTTAGCGCAACGCCGGAGGCGAGGTTCGGGCCGGGACGGACAGAGTGCGTCGTGTCCGTAGACTGCGCGCGGCGGCCGAAGCCAGCTGCAATGGCTTCGGCCGTCTTACGGGGTGGTGGTGCGTGTTGTGCTCAGTTGTAAGGCTGTGACCAGCATTGACAGCGACCTGCGGCGGGAGATCAGGTCCCGACGGATGCGGAGCCCGTCTGCTGAAGCCTGCGCGCCAGCACGGGGCGGCCCTCGTCGATCACGTTCTCCGGGAGGTCGTAGCCGTGTTCGTCGGACTCGATGTCGGCGAAGTGCTCGGCGATCTCCTCCGCGGTGGCCGGACGCTCCAGCGGGCCGAACCAGCCGTGCGTCACCGCGGGGACGACCTTGGCGAATCGGCCGCCGGTGGCTGAGTAGAACCCGCGCGTGGCCGTGTTCTGCTCGCTTGCGAGGTAGACCACGACGGGCGTGACGTAGGAGGGGGCGTTGGTGGGTGCCAGGATGGCCGCGTCCGGGTGGATGTCTCCGACCATCTCTTCGTGCCACTGCTGGCTCATCTCCTTGGCCAGCCGGGTACCGGCGGTGGGGAGCACGGCGTTGACGAGGATGCCGTGCTTGCGCCCTTCCCAGGCGAGGCAGTTGGTGAGGCCGAGCAGACCGGCCTTGGCCGCGCCGTAGTTGGTCTGCTCCGGGCTGCCGAAGGCGCCGGAGGCCGATGACGTGAACACGATCCGCCCGTAGCCCTGTTGCTGCATGACACGGTAGGCGGGCTGAGTGACGTAGAACGCCGCCTTGAGATGCACGTCGATGATGTCGTCGAGTTCGGCGTCGCCCAGGTCCTCGAACACCTTGTTGCGCAGGAAACCGGCATTGTTGACGACCGCGTCGATGCGGCCGAAGGAGTCCATCGCGCACTCGATGATCGCCTGGCCGCCCGATCGGGTGCTGACGGAGTCGTAGTTCGCCACGGCTCGGCCGCCGGCGGCCCAGATCTCGGCCACGACCTCATCGGCGGCGCTCGCCGAGGCCCCCGCCCCGGCGCCGGTGCCTCCGAGGTCGTTGACGACGACGGCCGCTCCCCGGCGGGCGAAGTCCAGGGCGTGCTCGCGGCCGAGTCCTCGGCCGGCGCCCGTGATCGCGACAACACGATCGGTGAAGGTGATCTGGGACATGATCGCTCCTGAGTTCTTGGTGCCGGAGGACCGGTGTGATGGCGCTGATCTCCCGGCGGGGTTGGCTGAGCGGTGGGTCAGCGGGGGTCGGTGTCCCACGCGAGGTGGAGCTCGTGGGTGGTGTTGACGGCGCCGGATGCCATGCGCGGGGTCGTGCCGGGCTTGATGACGAAGTCCGGGATCCGGGCGAGCCATTCCTGGAGGAAGACCGTGAGTTCGGTCTTGGCGAGGAAGGAGCCCGGACACCTGTGGGGGCCGTTGCCGAAGGCGGCGTAGTGCTGTTCGGGATGAGGCCGGGTGAAGTCGACGACGAGCGGGTTGTCGACCTGTTGCTCGTCGAGGCCGTAGAGGTGGTTGGGGACGAGGATCTGCTCCCCCTCCTTGAGCTGCATCCCCTGGAACTCGGTGTCCTGCGTGATCAGCCGGGCGGTGTTGATGAGCCCGTGGCGGCGGATGAGTTCCTCTACGGCGTTGGGCACGAGGGAGGGGTCGTCGATCAACTGCTGTCGGTGTCCCGGATTCAGGGCGAGGAACCGTATGACGAAGCCGAGGATCGAGGCGACCGTGTCCAGACCGCCGGCCAGGACGACCTGGGACAGAGCCACGGCCGCCTCGAAGGCGATGGGCTCGCCATCGATCTTCGCCGTCACGATCTTGCTGAGGAGGTCGCTGCCCGGCTGCTCGGCCCGGGCGGCCAGGGCTCGGGCGACGTACTCGGCCAGGGCCGTGTGGCTTTCGAGCTGTTCCTGCGCATCGCGCGGCCGGAGCATCTTCTCCGCATGCGGCAGGAGGTAGTCGCGGTCTTCCAGCGGCAGGTCGACGGTGCCGAGGAAGACGACGACGGGCAGTATCTTGGCGAAGTCACCGACGAATTCGCACTCTCCTTTGGGACGCAGCTCTTCGACGATCGAAATCGTGGTCTCCCGCACGATCGGCTCCAGGGCTGCGACAGCCTTGGGGGAGAACGTGGGAGATATGAGCATCCGGTACGAGGCGTGCCGTGGCGGGTCCATCTGGACGACGGCTCCCTCGCGCACGTACTCGCCTCCGATCGTGAGGCGCGCGTGCGAGAAGCGTTTGTGGTCGAGCTGGATTGCCTTGATGGCGTCGGCGCGGGTGACGACCCAGTGGCCGCCGTTGCGGGGGGTCCAGAAGATGCCGGGCAGGGTGTCCTGCGCGTTCTTCCAGGCCAGGTGCAGGTCCTCGTCGATGCCGGTCGGCCGCAGGTAGTCGAAGTCGACGACGCGGTCTTCCGGGACGTGCGCGGGGATGCCCATCGTGGAGCTTGTGGTCATCGTGTCACCTTTCTCGTCAGGGTGGTGCGGGAAGGAATGGGCGGGTCAGGCGCCGGTCTGGGAGGCGGGGAGCTGCACGATCAGGCCGTCGGTGTCCTCGGTCACCTGGACCTGGCAGGACAGTCGGCTTGTGGGCCGGACGTCGAAGGCGGCCTCGATCATGACTTCCTCGGCCTCCTCGGGTGCAGGCAGCTTGTCGGCCCACTCCGGGTCGACGTAGACGTGGCAGGTGGCGCAGTTGGCGTAGCCGCCGCATTCGGCGACGATGCCGGGGACGAGGTTGTCCATCGCGGCCTGCATGACCGACTCGTCGGCGCCTGCCTCGACGGCGTGCTCGGTGCCGTCGTCCTCGATGAAGGTGATCTTGGGCATGGTGGAACTGCCTCTCCTTGCGTGGGTGTGTTTCATGAACAGGCGGCCCTTTTGCGGGCCTCGTCGTCGGGCCCACGGAGCAGTCACCGCGCCGTGGGCGCGGCCGGGATCAGAGTGCTGCCTGGGCCAGGGGGATCTCGCTGTCGGCCAGTCGCTCGGGGTCGACGGGCCGGCCACTGGTGACGAGCTGTCGCGCGGTGGCGAAGTCGGCGGGCCGGCTGATGACGTCGGCGGCGACAATCCTGTCGCCCGTGAGGTAGAAGGCGGACATGGCCGTGCCCGTGCCGCCGCGGGTGATGCACCGGTCGTGGCCGGCTGACAGGCCCACCATCTGGAGTTTCAGGTCGTACTGTTCCGACCAGAACCACGGCGTTGCCGTGGACGCCTGCGGTCGGCCGAGGATGGTCGCTGCGCAGACCTTGGCGTGCTCGATGGCGTTGGGCGCCGACTCCAGCCGGATGCGCCTGCCGGCGTAGGCGCTGGGCTGGTTGGCGCAGTCGCCGATGGCGAGGATGTCCGGGTCGCTTGTGCGTGCGAATTCGTCGACGACGATGCCGTTGTCGACCTCCAGACCTGCTGCGGAGGCCAGGTGGGTGTTCGGCTCCATGCCGATTCCGACGAGTACGAGGCCGGCGTCGAGCCGCTCCACGACCCCGGAGGCCGACACCTCCACGCCGGTCACCCGGTGTCCCGACGCGTCCACGGCCACGTCGGCCACCGTGGCGGCGAGCCGGAAGCGGACGCCGTGGGAGCGGTGAACGTCCTCAAGGAAGCCGCTCACCTCCGGCCCGGTCACGCGCGCCAGCAGTCGAGGAGCCGCCTCGACGACGGTGACGTCGAGGTCGAGCTGTGTGGCCACGGCGGCGATCTCCAGGCCGACATAGCCACCGCCGATGAGGACGAGCTTGCGGCCGGGGACGAAGTGCGGGCGCAGCGCGTCGACGTCGTCGATCCGGCGCAGGGTGAAGAGGTTGTCGAGCTGGTCCACGTCGACGCCCGGCAGTGTCAGGCGGCGCGCGCGGCCTCCGGTCGCCAGGACGAGTTTGTCGTACGGCAGTCGGCTGCCGTCGCTGACGACGAGTTCTTTCGCCGCCCGGTCGATCGTTTCCGCCCATGTGCCCAGCCGCAGTGCGATGTTGAAGCGCTCGTACGTCGCGGCAGGTTTGAGGTAGAGCTTCTCCCGGGAGAGCTTTCCGAGGAGGAAGCCCTTCGAGAGTGGCGGACGCTGGTACGGCGGGCTCACCTCGTCCCCGATGAGGGTGATGCCGCCGCTCCAGCCGCGCTGACGCAACGTTGTTGCGAGCTCACTGCCGGCCTGTCCGGCTCCGACGACAACTACGTTTTCGGGCATGGTTCGGCCTTCCTTCCATCGTGAAGTGCCCTGAAGACAGAGCGAGGTGGACAGTCGAGCCGCGCGACGTGGTTGTCGGTGCTGACTGATCGGGATTCGGTTCAGAGCGACTGGGTCTTCGCGCGCATCTCGTCGAGAGACTTGACGACGCCCCCGAGTTCTTCTGTCGGCATGTCACCGACCGGTTGGCCGGACCAGCGCCCCAGTGCGGCCACCCGTACCACCGCAGGACCGCCGACCCGACGGGCCGGCCACGGCTTCAGGACTGAACTGCCGCGATCGCCTCCGGGAAGGTGACGCCGGTCAGCTCTTCGGAGACGGTCCACAGGCGGCGGGCGGCGGCCGGGTCGCTGGCCGCCGCCGAGCGGCCGGCCAGGGAGGGGGTGCCACGCATCTCGAACATGCCGTCGGGGCCGACGAAACTTCCGCCGGGCAGGTCCTGGACGGCCGCGTAGAGGGGGTTGAGCGCACCCGCCGGGCCGTCCTGGGCGATGAACTTGTTGCCGAGGCGCCAGAGGAGACGCCGCAGGGTGCTGGCGTCGTTGCCCTGGAGGTTGGTGGCGGACCAGCCGGGGTGGGCGGCCAGCGCGCGGACGGGCGAGCCGGCTGCGGTGAGCCGTCGCTGGAGTTCCAGGGTGAACAGCAGCATCGCCAGCTTGGACTGGCTGTAGGCGGTCATCGGGTCGTACTCGCCGGTCAGGTCGAGGTTGTCGAAGTGGATGCGGGGGCTGCCCGGGGACTTGTGCGCGGTGGACGACAGGGACACCACACGGTCGGTGATCTGCGGCAGCAGCAGGTTGGTCAGGGCGAAGTGCCCCAGGTAGTTGGTGCCGAACTGCGTCTCGAAGCCGTCCTTGGTGCGGCCCTCGGGGACGTTCATGACGCCGGCGTTGTTGATGAGCAGGTCCAGGTCACCGTGCCAGCCGGCGGCGAACTCGCGCACGGAGGAGAGGTCGGCCAGGTCGAGCCGGCGGACCTCAACGCTGCCGTTCACCGTCGCGGCGGCGGTCTCGCCGCGCTTGGCGTCCCGTACGGCAAGGACGACGTGCGCGCCCGCGCCGGCCAGGGCCGTGGCGGTGGCGAGGCCGAGGCCGCTGTTGGCGCCGGTCACGACGGCGGTGCGGCCGGTCTGGTCGGGGATGTCGGTGGTGTTCCAGGGCTGGGTGTGCGTGTTCTTTGCCATGGCTCCAATGTATACACTGATTACAATGTAGGCAACATAAACAATGTAGGCGTCGCTCACGCCCGGCTAGGCTGAGGGCATGAAGAACCGCCCCTACCACCACGGAGACCTCCCCGCCGCGCTCCTCGCACGGGCCGAGCAGACGTTGCGCGAGAAGGGATCGGGCGCGCTGTCCCTGCGCGAGCTGGCCCGAGAGATCGGGGTGAGCCCCGCCGCACCCAACCGCCACTTCAAGACCAAGCAGGCACTGCTGGACGCCCTGGCACTGACCGGGTTCGAGCGGCTCGCCGAGACCTTGGCAGCCTCGCAGGAAGGCGTCGGTGCGGCGTTCGCCGCCCGGATGGATGCCGCGGCCCGCGCCTACGTGGGCTTCGCCGTGGCCAACGCCGCGCTGCTCGACCTGATGTTCTCGGTCAAGCACAGCCCGGAGGCGTCGGAGGCATTGGGCGCGGCCGCCCAGCAGTGGTCCGAACAACTGCTGGAGCTGATCGGCGACGGGCAACGCCGGGGCGAAGTGCGCGAGGGACAGCTGGAACGCGTTGCGCTACCGGTCTTCGCGGCGCTGCACGGCTACGCCGGACTGGCGGTGAGCGGCATGCTGCCGGCCGAGGTGACCGAGCACGGCCTGGACGACCTGATCGCGTCCATCCTGCGCAGCTGCGCGCCGCAGTAGAGCCGCGCAGGGTGATCAGAGGGGTCAACTAGACCTGGCTGAGGGTCATTCTCAGAGACTGGCGACAACTGGTTCGCGCGGGCCGGGTCCGCATCCGCGCAGAGCATCACGCCCACTCTCTGGAGCAGACGCTCAGGGTCTTCCGGCCCGGGGAGGAGGTGGAGATGGTGCAGTGGGGGCGAGCAGCCCAGGAAGTGGACTCCTCGGCCCGCCCCGCGTCCTCGGACACCACGCCGGCGTAGAGCCCGCTGCTGCCCACCAAGCCGGTTTAGGACAGGCACTGAAGGCGTCGCCACTCTCACCCCGTCCTTTCGTATGTGGCGTCCAGGTACTCCTTCACCGGCCCCGCCAACTCCCGGTAGAACGGCGTGCGATCGGCGGCCTGGAGAACCTGGGCGCAGATGGTCAGTTCTGCCACGCGTGCGGCCGGGGTGTCAAGGACATGTGCGAAGGTCCGACGGATGCGAGCGGCCGTTGCGGGAGTGTGGAGGGAGTAGAGGTAGAGCTGGGCGGCGTCGAAGCCGATCGGGGCTCGCCCCCAGCCTTCCCAGTCGAGGATGGTGAGGTCGGGACCGCCGAGGTTTGACCAGTGGAAGTCGCCGTGAGCGGTGGCCCATGCGATCTCACCGACGTCACGGCCGGTGTATTGGGGGACGGCTCGCCGGATGTACTCCTCGCGGACGGCGATGCGGTCGCTGGGGGCTTCAGCGAGGGAGTCGAGTGCGGTCCGCAGTTGCGCCCACCATGCTTCGGGGAGGGCCGGATCGTGTTCGAGGACCGGTGAGCGGGAGATGACGGTGGCGTCCGTGCGCTGGTACAGCTCCGCCCGGTACGCCCAGTCGTCCGCCTGCCAGTCGTGGACGTGGTGGAGGGCGGGGCGGGGAATCTCGGGAGGCAGCAGTTCCTGGGCGGTCTTGGGGCCGTCCCAGAGTTTCCCGTGCGCTTTGTCGGGACGCTCGGCGACGACGCGCAGCCAGCCGGTGCCGTGCGCACCGGCTACGGCGCCAGAGAGGGTCCGGCCGGCGTAGCCCCAGATGGGTTTCTCGGCGAGGTCGGTCAGCGTGAGCGTATTGCACGCGAAAGCCCTGGCGGTACGCATGCGTTGGGCGGTGGCGTCGTCAGGCGCCGAGAACATCGATCACCTCGTGAAGGGTCTTGTCCGGGAGCGGAGGCAGCGTGAGGACGCGCTCGGCGGCCTTCCAGTGTTGCGCGCGCCCGGATCCCAGGAGGATGTGCTTCACCCCTGGGGTGGACGCGGTCACCCGTAGCGCGGCCTCGGCCGGGGTCGTGCCAGGGTCGATGAGTTGGGCGAGCTCGTCGGTGACCATGGTGGGGAGTTCTCCCCCGTGCAGGGGCGCGGAAATGAACGTGTCCACGCCGGCTGCGGTCGCCTCGGCGAGAGGGCCGGTGCCGTCCAGGACCTGCGCGACCGGCTTGAGCATGACCAGCGAGGCGGGGAGTTGGATGGCCATCATGTGATAGCCAGGACCTCCGCAGCGTGTGGCGATCGCAAGCAGGTCAGCGACGCTGAACGCGTCTTCGAAGCCGGTCCAGGTGGCGACGCCATAGCCACCTATCCGTCCGGCGCGGGCCTCGGCTTCGAGTGCGGTGAATGCTTCGGCGATGGCGTCGTGGGGGCGTACGGCTCGTTCGGGGTTGTGGACGAAGACGATGTCCGGCTTGCGGCCCAGCTCTGCAGTGTTGCGTCGACTCTGCCAGGTGACGTAGCGGTCGGTGAGACAGTGACCTGTCGCAGCCTCCGCGGGTGTGAGGACTTGGGCATCGCTCGCGGCTGTCGCAATGTCGGGGGTGAGGAAGCCGACCTTCGTCGACACTCGCAGATCCGGGTTCCCCGCGAGCACGGGGCGGAGCTGAGTCTGGGCCTGGCCGTGGTGGTAGTTCGGGGCGGTGTCGATCCAGAGTGCCCCGCAGGCGGCCGCGTGGGCGGCCGCCTGCGGGATGTCCCGGCACCGGTACGTTCCCAGTGCGAGGTCGGGGCTCACCGCTCGCTCACCGCCGCGACGTTCGCGTTGACCAGTTCGGTGATGAGCCCGGCGACCTGCTGGACGGTGAGGCCGCTCGTTTCCGCGAGATGCCCCAGCAGTGCTGGGGAGCCGTCGAGGAGCGGGGACAGCACGGCGCGTGCAGGTGGGGCGAACGTCCACTCTTCGCCGCCGGCGAGGAACACGACGTAGTCGTGGTCATTTTCGGTGAGCTGGGCTCGGGCGGTGGTGAGCCGGACAAGCAGGTCGGCGCGCGCCGGTACGGCGTCGAGGAACGGCAAGGAGGACATGGTGCGGCCCGGTTCGATGGCGTCCCGCGCGGTGAGGAAGTCTGCGATCGCGCCGCCGTGGAGGGCGTCCGCGACTTCCTTGCGGAGGAGTTCGAGGTAGTCAGCCTGTTCCTGCGGCGAGGCGAAGACGGGCAAGTGCGCACGTACGGTTTCCGAGGTTCGCAGCCGGTCCGAGAGCCAGCCCACCAGGTCCGCGCCGGTCGTGGTCTGCAGCCCGCACGTCAGGTGCAGGGAACGTCCCTGGGTGGCCGCCACCGCGTGCCACCAGCCCCGGGGCAGGTACAGCATGTCGCCGGCGCGCAGGACGACTTCTTCGATGGGCTCGTCTGCCGGAGGCTCCGGAGCTTCGGTGTCGCGGTGGAGCGGGTTGATCCGGGTCGGCCCGTACAGACGCCACCGCTTGGCCCCTTCGAGCTGGACCACGATGACGTCATGATCGTCCCAGTGGGTGCCGAAGCCTTCCGTCGCGGTCCAGGAGGCGTACACATTGATCTGGACACGGCCCCGGAACACCCCTTCGAGGACCTGCGCCAAGCGCTCGGCGGGCTCGTGGAGTTCGTCCACAGCGTCCAGGACCAGCGAGGCGCCGTCGTGGAGTTGATCGTGCAGCCGCGAGGGTTGGATGCGCTGCCACACCACGTTCCTGCGGGTCGTGACGGCGGTGGCGTACTGCTGCCAGGGAATGAGTTCCCCATCGCGGTGCAGGCGGAAGCGAGGCGGTTCGAGACGTCCCCTGCCGATGGCCGCGTTGAGGTCGTCCCACGTCAGTAGGGATGAGAAGTCGGCGACACCGCGCCAGATGCGGTACGTGCGGCCGAAGGCCCCGGTGGGCAAGTCCCCACCGAGGCGTTCGACCACCTGCGAGAAGGCGGTCACTTCTGTCGGCTCCGCTCAGTCGTTGCTGTCGGAAACGCCGGTCGAGCCGCCGTCGGACGGCTGCTCGGCACGGGAGCGGGCGGCGGCGATGGACTTCCGGGAGACGATCAGACCGTCCTCGACGGGCTGGATGACGGTGTTCTCGGGCATCGTGCACTCCTGTTCTCTGGGCTTCCTCCCGCTCAGCCGGAGCGAGAGGTCTTGAACGGATCCGTTGTGCCGCTTCTTGGCAGCGCGGATCTGGAGCGGCTCCGGCCCGCTTGGGGCGGACACGAGCGCGCGCCGTTCCGTCCGGGGTTCCCTTTCGGTACGCCGGTCGGGGTCTGTGGGTGCTACAAGGAGGCCCGCAGGCCGTGCAGGACACGGGAGAGCAGAGCCGTATCCAGCTCATTGGCCTCGACGGCGGTACGCCCGTCCGCGTGCCATTGCGCGAGTCGTTGACGCCAGGTGGCCTCGGCGTGCATGGCTTCGGTGCGTATGTCCGCCAGGGCCAGATCGGTTTCCATGCGGAGCCGTACGAGGTCGGCGGGTGTCAGGCGCAGGGCGCGGACGGTGATCGTGTCCTCGATGCGGCGGGGGACGGCCAGCTCGACGCACCGCTCCGGATCGGCGACGCCCGCCAGTTCGTCTTCGGGCAGTAGCCGTACGGTCAGCACGGTGAGACCGCCAGCTCCGCCCAGACGGTCTTGCCCCAGCGCATTTCGTCGTAGCCCCATCGGTACGAGAGCGCGTCGACCAGGACCAGACCGCGCCCCGTCTCATCGCCGTCGGCGACCAGATCCAGTCTCGGCAGGGCGTGGGATCTGTCGGTGACGCCGATCCGAACGAGATCGTCCGTGACCCGCCGGACGGATACCCGGACCAGACGGCACGAGGTGTGGCGGACCGCGTTGCCCACCAGCTCGGAGACGATCAGTGTGCCTGCATCCGCCAACTCGGCTATGCCCCAGGTGTTCAGCGCGCCCGAGACAAGGCGCCGGGCACGGCGGGCCGTCTCGGGCTCGCAGGGGAGGGTTTCGGTGTAGCCGGGCGGTCCGACTGCGGTGGGTCTGGTCATGACGCTCACGGGGTCGTCTCCTCGGGGCTGGGATGTTCCGCTCGCAATGGGGGATGAGCGGGACTCCTCCACTGCCGCCGAGGGGATCCTGGACCTGCCCGGCGACGCCAACGACCGTACGGAGAGCCGGAGTTTGACCTCAACGAAATTGCGGAGAATTGCGCAACGTCATCCCAGGGAGGTGATCGCCGACTCGATCAAGGCCCGGGCGGCGTTGCCGTGGACGGCCATCTTCGTCAGCTCCCCGAACGCCTTGCGGTAGTCGGCGAGTTCACGCGGCTGCACCACGTTGACCTCGGCGGTGAGGGTTTCCACGACGCTGCGTGTGCCGTCATGGAGGTAGAACGCCTCCAGCGGCCACATCGTCCGTTGCGCGGTGAAGGGGATGACGCCCAGCGAGACGGAAGGAAGCGGCATCACTGTCAGCAGATGCCTCAGCTGTCCCGCCATCGTCTCGGCGTCGCCCACCCGATAGCGCAGCACACACTCCTCCATGAGCACGACGAACCGGTGGCCGCCCTCGTACAGGAACCGGCTCCGGGCGACGCGGGCCGCGACGGCCTCGGAGATGTCGTTGGGGGTTCCCTGGAAGTCGGTGATGGCCTCCATCAGGGCCGTGGCGTACGCGGGTGTCTGGAAGAAGCCGGGCACGACGTTGGAGACGTACGCGCGCGTGACGCCGCTGTGCGCGTAGCGGTCGTTGATGTCCTCCTGCGTCTTGCGCATGCCGGTCCGGTGGCTCCTGCGCCACTCCACGTACATCGAGTCGACGGCGCGGGCCGTGGCGATCAGGTCGTCGGCCTGGCCGACCACTCCACAGGCAGCGCACCAGGCGCGGATGTCCCCGTCGGTGGGCTGCACCTCGCCCTTTTGGATGCGGGTGGTCTTCGCAGGGTGCCAGCCGCACCGGGCGGACAGCTCCTTCCCGGTGAGGCCGGCGTCTTTGCGTAGGTGCGTTAGGCGTACGGCGAGCGCTTCACGGGCTGCCTGAGCGCTGGACGAGGGGGAGGCGGGCATGAGGGTGAGGTGCGGGTCAGACGGTGTACTTCTCGTGGTCGACGGCACGCTCCCATACGGCCTCGAAGGCGTCGGAGCAGAGCTTGACCACGGTGGGGTCCTCGCTGAATTCCTTGGGCGGATCCGCCCAGTCACCGGCCCCGGTGAAGATGTTGAACTGCACCAAGCGGTCGTCGAACAGCCAGAAGTCGGCTCCCGGCAGGGCGATGTCCACGGCCCGGCGGCGGGGCAGCCAACGCACCAGTTCACCCGCGTCGACATTCAGCGAGGTGGCCGCGTGCTCCCACCGGATGTAGTCCGTCACGGGCTCGGACACAATCCGGGCGCGGCGCATCACCACGCCGCGGGCGACGGCTTCGCGCACCGTGCCCAGCCACTGGGGCCACCACCGCGCCGTCGGGTCGAGATCGACGTGGCCGGTGCGCTTGAACTGCTCGAACTCTTCGGCCTCGTCACCGACGCCGTACACGTCGCGCATCTCCAGATGCACCGCGCTGCGGCGCGTGTCGGCCAGCAGCTCAGCGAAGCTCGGCACGCCGTTCTGCGACATCACACGCCTCCCTCAGAATCGGCACCAGGCGGGCGGGGATGCGGATCACCGTCTCGTGGGTGGGGATCCCCACCGCGTGCCCGGCCACCCACTCCGTACCGCTGATCAGTGCCTCCAGCGCTTCCTCGGCCTTGATGCCCTGCAGGACCAGGTCGGCCGTCTCCTCTTCCACCCACACCGTCGGCGAACCCTCGCCGCCGGTGTTGGGGTCGATTCCGATGAACTGTAGGTCCACGATGCCCTCCCGGATCAAGCGGGTTGCGCGTTCTTGCGTGCGACGGTTCCGAAGGGTTAGGGGGCCGTCAAGGGCGCGGGGCGGATTCGAGACGACGTTGGCTTGAAGCCGCCGACTCTCCGTCGCGAAGCCGCGGGGTACGTAGCGAACCCATACGGCGGCTACCGGCTCGGTCGGTGCGACTGTTGAGGACGCAACGTAGTCACCGCTGGAGCCTGACCGTTCCGGGTCTGCTGGGCAGGGATCGACCCTGCCATGGTCGACTTCAGGCGGGCGGCCTCGGCAAGGCGGTTGGCCACCGGGTTCCGGCCGGTGTGCTGGATGCGGGCTATCAGGACACGGGCGGGTTGGCGCGCGGTGGTCAACTCGCGCTGGGCGACGGCCTCCTTGAGGAGCTGGTGAGGCTGGTGGCCGCGAGCTTCGGCGTCGGCAAGAACGGTGGCGAGGGCCGGCCAAGCCGGGTCGGTGAGGATCCGCTCGGCGTGGTCGGGCGCAGCTGCCCGTACATCATTGGCGAGAATGCGGCGGGCTTGATCCCTGGGCAGCCGGGCTGTGAGTTCGACTAGCGTCGGGGCGAGTGCGCGGTCAGCGGCCATCTGCAGGTGCTGGACAGCCTGACGAGCCGCGTCGGCCTGGTGGGCGTGGCTCTTCGCTTCGTGCCAGCGCCCGGCGACGATGGTGGCCCAGACAAGGGCCGCGACCAGGGCGGCTAGGGCGCTGCCGTCGGGGCCGGTGGCGGTGTGCACGATGTCGCGTGCCGCGCTGCGCAGAGCGAGGGCAGCTCGGTCTTCCGCCCGGATCTGGGAGCGCTGGGCGCGGGCGAACGCCTTGGAAGCGGCCTGGAGTTCGGCGCGCAGATGGGCGGGTGCCTTCTGGGCGGTGGCTTCAAGGAGTTCGCCGAGGGCGGTGATGTGGGCCTGGGCGTGGGTGTCGTCGGCGAGGTCGGTGTGGAGGGTGTCGAGTGCGTCGGTGGCTTGGTGCCAGGGGGTGCTGGGGTGGTTGCGGCGGGCGGTGGGGTGTTCTTGAGGATGGCCGGATTCGAGGCGGGCCTTGATTTTGGGCAGGGAGAGGTCGGGGGAGATCTTGCTTCCGGAGTGGTAAATCTGCTCGCCGGCCTCGTTGACGTCGCCGGGGCGGCCGGCGGCGTAGCCGAGGAGGTCGCCTGACGGACCGCGCCGGACCTGGACCTCGACGCCGCTGGCTTCGAGGTAGGCGATGAATTCCTCGGCGCCTGTCACGTGCGGGATGGCGGCGCGGATGCGGTCCTGGAGCCGCTCGGTGCTGGGCTGGTCCCAGCCGAGGCGTTCGGCCTTGTGCATCTCGGCCTGGGTGGGGCGGCGGGTGCCGGTGCGGTCGCCCTTCTTCAACTGGCGCAGCCCGTAGTCCTTCTCGATCTCGCGGCAGGCGTCGCCGACGCGGAGGCCGCTGTCGTGAAGTTTGGGGCGGCGGCCGTCTTCGCGGACGGTCGTGGCGAGGATGTGGATGTGGTCGTCGGCGTGGCGTACGGCGATCCAGCGGCAGGCCAGGTCGTCACCGGCGGGGGCGATGCCGGCGGCCTGGACGATGCGCTGAGCGATCTCGCCCCACTCGGCGTCGGAGAGGTAGCGGTCCTCGGGGGCGGCACGGACGGGGCAGTGCCACACGTGGTCGGTCACCTGCTTGCCGAACTCGCCGTTGCGCAGCCGGACGGGTTCGTCGAGGTAGCGGGCGAGTTCGGTGAGGGTGGCGTTTTCGTCGCGGCCGGGGTCGGGCATGCCGAGCATGGCGAATCCCGCCACGATGTGCGGATCGAGGTGCTCGTCCTGGCGGCCAGGCCCGTAGAGGTAGGCGAGCAGACCGCGGGTGTTGGACCCGGCCGGTTTGATGGCGGCGATCACGCGGCTGCCTCCGTCTCCGGATCGACGGGCTCGCGCAGAGCTTCGGCGATCAGCTCCAGCAGCTGGTGGAGATCGGCGAGGCGCTGGCGGATGTCGGGGGGAGTGAGGTCGCTGTTGAGGGCGCGGGCGATCTGGTTGACGTTGACGCCGATCCGGTTGAGCTGGCGCAAAACCTGGGCGCGAAAGATGTGGGTGCGGCGGCGATCCTCGGACAGGGGCAGGTTGGCGGTGAACCGGCCGGTGACGAAAGCGAGCACGATGTCTGCGGCGAAGCCGGAGTCGCCCTTGTAGCCGTGCTCGGCGGCCGCTTCCTGGAGCTGGGTGTGTTCGTCGCTGGTAAAACGCAGGGGGCCGACGCGGACGACTCGCTTGGTGCCGGTGAAACGGCGGATCGTGGGCTGCACGCTCTGCTCGGACGGTTCGCCGGCATCAGTCTCGGCGGCGGGGGCGGGTTGGAGCACTTCGTGCTGGACGGCATGGAGCGTGTCCGGGTCGGGGCTGCCCTCGGCCCCGACCCCCCGGTCCGGCGCCCCCTGGCGCTGGGCCGTCTCCGCCACCCCCGGGGCGGAGACCCCCGAAGACCGGCCTTGAGTCGGACTCGGGGTACTACTGGCTCCGCCCGGGGCAGGTCGTCCAAACGCGCGGCGCCAACGGTCCATCAACGTAGGCGACTTCGTCAGCTGCGGCATCTCGTCGGGGGCGTTCTCGGGGTCGTTCGGGTCGTGCGTCATGGACGGTTTCTCCGGAGAGGGGTGGGGAGGGCGTACGGGTCACGGCGGAGATCGGATGGAGTTCGGACGGCTGCCGCCCCATCCACAGGTGTGGACGACCACGCGTTTTTTTGGGGGCGGTACGGCAGGCCGGGTGACCGGAAGGGTTCCGGTCACCCGGCAGCAGTTCCGGTCAGCCGCCGGGCCGGTCGGTCTCGGCTGCTCCTTCGAGTTCGGTGCGGAGGATCTCCATCACCTCGGTCAGCCGCTCACTGCCGACCGTCAGCCCTTTGTCCTCAACCGCCGTCCGGACGACGGCCCGGGTGAGCTTGCCCTGCTCAGCGGCGGCAGCCCGGCCGATCTCCACGAGTACCTGGAGCGGGGCGCCGGGCGGACGGCCACCGCGCAACTTGCCCGCTGCAGCGTCGGCGGGCGATTCCGGCGACTGGACGGATACGGCGGCCGACGGCTCAGTGGCCTGGCCGGGCTCAACCAGCAGACCGGCAGGCCGGACGTGCTCGACCGGAGCCTCGCCGGACTGGCCGACCGCGATGACCGGCGCCTCGGCAGGCTGGACGGAAGTGACGGCGGGTGCTTCCGGCACCTGCGCTGAATCGGGGGCCGAGTGGTCGACAGGCTGCGCGACGAGCTCGTGGATCTGCCGCATCAGCACACCGAAGGCCACCATCGCGGCGGCGGGTGGAACCGCAGCAACCACGTAGTCGAGCAACGGGACACTGCCGACTTCGCGAGTGCCAGTCACCCCGGCCACGTTGAGCCCGATGGAGCCGAATGATCCGATGACGGTGACGCCGATGGCCCATTTGTCGGTGACGCGGCGCAGGCCCGCACGGAGCATGAGCAGCTCACCCGCGACGATGAACGCGTCCAGCGTCGCGGGCCACGCCCATCGGCGGGTCGGCGAGTCCCGGAGTCCGTGCTGGGCAGCGACCTCGGCCAGGTGTGCATAGGAGAGCCAGAACGCACCGGCGGTCAGGGCCACGATGACGATGCCGGCCGTGCGGAGCACGTACTGCTCCGCAGTGAGCTTCGTCTTCGCTGGTTGCTCCTGACCAGGCTGGTCGTCCAGCGGCGGGCGGTCACGGCGACGGGATATGAGGGGGATCCTCAAGCGGGGTACTCCTGGGGTAGTGGTGTGGTGCGTCTTTGCCGTCTTGGCCGTTGCAGGCGCAGGTCACAGTGGGTACGGCGACCGCTTCGGCCCTCCGTCCTGGCAGGCTTTGCCGACGTCTTGTTCCGAGACGGAACAAGCGCGGGACCGTACTGGCGGGCCTGGTGTCGGTGTGGCCGTGCCCCCGGTCGGGACGGTGGCGTTGCGTATTCCGTCCCGAGAGGCAGGGCTGCGACCTGCGGTGATACGGCAGGACGGCGGTGGACGGCGCAAGACGGATACGGACGGCGTCTTGGCGGCAGAGGCGCGATTGATGATCGCGTTTCCGTCTTGACCCCGGTTGCCGTCTTGCCTGTAGGCCGTGTGACCTGCGAGATCACGGCAGGGACGGCAAGTACGGCAACCGGGAGGGCGGGCCTCAGTCCTTGCCGCGGGTGGTGTCGGCGTCGGCGGGGTGGACGGCGGGGCAGTACCGGCGCCAGGCGTCGAGGAACTTGTTGCGCATGTACCCCTTGCGCTGAGTCCGGTCGGCCATGCGCACGTTGCCAGGCTTGATCTCGAACTCGCGGAGCATCCTGCTCAGCTCGCGGGCGGTCAGCCCGCCGCGTCCCCACTCAGCCCACGGAGCCTCGGGGTCCTGGCGCAGGTGGTGGAGGAGTTCCTCGGTGGACAGGCTGTCCACCTCGCGCTGGGCGTGGAAGACCCGGCGGATGTCGGCGAGGATCCGCGCCCCGCTCGGGTGGTCCTCCGCCGCCGCTTCGGCGGCGACCATCCGCGTACACGCGAGGCGCGCCAGCCTGGGCCAGTGTCCACCGGCCAGATCGGCGACGATGACCAGGGGCTCCCAGGTGTCCGCGGCGCGGTCCTCGACCGGCATCTCCGGCTCCAGGTTCGCGGCCTCGTCCAGCAGCGGCCTGGCCCAGGCGGCGATGCGGTCACGCAGATCGTGCAGGGCCGGGATGTCGCGGCGGGAGCGGAAGGGCTTGACCTTCTCGACCTCGGCCCGGCGACGCATGCGGATCGCCACCGCCCGGTCCATGATCGTGTCGGGCAGGTCGCCGATCCCCGCGATGGCCGCCATGGCGAAGGTCGCGAAGCGGTGCGGGGTGTGGTCGTTGCCCACGACCCGGGTGACGTACCGGTTGCGCTGGTGGCCGGCGTTGAGCAGGCCGCGCATCTCCTCGTTCTTCTCGGCCATCTTCGGGGTGCCGAAGATGGTGTCCGCCTCGTCCACCAGGAGCGTGGGCGGGTTCTCCTCGGTGATCGACCGGAAGATGGCCGCCGGTGTGGTGTTGATGGTGAGCATCGGCTCGTGGACCGTCTCGGTCAGCACGTCCAGCAGCCGCGACTTGCCGCACCGTTTCGCCGGACCCACCACCGCCAGACGCGGCGCGTGCTGCCACGCGGGCTGCAGATGCGTCGCCGCCACCCACAGCGTGACCGCGTCCAGCGCCTCTGACGAGGGCAGGATCACGAACCGCGCTATCTGGGCACGCAGTTCGTCCAGCAGCGCCGAGCCGGCGGTCGGCTCCGGATCCGGCACCACCTCCTCGGCGGATATGTCCGCCGAAGTGGGGCCCGGCGCACCGTCGTTGGCCGACGTAGGCGCTTCGCCGGCGTGGTGGCCGGGCTGGCCGGGGACGGCGACCGGCGGCCACGAAGGCTCGTTGGAGTTGGAATAGGGCTCGGATCCCGCATGTTGCACAGGGCAGCTCCTCGTCTGGCGGTGTCGGGCTTGCGCGCCCTTGCCGCCGGGTTGGTTCTTCCAGGGCCGTTCGGGGTTGCTGGAGCCTCCGGCGTTGCGCCGCCGGGGGCTCCTTCCGTTCCCTGAGGGAACACGGACAGTACGTCCACCCCCTGGCACAGTCCAGCGATTCTGTGTCAGCTCAGCGCAGAACTATCTGCTACGGACCCGACCCCTCACGCGGCCAAGCCCAGCAGGTTCAGCAGGTCGGCGGTCACGACCCGGTAAGCGTTGCCCAGACGGAGCACCTTGCAGGGGTACTGGCCGCGCTTGGCCAGCTCGTACCCCTTGCTCCGCCCCAGCCCCAAGGCACGATTGCTGGTCTCCAGGTCAACGGACACCGGCAGCCCCAGCAGCTCCTGCCTGCTCATACCCTTCGCCCGCTCGGCAGGGTCGTTTTCGCGCATACGCACTCCATCCATGACTGAGCCCTCGGCGAACGCGCTGATCACGTCCGGCTCCAGGCCACTAAATCAAGGATGACGAAGCTAATGTGTCTTCATGACACAACGCGATTCTGATGCTGGATACGACGACGAGGACGACGTCCCCGAGTGGGTCGACCACGTCATGGCCACCGTGGCCGCCGAAGTCAGACGCCGAAGGAAGGAGCTGCGCATGAGCGCCCAGGACCTCGCCGACCGGTGCGAGGAGATCGGTCACCCGATCCCCCGCAACGTCATCGCCAATATGGAATCCGGCCGCCGCGCCAACCTGCCCCTGGTCGACGTCATGGTCCTGGCCAGGGCACTGCGCACGAACCCGATCTGCCTCATCTACCCGATCGGTTACGTGGCCGAGGTCCAGCGGCTCCCGTACGAGCACCGAATCGCTCCGTGGGAGGCCATGGTCTGGTTCATCGCCCAGGACAGCGGCTCCCTCGCCGACCGCGACATGCTCCGCTACCAGCGCGAGCACATTCAGGCCCTCGGCGAAGCGCAGGCCGCGATGGCCAGCGAAAGCTACGCGCAATACGCCGTCGAGCACGCAACCAGTGCAGCGGAGCGAGCGGAGGCCCTGCGAGACCAGGCCACCTGCCTGGAGCGCATCGACCAGGCCAAGCAACGCCTCCGCGTAGCCCGCTCCTTCATCCGCCGCGACCGCGGCCTGCTCCCCTACCTGCCACCCGAACTCGCCGACGTCGACCCATCCGACGACAGCACCACCGAGGAGAACGATCTTTGAAGGGTTCCACCCACCGCCGCTGCTACTGCCGTGATCCCAAGACCGCCAAGCCGCTCGGCAAGAACTGCCCGAAGCTCTCCAGCCGCAAGCACGGCTACTACTCCATACGCCAGGAGTTGCCGCCCCAAGAAGACGGCACCCGTCGCTCCTTCAGCCGCACGGGCTACGAGAGCCTTAAGGACGCTCAGGCAGACCTCGACCACGTCCGCTCCCTGCTCGCCCTGGCGGACAAGGACGACCCGGACAGCCTCCAGCGCCTCGTCACCATGCTGGAGGAAGTCGCGGTCGAGAAGGCCCCACTGCCCGCCATCGAGGAGACTCGGCGCAGTCTGAGGGGCGGTCTCCCGCTGCGCGGCAGCCTCACCGTCGGCGAGTGGCTCGACCAGTGGTTCGCCGCGAAGAAGCGCCGCAAGACCACGCTGAACGGCTATGCCTCCCACATTCGCGTCCACCTGAAGCCGCGCATAGGCCACGTGCGCCTCGACCGCCTCAACGTCGGCCACCTGGTGGAGATGTTCGACGCGATAGCCGACGAGAATGAAGTGATCGCGGCCGAGAACGAAGCCCGCCGCGAGCAGATCGCCCGATGCAAGCCGAGCAAGCCCGGCCGCCCCGTAGGAGCCGAGCGGAAGCTGCTCGCGGCCGAACGGGCCAAGCTCGCCGAGATGAAGCCGTTCCGGAAGATCACCGGCCCGGCCACCCGGCAGGCGATCCGCCGCACCCTCCGCGCGGCACTGAACTCCGCCATCGCACAGCAGCTCATCACCTTCAACCCGGCGTCCCACGTCGAGTTGGAGTCAGGCAGGCGCCCGAAGCCCCTCCTGTGGACGGACGAGCGAGTCCGGAGGTGGCGCGAGACGGGCGAGATCCCCGGGCCCGTCATGGTGTGGACGCCACAGCAGTTCGGCGTCTTCCTCGATGCAGCTGAGGGCGACCGGCTGTATGCGTCGTTCCATCTCATGGGTACCCGCGGTCTCCGCCGCGGCGAGGCGGTCGGCCAGGACTGGCACGAGATCGACCTCGACGCCGGCCTCATCACACCCGCCAAGGAGATCGTGGTCGACGGCTGGGACCCCTACGAGTCCGAGCCGAAGACGGACGGTAGCGCGAACACCATCGCGCTCGACGGCATGAACATCGCCGTCCTGCGGGACCACAAGGCCCGTCAGGAGAAGGAGCGCGCCCAGTGGGGCCCCGCCTGGCAGGACACCGGCAAGGTGTTCACCAAGGAGGACGGCTCCTGGCTCCACCCGGAGACGCTCTCGGATACCTTCCGCCGCATCCTCGCCACGACCGACCTGCCGCCCATCACCCTGCGGGACCTGCGCCACGTTGCCGCGACGCTCACGCACGGAGGCGGCGGCGACATCCACACGGTCAAGGAGACGCTCCGGCACTCCACGATCACGCTGACCTCGGACACGTACACGAGCCTGCTCCCTGAGCTGGACCGTGAAATCGCCGAGAAGGCAGCGAAGCTGATCCCCCGGTCGCGTCCGGCGGCTGCTGATGCGTCCGCCCCAGCGGCCCCCGATCCGCAGGCCGCGAGCGCATCCGCTCACGCATCGCTCACGCAATGGCTTGAGAACGAAGCAGCGCCCGACCCGACCGAAGCCGACTCAGGCGCTGCGTAGCAGGTCAGAGGCTGTTCCCCTCCCCCGCCACCGGTAGGCCCTGTGGGACTCGAACCCACAACCAATGGATTAAAAGTCCACTGCTCTGCCAATTGAGCTAAGGGCCCAGGCGATGTTGCCTGTCCGAGCATAGCCGGACGCGGCCGTGTCTCCGATCGGGTATCGGTGGACCGGCCGCGTCGCGGGGGAGGGAAAGGGCGCGATGGTCACTTTTCGGCCGTCTGCGGGGCGGGAGCGCGGTCCGGGGTGAGGAACCAGCGGCGGGCCGAGGCGAGCCACCAGGTCGCGGCGGAGCCGAGGACGACCAGGACGGCGACGGGGGCGTAGTTGAAGGTCTTCCAGGTGACCGGGGAGACCTGCGGGAGCATGAAGAGGATCGTGATCGTCACGACCCAGAGGACCGACACGACTCCGATCGCCCCCGACCAGCGGCCCAGGTGCCACGGCCCGCGTTCGAAGGCGGCGCCCCTGCGCACGCGCAGGAAGGTCGGGATGACGTACGCGATGTACAGGCCGATCACCGCGATCGACGTCACCGCCGCGTACGCCGTCGTGTTGATCAGGTAGGGCAGGCCCAGGGCGAGAGCGGCCAGGGCGGCCAGCCAGACGGCGGCGACGGGGGTGCGCGAGCGCGGGCTGACCGTGTGCCAGACACGCGAGAAGGGCAGCGCGCCGTCGCGCGAAAAGGCGTAGATCATCCGGCTGTTGGCGGTCACCGAGGCCATTCCGCAGAAGAGCTGGGCGCCGATCACGACCAGGAGCAGGAGCTTGCCCGTCGTGGCGCCCAGGGCGTCCAGGAGGATCTGCGCCGGGGGTGCGCCGGTCGGGGAGGCCAGCTCCTTGTCGTAGGACTGGATCGCGAACGTGAAGCCGAGGAGGAGCACGAAGCCGGCGATCCAGGACGTCCAGATGGAGCGGACGATGCCCTTCGGGCCGGCCGTGGACGCGTCGTGGGTCTCCTCCGTCATGTGCGCGGAGGCGTCGTAGCCGGTGAAGGTGTACTGGGCCATCAGGAGGCCGAGGAGGACCACGTACGGGCCGGAGCCCCAGCCGGTCTCGTTCACGAACTTGGTGAACACGAAGGACGCCGACCGGTGGTGGTCGGGGACGAAGGCCAGCGCGCCGACGATGACGGCCACGCCGAGCACGTGCCACCACACGCTCACGTCGTTCAGGAACGCGACGATCCGCACGCCGAAGGTGTTCAGCAGGCCGTGCAGGACGAGGATCGCGGCGAAGAGGAGGACCGTACGGCCCGGGGTCACCGCGAAGCCGAACTGGAGGTTCAGGTACGCGCCGAGGAAGGAGGCCGCGCCGAAGTCGATGCCGGCCGTCACCGCGACCTGGCCCAGCACGTTGAACCAGCCCGTGAACCAGGCCCAGGCCGCCGCCGAGCGGGGCGGCGCGAGGCGGTGCGCCCAGAAGTAGAGGCCCGCCGAGGTCGGGTACGCCGAGCAGATCTCGGCCATCGACAGGCCCACGAACAGGGTCATCAGGCCGACGGCCACCCAGCCCCAGGTGATCACCGCCGGGCCGCCGGTGGTCATGCCGAAGAGGTAGAGCGTCAGGCAGCCGGACAGCACCGAGATGATCGTGAAGGAGACGGCGTAGTTCGAGAACGCCGACATCCGGCGGGCGAGGACCTGGGTGTAACCGAGCTGGGCCAGCCGTTCCTCGTCCGACAGGCCGTGCGCCCCGTTCGCTCTCGCGTCTTCTGTCATGCCCCCAGCAATTCCCTCACCTGGGGCGTGACATGCGTCATGCTATGGCCAAAAAAGGCCCGTACGACGGTGTCGTACGGGCCCTTCTCGGGTCACTCGGCCGAGCTCACCCGGCGTCAGCCGTTGCGCTTCCAGCGCGGCTTGTCCTCGCGGCGGCCGAAGGAGCCGGTGCCGCGGTGGTCGTCACGACGGCCGAAGGGGCGGTCGTGACCGGCGGAGCGGAAGCCGGGGCGGTCGTCACGGCGGTCGCGGTTGAACGGACGGTCGCTGCCCCGGTGCCCGCCGCGCTCGTCCCGGCGGAAGCCGGGGCGGTCGTCACGACGGTCGAAGGAACGGCCGCCCCGGTCACGGTCGTTGCGGTCGTT